>NZ_FUXC01000006.1 GCF_900167025.1 Treponema berlinense | reverse complement strand
GTACACAAGCAAGGCTTACAAGAAGGTTCTTGGACAGCTGCATATTGTCCAGAGCATGAGCGATGTCGGAAAGTGCTACGACAACTGCAGAATGGAAAGTTTTTTCGCTACCCTTAAAAAGGAAAAAATCTATCAGATGGACACGACAAAAATGACAGCCGAAGAAGTAAAAAAAGAAGTCTGGAGATACATTTTTGCTTACTACAACACTGTAAGAATCAGCACTGTAAACGGAGGTTTTCCTCCAACTAAATACAGGCTGTCAAAAACAGCTATGTTAATAGCAGCTTAATTTAAGGGGTATTTGGGACTGCACTTTTCTTGACTATTTCAGCAAGTATTTTTCAAACAAATCATCGTAAGTGTACTTTGTGCCATTTAAGGAATTTACAGCATCTGTTATTGAATCGTTATCTACAAGAGAATTTTTACTGATTTTTTGAACAAGTTCCGCTCCGCCAAAATTTCTGGCAATAAACGAACCAAACGAAAATGCAGTTGCATACGAACAAATTTGATTTTTTGAATTGTATTCGCTAATTCCAGAATAGTAGTAATATTCGTTAAAAACTTTTGTCCTTGCTTTAGGAGAATCTTCGTCTTTAATTCCCAAATGCTCCTGCATCATATCTTCACAGAGCATGCTGAGCATTTCGTTGTACCATTGACCGCTGGTCAGATCGTGCGAGACCTTTTTCTGGTTATAATTTACCATGTGCTGAAATTCGTGCGCCAAAGTAGAAATCGTAGTGTCAAAATTCGAATTTGCATATCCGGAATCTATATAAAAATATTTTCCGTTATTTGAAGTTACGCCCTTTTCTGAATAATTATAAATATAGTCTTTTGCATAAAAATATCCGACAATTCCGCATTGTTGATTTTCGGAAAGGGAATAATCGTTTCCAATGTCGTAAACAACAATATTTATTTTTGTACCAGTGCTGCTGTAATCTTCCATATTGCGCCACCCATAATAATAAAAAATTACATCAGATTCCTTTCCAAAAACATTTGTTATCATAGGATACATCTTGTCAAAGGCGTCCGCATATTCTTGGGCAATTGCAGAATCAACTTTGTTTTCGCCGGCAGTTGAAGAATAAAAATCGTCTACAACCCAGACATAGCAGTAAGTTCCAACTGCGCGGAGAGTTGCGGATTTTTGGACGAAAGTTGAAATATTGGTGTTATTGTCCACGTAAATTTCTTTTGTTTCACCTGTTTTTCCGCTGATTGCAGTTCCGGACGGGACAGAAACAGAGCGTGCAGAAGAAGCATAATTTTTTAAATCAATTTGCTCAGGAATAAAGCAGCCGGCAAAACCTTTTTGAAGATTTGGAATTTCTTCATCGAATTCTAAAAAATCTTCTGAAACATCAGAATCGGCCTGTCTCTGGCTTGCAGCTGTAAGAGTTCTTATATTTTTTGAACTGATAGTTTCTGAACCGGTGTTTCTCCTTACAAAGTAAAGTGTTTTTCCGGAAGTTGCATTTGAAATATTTACGGTTGTTACATCTGCCGAAAGCTCAAAAATATCGCTCTGAGAAGCATCCCAGGAAACAGTTGAAGCCGTTGTGGAAGAAGTTGTAGAAGAATCTGCTTCCGTAGTTAAACTTAAATCAAGATCGCAAGAAGCGAGAAAGAGCGTTGCAAAAACTGCAAAGAACAAATTCTTTTTATAAAGCATTACTACCTCCCGCTCGATTTTTTGATAGTTTTTAAGAAAAAAAACAACTTGTTTTATTATAAATTTCTTTTCGTTGTAAAATCTATAAAAAAAATCTAAAATTAGGTCATTCTAAGAGATTTCTTAGACAACAGGAATTTTTATGAATATTTGTCTTTTTACGAGTGAAGAAATTTTAAAACCGTTAAATAAAAACGATGAACGGGCACAGCATATTATAAAAGTTTTGCACAAAACGCCTGGCGACACTTTTGATGCAGGAATTATTGGCGGTGCGGCAGGAATTGCCCAAATTACAGAAATTTCCGGCGAAGGACAAATCAGTTTTTCTTTTGTGCCAAAAACACGCGGCAAACCTCTTTATCCTCTCACTTTGATTATTGGTTTTCCGCGTCCAATTCAGCTGCGAAGGCTTTTGCGCGATGTTGCAGGTCTTGGCTGCTGCAAGGTTATTCTGACTGGAACTAAATTAACCGAAAAATCTTATCTTGACTCAAATGTTGTTTCTGACGGTTCTGCATACAAAATGCTCCTGGACGGAACGGCACAGGCCGCAAGCACACATGTTCCGGAACTGGTTGTTGCAAAATCGCTTTCGGAAGCAATAAATCTTGTAAAAAACGACAGCGAATTTGAAACCTCGCTAATTGCCCTGGACAACCGCCGCCCAAAAGAAAGTTTGCGCAGTTTTTTGGAAAAAGAAGGTTCGGCAAAAATTGTTGCGGCGATTGGAAGCGAACGAGGATGGACAGACGACGAGCGCGACCTTTTGGAAAAAAACAATTTTACGCTCTGCTCGATGGGCTGCAGAATTTTAAGAACCGAAACAGCGGCGACAGTTGCGGCAAGCATTATTTTAAACTCGATGGGATTTTTGGAATAAATACAAAATTTGGACAAGGGATTGGAGCACCGCCGAAGGCGTTGTTTTGCAGGGCAAAACAATGGAGCGCAAAGACGCGGAAGTGCGGAAAGCCCGGTTTTTGCGCAGCAAAAATGGCCCGGAATTCAAAAATTAAAAATTGATTTTTTTTAATGACCAATTAAAATTTTTTGACTATAATTCGACTTATGGATAACGAAACTATTAAACAAAAACTTTTGGAAATTCAGCCGACGGAACTGGATTTTCAGGTAATTTTGACTGGAAAAGAATCGACAAGGGTAAACGGACTTTACAACCCGGAAACCAGAGAAATTTTACTGCACAATAAAAATTTTAAGGAAGACAATCAGCTTATTTATACGGCGATTCACGAATATACCCACCATCTTGTAAACGAAGAAAAACTTGCCGAAAGCGGCGGAAAAATTATGGCTGGCGGAAAAGCGCACAATGCGGCGTTTTGGGCTAAATTCCATGCCTTGTTGCAAAAAGCGGAAAGCCTTGGAATTTATAAGATTTCGATTGAAGAATCTCCTGAATTAAAGGAATTGACTGAGAAAATTCGCCGCGATTATATAGAAGTAAACGGAAAATTGATGCAGGAATTTGGAAGGCTTTTGAGCCAGGCTCATGCTCTCTGCGAAAAGTCAAATATTCGGTACGAGGATTATCTTGACCGCGTTTTGTGTCTGCCGCGCACAACTGCAAAAGAAATTACAAAAGTTGGAATGGTGGAAGTAAATCCGGCAATCGGTTTTGACAATATGAAAAAAGTTGCGTCAATAAAAAAATCGGAAGACCGTCAGGCTGCAGAACAGCAGATTCTTGAAGGAAAACCTGCCGACACTGTTGCCCAGCTTATGAAACAGCACAAAAACGACGATCCAAGACAAAAACTCGAAAAAGAAAAAAATCGTCTGGAAAAAACTATCACTGCCCTCCAGCAGCGATTGCAATATGTGGAAGAAAGCCTTGAAAATCTGTAAAAAAACTGTTTTTTTGTCTGCCGTATTTATTTTGACTCTCAGCGCAAAAACTGAAAATCCAATTTTTGCTCAGGAGAATTCTGCTCAAAAAAATCTGGAAATTCCGGCTCAACCGAAGATGCCTTCGACTTCTATGCCGACAATTTCTTCGCCTTCGCTCGGAAAAGGTTTTTATATTCCGGGAAATGCGGAATTTTACAGCGGACGAAGAAACGCTCTTTCCAGCGCAAAAAACACAGTTTCTTCAAAAAATGAAGATTCAGGTTCAAAAAAACTGGAAACCGAAAAAAACTCTACAGCGACGGCATTTTCCGACAAAAACGCCCAGTTTTCCGAATTAAAAAATTATCTTACCGCAGGCGACCTCTCAAATTTGAGCAGTCTTGGGATTTTGGGAGGGCTTTCCGGTCTTTCCAGCGAAAATTCTGGACTTTCGATCCTCGGTTCTTCGCTAAATCAGGCAAATCCGTTAAATTCTCTGAATTCTTCAAAAAATTTGACCTTGGACGCACAAAATTCGATTTATTTGAGGCAAATTCTTTCGGAACTTGAAAGCTTAAAAAATTCAACTCTCAAAACCGGCAATTTTGGAGCTTCTGCGCAAAACGCGTCAATTTTTGCTCAAAACGAAGCCTTAAAAACTCCTCAAAAAAATCAGTCGATTTTGAGATTTTTGGTAAACGGTCAAAACCTGAAACCTGCCTGCAAGACAGTTTTTTTCTCTGAGCCGCAGGTTGACGGAACTTTTTTGTTGACCGGCGACTGCAAATATCAGTTAAACGGAAAAAATCTTTCGGAAACTTTTTATATTTTGTTTAAGGCGGATGGAGCAACCAACGGAAGCAACAAATTTACCGCAACGACGGCGCTTTCTCAGACAGAAAAAAACAATTCGTCTTATCTGTACAAAATATCTCAGCTTGGTGAACTTTACGCCTACAAGACAGGAAATCTTGTAACTTTAAAAGCGGAAAAAGACGGAACAAATCTGGATTTGCTTTTGAGCATGTAAAAACTGAATCTGGAATTTCGGTTTCGATTTTTATTTTTTTTATAAATTTTAATAAAATAAAATTTTTATTAAAAAGAGGCATTTTATGAATTATCTTCACGAAGGACTTGTCCAGCTTGGTTTTGAAAAAGGCGACTTTTGCGGAATAAAAACGCTTCCGTTGCCGGAACTTGAAGAAAAAATGGACATTTACATAAAAACGCTTCTGGAATTTAACGAAAAATTCGACCTTATAAATACAGAAGACTACGACGAAACTGTAATCCGCCACATTTTGGACAGTTTGAGCGGCGCAGAAAAAGTCGCCGCCCTGTGCGCCGGTCTTGTCGAAAAATCAGGAACTGAACTTTCTTTCGGTTGCAATAACCTTATGCTTGCGGACATTGGTTCTGGAGCAGGACTTCCGGGAATTCCGCTGGCAACCGCTTTTCCGTCATTAAATTTTACGCTTGTAGAAAGAATGTCAAAACGATGCAATTTTCTTTTGACCTGTGCACAAAAACTGAATCTTGAAAATGTTACGGTCGAAGAAAATCAGGCGGAAAGACTTGCTCAAAAACGCTTTGACCTTTGCGTTTTTAGGGCGTTTAGACCACTTGACAAAAAAATGCTCAAAGTTTTGCGAAGAATTTTAAAGGACAACGGAAAACTTGCGGCTTACAAGGCAAAAGCCGAAAAAATAAGCGAAGAAATGGAAGCTCTGGAATCTTCTTCTCCAAAATACGTAATTGAAAAACTGACTGTTCCTTTTTTGACGGAAAACACAAAGGAAGGCGAAGAACGCGAACGAAACCTTGTCGTTATTGAAAAATAATTTTGTAATTTTTTGAAGTGAATTGAAGTGAATTTTCTGTAAAATAAAAAAAACCGGTTCAAAAAATGAGCCGGTCTTTTGCCAAATTTTCAGTTCCTTACGGATTTTTAGTAAAAATTAGAAAATCAACTGTACGAGTTTTCCGATTGGGTCAAAATCCAAGAGGAGAATGTCAAATGCGAAGAATACAAAAAATCCTACAACTGTAATCAATGCGAGAGAAGCAAGTCCAAGAACGCCTTCTACAAACGGATTAAGTTTTTTTTCTTCTTTATTGTTTGCTGCCATAAAAAGCTCCTATAGTTTCCAAGGGTATGAGTAATAATATACTTTTGAAGGCATTACAGTCAAGTGTGAAAAAACGACATTTATTTGAACAACAATGTGTTTTAAGATAAAATTGATTTGCGTTAAGGATTGGAATGGCGCGTAGCGTTCTTCAAAAAGCGGCGGTTGAGCCTGCCGAAATCGCTGGTTTTTGAAGAATGAAACCATGAAAAGCCTGGCGGCGCAAAGCGACGCAACGCCCTAAATGTTGGAGGAATTATGCTCTTTACACCGGTTGAAATTCAGGAAACTGTAAATATGTTCATGCAGCAGAAGCTCGACGTGCGCTGTATTACGATGGGAATCTCGCTTTTAGACTGTGCGGATTCGGACGCAAAAAAAGCGAATCAGAAGATTTACGACAAGATTATGAAAAAAGCCGGAAATCTTGTAAAAACCGGTCAGGACATTGAAAAAGAATTTGGAATTCCAATCATAAACAAACGTGTTTCTGTTACGCCGATTTCGCTTGTGGCTGGAGCGAGCAATGCGACTTCTTACGTTGAATATTGCCGCACTCTCGACAAATGCGCAAAAGAACTTGGAGTAAACTTTATCGGCGGTTTTAGCGCGCTTGTTCAAAAGGGAATTACTCCTGCTGACAGAATTTTAATTGAATCTATTCCGGAAGCGCTCGCTACGACGGATTTTGTTTGTTCGTCGGTGAATGTAGGTTCGACAAAATCCGGCATAAATATGGATGCAGTTAAACTGATGGGAGAAATTATCAAAAAAACTGCCGAAGAAAGCAAAGATTGCGCGGTTAACGGCTGTTCTAAACTCGTTGTTTTCTGCAATGCGCCGGAAGATAATCCGTTTATGGCTGGTGCTTTCCACGGTCCTGGCGAAGGAGATGCGGTTATAAACGTTGGAGTTTCTGGTCCTGGCGTTATTTTGGCTGCGGCCAAGGACTACAAAGGACGTCCAATTAACGAACTTGCCGAAGGAATTAAAAAAATGGCCTTTAAGATTACGCGTCTTGGCCAGCTTGTTGGAACTGAGGCGGCAAAACGTCTTGGCGTTGATTTTGGTATTCTCGACCTTTCGCTTGCTCCTACTCCGGAAGTTGGAGACTCGGTTGCGCGGATTCTTGAAGAAATTGGTCTTGAAGGCACCGGCTGTCCGGGAACGACGGCTGCTCTTGCAATGCTCACCGACATGGTAAAAAAAGGCGGAGTTATGGCTTCGACAAGCGTTGGCGGACTTTCTGGAGCATTTATTCCTGTTTCGGAAGATGAAGGCATGATTAACGCTGTAAAACAGAATTCTATCTGTCTTGAAAAACTCGAAGCTATGACGACAGTTTGTTCTGTCGGCCTTGATATGATTGCAATTCCAGGCGACACTCCTGCAACGACAATCAGCAGAATTATGGCGGACGAATTTGCAATTGGAATGGTAAACTCAAAGACTACGGCTGTACGTTTGATTCCGGCTCCTGGCAAAAAAGCAGGAGAATGGATTGAATTTGGCGGTCTTTTGGGTGGCTGCCCTGTAATGCCGGTAAGCAAATTTGGTTGCGCCGACTTTATAAACCGCGGAGGAAGAATTCCAGCTCCAATCCACAGTTTTAGAAACTAGGCAAAATATGCATAAAAAACCCTGCCTGATTTGGAAAATCTGGCAGGGTTTTTTGTTTGTTTTTTAGTAGTTTACTGCTTCTACCTGAAAGAAACTCTGAGGATGAGCACAAACAGGACAAACTGCCGGCGCTTTTTTGCCTACTACGATATGACCGCAGTTTGCGCACTGCCAGATTGCATCTCCGTCTTTACTGAACACAAGTTCTTTTTCAACATTGTTCAAAAGTTTGAGATAGCGCTCTTCGTGGTGTTTTTCGATTGCGCCAACCATTTCGAAAAGTTTTGCAATTCTTTCAAAACCTTCTTCTTTTGCTGTTTTTGCAAAATCAGCGTACATGTCTGTCCATTCATAATTTTCGCCTTCTGCAGCTGCCTTTAAGTTTTCTGCAGTTGTGCCGATTTCGCCACCATTGAGAAGTTTGAACCAGATTTTTGCATGTTCTTTTTCGTTGTGTGCAGTTTCTTCAAAAATATCTGCAATCTGTTCAAAACCTTCTTTACGTGCCTTGCTTGCAAAATAAGTGTACTTGTTTCTTGCCTGTGATTCTCCAGCAAACGCTGCCTGAAGATTTTTTTCTGTCTGTGTTCCTTTAATGTTTTCCATTTGACTGTTTCTCCTTTGTTTATGGATTTTTTTTGAAAAGTTTTAGCGCCCAAAAAGCACATCCGTCAATTCTGCCCGTTTTTTCTACATTCAGGACAAATTCCTGTAAAAATCAAATTGTGTCCTTCGATAGAAAAACCCTGCTTTTGCATCTCTTCAACCGCATTATGAATTTCTAAAGTAACATTGCGCGGAACATCGAACATTTTTCCGCAAACGCTGCAATTAAAATGATAATGAGTTTCAAGAGTGCTGTCGAAATGATCAGCGCCGTTTGGCACAACAATTTTTTGAATTGCTCCGCTCTCTGCCAGAAAATTTAAATTTCTGTAAACCGTACCTCGACTGATATGCGGATTCTCTAACCTCGCATTTTCGTAAATTTCGTCGGCAGTCGGATGAGAAAAATTATTCTGCATGAGTTTTGCAACCAAATCCCTTTGTTTTGTGTTTCGAGCTGTCATTATGAATTTATTATAACTCAAAAAAAGCGGTTTGTAAATAGTAATAAGTCTTAATAGCAACAATTTATTATTTTTAAGAAATTTTCGCTAAAATCAATGTTCGGCTTTATAATATTTATGGAATATTTAAGTTTTTTCTTAGCCCGGATCGCACGGAAAGACCAGACAGAGCGAAGCGAAGGAGGACTTGCAGTAAGAGCCGGTTTGAGAGCAAATTGCGCTCCAAAACCGCAAAAAAATTTTAAATCTCTATTGGTTTTTGATTTTTTTGCCGAAACTTTAATTGAATAGCCTTTTTTGGCCGCTTTTTTTTCGAGGTAATTTATGAAGACAATCGGTATTAAACTTGCAGACGGTTCTTTTTATCCAATTCTTGAAGAAGGAACTGCAAAAACTTACCAGCTCGATTTAACAACTGTAAAAGACGGACAGACCAAAGTTCAGATTGACTTGTACCGTTCTGAAAGTGGTTCAATGGAAGATGCTCAATACGTTGATACTCTGGAAGTTTCTAATCTTGTTCCGCATCCAAATGGCGAAGCTGACCTGCACCTTTCTGTTGCCTTGAATGAAAAAAATGAACTCGATGCAAAAGTGATTGATGAAGAAACCGGCCGTAAAAGCGAAACAAGCGTTACTCTCGTAAGCAGAACGCTCGCTGAACGCGCAAATCCTGCCAATTTTGAACTTTCAGAAGAACAAAAAGACAGCGCCGGACAAGACAAAATTGATGAAATTCCGGAAATTGCTGCCGGCCTTGACGAACCGACTTTTGCCGAAGACGATTTTGCGGCAGAAACTGTCGAAGATTCAGATTTTTCGGAGCCTGAAGAAGGCGCACAGGCAGAAAAACCGGAAGAACTTGAATTTGAAACCGTTCCGTTCAGTTTTGACAGCGAACTTGAAAACGACGTTGCAGAAGTCGATCCGGATTCTAAAAACGATGAACCTCAGGCGGAAGGTTTTAAGGCTGAAGACGAGCCTGCTTTTGACACAAAAACTGACGCTCCAGCCGAAGAAAAAGCGGAAAGTGAGGAAAAATCAGACGACAGCAATCCTGTTTCTGAAGATTTTGAAATTCCTGATTTTGACAAGACTTCTGAAAAAACTAAAGATGGAAAAACTAAAGAAGCTGATAATTTTGACGCTGCGGACAATTTTGAACTGCCGGAATTTCCAGAAGACAGCTTGGATTCCAAAACTGACGACGATTTTTCCGGTTTGAAGGACAACGATTTTGCAGATTTGAAAAATGACGATTTTTCTGACTTAAAATCAGAAGACTTTGAGCTTCCAGATTTTGACAAAACCGTTACCGAAAATTCGGCAAAACCTGAGGGTTTGAGCGGTTATTTTGATGATCCGGCTTTTAAGAACGATCCTGTTTTTAACGAAACAAACCTCGATTCAACTAACAACGAGATCGATTTTGACACTTCGGCTCTTGATTCTCCGGTTGCTTCTGCCAGTCCGGCAATGGATTTTTCTGACCTTTACGACAAGGAAACTTTGGACGGAAAAAATAATTCTTATGACGAGGAAGAAGAAACAGAAAAGAAAACCCGCGTTCCGGTAATAATCTGCGTTGTATGCGCAATAATTTGTGTAATCGCAACCTTGCTTATTCTTTTTGTAGTTCCTTCAAAATACAACCTGCTCAAAAATCACAAAGAAAAAGAGCCAACTGAAATTTTATCGGAAAATAATTCTCAAACAGAGGATTCCGATATTCAACAGGACATTCAGAACGAAGAAGTTGCAGCTGAGCCTGAACCTGCTCCAGAAGCGGTCGAAGACACTGTCGTAGTTGCTCCTGAACCGGAAGTTGTTGTTCCTGTTCCGCCGGCTCCAAAACCTGTCGAAAAAGCAAAAGACATAAAATACAGGATTCGCTGGGGCGACACTTTGTGGGATATTTCTGACGCCTATTACAAAAATCCATGGCGGTATAAAAAAATCGCGAGATATAATAAAATCAAGAATCCTGACTTGATTATTTCTGGCACAGATATTTTAATTCCGGTTGAATAAGTCGAGCACAAACTTGAATAAATCGAAATTTTCAAGCCATCGGTCTATGCTGGTGGCTTTTTTATGTTTCACACTTTTTTCCTCTTGCAAGGACTCCCGCGCTTCGTCCTTAAAAAAGCAGTTTGGCGGCAACGACGCCTATTTTATGGCTTTAAAAGCGCTTGAGCAAAATGACGAAAAAAACGCCATCCGCCTTTTTAAGGAAAGCACAAAAAAATCAAACCCAAAAATTGCCCGTCTTTCCGCAGAAAATTTAACCTTGCTCGGAAACGTGACAGAACGAAACCGTGCGGCAAAAATTCTCGAGACAAAATACGGCGACGACCAGGCTCTTCTTACAAGCGCAAAAATTTTCTTTGGACAGAATGAATTTTCCCACATAATTTCATCAACTTCAAAAATAAACCTTAAGACCGCCCCGGAAAAACTCGTTGAACTCAGGCTCAAAAGTCTGCTCAAAAAAAAAGACGCCCGCCTAAAAAATGAGCTTTTTGAATGGTTTACCTCGCGTCCGCTCACTCAGACGCATATAACTTTTTATGACGAATACTTAAAAGCTCTCAGCAATTCTTCAAAAACCGAAAATATTTTAAATTCCGCAAAAACCCAGGATTTGCCGGAAGATATTCAGATTATGAATTTCAGAATTTTGGTTTTTAACAGAAATTATGCGACTGCATTCAACGAAATTCAAAATATTCTAAATCTCTATAAAAATCAAAATTCCCAGCCGCATTATCAGATTTTGAGCGATATTGGAAAAGCATCCCTTTACGGCACGGGCGACTTTAAGACAAGCGCGCAGTATTTTGAATCGCTTGCATCAGATTTTGTTCTGCAAGCAAGAAAACTTTTATCTCAAGCCGAAACGCAAGATTCTGCGCAAAACCTTTACGAACTTGCATACTGCGCATATTTTTACGCGGCCAGACTTTACGACAGGGCCGGACGTTTTCAGGAAAAAGCAGTACAGCGCTTTAAATCCGCACTCGACTGCACAACCGACAGCGAACGCTTCGACAACGCGCTCTGGTATCTTTTGAATATGCAGCTCAGGATGTCGACTGACGAAATAATATCAACCTTAAAAAAATATTGCGACCGGATTTACAACAGAGCCTGGTTTGACGATTTTTTTGACAATTTTTCAGTCCTGCTTTTAAGACACGAGAAATGGCAGGATTTTTACAACGTCTGGAAACTTATTGACAGCCGCGCTTCCGAAGAAACAGCCTGCAAATACGCATACATTTCCGGCAGAATTTTAGAAGAAGGCTACGGCGAGACAGACGGCACTCCAAAAACAAAAGAAGCCGTTGCCGCCTACACCCGCGTTTTGAGCGGAAATTCAAGTCTTTACTACAAAGTCTGCGCAATCGAGAGAATGAACATTGTCGACAAAACCTATGTGACAGACATTTTGTGTTCCGGCGGAACAGAAAAAACTTTTACAGAAGACAAGAATTCTCAAGTTTTGCTCGCAGGCTACGCCGCCTACGGCTTTCCTCAAAAAATTTATCCGCAGTGGCTCAAAGACAGAACCGTTTTGAGCATGGACGCAAACATTCAGGCAAGCCGTTTTTTAAACGAATGTGGAAAATTTGACAGCAGTTATTCCGTTCAAAGCCTGAGAGTCGCCGCCAGAACAAAAACTTCCTGGTCAGGAAAAATTCCTTACGAACTTTTAGAATTAAATTTCCCAAGATTTTATTCTAATTTTGTCGAAGCCGCCTGTGCCGAAAACAAAATTTCAGAACCTGTTTTGTACGCTTTAATCCGAAGCGAAAGTTTTTTTGACGCAAAAGCAGGAAGTTCAGCAGGAGCACGCGGTTTAACCCAGCTTATGCCTTCGACCGCCGCAGACGAAGCCCGAAAACTAAAATTGCCGGCGGATTACAATATTCTTGACCCTCAGACAAATATCCGCCTCGGAAGCCATTATTTTGCAAACCTTATTGAACGCTCAGAAAATAAATCAATTCTCTCCGCGCTTTTTGCATACAACGCAGGACTCACAAATGTCCGCCGCTGGAAACGCCCTCCAAAAATGAGCATGGATTTGTTTTTAGAAACGCTTCCATTCCAGGAAACACGCGAATACGGCCGAAAACTCGTCGGAGCCGCCGCAATGTACGGATTTTTGTACTACGAAATCACTCCGGCACAAACCGTAAGAGAACTTTTTAAGTAAGGGGCCATTTTTGCTTCGCAAAAACCGGGTCTTGCGCACTTCCGCGTCTTGGCGCTCCATCATTTTGCTGCGCAAAACGACGCCTTTGGCGGTGCTCCAGCCCCTTGTCCGTTATTTTTTTGCACAACCTTCATCAATTCACTATAATAAAAAGCCGAGGTAAATTATGCAAAATCCATTGGCTGGCGTTCTTCCTGCACAAATGCACTTTTTAAATTTGCAGGGCGGTCAAATCGTATTCCTTTTAGGATTGATGATTTTTTTTGGTTCCTTTGGTGGAAGACTTTTTCAAAAACTTAAAATTCCGCAGGTTGTCGGTTACATCGTAATCGGAATCATAATCGGTTCTTCTGGATTTAAAATTCTCGGAGACAAACTTATAAATTCTCTCGATCCAATCAACACAATCGCACTTTCGCTTATCGGTTTTTTGGTCGGCGCAGAGCTCAAGGTTGACGTTATAAAAAAATATGGCAAACAGTTTGTCGGAATTCTCCTCGGAGAAACAACTGTTCCATTTTTTGTCGTTGCAGTTCTCGTAGGAGGAGCAACTTTTATAATTACGAAAAATGCGACCTATTCTCTTAGCCTCGGCCTTTTGCTCGGCGCAATCTGTACGGCAACAGCTCCTGCAGCAACAACCGACGTTCTTAAAGAATACAGAACAAAAGGTCCTGTAACAACGACAACGCTCGGCATTGTTGCAATGGACGACGGTTTTGCCCTTATTGCATACACAATTGCAACCGCAATCGCCTCTCCTCTACTCGAAGGCCGTTCAGTTCCAGTTCTTGCACAGCTGGCTTCAATTGCTTTTGAAATTTTCGGTTCAATCGCACTGGGACTTGTAATCGGATTTATCCTTACAAAAATCATTACAGGAATGATGAGCGACGACGCCAGGGTTTTGGGTTTTAGTCTTGGACTTTTGTTTCTTTCGACAGGAATCTGTTCCCTCGCCCACTTTACCGCTGGTCCTGTTTTATTAAAATTTGACCACATTATGGCGGCCATGACAATCGGCTTTTACGTTACGAACTTTTCGCTTCCAAAAGTCAAAAACATGTTCAAACTCGTAGACAAATACACTCCGCCGATTTACGTTCTTTTTTTTGTAAACGTAGGCGCAAAACTCAACGTCTGGCAGTTAAAACCGCTTTTTATCCTGATTGCGATTCTCTACATTGGAGGACGAACCTTAGGAAAAACAATCGGTTCAAGGCTCGGAGCGCGCATTACAAAGGCGCCAGACACAGTCCGCAAGTATCTTCCGTACTGTCTTTTGAGCCAGGCTGGAGTTGCAATCGGTTTAAGCACATCGGCAGGCCGTGATTTTGCAGACACAATCGGTGGCGAAATCATGCTGATTATTACGGCAACAACATTTATCGTTCAGATAATCGGACCAATCTGTGTCCGCTACGGAATCACAAAAGCCGGAGAAGCCGGCCTAGACGTGACGGCCGAAGATTTAATAAAGACAACTTTTGTAAAAGACGTAGAAGTTGACGGCGAAAAAATCTGCTCGCCAGACAATTATGCGATTGTAAACGAAACTGACATGGTCGGACAAATCATCAATTCATTTAGTCAGCATTCAAATATGAATTATGCAGTCCGCGGTTCAGACGGAAAAATTGCCGGCCAGATAAGCCTTGAACACATAAAAGAAGCCATGCAAATCGGCGAAATGGGAAGTTATATGCTTTCGATGGATATTATGGACAAGCCGGCTCTAACCTGCACTCCAGACACTCCGCTTCCAGAAACATACAAACTTTTTGACGACTACGACACTGACGCAATCAGCATTGTGGACAAAGACGGAAAACCACTCGGAATTCTGGAAAAATATGCCGTAGACCATTATTTGCACCAGAGAATTGTTGCCCTTGAGCACAAACTCGCAGCAATGGCATAGAAAATTGTCTTTTTTATAACAACATGTTAAACTAGAGTTCGGGCAAAAAAATGAGTAGTAAAATAGACATAAAATGCGTATATCTTAACGAGAATTTTGAAATTCTCGATGCAAACCGTGAATTTTATGTCTATTTTGATGCCGTAGGTCACGATGTAAATACACTCGAAGACTTTACCGGAACAGGCAGTTTAAGTCCGCTAAAAAAATTCCTTCTCTCAGAAAATAAACAGAACAAATACAAGCTTCTAAAATTCAAAAAGAATCGCCACACTTTAAAAACAAATTTTGTTACGGCATACGACAGTATTTTTAAAGGACAAAAATCTGTCTGCCTCAAAATGATTGATATTGAACAGTGCATAAAATTCATAAAAAAACAAAACAACGACACTGACGAACTTATTTACGCGCTGAGCATTCCAAACGACAGCATTTTTTCTTATCACGAAAATGACAATTTTATAAAAATCACGCAATTCTACAACAACAAAAAAAATGTCCTTTATGAATGTGATATTGATGAATGGAAAAAATACTGTCTTGAACAAAAATTTATTCCAGAAAATCAGGAATCTGCCTTTTTGAATTTTATTGAAAAAATAAAAACCTGTCCAAAAGAAATAAATGCAAGTTTTTACACTTCTCTCCGCACAAATAACCCGGAAATTCTCGAAAACCTTTATTTTTTGGGAATCCGTTTTGTTTCTAACGGCGAATTGACGGTCGTAGGAAGAATTGTCCTTAAAGAAAATGCCGAACAGTTCCGCCAGCAAAAATACATAATCGAGCAGCTACATACGGATTCTCTCACAAAACTTTTTAACAAAGAAACGATTACAACGTACGCAAAAAGAGTTTTTGAAGAGCACAAAAAAGAAAATTCTGCGCTTGTGATTATGGATCTCGACCACTTTAAGCCTGTAAACGACACTTTTGGACATCTGGCAGGTGACAAGGTTCTTTCGAGAACTGGAGAAATTCTAAAAGAAATAATCGGTGAACGAGGTCTTGTAGGCCGTTACGGCGGCGATGAATTTTTAATTGTTTCTTACGGAATGAAAAATGAAACGATTTTGCGCGGTTTTTTACATTCAATTCTATTAAAAATAAAAAATGAATTTGCCGGAAAATTCGACGATATTTCAATTTCCTGTTCGATTGGCTGCGCAGTTTTTCCTAAAAACGGAACCTCCTACGACGAACTTTTTAAAAAGGCGGATTTTGGACTTTATCGGGCAAAAGACAAGGGACGGAACAGATATGTATTTTTCCGCGACGACTTGCACGCGGAACTTTTCCGAAAATCTGTTCAGGCAAACGATATTGTAAAATATGCTGACCGCGAAGTTCAGGAATTAAAATACATGGCAGAATTTATGCAGGACATTGCGGTTGCTCCAAAAGAAGCTGTTGAACGGATTTTAACTCACTTAAAAGAAACATTTAATCTGGATAACATAACAGTTTTTGCCGGCGATGATTTAAAGGCCGAATTTTCTCTCGGAAAAAAACTTGTTAATCATCAAAACGCAAACTACGCAAAAAGCAACGAATTTAAAAAGCTCCTCAGCGGAAAAAATTATTTTACAAACAGTTTTATTGAAAGCACTCTCGAAACCAAATCAAGTTTCAGGCAGGAAATGGAACTTTCCGGCATAAAATCTACAGCGCAATGCATTTTAGGAACAGCCGAAAACATAAAAGCTCTTATAACTTTTAATCACACAAAAATTTCGCAGCTGTGGGCGGAGTACGAAATAAACTGCATTGCAATGTTTGCCAGCGCATTAAATCTTTTGTATAATAAGAATCCACAAAAAATAATCTTTTAAGGAAAAATCATGAAAATCGAAAAGAATAAAATGGTAAAAATCCATTACACTCTCAAAGACGACGATGGAAACGTAATCGATTCTTCTGAAGGAAAAGAAGCTCTTGAATATTTGCACGGCGTAGGAATGCTTATTCCTGGAATGGAACGTGAACTTGAAAACCGCGAAAAAGGCGACAAATTTTCCGCAGTAATTGAACCAAAAGACGGTTATGGCGAATACAGACCGGAATATGTCGTAGAAGTTCCACGCGACCGTTTTGACACAAGCGTAGAAATCGAAGTTGGTCAGAAATTTCAGGCAGACACTCCAACTGGAGCCATGCTCGTTACAGTAACAAAAGTTACTCCAGAAAATATCACAATCGATTCAAACCACGAACTTGCCGGCAAAAACTTGCATTTTGATGTTGAAGTTGTTGACGTTCGCGACGCAACCGAAGAAGAAATTGCTCCATACACAGCAGAAGGTTGTGGCGGCTGCGGCGGAAGTTGCGGTGGTTGTGGAGGCGGATGCAGCGACGGTGGTTGCGGAAGTTGCGGCGGCTGCGAAGAATAATTGCTAAGCCTTTATTCTGTTTTTGAAAGCGACTCGATTATCGAGTCGCGGTTTTCGCTTTTTGGCGCATTTTTCATATCAACACAGATATTGCAGATTGAACGGTAGATTTTCTGCCGTTCAACATAAAATTTATGAAAACTTTCCCGTACATCGCTTATTGTGCGCGGATTTTCTTTTGCAATGTACGCCGGAAGATTAAAAAGTTTTCCGTCTACATCGATTTTTACTTCCTTTACAATGCGGTTTGCAGCCGTACGCTCATCGGCGTTCAAAAAAACAAGAATTCCAATTTCGCTTAAAAGTTTTATTGCTTCGGCATTATTGCAAATTCCTCCGCCTGTTGCTGCTACAGCAATGTATTTTTTTGAATTTTCAGTCTGCTGAATTTTTTCAAGACGGCTCTTTAATTCAATACACGCGCTTTTTTCTGCATTTTTAAAACCTTCTTCTCCAAGCTCTGTGTAAATTTGGCGTGGAGTTTTTCCGGTTAATTCAAAAATCAAATCATCTGTATCAAAAGAAGGAATTTTAAAATATTCTGATAAAAAATTTGCCTGCGTTGACTTTCCGCAATGCTTTATTCCCATTAAAACTATACATTTTTTCATAGATTTATTACCTTGCATTTAAAAAATTGCAATTTTTAAGGTTTATTATTATATTTTTATTATATTACAGAAAATATTCTGTTGATATAGAAACGTTGAATAAAATCTCTGTCCAAAAGGCTAGTTTTTTTATCCAAAAGTTTTCGTTGCAAATTTGTATCAAATTTTGTTTCACGCATTGCCGGGAAACATCTTAAACAGGAGCGTTTATGTCTGAAGCAAACAAGAAATCGTCTTTTAAAATTTTCGCGGTTATTGCAGTTGTCGTTATTGTTTTGGGAATTATTTATAAATTTACCATCGGAACTTACAATACAATTGTCGATTTGGACGAAAATGTTTCCAGCGCCTGGAGCCAGGTCGAAAACCAGTATCAGCGAAGGCTCGATCTTATTCCAAACCTTGTAAATTCTGTAAAAGCCTATGCAAAACACGAAGACTCTCTTTTTACACAACTTGCAGAAGCCCGTTCAAAGCTCGGAGGAGTTGTAAATATCGACGCTTCGATTACAAGCAATCCTCAAAAATTTGCAGAATATCAAAAAATTCAAGGTGAATTGAGTTCCGGGTTGCAGAGATTGATGGCAATTTCCGAAAATTATCCTGAATTAAAAGCGAACCAGAATTTTCTTGCCTTGCAGGATGAACTTGCCGGAACAGAAAACAGAATTTCTACCGAAAGAAAACGATTTAACGATTCTGCAAAAACTTACAATTCTTATATCCGCAAATTTCCGCAAAGTATTATTGCCGAAAGAAAAGGTTTTGAGAAAAAAGCATATTTTGAAGCCGATTCAACTGCTTCAAAAGCGCCTGTCGTTCAGTTTTAAAAGCAAATAAAATTCGAGAATCTGGAAAATGAATAGAAAAAACTTAAAGTCCTTTTTGTTTATTTTTGCGTTTTTTTTGCCTGCTTCGCTTTTTGCAAAAGTCTATATTCCTGAACAAACTGCCTGGGTTATGGACAGCGCAAATATCATCGACAAAAATACAAAATCCGAACTCAATTCTTATCTCGAAAGCGTAAACCGGCAGACTGGCGTTCAAATTGCGGTTTTTACAGTAAAATCGCTGGAAAAAGTTGCCGGAACAGACGCAACAATAGAAGAGTATGCCACCGATGTTTTTGAAAAATGGGGCTTGGGTCAAAAAAAAGAAGACAACGGCGTTTTGCTTTTGGTCTGCCTTGACGAGAAAAAAGTAAGGATCGAAGTTGGATACGGACTTGAAGGAGTTTTAACGGACACAAAATGCGGACTTATAATCCGGAATTTTATTGCGCCAGACTTTAAAAACGCCAGCTATTCTGAAGGAATAAAAACAGGCGTAAACCTTATCGCAGGCTATGCAACCGGAAACGAAGAAATTAAAAATAAAGTCGATTCTTCCGAAGAAGACGATGATGATATTTTTCCGGCATTGATTCCTTTTGCAATCTGGGTTTTGTTTTTGATTTTTGTAATTTCCAGAAGCGTAATTGATTCTAAAAACGGAAGAAACCGACGCCCTCCAACCGGCGGATTTTTTATCGGAGGAGGAGGCGGTTTTGGCGGACACGGAGGCTTTGGTGGCGGAGGCGGATTCGGCGGCGGTGGCGGCGGCCGGTCTGGCGGTGGCGGAGCCAGTGGCGGATGGTAAAAACACCTGATTTTTTCTTTTTAAGATGAATTTTCCTTCGATATTGAGAATTTACGGTTTTTAAGGTATTCTTTTTTTATGTCTTATGAAGTAACAGCTACCCGGCGACGACCTCAGCGTTTTGAAGATCTTGTCGGTCAGGAATTTGTTGCGGAAACTTTCCGTAATGCCATTCAATCTAAAAAAATTGCGCATGCCTACCTTTTTTCGGGCCCGAGAGGTTGCGGTAAAACTTCAACCGCCCGCATTCTGGCAAAAGCCCTAAACTGCGCTGAAGGTCCGACTGCTTCTCCTTGTGGACATTGTCAGCAGTGTCTTGAAATTACAAAAGGCACTTGTACCGACGTTATCGAGATTGACGGTGCTTCCAACACTTCTGTAAACGATGTAAGACAAATCAAGGACGAGGTTCTTTTTCCGCCTCAAAGTTGCCGTTATAAAATTTATATTATTGACGAAGTTCATATGCTTTCGACTTCGGCATTTAACGCGCTTTTAAAAACAATTGAAGAGCCGCCTCCGTATGTTATTTTTATTTTTGCAACGACAGAACTTCAAAAAGTTCCAGCGACAATAAAAAGCCGGTGCCAGCAGTTTAATTTCCGTTTGGTTCCTGTTGAAAAAGTAAAAGAACAGCTTGCTCTTGCTGCTTCGGAGATTGGAATTCAAGCGGAAGATGAAGCTCTTTATTGGATTGCGCGGGAATCCACAGGTTCAATGCGCGACGCCTACACTCTTTTTGATCAGGTTGCGGCTTTTAGCGGAGATAAAATCACCTATGACAAAATCCGCGACAAACTCGGACTCGTCGGTGTTGACCGTCTGAATGAGATTTTTGAGGATTGCGCCGAAAATAAAACTCAATCTGCGCTCGAAAAACTTGATTCGTTTTTGCAGGCAGGAATTTCGATTGAACAGTTGATTTCAAATGCGACGGATTATTTGCGTTCGCTTTTGCTTATAAAAAATGGAATTACAAAAGAGTCGCTTTTGGGACAGAGCGCTGAGCGTTTTAGCGCAAAGGTTTTGTCTGCCTGGAATTCGATTCAAATTGAACGAGCTGTAAGCATTTTTCTGCAGCTTTACCGCGACATAAGATATTCGCTCAGTCCACGCTATGAACTTGAACTTGCGTTCAGCCGTCTGAGCTGGCTCAGTCAGTATGTTTCGCCTGCCGAAGTAAAAGTTGCAATCGACAAAACAAAGGCTGTTTTACTGCAAAATGCACAACCGCAAATGCAATCTCAACCTCAAAAACCAAGAATTTTCATTTCTCCAGAACCAGAAGTGGCTCCACAGGCGGAAAACCGGTCTTTTAGCAATGGCGGAGCTGAACCGCCTGATCAAGCAGCGGCTCACTCAGTTGAAAATTTTAGCGGTTTTGAAAATTACGCTCCAGAAGGCTCTTACGCTCCTGACGACATGGGCTTTTCTCAGCAGGAAAATTCTGTTCCAGAGCAAAATCCACAGCCGGCAGAATTTATCCGAGACATGCAAACTTTAAAAAAGACGATTCTCGCGGAACTTTCTAAAAGCGAAAAAACTGCAATTCTCGCAACAACGCTTATTCAGACCGCGGAATGGGTTTTGGACGGAAACACTGTAAAAACAACGGTTGCTTCGAATTTTACGCAGTCGCAGCTGCAAAAACAGGCCGCTCAAATTTCTGCAATAATTTCGCAATATTACGGCGAAAATCTGCAATTCAGCGTAAGCATAAAGCAGACAGAAAAAGAAAACAATTTGGAAAATGCGCCTTACGAAGTGCAGCTTTTGTGTTCAATTTTTAGAGGGCAGATTGTTTCTAAAGGTGAACGCACTGAGTCGCCTAAACCTGAAAAAACCGAAAAAACTGATGATGAATCAGACGAAAATATTGAAAATTCTAACTTTAACAACGAAATAATAGAGGAAGATGATGAATCCATTTGATTTGATGAAAAATCTCAAAGATTTACAGGGAACCATGAACCAGATGCGCGAAGACTTGAAAAATTTGAGCGTAACAGGTTCTTCTGGCGGAAATATGGTTCAAGTTACAATGAACGGTCAGCTTGAAATGACAGCGATTAAAATCGACCCGATTGCAGTTGATCCGCGCGACGTAAATATGCTTCAGGATTTGATTGTTTCTGCAAACCATGACGCGCTCGAAAAGGTTCAGGAACTTATAAAACAAAAAGCCGGTCCACTTATGGGCGGAATGGGTCTGTAATCTTGAACGCAATTGATGAATTAACAGACAGCTTTTCCCGGCTGCCAGGAATAGGCAAAAAAAGCGCTGCCAGACTTGTAAATTATATTTTAAAAGCAGACAATCTGTGGGTAAAAAGGTTTGCAAGCCAAATTGACCATCTTCAAGAAATTATAAAACCGTGCTCAATCTGCGGAAGCTGGACAGAAAATGATCCATGCCCGATTTGTTCCGATCCATTGCGCGACAGAAGCGTTATCTGCGTTGTCGAACAGCCTCAGGACGTAAACACAATCGACTCTTCCCGCGAATTTAACGGTCTTTTTCATGTTTTGGGCGGAGTTATTGCACCGCTTGAAGGAATCGGTCCTTCTCAACTGCGTATTGCGGGCCTGGTTGAACGGGTAAAATCAGGAACAATAAAAGAAGTTATACTTGCAACAAACCCGACTGTCGAAGGCGACACAACAGCAATGTACATTCAGAGAGTTCTTGCTCCAACCGGCGTAAAAGTGACAAGACTTGCAAGCGGTCTTCCAGTCGGTGGCGACCTCGAATACATAGACAAATTAACCTTAGCCCGTTCATTCCGCGGAAGAAGCAGTTTTTAAATTTTCTTGGCAAATTTTCAATATTTTTTCTTTTTTTTCTAAAGTCAATTTTTCAAACTCCGATATGTTATATATAGGGTGGTAAACCCGGGGACTACAAGACATTGCCTACAAAAAACAAGTCTGTAGTATTTTAACCAGATCTTACAAGGAGGTGTGATAAAAATACATCCGTGCATTTTTATCGCACAAAGCACAAAGTGCTTTGTATCTAGCCGTCCTTGACGATTTTAAGGAGATAAATTATGGTTATTAATCACAACATGAGTGCTCAGTTTGCAAATCGTTCTACAGGGCTCACAGAACTCAGCACAACAAAAAACATGGAAAAGCTTTCATCAGGCATGAAAATCAACCGCGCAGGTGATGATGCTTCTGGCCTCGCAGTTTCTGAAAAAATGCGTGCACAGATTCGCGGTATGAACCAGGCTTCTACAAACGCTCAGAACGGTATTTCTTTTATTCAGACTACTGAAGGATATTTGCAGGAAACAACTGACATTGTTCAGAGAATTCGTGAACTTGCAGTACAGTCTTCAAACGGTATTTACTCAGACGAAGACCGCATGCAGATTCAGGTTGAAGTAAGCCAGCTCGTTGCAGAAGTTGACCGCATCGCTTCTCAGGCACAGTTCAATGGTATGAACATGCTCACAGGCCGCTTTGCAAAACCAACAGGCGAAAATACAGTTACAGGTTCAATGTGGTTCCATATTGGTGCAAACATGGATCAGAGAACTCAGGTTTTTATTGGAACAATGTCAGCAGCAGCTCTCGGACTCCGCAACATTGGTTCAGAAGAAATTCTTACTCTTGCAGGTCCAGATGATGCTAACCGCGCAATCGGAACTCTCGACGAAGCACTCAAAAAGATTAACAAACAGCGCGCTGACCTCGGTGCTTACCAGAACCGCCTCGAAAAGACAGTTGTTGGTTTGGACATTGGCGCTGAAAACCTCCAGGCTTCTGAATCTCGCATCCGCGATACAGACATGGCAAAAGAAATGGTTGACTTTACAAAGAACCAGGTTCTTACACAGGCTGGAACAGCTATGCTGGCTCAGGCAAACCAGAGTTCACAGAACGTACTCAGCTTGCTCCGCTAGGCTTAAAGTTAAAATATAAGGACAGTCCAAAAAAGTTTTTGCTTAACCTTGGATTGTCCACAGAAAAAACTGTCCTGAAAAGTTTGAAGTTTTACACTAGACTTTTCGTAAAGGGCAGTTTTTTTTTATTTAGGGCAATATTTATCAATTTTTTTTAGGACCGCAGCAGGATGGACAGCCGGTTATAATTACGTGTTTTTTGTGGTCGCTGGTTTTATTAAAAAGTCTTGCAATCAAATAGCTTTCTACAGGAACATTTTTCCGGCAAACCGGGCAAATTCTCTGGACGTCGTTTTTTTTGTCTGGATAGCAATGAGGACAACCTAAAACGTACATCCGCTGGTCAGAAACCGTCATGGGTCTAAAAATCCGGCTAAATAAATCTTCGCCAACGGCAAGCGGAGTATTGCACAAGGGACAGCGGACAAACCCCAAGCCGCCATTCGCAGTTTTTTGTTTTTTTAAATTTTTGCCGGCATTTTTTTTATTTTGAATTGACAAATTTTTTAAGTAAAGTCCGCGAAGCAAAAAAACAAGAATTGTTGCCACAGAAAAAAGAGCAAGATAAGTAAAAAAATCTTTCATAAAATTATTCTAACATAAAAACAAATCTTTTATCTCCCGAAAAACTTACGCCGGGGTGTAGGCGCGCCGAAGGCGTTCAAAATAAAATCAAACGGATTTTATTTTGAATGACAACGCCGAAACACCGGTTAGACGATAAAATTTCGTCCAAAGTCTGACAAAAATCGTTTTTTTCGCTATAGTATAAGGACATTCCGAAAAATCTTGTAGCGATTTTTTGAATTTTTTGATTTTATCGAGGATTTTTTATGAAAGCACTTGTTATTGGAAGTGGCGGACGTGAACACACAATCGCCTGGAAATTAGCACAGAGTTCAAAAATTGAAGAGGTTATCTGTGTTCCTGGAAACGGCGGAACTGCCGACGAAGCAAAATGCAAAAATATGAATGGCGATGCTGTTGAAATTGCAAAAAACGAAAAAGTTGATTTTGCCGTTGTTGGTCCGGAAGATCCTCTTTCAGAAGGAATCGCTGATAAACTTTGGGCTGCAGGAATTCCGACAGTTGGTCCTAAAAAACAAGGTGCCGCACTCGAAGCTTCAAAAGATCTTTCTAAGGTTTTTATGGAAAAATATGGCGTTGCATGCGCCGCTTCAAAAACTTTTACGGATAAAAAAGGCGCTCTCGAATATGTTAAAAATCATGGCGCTCCAATCGTTGTAAAAGCTGACGGTCTGGCTGCTGGAAAAGGCGTTGTTGTTGCAAAAACCGTTGATGAAGCCCTCAAAGCGGTAAATGACATGATGGACGGCGAATTTGGCGATGCCGGAAAAAAACTCGTTATCGAAGATTATTTGCAGGGAGTTGAAATTTCGGTTCTTGCGGCTGTAAGCGTTACGGAAAATTCTGCAAAGACAAACAAGGCCTGCATAAAGGCATTTTTGCCAGCCCGCGACCACAAACGCCTGCTCGACGGTGCAAAAGGTCCAAATACTGGAGGAATGGGCGCAATCTGTCCTCCACAGGATGTTACTGAACAGACAATGGACGCTTTCCAGAAAAATATTCTTGAGCCAACTTTGCGCGGTTTAATCGAAGAAAAAATGGACTACCGCGGATTTATTTTCTTTGGACTTATGCTTACAAAAGATGGTCCAAAAGCTCTTGAATACAATGTCCGCTTAGGAGATCCGGAAACTCAGGCTGTTTTGCCGATGATGGATTTTGATTTTGCCGACCTTTGTCTTGCAATTACAGGAGAAACTCTTTCTGACTTTAACCTTCAATGGAAAAAAGGATTTCAGGTTGCGCCTGTTGCTGTTAGCGGTGGTTATCCGCTCAAATATCCAAAAGGAAAAGAAATTTCTGTTGATTCGGCAAAAATCAACGAAAACGGCGCAAAAGTTTTTGTTGCCGGCGCTGTAAAAAATGAAAGCAATGCCCTAGTTACAAGCGGCGGACGCGTTCTTGCCTGCTCGGCCCACGGATCAAGCTTTGACGAAGCCTGGAAAAAAGCATATTCTGCGCTCGAAGGCATAAAATTTGAAGGAATGTTCTACAGAAAAGACATTGGTCTTCCGGGAGCGGCAGAATCAAATTAAAAAGCAAATTTTTGTAACAAAATAATACAAAAAAAGGCTGTCCTGATAAAACGCGAGATTTTATCTGACAGTCTTTTTTTTGTGTTAGCGATGGGAATGACGCGCCGAAGGCGCGTTCCGGAGCAAGGCGCAGGAATGAGCGCAGCGAACCATGGACGTAGCGACCGAAGGCGAAGCCTTCGGGAACACCTGTTTTTTACTGAACGCTAAAAAGCAAATCTTCGTAACTTGGATAAGGTTTGTATTCCTGGCCCAAAAGTTCTTCGAGCAAGTCGCCGCTTGAGCGCAAATCTTCCATTGCAGGAAGGATTTTTTTTGCATAATCCTGGGCTTTTTCCATAAGCTCAGTTTTTTCCTGTGCCTGAATGTGCAGTTCATCGAGCTTTTGCTTTTTTTGCTCAAGTTCGTTCAAGAGAGCAGACACTTTTTTTATCTGATTTTTGCCGTATTCAAACGGAAGGTCTGCCGGCATTTTTGAATATGTATCCGTAAGTTTGTTCAGGAAATTAAGGGCAGAAGGTTCAATGTCTTTGTTTACCATTTCAATCATTGTTCCAACTTCAATGTTCAAAATCTGACAGTATTTTTCAAGTTTTACGTCGTAGTGGCTTTTCATTTCAACTTCGGAATAAATTCCTGTCTGTTTAAAAAGTTCTATGTTTTTTTTGTCCAGATAATGGGCCATGGCGTCAGGAGTTGTGCGGAAATTTTTAAGTCCGCGTTTTTCGGCTTCTTTTATCCATTCTTCGCCGTAACCGTTTCCGTTGAACAAAATTCTCCAGTGGGCGGTGATTTCGCGTTTAATGAGATTTTGCAGTTCTTTGTCAAAATTTTCGGCTTTTTCGAGTTCGTCTGCAAATTTTGAGAGGGAATCAGCAAGAATTGCGTTTAATATTGTGTTTGGACCGGAAATTGACAGGTTTGAACCTACCGAGCGGAATTCAAAGCGGTTTCCTGTAAAGGCAAATGGCGAAGTTCTGTTGCGGTCTGTCGAATCCTTTGGAATTGCAGGCAAAACGTCTACGCCAATCGACATTTTTTTGCTTCCGTTTCCGGTGTAAGGCTTGCCGTCCTTAATTGCTTTTAAAATTGCTTCAAGTTCGTCGCCGACATAAATCGACATGATTGCCGGAGGAGCTTCGTTTGCTCCAAGACGGTGATCGTTTCCGGCACTTGCAACAATCGCACGCAGCAAATCCTGATGGTCATCTACAGCCTTTATAACCGCCGTCAAAAAGAGCAAAAACTGCGCATTTTCCATTGGCGTTGTTCCTGGAGAAAAAAGGTTTTCGCCGGAATCGGTGGCAATCGACCAGTTGTTGTGCTTTCCGCTGCCATTTACGCCTTCAAAAGGTTTTTCGTGCAAAAGACAGATTAAACCGTGACGACGCGCAACTTTTTTCATAACTTCCATTGTAAGCTGGTTTTGGTCTGCGGCGAGATTGGAGGTTGTAAATATCGGAGCCATTTCGTGCTGAGCTGGAGCGGCTTCGTTGTGTTCGGTTTTTGCGTAAATTCCGAGTTTCCACAATTCTTCGTTCAAATCTTCCATATATTCGATTACGCGTGGCTTAATTGCGGCAAAATACTGGTCGTCCATTTCCTGTCCTTTTACAGGATGAGCGCCAAAAAGAGTCCTGCCTGTCATCTTCAAATCGCGTCTTTTGGCATAAAGTTTTTCGTCAACCAGAAAATATTCCTGCTCAGGTCCCATTGTCGTCGTCACGTGCTTAGCAGAATTTCCGAAAAGCTTTAAAATCCTGAGTGACTGGCGGTTTAAACTTTCCATAGAACGCAAAAGCGGAGTTTTTTTGTCGAGGGCTTCGCCGTTGTAAGAGCAAAAAGCGGTTGGAATACAAAGAGTGTGGTCTTTTACAAATGGGAATGAAGTCGGGTCCCAAACTGTGTAACCGCGGGCTTCAAAAGTTGAACGATAACCGCCACTCGGAAAAGACGAGGCATCTGGTTCACCTTTTATAAGTTCTTTTCCACTAAAACTCATGATAATTTTGCCTTCAGCAGCAGGCGTCAAAAAGCTGTCGTGTTTTTCGGCAGTAATTCCCGTCAAAGGCTGAAACCAGTGCGAATAATGAGTTGCGCCTTTTTCAATCGCCCAGTCTTTCATAGCGTTGGCAACTTCGTTTGCAACACCGAGTTCAAGCGGGCAGCCTTCCACCATGGTTTTTTTTAAAGAAGCATAAATATTCGCAGAAAGCCTTTTTTTCATTTCGCTTTCATTAAAAACCATGCACGCAAACATTTCAGGAACGTTAATCATACCACCCTCACTGCCCGCAACCGCGGAACATTTGTAATTTTGCACAAAAGTATATCAATTTTTTGTTTTTATTTAAACTGTACGCAAAAAAAAGCCCGGACTAATTTGAATTTTCTTTCAAAAAGTCCGGGCTTTCCAATAATTTAATATTTTTTGTGCTCAGTTTTTTACTAGCGCAAGTCTGTTGTACGAATCCAGTCCTGATCTGTGTATGTGCGGTTTTCTCCACCCATTGACCAAATGAATGTGTAATTGCTTGTTCCACAACCTGAATGGATTGACCATGAAGGGTTGATTACAGCTTCGTCGTTGTGCATTACAATGTGGCGAGTTTGCTGTGGTTCGCCCATAAAATGGAACAAAACCTGATCTTCTGGCAAATCAAAATAGAAATAAACTTCCATACGGCGTTCGTGTGTATGAGCCGGCATTGTGTTCCAAACAGAACCTGTTTCCAGATGAGTCATTCCCATCGAAAGCTGGCATGTTTCCAAAATATCCGGGTGAATGTACTGGTTGATTGTGCGGTCGTTTGATTCTGCGGCAGAACCTGCATGCACGTGGTTTGCCTGTTCATAAGTAATTACGCGGCTTGGGTAAGAAACGTGAGCAGGAACTGAGTTCATATAGAATTTTGCAGGATTTTTCTTGTCTACGCTTTCGAGAACAACGTCTTTTGTTCCGGCTCCAAGATAAAGAGCGTCGTAATGATTTACTTTGTATTCAACACCGTCAGCAACAACAATTCCGTCACCGCCAATGTTAATCATTCCAAGCTCACGGCGCTGGAGGAAAAAGTCAACTCCAAAATCTTTCATTGGATCAATATTTTTGTCCAATTTAACTTTCTTATCTACAGGCATTGCTCCAAGAGTTACAATGCGGTCAATGTGGCTGTAAACTGCGCTTACATCATTTTTTACAAAAATATTAGAAATCAAAAACTCTTTGCGGAGCTCTTCGGTTGTCATTGTTTTAAAAGGTTCTTTTCCAGTTGAATAGCGAATATCCATCTTTTTCTCCATTTAATAAAATTTTATAAAATTAAAATCGCACTTTGTGCACTTTAATAAGTTTATTCTTCCATTGTAAAAAGTCAATCACAAGTTTGCGCGGTAAGATAATTGTGACTAAAACCGTCGGGAGTTTCTGTGAGCGTGTATTTTCCGATTACAGTAATTTCCTGATCTACAACCGGCTCTTTTCCGGCAAAATCGTACTTGAACTCAAGACCTTGCTGACAGCAGGCAAGGGCATCTTTTATGATTACCGCATAAGAAGGCTGACCGTCCGGACCGTTTACTTTTATAAAGTTTCCTTTTATTTTAAAAGTTTTTCCGTCGAAATTTTGCGGTTCAAGCATAAGATTAAAAACCTGGGCATAAACCATATTTGCGTTCATTTTTGTAAGGTCAAAATCTACTGAAAAACCGGCATTTTTTTCTGATTGCTCCTGATTTTTTTGCTGAATTGAATTTTTTGTGCACGAAGCAAAGGTTAAGGCCAACGCGAGAAGGACAGCAGCAGCGCCGAAGGCGTTCAAAAATGGCAAAAAGGCCATTTTTGAATGAAACTGCGAATGGCCTGACGGCAGATTTTCTGCCGGCTCGCCCAATTTTTTTTCCAACTTTAACAAAGAATAATTTTTCATTTTAGAAATTTCCCCGCAACCGAAAATACGACAAAAACAAAAAGATTGACCGCAACAATTGTTGAGCCAACCGGAGTTCCCGCCAGAATTGAAATTAACAGTCCGGAAACTGAACATACGACAGAAACCGCCGCGCTGCAAATTATTACGCTTTTAAAGCTTCGCAAGACGCGCATTGCTGAAAGCGCCGGGAAAATTACCAGAGCGCTGATTAAAAGCGAGCCGACAAGATTCATTGCAAGAACGATTATTATGGCGATTATAACGGCAATTACCAGATTGTAAAGGCTTGCGTGAGTTCCGACCGCTTGAGCGAAATTTTCGTCAAAGGTTACGGCGAAAATTTTGTTGTAAAAGACTATAAATGCGGCAATTACGGCAATCGACAGAATTACGCACAGATAAACTTCTGCTTTTGTAAGCGTCAAAATCGAAGTTGAACCAAAAAGCGTAGAACAGACGTCGCCAGCAAGGTTTGCGGATGAACTAAAAACATTCATTAAAAGGTAGCCAAGAGCAAGAGATGAAACGCTTATGACGGCAATTGCGGCATCGCCCTGAATTTTTGTGTTTTTTCCGGTTCGCAGAAGAAGAATTGCGGCTATGACGGTAAATGGCAGGACAAGATACATATTGTTCGACAAATTAAGAACCGCTGCAATCGCCATGGCTCCAAACGCAACATGGCTCAATCCGTCGCCAATAAAACTGAACCGTTTTAAAACCAAAGTCACGCCGAGCAGACTTGAACAAAGCGAAATCAAAACACCGACGATAAACGCATACTGTACAAACGAAAAACTAAAATAATGGATTAAAGTGGACATAAAATTGTCTCCAAAATTAAAAAATCAATTTATAAAAATTAAAACTCTGCTTTTTTACAAACCTTACAAAACTACAAAATCTACAAAAGTTTTACTCCCATAATTCGCTTTATCTGTCCATTGCAATCCGGGCAGGTCGATTTATGCACAAATTCGGCCTTTGTTCCAAAAAAAATTTCTTTTCCAATGTGCAGAACGTGGGTTGCGAAGCGAAGCGAAGCGTCTATGTCGTGGCTTATCATAATGACCGTAATTCCGCTTTTATGCAGGTTTTCGATAAGATTGTACATTTCTTCCTGCGCTCCAGGGTCAAGCGCGCTTACAGGCTCGTCGAGCAAAAGCATTTTTTGAGTGGCGCACAATGCTCTGGCAAGAAGAACTCTCTGCTGCTGTCCACCGGAAAGTTCACGGTAACACCGGCGCGCAAGATGAGCAACTCCCATTTTTTCCATATTTTTCATGGCGAGTTTTTTTTCTTCTTTTTTGTAAAAAGGACGGCAACCGCAACGGCTCTGACAGCCAGAAAGAACTATTTCCCAGACACTGGCCGGAAAATCTCTCTGAACAAAAGTCTGCTGCGGTAAATATCCAATTTCGTCCGCCAAAAGTCCGTCTCCGGTTTCGATTGTGCCAGAAATCGGTTTTAAAAGTCCAAGAATTGCCTTCATCAAGGTCGATTTTCCGGAACCATTTTCGCCGACAATGCAAAGATAGTCGCCGGAATTTACCTTGAACGACAAATTTTTTATTATGATTTTTGACTCATACCCTAAAACAAGGTTTTTGCAAATTAACTGTGCCATAATTTTGGGCGTTTCCCTCCACTTCGCCTCGCTCCGTTTCGGGCCGCTATGTCCGCCCTTCGCCGCAAACGCGGCTCATTGCGCGGCTTATCGCCGCGCAACTTCGGGGCTACCAGCGCTAACGCATTCACTCCTTTCCCAAAAAATTTAATTTTTCGTAATTTTCCTTCATAACGTCGATATAATTTTTTCCGGCTTTTATCTGCTCAAAGGTCGTAGACTGCATTGAATCGATTACAAAAATTTCGCATTTTCCGTCAAAACCAGCATTTTTTATTACGGTTTTTGCAATTTTTTTGTCAGAATTTTCAGTCACAAAAACCTTCGGCTCTTCAAATTCCTGAACTTTTTTTGAAAGAAAGGCGACCGTTTCAAAACTTGCTTCCGTTTCTGCCGAACATCCGGAAAAAGCGGCAAAATATTTTGCTCCAAGCTCGTCTGTCATGTAACGGAACGGAAAACGGTCGCAAAAAATCAAAGGCTTTGAAGAAAAGTCATTTTTTTGAGAAAGTTCAACTGCAATTTCCGAAAGAGAATCAAGTTTTTCAAGGTAATTCTGCAAATTTTTTGCATAAACAGAAGAATTTGCAAGATCCAAAACTTCAAGATATTCTGCAATTTTTGTAACAGCGGTTTTTGCATTTTTTACAGAAAGCCAGACATGCTCATCATATTCGATTTCGTCTTCGTGCCCGTCATTTTCTTCGTGGCTTTGCATGCCTTCTACGGTTTCTTCTTCCTTAACATTTTGCGCAAGAATTTCCATTAAATTTACGGTAAATTGATTTTTGTTGTTTGAATTTTTTATAACCTGCGAAACCCAAGAATCGCTTTCGCCGCCAACATAGATAAAAAGGTCTGAGCTTGCAATTTTTACAATGTCGGCCGTGCTCGGCTGGTAAGAATGAAGGTCTGTCCCGTTTTTAACAAGAAGCTCAAGCTCAAAACTATCGCTGCCTTCAATCAAATTTTTAACCCAATCGTATTCTGGAAAAATCGTTGCGACAACCTTTATTTTTTGTTTTTCTGCTTCAGATTCTGTTTTTGAATTTTGATTTTTTTTGCAGCCTGCAAAACTCAGAGCAAGAACTGCCGCAAAAAAAACTGTGACAAATTTATTCATTTTCATTTTTTTTCTCCACAACTTTTACAAATTCCAACCAAGGTGCTTTCGCCACGACTCACTTCAAATCCTGTATTTTTTTCAAGAGCAGTAACAAGATTTTCCGCGGCCGCTTCATCGAGATGAAAAATTTTTCCGCATTTTTGGCACGAAAGGTGAATATGTGTCCGGCAGGAATTGCAATCAAAAAACTGATAGAAAGATTCTCTTGAACCCGGTTTTGAACATCTTTTGATTTTTCCTTCAGATTCCAGCTCCGCCAAATTTCTGTAAATGGCGCTTTTGCTGATTTCTTTTCCGCTCAAGGCAAGTTCAACCTGTTTTGCAGAAAACATCTTGTCGGGATTTTCGCTCAAAAACGAAAGAAGAGAATTTCGCTGTTCAGTAGAATAATTGATTTTAGACATATTTCAATTTGCGAATTAGTCGCAAATTGATTTAAGCATAATGCAAAATTTTATTCAAGATTTTTCAAAAATTTATGCCAATTATTTATCAAAAAAAAGAATATAAATTGTGAGAAAATTAAAATTTTAAAACCTGAACTGTAATTAAATCCGCACCTGAGCCGTGTAGAGATTAAAATATTCGCCTTTTTTGCTCAAAAGTTGTTCGTGAGTTCCACTTTCTACAATTTTGTGGTTTTCCAGAACGGCAATTTTGTCCGCATTTTTGATTGTACTCAGGCGGTGCGCAATCACAAAAGCAGTGCGTCCGCTGCACAACCTGTCAAAAGCGCTCTGGATTTTTTGCTCGGTAATGCTGTCGAGGGCGCTTGTTGCTTCGTCCAAAACCAGAACAGGAGGATTTTTTAAGAAAACGCGCGCAATGCTTATCCGCTGTTTTTGTCCGCCGGAAAGTTTAATTCCTCGTTCACCGATTACGCTGTCAAAACCGTTCTGCATATTCATTATGTCGTCGTAAATTTCCGCTTCTTTTGCAGCTTCGATAATTTCTGCCTCAGTCGCATCCGGCCGTCCATAAGCAATATTTTCTCTTATTGTTCCAGCAAACATAAAAACATCCTGCTGAACAAAACCAATTTGCGAACGAAGCGATTTTAACTTGTAATCGCGAATATCAATTCCGTTTATTTTTATTGAACCGTCCTTAACTTCATAAAAACGCGCAAGAAGGTTGCAGAGAGTAGTTTTTCCGCCGCCACTCGGGCCGACAAAAGCGACAGTCTGGCCTTTTTTTACTTCGAGAGAAATGTTTTTTAAGACAGGAAAATTTTCCGAATAGTCAAAACTTACGTTTTCAAAATCCACACTTTCAATTTTTTCGGAAAGTTCCACTGCGTCAGTTTTTTCTGGCATTTCCTCGTGAATCTGCATCATTTCCGAAAAACGCATAAATCCTGCCATTCCAGTGCTAAACTGCTCAACAAAATTTGCAAGACGACGGATTGGCTGCAAAAAAGCGGCAACAAACATATTTGCGGCAACCAAATCACCGAGAGTCATTTTTCCTTTCATTATATAAAATCCGCCGACAGCCAGAATAATTACACTCAAAATGTGAGTAACAAATTCCATTTTTGAGTGCATTCCTGCCATTGCCTTGTAATAAAGACGTTTTGCGTCAAAAAAATTCTGATTGCTTTTTTCAAATTTTGAAAATTCGTAATCTTCGTTTGTAAAAATTTTTGTAGTTCTTGCACCGCTGATTGAACTTTCTACAGCCGAGTTGATTTCCGCAGTTTTTCCTTTCACAAGGCTAGAAGAACCCATCAGGCTTTTTCGGCTCGAATAAACCGCAAAAATAAGAAGTGGCAAGGTTACAAAAACAATTACCGCAAGTTGCCAGCGAATTGAAAACATTACAAAAAATGCGCCAAAAAGCGTTAAAAGCGAAATCAGTAAATCTTCCGGTCCATGATGCGCCAGTTCAGAAATTTCAAAAAGATCGGTTGTAGTGCGGCTCATAAGCTGACCAGTACGATTTTTGTCAAAAAAAGAAAATGACTGTTTTTCAATATGTTCAAAAATGTCGCGACGCATATCTTTTTCGACGGCAACACCAAAAACATGTCCAAAAAACGTAATAAACCATTGCGCAACAGTCCGCAAAACGCACATTAAAAAACAGAGCGCGATTATCGAAAAAAATGTAAAAATTACAGTCCGCTGAACTGAATTATCGGCAGAATTTAAATATTGCGGCAAAACTTTATTCAATGTGAATCTTGAAATTACTGGAAAAATAACATCAACAGCGGCAACAAAAACTGCGCAGAACAAATCCGCAAAAAAGAGCCATTTGTGTGGCTTAAAATACGAAAAAAACAGTTTGTATTCGCTTTTTTTTACATCTCTAAAACTTAACGGCAAGACAGCAGATTTTCTATTTTTAGGCATTTTAATTTTCTTCAACCCATTTTTTTATGCCGTTTACAACATCAACATCAATCTGATGTTCAACACGGCAAGCATTTTCTTCGCACTGCTCTTCCGAAAGCCCCGTAATTTTCTGCAAAAAAACCGTCAAAAGTTTGTGGCGTCCGTAAACATCTTCCGCCTTAAGCTGACCTTTTTCGGTCAATTTAATCGTATTGCCGAGCGTAAATTCTATATAGCCGTCTTTTTCCAAAAGTCCCATTGCCCGGCTTACGCTTGGACGAGAAACAGCAAGTTTATTAGCAACATCAACAGAGCGGACAAAACCATTTTCAAGCTGCAAGCGCAAAATTGCCTCAAGATAATCTTCTCCAGATTCGTACATCGCACTTCCCCCTGCGTCAATTTTCCTCAATATATACAGACCATTTTAACAAAAAAAACATTTCCGTGCCATAATAAAAGGCCATTATAAACAACAGCGGCAAAAACCATTTTTAAGCGCAAAAATTCCATTCATTATAAAATCATTCTCAAATCCGTGTGACATTCTGCAAAAATTAAAATAGAATAACCTTATTGAATTTGATTTCGGGCTTATTTTTGTCCGTAAATCCGCGGCATTTAACACGATATTCAAGCATTAAAAAAAACTGGAGATTTCTCTTTTTATGGAAAATTCTTTTTCAATCCGGCCGGTTACGCCAAATGATATGGCCACTTTAAAATCACTTATTCTTGGACTTGCAGAACATGAACGCCGGCCTCAAGATGTGACAGGAACCGAAGACGAAATGCGCCACTGGCTTTTTGACCGTAAAATTGCCACCGCGCTTTTTGCAGAGCTTGACGGTCAGCCAATCGGCTATGCGATTTATTATCCGGTTTACGGTTCTTATTCTGCCCGTGGACGTGTTTATATTGAAGACATTTATTTTAAGCCAGAAGTCCGCGGAAAAGGCTACGGAACAAAACTTTTGGCCCATATTTGCAAAAAAGCTCTCGAAGAAGGCTATATTGGACTGGAATGGAGCGCTCTCGATTTTAACACAGGTTCAATCGACTATTATTTAAAGCTCGGTGCAGAAAAAGAAAAAGGCCGTACATATTTTGATTTTTCAAAAGAATGCATGGAAAAACTTATAGCCCGAGTTTCAAAATAATTTTTTTCTGACATTTTCTACTGTTTTATGACCGGCAGCTCGATTACAAAACATGCGCCGTTTTTCTTGTCCAGGCGGTCGGTCACATACAGTTTGCCATCGTGAGCCTTTATGATATGGGCTGCAATTGAAAGTCCAAGACCTGTTCCGCCCATATCCCGGCTGCGACCTTTGTCAATTCTGTAAAAGCGTTCAAAAATCCGCTCTCTAAATTCATTTGGAATTCCCTGACCGTTGTCTTCCACCGAAATTTGAACAAGATTCCGCTCCGCAAAAAGTTTTATTTTACAGTCGACTTCTGTATTTTCCGGACAGTATTTTATTGCGTTGTCGATTAAATTTCCCAGCGCTTCGTCAAAAAGTCCTTCGTTGAGCATACAGCAGACTTTGTCGTTTTTTCCAACATCTACCGAGCACAAAAGTTTTATTTTTTTTAGTTCCGCCTTGCTCATAAAACGTTCGCAAACCTGTTTTGTGGCAGCAACAACATCGTGCTTCATGGTTTCTGGTTTTTTGTTGTCTTTTTCGAGCCTTGAAAGTGTAAGCAAATCTTCAATAATCGCCATCAGCCTTATGCTTTGAGCGTTTATGATTTGCAAAAAATGAATTGCCGTAGGCCTGTCGTCGATTGCGCCGTCAAGCAAGGTTTCTGTAAAACCCGTAATCGAGGTAACAGGAGTTTTTAATTCGTGCGAGACGTTTGAAACAAAGTCCTTGCGAACCTGTTCAAGACGCTGCACTTCTGTCGCCATAATTTCCATCCGGTTGCCGAGTTTTCTAAGTTCAGCAGGAGAACGGACAGTGCTTTTTGCATCAAAATTTCCTTTTTTATATTCTCCTGAAAGAATTTCAAGTTTTTTAATTTGATGAACGATATAAGCAGAAACAATAAACGTAAGAAGCAGAATTATGACAAAAACCGTGCACATGGTTTCGATTATCTGTTTTTTTGAACTCGTTGAAAAATAAACTGCCATCGAAAGCGGAACCGAAAGCCTTAATGCGTAAATTCCGTTTTTTGTCTGAATCGGCAAGGCATAGTACATTACGTTGTCGTTTGAAACCGTACTTTTGCGAATCGCCTTTCCTTCTTTTCCAGAAAGCGCCGCCAAAATTTCTTTGCGTTCTTTGTGATTTTCGAGAACAGAAATTTCATCAGCTTCAGAGTCTCCAATTACTTTTCCATCTGAAGCAACAAGCGTTATGCGAAAATCTTTTGCCAAAGAATTTGAAGAGTACAATCCAGTAGAATCCGTAAAATTAAATTTCTTCAAAAATCCGTCAATATTTTTTTCTTCGTTTTTTTCGTCTAAATGCTCAGACACAATCTGAACAAGAGAATTTCCAAAAACACGCAGATTTTCTTCAGTTTGATTTTCTGCAACCGTCCGAACCGACAAAATATTCTGTTTTAAGAGATAAAAAAATCCACAGGTCAAAATAAGTCCGTTCAGAACAAAAAGCAAAACTGTAATCGAAACCGTTTTTTTCTTAATCATTTATTCAGCTGCCTCTTCTCCGTACATTCTATAACCAACACCGCGAATTGTTTCAATCATTTCTTTGCAACCTGCGTCAGAAAGCTTGTGTCGGATGCTCAAAATTTGAACGTCGATTGCCCGTTCTGTAACAGGATAATCCGAACCTTTGATTGCATTTATAATCTGCTGACGGGAAAAAACCTGTCCTGCATGGCGCACAAGATGTTCAAGGATTGCAAATTCGGTCGCGGTAAATTCAACCTTTTTGCCTTCAACCAAAATTTCGTGGCGCGGAATATCGACAGAAACAGGGCCGGCAGTCAACACATCCCCGGAAACAGCAGGAGAATTTTGATTTTGAGCACGACGCAACACAGATTGAATTCGGGCAAGCAAAACTTTTGTAGAAAATGGCTTTGTAATATAGTCGTCCGCACCAAGTTCAAGTCCAGTAACAATGTCGCTTTCTTCGGTTTTTGCAGTAACCATGATGATTGGAATTGAGCGCGTAGAATCATCGCCTTTTAAAATCCGGCAGACGTCAAGACCGCTCATGTCAGGCAGCATAAGGTCAAGAAGAATTAGCCCTGGTTTTTCCAACCGCGAAAACTGAACCGCCTGAAGCGCATTTTCCGCACAAACCGTTTCAAACCCGCTTTTTTCAACATTGTATTTTATAAGTTCACGAATCGACTCTTCGTCGTCAGTAATTAAAATTTTCATACCAATTCTCCCACATTTTGATTTTGTCGCTTTTTGACCGCAAATTGCCAGGTCTGACAACAAATCGCCGCCTAAACCGCAAATTGTCCGGTCTGACCGCTCAGTTTCCGCAATTCACAAATTACGCAGTTTTTCCGTCGTTCAGCATTGTTTTTACCGAATGCGCAATGTTTACGGTATGATCGCCGATTCTTTCAAAATATTTTGCAATCATCAGAACTTCCAGAGTCTGTTCCGCAGTTTTTCTGTCAGTTTTTTCGCCACTTCCCATCATATCGACAAGGATATTTTTTTCTTTTAAGAAAAGCTCATCAACCTCATCATCCATTTTTTCAACAGTTGCCGCAAGTTCTGTATCCCGCCTTACAAACGACGAAACCGCAGTGTTCAACATTTTTATTGTAATATCTGCCATTTGCGTAATCAACTTATTGTATTCATTTTTTGTAAAGTCTATGTGATTTGAAATTTCCGCAATATCGCTTCCCTGGTCGCCAATCCGTTCCATATCAATTATCATACGCAGAGCCGCACTTATAACACGCAAATCTCCTGCAACCGGTTGCTGCTGCTGTAAAAGCCTCATGCACATTGCCTGAATTTCGCGTTTTTTTACGTCAGTATTTTTTTCACATTCCATTGCACGTTCAATCATTTCTTTTTGACCAGTCACAAGCGCCTGCATTGCGTAAGTCAAACAATCTTCACATTCCGAGCCAAGAAAAACCAGCGCATCGTTAAGTTCCTTGAGCTGATTATCAAATTTACTTCTCATGATTTCCTCCCATAAAAAGTCGTTTTTTTTTTGAATAAATTGAATAAATCAACCGAAACGGCCGGTAATATATTCTTCCGTTTTTTTGTTTTTTGGAGTAGAAAAAATCTGTTCGGTTTCGCCGTATTCCACAACCTTTCCAAGCAGGAAAAATGCCGTTCTGTCGCTGATTCTCGCCGCCTGCTGCATGTTGTGAGTTACAATTACAATCGTCAGGTCATTTCTAAGCTGGTCGCAAAGCTCTTCAATTTTTCCGGTCGAAATCGGGTCGAGCGCAGAAGTCGGTTCGTCCATAAGCAAAACTTCCGGATTTACGGCAAGAGCGCGCGCAATACAAAGTCTTTGCTGCTGACCTCCGCTCATTCCCAGCGCACTTTTATTAAGCCGGTCTTTAACTTCGTCCCAAATTGCCGCTTCGCGCAAAGATTTTTCAACAATTTCGTCCAAGTCCGTTTTTTTTGTAATTCCATGAGTTTTCGGACCATAAGCAATATTATTGTAAATGCTCATTGGAAAAGGATTCGGCTTTTGAAAAACCATTCCGACGCGTTTTCTCAGCAAATTTACATCGCAACCATCATAAATGCTAGTTCCGTCAAGCAAAACATCTCCAGAAATTTTGCAATTTTCGACCAAATCGTTCATCCTGTTCAAAGATTTTAGTAAAGTCGACTTGCCACAACCGCTCGGGCCAATAAAAGCCGTAATTTTATTTTCAGGAATATCCATATCAATCGAATGCAGGGCCTGAAAATTTCCATAAAACAAATCAAAATTGCGTATTGAAATCTTCGCTTTCGGAAAATTATTATTTTCTCCCATATTGCATCTGCTCCTCTAATTTTTATTTTTTAAGGCGGCTTTTTGTCGGTTTTGACCGCCAAAAACCAGGCTATCCGTGGTTCCGTGCTAACCGCACTTCATTGCTCCGCAACGGCTTCGCCGCCACTCCTATCCTTGCCGCTTTGTCATTGTTTTTTCTATTTTTCCAGAAATAAAGTTCAGCACAACTACAAACAGAACGAGCACAACCGCAGTCGCATACGCCTGCTCAGTCCGCAAACCTTCGCACCACAACGAATACAAATGCACCGCAAGAGTCCGGCCGCTTCCCATCAAGTTGTTAGGAATATGGGCTACAGTTCCTGCCGTATACAAAAGCGCCGCAGTTTCTCCAATTATTCTTCCTACGCTCAAAACAATTCCATTGACAATTCCAGGAATTGCAACCGGCAAAACAGTCTTAAATACAGTGCGCAGTTTTCCAGCGCCAAGACCAAAACTTGCTTCTCTGTACGTCATTGGAACAGAAAGCAAGGCTTCTTCAGAAGTTCTCATTATTACCGGCAAAATCATAATTGCCAAAGTGCAGCAGCCTGCCAAAAGCGAAAACTGCCATTTTAACGCGGTTACAAAAAGCAAAAGTCCAAACAAACCGTACACAATCGACGGAATGCCTGTAAGGGTTTCCGCCGTAATTCTAATCACACGGACAAAACGGTTTCCGGATTTTGCATATTCTGCCAGATAAATCGCCGCTCCAACACCAACAGGAACTGCCATAACAAGCGAAACAACCAGCACAATCGCCGTGTTTACCAATGCCGGAAAGAGAGAGGCATTTTCGCTCGTGTAATGCAAAGAAAAAAGCGACGGATTTATATACATCGCGCCTTTTGCAAAAATATAAATCACAAGACCTGCAATAATCGCAAAAGTAACAAACGCGCAAGTTCTTAAAATAAACCGAAAAATTGCAGATTGTTTTGTCTGATTCATATCAATTCCTCCAAAAACTGCTATTTTTACGCCTTTTTCTTTGTCATCATAAATACAAAATTGATAATCAAAATAAAAAAGAATAAAACAACCGAAGTTGCAATCAATGCCTCACGGTGGAGTCCGGCGGCATATCCCATTTCAAGAACAATATTTGCCGTTAAAGTGCGGATTCCTTTTACAAGTCCGCGTGGCATAACCGCCTGATTTCCGGCAACCATAATTACAGCCATAGTTTCGCCGACAGCACGGCCAACTCCAAGAATAATTCCTGCAATAATTCCAGATTTTGCCGCAGGAAGCTCAGCAAAAAATACGCTTCGCTCCTTACATGCGCCCAAAGCAAGAGAGCCTTCGTAAAAAAGTTCAGGAACAGCTCTCAAAGAGGTTTCGCTAACGCTTATAATCGTCGGAAGAATCATTATTGCAAGCACAATCGAAGCCGCAAGAATACTAGTTCCGCTTCCTCCAAAAACCGAACGGATAATCGGCACAATAGCCGTCAAACCAAAAAATCCGTATACGACAGAAGGAATTCCAGCCAAAAGATTTACACCGTGCTTCATAACGGGATAAAACTTTGCAGGACAAAAACGGGCCATATAAATCGCCGTCATAATTCCAAATGGAACACCAAGAATAATTGCACCGACTGTCACAACAAGGCTTCCAACAATCATTGGAAAAATTCCGTACAAATCAATCTCAGGCTTCCATTTCATTCCAAGCAAAAAGTTTCCAAAACCAATTTTCTGCATTGCCGGCACGCCGTTTGCAAACATAAAAAAACAGATCAATGCAACCGCCGCAACACTCACACTTGCCGCAAGCAAAAAAATCAATTTCATTGTCGATTCTAATTTTGTTTTCAAAATATTTCCTTCAACAATTCAAGAACTAAAAAACTGGACTGCCTCAAAAATCACGCATGCTCCATTTTTAAGCATTCACATCACTTTTTTGACAGCCCGCCTTTTTTACCAGCCAAAAACTACTTTACTTCGCTCCACTTTGTAATTTCGCCTACAAAGATTTTGCGAACCTTTTCTTTTGTAAGACCGTTTGCAGGATTTTTCTTGTTTACCACAACTGCAATACCGTCGATTGCGATTTTGTCAGCATTTACGCCAGTTTCGCTTGCTTTAAGGTCTCGGCTTGCCATACCAATGTCGCAAACACCCTGAATTGCGCTGTTTACACCAGTTGTAGAATCACTCTGAGAAACTTCAACAACGATTCCAGGGTTTACTTCTTTAAATGCTTCAGCAAGTTTTTCCATAACAGGAAAAACCGAAGAAGAACCGGCAACTGTAACTTTTCCAGATTTTACATTTGCAAGATATGGCTGATTTTTAGTAACAGCAATGTAGCCTTTCTTTTCTACAATTGCCTGACCATCAGCAGAAAGAATAAATCTCTTAAATTCACTCGCAGCAGGAGAAAGACCGTCTTTTGTTACAATGTTAAAAGGACGGCTAACTTTGTATGAACCGTTTTTGATATTTGCAACAGAAGCAACTGCACCGTCAATTTCCAAAGCCTTTACAGTGCTGTTCAAAGAACCGAGGGAAATATATCCGATTGAAGAAGGATTTCCAGAAACAGAAGTGATTACAACCTCTGTGCTGTTTGTAATATCAGCAGAATCAACTGTCATATCAACTTTTTTGCCCTGGGCATTTTTAGCTTCAACACCAAAAAGTTCAACAAAAGCTCCGCGAGTTCCAGAACCAGCCTCGCGAGAAATTACAGTAATAGAATCCTTAATTTTTCCATCTTTCTTTCCCCATGGCCAAGCCCACAAATCCGAACCAAAAAGAGCCAAACCAGCAATTGCCAAAACTGCAACCTTATTAATTTTCATAGTAAAAACCTCCTGTATGAAAATCTAGTTTACAATAAGCAATTTAAGTCTGTGCTGTAAAAATTGTGCTATAAAATTGTTAAAATTCGGTTAAATTTTTTGGAGCGCATTTTTCTCTCAATCCGGCCAACCGCCACTTGCTCACGCGCGGTGCTTCGCACAGCCTGCGGCTTGGCTAATGTCCGGGCTACAAAACCGCATAAAAAGTCAAGTGCATCCGTATTTTTTTAGATTTTTTTTAGAATATTGTTTTTTAGTGTTTTATCTATTATATTTAAAGTCAGAACTGCAGATGTAATATAACGGTAGTACACGACCTTCCCAAGGTTGGCGCGCGGGTTCGACTCCCGTCATCTGCTCATTTTGGAGAAAGAGTTCGTGACTCCTTATTTTTCGACAATCACCTGCATAAATATTTTTTCCCTTGTAATTCTTTTTGTTTTGGTTTCCGGGAATTCTATAATCAGCACTCATCAAAAAAATAAATTTCAGACAACAGGCGCAATCGTTTTTTTAATCTGCATCATGGAAGTGCTCACAATGATTTTTGACAACACTCCGCCAAAATTCAAATTTTTCCATATCACTTCAAATTATATCGGTTTTAGCCTTACGCCGGCCGTCTACGTTTCTTTGAGCAAAGCTCTTTTTCCGCACATTGGCGAAAAGCGTTTTAAAATAAATCCAATGGCTTTTCTGTGCGTAATTTATTCGCTTTGGCTCCTTATTTCGCTGATTGCAACTCCCAAATACAGCGTTTTTTACGTTGATAAAGAAAATCATTATTCAAGGGCAAAAGGCTTTTTTATTTACGTGGCTTTTTACATGCTCAGCCTTTTTTATTTTTTGCTTACAAACATCCGGCTTTCTGTTCGTTTCTGGAAAAATAACGGAATCGTACTTCTTCTTAATTTTTTGCTTGTTTTTTTTGGATCCGCAGTTCAAATTCTACATCCCGAAATTCAAATCACCTGGCTTACAATAATCTTTTCCATTCTTATTTATTACATCTATCACACAACCCTTTACCAGCAGCTAGACGTTCAAACCTGTCTTTTAAATTACGGAAGCTTTCAAAAATGGCTCTGCCGCCAAAAGAAAGAGCACTGCATTGTTGTTGCAGAAATCGACAATTTTGCAAAACTCAAACTAAATTATTCACGCAAAGAAATCGACCGGATTATTGTGACTGTTTCAAAAATTTTCAATAAATTTTTCAAAAAATACGGTCAGTGCTACAGAATCGGAAGCGAGGAATTTTTGGTAACAATAAGCGACATGGCCCTCAATTTTGACGAACTCAACCGCAAATTTTTTATCGAATTTATAAAAGAAAGTTTCGATTTTAAGGAAATGCCTCTTGTTACTCTCGGTTACGCAAAAGTCTCGGCAAATTCCGACTTAGACAAAATTTTATCGCTGACAGACCTTAAAAAACGCGAATTTATAAAAAAACGCCCGGAATATTTGAGTTAAAAGCCAGTTTTCCTTTATTCCGGCACAAAAATATAACCGCATTTGCTCACAGAAACTATGTGGCGCGGATTTTTTTTATCGTCTTCGATAAGATTGCGCAATGTGCGGATATTTACGTAAATGTTGCTTTCGAGAGTTTTTTCGTCCGGAATCGGCTCATTCCAAACATTTTGATAAATCGCCTCGAACGGCAGGATTTTATTTGAATTTCGGATAAAATAAAGCATCATATCAAACTGCTTTTTGCGCATTGGAATTTTCTTTCCGTTTTTGCAAACCGTAAGCGAATCCAGATCAAGTTCAAAAATTCCATTGGTATAAAGCGTTTCGACTGTATTTTTATTAAAACCAATTAACGAGGATTTTTCCAGCATTCTTTTTATTCGCAAAATCAATTCTTCAATATAAAAAGGCTTTGTAATATAATCGTCGCAACCTTCCCTAAAACCTTCAACCTTGCTTTTGTCGGTATTTATCGAAGAAACAATCATAACCGGAAGGATTTTGTCCTGGAGCCGGATTGAATGTAAAACCCTCATTCCGCCAATGTCGTCGCCAAGATTTAAATCCAGGATTACAAGGCTTATAAAATTTTTTGAAAGTTTTCTGTAGGCATCTTTTGCGTTAAAACACTGAATTACCTCAAATCCCTGCTCAATAAGATTTTTGGCAATAAAATTATTCAGCGACTCAGAATCTTCAACGACCATTATAATTTCTTTTTCGTCCATTTAACCAAGCCTCTTAAAAATCACAGTAAAAATACTGCCGCTCACAGCTTCGGAATTCTCCGCGTATTCAAGTTCAAGCCCATTCAATTTGCAGATTTCGTTTACGACATAAAGTCCAAGTCCGACAGAATGTTCATTTTTTCCGTGTTTTGAACCAATTCCTGCAAAACGATTAAATAGAACAGGTCTTTTTTCTTCAGGAATTCCAACTCCATCATCAATTACGCGCAAAAAAATATTTTCTTCGCTTGCATCAATTCTAACTTTTATATTTCCTTCTGGCAAAGTATATTTTATCGCATTGTCTACGAGATTTACATAAATTCCTTTTAAGCTGTTTTCGTCACAAAAAATGCGCGGATTTTGAAAGTTACATTCAAATGCAAAAGTTTGATTTTTCCGCTTAGCTTTTTGAATCAAAAATTTGTTTTCTTCTAAAAGAAATTCTTCAAGATTTATAATTTTTGGATTTACAAGATACCGTCCATCTGAAATTCTGTAAGAGTTCAAGACATTCTGAATAATAATGTTTATCTGACTGGTGCAATCGCAAATGCTTTGAATTTCTGACAGGAGTTTCTCGTTTTTTTCGTTTTTTGCCGTTTTCTGCAATTTTTGAATTTCATTCAATAAAACTGTCAGCGGCGTATTTACGTTGTGCGTTACAAAATACAAAAAAGTGCTTTTTTCTTTTTCGCTTTTTAAGAGCTCCTGTTTTTCGAGCCAAAGATTTCTGTAATTTTCGAGAATCCGAATCCGTCCAAGAAGAGCAGAAATATCAAAGGGCCGCACAAGAAAATCATTTATCTGACCTTCAAAATTTTTTTCCATAAGATAAGAATTGTATTTGTTTACAAGCATCAAAATTGGAAATTCAAGAACCGCATATTTTTTCCGAATCGCCTTGCAAAGATAAAAACTCTCGTCATTTTCCGATTCCGGCGAAATTATCAGCATTTGAATAAGACCGTCTTCAATTGCAAAAAGTGCTTTTTGGGAATGCTCTAAAATTCGTACAAAAAAACCATAGGACTGCAAAACAAGCCTTAAAGTCAGGTTGTAAGAATTCACCTCGCCGTAAATTCCAATGGAAATTCCATGCTCGACATCTTTTTTTACAGGAACCTTTTGCACAAGCTGAAGCAAAATATCTTTTTCCGGAATTTTTTGATCATCGCTATAAGTTTTTTGACCAATTATGTCTTTTATAAGATGAATATTTTTTGTAATAAGCCTGGCAGCAGAAATTTGAGAATTTTCATCAAGCGGTTCAGAAAGGATTCCAGCCATTGCCTGAATTGACTGCAAAGGATTTCCAATTTCGGTCAAAACAGTTTCGTAAGATTCGTTTTTTTCTTTTTCAGTTTTTTTAACTGCAGATTTTTCGCCTTCGAGGGTGTCAGAAAAAAAATCCTGCAAAGAATCAGTCTTGTTTTCTTTTTCTTCAAAAATTGAATTGAGCATAAAACCCAAAACTGTAATCAAAATTTCTATGCAAACTACGCTGTAAAAGACAATTTCAAAATATTCGCTTTCAAATTCATGCCAAAAAAAAAGAAAAATAAGAAGAATTACAGAAAATACGCTGACTAGTATCGAAAGATTTTTTTTCATTCGCTTTCCTCCGTAAAATATACATTTCTTTTTCAAAAAATACCCTTAAGCCTTAAAAATACAGATTGAACGAAATATTCCACTCGTGCCAGTTTTTTTTGTAATTGCGCAAAAAAGAATAACCGCCCTTCAAAGCCGCATTTTTGGAAACTGACAGACAGGATTCAATTCCAAATCTTGAGCGCAAATATTCGGTATCAAAAACATTCAGCATAAAATCCGCATAAATTTTGGTTCTAAAAATATCATTTCCGGCAATTAAACCTGTTTCGCCGCCGGCAAAAAGTTCCGTTCCGTAACTGTAGGCTGGAGAAAAATAACAGTCGATTCCAGCCAAAGCATAAAGCTGCAGCCTGGAAACTGGGCGAATGCTAAAACCGTACAAAGTTTTTAAGCGCCAGGCAAAATTTTCAGAACCGTCTTTGTCGAGATTTTTTTCAAGTCCGGTCAAAAGTTGCGAAGCACCGTTAAAGAAAAACAAATCGCTTGCCGGAAGGGAAATTATCGAAAGCAAATCCGCTTTTTGAAGATAAAATTCGTTTTTAGAAAAATTATATCTCAAATCGACCATTGCAAACGCAAGTTCCGAGTTTTCAGAATAACCTGCCGAACGCTCAAGCTGCTCGTGCGCGGTCAGACGGAAATTTGTCCCGATAAAACCACCTTTTTTGTCATAACCGCCGGCAAAAGCAATTTTTTTAGAACCGTGGGCTTCTTCCGGATGTGCAGGAACCGAAAATTCCGGCGGATTGAGTTTTCCAAGTTTGCGTCTGGCAGACAAAACAGAAAGATAGCGTGGCCTGTATTCATCCGAAGAAATTTTATTTGAATGCAAAAGAACGTTCAGATAATCTGCGCAAAGTTCCCAGAGCGCAGCCTGTTTTTCCGGCGAAATATCCTCAAAAGGAAAATCTTCCACAGTTGTCTTGCCAAGGCAAAGTTTTTTTGCAAATTTTTGTTCTTTTTTTGTTAAAAGTGTCTTTTCATTTTCGATTTTTGAATAAATCGACGGTCTGTATTCAACTTTATCCGTAAGACCAGATTCGTAAATCAATTTGACAGTTTCGACTGGTTCTACAACGCCACCAATCAATTCGGTCACTTTTGTGGAAGGACGAGCCGCTTCTATCAAAAAAAGCAGGTTGTAAGAGCAGTTTTCGCCAGTAAAATAATATCTTGAATAAATTCCTGCCAAGTCAAAAACGTGGCGAAGCATTCTGTCTTTTTCGTCATCTGTCAGATTGATCCGGTATTCCCACATATCGCGCATATCCATATCAGAATACTGCTTGATTTTTTCGTAATAGGCTTCAAAACCATAATATCCCTTAAAACCGCCCACCAGTCCTAAAAGTGCATAAAGCGGTCCTCCGGTTAAAGTTGTAACCGCTCCGTAATTTATTGAATTTGCAGTAAGGCGGGGACGGCCTTTTGTTTCGACCAAAAGAAAAGTGTGTCCAAAAACCGAAGCAGGCCTTTTTAAGTATCCTGCCGGAAAAACCAGATAAATATCGCCCGGATTTAATTTTGTCAAAAGCGCCTGGTAAGCGGCATCTCCGTCATAAGAAAAATCGCTGTTTTTAAGACCAAGTTTTTCGCAAATCCATCTGTAACGTCCCGGAAAACGTTCAATTGCATGTTTTTTGATTTTTGTATTTTTTTCTGAGCCGTCAGATTCTTTTTGACTTTCAGAATTTATTTCTTCTTTAGTTTCTTCAGGAATTTCAATTTTTTCTTCAAAAAAAGCACGGACTGTCGCTATAAGTTCAGCGCGCGGATTAGTTTTTCCATTTTTTGCGCAAAAAAATTCTGGATCATCAACAAGACTTTTATAATGTCCAAAAAATGTAGGTTTATAATGAACCAAAGTACGCCAATAAGGGTCTTCCCAAAGTTTTAAGTCTTGCGTCTTTTGAATTACTTCTTCAACATCAATCGATTTTTTTTGTCCGATTAGATTCTCTACAGAAAAAATCCCTTCAATGCCAGTTCTCTGTCCAAAATTTTTAAAAAAACTTTCTCCAATGCCATTCTCTATCTTAACTTCTGAAAATGCAGGAAAAATAAAAAAAAGAGAAAAAACGACTATAAACAAATAAGGTACGGTTCTAAAACCGTACCTTACCTTGCTGATTGAAAAAATCAACTTAGCTTACAAAAGAATAAATCTTGCTGGCAACTTCTTCAGCAGAAACGTCTGCAGAAGTAAAGATTTCATCAAAGTTGTCCTGAAGAGTAGCCTTAAAAGCAACAGAATCAGAAACGTTGAGCATAGTTGAAAGAGTGTCGATGTATTCACCTTCACCCTTAGCAATGTCTGCTGCAAGAGCGTCCATGTTGTCAGCAACAAACTGATTAGTTTCTGTCATGCTAAGAAGACCGTTTTTGTATCCAGAAGTTCCGAAAGTGATTGCGAAATACTGGTTAAACATAATTCCGTTAAGGAATGTAGCAACGATATCCCAACCTGCTCCAGATTTTTCTCCAAAGAGAAGGCAACCAAGACCAGGACCAACGCTCGTTGCAAATACTGAAGAAGAAGAGAATGTCAGCATTACGGCAGCAACCAAAACAGCAATCTTTTTTCTCAACATAATAAAACCTCCTACTTGTTTTTTACTGAAAACAAACTCCGAAAAAAAGCATACAGGCACCAGCCTAACCTTAAGTTTACCAGAAACCTGAATTTCCTTCAAAAAAATTTATTGTAAAAACGATTCTTTTTGAAGTACTTTTTTTTAACTTTTTATTAAATATTTATTTAGATTTTAGTTCAAAAAACTAAAAAAAAACTGAAACCTGAATTTTTCTTTCCTGATTTCTCAATATCAGAGGAAAAAAATCCCACAAATATCAGGAAACAAAAAAAGGCGATCTTCCAAAACCGAAAAACCGCCCCTTTGACAGAAAACAAGACCACAAAATCAAGCAGCCCTGCAACCACCTTTTTAGAAAAAACTAGCGCTGGATACGACCAGATCCGTCACCGCCTGCGAGTTTGTTAACTTCGTCTTCAGAAACCATGTTGTAGTCTCCGATGATTGAGTGTTTAAGACAAGAAGCTGCAACTGCCCAGTTGATAGAATCCTGAGTGTTCATTCCTTTGAGCTGTGAGTGGATAAGACCGCCACCGAATGAGTCACCGCCACCAACACGGTCAACGATGTTCATGTCGTACTGCTTAGAGAAAGCGTAGTCTTTGTCATCAACATAGAGAAGAGCCTGCCACAAGTTGCGGTTAGCGTTGATAGAAGTGCGGAGAGTGATTGCAACTTTTTTGAAGTTGAATTTTTCTTTGAGCTGACGAGCAACTGAGAGATAACCTTCGTTGTTCAATTCGCCCTTAGTTGTATCTGTACCTTCAGATTTGATTCCGAATACATCGTTTGCATCGTCTTCGTTAGAAATACAAACATCAACGTACTTACAGATTTCTGTCATAGCAGCACGAGCTTCGTCTTTTGTCCAAAGCTTGCCGCGGTAGTTAAGGTCACAAGAAGTTGTGATTCCTTTTTCGTGAGCTACTTTGCAGCCTTCGATACAAGCCTTAACCATGTTTGGTCCGAGAGCTGGAGTAATACCTGTAATATGGAACCATGAAGCGCCTTCGAGGATTTTGTTCCAGTCGAATTCTTCTGGTTTAGCAAGCTGAATTGAAGAGCCTGCACGGTCGTAAACACATTTTGAACCGCGCTGAGAAGCACCTTTTTCGTTGTAGTAGATACCAACACGTGGACCACCGCGAACGATATATTCTGTGTGAACTCCGTATTTGCGAAGTGAGTTTACAGCAGCCTGTCCAATTTCGTGTGTAGGAAGTTTTGTTACAAAGTAAGCGTCATCACCGTAGTTTGCCAAAGAAACTGCTACGTTAGCTTCTCCACCGCCGAAAGTTGTTGTCATTGAGTCAACCTGAACGAAACGATAATAGTCAGCAGGCTGGATGCGAAGCATCAATTCACCAAAAGTTACTACTTTTGCCATCTGTGTGTCTCCTAAAAAATATTTTTACGGATTAAAACCGCTAATTTTAGATATAAAATATATCAAATATAATCAAAACTATCAATTGGAAGAAATACAGGAAAATTTGCATTTTAAACAAAGCCTTAAATGCAATATTATTTGTTTTTGCTGACACTTTTTTCAAAATCTGCTAAATTCTCTCTGCAAAATACAGGGGAACTGTGTGCAATTCACAGGCTCGACGCGGAACGGTAAGACTGGCATTTAATATAGTTATTTTTAACTGTATTTGCCTTTTAAGTCCGAATACCTGTTTTTTACCGTCTTTTTTTAAGGCGATTTTACAAATCCGACTCTACGCAACACTCTGGAGTCAAGGAGAATTTTTTATGAAAAGCACACGCTTTGTTTTTGGCCGTGCACTTGCCGTTTTGTGCGCACTTCTTTTTGTTTCTTTTGGTTTTATGTCTTGTCAGCAGGAAGACGAAACTGAATATGTAAACTATTCACTAACAGGAACTTGGCAAAGTTCTTACGGTGAAATTTTCAAAATCACATCGACTAGTTTGTCTAACGGTGGAAGCTGGGGCGACGCATACGCAGGAAATAATCTCGTAGTATCTTACACAAATGACGAAGAAACTGCAGGTTATATCTATATAAAATACACTCGTGCTTACTGCTCTACTCATTCAGACCCTACTACTTATACTTATATTTATGACGAAGATGCAGCAGATGTCGGCAAATGGTACGCAATTGCATTTAAAGAATTAACAGCTTCTTCAGTTTCGCTTTCTGGCGCTTATGGAACTGTAAGCTCAACTTCTACTCTCGAAGAAGCAATTTCAACTTTTACTATTGATAACGGATATTTTACTACTTACAGCGAATGCGTAAAACAGTAGGTTTTCTGTTTTTATTTCTTGCAACCGGGGTTTTAGGGGCGGAGCCCCTAGGAGATGGGGTAGCGGCCAACGAAGTGGACGCGCAGGGGAAGGCTTTCCCCTCCTCTGTTTCTGATTCAGAACCGGAAATTTCGCTTCCAGAAATCGTTACTTATGTTTCGGCACCAGTTGTTGAGCAGCGGATTGTTTTTTCTAAGGAAGACATTGAAAAGCTTCATGCCGAGGACCTTTCTGCTGTTGTGCGCCAGGCTGGAATTCAGAGCCTTGATTACGGTGCTTACGGCCTGGAAAGCAAGCCTTCGATCCGCGGTTTTACGGACGAAACAGTTCGTGTTGTGATTGACGGGCTGTGCATGAACAACGCTCAAACCGGCACTTTTGATTTTTCTTCGATAAATGTTGCTGACGTCGAAAAAATCGAAATTGTGCGCGGCGGTTTTACGGAAGGCACGGAAGATGAAGGTTCTGTTGGCGGCGCAATTTACATTACCACAAAAAAACACGCTTTTGGACGGCAATTTTCGTCGGATACTGCACTAAAATCCTTTTTAAACCAGAATTTTCCGCTCGACACGGTAATTCAAAAAATCGCATATTCTGCGGTCTTGTCGGAAAATTCTTTTCTTTCGGTAAGCGCAAAAGGCGGTTTTGCAAAAAATTCTTACATTTACAAAACTTCTCAAAATTCTTTTAAGGAACGCGAAAATTCTTCTGTCAAAGACGGCAATGGCGACATTCGCTTTACGCACTGGCACAACGGAAGCAGGATTACTGCGGCTTCTTCCGTTTACTACGGCGACAAAGAAACTCCAGGCGTTGAATATTCGACAAATCAAGGAAAACAAAAAGACTTTAACGTAAATTTTACGCTTTCTTCGTTTACTCCAGGCCTTTTTGGAAAAATGAACTTGACTTCAAACCTCGCATACTTGCGCAACGACAGAAAATACGAGGACGACTATGGTCCAAGCAGACACAAAATCAACGATTTTAAGGGTTCTGTCGCAGTTGATTTTTACAGATGCGGAATTTTTGCTCAGAGCGCGGCTGTTTCGTTTGACCTTACGCATTTAAATTCGACAAATTCTGGAATTCATTTTCAGCCGTCTGGAGTTTTAAAAGAAACTTCAAAATTCTATTTTAACGGTTTTTTTTCAATGACCGTTCCGATTGCGATAAAATTCTGCGGAAAAAACCTTGCTTTTATTCCAAAAATTGGATTTGCGGCTAAATTTTCAGAAATCGAAATCTTGCTCGACGGCTACAGAATGGTTCAGTTTCCGAATATGGACGATCTTTATTGGGAAGGTTCGGGTTACCACGGAAATCCAGATTTAAAACCAGAACAAGGCTGGGGAGCGGATTTGACGTTCAACCTTAAAAATAAAATTTTGCCTTCGTCGGTTCAGTTTTTCTCAAATTTTTACGAAAAAAAAATCACGTGGAGCGGCGGAACTACTCAAAATGTAAACAGCGCATTCTATTTTGGAATTGATTTTAACGCGCAAAAAACTTTTTTTGACGGAATTTTGACTTTAAAAGCCGGCGGCGAATATCTTTACAACGAACTTTTGGACAAATCCAACGAACTCACCTACAAAAAAAGAATAATGTGGACTCCGGATTTTACAGGAACTGCGCAGGCAATTGTCGATTTAAAAAAATTTGACTTTTCGGTCTCGGCGCAATACACAGGAAAACGCTACAAATCGAATATGAATATAACTTTTCTTGAACCGTACACTCTGCTCAACCTTAACCTGAATTTAAAATTCTGGGAAAAAATTCTTCTCTATTTTAAGGCGGATAATATTTTGAATGAACGCTATCAGTCGGTCGAAAATTATCCAATGCCAGGAACTTCGCTAACGATTGGCTGCAAAATCAAAATTGAGAATGAAAAAGCGAATTTACATTGAGCCGAAAAATTACGCGGTTTAAGGCGGACAAAAATGGCTTAGAAAAAAACAAAATCGTAACGACAGTGCTCAAAGCCAAGGCAAGGTTAAAAACAAAACCGCCTGCAAGCATAACAAAAAGTGACTTTACATTGTCGATTCCAAACATAAAAACGCTGCTCAAATCCACAATCGGTCCTGTTATAAAAATAATTACCAAAAATGACGAAATACAAAAAACGCAATAATCCAAAATTCCAAAATTTACGGCCTTGTTTTTTTGAAAAGTTTTGTTGTGCCCAAACCGAAAGTGCCGAACCAAGCCAAAAATTGCGCCGAAAATTCCCCATGAAGTCATCTGATACAAAGTCCACGGCCCTTGCCCAAAAATAAAATTCGACAAAAGCGCGGAAAGCGAACCAATCAAAAAACCGCGCAAACTGCCAAGAGCAATTCCGCTCAGACAGATTATTGCCATGACTGGATTAAAATATGGAACAAAACTAAAAATTGAACGGAGCGCAATGCAAAAAGCGCATAAATCCGCAACGAGAATAAGTTCTCCGCTGGAAGGACGGGTGCGTTCGTAAGCAAAATAAAAACCGAGATTTATCAAAACTAAAAAGGCGAGCACAACGCCCTGACCGCTTTGCCAAAAATTCATTTTTCCGCCTCCGTCTCAGGATTTTTGCCGGTTGAATTTTCAAATCCGCGCAAAAGACGGTTGCGTGCCGTTGTATAAAAAATATTTTTTTCAAAAAAGTCCGAAGTTTTTTCTAAGCCGCAAACCCGGCCTTCAAACATAAGTCCGGTAAAATCCGCGGTATACGCACAAAATTCCAGATCGTGGCAAACAAGAACTATTGAAATTCCAGACCGCGCCAAATTTTTTAAGAGCAGGCTGAATTCTTTTTTGAACGCGTTGTCCAAACCTTTTGTCGGCTCATCCAAGAGAAGAATTTTTGGTTTTTGAAGAAGAATTTTTGCAAGCGCAAGTTTTTGCATTTCTCCGCCAGACAAATCATAAGGATGATGCAAAAAATTTTCTTTAAGCGAAAAAATTGCGTTTTGAAGAATTGAATCTTCCGTCAAAGACGCATTTTTTTTCGATTCCTTTTCCGCGCTCAAAAAAACATTTTCGTTCAAAGCAGAATTTTCGTCTTTTTTCCAGCCACATTCTTCAAGTTCTTCCAGAACAGTTTGCTTTGTAAAAACATTGCGCACGTTTTGAGGAAGCATAAAAATTTTATTGCGCGCAGTTTTTTCAATTTTTACGGTTCCGCGGAAACTTTTTAAAAGCGAGCACAAAATTTTGAGCAGGGTTGATTTTCCACTGCCATTTGCTCCTGCAATCGCGTAAATTTTTCCTTCTTCGATACAAAAATCAAGTTCCTGCAAAATCCATGGCAAAGTTTTTTCGTATCTAAAACTCAAATTTTTTATTTTGACGAGATTTTTTGATTTTTGAGGGCAGTTTTTTTCGTCAAATTGATGATTTTTTTCATTTTTTAAATTTTCATCGCCCTCCAAAAGGCTAAAAATTTCCGGTTCAAGTTTTCCGCCTTTTTCTAAAAATTCCAAAATCCAGGAGCGTCCCTGGGCAACACTCAGCGGAAGTTTTTCGGGCTTTTTTTCAAAACGAGAAATGATTTTCGAAGCCGTCGGTAAAAATTCAATCAAATCTTTTTTTTGACAGGCAAGAATTTTCTGACAAAAGTTTTGCGGTTTTTCGTCAAAAAAAATCCGCATTTTGTCCAAAAATAAAATTCTGCCGGCTTTTTCAAAAAGTTCTTCCAACCGATGTTCACAAATTACAACTGTCGTTCCAAACTCGCTATTGATTTTTTTTACGGTGCTTAAGAAATTTGAAGCCGCAATCGGGTCAAGCTGGCTCGTTGGCTCATCAAGCAAAAGAAAATCCGGGTTTAACGCCATTGTGCTCGCAAGATTTAAAAGTTGTTTTTGTCCGCCAGAAAGATTTTCGGTTTTTGAGCAAAGCCAGTCAGAAATTCCAAAATATGCCGCCATTTCCGCAACACGGCGTTCCATAATTTTTCTTGGAACCGCTGTATTTTCGAGAGCGAATGAAAGTTCGTGCCAAACTTTGTCCGTTACAATCTGAGAATCAAAATTCTGAAAAACAAATCCGGTTTTTTGACCAAGTTTTTTAAGCTCATTTTCGAGTTGAAGAAGAAAAGTTGTCTTTCCTGAGCCGGATTTTCCGCAAACTACGACAAATTCACCTTTTTTTACAAAAAAATCCGTTCCGTTAAAATTGATTTTATAATTCATTTTTTAATCCTCAGAAAAAATTTTAATAATCATTGGCAAAAACAAAAATCCTGCAAAGGCAAAAAAAGTTTCCGCCGACTGGAGGGTTGCAAAAATTTTTGAAAAATTTATTACAGGATAAAAATTGACTGCGCAGTTTCCGTTTTTTATTCCGCAAACAACAAAAAAAGCGCAAAAACTCAAAAAAAACAGTTCAAAAAAATCTGAAATTCTCCAGCGATAATTCAAAAAACTAGTGCGCCTTGCTGTTCCATAACCGCGTTTTTCCATGCTCAAAGCCGTCATTACGCCGTCTTCCAAAATTGAACTCATAACCGCGTTCAAAACCGAAAATTTTTGTTTAAAAGTCGATTTTTTTAATCCGATTGCACAACGACCGTCAGAAATTTCGCGTCCCCGTCTTATGCAAAAAGGAACGAGCCGCAAAATCATCACCATCATCAAACTTACAGAAGGAAAAACCGGCGCAAAAAGGTAAGTGAATTTGTCCACGGTCATTACGCAGCCGAAGCACAAAAACCATTCAAACATTACTAAAAAAACAAGCCCCATATTGAGGCCGTAAAAAAAAGCTTCTTTTGTAAAAGGTTTGCCAAAAATCAAAAAAAGGACAGTTTCTCCCCAATGGCTTACGAGCGGATTTAGCGCAGAAAGAAAAATAAAAATTGGAACACAAAAAATTATCAGTTTTAAGCCGTGCCAGTTTTTTTGAAAGATATTGAATAAAATGCCTGCAAAAAGCGAAAGTCCCAAATAAAAAGGATGGCGGATTGCAACACAAAAACAGATTATCCCCAAAAACCACAAAAAATCGACAAGCGGATGCGTGCATTTTTTAAAAACTAAATCTTTTTTTTTAATCGAATTTTTTGTTTTTTTTGAATTGAATAAATCTTCCATTAAAAATTGAGCCTCATCAAAAAACCGTTCGGCAAAATTCCAACCTGAATATTTTCGTTTGTTTCTGCTTTTTTAGACTGATGCAAAAAAGGAACTAAAAATCCTGTGCAAGAGCCAATCAAAGCTCCGACAGCAACATCGCTTACAAAGTGATTTCCGGACAAAACGCGGCTTACGGCTGTTGCGGCTGCAAAAGAAAAACTTCCGGCGCAAACAACATAACGCAACGGGCTTTCAGGAAAATATTTCCAAAAAACATAGCTCGAAAAAGCGGCTCCGGCAAAAGCCATTGTTGAGTGTCCTGACGGAAAAGAATTTGCAAAATCGCCGTCATCTTTGTACGAATCGTAAGAATCGCCGCTTTCAAAATAGCACATTGGCCGGTAACGGTTTATTGAGAGTTTTGCAAGTTCCTTAATTCCATTCGCAATTAAAAGAGTTTCAGCATACATTAAGCCGACGGTTTTCCATTCGCTTTTTTGAGATTTTCCCAAAATAAAAATCGGAGATGCCATTGCAGAGCACAAAAAAATGTTTCCGCCAACTTTGTCGAGCAGAAAATTGTAATCGTTCATAAAAAGTCTGTCAAAACCGTTTACAGATTTTTTTTCAAAACTGCGGTTTTCGTCAAACGTCTGCTGATTGATTTTTAAAACGTTGTCCAAAAACAAATCCGCTCCAGACAAAAAAATTCCGGCGCCAAGCAATGCTCCGTCTGTTTTTTTAGAAAGACAAAATGGACTTCCCAAAGCGCAAACGCTCTTTACAGAATTTGCAACGTCCGCAAAGAAATGTGAGCACAAACAGAAAATCAGGATTTTTAAGGTGAATGTTTTTTTCATTGGCTTTTCCGATTTTAAGATTTTAAATTTTACAGAACCGCTTTTAAAAACTGCTTTAAGCGGTCAGACTTAGGACTGTCAAAAATCTGAGATGGATTTCCCTGTTCAGCAATTTTTCCACCGTCCATAAAGAAAATTCTCTGGGCAACTTCGCGTGCAAAACCCATTTCGTGAGTAACGCAAACCATCGTCATTCCGTCATCCGCAAGATTACGCATAAGTGCCAAAACTTCGCCGACCATTTCCGGGTCGAGGGCGCTTGTCGGTTCATCAAAAAGAATAACTTCCGGATTCATCATAATCGAACGGATAATTGCAATTCGCTGCTGCTGACCTCCAGAAAGGCTTGCTGGATAAGCACGGGCTTTTTCGGCAAGTCCAATTCTCTTTAAGAGCGAATATGCTTTTTCTTCCGCTTCTTCAATTTTCATAATTTTGAGCATAACTGGAGCGAGAGTCAAATTTTGCAAGACAGTTTTGTGCGGAAAAAGGTTAAAATGCTGAAAAACCATTCCCATTTTCTGACGGATTTTGTTGATGTCAGTTTTTTTGTCGGTAATATCAGTTCCTTCAAAAACAATGCTTCCGCTGGTCGGAGTTTCCAGTAAATTCAAGCAACGCAAAAAAGTCGACTTACCACCGCCGCTCGGTCCGATAATTACAATTTTTTCGCCTTTATTTATAGTTTCCGAAATTCCGTCAAGAACAGTCAATTGTCCAAATTTTTTAGTAAGGTTTTTTATTTCAATCATCAATTTTCTCCAGTAAAAAATTCAAGGAATTTTATTTTTTTTCAGATTTGGCAACTTTTGTTTCGATTGCAGAAAAAATCTTTGTAAGACCAACTGTAAGAATAAGATAAACCAGGGCGCACGAAAGAAGTGGAACCCAGGCATTGTAAGTTGCATTGCGAATATTGTCGCACGCTTTCTGAAGGTCAACTACGGCAATAAAACTTGCAACCGAAGTTTCTTTTATAAGAGTAATGAATTCCGATGCAAAAGTCGGCAAAATCGTTTTAAAAGCCTGAGGAATAATGATTGCAAACATAGTCTGTGCCCAGTTCAAACCAAGCGAACGTCCGGCTTCCATTTGCCCCTTGTCTACACCGTTAATTCCGGCTCTGAAAATTTCTGTACAATAAGCCCCGGAATTTACGCCAAACGAAATTATTGCAACCAGAACAGTATTTCTTACTCCCAATGGCGAAAAAATAACAAAATAACAAATCATCAACTGAGTTGCCATTGGAATTCCGCGAATCAAAGTCGTATAAACGTTAGAAATCGCATTTAAAATTTTTGAATTAGAAAGCTTAAAAATTGCAAAAATGCAGCCAAGGATTGTTCCCATCAAAACCGCACACAAGGCGATTAAAAGAGTTGTTCCCAAGCCCTGCAAAATCATCATCCACCTGCCGTGAGAGAACATAATTTCTAAAATTTTTTGAAGCATTTTTTTCTCCTATAAAACTTCGTGTTAGCAACGAGCCACGGATGGCGGGAATCACAGCTTGAAAAAGCAACGCTTGAGCAAACTGTAATGATAAAACAGGTGGCTGAACGTTTAACTGTCCAGACCACCATAAAAAACAGTATGGTCATTTCGACAAGAATCGCAACGACCATACATAAAATTCAATCAAAAGTAAAAATTCAGTTTTTGAAAATTTTTATTTTCTTACGATTACAACCTGTTTAGATTCGTAATATGGTTCAGAAAAATCAACATTCTGTCTTCTTTCTTCTGTTGCAGTCATTCCAGCGGCAACAAAGTCAATTGAACCAGACTGAAGAGCGGCAATCAAACCGTCAAAAGCCATATCGCTGATTTCGAGAGTTTTGCCGCAATCATTTGCAATGTACTGAGCCATAGAAGCGTCAAAACCAACAACCTTAGAACCTTCAACATATTCAAATGGAGGGAAAGCTGCGTTTGTGCCCATTACAATTTTACCATTGCCAGATTTTGCTTCGATAGCAGGAATTTTAATTTTTCCGTCAGTAGGCATAAAATCAGCAACGAGAGCTTCGTATCTTCCGTCAGTTTTCATATCAGAGATTGTCTTGTTGATAGAATTAAGAAGTTCTGTGTTTCCTTTCTGAACGGCAATTGCGTAAACATCAGTAGCAAGGTCAAAATCAAGAATAGTAAGGTCAGAATTGTTTTTGCAAACTTCTTTAGCAGGCAATTCGTCGATAATAATAGCATCGATTGCACCATTTTTGAGTGAAAGCGAAGCGTCAATTACATTTTTAAAAGAATTGCATTTTGCGTTTGGCAAATCTTCCTGAATATAAATTTCGCCAGTTGTACCAGCCTGACATCCAATCGAAAGATTTTCCAAGTCAGCCTTAGAATTGATTACAACATTTTTCTTTTCTTTACAGCCAGCCAAAGCAAAAACAGCCGAAGCCGCGAAAACCGCAAATAAAACTTTTTTCATAAAAAGTCCTCCATAATTTCCGCCATTATAGCATATTGCACATTTTGATAAAACATATAAAAACAACCAGCCAAAATAAATTTTCTTCGATTTAACACTTTCTTAACTTAAATTTTACAAGAATATTTTAAAATGCGTGTAAATAAAAAAAAATGGAAAATAAAGTTACAAACCTCTTTGCACATAAAAAAATGGGCGTTGCCCCGGCCGGAAGTTCCGTCCGGAGCCGCGCTTTCCAGTGTTCCGTGGCATACGTGCCACTTCATTCAAAAGCGGGATTTCGCAGGCTCACCCGCCGCTTTTGAACGGCTGCGCCGCACTTCCAATCGCTAACGCAAAAAATGCCACTCCCAAAATCAGCCGCTATTTCTCTCCACGCAGGAAGTCCACGGCGAACATATCGGAGTTGAATCCGACGGCGAGTTTATTTGATTTATTATTTTTATCAAGAACATCCACAACAAGACTCATCTTATACTGACTGCCAGCCTGTTTTTCGGAAGGTGCTGTCATGGATTCCCATGTCTCATCTTCAACAAATGCAACCTTAACCGCTTGAGTTGTATCAAGTTTTGTGGCATCCATATAAGTTACAACCGGTTTTGCATCAAGTCCTTTTTTTGAAGAATCTTCAAGTTTTATGTCTGTCCATCTTCCAACTGATGAAGTTGCGTCTATCTTTTTCCAACCGCCAGTAGGATTTTCCGCAATTCCATCTGCAAAATATCCATAATAAAGCACTCCAGCAATTGCATCCTGACAAACAATATGAAGTCCCCCAGAAGAATCGATTTCCATACTTACATAACGACCAAAGTCTCTCACTCCAGAAGGACTATTTACATCTTTATAAGTCCAATTAGTGTCATTATTAAGAAGCGGTGCAGTTGACGTTCCTTTTGCCAGTCTCAAAATGCCAGAAGTTGAACTCTTAGTTACATAATAGGCAACAACAGGAACAGGAGTTCCGCCCTTTTCAAGTAGAACTTTTATGTCAGACCATTTTCCAACATCTCCACCAGAATCTTTATCATCCTTACCATCGACAACAAACTTATTTGCAACAGAAGAATCCGCCGCAAAAGTGTGTTGTGCCACCAAGTCAGTAGAATTATCTTTATCAAGATTCGGCTTCAATTCAATTTTTCCATACTTGAGACAGTGGGAATAAGCATCATAATAGCTTATATAGACATGGAAATTATCAGTTCCATCAGCTTTAGAAGAGGACGCATAAGTTCCTGCAATCTTTATATTTTGGAACTGGTTCTTCATTTTATCACCACCGATATATTCAACAGAATACTTATATTTTGAAGTATCCTGAGCCTTCATTTTTTGTCCGTCACGCATAAGAACAAGACCAGGGCCGTAAGTTCCAGAATTCAAAAGTTTGTTGTCAAGGAATGCAACAAACACCTGCCCATTATCCTTACTAGTAGAAGGAACTGAAATAACACAAGTATCAAGTTGGCTCGCAGAATTTTCCATTGCGGCATTTGCAGATCCAAAAAGTGAATATGCCCTTTGCTTTCCAAGTATATTATCCCAGACCATATTGTCATCTGCAGCCCAATATCCATACAAGGTATTATCAGGAAGAGCAGTATTTGCATTTTTACCATACTTCTCATCATTTAAATATTTGCTATCGCTATTCGCCAATTTTTCCATCGTACCCATTATCGGATTGTAACTGTCAGCAAACGTCGTTCCTACATTCCAGACGCTGATGTATCTGTCGTCGGTCCAGAAGTTTGTTCCGGCGGTGTTTGCGGCGGCAAGACCGAGAGTTTCTTTGTCGCCTGCGACATAGCCTTCTTCTATATTGCAGCCGCTGTTCTCGTTCGTGTTGTTTCTTGTTGCAACTCCGCCAACTACGACTTCAACCCAGCGTGAATATTCAGGTGCTTTTACGGTGATTTGTCCGGCTGTTGAAATTTTTCCAGTTTCCGTTTCGGCGGTAACGGCGTCACCGACAACAGTTTTTCCGGCCGCGGTTGTCTTTGACTTGTAGAACTTGACCGTGTAGCTTTCGCCTTCCGCAAAGTTCATTCCCTCAATTACCATGCCTTCGCCTGCGCGTACAGGGAATTTTCCAAGTCTTGAGCGGTTTGCACTTCCAGAAACTGCCGGATAAATGCTCTTTATGTACGGAACAAAGTCCATACCGTAGTGCGGTGTATGCGTCTCCTTCGTTGTCTGCACTGTTGACCCGGCGGACTTGTTCGCTGCGGCATCCTCGGCGGTAACGTCGACAGTCTGTCCTGTCTTAACTCCGTAAGGCGTCATATCAATCTCAACGCGGAAATTCACCCTGTGCCCCTTCTGGCTTGGTTCGGTCACGGTCTCCACGCTGACGGACTTTATGTTTTTCCATGACGTAGAGAATTCCGTAATCCATCCGCCTTTCTCGTACTCGGCAATCTGATATTTCTTTCCGTCCGGCTCGGTCAGATAGAGTTTTCCGAGCCTTGTCTCGTCGTATGCGGTTCCGTCAATGTAGACACGTCCTGAGACACCCGGTTTTGTCTCCGTCCCGCCCGGCAGATCTATGTGTCCGAGCGGCTGTCCGTCCTCGTCGTATACAAAGCTTGCGTCATCCTTGCTGTTCCACCAGAACGGCCTGATTGAAGCCTCCGGGATTATGTCGTCCTCGACGTTCACGACAACAGGAATTTTCAGGAGCGCGTAGAGCGAGCTCTCGCCCTGAACCGTCTCCTCCGTAGAATCCCAATACGTGACTCCGAACCAGCGGTAGTTCTTGGCGTCACCCTTCCAGCTCTCGTAGTTTCCAAGCGTCTCCTTTCCGATTATGAATCCGTGGTATGCGCCGGAAATTCCGCCTGCGTCCGCGGTGAGCGTGTGTGTTCCGTCAACAAGAATTTTCTCGTTCAGAAGCTCCGCGATTGTTCCGGCAGTTCCTTTCTTGTCGGCAATCTCCAGATCGGCCGCCGTTGACTTCAGTTCAAGAAGATTCGATCCGTCAGCATTTTTCGTCGTGACTCCGACTGCGGAGGATTCCGCATTGTCACCGGAAACCGTGTAGGCATATTTGAGCTCTCCGTTTCCGCCGACAATCTCCGTAAGCACAAGCATCTTGTCAGAGGCGACAAAGCCGCATCTGTTCGGAGAGAGCGCTGCGTTTCCCTGAACCTTTCCGTCCGCCGCAAGCAGCGAATAGAAGCTCAGCTCGCCGTATTCAGTTCCGTTAGCGGTCGCCTTCTCGCTGTCGGTGCTGAGAACCGGTCCCGCGGAATTCTCGTTGTAATAGTCGAATTTTCCGTTTCCGTTCAGGTCGGTGGCAAGATAAAGCCTTGCCAGCCGCGGTCTGTTGTTCTGAACGCTCGTCTTTACATAGCCTGAATTTATGTTTCCGGCCTCGTCAAACGCCACGACATGAATTTCCGCCGGTCCGTCAGGAATGTTGTCCGAATACAGGCTTGCCGTCCACCTGTACTTTGAGCCTGTCTGCTTGACCATCTCCACAAGTCCGTCGCCGTCGTCGTTCGAGACAGTTCCGTCAGAATTAAATCCCTCCGTAATCTGGTGGTCAACAAGCATCGCATATATGAATTCCGCGGACGTATATTTTGAGTCCACCTCGTCGGCAAGAACCGCCACATCGCCTGTAATCGATGCTATCTTGTGGTACGCCCCGCCGATTTTTACAAGTCCGAGTGTCCTTATGTTCCGGTTTCCGCCCAGCCCGCTGAACGTCACGGTTGATTTTCCGTCACCGTCAGTGGCGACTGTCACGGTCTTTACAAGAGCCGGAAGTCCGTCATCATTTATATAGACGGAATTCTCCGCACGTGAACCCGAAAGCTCCACCCTGTTGTCATGTCCGGAATCGCGGCCGTACATCGGGCTGTAGACGCGCGCCGACGACGTGCCGGCCGCCGCCTTCTTGAAGTAGAACGCGACATAGGCAAGTCCGGAACCGCTCTCGTCAAGCTCGTCGCCGAACGTGTAGTATCCGTCGGAATTCTCCACGACGTTCTCCGTGCCCACAGGCTTTCCGAGGCTCATCAGCCGCAGACTGTCGGCATGTTCCATAGTTTCCGTTGAACTTCCGTCCGTGCCGTAGAGAGTTGGCGCTGTGTTGTCAATCTTGAACGCATAATTCGTTTCAACTTCAGAATGCTGTCCGTCGTTCAGCGAAAGCGTTGCATAAACATTTCCTTCTTTTGTCACATTGATTGGAATAAAAACCGTATATTCTGCTGTTTTTGCACCAAAAGTGATTGTTCCGTTTGAACTTGCAACTTCGCTTTCAGAACTCTCAAATCCATTCATTGCTGAAATATAACCGTTTCCGCTTTGCATTCTCAAACCAACATCAATTACGCTCGAATCATCGGTTACAACAGTTTTTAAATACCAGAATTTTGCTTTTTTGCCGCTAAAGCACATTCCTGCAGAATATGATTTTTCCCAGACAGGAACAGAATCACGGTCCGTTGGCTGTGAAGCAAATCCCACAATATACGCTTTTTCAACACACGGAACTCCAGAATCAACATAAATTCTAATTTGACAAATTTTTGCAGAATCTGCATCTGGATAAGCCAGTGAACTTGAAGTGCCGTTTTCGTCATAAGATTCGACTGTAAACCGAAGAGCTTTAATTGCTTCTTTTTTTTCGGCTTCTTCAATTTTGATTTTTGAAACGTCGATTCCTGCTTTCCAGTTTCTTGTGCCTTCTGCAATAATTTGAGCTGGATTTTCCAAAATATTGCCTTTTACGACAATTCCAGTTCCAGACAAATCATCAATCGGCTTCCAATCTGTAGAATCCGTAATTTCGCCGTCAATCGAGTACTCAACTTTTGTAATTCTCACAGAAGAAATTTTTTCGTCATCGTCGGCGCTTCCCTGTAAAATCACAGTGCTTCCAGTTTTTGCAAAATCTTCGTGAGATGTAACTTCCACAGTCGGAATTCCGCCACGGACATTTACAGGAATTTTTTCTTTTACGACTTCAGCATTTCCGGTTGCATCTTCAACATAAAAATAAACCGGAACATTTACTTTGTTTTTGTCACCAGAAATTTCTTCTGCGTATTTTAGACTTCCGTCAGCATTTTTAGCAGTCGCATAATAAATTAAACTTTCCAAATTTTCTGGTTTTTCAAACGAAGATGAATTGAATTCAATTTTCCACTGAGGTTCTTTTAACGGCTCTGAATAGTCATTGATTGTTTCGCCGGTGCTCGTTCTTAAAGGAATCCAGCCGTCAGAATTTTTGGTTACTCCAGTCTTTACCTGTTCTTTTGTCGGAATCAAGTAATTGAATGTCGAAATTCCGCTCGGATCGCTTCCTTTGCCGGTAATTGCGCATTTTCCAGTTATATTTTCAATTGAGTTTTCATCTATCGAAACAGTCGGCGCAGCATTATCTATCGTGGCATTAAAATCTTTTGAACTTGTTCTTCCCGATTTATCAGTTGCCGTAACCGTAATTGTATTTTTGCCTTCAACATTAAAATTTCTTGAATCAAGCGCTCTTACTGTGTAAGACAATTTTCCGTCAGAAGATAAATCGCCAGTCCGTTCAAGTTTTCCTGTCAAATCCAAAACTTTATTACCAAGACTAAGCTTTACATCGTCAAAAGCAGAATCGTTCATCGAAACGTTTTCTTCAATTTCAAATTGAACAAAAAGATAAGGACTGTTATTTCCAAGATTTATGCCAAAATTGTATGGATCTTTCCAAACCGATTCTTCAATAGAAAGTTCAGTTCCAGACGAAACCGCACATTTTATGTTCTTTAAAGATGGGGCGGTTTTATCGAGAGAAATTCTTACAGGATTTTGGTTATCCGATTTTTCACTCGAATTAAACTGAATGAACGGTCTTTCCAATTTGCCGGCATTTTTTGTATAAAATATTCCGCCCTCAAGATCCTTTGCGTAGAAATAAATATCGTAATTTCCTTCGTCCGAAAGTTCAAAACTCCAGGTTTTGTCCGAAGAAAGCTCAAGTTTTTTCCAACCGCTGCTTTGTTCAGGAGTTTTTTCTAAATCCGCAGAATCAGTTGAATAATACAAGCCGTCAATTCCGTCGTCGTCGCTTACGCTTCCAGATATCTTGCTGTTGCTTACAATCTGACCAGAAGTTTCCAAAGAAATAATTTTGATTGTCGGGCGGTCACTATTTTGGTCAATTTCAAGCTCGAAAGGTTCTGAGTAACCGACGTTTCCAACTTTATCGACAGCCTCCGCCTTAAAGAAATATTTTCCGTCAGAAAGTTTTGCCGTGTTGAATTCTGCGCTCCAGTTAGAATCTCCATTTATTTCAAGTTTTAAATCATTCCAGTTTTCAATTGCAGAATTTTTGTCAGTTGAATAGAAAATTCTTGTCACTTTATCAAATCTGCCGTCGCCAAAATCATCTTTGTCGTCTGCGCTTCCTTTTAGCGTAATCGTTTTGTTTACTTGAATTCCTTTAGCATCTGAATCAGCATCTTTTGGAGAAATAAATGTTACCGTCGGAGATTTTTTGTCGATTACCAGGTCAAAAAGTTTTATTTCTGGTGAATTTCCTGCATTATCGAAAATTTTTGCATAAACTGTTTTATTTCCGGCAGATAATTCTGCGCTCAAAACCGTAAATTCAAAATTCTTTTCGTTAATTTCTTCAGATTCGCTCAAAACTGCATCTTTTTCAAATTTTCCATTATCAAGAGAAAGCTGAACTTTTGAAATTCCACTCAACTCGTCAAAAACAGAACCTTTTATTACAACGTCGTTTTTGCCGTTGCTAAGTTTTTTGTCCGCATCTTCAATTATGCCATCTACAAACAGAGAATTTTCCTTTAATTCTGGATTTTTTGAATCCACTTTTATAATCCATTCTGCCGTCTGCTCATTTCCAGCCTTGTCACTTGCATAAAGTTTTAAGTGATTTTCTGTGCTGTTTTCAAAATCAGATACAGTAATATTGAAGAATTTGAAATTTCCTTTTTCTGAACCGTTAAGGCTCGTTCCTTGAGAGAGAATTGTTCCGTCTTTGTTTTTAAGTTCGTAACGAATACTTTTTATTCCGCTGGTTGCCTCTTCAAAACAACCGTCAAGCATTAGCGAAGTAGAATTGAACCAAATTTCCGCAAAATCGCGCGCATTCATTTTTACCTGGGCACCGCTTTTTCCAAACAGAGAGTACTTTTGATTTCCGTCAATCTCGTATTCAGCCTTAAATTCCGGTTTTGTAACGTCAAAAATATATTTTACTTCTGCCTCAGAACTAAGTCCGTAAACATTTGTCGCCGTAAAAATTCTTGTCGTTTCTCCACAATCAGTTGCCGGAGCAGGAATTGTAATTTTCAATTCCTGTTTTTTATTATTTTTTTCAATTGCAACATTTCCAGAAATTTTTTCTCCCTCTCTCCAGACAAGAGACGCAATCTGGTTTTCATCTTTTACGCTCGCAGTTACAATTATGTCCTTATTTGAATAAAGGAATTTATTTTTCTGCTCATTTGAATCCGCATCTGTAACAAGAGAAAGACTTGGAGCAAAATTTTTTATTTCTATGTCGTCTGACGATTTTGTATTTCCTGCTTTATCCGTTACTTCGACCCTAAAGCGGCTTGTTCCTTCTGGAACGTCTTCTTTTTCGAGAATAAACGTATAAACTTCAAATTCCTTTGTTGTGCCGTCAGCTTCTGTGACTGTTTCTGTCGTTTTTTCCGGTGTTTTTTCAACAGTTGTTCCGTTACGCAAAAATTTTACATCTTTAATTCCGCTTCCAGAATCTCTTGCTTTTAAAACAAGCTTTGTCGGCTCAAATTTTTCAAAAGTCTTAATTTCCGGAGATTCCGAGTCCAAGGTGATTATTATTTTTGCGCTCGGATTTTCAGAAATTTTAGAAACATTTCCGGCATTATCGATTGCAGCAAGATAAACCGTATAAGGAACATTTTCCTTATACGAACTTAAATCAATCGGAGCCGACCACTCAAAACCAGCATTCGTTGCAGAAATTGCGCACTTTTTCCAGATTGAAGCAACGTTTTTGTAAAACCCTTTTTCGTCTTTTTCGGGTTCGTTTTCAGAAAGAATATAAAAGAAACTTTCGCCCAAACCAGAACAGTCTGTTTTGTCAGCTTTTTCGGAAGGATCTGTTACAGTTCCGCGCAGAGTAAAATAATTTTTATTATTGCCGTATTTTCTTACAAATCCAGCCTCATCTTTTTCTGCATCATTAAAAGATTCGCCGTTTACGCTTTCAATTGTAAATTTTGGAGGCAAAGTATCGACAATGTATGAGAATTTTTGTTTTGAACTTTGACCAAAGCAGTCCTCTGCCTTAAACCAAAGAGTTTTTCCTTCGCTTCCAGTTTTTTCTTCAAAATTCCAAGAAAATCTTCCGTCACTTCCTGCATTTTTCGATATAGCAATTAAACTTCCTTTGCCAGAACAATCTGCGTCAGAATAACATCGGATTTCCGCAGAAGAATCGTCTATCGAACCTGTAATCGTAAACTGAGAATTTGCAGCCTGAAAAGCGCCGCTCACGTTTGAAACCGCAAGTTGAGGCGCGCCATTGTCTACTGCAATAAGGAACGGTCCGGAACTTCCTGTACTGTAAGATGTCTGAGAAAGCTTATCTTCTGCAAAAACTTTTACAAGGTAAGCGCCTTCATCCTTTGGGAGTTTGTCAAATTTTAAGGTAAAACTTGTTGAACCACCAGCATCTATTTTGATAACGGTTGCTGAGTTTTCATTCCATTCAATTTCATTGCCAGATACAACTTGTTCAACATCAACTTTCTGATAGAAAATTTTGATTGTTTTTATGCCATCATCGTCTTCAACAGAACCAATTAAAGTGTGATTATTGTCTGTTCCGAGAATATTTTTCTGTCCGTTTTTTATTTCTGCGACTGTTTTTATCTTATCATCAATATTTGAGAATTTGATTTTTGGGCTGTCGCTGCTTTGATTTATTTTTACAGTTTTTGTCTTGATTCCTTCGTTGCCAGAAGTATCATTTGCGTAAATTCTTATTGTAAGTTTTTTGTTGTCCTCAAATTTTGTAGTATCAACTGTAAATCCAGAAGAACTTATATTTGAAACCGGGATGCGTTCGCTTTCTTCGCCATTTTCCAGCATCAGTGAATATTCGGTTCTGTTTATAATTCCGTTGTCAGTAATATTTGCTTTTACGGTGATTATTCCGTTTACGACTTCTTCATTATCTTCTTCAAGAATCGGAGTTACAGAAATTTCTGAAATAACCGGAGCTTCATCGTCAAAATTTACCTGAACCTGATCTGTTCCGCGGTTACCGTCAACACTTTTAATTCCAGCCTGAACAAAAACTGTAAATGCCGATTTTCCTTCAAAAACAGATTTTGGAACATTAAGAGAGAATTTTCCTGTATTTTTGTCAAAATTTATTCTTCCGTCCGCAGACGAAGCAAAAAATTCATCTTCTGTCGAATCAATGTATGCAAAAAGCTCGATTTCAAGGTCGTCCTGACTTACAGTTGCAGTTCCAGAAAGTTCAAATTCTTTATTTGCATAAAAACTTTTTTCGCCGTCAATTTTTACAACTGGAGCGGCAGCTGTTGCGCTTAATTTAAATGCATATTCATTTCCGGCGTTGTTTGCTTCGTTGTCGTTCTGATCATAACAATCAACTCCCAAAACATAATATTTTCCGGCTTTTAATTCTGGATGAATAACGCTGTTTACTTCGACAATCACCTTATAAGCATAAGAACCAACCGGAGTGATTTTTGATTCGCGTTCGGAACGCTGCTCTTCTGAAAGTTCATTTAGAATTTTTCTGTTTCCGTCGGAATCTTTTTGACCTTTCCATGGAGCAAGCAATGTTATTTTTTCGGCATTTTCTATGATATTTCCATTTTTGTCACATTCTTGCAGAAAAATTCCAATCGTGTCTTTGTCGAGAGGAATTTGGTCAAGTCCGGCAGAAATATTTACCGTTTGCTTGGTTTTATTCATCAGTTCGCACGAAGAATCGTTCAAATAGCCTTTTTCCTGATTTGAGCCAGACGCATTTTTCAAGTCATCAAGTCCAGTATAACCAGAGAGCTCGTAAGAAGGGTTGTTCAGCGGATTGAGAGAAAAAACTGCTTTTTGAAGCTGTTTTTGAGAAAGCGCGGACTTTACTTTTTCGACAATTTCGCGATTTTCGTCCGTAACGTCATAAGTTCCATTTAAAATATAGTAAGCATTTGTAAGTTTTACTGTTTGAATTACATCGGAAGAAATTTCATTATTCAAATAAAAATAAGCGGCACCGTTTCCTTTGTCGCCATCTTCTTCTGGAATTTTACGTGCAGAATCATAAACTGAAATTTTGCACCAGTATTTTTTTGTTCCAGCATTTTTGTCTGTTCCATAAATGCTTTCGTAGGCTTCGCTTCCCCATTTTGCAACAGACAAATCGATTGTGGGAGGAACATTTTTTAAGGTAACTGTTTTTTTGAGCTGGTCTTTATCATCACCTTCCGCGCTGTAAATTTCCACTTCGATAGAATCCACATTGCTTGAATCCATTACACTTCCGGTAATCGAAAAATCCTGTCCGTAAGAATCGGCGCTGCTTCCGTCATCGCTAAATTTGGTTGAAGGTCTTGTAAGAGAAAGAAGAGGCGGAGTGTTGTCGATTACAAAACCTCTAGTTGCGCCACTTTTGTTTCCAGCAGTATCAATCGCCGTAACCGAAACTTCATAAGAACCGTCCGGAATTTTAGATTCTGAGAGCGGATTTATTTTGCAAGTCCAATTTCCGCCGTCTTTTCCACCTTCTTTTATAATTGTCGCCTTAAAAGAATCGTTTTCCGGATATTTCTTTTTAGTCGAAGTATTTGTAAGAACAACGTCTATGTCCTTTAATTCGCCGTCATCGCTCCAAGTTCCGCTAATTGTAAATTCGTCGCGGACAATATAATCTGCTGACGGTGAATTTATTTCAACTGTCGGAACTTTTGTATCAATCGAATCTCCAAGTCCTACTTCGCAAGACAAAAAAATTCCACAAAAAACGGTCAAAACAACCGCAAAAACAGAAAGTAAGTTTTTTTTCATACTCTCTCTCCCATAATAAAACTTTTTATCTAACAAAATATTATACAGCTTATAAACTTTTTGTCGAGTTATTCAATATGAATGAGAAACAAAAGCCTGTTTCAAACCTCTTTGCACATAAAAAAAGCCGGAAAACTTGTCGTCTTCCGGCCTTTTCGTTCAATTTTGAACTTTATAATTTGCAAAAAGAAAAATTATTCGTAAATAAAGGTTTCTTTTGGACCTTCGATTGTTACATTTTCGAATTTTGCGCCTGGAGCGTTTCTTACGCGGAAACTTTTTACGCTGACTTCTGGCAATCCGTAGAACATGTCGCTTTCCATTGGTGAGCGGTCAGAACTTTCATCTGTCGTAAAATGGCAGTCACGGATTTCGAGGTTATCAATCGGCATTTCTGGCAATCCAACGATAAATCCGGCACTTGCCTTACAGCCAGTTCCCTTGCAGCCAATAATTTTTACATTGTGGATTCTAGGAGTTTCGCTTGTTACAGGCATTTTTTCGAGGCTAAAGAGCGGAGATTTTGTGTCTGTAATTCCACATTTGTAGTACATATTCATTGCAATCGGACAAAGAGTGTCGTTCATTACAAGATTTTTTAATTCAATATCGTTAATATCGCCACCGCGTCCACGGCGAGATTTAATGCGGATTCCACGGTCTGTACCCGACAAATCGCAGTCGCTTGCGTGAATTCCGCTCATTCCTGCGGCAGTTTCCGAACCAACAACAATTCCACCGTGTGCGTTTCTTACTGTGCAACCTTTTACTTCAACATTTACAGTTGGACGGTTTACGCGGATTCCGTCAGGACCAGAGCCAGATTTAATACAAATTCCGTCATCGCCAACGGCAACAAAGCAGTCAATGATTTTTACATTTTCGCACGAATCAACATCGATTCCGTCTGTGTTTGGCGCAGTATATGGATTTTCGATGTGAATTTTTTCGAGAGTTAGATTTTTTACATAAACCGGATGAACTGTCCAGAAAGGAGAATCTACAATTTTAATTCCTTCGAGAACAACATTTTCGCAGTTAATAAATTCAATAAGAGCCGGGCGCAAGAACTGAGTTTCGCGTCCACCGCCACCGCCAGCCTGATTTTCGTAGCCAGGATTCAATTTTGCAAGCGCGATTTCGTACGGTTCTTCTGGTTTTGACTGCTTACGTGCTTTTTTATCTTTTACGGTTTTCCACCATTTTTCGCCATTGCCGTCAATTGTGCCTTTTCCAGTGATTTTTACGTTTTTTGAGTCGGCAGAACGAACAAGGGCATGCATTCCGTAACATTCTACGCCTTCCCAACGGGTAAATGCAGGAGGATACAAAGCTGGATCATCAACAAAAACTATTCTTGCACCTTCAGAAAGCTCAAGTGTTGTGTCCGACGGAATATCGATTGGACCTGTAAGCCAGTTTCCAGCATCAACAGTAAGTTTTCCACCTCCGTTTTTTGCAATTTCTTCAAACGCAGTTTTAAAAGCTTCTCCGTTGTTAAAAACACCGTCTGGTTTTGCACCGAAATCTTTTAGGTTCAAATTTTTCATTTTGTCTGAAAATCCTCCATTTTAATAATCACTTTTTATTTTGACAGCTTTTTATTCAATTTAAATTTTCCACGCTGCTTAAATAAGGTTTCTTTTTATTATTACTGACCGCAAAACTTACGGCAAGACTTTAAAAAGAAGTAATTTTGAATAAATACGCGGTTTTATTAAATAAATTGTTCAATAAACCACAGTTCAAACCGACGGCGCAAATTCGCTACGAAGAGAATCCGCTTCCTCTTTTTTCATAAAATATCCGTGCGGATTTCTAACTGCCGTATTGTCTGCTATTTCGTCGCCATTTGAATTTATGCGCTTTGTGCCAAATTCCCGCCAACCAAAATCTTTGCAGCCTTTTTCAGGATAAACCGTTTTTTTGCCGTCTTCGTCCGTCCAAATTCTATCATCGTAATTTTCGTCAATCTTGCAGTCAATCAAGGCAATGCTGTCCCAGCGGTCAACACTGTCTTTTGTTCCTGTTCCCTGACTTCTTCCAATCCAAAGTTCGCTTCCTTCCGGTCTTTTGTCTGCCGTAAAAGTGCAGTCCACAAAAATAAATCCCGGTCTTGAATTTAGCGCACGGCTCTGAACAACATAAGCAGGTCTAACTCCAGGACGGTTGTCTTCCCTTGTGTGAATTTTACAATTTACCCAAACCGAAGTGTCACAATATCCCCAGATAAAATCAATGTCGCCTGTAATGTAGCAATCTTCAAAACGGCTAAAACCTTTTACGTGAACTGTGTCCTGACGGCTTATAAACCGCATGTTCTGGCACAAAAGGCTTCCGTTCTGGTTATGAAAACACAATGCTTCCGCCTGATTTCCCAAAGAAGCGTCATCGCAAGTTTTTAAGTGAGTATTTTCAATCGTAAAACCGCGCAACGTAACTTCAGACGCATTCGGTCCAATCACAAAAACAGCACGATTTTCTGTATCTTTATGAAAAGCCTCGCAATTTTCTGCAAGCAAGACAATATCTTCCGGTTTTGTTCCAGGCATACCTTCAAGAATCAGCGGATTTGGAAGGTTATACGAAAGAATTCCAGGATATTTTCCGGCAGCAAGCAAAATGCGCACTGGGGTATCAATATCAATCGAACCGCTGGCCGTTATTTCCTTAATTTTCTTAAAAGTCTGGGCAATTATTCCCGTATTCGACGGAGCAATTTTAAATTCAACCATATAAACATCCTTACTTTTATAATTGTTGATTATATTATGCGCAAAAAGCACACACTTGTCTTTATTTTCAAAAATTGCAAAACTTCATTCCCGCACAAAAAGAATAAAGCAAAAATGCAACTTCAAAAATCCATCCTATTTTTTAATTATATTTTTCGACAAATTTTGTCAGTTCTTTTTCGTATCTGTCCCAATCCTCAATATAAGAAATTGCATGAGGGACGTTTTCAAAAAGAACCAGTTTTGTCTTTTCTGGAAAACGCTGCTTGTAAAGCATAAAATTCGTTACGGTCATTTCGTAAGGAACAGTATGGTCGTCGGTTCCAGTCATAAACAAAAACGGCAACTGAGTTTTTTCGAGGGCCTTTAAGGTTGAATATTCTTTTAATCCAAAGCCGCCGATTTTTTTGCAGTACCAGCCGGCAGAATCAAGAAGAATTTTTGCAACTCCCGGCCAAATGTGCATTTCGTCCGTCATTGTCCAGCGCACGATTTCGTAAGGTTCGGTAAATCCGCAGTCGGCAATGATTCCACGCACATTGTACGGCAAATCCAGCCCGGAAGCCATTGTGACAGTTGCACAGCCCATGCTAATTCCGCCGACAAAAAGCGGCAAGTCGTTCCCGTAAATTTCATTGATTTTTAACATCCAGTCGCGGCAGTCGTAACGTTCCTTTATTCCAAAAGTAATAAATTTTCCTTCGCTCAAACCATGCGACCTTTGATAAGGCATAACAACGTTAAAATTCATCTTATGAAAAAATCTGGCAATCGTCGCAAATTCCCGCACAGGTCCAGACTGAAAACCGTGCATTAAAAGAACAGTTCCACGGCAAGAAGAAGAATTTTCAGAATTCCAGACAAGGGCTTTTAATTTTAAGGAATCAAAACTCGTAATTTCAATTAAAGGAAGATTTAAAGAATCAATATATTCGCTGTCGGCAAGATGACGCTTGTAATTTTCTTCGCCAGCATAAAATTTAATCTCGTGCTCGACAGTGCGCTCTTTTGTAGCCCGGCTAAAATTCGGCAGAAAAACAAAGTTGTAAATGCAAATGTTAAAAACAGCGACAAGCGCAGCTACAATTCCACAAATAATTCCAGCAATTTTTGCATATTTAGAAACATTTTTTTTCATATAAACATTATGTAACAAATTTGCGTTTTATGGAAACCTCAAAAGAAGTTTTTTTTGCCGGCCAATTAAAAATTTTTAAGAGGTTTTTGGAGCACAATCAGCCTTCTAACCCGTCTTGCGCCCTTCCGCTTTCGCTGCATTTTCAGGGCGGTTAAAAACCACCCTGAAAACTTCGGGGCTACAGCCGGGGCTAAGTTTTACCTGAAAAGTTCGTTTTATTTTTTTACCAGGACTTTTCCGTTTCCGGCACCGGCTTTTACAATCTGCTCAACGCTTTCTGCGTTGTCCGCCTTGTAAGAATAATAATCAGCAGGAATCCATTCCGGTTTTTGCGAAAGTCCGGCGGTTTTTATATTTTTGCTCGCAACATCGTACATTGAGCCAAAAGTGTTTGAAGTGACAGACTTTTCTTTGTCTGCAAAAGAATTTGCCTCGCTGTAAATGCGGCATTCTGCACGGCGGTCAATTCCGCGGCTTTCTGTGTTTGTATAAAGATTGTTGTAAATATGTACCGTCGCAAAACGAACCATTGGAAGACGCTGAGTACATTTGTCGTACCAGTTGTGGTGAAGCGTAATTGTCTGATGAAGCCTGTCGACAAATTTTTTGTCGCTGTTTCCAATCAACATAGTTTTGTCATGGTTGTAGAATTTGCACCAGCTTACCGTAACAAAATCATTTGTATTCGTAATATCGCAAAGTCCGTCGTAAACCTGCCATTTTACGCTTTTTCCGTCTTTTGTAAGGTATTTGTCAGATTCAACTTCTTTGTGGCTAAATTTCGGACTCAAAGAACAATGGTCTATCCAAACGTATTTTGAATTTTGAATTGCGACACAGTCAAAATCTGCGTTTAAGCCGTCAGATTCTTCAATTTTTGGAAAAGGATTGTAACAGTTTGTAAAACTCAAATTTCTTACGATTACGTTCTGCACCTTTTTAATGCTCACGCTTCCGCCTCTAATTCCAGAATTTTCGTCAAGACCGATTAAAGTCGTATTGTCCTGCAAACGCAAAAATACAAGCTCGCGCCAGTAATTGTTGAGTTCAGTGCGAAGTTCTGCAATTTTTCCGCTCTGATCCTCATCGTAATTAAAACTTGCAGTGTATTTTTCTTTCCATTCTTTGTAAGAATTTACAGGAAGAACAGTTCCGGCTGTTTTTTCTTTTAAGAGTTTGTCCATCTGGGCAGTTGAACCGTTTACTGTTTCTGGCAAAAGAGAACCGCTGCCAGTGTCGGTCATGTCGATTATACCTTTTACATAGATAATCCGGCGATCGCCTTGTTTTAAGGCAGAAAGCAGTTCTTCGCGGTTAGTAACAGTCAAGACGACAGAAGCGCCTTCTCCTCCATTTGTGCCGTAAGCCGACGGCGGAACAACGGCATTTCCGGAAAGATCTTTTGTACCGGCAAAAGAAGCCCAGCCGTCAGATTTGTCATTGGCAGAAATTTGAGTGGCAAAAAGCCCCGCAACAGAAAAAAGCGCAACACAAACAGCGCTAATAAAATTTTTTTTCATAAAAAACTCCAGAAACTCTCCAAATACAGATATTGTAGCAAGCAGACAAAATCTAAAACACAACAAATCTATAAAAAACAAGTTATTATAAAAAATTATGAGGTAAAAATCAAAAATCCGGCTTAAGGATTGGAGTACCGCCAAAGGCGTTCGTAAGCAGCCTGCTGCGTCGAATGGAGCGATAGCGGAAGTACGGAAAGCCTGACGGCGGCGAACCGCCGGAAGCCCCTTTTTATTTTCTTAAGATTCGCATTGCATTTAAGACAGCAAAAAATGTTACTCCTACGTCGCCAAATACGGCCAGCCACATTCCTGTCACGCCGAGTGTGCCCAAAACCATTATCGCAACTTTTATTCCGAGGCTTAAAACTACGTTCTGCCAGACTACCGCCATTGTACTGCGGCTGATTTTAATAGCGTCGATTAAACGTTCCGGCTTGTCGTCCATTATGACTACATCTGCCGCTTCGATTGCAGCATCGCTTCCAAGCGCGCCCATTGCTACTCCAACGTCTGCACAGGCAAGAACCGGACTGTCGTTGATTCCGTCGCCAACGTACACAAGACTGCCTTTTTTTTGAGTTTTTTGTTCAATGAGTTCTTTTACGCGGTTTACCTTGTCTTCCGGCAAAAGCCCTGCAAAAAGACGGTCGATTCCAAGTTCGCCTGCAACAATTTGGGCTGTTTTCTGGTTGTCGCCGGTCAACATTGCTGTCTGCCGTACGCCGCATTTTTTTAGGGCGCCGATTGTTTTTTTTGCATCTTTTTTTAATTCGTCGCTTATGACTATGCAGCCTTTGTAAACGCCATTTTCCGCAACATGAACTGTTGTTCCGGCAAGTTTTTTTTCTTCCAGTTGAATTTTGATTTTTGGGTCAATCTGAATATTTTCTTTTTCCAGAAGTTTTTCGTTTCCTGCAAGAACTGTTTTCTGGTCGAGTTCGATTTTTATTCCGTGGCCGCTGATTTCCCGGGCATTTTTGCGAATACAAAGCTCGCAGCAACTGTTGCCGAGTCCGTTTTTTAAATTCATTTTCTGGTGTGCGCTGCAAAGCGATTTTGAAATCGGGTGAACCGAATAGTATTCTGCATGGGCCGCAAGCGCCAAAAGCTCATCTTCGCCGACGCCTTCAACCGCAAACACCTTTGAAACCGCAAATGTGCCTTTTGTGAGCGTGCCTGTCTTATCAAAAACAGCTGTATCAACTTTGCTCAAGGCTTCTATATAATTGCTTCCTTTTATGAGAATTCCATGACGGCTTGCGGCTCCAATTCCGCTAAAAAACGAAAGCGGAACCGAAATTACAAGAGCGCAAGGACAACTTACAACCAAGAACATAAGCGCACGGTAAATCCAGGTGTGCCAGCCGTACTGAGCAAAAATTTCCGGCGCAAAGACACTGAGTGCGAGCGGCGGAAGAACTGCAACGCAAAGAGCGAGAATGCAAACGATTGGAGTGTAGTATTTTGCAAAACGGGTAATAAATTTTTCGCTTTTTGCCTTTGCTTCGGCAGCTTTTTCCGTCAATTCCAAAATTCTTGTGACTGCGCTTTCGCCATAAGTTTTTGTAACGCGAATTCTTACAACGCCCTCGCTGTTTACAAATCCAGCCAAAATTGCACTTCCCTTCTCAACTTTTCGAGGAACGCTTTCTCCGGTCAACGCGCTCGTGTCCATAAATGACGAACCTTCTTCAATTTCGCCGTCGAGCGCAACTCTTTCGCCAGGTTTTACCTCGATTATTTCGCCGATTTTTACATTTTCCGGTTTTTCTTCCTCAACTTTTCCATTGCGGACAACAAAAGCCTTATCCGGCCGAATATCCATCAACGCGCTGATTGAATTTCGGCTTTTATCAACGGCATAATCCTGAAAAAATTCCCCAAGATTGTAAAAAATCATTACGGCAACGGCTTCGCCAATTTCACCTACAAAAATCGCTCCAACAGAAGCAATGCTCATCAAAAATTTTTCATCGAAAATTTCACCGTGCAAAATATTTTTTACGGCAGATTTTATAACATTTTTTCCGCAAATTATGTACGCCACAAAATACAAAACAAGAAAAACAAGCCTTTGAATTCCAATCGAGCCAAATTGAATTGAACCCAGAATCTGTCTAAAAACCGAAAGGTGCTCAACCGCAAGTGCAGCGCCAAAAAGCACAATCGCGCAAATTATCTGTCTGAGCGAAAGTTCGCCTTCTTCTTCGTGTTCGTCCTCTTCGTCGCCGCAATCGTGGCTGTGGCAGCAAGGGCATGAATATTTGTGACGGTGATGCTCGTGCTCATTTTTACATTCTTCTGTTTTACATCCGTCAGTTCTGTTTTTTTCTTCTATATTGCTTTTTTCAAAATCTTCCATCCATTTTTCCATAAAATCCTCCAATAAAACTCCGCGTTAGCGGCAAACCACAAATGACAAGAATCACAATTTGTAAAAGCAACGCATGAACAAACTGCTATGATAAAAATCAAAAATCACTCGCAAACGTGCTCTATTCCTTGGTTCAAAATCGAAAGAACGTGGTCGTCGTCCAAAGAATAATAAATCTGCTTTCCGTCACGTCGTCCGCGCACAAGCTTGCTGTCTTTTAAAATTTTAAGCTGATGGCTGATTGCGCTGTCCGTCATTCCAAGCAAGGAGGCAACTTCGCCAACAGATTTTTCTCCGTCATGCAATCCAAAAAGGATTTTTACACGCGTCGAATCCCCAAAAATCTTAAAAAGTTCGGCAAGGTCAATCAAAACATCTTCGTCTGGCATTTTAATTTCGTCTTTCATAAACCTCCTATTCTTGAACATTTGAATAATTGTTCAAATGTTCATAATTTATTTATACTTTTCTTTTTCTCTCCTGTCAACAAAATTCCAAAAATTTGATATATTTTTTTTGCACAGTTTCCTTACTCTTCGTGCAAATTTTTCCGTGCGTCAGGAGCGTTTTATGAATATCTTATCTATCAGCAACCTTGCAAAATTCGGACGCGAAAGTCCTTTATTTACCGGAGTAACATTCGGCTTAAACGAAGGCGAAAAAGCCGCAATCATCGGCCGCAACGGAACTGGAAAATCAACACTCCTCTCTACAATCGCCGGAGTTCTCGAACCAGACGAAGGAACTGTCGTTATAAACAAAGAAAGCGGAGTAAGTTTTTTAAGCCAAAATCCGCATTTTGACGCAAACGACACAATTCAACAGCACATTTTTAAGTCAAACAGCCCAAAACTTTCCAAAATCCGCGAATACGAAGAACTTTGCCTCTTAATGGAAAAAGGCTTTAACCAGGAACAGCAAAACCGCTTCGACAATCTTACTCTCGAAATGGACAAAGGCTCTCTCTGGAACTACGAATCTCAAGTCCGCTCGATTTTGAGCACTCTCGGAATCAAAGATATGACGCGCAAAATGGGAACTCTTTCCGGCGGCATGCTCAAAAAAGTCGCTCTCGCTCAGGTTCTCGTCGAAGACACAAAACTTCTTCTCCTCGATGAACCAACAAACCACCTCGACATCGAAACAATCTACTTTCTGCAAAATTATCTGCACGAAACAAAACGCACAGTTCTTATGGTAACCCACGACCGCTATTTTTTGGACGCAGTCTGCAGCAGCATTTACGAGCTTGACCGCAAACGCCTCAAACTTTACGAAGGCAACTATTCAACTTATCTCGAAAAAAAGCAAATTGAACTCGAAATCGAACAAAATACAGAACGCCGCATAGAATCAGTTCTCCGAATTGAACGCGACTGGCTCATGCGCGGTCCATGCGCCCGCGGAACAAAGGCAAAAGCCAGAATCCAGCGCGACAACGCCCTCATAAACCGCGAAAAATTCTCGCAAGACAAGGGATTTTCGTTTGAAGTGGCAGGACGCCGCCTCGGAGGCAAAATCCTCGAACTGCACAATATTTCCAAAAATTTTCCAAAAGGCTACGTCGGCGAAAAAGAAGCCGGAGATTCAACCGCACAAAACTTTACGCCAGTGCTCAAAAATTTTTCCTACAAATTTAACAAAGGCGAAAAAATCGGCATCTTCGGAAACAACGGCTCAGGAAAATCCACACTCCTAAACATCATCACTGGAACAATTCAGCCAGACACCGGTACAATCGAAAAAGGCGAAAACACATTCATCGGCTACTATCAGCAAAATCCGGTTTTTCCAAACCTCAACCTGACAGTCCTCGAATACATAAAAGAAGCGGCCGAAATCGTACACCGCAACAACGGAAAAGACCTGAGCGCTTCCCAATTTTTAAACGAATTCGGTTTTGAAGGCAAAATTCAACATTCAATGCTCTCCACACTTTCCGGAGGCGAGCGAAAACGCGTTTTTCTGGTACGGCTCCTAATCACAAACCCAAATTTTCTCGTCCTCGACGAACCGACCAACGACTTTGACATTTTTACAATGAACATTCTCGAGCAGTTCCTCACCGACTACCAGGGCTGTCTTTTAATCGTAAGCCACGACCGCTATTTTATGGACAAAATCGCCGACACACTTTTCATAATGGAAGAAGACGGCAGCATAAGCGGTTTTGTCGGCAAATGTTCCGAATACCTGCAAACCCTGGAAGAAAAAAAGAAAGAACTGTCCAAGAATACAAAGGGGAAGGACTTCCCCTCGCTCCCAAGCCAATCCGCTCCACGAACCGGCTTGTCCGCTACCCCTTCTGCGGGCTCAGACGCCGCCCGCAACGCCTGCTCGCCAGAAAAACCGCGCCGCCGCACTTATAAAGAACAAAAAGAATTCGAGGCTCTCGAAAATGAAATTCTCGAACTCGAAGAAAAAAAATCCGTTCTCGAAGCGCAAATGGCCGATTCAGACTTTACAAAAGCGCGCAAAGCCGGCGAAGAATACACAAAAGCCGAAGAACGACTAAACCAGGCTTATGAACGCTGGAGCGAACTGGCAGAACTGTCAGAAAATTAAAACCGCGCTTTAATGCGTTTTATATTTTTTTTACTTTGTGCTACACTTTTCTCATTATGAAAATTACAACAGTATTAAAAGTTCGTCCCTACGAATGCGACTCTTATAACCACGTAAACAATGCAGTTTACTTAAACTATCTGGAAACCGCCAGAATGGACTTCCTGGAAAAAATCGGTTTTAACTACGACGGAATCTTCAATGCAGGCTACTATCTTTTTGTAACCCACGTAGACATTCACTACAAAGTTTCTGCAAAAATGCACGAAGAACTTTCAATCGAAACCTGGCCAATCAAAATGGGCGCAGTTTCTGGAACAATGCACCAGATTATCAAAAAACCGGACGGTCAAATCAGCGCCGAAGCCGACGTAACCTGGGCCTGCGTAAACCACGAAGCTCATCCGTCAAGAATTCCGCCGGAATTTATGGTAGACGGCCTTAAACCAGAATCAAACTAAACAAAAAAATGACCGTTGGCAAAAGCTTCACATTGCTTAAAACCAACGGTCATTTTTATTTATCTTTTTCATTGTTTTTTTGTTTGCTATATAAATAAAAAAGGCCGCCCATTTGAGCAGCCCGTTCACTTTAAGAACTAGTAATCTTTTTTTTCTGACTTGCGTCTTTTGTTAAAAAGTTTGCGTTCCAAAGCAGTTTTCTTCTGATGATTCTCTGCAGAAGGCTTTACATAGTATTCGCGGCGTTTACATTCACGAACAATGCCCTCTTTTTCAACCATGCGCTTAAAGCGTTTAATTGCTTTTTCGAGGTTCTCTGACTCGTCTACAACGATTGTTGCCATGTAATTTCACCTCCTTTCCTCGGTGTTCCGATAAGTTCGATTAGTATATGAAAAATTCAAAATGAATTCAACATATCAACCGCTCAAATTTCAAAAAAACTAGTTTAAAAGCGCCTTTGCATCTTCAAGAGCCTGAGAATCTGGAGCAAGCTGAGCTTTTGCAATTCCCTTAAGGTTTGCTCCAGCAGCTTTTACACGTTCGCCCCAGTCGCTGAGCATTTGACCGTCGCCCCAGTCGTACGAGCCAAAAAGGCCTATGGTTTTTCCAGAAATCTGGCCTTCAATTCCCGAAAAAAATTCTTCCATTGAGTCTTCAAGCTGTTCGGCGCCCATTGCAGGACTTCCCAAAAGAATCAGCTCCGCAGAAAGAACTTCTGAAGGGTCGGCTACATCGGCAGTGCTAAAATATGCATCCGGCGCCGCCTCCTTAATTGCATTTGCAAGCTGTTCCGTATTTCCTGTTGTTGAAGAATAAACAATTGCTGTTTTCATAAAATTTCCTCCATTTTTTTATATTTTTGTGCGGCAAGAGGAACGCTAAGTCCCTGCCTGAACCACGACATACAAATTTCAGTGCAGAGCCTGTACTTTTTCATTAAATCAAGCGCAGCCTGCTTATCTCCATAAACTTTCCAAAATCCGCTAAAAACACAGTTTTTGGCATTTTGAGTCTCAAAACCTATGACATCTTCGAGCGGATAACCCAAAAAAAGTCCAGTTTCGTGCGGAAAAGAGCTTTCGTGGGCAAGCCGAAACAAAAGCTCGCTCAAAATTGAATTAAAACCCTTTTCAACTTCATAATCTTTCGTTTTTAAGTATTCCTGGTTTTTCTTTTTGGAACAAACTTTTTCTAGCAAGCTTTTATCGTAAACAAAAATCAAAACCCGTCCGTCTTCTTTTTTAATGATAACAAAAAAACGCCTGTCTTTTGAAAAATTTTTACGCCAGGAAAAAAGCCGGCTTCTATTAATTGAATAGAATTCATTTTTAAGGCTAAAAAGGCTCGCAGGTTTTATTCCGCAGAGCGCAGGAGCGCTGCAATGAATTACAGTTTCTTCCATTAAAAATTCCCAAAAATATGGCAGTACAACACTCCAGAGAAACAGTCAGAACTTAAGAATCGTACTGCCACGAGGTACACTCAGGTTAGCACAAGCTAACTACATTTGTTAGTATACACTAACAGTATTTTTATGTCAATTGAATTTTCTTTTTTTTAGAATTTTACTTTTTTGAAGAATTTAAACCAGAAAATTTGATTTTTAGAAAAAACATACCCCGGATTGTAACGGCGCGAATGCGTCCGCCCCGGCGGATGAAGCAAAGCGGAACCGTGAAAAGCCGCTCGACCGCAAAATATGGTCCGGTTCTATATTACATAGAACTATTTATCATCATAATGATTTTTACATTGAATTACTTTTATTAAACCGTCTTCTATTTTGTATACAAGCCTATTTTTTTCGTCTATCGTTCGAGACCAATATCCGCTTAAATTATTTTTTAATGGCTCCGGATGCCCTATTCCGTCATTACCGTTTCGTTCAATATCACTTAGAAGTTGATTTATTTTCTTAAGCGTTTTTTTATCTTGCGTTATCCAATAGGTATAATCAGCCCAGGCATCATCAGAAAAATCTTTGTGCATTTTTACACCTCGACAAGTTCATGTATTGAATGCTGGCCATTTTCCATCTGAGTTTTAGAATGTTCCAATGCTTTCATGTTTTTTTCAGAATAAAAAGAACTGTCTTGAACAATTTCAAATGGAATTTTTCGCTGAATTAATGTCTGCTTTAGAAAAATCCGTATTGCCGTTGTTGTATCCATTCCAATAGATTCAAAAAAAGCATCTGCATCATGTTTTAAATCCACATCAACTCTTGTTTGAAGAACTGCTGTTTTCATATGCGCCTCCATACAAAATGTAATACAAAAGTAATGAAAAAGCAACGCAAAATCAATATCGGGTTAATAAAATATATTCTTTTTATTCAATCTTGAACACGGCGCCGTCAGGAGATGGCTGAACTTTTACTTTGCATGGATGGAATTCGGCGTTTGCGCAAAAAAATGGTAAATCCATTGCGTATTCTGAGAGCACGTCTTCTGGCCAATAGTGCAATTTTATGGTTGATGTCTGGCAGTCGCCGTCTGCATCGCTCAAAGCGCCGTAAAGTTCTATCATATCGCTGACTATATTTATGTATTTTGCAAGATGATTTTGTTCAAATTGTCTTTTTATAAAATCTTTCTGCAATTTTCTAATCTGCGGCATTTTTGGTTCGGGCGGAAGCATAATTTTTTCTTCGCGAAGATATTTTTCAAATTCTCCGAGAAAAACGCTCGGCTTTTTGTGCAGATGATAAATTATGCAGTTAAACCAGCTTACTGCGCGTCCCTGCGTATAAAAAAGATTTACCGCCCGTGCAAGCGAAGCGGCTTTTTGCAAGTCTGACTCTGGGAATTGCGGTGTTTTTAAAACATTGTAAGGCGGTTTTTGTTCCCATATCATTCCAAATTTTTTTGCGGAATCGTGCAAATCTGTTCCCGGAAGAACCGAAAGGCAAAAAAGCTCGAGATTGTTCGGATAAAGGCTGAGAGCATAATCAATACTGTTTTTAAAACCTTTTAACGTGTCGCCCGGCAATCCGTAAATCAGGTCAAAGCCAAAAGTTACGCCGGCTTCGTTCAGATAGCCAATATTTTTGCTGAACTTTTTTTTGTCGAGCGTACGATGTACATTTTTTAAGACTTCCGGATCTGCGCTCTGCATTCCAATTTGCAAGGCACAACGCACACGGCTGAACGCTTTTGCAAGTTCGCGGTCAATAAATTCGGCCCGCGCTTCAAAATAATAAAAAGTGTCCGGCGTCTTTTTTTCAATCAGCCTGAGCATCTGAATGGCGCGCTCTTTGCTCGCATTGTAGGTTGGATCAAGGACAAAAACCTGAGGAACTTTTTTTTGGGCAAAAAGATCGATTTCTTTTTCGATTCGTTCCATCGGAAAATATGCGACTTTTTTTTCGCCTTTTGATTCGTAGCAATATGAACACTTAAAAGGGCAGCCCCGGGCAAGTTCCCATAAAACTCCGCCGTATTTTGCAACGTCGAGTGTACCGTCAAGATATGGAGAAGAAAGTTTTTCTAAGGCGCAGGGTGAAGTTCTCGCAAACTGGAAGACCTGAGGTTTTCCGTTTAAAAAGAAAAGCCCCGGAATTTCTGGCAGTTTTTCTGCACCGCCATTTTTAAAAATCGCCTCCAAAAGCAAAACTGCGGCTTCTTCGCCAGCTCCTGCAATCGTGTAATCAAATCCCTCAAAAACAAACGGATCTGCTGTAACTTCCGGACCGCCAGCAATTGTTATGATTTTCGGATTTATTTTTTTGAGGCAGCGGGCGGCATTTTCCAGGGCAACATGATTCCACACGTAAATGCTAAAAAGCACAATTTGCGGACTTTTTTTTGCCAGTTGCTCAGCAATATAAGAGCCAGTCTGCATTTCGCCGGCATTTTTTTCTGCTCCGATTTCTGCTCCGGACAAAATCTTTTTTATTTCGGGAGATTCCTTGCAAAAATCGCACAATTCGACATTGTAAAAATTTTTTGTGCGGTCATCATTTTTTATGGCAGAAGCAATACAAGCCACCCCCAGAGGCAGAGCCTGAGGGGACTTTTCTATTAAGAGCGTTGTGCAAAGAACTTTTTGCATTATTTGTTTTTGTTGATGATTTTTTCTTCAAATTTTCCAGTCTGAATGTCAATAAAGCGGACAAAAAGACTTACTTTGTTTTCTTCGTTGAGGCTTGACCAGATTTTGTCTGTAAATTCCTCGATATTGCCTTTGATTTCTACAACTTCCGGTTCACCTTCAAACGACGGAAGAGGATTTCCGTTGCCCATGTAAGTATGAATAAATCTTCCCTGGCCTTTTACAGGATTGTCGTAAGTAAATGTGAATCTCAAAGTGTTATCTGGATTTCCAGAATCGCTTTTTAAAATTGAAATTGCGTAATCGAATTTTCCATTTTCGACATTTAAAAGTGAAGAAATTCTCGGAGTGTAATTTGGAGCGTCGTGTTCATATTTGCGTGAACGCAATGACTGCTCAAAAGTTTTGCCTTCTTTAAGACCTTCAAAAATCGTGTCTGTCTGATCGCCGTTTGTTACGATTGTACTGTTTTTAAACTGGCGGACTGCCGCATAAATTATAAGGCTTGGATCACCTGCGATTAAGCTTGGATCAAATGCTTTCGTGCGAACAACTTCGCTTCCGTCTTCTGTTTCGACTGTAAAAATGCGGTTACGGCTTCCGGCACTGCGTCCCATTGTCCAGTATGCGCTGACAGCATATTTTCCGTCTTCTGAAAGACCTGCAACAATTCCGCGTCCTGGATATTCATTCTGCGACAAAAGTTTTTCGAGCTGATTGATTTTCATAAGTAAATTCCTTTCGGGCAAGGGATTGGAAGGGCGCGTAGCGTTGTTTTGTGCTGGTTGAGTTTATCGAAACCAAACAAAACAATGAAACCCTGCAAAGCCCGGTGCGGCTGTCCAAATTATTTTTGCCGCGGTTGAGCCTGCCGAAACCGCAAAATACAGAAATTTTGCCTTTTTGACAAGCCATTACAACTGCAAGCAAGTTTTCTGGATAGCCGCATGACCCAAATTTAATAATTTTATTTTTTCAGGTTGAATGTCGAAGTTCAAAAAATCCAAACTATGCTTTGTCTTACCGGATTTCCTGAGAAATTGTTTTGGTTTGACTGGAAAATTTAAACTCAAAATAGAACCGCTTGTCCTTATATTATCTACAGTTTATGTGTTTTTTTCAACACTGACAGTTTAAGGAATTTTTGGTTATATTTTGATAAAAAGTGTTTATTTTCCTTTATTGATATGTTTTTTTGAACGATAATAGAGATATTAGACAATTTAAAAAATGGCGGGTGAGTGTTTGAGTGTTTGCTCTTTATTTGGAGGATTGTATGAACGAACCTTTTAATCCAGAACTTGAAAACGACAAAATTATTTCTACCGGAAATCCTGCTTTTAATGAACAAAATTCTTCTGACGAAAACATCGAAGTTTTGGAGACTTTGGAAAGTGCGCCGTCAGAAAAAAAATCTAAGCACAAAATTTCTGTAAAAACGATAACGCGCTCGATTGCCTTTAAATTTGCAGTCGTTCTTTTTATTTTTCTGGCGCTTTCATTTACAACGCTTTCGTTTTTCCTGGTTCATTCGATTGCAGAAGACAACACCGAAACTTACACAAATTTTTCTACGACAATTGCAGAACGGACAGCCGACGGTTTAACTTACTGGCTGGATTCTTTCTCTAAAAGTTTTGGAATTTTTACAAACAGCGAGGCATTTACTTCCGGCGATTATGAACTTGCCTGCAATTATCTGACCGAAAACAAAGATTTAATCGATCCAAGTTTTGATTTTATCGGAATTGCAGACCAAGACGGAAGAATGTACGATTCTAACGGAAATTACACCGATATTTCGCACGAAGACTTTTTTACGGCAATCTACACAAACGGAAAACAGCAATATATTTCTGACCCTGTGCCTTCTCCAGACGGAATTGGCTACATTTTTTATGTTTCTGCTCCAGTCACAAACAAGAACAAGTCGTTTTGGGGTGTCATCGTCGGCGCTCTCTCTTTGAGCAAGGTGAATTATCAGATTACACAGTCGAATTTTAATGACAACAGTTTTACCTACGCAATCGATTCAAAAGGAAACATTATCGCTCATCCAGATTCTGAAAAAATCATGAAAAATTTTTACGTAATGAGTGATGAAGAATCCGGCTACAAAGGTTACAAGGAAATGACTCAAAAAATGATTTTGAGCCAAAAAGGAACCGGAATTATCAAAGACAGTGAACGAAATGCAACAAATTACGTCTTCTACTGCCCGATTAACCACACAAACTGGTCGCTCGCAATTGCAATAAACCAAACAGAAATTGTTTCGACGGCAAAAAAGAGCGCTTTCCAGATTTGTTTTATAAGTATTATGATTGCAATCATCCTTTTGGTTGTAACTTCTATTTATCTGACGCTGCTAGTTCACCCTCTCATTCGCCTTAAAAATTCAATTATCGAAATCGCTTCCGGCGCTGCGGATTTAACAAAGCGAATCGAAGTAAAAACAAAGGACGAAGTTGGCGAAGTTGTCCTTGGATTCAACACTTTTACAGAAAATTTGCATCATATTATTATGCGGATAAAAGAATCGAAGGACGAACTTTCGAAGGTTGACGGCGAAATGGCTGGCACAACGAACGAAACAAGTTCTTCTATCAACAAAATCATTTCCAATATAAGCACAGTAAGCAGCCAGATTGAAGTGCAGGGAAAATCTGTCGAAGAAACCGCAGACAAGGTAAACCAGATTGCGAAAAATATCGAAGCCTTAAATGCAATGATTGAAAACCAGTCGTCGGGAGTTACTCAGGCCAGTGCAGCAGTTGAAGAAATGCTCGGAAACATTACTTCTGTCACAAGAAGCACTGAACATATGGTCGATTCGTTTGTTGCTCTCGAAACCGACACAACTACAGGAATTGAAAAACAAAACAGCGTAGACGAACAGATTCAGAAGATTCAGGAACAGAGCCAGATGCTCATGGAAGCAAACAAGGTTATTTCTAAAATTGCGAGCGAAACAAACCTTTTGGCAATGAATGCGTCAATCGAAGCCGCACATGCAGGCGATGCAGGACGCGGTTTTAGCGTTGTTGCAGATGAAATTCACAACCTTTCTGAAAGTTCCAGCCGCCAGTCAAAACAAATCCGCGATGAGCTTCAGAAAATTCAAAATTCGATTGAAAATGTCGTTGTATCTTCGGCAGAAGCTAAAAATTCGTTCCAGTCAGTAACCAAGAAAATCCATGAGACAGACCAGCTTGTCCAGCAGATTAAAGGCGCAATGGAAGAAAGCGAAATCGGCAGCCATCAGATTACAGATGCACTCAAAATGATGAACGATTCAACTTCGGACGTCCGTGTTTCTTCCGGAAATATGTCGGCAGGAAACCAGATAATCTTGGATCAAGTAAAAAAATTGCAACTGGCAACAGAAGAAATCAAATCAAGCATGATAGAAATGACAACTTCTGCAAACCAGATTAGTGGCAACGGAACAACTTTGAGCGATATTTCCAAGGCAATGCAGGATTCAATCTTAAAAATCGGTTCTCAGATTGATTTGTTCCATGTTTAACTAATGTTTAAACTCTAAAAATTGCATTTTTTGGAGATGACCAATATAATATCGGCATGACTTGTGAACTTTCAATCACCCTCATGCCAGAGGACGAAAAAAATCAGACCGAAATCGATTCTAAAATTCGGCAGGCTCTTAAAGAAAAAAAAGTTTCTGTAAACGGACAGAAAATCACCCCGGTTTTTATAAAAAAATCAATTGACGCACGACATTCCCAGATTAAGTTCGTTATGCGTTACAAAATTTACATTGGCGAAGAACCAGAAGATTTAGAAAATATTGCTCTCAACTGGAAACACGCTGACGGAAAACGCTCTGTGGTTATAATCGGCTGCGGACCGGCAGGACTCTACGCGGCTTTTAAGCTTTTCGAAGCAGGAATTAAACCGATTATTATTGAACGCGGAAATCCGACAAAAGTTCGGGCAGACGATATTGAAAACCTTACAAAAGATGGAATTTTGGACGAAAATTCAAACTTTTGCTTTGGTTCTGGAGGAGCAGGAACTTTTTCTGACGGAAAACTCTACACCCGCTCAAACAAACGTGGCGACATCTATAAAATTTACAGAATTTTTGTTGAATTTGGAGCAAATCCAAATATTCTTACCGATGCGCATCCCCACATAGGAACAGATAAACTTCCTGGAATTATTGACCGCATGGAAAAAAAGATTGTAGAACTTGGCGGCGAAATTCATTTTAATTCACTTTGCACAGATTTAATCGTAGAAAAAAATTCACAGAACAATGAATTAAAGGCAACCGGCGTAAAAATCAAAAATCTTACCGACGGAAACAAAAAAGAAATTCTTGCAGATTCAATAATTCTTGCAACTGGACATTCTGCGGCAAATATTTACCAGATGGTTTCTAAAATTGCACCAGACGCGCTCGAAGCAAAAACATTTGCGGTCGGAGTACGGGTTGAACACCCACGGGCAATTATAGACTCGATTCAATTCCACGGAAAACAAATGCCTGCCGCCGCCGAATACCGCCTTACAACTCAGGTCGACGGTCGCGGAGTTTACAGTTTTTGCATGTGCCCCGGCGGCTTTGTCGTTCCATGCGCAACAGCAAAAGATCAAATTGTCGTAAACGGAATGAGTTCTTCCGGACGAAACAGCCAGTGGTCAAACGCGGCGATTGTCGTTGAACGCAGGCCGGAAGACATTCCCCCTGAATTTAAAAAACAGGCAGAAGAAGAAGGCTGCCCCGCGCTTGCCGGACTTTACTGGCGAACCTGGCTCGAAAAATTAACTTTCGAAAACGGTTCAGGTCAGTTTGCGCCAGCTCAAAGACTGACGGACTTTCTTGAAGAAAAAGAATCAAAATCGCTTCCAGTTACAAGTTATAAACCGGGAGTTGTTTCGAGCAGACTGGACAAATGGCTTCCAAAAGATATCTGCAAAAAATTGCAGGCAGGATTTAAGGATTTTAATAAAAGCATGAAAGGCTTTGTCTGCCCTGACGCAATTTTAATCGCTTCGGAGACAAGAACCAGTACTCCTGTAAGAATTTTACGCAATAAAGACACTTTGGAGTGTACCGCAATTAAAAATCTTTATCCTTGCGGAGAAGGAAGCGGATATTCTGGAGGAATTGGAAGTTCGGCAATGGACGGAGAACGCGTTGCCGGAGCAATAATAAATTCTCTCAAACTGCAGTAAAAACGGAGGAAACCAAAAATGAAACACTGTATTCTTGTAAAATTTGTTCCGGAAATTTCAAAAAAAATCGAAAATTCGTTTATTGAGCAGATTCAGGAACTGTTTAATACTGCAACAACAGAAATTAACGGAGTACATTACGTAAAAATTTACAAATGCTGCATAAAACGCGAAAATCGTGCCGACATTATGATTGAAATGGACATGGACAAAGAAGCGCTAGAAGCCTACGATTCAAGCGATGCCCATTTAATCTGGAAACGTGAATATTCAAGATTTATTGAAGAAAAAACGATTTTTGACTTTGACGACACGAAACCTTTCAAAAAACAATAGATTGACAATAGATCAATAAAAATTGAAAAAAACATTTTTCGTGTTAAAATTATTTTAACTGAGTTTGCATTGCAGGCTTTGTAGACAACATATCAGAGGAGTCGTTATGGCAAAAAAAAGTAGTTTTAACCTTTTTTATTTGATTGGAATGATTGCAGTTGTAGTCGGAAGTTTTTTACCGATTATAAGAATTTCGCTTGGTATTCTTGGAAAGATTGATTTTACAATAGTTGATGCTTTTAAGGATTTGAGCAATTTAGATTCTTGGCTTGCACTTTTAATGTTTGTTGCGGCAGCCATTGGAATTATCCTGTGCTTTGTAAAAGTTTCTAATGCAAGCATGTTAAAAACAGTTTGTCTGCTTGCTTCTATTGTGCTTGGACTTATCTTTTTTGCACGCGGAAACTTTTTTAAGGACTGGTTTAAGATTACAGGCTTTGGCTTTTATATAATTCTCGCGGGCTGGGTTATCGGTCTGATTGGTACTTTTGTAAAAAAATAAAACGGCTTAGGGGGTGTAGCCACGCGTAGCGTTATAAGCGGACTTGTCCGCTTATAATGAAATGGCGAAACACCCGACACCGCGCAAGCGGTGGAAGCCCCGGCTTATAAAACTTTTATAAAATATTCATTTCAATTTTTATTTCGTTATTTTTTACAGAAATTTTTGAATCCGCTCCGATTATCAACGGCATTGCCGGATCTATATGACCAATGTCGGCGTCCAGAACAATCGGAACTCCAAGGTCGCCCAAAATTCCTGTAACCGCATTGTATTGATTTACGCCCATTATTTCCTGCCGAAAAGCCGCAAGTGGCCGTCCAAAAACAAAACCAGCCGCATTTTTAAACCAGCCACTTTCTTTTAAATGCCACAGCGCCCTGCGAATATCCATTGGATTGTAATCGCAACTTTCCAAAACCCAAATGATTTTTTTGTGCTCTTCGTTAAACCGGCAAACGTTTTCCAGCCTGGTGCCACTCAAACCGACAATGCAGTCAAGACAGCCGCCCAAAATAGTTCCATCAAATTCAAGTTTTTCGTCTGGCGGCAAAAGTTTTAAGGTGTTTCCGTTTTTAGAAGGAATATAAGAGACAAGTTCTTTTTTGTCTGTCAAAATATAAGGAGAAAGAGGGTCTTCGCTGTCTACATCTGGATTTTGAAATTTCGGATAACCGCTGACCGTAAAACTCTTTCCTTCAAGAAGGTTCCATGCATCAAGTTCGCTCTGTTCCCAGGGTTTTCCAAATCCAGGAGCGTTTTGACCGTAGATTGCCGGAATTGAGCAGAGGGTTACAAGCGGAAAAATAAAATTTGTATTGTCGCTGTAACCAATAAACCACTTTGGTTCGGCAGTTTTAAGTTTTTCAAAATCAACGTAACTCACTGTTTCACACATGAGCTCACCGCCGCCACAACTAAAAACAGCGTTTATTTTTGGGTCTAAATAATATTTTTGGAGTTCAGCGGCGGCGGTTTTTGGGTCTGTCGAAATTCCAAGACCGTCAGACTTGTAGCAACACTCACCGATTTTAACATTATAGCCACGTTCCTTAAAACGGCGGACTGCCTCGTTAAAGCGAAAATTGTAAGGTTCTGTCGTTGCGCCAAAACTCGGAGCAACAATGGCAATCGTATCGCCTTTTTTTAGCGGTTTTGGAAAACGCATATTTTTAAGTCCTTTTTAGCGGCTTAGCTCGACGATGAGTTTTGCACACTCATCAAGTCCAAATTTTCCAGAATTCAAGCACAAATCGTAGTATCTGGAATCGCCAAATTCGGTATTTGTGTAGTAAGTGCAATACTTGCAACGTTTGCGGTCAACTCTTACAAGATCCCGCATGATTTTTTCTTCCGAAACATCCTGCATTCTGTTGTTTTTTAAGTATTCAACTCTCCACCATGGATCTGCGTGAATAAAAACATGCAAACTGTCGTCAAATTCCTGAAGAATTTGATTCGCGTTTCTACCGACAATAACGCAATGACCGTGTTCTCCAAATTTGCGGATAACTTCTTTCTGAGCTTCAAAAATCTGATCGTTTATCGGTTTATTGTAAAAATCAAAAAGCGACTGTGTAAATCCTGTCAAAAACGGCGCTTCTTCGTCGCTTTTGAGAACTTTAGAAATGTCGATATTTTTTTCACTTGCCGCCTGCAAAATTATGCTTTTGTCATAATATTCATAACCAAGAATTTCTGCGACTTTTTTGCCGATTGTTGAACCGCCTGCACCAAATTCGCGGCTGATTGTAATTATTTTTTTCATTTTTATGCTCCTAAGTTGTTTCGCAACGTTTTTTAGCAAAATCTGCTACAAAACTTTTTCCAAAAAACTCTTAGTTCGTTTTTCTTTCGGATTTTTTAAGACTTCTTCCGGAGTTCCCTGTTCAATTATAAAGCCGCAGTCCATAAAAACAACGCGGTCTGCAACTTCGCGCGCAAATCCCATTTCGTGGGTTACGACAACCATTGTCATTCCTCCGCGGGCAAGTTCCTTCATAACTTCCAAAACTTCGCCAACCATTTCCGGGTCAAGCGCGCTCGTTGGTTCATCAAAAAGCAAAATTTGCGGATTCATTGCAAGCGAACGCGCAATTGCAACACGCTGCTTTTGACCGCCCGAAAGCTGCTGAGGATGGGCAAGAGCCTTTGATTCAAGTCCAACGCGCTTAAGAAGTTTCATTCCTTCAATCTTTGCCTTTTCCTTTGACATTTTTTTAAGTTCAACCGGAGCAAGCATAAGGTTGCTGATTATATTCATATTTGAAAAAAGATTAAAATGCTGAAAAACCATTCCGATATTTTCGCGCACCTTATTCAAATTCACTTTTTTGTCGGTAATATCCGTATCGTTTACAATAATTTTTCCGCTTGTCGGCTCTTCAAGATGGTTCAGACAGCGCAAAAAAGTCGATTTTCCAGAACCAGACGGCCCGATTATGCAGACAACCTCGCCTTCGTGAACATCCAGCGAAATATCTTTTAAAACTTCCAGATTACCAAAATTTTTCCGAAGATTTTCAACGTGAATTTTTACTTTATCGCTCAACATTTCGCTTTAATCTCCTTTCAATAATTTTTGCAATTTTGCTCAGGGAAACAATTACGATCATGTACATAATTCCAACGATTGCCCAAGTCTGAAGCGATTTAAAAGTGTTGCCGCTGATTGTCTTTCCCATGTTCGTAAGTTCAGGATAACCAATTACGGACAAAATCGATGTATCTTTTAAGGTGATTATAAACTGGTTTATGATTGAAGGAATCATTACCCTAAAAGCCTGCGGCAAAATTACACGGCGCATTGTTGTTGCGTAAGAAAGTCCAAGACTTCGCCCCGCTTCCATCTGTCCGACATCAATTGATTCAATTCCTGCGCGAAAAATCTCCGCCATATAAGCACCACAGTTCATCGCAAGCGCAATCGTACCAGCCTGCAACGCTGGAAGCCTAAAATTGTTCACCCCGGCCAGCCTAAAAGCCTGAGGCACGCCAAAATAAATAAAATACGCCAGAACAATCAACGGAACGCCACGCACCGCATCGACATAAACCGAACCAATAACGTTCAAAATTTTGCTGTTACTTACATTGCACAAAGCAAAAATAAGACCAATAACCATTGCAAAAAGCAACGCCCACAGACAAAGAACAAGCGTATAGCCAAGTGAGCGCAAAAGCATCAGCGAATAAACCTGAAGAATCGAAATCAAAATGCAACCTCAAAAAACTAAGTGTCGGGCAAAAACCCATATTTTTTCTACTATATTATAACCGAAAATCCGCCATTCCTCAATCTAAAAGATGCACGATTTTGGGGCCATTTTTGCTAACGCAAAAACCGCGCTTTCCGTACTTCCGCGTCTTTGCGCTCCATCGTTTTGCGCCGCAAAACGACGCTTTCGGCGGTACTCCAATCGCTTGTCCATTAAACAAATTTTTATAAAGACATAAAAAAAAGGACTGTAAAAACAATATCCGAGCTAAAAGAACAATTTTAGAATTGCTCTTTAACCGCTTCAAATAAGTTTTAAACAGTCCTTTTTGCAGTAAATGCAAAAACTATTTCAAGTATTTATCAAGAATTGCCTGATAAGTGCCGTTTTCTTTAATATTTTTAAGTCCGGCATTAAACATATCAAGCAACGGCTGGTTTGCTTTGTTCATAATTGCAAAACCGTATGGAGCGCCAGCACTTTCCATTCCAGCAGGAATTTTAAGGGCAAGTCCGCCAGTTTTAATGTTGTCTGCCATAATCGGAGTATCTTCAACACAGGCAGCGCTGTTTCCGAGGATTACATCCTGATACATTGTCGGAGAATCTTCAAAAACTGTCACCTTAAAGCCATATTTGTCTTTGAGAGAATTTGCAAAGTCCGCACCGGCAGTTCCGTTTTTAACAGCAACATTTTTTCCAGCAAGGTCAGCAAAAGATGCAATTGAACTGTCTTTTGTAACTACAAAAGTCTGAGTTGCATCATAATATCCGTCAGAAAAAATCCATCCACTGTCGATTCTTTCCTGTTTGATTGTAGCACCAGCAATAAGAGCGTCAGCCTGTCCAACCTGAACAGCAGCTACACCAGCATCCCAACCGAGCGACTGAAGTTCGTAGTCAAAACCCTGATCTTTTGCAATTGCAGCAAGAACATCAACGTCAATACCAACAAATTCGTTTTTTTCGTTAGTGTATTCAAACGGACGGAATACTGTATCTGTAGCAACAATCCAAACTTTTTTGCCGGCAGCCTTGTCTTTTTTAGAACAGCCAGTAAAAAGCGAAGCGGCAGCAACCACTGCCAGAACAACACTTAAAACTTTTTTCATAAAAGTCCTCCACAAAAAAAAGTCAAGATTAAAACTTCAGTTTTAGGATTGACTTTTTTAGTTGTTTCGCAACGAAGTGAGAAACATCAGATTATAAGAAAGTTTGCAACGCAAACTTTTTAAAATTATAAAGAAATTTTATATGTGATTCAACAAAAAGTATTTGCAATTTTTTTGCAAATACTTTTTTGCAAGCGCTTATTTTACATCGCTGTCAGCAACTTCAACCTTGTTTAGATGCCAAATATCGCGGACATAATCTTCAATTGTGCGATCTGAAGAGAATTTTCCGCTATTGGCTATGTTGATTAAAGTTTTGCGCGCCCAAGCTTTTTTATCAGTATAAGCTTTTGCAATTTCTTCCTGGGCTTTGCAGTAAAGTTCAAAATCTGCAAGAACGTAATAAACGTCTGGACGCTGGCCTTCAACTCCGTAAACAAGCGAATCGTGAATTTCCTTAAAAATCTGATGGCTCGGATCGTAAGTGCCGTCAATCAACTGACCGACAACTTTTGCAAGGGCCGGATTTCGTTCAAGATACTGCTGAGGACTGTAAGAGTGCTCTTTTTCCATTTTTTGAATTTCTTCGGTTGTTAAACCAAACGGGAAGCCGTTTTCTTTTCCTGCTTCTTCAAAAATTTCAATATTTGCACCATCCAAAGTTCCGAGCGTAAGCGCACCGTTTACCATAAACTTCATATTTGAAGTTCCAGAAGCTTCTTTTCCTGCTGTTGAAATCTGTTCAGAAACATCTGCCGCCGGGAAAATCTTTTCTGCAACACTTACACGGTAGTTTTCAATAAATACAACGCGAAGTTTGCCGCCTACACGGCGATCGTTGTTTACGCGCTCTGCAACAGTGTTAATCAATTTGATTATTGCCTTTGCACGGCGATAGCCAGAAGCGGCCTTTGCTCCAAAAATAAACGTACGGTTTGGAGGATTGAATGTCGGGTCTTCGATAATTCTGTTGTACAAATACATAATATGAAGAACATTCAAAAGCTGACGTTTGTATTCGTGCAGACGCTTAACCTGGACATCAAAAATCGAATCCGGATCAAGGAATTCATTTTGATGGTGCTTTAAATAATCAACGAGAATTTCTTTGTTATGACGCTTAATCGAAATCAATTCGTCGAGAGATTTTTCATCATCTGCAAATTTTTCAAGTTCCTTGAGTTTTGAAAGATTTTTTTCCCAACCGTGGCCAATTCTGTCTGTAATAAATTTCGCAAGTTCAGGATTTGCACTGCACAACCAACGGCGCTGAGTAATTCCGTTTGTTTTGTTGTTAAATTTCTGAGGATAAAGTCCGTACCAGTCCTTTAATTCAACATTTTTAAGAAGTTCGGTATGAAGCGCGGCAACTCCGTTTACGCTAAAGCCAGCGTGAATTGCAAGCCAAGCCATGTAAACTTTTCCGTCGTGAATAATCGACATTCTGTTCTGCTTTTGATAATCGTCTGGAAATTTTGCGCGCAACTCGATAAGGAAGCGGCGGTTAATTTCTTCAACAATCTGATAGATTCGCGGCAAAAGGCTTTGGAAAATTGAAATGTCCCATTTTTCAAGCGCTTCGGCCAAAATCGTGTGGTTTGTATAGGCAAAAGTTTTTGTAACAATGTCCCATGCTTCATTCCAGCCCATTGAATATTCGTCCATAAGAATGCGCATCAACTCAGGAATTGCAACAACAGGATGAGTGTCATTCAACTGAATCACATGCAGTTCCGGGAATTTTGCAAAATCCGTTCCATAATCAGCAACAAAGTGATGAACCAAATCCTGAAGCGACGCTGAACAGAAAAAATACTGCTGCTTTAAGCGGAGAGTTTTTCCTTGAGGACCGTTGTCGTTCGGATAAAGAACGCGTGTAATATTTTCTGCATCGTTCTGCTTAAAAACAGCCTCGTTGTAACGCATGTCGTTAAAGAGCTGTAAATCAAAACCGTTTGGACTCGAAGCCTGCCACAGACGCAAAGTATTGACAGTATTTGTGTCAAAACCGACAACCGGCATATCGTAAGGAGTTGCAATCACTTCTTCGGCATTTTCCAGATAAAATCTGTCCTGTCCGTCAGGAGTTTTTCCGTATTTGATTTCTCCGCCAAATTTTACAGTCACTGCCAAATCCGAGCGTTTTACTTCCCAAGGATCGCGGTGTTTGAGCCAGTTGTCCGGATATTCAACCTGATAGCCGTTTTCGATGTGCTGTTCAAACATTCCATATTCGTAGCGAATTCCATAACCGTGTCCAGGATAGTCGAGCGTTGCAAGTGAATCCAAAAAACAAGCGGCAAGACGGCCAAGACCGCCGTTTCCAAGTCCAGCATCCGGCTCTTCATCTTCAATCACGTTAAAATTTATGTTCATTTCGTCGAGAACTTTTTTAACTTCATCTTTTATTCCAAGATTTATCAAATTGTTGCTCAAGGCGCGGCCCATCAAAAATTCTGCCGAAAGATAATAAAGCTGCTTTACCGGTTTTTTCTCGTATTCGCGGCGAGTTGCCATCCATGAAGGCAAAATCAATTCCTGAACCGAGGCACTCACTGCATCAAAAAGATCATGTTCATTTGCCTGAGAAATATCTTTTCCGTACTGACGGCGCAAACGGGCCGCAAGATTTTCGCGAAACTTTTCCGCATTAAACTTCATTTTTTATTCTCCATCCTTTTTGTAAAATCAAATTTATGTTTTGACTGTTTTTTCTACAATTTGTGCACGCGTTTTGTCAAAAAATTCATGCATTATTATTTTATCACAATTTTTTGCTATTTGCTGATTAAAACAACGGCAGAACCTGACAAAATAACATATTTTTCCTGATTTCTTAAAAGTTCTTCTTTTCCTTCCGGCAGAATACATTCTTCATTTTCTATCGAAGTATCAAGAACCCTGTACCATTTTTTTCCGGCAGATGGCGGTGGCACAGTCACAGTGCCGTCGTGAATGTCGGTATTAAAAGCAACATAAAAATCGTTGTCCGGTTTAGAATTCTGTTCTGTAATTCCGCCTCCAAGCCTGAACGCCAAAAACCTGTCTAGTTTTGCCCAATCTGGCGTAAAACCTTCAATATTGAACCAGTTTATATCGGCAGGACTTGTCTGTGTTGCAGTTTTTTGACCTTTAAAAAAATCATCACGCATAAACACGCGGTGATTTCGGCGCAATGCAATCAAATTTTTTACAAAATTCAACAAATCGCCGTGCTTTTTTATGTCGTTCCAGTCAAACCAGGAGATTTCGTTGTCCTGACAGTACGGATTGTTGTTTCCGTCTTGAGAGCGCTGAACTTCGTCTCCGCAAACGAACATTGGAGTTCCCTGGCTCAAAAACAGCGCAACAAAAAAATTTTTTATCTGGCGAATTCTGTTTTTTTCGATTTTTGGATTTAACGTCGGGCCTTCAAAGCCGTTGTTGTAACTTAAATTGTTGTCGGTGCCGTCGCGGTTTTCTTCGCCGTTCTGCTCGTTGTGACGGTAATTGTACGAAACCAGATCGTTCATTGTAAAACCGTCGTGACTTGCAATGTAATTTATAGAATGATACGGTCTTCTTCCGCTTGAAGAATACAAATCGCTCGAACCTGAAATTCGCGTTGCAGCTTCTGTCGAAAGTTTTTCGTCTCCACGGATAAAACGCCTTATGCCGTCACGGAATTTGTCGTTCCATTCGCACCATCTTCCGCCAGGAAAAGAACCAACCTGATAAGCGCCGCCGCAATCCCAAGGCTCTGCAATTATTTTTACATCGCGCAAAAGAGGGTCTTCGCTTATCCGTCTTGTAAGAGGCGCTTCCAAGGTCAAAAAACCATTTTCGTCACGGGAAAGAACGCTTGCAAGGTCAAAACGGAAGCCGTCTACGTGCATTACCCGAACCCAATAGCGCAAACAGCTGATTATATATTCTTGAACGACAGGATGATTGCAATTGAGGGCATTTCCGCAGCCAGAAAAATTTACATAATACTCTTTATTTGTGCTTACAAGCTGATAATAAATTGAATTGTCGAATCCTCTAAAACCAAATGTAATTCCGTGCTCGTTGCCTTCGGCAGTATGGTTGAACACAATATCCAAAATGACTTCGATTCCAGCTTTATGAAAAGCCTTTACCATATCTTTAAATTCATCAACGCAGGCTCCGGGTCTTTTGTCCGAAGAATATGCTGCTTTTGGCGCAAAAAAAGCCGTCGTGCTGTAGCCCCAATAATTTACAAGGCGTTTGCCGGTCTTTGGGTTTATGTTCATATTTTCAAATGCGTCAAATTCCTGAACAGGCAGGAGTTCAACCGCGGTAATTCCAAGTTTTTTTAAATACGGAATTTTCTCGATTGCCCCGCGATAAGTTCCTGGAAATTTTACTTCAGAAGAAGGAGAAGCCGTAAAGCCTCTTAAGTGCATTTCGTAAATAATGCTTTCGTTTAAAGGCGTTTTTAGAGGCTTGTCTTCTTCCCAATTATAAGTAAGCTCATCGACAACTACGCATTTTGGCATTTTTTCGAGAGGACAGACTTTTTGAGAATTTAAATTTTTAAAAAGTGAACCGTCGGTCAGAGCCTTTGCGCGAGGGTCGTAAAGAAAAATGTCTTTGTTGAATCTGTGACCATTTTTTGGCTCAAAAGGGCCGTCAACTCTAAAAAGATAAAGAGCTCCCGGTTTTAAACCTTCAATAAATATATGCCACAAATCGCCGGTGCGATTTATTTTAGGGTCTAATTTTATAGTACAGGCAGGAACACTGTCGTCCGATTTTTTAAAAAGTTCCAGATAAACAGCCTTTGCATTACGACTGAAAACACAAAAATTTACACCACTGCCAATATAAACCGCTCCCAAATCCCAAGGGTTGCCTGGCAGGACTTTTAACCGATCCATAAGTATTGAATATTTTAACACAGTAAGGACAGTCAAACCAATAATTTTTCATAAATGTTTTATTAAACAGTTTATTTTTGGTTTTAGATTTTTTTCTTACGCCGGGGTGGAGGCGCGCGAAGCGTTGCAAAATGCACGGCATTTTGTAATGAAGCGAAAAGCGGAACGCCGGAACACCGGTTTGAGCGTGAATGCCGTCCTGCAAAAACTTACAATTTTTTTTAAAAATGTTATACTTGAAAAATGGAAAATATGAATCTTGAATCAGAACAGAAAGAGAGCACAGTCGGCGACAAAACGGCTCTTGTTACGATTATCGGGCGGCCTTCTGCCGGAAAATCGACATTTTTGAACACGGCTTCCGGAGAAATGGTAAGCATTGTAAGCTCGATTCCTCAGACAACCAGAAACGCAATCCGTGGAATTGTAAATACTTCGCTCGGTCAGCTGGTTTTTGTGGACACTCCGGGCTATCACGAATCAAACAAAAAAATGAATCTTAAAATGCGCAATATTGTTGCAGACCAGCTTGCAAATGCGGATTCAATTCTTTATGTCGTGGATTCGACGCGTCCTTGTGGCGATGAAGAAAAACTGATTACAGAACTTTTAAAAGGACACGAAAAAAAGACCGTTACCGCCTTGAACAAGATTGACGAAAAAGATTCTAATCCGTCGGCTGCCAGAGTTTTTCTGTCAAAACAGCTTCCTGAACTTTCCGAAAAAAATATTTTCGATGTTTCGGCAAAAAACGATGAAGGAATCAACGACGTCTTGCGCGCGCTTTATGAACTTGCACCGGTTGCGCCTCATCTTTATCCGGAAGAATTTTACACTGATCAGGAAGTTGACTTTAGAATTGCGGAAGTTATCCGTGAACAGGCAATTAACCGTCTTGATCAGGAAATTCCGCACTGCGTCTATGTTCAGATTGCGGATATGGAAATGCGCTCGCCTACAAAAATGTGGTGCCGTGCGTTTTTGTGCGTCGAAAAAGAAAGCCAGAAAGGCATTGTAATCGGAAAAGGCGCTCAAATGATTAAGACAATCCGCGTTGAATCAATTAAACAACTGCGCAAAATTTTTGACTACAAAATTGATCTGGATTTGCAGGTAAAAGTAGACAAAAATTGGCGGCAAAACGATTTAAGGCTGAATAAATTATTAAAATAGACAAAAAAAGGCTTCACGATTTTGTGAAGCCTTTTTTTGTTTATACAAGCTGTTTGTACAATTCAAACTGTGCAATTCCCTGATAGAGCAGCATTCCGGCGCCATTGCAAACTTTGCAGCCAGAAGCATCTGCACGGGCCATAACTGGAGTTACTTCCGGAGAATAGATTACATCGTAAACGTATTCTTCTCCGTTAAAGTCGTAGAACCAAATCGGGTCGTTTTCCGGGTTTGAAGGGTCGTTGCTACCCATGCCTTTTGAAGTTGTCTGAACAATTACGTCAGAATATTTGTTTAATTTTTCAAGGCTTTCCGGACCGAGCGTTGCATAGTCAAAACCGTATTTTTCGGCAATTAAACGGGCTTTTGCCAGAGTGCGGTTGAATACGCAGGCCTTTGCTCCAAGTTCCTTAATAACATAAGCAATTGCCCTGCTTGCTCCGCCAGCACCGATTATTGCAACTTTTTTGCCTTTTAAATCTTTTGTACCGGTAAATTCCAAAAGCGCTTTTTCAAAACCAAGCGCATCGGTGTTATAACCTTTCCAATCATCGCCATAGCGGACAACTGTATTGCAGGCGCCGATTGACTCCGCTTTTTCGTCGATATTTCTTATTAAAGGGATAACTGTTTCTTTGTGAGGAATTGTCACAGAAAATCCCTGGATATCAAGAGTTTTTGCAAAATCCAGCGAGTCTTCGATTGTTTCCGACTTGAACGGAATAAATACTGCATCTAAATTTGCCTTTTCAAACATTCCATTTTGCAATTCCGGGCTGGAAGTGATTTTTAGAGGATAACCTGTAATTCCAAAAATCTTTGTTTTTTCGCTAATCGAATGAAAATGATATGTTTTTTCGAGGGTAATTGGATCTGTGTGTCCGATTTCAAGCAAATTGCCCAAAAGTTCAGACGGGCTTGTGTATGTAAGATATGAATGCAATCTTTCTGAAAGAATTCTTGTCGGAAGTCCAAGAGGTCCCATTGCGCATATAATCTGCTCTGTATTCTTCCATTTGTCTGCTTCGCTAAAAACTTTTGTAACGTCAGAAAGGCGATGTGGCATAAAAGCAATTTTTGGAATTTCATAAGAGTTCTGACGAAGTTCATCAAATTTCTCAACAATATTTTTAATCGGAGAACTCATATTGTGGTAAGAGCGGATAATTCTCGTTCCAAAAGCCTGAGCCGCATCTTCCAGACTTGGAATATGAAAATCTTCTTCAAAATCAACATAAGCAAAATTTTTCTTCGGATCTTCCTGAGCAAAAGCAAGACCGCGCGCAAAAAGCATTGTGCGTGTTGACTCGCCTTCAATGTACTGTCCACCGTCAATTTTGCGACGAATTGTAAGGATTGCCGGAACGTCTATCATTGACGGAAATTCGCGGATTTTGAGACGTTCGTTCTCTTCAAGAAAATCTACACGAAGTTCAACAACATCGATAAATTCTTTGTATTTTTCAACAATTGCAACATCTTCCGCCAAAGTTTTTCCAGTTACGCACAGACAAACCAAAGATTTTGCCATTTTTTCCTCCAATCACAATCAAAAAACTATTCGTTTATTGTTATTCGTTTTGCAACTTTTCCAGCAACACGCAAAATCAACTCGCTTCCTTCTGTCACAGCGTAAGGAACAGAGAAGTGTCCGCCTGTGTGATTGAGAGCCACAAGCTGGCTGCGCTGACCGTTGCTTTCGATACATTCAACCGTCATTGCTACCGGATAAGGGAATTGAGCAAGTTCAGTTTCAAAAATTCCATAAATCAAATCGTCTTTTGGTTTTACAGGGAATGCCATTTCGACAGACATTCTTGTGTAATTTTCAATATATTGGCTGTCAAATTCCTGCTGGCTTACAACTGAATTTTCTTTTTCGTCTTTTGTAGCCTTGTGGGCAGAAAAATCAAGAACAACGCGCAAATTTGGCAAGAGAGCGAGCATTTCTTCTACAGATTTTCCAACAAGTCTAGGAACGGCGGTGTTGTCAAAACTTGGACCGCGACTGACAATCAAATTGACCGTAACAGGATCAGAAATTTTTGTTCCTGCAGGAGGTTCCTGTTCAAGAATTGTGCCTGCTTCTTCGAGAGAAGCCTTGTAAACAGGTTCTGCAAGCAAAATAAGAGGCCGGGAAGAACCTGTAAACATAGTTGTCAGGTCAATTTTTAAGTCATCATATTTCTGACCAATATAATTGCCAACTTCAGAAACGATTGCTCCGCGGCTGACAGTAAGATTTACGCGGGTTCCGGCTTTTACAATTGCTCCGGAAGACGGCGACTGAGAGATAATTGTTCCCGACGGCTGCTCATCATAACGAAGCTGAATTTTCGGATACAATTCCTTTACCTGCATTTCCAAAAGGGCCTGAGTCAATTCCTTTCCTTCAACTTCTGGAACCAAAACCTTTTCCGGACCTTTTACAGTTGCGAAAAAAACTGCAAGACAAGTCAAAAGCATTACGACAACTGCAAGAATTATCGTAACAAAAAGCGTTCTGCCGTTTGCCTGCAAATTTTCCATTCCTTTTATAAAACTTACTCGGCAATCCTGAATATTGAAATTTTTAATTTTTTGCCAGAGTTTAGAAAAAAATCCTTTAAAATTGATTTTCATAAAATTTTCCTAATTTTTTTTATTTTCCTAGAGATTGATTTTATCATCAAGAACGCAGCCTATAAAGTCCCGCGCTCCGTTCATAAAACTTTTGTAATCCATAGCTTTTTTGCCCTGCCATTGCAGTTCTTTAACAGCAAGCACAGTTCCGCCACCGCAGGCAACTTCGATTCCGGCATTTTTCCGGTAAGGCAGGACAGTTCCCGGAACATTTTGAATTTTTTCGCTATTTTCCAAAGAATTTCCGTCCAATTTTCCAGGTTCCGCCTTCAAAATCGAAAGTTTTATGCCATGGCAGGCAGTAAAACACAACGGCCAGGGAGTAAATGCGCGGATCTGACGGTCAATTTCCACAGCCGTTTTATTCCAGTCAATAAGTCCGTCTTCTTTTTTTATAAACGGAGTATAGTCGCTTTCGCCCTGCTGAACTTTTCCGTCAAACCTTCCGTTTGCGTAATTTTTTAAAACCTGAATAAAAAGCTGAGTTCCGGCTTCTGAAACCGGGCTGTTTTTTCCATCTCCGTCCATCAAGCTCAAAGTTGTTTCTGTTCCGTCCAAATCTACAAAACTTTGAGCAAGAATGTCGCCTTCGTCAGTTTTTAACGCGATTTTCTGCACAGTAACGCCGAGCTGATTTTCTCCGGCAAGAATCGCAGCAGGAACAGGAGTGCAGCCTCTGTGTTTTGGCAGTGCTGACGGATGCAGGTTTATTCCACCAAGAGCAAAAATTTCAAGAAATTTCGGTCCAAAAATCCGGCCATAATCAAAAGTTACCAGAAGTTCAGGTTTTAAAGCGCAAACCGCTTCCCGAGCCTCTGCAAAAAGATGTTCAAATTCCAGAACAGGAATATCGTTTTCTCTTGCGCAAACAGCAACTTCCGTAGGAATCAAATCTTTTTTGCGCCCGCGGGCCGACGGAACATTTGTCAAAACACCGGCAATTTCGACGCCAAGACTTTTGCCTTCGTCAGAACGAGAAAACTCAATTAAATTCCTTAAAACCATGGCCGACGCCAATGGGGAGCCTGCATATAAAATCTTCACTATTTTTTACTTTCCTTTGCAGCCTGTTTAGCGGCAATTTTTGCAGCAATCGAAGCCGCTTTTCTTGCTTTTTCCGCTTCTTTTTTCTGAGCACGTTCAAGCCGCTTTTTCATCTGAGCTGTAACTTTTGCAGCAAACTCAGGATCGCCACGGTCAATATAAACAATTCCGTCCAAATGGTCATTTTCGTGCTGAATACAACGGGCCAAAAGACCGTCCGCCTCAAGAGTAAAAGGCTTGCCAAATTCATTTAAGGCCGAAACCGTAACTTTTGAAGGTCTTCTAATTTTTTCTTCAAAACCCGGAAGCGAAAGACAGCCTTCATCATAATCGCACAACTCGCTGCTAGTATGAACAATCTGCGGATTTACAAAAACCCGGCGCACACCATCGTCAACAGTGATTACAAAAAATCTTTTAGAAACGCCAACCTGCGGACCTGCCAACCCAACGCCCTGAGCCTCGTCCATCGTATCAAACATTTCGTTAAAAAAATTGCGCATTTCGTCGTTAATTTCAGCCGGCTCAACCGGAACACATTTTTGACGGAGAACGTCTTCGCCTAGTTTGTAAATTTTCATAAAAACCTTCAAAAAAAACAGAATTTTCGGATTCAGCCTACCACAAAAACCGTTTTTTTTCTATAAGATAAAAATTTGAAGCGCAAAACACCTGCCGCGACCCGTCTTGCATGGTTTTATCCGGCAAAAGCCGGACGCTGCGCGCCATTCCAGCCGGGGCTAAGATTTTTTGTTAATAAAAGTCGTTTCCCGCGCCCTGCGTATTTTCCCAAAAACTCTTTCTCTAGCAACAAAGCACAAAATTCAATAAACTGTTCTAAAATTGCAAATGTTTCTGGAGCATACAGATGATTAAAATCATAAACTATAAAGATTTAAAAGACGATTTTTTTAACGGACGCGACTTTGGTTCTTCAATCGACATTGTAAAAGACATTCTTCTTAACGTAAAAACAAACGGCGACAAAGCGCTTTTAGAATACGGCACAAAATTTGACGTAAGCTCGCCTTCTTCGCTCGAAATTCCGCAGTCAGAATTAAAAGCCGCCGCACAAAAAATGCAAAAAGAAAATCCAGAACTTTATAAATCGCTCTGCTACAGCCACGACCTTGCGCTTCGCTTTGCAAAAAAACAGCGCGAGTCTTTTGACAATTTTGAAGTTGAACTTGAACCCGGGCTTTTTACCGGCCAGAAAAATATTCCTGTAGAAAAAGCAGGTGTTTACGTTCCGGCAGGACGATTTCCGCTCGTAAGCACAGTTGTAATGACAGTTACTCCGGCAGTTGCAGCAGGCGTTAAAGATATTGTTCTGTGCACACCGCCAAGAGTTCATCCTGAAGACAGAGCAGCCGCACAAAAAGCAGGAACTGGAATTCCAGGTTCTCCTTTTGTCGGCGGAAAACCTTATGCTGACGAAAATATTATGGCGGCGGCATATATTTGCGGAGTTACAAAGGCTTACGCCTGCGGCGGAGCACAGGCAATCGGAGCGCTTGCTTTTGGCACGCAGTCAATTCCACGCACAGACGTAATCGTAGGTCCAGGAAATAAATTTGTTGCAGAAGCAAAAAAACTGGTTTACGGAACAGTCGGAATCGACATGGTTGCAGGTCCGACAGAAGTTTTTATAATTGCAGACAAATCGGCAAATCCAGAATGGGTTGCGGCCGACCTTCTTGCGCAGGCAGAACACGATATTGTTGCACAGCCAATTCTGGCAACAGACTCAAAAGAACTTGCACAGGCAGTTCAAACCGAAATCGAAAAACAGCTTAAAGTCCTCGAAACAAGAGAAACAGCGGAAAAATCAATCGAAAACTGCGGCGCAATCATTCTCTGCGACAATATTGAACAGGCAGCAGAAGCCGCGAACCGCAAAGCCCCGGAACACCTCGAACTTGCAATGGACGAAGGAACAGCACGCGACAAAATCGCAGAACTTTGCCACAACTACGGTTCGCTCTTTTTGGGACACGGAAGCGCAGAAGTTTTTGGCGACTACTCAGCAGGACTAAACCATACTCTTCCTACTTCTGGAAGCGCCCGTTTTACAGGCGGCTTGAGCGTACGCGTTTTCTTAAAAACAGTCACAACCTTACGCACAATTCCAGGCTCAGAAGGCGCAGTTTCCTCTGCAAAAGCCGCAGGACACCTTGGAGATGCCGAAGGACTGGCAGGACACGCACATGCGGCCCGCTTAAGACTTGAATAAAAAAATATCCATAAACCGGAAAACTTAGCCCGGATCGAAATGGCTTTAGTTGTCTGGTCAGGTTTAGAAAAACTAAACCTGACCAGACAATGGAGCGGACAGCGCAACCATGCAGAGCCGGTTTGACCGCAAATTGCGCTCCAGAATAATTTCGAACTTATGCGCCTTGAGATTCGCCAGTTATTGTCAAAACAACATCTGTAAATTCTACACAAGTTCCACGAGTTCCAAACATGCCTGCATAAAAATAATTAGAATCTTTTGCTACAAAATCAAAATCCGTGTAAGTAGTTTCGTAAACATTGCCTTTATAAACAGTCTTAACTTTTACAACCTGACCAACTCTTTCAATTGTAAATTCTGCGGTTTCGTCGTTATTATAAAAAGCCGAAATTTTGTTTTCAGAAACTTTTAAAGAACCAGATTCTCTCTTCCAGTTTGCAATACAAGTACTTACAGAATCTGCATAAAGTCCTGCAGATACATAGTTTGAACTTACCGCAATTTTGTTTGGAGCATAGCAGTCGTCACGAAGCATTAAACCAAAACCTGCCTGATTTTTACCAGCAACCGATACTAAAACTTTTGCTTTTGCAGTAAGCGTAAAGTTTTTGCTTACAGGAATCTGTTGAAAAGCAAAAGCAAAACCGTCTGCCAAAGAAGTTATTTTTCCTTTTGGCGAGGCCGTACCTGTCTGACCAACCTTAAAAATTCCTGCTGAAGTTTCCTGTGCAAAAAATCCATTTGAAGCAGCCGAAGGATCTCCTCCGCAATCGCCAAAAGCAGTTCCATACCAGCCTTCAGACGTACACTTTAAGTTTTCTACAGAATTTAATTTTGATAAATCCGGAGCAGTATAATCAACAAATACATAGTCTGGATTTTTTACAAGATCTTTATCCTTTGAAGGTAGATAAGTTGATTTTACATACGGTTTTAATGCACATGAACTTTGAGAAATTGTCTTGGCAAAAAAATACGAAACCATCTTTGCGCCATAAATATTGATATGTGTTCCATCAACTGATTTTAAGTTTGGCAAATCGGAAGAACTTCCTTGAGCCATTGCATGAAAATAAATCGCTTCATCATAGCCAAGTTCTGTGTATTTTTCTTTTGTCATTGTCGTCAAATCTACAAACTGAACAGATTTTTCGTTTGCAAGTTCTTCCGCGGCTTTCCTGTAATCCCCAGAAGCAGTTATATGGGCATAAGAACCAGAATAATCATTTGAAGAACTCAGACGAACAATTGGAGAACAAATAATCGGTGTTGCGTTTTTTTCCTGTGCAACCTTTACATATTTATTAAAAAGAATATTTTTAAAAGAGCCATCTGTATCTGTCGATTCAGCAGCGCTTGCAAAACGGTCGCTATCGTCAAATTTTTGATCGTTGTGTCCAAAACCAATTACAAGAAAATCGCCTTCCTTAATTTCAGCAATCAAAGTCTGGTAATTTTCTTCCGTAAGAAAACTTTTTGCAGAACGGCCAGAAAGAGCCAGATTTCTTACTGTAATCTTAGAAGACAAGTTGTTTGCCAACTGAGTTCCATAACCATAACGCGGATAAAAATAAGTTGCGTCAGTATGTTTTCCATCTTTTACATAATCACAAACAGTCGAGTCACCAACAACCCATAAAGTCGCCGCAGAAAGTGCCGAATCATCGTACTCAGATGGCGTCGAATCGCCTGGTTTTTCGGGAGTTGCCGGATTCTGGCTTCCGCTGTTGTCAGAAGAAGAATCGTCTCCGTCGGAACAAGAAATAAAACCTGTTCCCAGCAAAGCTAAAGCCGTAAAAACTACCGCTGCTCTTAAAATTTTTTTCATTTGATTTGCCTCCTATATTTTTTCATCTATTGAATTAAACCTTTTACTGCTACATTAGAGATTATAAATGTACGTCCAGCATTTTCCTTTGTATCCTTGTATGCTGGATAAACTCTTATATAAAGCGATTTGCCATTTTCTACAGGAAGTCCAAGCGCGTCTGAACTATTCTTTGAACCGCCGACAGAATTTGAACATAGAACTTCTTTTTGAGCAGTTTTCATTTCGCAAATTGGTTCTGGATTAGAAAAATCTTCATTTGTAGAATAATAAGCGCTCCAAGCCATATATGAACCACCAGAAGAACAGCAGTCAAAACTGATTTCGTTTACTGTAAGGTCAATTCCACTGGCTGGAATTTTATATTCAATATAAACATCGTTCATTTTTGCACCAGTGTCGTTTACAGGCCAGACATTGCCGGGATTGTCGATTGTTACGCGGGCATAAGTTTCTGTGCCGATTGGTTTATTCGAAGATTTTATAAGACCGTTGAGTTTAGTTTCTGCAGGAACAATATCCTCAGAAGTTGAAGTTGCTGCAACCGAAAATTGGTTTCCCGAAATCATAGGCCAATTTACAACAAAATCCGTACCTGACACCGACAACTCTTTTCCTGCACCTGAGAGAGCAATTTTTAAAGTAGAACCGTCAACTGTTCCAGCCGGAGTATTTCCAAAATCAGGAGTTACCGATGAATGAGTAACTGTCATATCGCCATTATACGAAATCACTTCTGTTGGGCTAAATTTTACAAATATTTCAGTTCCTATAAAATTTTCATCTGTTTCAATCGTTAAAACTGAATCAAAAGTTCCGCTGTCAGAAAGACTAAGACCAAAACCTGAAGGAGCAGAAACCGTAATTGTTCCGCTTTTGTTTTGAAAATTAGAAATTCTAAAAGAGGTTGTTTTTGTTGCATTTGCAAGAATACGTTCAAAAGCAAGATTTGACTTATCAACCATAATTCTTGGCGAACAATCTTTTATATAAGAAGTCAAATATCCGTTTTTCTTTAATTCATCTGTAACAATTTTTCCAAGCTCAAGACCGCCCAGTGTTCTTTCGTGAGTGTTATCACTATCTACATAAAAATATTTTTCCTTGCCTGCATTATTGTATTCTGCAACACGGACAGCGCTAAGTTCTGTCATATCAACAAGAATTGCGCCCTGTTTTTTGGCAGCAGCTTTCATTGCGGCAGGATAATTTCCACGAGGAGTAGAATCTCCCGTCATAGTTTTGTTTGACCAGTCGTGTTTTCCATAAGCACTTACTTCTGAACCAGAATAATTGGCACGAACAAACGGCGTTACACAGATTGGAACCGCTCCAAGTTCACGTGTTTCAACAATATATTTTTCCATAAAGTCGTAGTGAGTTCCTGCAACTGTACCATTTGCATTTTCAGAAGCAAAAGTAAACTGTGCTCCATAAGTTTTATCGCAGTCAGTCAATGCTCTTTGGTCATTATGTCCAAAAGAAAGGATTACAACTGATTTTTTTCCAGCCTTATTATTAGCCTCAATACGGCGCTTTACTTCTGGCCAACGAGAATCTTCATTATAAAAAAGTCTTGAAGAACGGCCGCCGTTTGCAATATCAGTTACGACATTAGCCTTTGTTTCATCAAAAAACTCCTTGAGAGCCTGTCCAAGACCATACTGATCAGAATCGCTGGCAGAATAATCTCTCATAATTGAATCACCACAGCAGAAAATATCTATATTTTCAGAAATTGTTCTAAGGTCAAACGGATCTGACGAAACTTCCCTGTTCGGCTCTGCAATTTTTACTTTTAACACTGCTTTTTTCGTTGAATCCGAAGATAAAGTTCCTGTTACAACAGTTTCGCCACCAGAAAGCGGAGTTAATTTTCCAGAAGAACTTATCGAGCATATATACGGATTTTCTACAGTCCAGGTTGCTCCTCCGTCCATTTTTAACGTTTTTGAAGCCGCAAGAGAAATATCTGTAAGAGTTAATTCTTTAGAATCTCCAGCTTTTAACAAATATTCAGTTGCTTCGGCATTTAAAACCTTTCCGTCGTCTGATTCATCTTTTTTCTGCTCACCATTTTGACTGCCAGAGTCAATTTCCGTCTCTCCATTAGATTCATCTGAATCGGAACAGCCGCTTAGACAAAAAATTGCTGCAAAAAAAAGAACTGCAAGCATATTTCTTATAAATTTTTTCATACAAAACCTCCTTAGAAATAAATACAAACTTCCTTAGGCTAAATATACTTTTTATCTTTTGGTCAAAACCTATATTTTTTAGAACCATTCAGTCGTTTATGGACTATTTCGTATAAAAGTATTCATTTTCGTATAAAATAAAAACAACCTGCTTCTTCATAAAAAAAAACATACTCAATTACGCAAAATCAAAGTATAATTATGTATATAAAAAAACGGAAAAACATATGAATTTTAAAATTTCCCAAAGAAAAGCATTTTTAACTGAACAAAAAAACAAAGGCCAAAGAATTACAATAGGATTTACAGGAATTGCCGACCTTCGTTCTTTTATTGCACTAGAATACATCGAAGGCATGATGAAAGCCGCCGCCGACTACGATATAAACTTTATAAACATGGGAGCGGCAATAAAATATTCTCTTTTTGAAGACATAAATTTCGTAAATCACTATATGAAGAATTTCTGGTTTATGAAAAAACCCTTTCTTGACGGACTTATAACCTGGGCATCTTCATTAAGAGAATTTGTTGACAGCGAAAAAATTTTGAAAACTTTTAACAGTTTAAAACCGCTTCCAATGATAGACATAGGACATCTTGATATTCCTGGAGTTACAGCGCTCAGAATAGACAGCGATTCCTCAGTTCAGATGATTATGGAACATCTTGTAAAAGTTCACGGTTATTCAAAATTTGCATTTATAGGAGCAGACGTTTCTGAACCACACAGAAAACGACTTTCAGCTTATAAAAATGAATTAAAAAAATATGGATTAAAAGAAATTGAAAATTCCGTTTATATGGCAAATTCCATGAGCGTGATTTCTCTTTCAAACACTGTCACCCGATTTTTGCAAGACCATGACATTCGAAAAAAAGAAATTGAAGCAATTGTAACGACAACCGACATTATTGCAGCAGAAGTTATAAATCAACTGGAAAAAAACGGTTTTAATGTTCCAAAAGACATTGCTGTTACAGGTTTTAACAATTGGTACGACGGAATAACCGCAAAAACTCCAGTTACGACAGTCAATCTTGAATATTTTAAGCGCGGTTATATGGCGGTTGAACTTTTAATCGACAAGATAATGAATCCAAACTCTCCATGCAAAATTGTAAGAGTAAAAACTTCACTTGTCATAAGACAATCTTGCGGATGTTTTGAAAAAAGCGTACAAAATGCAGGAAAAAAAATTGATTTAACCGAAGATGAAACAGAAATTTCAGAACAACAGTTAAGGCAAAAACTAATTTTTAAACTTTTGGAAATTTTCAAAACCGAAAAGGAAGTTGATGTAGAAAATCTGGTGAATTCTTTTTTTAACGATGTCTATTTAAATCCCGAAAAAAGCTGCATGCTGGAATGGTTTCAAAATCATTTACAAAAATATTCTCATATTGCTTCGTCAAATGCAGCTTACCTTCAAAATCTAGTTACAGGTTTTAGAAATATTTTTATTCCTGTCTTAAAAAATGAAAATCTTGAAACAATTTTAAGAATTGAAGGCATTTTTCATCAAATGAGAACTCTTATTACAATTTTTACAAAATACGAAACTTTGGCGGAAAGAGAAAATCCATACAGATTGAATAATATTTCGAAAAATGCCGTAGATTTAAGCGATGCAATGAATCTCGATGAAATAATTGAACTTCTAAAAATGCAGTTAAACGAAATGAACATATCTAAAGCATTTCTTGCCCTTAACGAGTCAAATTCTTCAAATATCAACGACACAAAAATAAGACTTATCTATCCAGAACCAAAAGAAGAATTAAAACAGAAATTGCAGTTTAAAATTCACGAGCCATATCAATTTCCTAAAAGCCTTTTTATGGATACAAGATATTCATTAATGCTGGAAGTGCTGCATCATTCTGATAAATATTTTGGTTACATTTTTTTGGAAATGAAGTTTTTAAATATTGCTTATTATGATGTTATAAGATTGCTTTTAAGCAACGCTTTGTATTCTGTAAGGATAAAAAAAGCTGATAAAAAAAATGATTTTTTACTGGAAACTTCAGAAATCAACAGACTGTTAAAAAAACAAAATCCAACTGAATCAAAAAGAAACCGAATAACCATAAAAAATTTAACCGACTATTTACAAAAAAATATTTCTGAAAAAACAAATCTCGACAAAATCGCAGAACATTTTATGGTTAGCCGAAGCTACCTTTCCAAAAAAACAAAAGAACTTACAGGCTGCTCTGTTCAGGAATTGCATGAAAAGATGAAAATTGAACAGGCAAAAAAAATGCTTCTTTCTGATAATTTTTCGATTTTTGATGTTACTGTCGCTCTAGGATTTGCAAATCAAAATTACTTTTCAAATGTATTTAAGAAAAATACTGGTTTAAGTCCAGGCAACTGGCTAAAAAGAAAATAATTTTTTGTCAAAAAAATATCCATAAACCGGAAAACTTAGCCCGGATCGGAATGGCTTTAGTTGTCTGGTCAGGTTTAGAAAAACTAAACCTGACCAGACAATGGAGCGGACAGCGCAACCATGCAGAGCCGGTTTGACCGCAAATTGCGCTCCATTTTTTTTATTTTGTTAAATCTGCGCCAAAGTATTTTTGGGAAATTTGGGCAAGTTCGCCACTTTGTTTTAATTCTTCGATTGCTTTATTTACAGCTTCGAGCAATGTTTTTGTTTCTTCGCCTTTGCGCATTGGAATTGCAACGTGGCTTGCGTTTTCTGTCAATGCTGCAAGTTTGAACGGATTTTCTGGCTTTATTTTTTGGTAATAAAAAAATGTTGCGTTGTCGTTTAAGGTCGCGTCGGCCCGTCCGTGTTCAACAAGCTGCAATGTTTCTTCAAACGAGTCAATTGTAACGACTTTTGCGCCAAGACTTTCGGCATATTCTGCATAAGTGCTGCCGAGCGAGTTTGTCGTTGTCCGGCCTTTTAAGTCCTCAAATTTTTTTATTGAATCGTTGTCTTTTTTTACAATTAAAGCAGTATGTGTATATGCGTACGGTTCTGAAAAATCGTATTTAAAGGCGCGTTCCTGTGTTACTTCTACGCCGTTCAAGCTCAAATCGTAGCGTTTTGAATCAATTCCTGCAAAAATTCCGTCCCAGTCAACTTCGACAAATTCTGCCTTTACACCCAATTTTTCGGCAATTTTTTTGCCGACTTCGACATCGTAACCGACAAGTTCATTTTTTTCGTCATGGTAGGTCCATGGCGCCCAGGTTCCTTCCATTGCGATTGTAATCTTGCCTTTTTTTTGAATCTGGCTCAAAAGGTCGGCAGTTTCGCTTTTTTTGCAAGATATAATTCCTGCCGAAAAAACTGCCGCCGCAAAAATAAATAAATTTTTTTTCATAAAATTCTCCCATAAAAAGTCAATTTTCGTTTTGGCTCTCCAACGTATTTGCTTTTTATTCAAACTTTCCAATAAACTCTCTTGTACGCTGATTTTTTGGTGATTCAAAGAATTCTTTTGCTCCTGCTTCTTCAAGAATTTTGCCTTTTTCCATAAAAACAACACGGGTGCTCACGTTTTTTGCAAAATTCATTTCGTGCGTTACAACAATCATCGTCATTCCTTCTTCTGCAAGATTTTTCATTACCTGCAAAACTTCGCCGGTCAATTCCGGGTCAAGGGCGCTCGTTGGCTCATCAAAATAAATAATCTTTGGACTGGTTGCCAAAGCCCTGGCAATTGCTACACGCTGCTGCTGTCCGCCAGAAAGCTGGTGCGGAAAATATTCTGCCCTGTCCTCCATTCCGACTTTTTTGAGCATTTGAACTGCGCTTTTTTCCGCCTGTTCTTTTTTTATTTTTCGGGCAACAATCAGTCCTTCCGTCACATTTTGAAGGACATTTTTATTTCTGAACAAATTGTAATTTTGAAAGACAAATCCTGTTTTTTTGCGGATTTCGTTTATCTGCTTTTTGTGCATTTTTTTTAAGTCGTAAGTCTGGCCGTCAAAAATCAATTCGCCTTCATCGGCTTTTTCGAGAAAATTAAGGCAACGGAGCAAAGTTGTCTTTCCAGAACCAGAAGAGCCGATTATAGAAATTACATCTCCTTTGTTTACGCTCAGGTCAATTCCCTTCAAAACTTCTAAATTTCCGAACGACTTATGAAGATTTTTTAATTCAAGAATTTTTTCCATCATATTTTTACCGCGTTTCTCCGTCAAAAGTTTTTTCTGACAAAAAATTGATTTTTTTCTCAGCCTTCCGCTGAACCCAGGTCAAAACAGTCGAAAAAATCAAGTAGATGAGAGCAACCTCAATGTAAAGGGCAAGCGGCTCGTAAGTTCGGGCAACAATTCTCTGAGTTGCCATAAACATTTCTGTAACCGTAATGTTTGCTGCAAGAGAAGTTTCTTTGACCATTGCAATCAAAGAATTTGAAAGCGGCGGAAAAGCAGTTTTAAAAGCCTGAGGAAGCAAAATCCGCCAGAATGTCTGAAAATAGCTCATTCCAACGCAATAACCGGCTTCAAGTTGTCCAGCCGGCACCGACTCAAAAGCGGAACGCATCGTTTCCGCCGTGTAAGCGCCTTCATTTACCGCAAAAACCGCAACTGCCGCCGGAAAAGGCTCAATCATAATTCCAAGGTTTGGCAATCCGTAAAAAACAACATAAAGCTGAACCAAAATCGGAGTTCCACGAACCACCCAAATATAAAAACGGGCAATATGTTTTAAAACTTTTACATTTGCAAATTGAACTAAGGCCGTAAGAATTCCAATTACAAGCGCCAGAAAAAACGAAATTGCAGTAAGCGGAATTGTCGTAACAAGACCAGGAATTAAAATCTTAAAAAAAGAATCAGTTAAAATGTGCCAGAGATGTTCGCTCACAATCACTCCAACCAATTAAAAAATGGCAATTAAGGCAAAAAATAAAAAATTACAGCCAAAAGGTCATTTCGCAAGTCGAAACGACCTTTTTATGGCTTAATTTTCGCCGGATTTTTATTTTTCCTTATGGCGTCTGTCGAGTTCGTCATAAACATCCTGCCAGGTAACGCCCTCTTTGTACATCAAAACGCTCACAAAATAAATAAGGTCGGCTGCTTCCCAAATAACGTCCTCACGAGATTCCGCTTCGTCAGTCAGCTCTTCGGCTTCTTCCATTACTTTTTCGCGCACACGCTTAGCGTCGAGAGTTGCAGTGTAACTTCCTGGACGAGGATTTGCAAAACGTTCTGCAATTGTCGCATAAAGACGTTCAAGGTTTGACTTTGCGCCAGGTTCGGCGTTAAAGCAAGTGTAAGAACCAGTGTGGCAAACTCCACCGTTTGGAAAAACCGTTGCAAGAACAGTATCACGGTCGCAATCGGCACGCATTTTTATCAAATCAAGGTAATGATGACTTTCTTCGCCTTTAGTCCAAAGCCTGTTTTTTGTACGGCTAAAGAAAGTAAGTCTTCCAGTATCAAAAGATTTTTCAAACGCTTCTTTATTTGCATAACCGAGCATCAAAACTTCGCCAGCAGGACTCTGGGCAATCACCGGAATAAGCCCGTCAGTTTTTTCATAATTCAGACAGTTTACAAAAGCATCTTTTAGATTTACAGCTCCTGTGTACAGAGCCATTCCGAGCTGAACATCGCAACCGATTTTTTCAAGCTCAACAATCTGTTCAAGATTATTAACTCCGCCGGCAACAACAAGACGGCAGTTTACGGCATTTCTCAGGGCACGGCAAGCTTCCATGTCAGTTCCCTGCATGCAGCCTTCTTTTTCAACACAGGTAAATAAAAGCTCAGAGCAAAATTTTTCGGCCTGTTTTGCGCCTTCCACCAGCGGAATATCAACCGTTTCAGTCCAGCCTTTTACGGCAATTTTTCCGTGAATCGCATCAACCGAAATAATCACGCGCTGTTTTCCAATCGCGTCGCAAAGCTCCTGCAAAAATTCTTCATTCAAAAAAGATTCGCCGTCTTTAGCATCAGCATTCCAGGCAGCCGAACCAACAATAACTTTTTCCGCACCAAGGCTAATCAATTCGCGGGCTTTTTTAACAGAACGAATTCCACCGCCAACGCGAACATTTCCCTTTCTTAAAATCTGCTTTAAAAGTTCAGTATTTTTGGTGTTGCCTTTTTCGTCGGTATTACGCAAAGCCTGATCAAGGTCAATTACAGCAACCTCACCATATTTATTGAAATCAGAAATCAAAGCCTCAGCATCATCACGCTGAAGAACCAAATCTTTGCCGTTTTTTAACTGGACAACGTGTCCGTCTTTCATGTCGATAGAAGCAATTACCATAATGCCTTATTCTAGCGAAAATAAAACAGTTTTACAATTGAGAAAGATTTTCAGTATTTTTAACTTCGGAGCACAATTTCCGCACAAACCGGCTTTCCGCCCTTCCGCTAACCGCTCCATTACAGCCCGAAAATTAAAAATTTCCGTGCTGCAACTTCGGGGCTCCAATCCGGGCTATAAGCCCGGTCGTGCGCTTTAGCGCACATGTAAAAAAAACGGGTTTTGCGCAAGCAAAAGCCGCAGCATGCAAGCATCCGGGCTATAAGTCCATTGCAAACTGAGTCAAAAGCTGGTCGATTACAGCAGGATACATTTCAACAAGAGCGTCAGCATCATATTTTCTGCCGGCAACTTTTAAAGTTTCAGCACCCTGAACTGTATAAGTTTTATATTTTATTTCTTTTCCAGTCTGGTCAAAAATCTTAGTCTTCATCTTAACAAAAGGACAAACAGTTCCGTTCACCGTCGTTCCCGAGGCAGTTTTTTTAAAGAATTCAAATTCAATAACGACTCCGCCTTTTGCACCGACAGATTCACATAGTTTTTTTAGGTCATATTTTCCAGGATTGCGCAAATCTTTGTAATCAGTTGCAGTAATTGTCGTATTCATTATGGACAAAAGTCCTTCCGACATTGATTTGTATTTTTTTGAAGAAACAACTTCTTCTTTTCCAACAAAATCAATTTCGCAAATTTCTCCGAAAATTCTGCGCAGAGCATCTTCTGCATAATCAAGGCGGTTAAAACTTGAGGCAACTTCCGGATCATCATCATAAAATTTGGAATTTATCGCATTTTGCAAAAGTCCTTTCGTTGCCTTCGGCTCTTCCCCTTCTTTTACAACATACCACGGCAAAGAACTGTTTCCAGCCACAGTGATTATCGCAAGCGGAGAAATGCTTTGTTTTTCAATTTTAGCAGAAGCACAACCCGAAAATGCAACTGCAAAAACCAAAGTTCCCATCAAAAAAACAAATCTTTTTAAACCTAATTTTCTTTTCATTTTATTCTCTCTTAGTTTTTATTTTTTACAGATATTTTACTATAAATTTATTTATAAGCTGGTCAATTACAGAAGGAAACAGTTCAACCATTTCATCTTTGTCATATTTTGTCATCCGCATTTCAACAGATTCTGGCGAAATTACAGTAAATTCATCTTCAAGCACTTTTTTTCCATGCTCATTGTACATAAGAACATTCATAATTCCCATTGCGCCAAGATTTGCGTTAAGATTATCTCCATCATCTTTTATATATTTTTTAAACGTAAAAGACAGAAAAACAAGGCTTTTTGCGCCAGTTTCCCTCGAAATCAACCGCGCTTTTTTTGAACCAATATCGTCCATAAACTTGTAGCCTTCACCACGAATTTTTACATCGATATACGAAAGCAAGCTGTTTTTTCCAATATTAGCATAAGTCGGAGAATTCATTACAGCTTCTTTTGGAACAACTTCAATACCTGCAACCTCTGGCAAAATCCGTCTGAAAGCATCTTCGGCATAATCAACACGGTCAGCGGCAGTCTGAATTTCAGGATTATTTTTTCCAAAAAAACTATTTATTGCATTCGATAAAAGTCCATCTTCTTCTCCGTATTCGTCATCACGAACTTCAGAAGAATAATAAGGAACGTGAGTATTTCCGCAAACTCCAAGAATCGCAACCGGAGAAGCACTTTCCGTCAAAGAATATTTCGTAGAAGCGCAACCAACTAACAACAACGGCAAAGCCGTAAAAAGAGCCACTTTTTCAGTTATTTTTTTTAAGCAAGACATAATTTTCCTTTTTAGACGCAACTTTTTACAAAAAAACAAATTTTTTAATGCAAAGTTACTTTTTATCTCCAGCAAGTCTACCACAAACACAAAAAAAATGGACTGCCTAAAAAGTGTTTTTTAGACAGTCCGTTCAAAAATCAGAAATAATTTTTTTGACTTTTATTATGCCTGCAAAGCAGTTACTGCAACGGTGTCAACAATTTCGTCAACATTGCAACCACGGCTCAAGTCGTTGAGAGGTTTTGCAAATCCCTGGCATACAGGTCCAATTGCTTTCCAGCCACCCATGCGGGCAGCGATTTTGTAGCCAATGTTTCCTGCGTTGATGTTTGGGAAGATAAATGTGTTTGCGTGTCCTGCAACTGCACTTCCTGGAGCCTTAAGTTCGCCAACTTCCGGAGCAATTGCAGCGTCAAACTGGAATTCACCGTCGAGAGCAAGCTCTGGAGCTTTTGCTTTTGCAAGATTTGTAGCTTCTACAACTTTTCCAACTGTGTTCAAGCCCTTTGCATCGTTTCCTGAACCTTTTGTAGAGAACGAAAGCATTGCAACTTTTGGTTCGATTCCTGCGATTTTTTTAGCAGTTTCTGCTGTTGCAACGGCAATGTCAGCCAATTCTTCAGCAGATGGTTCGATATTGATAGCACAGTCGCCAAATACAGAAATTCCGTTTGGAAGATATTTATTTGAACCTTCTGGAGCAACCATGATAAAGCAAGAAGAAACTGTTTTAATTCCAGGTGCTGTTTTGATAACCTGAAGTCCTGGGCGCAAAGTATTTGCTGTTGAATGGCAAGCACCAGAAACAAAGCCGTCAGCATCGCCTGCTTTTAAAATCAAAGCACCGTACATTGTATAATCTTTAAGAGCAGCAGCTTTTGCAGCAGCAACATCTGCATATTCAGGAAGACCAGTCTTTTTATTGATTTTTCCTTCGCGTGCCTTGTAAAGAACTTCTGCATATTTATCAGCATTTGAATCAGTTTTTGGGTCTACGATTTTTACACCAGACATATCAAAACCAAATTTTGCAATTTCGTCTGCATTTCCGAGAAGAATAATTTTTGCGATTCCTTCTTTTACAATTACTGAAGCAGCTTCAACAACGCGTTTGTCTTCACCTTCGCAAAGAACGATTGTTTTTCCAGCAGCTTTTGCCTTTGCACGTAAATCTTTTACAAAGTCCATGATTTTTCCTCGTATAAAAAATTAATTTCGGTTCAATAAAATGAATCAATTCACTTTATCACTTTGCAAAAAATTACACAAACACATTTGCTGGCAAAACAGGCATTGACAAAACCAGAAAACATTATTTTACAGAAGTTTTACAAATTCCTTTTCCGGCATTGGCGGACTGTAGAAAAATCCCTGAATATTATCGCATTTTAAATCCATAAGAGAATTCTTTTGCGACTCATGTTCAACCCCTTCGGCAGTAATCGTCATTCCCAAATCTTTCGACAGCGCGATTATATGCTTTATCGATTTTAAGCCTTTTTCATCGCCAATTGTGTCAATCAAACTTTTATCAAGTTTAATGTTTGCAAAAGGCAGGGAATTTAAAAGCGAAATTGAAGAATATCCGGTTCCAAAATCATCCATGCACAAAACAAAACCGCGCCGGCAAAATTCATTTGAAATTTCTTTTATGTCCGAATTGCTAACCGCGGCACTTTCCGTAATTTCAATCGGCACATATTTTGGATCTATTCCCGCATCCTGAACAATTTTTTCGTACTGCTCGACAATTCCCTCATAACAAATACTTGCCCGCGAAAGATTTACAGAAATCGGCAAAACAGGCAGTTTTTCATCAGTTCTTGCCCTTATAAAACGGCAAACCTTGTCAAAAATATATTCATCCAGAATACGGATAAGCCCGTCCCTTTCAAAAACAGGAATAAACATTCCCGGCGGAACCAGTATTCCATCTTCTCGTCGCCAACGGACAAGGGCTTCAGCACCAACAATTCGTCCGCAAACTGGACTTACCTTCGGCTGATACCATATTTCAAAACAATTTCCGAGAATCGCGTCAAAAAAATTATCTTCCATCTTTTTCTGTTCAATAACTTTATCGCTCTCTTCAACCGAATAAAACTGAAAATTTAGATTTTTTTCGTCTTTTACGCTGTGCTTTGCAAAAGTCGTGCAACTGTAAACTTCTTCAATATTCTGTCCAGGAACCCACCTTGCAATTCCAAAATACGGATGCAGCCGTGGCCATCGCATTTTTTTTGAAAGTTCAGAAAGATCGTCCGTAAGTTTTCCAATCTTTGCTTCAATTTCCTCCCGAGGCGAAGTCGGAGCAAAAACAATAAAATGGTCGGCATTTACGCGGGCTGCAAAATCCTGCTCTTTTAAATTTTTTTCAACTGTATTCCAAATTTCCTTCAAAACCTGGTCGCCAACTTTTATTCCGCAAATTTGGTTTACAATCTTGAATTGATGAATATCCATCGAAACAAAATATCCGGGTTTGTTAATTTCGCCCAACTGCTTTTTAAAATAATTATAATTATTGCCTTCGGTAATCGGATCAACATACGCAAGACGTTCAACTTCAAAAGTTTTTGCCTTCGTCATGTCAGAAAAAGCAATCATAAAATCCGAAAGTTTTTCCGAATTTCCCAATTTTGCAATTTTTAACCGGCAATAAATCGTCTTTCCATCGCGAACCCCGCGATAATCATGAAGAATTACGTCCTTTTCCTTAAAACACTCTTCAATGAATTTATACGAACAGATTCTCCGCATTTCGTCTTTTTCAACATCAACAACGGTTTTATCGATGTAATAATTTATCAAATGCACATAATCTGAATTTTTGCGGATTGATTCTCCATATTCGCGCTGAATATCATCGCTGATTCTATAAGGAATCAAAGTTCCTTTTTCAACATCAACGTAATAAATGCTGCCGTAATCTTTTGCAAGCGCCCTAAAAAGCCTTTCGGAACGGTTTTGTTTTTCAATATTTTCTGCAAATCCCAGCGCAACAATCGCTTTTCCGTCACTGTTCCATTCGCACGGAACAATCGTAATTCTAAAACAACCGCCGAAAACAGACTCAAAAGTGTCAGAAACTTTTTTCTCGCCATTTTCAAGTTTTTCTATAAGTTTATAAAAATTTTGACGGTCTTCCTCAGCAATAACAGTGTCCGCAAAACTGTACGGCATATTTGAATAAACTTTAGACGCGTGGCAAGTTTCAACAAACCTGTCAGAAACAATCATTATTTTTTCTTCAGGATAATATCTGAACGTCAAAAGTCCGAGCGAAAAAAACGCATCCTGAAAAGTCCGGGAAAGCAGGCTGTAATTTTTCCCGTTAAAAACAAAAGTTTCTAAATCCCTTGTCTTCATAAAACTCCCATAAAAGTTGCAACTCGCCCAAATTTTTATATGGGCGGTCCGGCAACAAGTTGCCGTCGGGTCTTGCGTGGCTACGGCGTCTAACGCGCCTCCGGTACTACGCACACGCTATGCGTCCACTCCAGCCCCTACCGCATTCCACAAATCAATAACCATCGCTCATGCTGCGGTTAATATCCCTCTGGTAAAGTTCCTGATATACAACCGACCGTTTTTTCAGTTCATCTTTTTTCTGCTGGTTAAACGGCACAAAACGCCAGAAAATCGCACGCAGTTCTTTGTCCATTCTCTGCACGCCATTTACTTCTTTTGTAAGCCAAAGCACATAATCCGAAATAAAATATGATTTTAGATCACCTTTTAATTTCTGATTTTCAATATACTGATAATACTGTCCGGTAAGTCCTTCTTCCATCCAGTAATACGATGCCTTTTCCTTTGCAACCTGCCAGCGCAAATCGGCAACTGCCATCAAAACGCTGATTTTTAAATCTCTCGGATACATTGGAATTACAATTCGTCCACGGCTCGTAATTCTGTTGTAACGGTCAAAAGGTTCCCAGCAAAATCCAAAATCACCATAAGTCGGAACAAGCAAAACGTATGGAACAATTCTATGCGCAGTATTTTTATGAATTCGGCAAAATGCGCCCGGATCCATTTCTTCAACCCAGGACATTACGCTTAAAACGTTTTCTCTAAAACCTGTTCCCTGTGGCGTACTGTGATAAAATTCCCTCGTAAAAACCGGAAATTGATTTCCCTGACGGCCAACTGTCATTTTTGCCATCTGACGGACAGTATTAAATTCTGTATCAATATCGCCTTTGTTTACTTCAACACTCACAGGACCGTTCGCAATTTTTGCCTCAAGAGAGCCGCTTACAGCCTTTGCCTCTTCAAGTTCTTTTAAATAACCTGCAAGCTCCTTGTCGTTTTTCTGCAAAGCACGGAGCCTCTCTTGAATTTCTGCAAAAAGTTTTTTTTGCATGTCGGTGTACGGCATACGGTGCGGTTCAAGTCCAATCATAGTAGAATGTTCACAGAGAGCGTGAATACGATTTAAAAGCTCATTTTCCATCATCTGACGTTCGCTTTCTTTTGCATTCACAAAACTTTCAGAACTCTGCAATTTTCCGTCGTTCTTGCTTTTTAACTGCATAAGATGCTGCTGTTCTGCAGAACCGCCATCATTTGCCGATTTTTTTACGCGAACTTCATCGGTTGCAGAAAGCGTAAGCCGGCCGCTTGCAATTTCCTTAAACCATTCATCCATGTAGTAAACAGGTTCGCCAGTCGTATTGTCCAAAATTACTTTAGAAAAGAATTCTTTTTGTTCCGGAGTAAAAAGCGACGGCAAAACAACGCCAAACCGCATCATCATTCTTTTTACTTTTGGCAGGTTTAAATCCGCCATTTTTGGCGCCATATTATGAACAAGTTCCCAATAAGCCATTACCATTTGCTGTCGGTAAACTGTCCTGTCTTTTGGATCTGTACATGTTAAGTATTTTGAAAGCACTTGATGAACTCTCTGAGCCGGCAGACCTTCGCCTGTAAGACAAATCTTATAATATGCCGGATCGTCAAAATACGGCATTGGCTTATCTTCAAAGAATTTTTCAATCGGATTGAATTTTGTAACGCTTAAATCAACTTTACTAGCTTGTTTTTGCTTTTCGGCGGATTCTTCCCTATTTGCATTAAAACTTGCCGCACTAAAAGGCCCTGTTTCTGTCAGTTTGTTCGAAACATTGCTCAAAGTCGGGCCGGAGGATTCCTGGGTTTCTGCAAGGAAAGCTGCAAGCGTCGGGTCAAGTTCTTGGTCACTCATTCTAAAATACTCCAAATATCTTTTAATTATATCATAACTTATTTAAAAAGCATTATAAAAATATCAGGAAACTATTAAAATAAATTCTCAGTTTTGATTAGCAAAATTTGAACTTTTTAGGCTCACTTCTCCAGAAAACAATTTTTTTTGAATTCCATCTTCCGTCAAAACCAAAAGTTCCGCTTCGTCCGTCACATCAAGAACCTTAGCCTTGTAGATTTTTCCTTCAAGACCAGCAATTGGATTAACACAAACTTCAAGCCCGGTCAAAAGAGAACGTTTTCTGTATTCGTCCATAGTTCTTTTGATTTCCTGCTTATCGTCTGCAAAATAAAAATCGTAAATTTTTAAAAGATTAGAAATCACTTCCGAAACAATCTGATTCCGGCTTACTTTTGGAACAGTTTTGCCTTCTCCGGCGATAATTTCTTCAACGCTGCCAGCAACTTTTGAAAGCTCCTCATCAAAACCGCTGTTCCGCACATTTATTCCGATTCCGACAATGGCAACATCGATTGTGCCGGTTTCAAAATTCGTAACACCTTCAGTTAAAATTCCGCAGATTTTTTTGCCATTCAAGAAAACGTCATTCACCCACTTTATTTTGCAATCCTCTCCATAAAGAGATTTTATTGCTCTGCTTACAGCAACTGCCGCGGCCGCTGTCAAAAAAGCAGGATTTTTTATGCCTGCAACAGGTTTATAAACAAGCGAAAAATAAACTCCAGAATTCGCAGGCGAAACAAAAGTCCGCCCCATTCTTCCGCGTCCTGCCGTCTGTCTTCCGGCAACAAAAAGCACGCGGTTAAGTTCTTTGTCGGCTGTTTGTCTTTTTGCCTCCAAATTTGTCGAATCAATTTCGTCAAAAGCAAGAACTTCGCATTTTTCGCCACATTTTAAAATTTCTTTTTCGATAAAATCTGAATCAATTCTGTCAGGAACACTTTCAAGTTTGTAACCTTTATTTGTAACGGCCTCGATTAAAAATCCCTGTTCACGCAGAGCAGAAATTGCCTTGTGAACAGCCGCACGGCTCACCTGACAGCAGGATGCAAGTTCTTCTCCAGAAATAAAATCGTTTTTTAACGAATCAGAATTTAAAATTGAAAGAATCTTTTCTTTTGTGCTCATTTTCTTACAAGTTTTAGTTATTTTCAAAACAGCAGACTTTGTTTTTTCCAGAATTTTTGGCTTCGTACAAGGCGGCGTCCGCATTTTTAAAGAGCGTATCAAAATCCGTATCTTCAAAAACCGCAAAACCTATGCTCGACTGTATAAATCCAGATTTTTCGGGATCGTCCGTCAAAACCGGAGTTTTATTCAGCAATTCCAAAAGTTGTTCGCAACGCATTCTTGCAATATTCTTTTGATTTGCGCCAACCATAAAAATTAAGAATTCATCGCCTCCAAAACGCCCCAGCACATCGGAAGAACGGAATACTTCCTGAATGCAGACCGCAACTTTTTTTAGAACTTTATCGCCAACAAAATGTCCGTAAGTGTCGTTTATCTGCTTAAAATAATCCAAATCAAGCATTATCAAAATTCCGGTATTTGTTGAATTAATATTTTTTTTTGCCAAACGGATGAATGCCGCCTTGTTTGAAAGTCCGGTCAATTCATCAGTATCGCGTTGATTTTCAATAATCTGCCTTAAAAAAAATTCACGGACACGGATTTTTGTCAGATAAAAACACGGAATAAAACTTAATCCGTAAAAAAGCCACATGTAAAAGATGTCAACTCGGGCAATTTTTACGTCTTTAAAAAGAATTGTACAAATCATGTTCAAAAATAAAAGAAGACCTGTATTTCTAAACATTCTCAAAACTCTATCAATAAAAATAACAGGAATCGCAAATTCCAAAACGACAAACATGACCGAATAATTACCAGTGTTTCCGTAAATTCCCCGAAAAGCGGTAAAAACACTTAAAGTCCATATAAAAACGTAAAGAAGCGGTACCGCAAGCTTTAATTTTTCCTGCGAAATCTTTATTGATAAAATAAAAATAAACAGCATTACGGCAAAAACCGCAAAATAGCTAATTGTTCTTGCATTTGGAAACGAATTAAAAAAAATTCCGACAATTCCTAAAACAAAAAAAAGAACGCAACCAACAAGGGAACAGACTTCGAGCATCAAAAGGTTTGTCTGATAAATTTCAGTTTTAACACAATCGTACTCAAAGTCAGAAACCTTGTTTCTTAATATGAGCGTCTTTACCTGTTTATAAAGATTTTTCATCAATGCTAATTTTACTTTGCTTTTCCTAAAAATGCAAAATCTTCAACTTTTCCGGAATATGCGATTCCCATTCCCGGATCTTTCAAACATTTTAGCTCACGGATTGCAGAAATTACCGCCTGTTTTTTGTCGCTCGGAACAACCATTACAAGCATTTCCTTTTCAGAAACAATATGCATTCCAAAAAAACGTTCATCTGTTTCTTTTGCAGTTCCACGCGCATTTATTACTGTTCCACCGCCTGCACCTGCCTGTCTGGCGGCAGCCATTACATCGTCGGCATAACCTTTATTTACAATTACTGTAATCATTTCATTTTGTGTGCTCATAATGTCTTCCTCCATATTTTCATCAGCGGCATTTAAATTTTCAATGATATTTCCGCCTTTTAAAAGCGAATCAACTCCAACGCTAAAAAGTTCGCCAAAATGTCTTTTTTCTTTTGAAGTCGCTGTTTGAATCGCGTTTTTTACAGACTCGCAGGCCGATTTTTCAACAACCATCATTATCACGTCTTTTGAATTTTCGCCAAGACCGAGAATTGCCGCAAGATTTGTTTTTGCAAGTCCACGTCCCATTAAAACGGTTCCACCACGGCAACCGCTTTCCATTGCAGCGCGAGTAAGTTTTTCTCCTTTTCCGTGAGGAACTACGCTGAAAAATAATTTAAATGAATTCATGCCTTTTCCTCCAGAAGTTCAGTTTGTTCCATTTTTTTATGAGAATTTGTTTTTACCTTAAATACAATTCCAAGAATTTGAATCGCAATAAGCGGAGTCATTGCAACAAGAGCAATTACACCAAATGCTTCGCTCGCAGAACCTGCATTTACCGCATGACCTACGCCAATCGTAAGAGAAAGAATAAATGTGCTTGTCATAGGTCCGCTTGCAACTCCACCAGAGTCAAAAGCAATTCCTGTAAAAAGTTTTGGACACCAGAAAGAAAGCGCAAGCGCAATCACATATCCAGGAATAAGAATAAACCAAAGGCTAAAGCCATATAAAACTCTCGCCATTGAAATTCCGATTGAAATTGCAACTCCGGCGCTCAACGCAACGAGAATTACTTTTCTTCTAATCATTCCGCCAGAAATTTCTTCAACCTGATCCGTCAAAACCCAAACCGCAGGCTCGGCGCAAACAACAACTGCTCCAAAAATACAGCCGATTAAAATAAGGACAATCGGACCGACAATTTTAGGAATTACAAAGAGAGTTTTGGTTATTCCGTTGCTTGTGCTCGAAATCAAAACGTCGCCCGAATTTGCAGCAAGTTTTCCAAGCAAAACTCCAAGTTCCTGACCGACAGGCATAAAACCGCCCTGAGCACCGCCCAAAAAAATAACCAGACCAATAAAACTCAGAACAAAACCGCGAATCATGCGGACAACCTGCATTGGCGGCATTTTTATAAGCGTAATCTGGAAAAATACTGCCATTGCAGCCAAAGGAGCCAGCGCAGAAACAACTTCTTTTGCAATTGCCGGGAGATGTGCAAAAACAACAGAAAGTCCGACAGCAATCTCTTCTTCAGAACCAGAATCAACGCTTTCAGCAGCTCCGATTCCTCCATTTATTTTTGAAATTACAATCGCAAAAATAATAACCGCCAAAACTGGACCGACAGATGCGATTCCAGTAAGACCAAAACTTCCGTCATTGTCCATGGAATTTTTTTCAGAATTCTGAAGAGTTTTTCTACGGACAGCCGCAACTCCGACACCAAGCGCCAAAATAAACGGAACTGTCATTGGACCGGTTGTTGCACCGCCGGAGTCAAAAGCAACTCCCTGCAAAGCCTGAGGCGCAAAACCTGCAAGACCAAAAACTGCTATATAAGAAATTATTAAAATCAATCTGAGAGGAATTGAAAGAATTACGCGCATAATTCCAAATGCAACAAAAAGACCAACGCCTGCTGCGATCGCAATAATCAATCCCCATTTTGAAACAGAAGATTCGATTTTACGAACTTGATCTGCCAAAACCTGAATGTCGGGTTCTGCAATTGTTACGATAAAACCGATAAAAAATGCGGCAATCAAAAGAAGCGGTAAATTCCGCTTTGAAGTAAGGGCTGCTCCACTACGCTCGCCGACGGGAATAATCCCAATATCAACGCCCAAAAGAAAAATGGCGAGTCCAATAATGACCATAACTCCGCCCAGCATAAACTGAAGCAAAAGCTGACCACCCAAAGGTGCAATCGTTACACCCAATAAAAGCACCAAAAGCATAATTGGCGCTACAGAAAAAATAGTCTCTTTAAGTTTTAGATAAAAGTTCACTTAAGTAGACCCCCAGCGGAAAAAATTTTACAGCCAGTCAGGAAAAGCACTCCAACCTTTTTTGCTGATTCCCTCAATCCATTTTTTTGCAAATTTTTTTGCACCTTCCAAATCCATGTCTCGGTAGTTTCCGCACTGAATTTCGTTGGCAGCAGGAATTTCGCCAGTCCAGTCAATAACTTTTTTAAAAACAGGGATTAAATGACTTGCAATGTATTCTTCATCAACGTCTCCCCAGACAGTAAGATAAAAACCTGTGCGGCAGCCCATCGGTGAAAAATCAATTACACCAGGAATTTCATCCCGCAAATATTCAGCAATGATATGTTCCATTGTATGCAAGGCGCCTGTATTCATAAATTCTTTGTTTGGCTGACAAACACGCACATCAAATTTTGTTACGACGTCGCCTTTTTCACCCTGTTTTTTTGCAGCGACGCGAACATAAGGGGCAACCACTTTTCTGTGGTCCAAATTAAAACTGTCTACCTTGTATTTTTTTAATTCCATTTAGAAATGCCCCTTAATAAAGAAAAAAAACTTTAATAGCGCGATTTTATATTGCTTCAATAAGTTTTTCAACTACCTGGGCACTCAATTGAGCGGCAATCCCCTCATTAAATTCATAGCCATTTGAACTTAAATCGTCCGCCATATCGCTCATACAACGGATAATTACAAAAGGCGTTTTATTGAGCCAGCAAGCTTGGGCAATTGCACATCCTTCCATCTCAACGCACGCAGGAGAAACATTTTCCGCTATTTTTGCCTTGAGAGTTTTTTCAGAAATAAACTGATCGCCTGTGGCAATTCTTCCTTCAATCATTTTGTGGCCTTTTGATTCTTCGCAATTTTCAAATGCTTTTTTTACAGCAAGAACCATTTTTTTGTCTGCCTCGAACGAATAAACCGGCATCTGCGGAATTTGACCGATTTTGTAACCAAATCCAGTTGCGTCCATATCGTGATAAACCGCATCGCTCGAAACTACAAAATCCAAAACACCGAGACCTTCAGCCATAGCTCCGGCAATTCCCGTATTGATTATATTTGTACAGTTGAACTGAAGAATAAGCCTCTGAGCGCACAATGCGGCGTTTACTTTTCCAACTCCGGAACGAACGACAACAACTTCTTTTCCGTGAATTTTTCCAGTTTCAAAATCAAGACCGCCGGCACAAACAGTTTTTGCCGAACCTTCTTTTGCCATTAAATTTTTTAACCAGTCGATTTCAATTTGCATTGCACCAATAATTCCAATTTTTTCCATTTTTAACCTCCAATGAATTTCAAATTACCGTAAAAACCGCAAAATCTTCAGGTATTTTTCAACAAAACCGCAAAGTTTTCAAGCTTTTTCATAAAAAATGCGTTATTCCAGCGATTTTTCAGTAAATTTTCTTAAAATTCAATTGCATAAAATCCTGCAAAGTTATATTTTATTATCAGCAGCAAGAAATATAACAAAAACGATTCACAAAGGGCTACTTTTTTTCCTCCTTCAGTAGCCCTTTTTTCTTTTTAAACCGCTTTTTATAATATTATTATGAATCACGAAAAAATTGAATTATGTCCGCCTTCAAAGGCCAGTATTGCTCCTTATATTTTAGAAAATCAGAAAAAAAATCCTTTTATTCTGGTTGTTCCAGGCGGCGGCTACAACCATTTTGGAAAAAAAGAACAGGAAACCATTGCTCTTTTCTGGAATTCCCTGGGATTTTCGTCGGCAGTGCTTTATTACACACTTGCACCGTTCAAATTTCCTGAGGCGCTTTTTGACCTGGCAAGAGCGGTTGCTTTTATTAAGAAAAATTCCGATGAATGGAATATCGATTCTCAAAAAATTTATCTCTGCGGATTCAGTGCGGGCGGACACCTTTGCGCAAGCCTTGGCTGTTTCTGGAACACTCCTCTTTTGCAAAATCTTACCCTCGACGGTAAAATTTTACTGCCAGAGCAAATCCGCCCAGACGCGCTATGCCTTTGCTATCCGGTAATTTCTGCCGACAAAAAAATTTGCCACGAAGGCTCAATCCAGCGTCTAACCGAAAATTTAACGGAAGACGAACGGATTGAACTTTGCAAGAAGACATTCACTCAAAATCCAGAAAATAAAAATTCTGAAGAACTGATCCGCGATGCTGTTTCTCTCGAAAAACACATTTCCAAAGATTTTCCTAAAACTTTTGTCTGGCACACGCGCACAGACAAGGCAGTTCCGGCAGAAAATACATTGGTTTTTGCAAAAAGCCTCAAAGATGCCGGAATTGAATTTGAATATCATCTTTTTAAGGAAGGCGAACACGGACTTGCGCTTGCAGAAAACACTCCGGCACAACTTTGGCCACAAATGTTTGTCAATTTTATAACATCTGCGGCAGGGATAGTAGCCACGCCGAAGGCGTTCTAAAAAAACCGGGGAATTTACCCGGCTTTTTTAGAATGATAATGGCGAATAGCCCGGTTTTTACGCAGCAAAGCGAAGTAAAAAGCCGCCCGAAATAAAATAAAAATTAAATTTGCCTAAACAAAACACTTATTTTTTTATAGAATAAAAAATAAAAATGCCTCTGAAATTTTTGCTTTTAGAGTTGCCCAAAACAAAAAATATGGAGATCTAAAAATGTCAGTTTTACAGTCGATTTTGCTTGGAATTTTACAGGGAATTGCTGAATTTTTGCCTATTTCGTCGAGCGGACACCTTGCCGTAGCTCAATTTCTTTTTAAGCTGGACGATGTGCCTCTTTTGTACGATGTAATTCTTCACCTTGCGACCTTGCTTGCCGTTGTTATTTTTTTCCGTGCAAAAATCTGGAAACTTTTATGCTGCTTTGGACGCTGGATTGCGCGCCGGCCGCTAAATTCTGACAACGATCCGGAAGATTTGCTTTCTGGAAACGACATTCTCGGCCGAAAAACAATTGTTGCGATTATTTGCGCAACTTTTGTGACAGGAATTTTGGGAATTTTAAGTTCAAAACTGATTCCAGAAATGCCAATAAAATTTACCTGCGCAGGTTTTCTTGTTACGGCCGCACTTTTGATTTTTAGCAGTTTCTGGCAGAAAAAAAACCGCGGCGCTGAGGTTTTGAGCAGCGAAAAAAAGGGAATCGGCGTTTTTCAGTCGCTTTTTATCGGTTTGATGCAGGGAATTGGGACTTTGCCGGGAATCAGCCGCTCAGGTTCAACAATTGCCGGAGCACAGCTTGCAGGAATTGACCGCCAAAGCGCTGGAGAATTTTCTTTTATCGTAAGTATTCCTGCAATTTTGGGAGCATTTGTGCTCGAAGCAAAGGATTTGGGCGAACTTGGTTCTTCTGTAGGACTTTTGCCTGTTATTTTTGGATTTATTTCGGCTTTTGCGGCAGGTTACGTTTCTCTCGCTTTTTTAATGAAATTGATAAAAAAAGGCAAGCTTGAATGGTTTGCAGCTTATTTGATTCCTCTTGGAATTGCAGGCTTGATTTTCTTTTAAATCTTTTAAAATAGAATGAATTTGTGTTAAACTCATTCTATGAATAAATTAAACGCGCCTAGATGGAATTTAGATTCAATTTTTTCTTCTATCGAAAGTCCCGAATATAAATCGGCTCTTGATAATTACAAAACCGGCATGGAAAAACTCGAAAACCTTATAAAAACTTCCAGCCGGTTTAATTTTTGCTTTTGGCTAAAGGGCTTTCTTGACGCAAAAAAAGGAGTTCTCGAACTTTCACAAAGCCTTGGAGCCTACGCTTACATAATTTATTCAGTTGATACAACAAACACCGCTTTTTTAAACAATATTTCTTTAATTGATGAACTCGCTCTCCGCCTAAAAAAAATCGATATTGATTTTAAGACAATTCTCGTAAAAAATTCTAAAAAACTCGATGAATTTTTTGAACGTTTTCCAGAATATCGCGGGCACCGTTTTTTAATCGAAGAAGAAATTGCAGAATCAAAGCATAAAATGTCCGCAAAAGAAGAAAATCTGGCTGGTTCTTTACAACGCACCGGAGGAGACGCGTGGGACAGACTGCACGAACAAATAATTTCAAACCTAAAAGACGCGGACGGAAAAACTTTTAACGAACTTAGAAACGACGCTTATTCGGCGGACTCAAAATTAAGAAAATCTTCCTACGAAAAAGAACTTTTGCTCTTAAAACAAAACGAAATCGCTTTTGCCGCCTGCCTGAACAATTTAAAAGGCGAAACTTTAACCCTCAACAAGCAGCGAAAATGGAAAAAACCAGTTGACCGAACTCTTTTTTCGAGCCGAATGGACAAAAAAACGCTAAACGCCTTGATCAAGGCGATTGAAAAAAGTCTTCCGGAATGGCGAAAATATTTTAACGCAAAGGCAGATTTTTTACGAAAAAACAATCTTACGGCAAGCACGCCAAAATACATAAACGGCAAAGCAGAAAAAGGACTGGCTTTTTACGATCTTTTTGCGCCAATGGAAGTTTTGGAACAAGACAAAACAAAAAACGAAAATTCCCTGCTCTCAAAAAAGTGGACATTTGAAGAAGCCGAAAATTACGTTATCGAACGCTACAGCAGTTTTTCGGAAAATATGGGAAATTTTGCAAAAAAAGTTTTCCAAAATAACTGGATTGATGCAGAAGTCCGCCCCGGAAAAGTCGGCGGAGCATACGATGAGGATTTTGCACTTGGCCACCAAAGCAGAATCATGACAAATTTTACAGGCAGTTTTAGCGACATTGTAACTCTTGCCCACGAAATCGGCCACGCATACCATTTTTCCTGCTTAAAAGGAAAATCCGTTGATTTTTTCAGTTATCCAATGACGCTTGCAGAAACTGCTTCAACCTTTGCAGAAACAATCGTAAAACAAGACATGCTCAAAAAATGCGGCGAAAAAGACCGGCTGCAACTTTTAGACCTCGATTTACAGGACGTAAGCCAGGTTCTTGTCGATATTTTATGCCGCTTTTATTTTGAAAAAAAAGTTTTTGAAGAACGCGCAAAAGGCGAATTAAACGCTCAGGATTTTTGCAGAATTATGCGCGAAGCTCAGGAAAAATCTTACGGAAAAGGCTTAAATTCCGAACGCCACGAATATATGTGGGCGGTAAAAAGCCATTATTATTCGACAGGCCTTGATTTTTACAACTTTCCGTACGCGTTTGGACAACTTTTTGCAGTTGCGCTTTATCAAAGATATTTAAAAGAAGGAAAAAGCTTTGCAGAAACTTACAAGCAAATTTTAAGTTTGACCGGAAGCATGAACTGCGAGGAATTGTGCAAAAAAGCAGGATTTGACATTACAAGCATAGATTTCTGGAAGTCCGGAATTGAATTCTATTCTTCAAGAATCAGCGAATTTATTGAACTTTGCAAAGGAAAATCAACTGCCGTAACCGTAAAAGCAGGAAGTTCTCCAAAAACCGTTTACGAATCTACTCCGGCAGAAAAAACTGAAACTCCGGCAAAAACCGAAAAACCTGCAAAAAAAATGGGACTTTTGCAGCGTGCCGAAATTCTGAATAAAAAAAATTAACGCAGAACTTCCAAAGCAAAAATTGCTTATAAAAGTCTGGAAGTCCTGCGTTTTTAACCGGCACTTATTTTTTTATTTCGTTGTGCTGTTTTTCAAGATATTCCATAACGTGGTCGATCATCGCCTGTTTTGGATCCGGGCAGTCTTCCGGCAAAGAAGCAAGATACTCTTTACGGAAAGGCTTGCATTCGATTACAGGACTTGCCTTGTAAATGCAAACCGCTGGAGCACACTCTTCGGCGAGCATATCGTTCATGTTGTCTGGATTGAATTTTAAAATCATTCCGTCGATAGAAACCAAAAGCATAACGTCGAACATTCTCAGATAACTGTCGATTTCTTTTAAGCCGCGTTTCGTTTCTGGTTTTCCAGGACGATAGCGTGTTCCTGAAGGAAAAACAAGAATCGCTTCTCCGTTGCGCTTGCATTTGTCCATTGCGTGCATTGCGGCAAGGTTGATTGCACGGGCCTTTTTTGTTTCTGCCTCGATTTCTTCCTGAGAAGCGGCAGTTTTTGTAGCAGAATCAAGTGAGCGTGTCGGATAAATTACAACGCGGGTAAAACTTTCTGCAAAAGCACGAACCATTGGATCTGCTTCGTTGAGTTTCATTCCTGCAATGGCAACTACTTTACCGCCAAGCTCGCGGCAGTCAGGATCGTCAGAATTTTCAAGCAGCCAGATAAGACCAGGCAAGTCGGTATTTGCATAATGTTCCATCAAGATAAGTCCGCTTTTTCCAGACTTAATCGCAGCCAAAAAAGCCTTGAAGTTTTCTACACCCTCAAGACGGCTTCCTTCTGCCATATTGTCCGAAATCAACTTATCCATCAGTTTTTTTGTGTTAGGATTTGCCTTTTGATAAACATTTGTAGTATCAATTTTTGCAGCAGCATGCGAAAAATTTGCAAGTTCTTTAAACTTATCACCATAGCGTTCACGAATCGAAGCCATTTTTTCCTCTCAATAAAGTATAGGCTCGCCAAAGCCGGTATCTTTGCCTTTTTTAAAGTATTTTTGACATTTCCGAACAATTGAAAATTCAGAAATGTCATTTTTTAATTCTAGTTTCAAAGTACAGTTTTTGCAAGGACAGTCAGTATTCTAAGAATCCGTGCCAAAACTAAAGCGCACAACCTCTAAAATCACCAAGCGTTTTATAACCTTTTTTTGCCATAAAATCCCTGAGTCCTTTTACGATTTCTGTCATTGCAAGCGGATTTCCGAAAGTTGCAGTTCCAACTTCTACGGCACTTGCTCCTGCCATTATAAATTCAACAGCATCTTGCCAGCAAGAAATTCCACCGAGTCCAACTACAGGAATTCTTTCGTTTTCCGGAAGTTTATTCATTGCAAGACACAAATCATAAACCATGCGAAGGGCAATTGGTTTTATGGCAGGTCCCGAAAAACCAGCACGGATATTTTCAAAACAAGGACGGCCAGTTTCAATATTTATTGCAGTTGCCTGAAAAGTGTTTACAAGACTGATTGCGTCAGCGCCTGCATTTTTTACGGCCATTGCAACTCCAATCAAATCAGGCGCATTCGGACTGAGCTTTACCATAAGCGGTTTTTTTGTTGCTTTGCGAACAGCTTCCACAACAGATGCCGCGGCTTTTGGTTCCATTCCAAACGCCATACCGCCGGCTTTTACGTTCGGACAACTGATATTCAATTCAATCATCGGAGCGTCTGTTTTATCCAGCAATTTTGCCCCTTCAACATAGGTTTCAAGACTTTTTCCGCTCAAATTGACAATTGTCTTTGCCTTGAATTTCTGCATTAACGGCAATTCGTTTTCGATAAAATGTTTTATTCCAGGATTTTCAAGTCCGATAGAATTTATAAGTCCCATTGGAGTTTCAATCAGGCGAACTCCAAAATTTCCCGGCTGACCGTCCAAAGTAAGACCTTTTGAACAAATTCCGCCAAGCGAATCAACATCGAGAACGGTCGAATATTCTCTTCCGTAGCCAAAAGTTCCGCTCGCGGCAAAAACAGGATTTGCAAATTCAACTCCAGCAATTTTTACGCTCAAATCCGGTTCTTCGTTTTTAGCAAGCGGTTCGCGGCGGGCCATTCTCTGAGAAGTTACAGGCGAATCAATTTTCGCAAAATCCAAAATTTCCGCATCAAAAACCGGACCGTCTTTACAACAGCGCTTATTTCCTTCTTTTGTGTGAATTGTACAGCCAAGACACGCGCCAACACCGCATGCCATTCTGTTTTCCATACTGAGCCAGCATTTTACACCAGCATCGGCACAAATTTTTTGAACCGCCGCAAGCATAGGCGTAGGACCGCAGGCATAAACCGCATCGTATTTTTTTACGCTTTCGCTGTCGATTGCGGCAGTTACCATGCCTTTGATTCCGACCGAACCGTCATCTGTCGTAATCGTAAGTTTTTCCGGAAAAATATAATCAAGTCCGTAAGAACCGCTTTTAAAAGCGGCAACAAAATCATAAGACTTTTTAGGAAGAGTTATTGCAAAACCTGCAACAGGCGCAACTCCAACTCCGCCGCCAACACACAAGACTTTTGAGTTTTCGGCAGGAACCGGCCAATTGTTTCCAAGCGGTCCTAGAAGTTCAATCCCATCTCCGCTTTCAAGACTAATAAGCTCTTTAGTTCCAGTTCCTTTTAAGAGAATTAAAAATTCAATGCTAACATTGCTGTCAGAAATTCTGCGCGAATTATAAACGCTGATTGGACGGCCGAGCAAAAGTCCCGAACGAACAGAGCGCAACATATAAAACTGACCGGGAACCGGCGCAATAGCATTTCCGCCGTTTATTCCCGACACATTCACTTTCAAATACCAGACGCTTCCGTATGGAACTGCAGACTGAACGATTGAACAGCCGTTTACCTTACCTGTAGCAAAAACAGGATACGTTTCTCCAGCACAATTTTTTATTTCCGACATAAATTTTAACCTCGCTTATAAAATCTTAAAGATTGTTTTTTGCATTGAGCAGGTCAAGTTTTGCAGCAACGCAGGCATTTCCTGCAGCATCAGCAATTTCCTTTAAGCAGAGATTTCCGCTTTCAACTTTATCAGCAAGTTCAGGAGCTTTTTTCCAGGCACACAAAATACCGCGGCTTGAATTTACAGTACCGCCGGCCTTATCGAGCAAAGTAGCCGCAATTCTTGCAGCCCCGCCCTGAGCGCCATATCCAGGAATCAAAAAGAAAATTTCAGGATAAGCGTTGCGAAGCGCACGGGCATCGCTTTCTTCTGTACAGCCAACAACCGCGCCAACCGGCGAACAAGTCTGTCCAGGATATTTTTTTTCAAATTCAGCGGCAATTCTCTTTAACTCGCTTCCAGTACGGTCAAGAACACGGCCGCCATTTTTTAATTCCTGCTGCTCAATATCAACCATTCCTGGATTTGAAGTTCTCAAAAGAACAAAAATTCCTTTTGAACCAGTTGCAACTTTTGATTCGGCAGTGTGTGGCGCACAATATTCGGTAAAAGGCTTTAAAGTATCAAAACCCATATATGGATTTACAGTAATTATATCGCTTTCAAATTCGCCGGAAAAATGGGCCCGCGCGTATGCTTTTGCAGTATCGGCAATATCGCCCCTCTTAATGTCGCTGATTGCAATAAAACCAGCTTCGTGCACAGCCTTGATTGTCTCTGCGTAAACTTTTAAGCCTTCAAGTCCCATCGCCTCATAATAAGCAATCTGAATTTTAAAACAGCAGGCAGATTTTTCAGCGGCAACTCTTTTAATGATTTCTTTATTGTAAGCAAGAACCGCATCAGTCTTAGAACCAAAAACATTTAAAAGCGGAGCCGGAATATAAGAAGGATCAGTGTCCAGACCAACGCAAAGAGGTCCGTATTTTGCCGCAGCTTCCTGTAAAATCTGCATATTGTGATTCATAAAAAAATACCTCGTTTAAAAAAATAAAACATAAACAGTTTAGCAAATTTTCGATATGATTTAAAGAATGGGCGTTCCGGAACCCTGTAACCAGGATTCCGGTCAGGCTGTCGCGTTATAAAATTGCCTTGCAATTTTTCCGTTCAGCCACGCAAGCGTGTCCGAACCGCTATGCGGCTTCCATCCTTAACGCGGTTTATTCTCCAGGCCATTCAAAATGCTGATAGTCTTTTACGCCCTGCCAGTCTCCGCCCCATTCAAAACCGTTTTTTGTAAAAATTTTATAGGCAAGGTCGCTGTGGTCAATTTTATAAGAAAAATTCCCGGTTCTGTCCACAAAATCAGCAGCATTCGCCGGCTCAACGCTAATCTTTCCTTTTACGGTTTTTACGCACGGATTGTAGAGCGGATTTATGTCAACCGCAAGTCCGGAACCGTGTTTTGACACTTTTTTTGTAAAATTTATAAACCTAAAATTAAAACAAGACGAGTTATTGTCCGCCATGCTTTTTTCGTCGTCGGCATCGTATTCATCTATCAAGCGGATTTTTTCAATCGGATAATCAGAAACATAAAGTTCCTTAAAAATTTTCAAAAGAATTTCTGCAATTTTTTCGTTGCAAATCAATTCGCCTTCGAGAGTTTGTCCAGACAAATTCTTGTGCAAAATATGAAGAATCCGCAAATTTTCGCGCGGAAATGTGCAGTTCTTCTTAAAACTTTTTCCATTTATTTTTTCAAAAACAGAATCACTGATTTTAGAAACGTAAAATTCCCTTTCCAAAACAAAATCCTCGTTCAATTCAATTTTTTCCGTTTTATTCAAAGAAAATTCAGATTCAATTGGATTAAAATTCTGCGCCATACAAAAACTAAAAATAAAAGCAAAGTTCAGCAATATTAAATTTTTTTTCATTTTGTTATAATTTTTCCATGCAAGAAACAGTTTTTAGAAAAAACATCGAAGTCAAAAAAGAAATGGAACTTCTCTACCGCGGAAACCGCTACAAACTCGACTACGGAATCGACAATGCCGGAAAATCCTACATTTCTTTTGGCGAAGAATTTCTTCCAGCAAAACATTTTTACAGTTACGGCCAACTCGTAAACGAAGCCATGCTCGGAATTTCGCCGCTCCGCGACTCAATCGAAGTTCTTCAACTTTTAAATCCGTAAAAAAACATTCCGACATTCTATTGCAAAAAAAATCAAAAATGAAGTGCGCTTCAAAATAAATCCAGCATGCTGTCCAAATAAATATTTTCCCGAACCTGCAGCTGCGCTTCCGGTTTTGTCATGTAATAAAGCAAAAATTCAAGAATCATTGCGCTTCCAAGCCCGCGCCCTTCGATTTTAAAATTAGAAAAACCCATCGGAACATATTTATTTTTTATATCTTCAATTCCAATAAAGGAAGGATTTTCTTTTGCCTTAGAAAAAACATAGCCTTTGTTTCCGCCGGGAGATTTACAGACAAAATCTGGACAATTTTCGCCCAAATTTTTGCGGCTTACGTTTTCGTAGCAGATTTTTCGTTCTTTGCAGCCAGTCCAGCAACATTCATTGCACAAAAATTCAACCTTGCGCTTTTGTCCGGCAGTTAATTTTTCAAGCTGTGCAAAATTTTTATTCAACCGAAAGTCCGGAACGACAAAATCAAAATCTTTTCGGTTTAATTCAGCCAAAAATTTGTCAAAATCGGTTATTACTTTTGTAGTTGAAGAAACAAAATAGAAATTAGGGTAATTTTTTTTAAGATAATCAAGCAAAATTTCAGAATGAACAATGATTCCGTTTTGAACATTCCTGCTTTTTTCAAAAAGCACACAAAGCTGATTGCATTTTTTGTCCAGGAGATGTTCGTTTTTTAAAAGCGAGTTGCTAAAAGTGAGCCGGCCAGAAATTCCGTATTTATGCAATAATTCTAAAATTTGACCGGAATTATTTTCGCCAAAACCAGCCCTTCCGCCGCCCCAAATGCAATCGGCAGGAGCACCGTAAATTGAACCGATTTTACACCAGTCATAAAAATATTCACGATGTTCAAAAAAAAGCGGCAGAAAGGCCTTGTACAATTCGTAAAATTCAAAAAGCCCCGGCAAATGATAACAAACGCTGGGGTTATTCATAAGCCAAAAATTCAACAAAACCGTAATTTACTAAAGTTTTTACGTACACAGAAATCCGAGGATAAAGCGGTTCCGCCTTTTCGCCAAAATTTTCGTGCAGTAAATCGGCAATTTCTTTGACAGTTCTTTTTCCATCAATTTTTTGCCAGATAAAACTTCCAAACTCTTCAAGGTGAATTTGAGTAAATCTCGGTTTTTTAAACAGTTTTTGTGCAACAAGATTAAAAAATCCTTTGTTTTCCACAAAAACTGTAACTTTGCCTTCCCCGTCAACTTCAAATCTGTATTTTTTCGACTGACGAGGAACTAAATCTAAAAGATTCTGGCTTTGTTTTTTATTCTGCTTTTTCATTTTTTGCCGAACAGTTATGACAAACAATCAAAGTAACGAGCACAACGAGCAAAATAACAGAACCGGCAAGCCTTACGCCAGCAGGAATATTTGCGCCAAGACCGATTTTGTCTGCAACGCCTGCAACTGTCAAAATTGCAAGAAGAACACCCATCAAACCTTCGCCGGCAATCAAACCAGAACAGAACAATACGCCTTTTGAGCTTTCGCTTGACTGAGTCTTGTTCTTTTTATCCATAAGTCTGCGCAAAACGCCGCCGAGCATAATTGGAGCAGTAAGTTCAATTGGAAGATAAATACCGATTGCAACGGCAAGAGAAGGCAATCCTAAAAGTTCAAACAATACTGTACAAGCAGCGCCGATAAATACATAGCTCCAAGGAAGGTTTCCGTTCATAACGCCTTCTGTTACGAGCTTCATCAAAGTTGCCTGAGGAGCAGCAAGTTCTTTTGAACCAAAGCCCCATGCCGAATCCAGCAAAATTAAAACTCCGCCAATCGTCAATGCAGAGATAATCGCACCAACTAATTCGCCAATCTGCTGCTTTTTAGGAGTTGCGCCAAGAATGTAACCAGTTTTCAAGTCCTGAGAAGTGTCGCCGGCAATAGCAGCAATTACACAGATAATAGAACCAATCGTAATTGCACTAACCATTCCGTGAGCACCAGTGTCGCCAGAAACTTTAAGAAGGATTGTCGAAATCAACAAAGTTGCAATTGCCATACCAGAAAAAACAGCCTTAGCATCGGAACCTTTCTTTTCTCCAGCCAAAAGAACCTCAGCACAAGCCTGAGCTTCCGGATAAGGCAAAATTCCGTGTTCCTGAACGATAATTGAATTTCTGAGCGGAATCATGAACAAAACGCCCAAAATAGCGCCACAGAGAGTAATGAGAGAAATTGAAAGAAGGCTGGGCTGGTTGATTAAACCTTCTTTAGCCCAAAGAAAAAGAGCCGGCATTGTAAAAATTGCGCCTGCAGCAACCGACTCACCTGCAGAACCGATAGTTTGAACCATATTGCTTTCAAGAATAGAATTTTTCTTAAAAATGATTCGTGTAATACCCATTGCAATAACAGCCGCCGGAATAGAAGCGGAAATTGTCATTCCAACGCGCAAACCTAAATACGCATTTGGCGGCACCAAAAACAATCGCAAGGATAATACCAGTTAAAATTGATGTGATTGTGAATTCCGGAGTAATTTTGTCAGCCAGAATATAGGGTTTGAATTCTGAGGAATTTTCAGCCATCGGAATCTCCTTAAAAAAATTGAAAAATGCGGTTTGTAAAACGTAATAACAACAAATCTCGCATCCTGAAAAAACACAAAATGAATTTTAACAGAACCTAAACATTATATCACAATTTGGCATTAAATAATTTAAAAAAGTCGTTTTTCGTCAGTTGTTTTCGTCAGTTTGCACAAATTTTTTTTTCCTGTACAATTCAACTATGAAGATTTTTCCAGCTAAAAGTTTTGATATTCCTGACATTTTAAAAATTGAACATGCGGCGTTTATCCCGGCAATTCAAGAAAAACAAGCAACATTTGAAGAGCGACTCCGTGTTTTTCCTGAAGGTTTTCTGCTTCTTTCTGACAATTCTCCAAAAACAGTTCTCGAAAACGGCAAACCTCTTACCGCAGGTTATTTTACGAGCGAAATTTGGCCTTGCGTTCCTAAAACAGACAATATTTTTATGCTCGGACATTCCGCCGAAAAAACACACGATCCAAACGGCTCAGTTTTATATTTTTCGTCATTTGCACTTTTACCGGCTTTTCAGGGCAAAAAACTCGCCGAACCATTTTTAACCGGCTGTCTGGATTCAATTTGCGGAGCATTTCCTCAAATTAAACAAATTATTCTTCTTGTAAACGAAGAATGGCACGGTGCAAAACACCTTTACGAAAAATTGGGATTTAAGGAACTACGCACAATCAAAGATTTTTTTCCGTCATTAAAGAAAAGCGCTTCTGACGGAATTGTCATGCTAAAATCCGTCGGGTAATAGTTTTTTTGATTTTTTCAAGGACTTTCTAGCGAATCTGCCCGTCGCCGTCAATCAGATATTTTGTCGTCGTAAGAGCTTTGATTCCCATAGGTCCGCGGGCGTGCAATTTTTGAGTACTTATTCCCAGTTCCGCACCAAAACCAAATTCGCCGCCGTCGGTAAAGCGAGTGCTTGCATTTACGTAAACACAGGCAGCATCGATTTTTGACTGAAAAATGCGCGAATTCTGGCGGTTGTTAGTAACAATACATTCTGAATGTTTCGTGTTGTGGGAATTTATAAAATCAATCGCTTCGTCCAAAGTGGAAACGGTTTTTACAGAACAAATAAAGTCTAAAAACTCAAAGCCAAAGTCTTCGTCTGCGGCTTTTTTAATTTTTGCAGGATTTTGTACATTTTGGACAAATTTATACGATTTTTCGTCCAGTCTCAATTCAACTTTACCGGCAAATTTTTCGACAAGTCTTGGAATAAACTGATTTAAGATTTTTTCGTTTACGACAATTGTTTCTATTGCATTGCAGGCCCCCGGACGCTGAGTTTTTGCGTTCCAGGCAAGATTTAAGGCCATTTCGAGGTCTGCGCTTTCGTCAACATAAAGATGGCAAATTCCCGCTCCAGTTTGAATTACAGGAACTTTCGCCGTCTGAACAACCATATTTATGAGTTTTGCGCCACCACGCGGAAGAGCAACATCAACCTTTCCAACCGCTGTCAAAATCTGTTCAACTTCTTCATGGCTCTTGCACGGAGCGAGCGAAATTGCTTCTTCTACTCCATTTTCCGCATTTTTTAAGCCTTGTTTTATCGCTTTTTCAAGGGCAAGATTTGAATTTATCGCGGAAGAAGAGCCTCTTAAAAGAATTGCATTGCCGCTTTTGTACGCAAGAGCAAAGGCGTCAGCAGTCACATTCGGGCGGCTTTCGTAAATAATTGCAACAACTCCAAGCGGAACACGAACCTGCCGAATCGTCATGCCGGCAGGAGTTTTCCAGCCGGCAACTTCTTCTCCAACAGGATCGGTCTGACTTATTATCAATTTAAACGAATCAATTATTGAATCAATTTTTTTGTCATCAAGCGAAAGTCTTTCCACAAGACTCTCGCTCATTCCGCGTTCGCGTGCATTTTTTACATCGAGAGCATTTGCTTCAAGAATGATTTTTCGATTTTTTTCTATTGAATCAGAAACACTCAGCAAAGCCTCATTTTTTTGACTCGCAGTTTGCAAGGCAAGTTCAGATGAAGCGTTTTTTAAGCTGGCAGTTATTTTTTCAATATCCATAAATCAATCATCCGATAGAATTTTAGTAATTTGCAAGAAAATACATTCCAAGCAAAAGAAGGGCACGGCTTTTCTGTTCAGAAAAATTTGCTTTTTCCGGAAGATTTTGAATATACCACCAAAAAACTCCAAATTCTGGATCAATACGCAAAGAATATTCTTCAAATATTGGTTCCTTAGAAGTTGGTCCAAACATCAAGTAAACAACGTCAGACAAAATATGACCAAAACGGCTGTATTCATCTGCATATTTTCCAGCTTCGATATAAGCGCAGAACTGCTCCAGATTGTACAAAACTTGCTCTTTTACGGTTTCATCGTCTTTTTCAACCCAAGTTTTTTGAATCAAAAGCGTAAGATTTTTTTTAAATGAAGAAATTAGCTTCGAGTCATCACTACCAGCAAGAATTTCTGCAAAAATTTTTTCCGCATTAAACAGTCTGGAAATCGTTACTGCAAGCGAATTCACTTCCTGAACGTCTGCAACATCTTTAATTTTTTCAACTGCACTGATAATTTCTGGCTCTACAAATTCGCCAATCAAATTAGATTTTGTCATATAACAATTTTATAATTTTTCGGCTTATCTATTCAAGTGCAAGAAAAATGAAAATTTGACAGTTTGCAAATTCAGTCTCAAAATATATCAATAAAGTTAAATTAACTTTTGTCATTCTGACAGTGCACTTACGTGTAAGGTTTGCGTTGCAAACTTCATCATCAAAAAAAATCAAATCGAAAATCAGCTTTTTCGCGTTGAATTTTTAACGGAGGTTCTCAAATGAAAAAATCTTTATTTATTCTTTCGGCAGCTGCTATCACGCTGTTCGGTTTTGCTTCGTGCAATAAATCTCAGGCAAAAAAATCTGCCGTTCAGGAAATTATTTCTCAGGCAGAAAATATGACTTTTGATGAACTTTGCCAGAAGGCAATCGAAGAATCAAAAAATGCTACTTTAAAAGGAATTGGAAACTCAAGCCGCGGAAAAACTGCCGGAGCCTCATTCATCAAATATCTCAAGTCGCTTGATTCAAGTTACGCAGGAAAGATTGAATGGTCACAGCCAAAAAACAATTCAATCTTTACAACCCTCAATGTTGACTATAAAAGTGCAAATCCTGAATATTTTATGACACTTATTCAGGACGGAAACCAGATTCAGAGCAAGATGATGGACACTGGAGTTCTCCGCACATTTATTCCAAAAGAATGGGCAGAAGCAAACAAACTTGCAAAAAAAGATTATCCAGATCTTCTTCCTTTGCAGACTTTGAATAAAATTTTTATGTACAACCATTTGAACGGCGTAAAATTTACAAACTGCTGGGATTTTGTTGCTCCAGGAACACATGGCCTTTTCATGGGCGTAAATTCCGAACTTGTCGGCAAAAACTTCCTTTATATGCTCACTGCTGACAAATACGCAACCTGGCTCAAAAACGCATTTGACAAACTGCCAGCCGAAAAACAGGCTCAGTTTACTCCTGTACTCAATGAATGTGCAAAACTTGCAGAAAACTTTGGTCTTGAATCAAAGAACGCAAAATACGGTCTTGCTTACATTAAACTCTGGGTACAAAACTACAACGAAGAAACAGACGACGGTCCAATCTGCAACAGCATTGTAAAAACTTCTGCTGCCGGCGAATTTGCGCTCATCGTTTATTCAAAACTTCGTTCAGTTGCCGAAACAGCTGGCGTTTCTGTAAAAAATATTTCTGTTGCAGCTTACGAAGAAGGCTACAGCGGAATCGGTGGTTACGGATACAGCCACTATCTCGAAGTTATGGATTCTTCTCCATATCCATGGACTGCCTGCGCATTTATTTCTTACATGGTTACAAAACTTGACGGTTTTACAGCCTGGGGAAAAGACATGGGCGGTTACTCAGCAAACCCAGTTCTTGCAGCGGAAAACGAAGCAAAATTCCATCACAGCACAGCCGGTGGAAACGACTTCCCTGCTAAAAACGACAGAGGCTTTGAATGGTGGGCTGCAGAAAACGGTGGCGAACTCGTAATCGAAGATCCAAAATATTGTGCCGAAGTTTCAGTTGACCTCGGCGACTGGATTGACATTACACGTGCAAACCGCAAATAAGTTTTAACCCATTTTTGCCACAAAGCGAAAGTTGAGCCTGTCAAAATACATTATCCGTTTTGACAGGCTCTCTAACCTTTATGGAGTCAACTTTTTAAGCTGGAGGTGCTTTCTATGGCAAACAGCAATCTTCAGACCCAGCTGAAGCTCAACAAAATAAAAACATTTTTTTACAAACCACAAAATGTAATTCTTCTCTTATGCGGAATTGTCCTTTCTGTAACGACAATTGCTCCAATCCTGTATTTGATTCAAGATACGGTGGCAGTTCATGCAGGAACAGTCGATTCCTTAAAAACCGGTTTAAAAGAAGGTCAAATGACTTTCTACAACTGGATTGATCTTTTTACTGGCCGACTTGCAAAAGCAAATTTATGGACACCACTTCTAAACACTGTCCTTCTTTCTGTTTTTGCCTGCATTATTGCAATTTTTTACGGCGGTCTTTTTGCATATTTAATCACCCGAACAAATTTAAAATTCAAAAAATATCTTAGCGCAATCTTTATTTTCCCTTACATTATGCCACAGTGGACGCTTGCCATGGTCTGGCGAAACGCTTTTAACAGCAATGCCGTAACTGGCGGTTCAGACGGACTTTTGGCCTCGCTTTTTGAAATAAAAATGCCTTTATGGTGGTGCCAGGGAATTTTTCCTTCAAGCATAGTTCTCGGTCTGCACTACGCGGCCTTTGCATATATTTTAATCGGTGGAATTTTCCGCAACATGGACGCAAACCTCGAAGAAGCGGCAACAATTCTGGATACTCCAAAATGGAAAATCTTCCTTCACGTGACAATCCCTCTCGTAAAACCTGCAATTCTTTCGACAATTTTGCTCGTTTTTGGAAGTTCGATGGGAAGTTATCCTGTTCCGCATTATTTAAGCCTCGAAACGCTTTCTACAAAATATGTCGGTTTGAGTTCTGGACGTGCCGGAGAAGCCAGCGTTATTGCAGTAATAATGATGGTTTTTGGAATTGCAATCCTTCTTTTAAACCAAAGAAGCACTTCAAGCCGTCAGAATTTTACAACCGTAACTGGAAAATCCGGCCAAATTTCAAAAGCAAATCTCGGAAAAGTCGGAAAATATTTAATTGCGTTTATTTTTATCGTAGTTACGCTTTTTACAAGCATTTATCCGATTATTTCGTTCGCCATTGAAACATTCCTGCCAAATCCAGGCGACTACAGTTTCTTAAAAACAGGCGATTTTGAAATGCTTACGACAAAATGGTGGACAACTTCAGACACCTTGGGCGAATACGGACTTTTTGGACAGCTCGGAATTCTGCACAACGTTCAAATCTGGAAATCTTTCTGTGGACAATTGTTTGTTGCAGTCTGCTGCGCACTTTGCGCCGGAACAATCGGAACCCTGGTCGGCTATGCAGTAAGCAAAAACCGCAGAAGCAAGAGCGCCGCCTATGTAAATTCGGTGGCATTTTTGCCTTATCTTATGCCTTCTCTTTCTGTCGGTGTAGCCTACTTAATTTTTGGAAAAGCACTTTCGATTGGCGGAACCTTCCTTATATTGATTCTTGTTGGAACGGTAAAATACATTCCTTTTGCAAGCAGAAGTTCGCTCAATTCAATGCTGCAACTTTCCGGAGAAATCGAGGAAGCCGCAATAATTCAGAATATTCCTTGGGTAAAGCGAATGTTTGGAATCATAATTCCAATTCAAAAAAGCTCGATTCTTTCGGGATTTTTGCTTCCGTTTATGACCTGTCTGCGAGAACTGACGCTCTTTATGCTTTTGTGCGACCAGTTCAAGATTATGACAACGGCAATGGACTATTTTGACGAAATGGGACTTTACGCCTTCTCAAGCGGAATGAACCTTATTCTTATCATTACGATTTTAATTTTTAACGCTTTAGTAAACAAACTTACAGGCGCAAGCATTGACAAAGGTGTAGGAGGTAACTGATATGCCACAGATAAAACTTACAAATGTTACAAAACGCTGGGGAAAATTCTTTGGTGTTGATAAATTGAATCTTGTCATTGACGACAATTCATTCGTTACTCTCCTCGGACCTTCCGGCTGCGGAAAAACAACAACCTTAAGAATGATTGCCGGTCTCGAAACTCCAACCAGCGGAAAAATCGAAATCGGCGACACTGTTGTTTTTGACAGCGAAAAAGGAATAAATATTCCTGCAAACAAGCGAAAAGTAGGATTTTTGTTCCAAAATTACGCGCTCTGGCCAAATATGACGGTTTATAAAAATATTGCCTTCGGTTTGAGCAATATTTCCGAAGAACTGCCAGTTTATGACTTTGAAGCAAAAACTGCTGACCAGATTACACAAATTTTGCGCGGTTCTGTCGAACTTGTGGAACTGATAAACGGCTGCAAAGGCAAAGACGGAAAAATCGATGAAGAAAAAGTTCTCTTAAAAATCATTGATACTTTTACGGTTTCGATGTTTACTGCAAAAAAAATATTTGCAATGAAACTCCAGAATGAAGAATTCCCGTCAGAAAAAGCAAATTCGCTGTGCAAAGAATACGAAGCAAAAATCAAAACTATTGAAGAAAATTACAAACAAAAAGGAATTTCCTTAAATGACGATTTTGCTCTGGTTCAAAACGGAAAAATGCTCACAAAAACGCGCAAACTCACTTCTGAAGAAATTGACCTTGCCGTGCGCCGTGTAAGCCGCGTCGTAAAAATCGGAATGTTTATGGACCGCTATCCGGCAGAACTTTCGGGCGGACAGCAGCAGCGCGTAGCAATCGCAAGAACACTTGCTCCAGAACCAAGCGTACTTTTTATGGACGAACCGCTTTCAAACCTCGATGCAAAACTCCGGTTAGAAATGCGATACGAACTTCAGCGGCTGCATATCGAAACAGGAAGCACTTTTGTCTATGTAACCCACGACCAGCTCGAAGCTATGACCCTTGCAACAAAAATCTGTCTTATAAACAACGGTGTTTTGCAGCAGTACGACGCTCCGCTAGACGTTTACAATCACCCGAACAACCTTTTTGTCGCCGATTTTGTAGGAAATCCTTCTATTAACTTTATCGACGCAAAAGGAGAACAGACAGCCGACAAGCTTGAACTTACGCTCTTTGGCGACAAAAAATTGATTTTTAAGCCGGAAACAAAAAACGGAGAAGAATTCAATTTGGAAAAATGGTACAAAACCAGAGATGCCGACGAAGTTGAAACAGCAAAAAAACTCGAGGACGAGTCAAAACAAAAAGGTTATGTTGAAAAACAGAACAAGGACGAAGTTTTTAAGTATCACATTGCAAAAGTGAACGAAGAAGAAGGCTTTGCTGCAAAAAAAGATTCACCGGCTCAAAACGGCGACTTTGTTCTTGCAGTCCGTCCAGAATTCATAAAACTGACCGAAAATGGAAAATTTGACGGCGAAATTCGGGGAGCGTTGCCGACAGGAATGGAATCGACAATAAAAATCAGCATTGGCGAGTTTTTGTTGACAAGCGTTGTTTTTGGCGGCGTAACGTTCAAAATTGGAAGCAGTCAAAAATTCGATTTTACCGGCAACGACTTAATGCTTTTTGACAGAAAGAGCGGAAAACTCATTACGCACGGAAAAATTGAATAGTTTGTCCTGATTTTCAAAAAATGGCGGTTTTTCTGTAAAAAGACAAGCCGCTGTTTTTTTGAAAGCAAATCCTAGCCCGTGCCGGAACAGCGCGAAGCGTCCGCCGCGGCGGATGAAGCGAAAGCGGAACTGTGGAGCGGACGGTTAGAGCAAAAAATATGCTCCAGAATTTCATTTTTCTTTTATTAGTTATAAAATATTTTTATGGTAACATCTTCTCTTAAACGTTTTGTGCATCCTGATTTGTTGCATGGAAGCATTTTTAAGGCAATTGTGCTTTTTACGTTGCCACTTTTTGTTTCATATATTTTTCAGCAGCTTTATAATGCGGCAGACACGGTTATTATCGGGCGACTTTTGGACGACAACGCGCTTGTCAGCATTGGAGCATGCACGGCTCTTTACGAACTTTTGGTCGGTTTTGGAATTGGTTTTGGAAACGGTCTGAGCATTGTTGCGGCAAAAGCTTTTGGGGCAGGGGAAGTTGAAAAATTAAAAAAAATTACGGCGGCTTCGATTGTAATTACAATTTTTGTTACCGTTTTTATTATGATTTTGACGGCTTTTGGGCTAAAACCAATTATGGTTCTTTTAAAAACGCCAGCCGACCGTCTGAACGAAGCGTATTCTTATATTTCGGTGATTACGCAGTTTTGCGGAGTTTTATTTGCATATAATCTTTTTGCAGGAATGTTGCGCGCTATCGGAAATTCTTTTGTTCCGCTCTTGTTTTTGATTTTTTCTTCGGTTTTGAATGTAATTCTGGATTTTGCTTTTATAAAGGCGACAGGTTCAATCCGAGGAGCTGCAATTGCGACGGTGATTGCGCAGTTTGTGTCGGGATTGCTCTGTCTTATCTACATTTTCTGCGCAGCAAAAATTCTTGTTCCGTCTTTTAAACATTTTTCGTTCGACAGTTCGCTTTACAAAGACCTGATAGGGCAGGGGCTTTCCATGGCATTTATGGGAGCAATCGTCCATTCGGGAACTGTAATCCTTCAAAGCGCCATTAACTCGCTCGACCAGATGATAATTGCCGGCCACCTTTGCGCCAGAAAAATTTTTACCCTGACAAACATTCCAATTATTACGCTTGGACTTGCCGCTTCGACCTTTGTTTCGCAGAATTACGGAGCCGGACAAATTGAGAGAATCCGAAAAGGTGTAAGAATTTCGATTTTTATAACAATTGTCTGGACATTTTTGCTTTTTTTGCCGGCGTGGTTTTTAACGGAAGATTTAATAAAATTTATTACAAATTCAACAAACCCAATTCTCCTTGATTACGCAAAAAAATACATCCTGTTTACTCTGCCTTTTTACCTTGTTTTGGGCGGACTTATCGTAATCCGGAATGCATTGCAGGGTTTTGGACAAAAAATTCTGCCTTTAATTTCGAGCGTAATTGAACTTGCAGGCAAAATTACATTCACCTGCCTTATAATTCCAAAACTCGGAAAATGGGGAGTTATTCTGTGCGAACCGCTGATTTGGTGCGTAATGCTCGTGCAGCTTTTGACAGTTTATCTGCGGCTTATCAGAGGCAATTCGTGCACACCGTCGCCAGAGCCACAGGCAAAAAATCCTGCCGAATAACCAATTTTTTGAGTATAAGCCTTTTGGACATTTTCAATAAAAGAATCGATTTTTTGTTTTTGAACCAAGGCGATTGCGCAGCCACCAAAACCAGCTCCAGTCATTCTTGCGCCCAAACAGCCGTCCTGTTTCCATGCGCTTTCTGCAAGAGTGTCGAGCTCAATTCCGGTAACTTCGTATTTTGAGCGGAGCGACTCGTGGCTTTCGTTCAAAAGTTTACCGAGAGCCTCTAAATCTCCGTTTTTTAAGGCAACGGCCGCTTTTAAGACGCGTTGATTTTCAAAAACACAATGTTCCGCCCTTTTTTGCAAAATTTCGTCTTTTATGAGCGATTTATTTTTTTCCCAGTCTTCAGCCGAAAGTTCGCAAAGAGCATTGATTTTAATTCCGGCAGATTGCAGAATTTTCAAGCCCTGCTCACATTCTGCACGGCGTTCGTTGTATTTTGAATCCGAAAGTTTCCGCACCTTGTTCGTATTCATTACGATAAAACAGCAGTCGCCGAGTTCAAGCGGAACATATTCGTATTCGAGGGTTGCACAATCCAGAATTTCAGCAAAATTCTTTTTTCCGGTTGCAATAATGAACTGATCCATAATTCCGCACTTTGTATTCATAAAACGGTGCTCGCTCATCTGCCCGATTTTTGCAATTTCTGTCCTGCTCACGTCAAAACCAAAAGTTTCGCAAACTGCAAAGGCAAAACCACATTCCAAAGCCGAAGAAGACGAAATTCCGCCGCCAGCAGGAATATTTGACGCCATTAAAATTTCAAAGCCGCAGTCAAAAACAAGGCCTTTTTCTTTTAACTGAGTCAAAATTCCATTCAAATAATTCGCATAATCGTTCTCTTTTGAATAAGCAAAATTTTCGTTTATATCAAACTCAAAACTGAGCGGAAATTTTACGTCTTTATAAAAAATTTTCGAATCGCGCCGTTTCCTAATCGCCACGTACAAATAACGGTTAATGCATGCCGGAAAAACCTTGCCGCCGTTGTAGTCGATATGTTCGCCAATAATATTTATTCTGGCCGGAGAAGCAAAAATCCGCACGGAGTCCTTCTCGCCGCCGTAAATTTCCAAAAAGTCATTCAAAAGTTCTTCCGGTGAATATTCTTTTTTTGTAAGTGAATTTTCCATTTTGTCCTCCAGAGCAAAAATTCAATATTCGGGTGGCTTTTTGTTCCACAAAAACCGGGCTTTTCGGGGTTCCGGCTTTCGCCTGCATTCCTCCGCAAAGCTCCGGAACAGCTCCGCCGCCCCTACAATCCCTGCCACGCAAGTGGCAGGTCGTGCGATTTAGCGCACAATATAATCAACGAGTTTTGCGTCAGCAAAAGTCGCAGCGTGCTTGCACGCAATATCCCTGCCACAAAACAGCAGGTCGTGCACTTTTAACATTTTTCTGTCAAAAATTCATAAATTGTTTTTTGATAATATTCTTCGCCAGAGCGCAAAATGCAATCTGGAAAATTTTTATGGTTCATGCAGTCCGGAAAACGCTGGGCTTCAAAGCAAAGTCCGTCAAAAGGCTTTTGCAAAACTCCGCTTTTTCCCGTAAAGTTTTCAAGATAATTTCCGGTATAAAACTGAATTCCGCGCTGGTTTGTATAAATGTTCATTTTTATGCCGGATTTTTCAGATTTGCACCAACCGGCTTTTTCCACATTTTTTTCGTCCGCTTTTGTCACAAAACAGTGGTCATAACCGCGCATTCCCGTCATTTTTTGCAATTTTTCTAAATCTTTACCAACGAGTTTTGGCTCCAAAAAGTTAAACACAGAATTTTCATCTTTACAAACATCCAAAAATTCTCCCGTCGGAATCATCTCGTCCACTTTTAAAATCTGCTGACAATCCAGACAGACAGTGTGATTTAAAATATTTTCTCCCTTGCAACCGTTCAAATTAAAATATGCGTGATTTGTTAAATTTATTGGAGTCGGTTTGTCTGTTTTTGCAAAATATTCGAGAACAAGCTGATTCTTGGAATTTAATGAATAAATAACTTTTAATTCGAGATTTCCAGGAAAATTCTGCTCGCCGTCGCGGCTCAATCTTGTAAAAACAATTCCGGCGTTGTCGTCCGTCAAAAAAGGTTCGGCCTGCCAGATTTGCTTTTCGTAACGAAAAAATCCGCCGTGCAAACAGTTTTTGCCGTTATTTACGTCCAAAACATAATTTTTTCCGTCAAGAAAAAATTTTCCGCCGGCAATTCTGTTGGCAAACCGGCCGACAATTGCATTGTGCGCCTGAGTTCCATTTTTCCAGCCAGAAAAAGTATCAAAACCTAAAAGAACATCGGTTTTTTCGCCGTTTTTGTCTGGAACAAAAAGATTTGTAATCGTACAGCCAAAATTCATTGCAGAAAAACTCATCTGTCCGTTAGAAACAGTCCAGCCGTCAACATTTTCTTCTATATTGAAATGCAAAATGTCCATAATCTATATTCAAGCCGAAAACACGATTTGTCAAGAAAGATAAAAAAACCGCCTGCTAAAACTAAAAACTTTTAAGAACCGCCAAACTTAGCCCGGATCGGAACAGCGCAAAGCGTTCAAAAGGCGGAAAAGTTTTCCGCCCTTTGAATGGAGCGTAAGCGGAACTGTGGAGAAGCCGGTTTGTAGTTGTGGTGCGCTCCTAAACAGAAAAATCTGACCAATTCTAATTTTTAAACATAATTCTGCACAAATGACGGTCGAGCGTTTTCCACGAAACTCCGAGTTCCCGGGCAAGAGAAGATTTTGTGCGTCCCTGGAGAATTTCTTTTTTTATGTAATCGCTGTTTTGAGAAAGTTTGTAAATCGTTGATTTTTGGCCTTTTTTGCGTCCAATGTGCTTGCCTTCCCGGCGAACCCGGTTTAGCCCGACTTTTGTGCGCTCAGAAATAAGCTGCCGTTCAATTTCTGCCGAAAGTCCGAACGCAAATGCCAAAACTTTTGACTGAATGTCGTTACCAAGCCTGTAACCGTCTTTAATTGTCCAGACTTTTACGCCGTTTTCCAAAAAATGCTGCAAAACGTTCATAATCATAATGAGCGACCGGCCAAAACGCGAAATTTCCGTGCATATTATAAGGTCGCCTGAATGAGCCGAGTTCATAAGAATTTTACCGAGTTTGCGGTTTTCTGGCCGCTTAGTTCCGCTTATTTTTTCTTCAATCCAAGAATCAATTTTTAGACCATTAAGCTGGCAGAATTTTTCAATTTCCATCTGCTGATTTTCCAAATTCTGGTGGCTGGTCGAAACCCGAATGTAACCGTAAGTCATTTAATATCTCCAAAAAAATAAAATTTAAAGAATATAGTAGCACACTTCACAAACATCCCCACAAAAGAAAAACCAAAAAATATAAAACACATAGCCGAAAAAAATTAAACATCCCGCAAAAAAGTCAAGCCCCCCAAAAAACGCAAAAATACACCAAAACCCTATTAAAAAAAACCGTTGGTTTAAATTCCATAGAAAAATAGGAGGATTTTTTATTATGAAAAAAATCGTAGCCGCAGCAGCAGCTGGGTTGATTCTTGCTGGTACTGCATTTGCTGAAATAAGTTTTTCTTATACTGGCAAAAATTATTTCAAGTCAAGTGCTGGTAATCTTGACTATGACAGCCGGACAGACTGTATGTCGCTTTCTATAAGCAGCAAAAGTGCCGGTGCTGTTGTCGACTTTGATACTGATGCTGGTGAGCTGGTTCAGGATGAATATTATGGCTGGATGACTTTTGGTCTTCCTGCTGGAAATCTTCAGATTACTGCCGGTTCCTGGAATGGTCGGTATGCAGATCGTGTAAAAAGCGATGCCGGGGACTTGGACAGTTCTGATTTTGAACTTTACAAGCCAGGTGTAATTAATGGTCTTGGTGGAAAGGATTCAGATAACCTTACTCAGTGCAAAATGGCAATGACTGCTGCTTATACAAATACTGATTTGCTGCCTGGAACTCTTATGGTAAAACTGGCTCTTGTAAAAGGAACCTGGGATCCTGAGGCCAAGACTGCTACAACCGCAAAGGAAGATGGAGACGTTGATGACAGCGACTTGATTCTTTCTTCTGGTTTTGCTGGTGAAGTTGCTTTCCGTGCAGAAAATCTGATCAACGCAAATATCGCTTTCCGCTGGCTGGAGAAAAAATCTTTCTCTATTGCTGGTTTCGTAAGTCCTCTTATGTTTGAAAAAGTTCGGGCAACTGTGGGATTCACCTTTGCTTCAGTAAACAACTATGCAAAATATAATTCTGCTGACGGAAAAACTTCCGACTGGGCTGACGGTGCAACTGAATTTGCTCTTGACCTGCGTCTGCGCTACCAGATTACAGAAAAACTTGCTGTAACAACAATGCACAATCTTTCCAGCTATGCCGACTTGCCTAGCGGAAGTGTTGTTGAAAAGGCTCGCGAATACGGTGATAACACTCTGGTTCTCTGGGACATGATTAACGTTACATACAAGCCAGAAGACAAGATTACCGTAGGTTACACTCTCAATGCTGTATTCAGCGGACTTGATTCTGATCACACATTTACTGGTGCTGACCTGATTACAACTCCTTACATAAGAATTGATGCGAATTCAAATGTTGCAGTTACTGCCGGTGCAAGAATTGCAGTGAACGGTCTCAATCCTGAAATTGACGGACACGAAACCATGGACGTAACTGTTCCTGTTCTGTTCTCATTCAGCCTTTAATAAAAATTTTTTCTAACGATTATTTGGAGGAAATAAATGAAAAAAATAATAAGCGCGCTTGCAATTGGAGCGATTGTAGCAGGATCGGCTTTTGCTGATATGACAGTCGGTCTTAACTATCGCAATGGCGCAAGCCTTTTTAAGTATACAAACAAAGGTGCCGATGCCCGTACAGCCGACAGTTACGGCAACGTATATGATGGTTCCGGCTACGACAAGAATGGTGCCTCTATGGAAGCACTCAATCTTACAGGCTGGAACTCTGGAAAAGACAGCGTGAGCCTTAAAGTTGCAGGCGATGTATTCTCCCTCGCAGCAAACATCCAGCCTACAGTAACCAGCAATGCTATTATTTTCCATGCACTTACAACCACAATCACACCAGGAAGATTTACTTTTACAGCAGGATGGAACGGTGATGGTCTTATGGACATGCGCGTAAAGACTGACGCCGATGCTGGAAACGAAGAAGGCAAGGTATTTGAACGCTTTAAATTGGGTTCAGCATTTAACGGTTCTGACGGTCTGTGTGCAAACAACCGCGTTTCTTTTAATACAGGTCGCAACTTCTTTGCATTGGCAGGATATGATCTCCGTGTAAAGAAAGGCGTTACAGTAAACATGCAGGGATCCCTCATGTTTGACCGCGAATGGGACACTTCTGCAGAAAAGAACGACGGAAATCTGGGTTGGGGTCTGTTCGTAACTCCAAAAATTGGTGGTGTTCTTGATGCACAGGTTTTTGTAAAGAGTATTCTTAAGGGAGCAGCTGGTGAAGACAAAGTGGCTGAATTCGTAACAGGTGCTTACATAAAGCCTAACTTCCTTTCTGTGCTTACTGATTCTGCCATCGGAGGTTCAGTAGTTATAACAGATGGAAACCTTATGGAATACAACTTTGACTGGCGTGCATACCTGAAGGTTAATAAGGCTCTTTCAGTTACCTACTACGGAAAATTTTCTAAGCTCGTTTCTGACGATGACACAGGATACCTGCCATGTGATGGTGCTGCAGTTTCTGCAATTGGCGATAACACTTCATTCACTTCTTCACAGGTATTGTGGAACATGATTGCAGCCCGCTACAAGTTCAACGGAACTGTAACAGGTGTTCTTGCTGTAAGCGAACTTACAGACTTGGATGACGGTTTTAACAACGGACGGGAATCTGCTGACGGAACACAGCTGGCAATTCATCCACACGTACAGTTGTACGCCGCAAAAAATGCAACAATTTCTGCCGGAATTTCTGCTTCCTTTGGTGGAATTGGTGCTAATAAAGATGCAAACAAAGACGTGGACGTAATCATCAACGTGCCAGTTCTTTTACGTGTAAAGATGTAGGAACTTTTCCTGCAGTTTGAATAAAAAATATTTTGGGAGATTAAAATGCTTAAATCAAAATTTTTTAAGTTTTCCGCGTTTTCAATCGCTGCAATTGCTTTAGCATTCAATTTTGCAGCCTGTGATTCGGGAAATGATGAATTTTTACCTGAAACCCCAACGACATATGAAGACTTGTCAGGTCTTGAATCCACTGGAGACGGAATTTGTACATCAAACTGGACATTTGCTACAGATAAAGCCTCTATAGGTTCTAGTGAAGTATCTTTGGAAGGTAAAGAGATTCCTGCTGATGAAGGTGAGGGGGCAACCCTTGTTGGTGCAAATGGATTAGGAATAAAATTTAACACAGGACTTCAGGCATCACGAAAATCTGTTGATCTTGACGTTAACCCTGGGGATGGTCCAGCACTCAAACTTACAACAAAGGCACGGACAAACTTAACCTTCAAAGTTGCAGGTGCTGGTGCAGCTGATCCTTCAAGAATCTTTTTAGTTACCAATGAAGCAGGAGATCCTATCGTATTTAAGAAAAGTCTTTCATCTGTTTCAGGAATTGAAAGTGCTACAGTTTTCCACATAAAAGGAGCTCCAGCAGGTGTTTATTACATCTATTTTAACGGATCCAAGATTTGGGGAATCAATGCAAAATCCAGTGACAACGATGTTACAAAACCAAACCCATACGTAGAAGAAGATGTAAATAACTGGAGTATAAGTGCTGATAAACCTACTTTTACAGCCATTACTCAGGCAGCACAGATTACATTAAAAGATCAAGATGGTAATGATGTTACAAATTCTGCCGTTTGGAAAGTAATGAGTGGAGCAGACATTGCAGAAGTGGATGCTACCGGCAAGGTTAAAGCCAAAACTGCAGCCAGTGAAGGATCAGTAAGTGTACGTGGTCGCATCGGAAGATTCTATAAAGATATTCCTCTTGAAATCAACAAGAACGAAGACCTTCTCAATGTAGATAGTTTTGTAACGACAGTTGCTTCTGGTAACCTGCCTAAAGTTGACACAAAAATCACAGACTTCAGCGAGAAAGGTGCCGATATTGCTAAGGTGCTTAAAACAAACGTAACAGGTAACTCCGCTCTTGTAACTGCCGAAAGCGCAACCATTGAAATTGGAGACGTTCTTAAAACCCTTTGCTTAAAAGCTGACATTGACGGAACTGAGGGTGCTTGTAAGTACGTTTATAATGAAGAGACCTCAAAGTACGAAAAATCTGATGAAGCTCCAGAAGTAACGGGAGATGAATTTTGGCAGATTAAAAATCCTGCTTCTGCAAACGGTGGATTACATGTAAAAGGCTTCCCTGTAGCTCCAACCGAAACAGGAAGCGTTCTTTATACGCTTAAATTAAAGGTAAAGCCAGCTGCTGGCAAAAATCTGAAAGTAACAGGTGTAATGGCTGCACTTAATGCAGGTAAAGGTGCTGATACTATGAAGTGTGATGTTTATGTAGGTGAAAACTTACAAGGAACATTGTCTTCTACAAAAGGTGGAATAGATCCAGTTCCTGCTATGTTTGAAACTGCCTATAACTTAACCGGTGAAACAGAATTTGTTTTCAAAATTGTATCTAATAGTATCAAAAATGGACAGTCTGTTCAGCTTCATGATTTAAGCTTACTTATTGAAGAATAGGAAAGCAAACTCTGCTTAATGTCTTGGAAAGGGAAGAGTGATTTACCTTTCCGGGACATTTTACCGTACCGTAAAACAAATCCTGCCCGCATAGAGCCGTTAAAAACTCCGAGAAAAACAAACAAACGGCACTGTGCGGGCTTTTTTTTGCCCGTTAAAAACGTATGTACATCTTTGTAAATTATGCGTCTAGTTGATGTTTTTAAGATAGAATAGATTTTTTCCTTCCTATTCATCCTCCCACTACGTAAATACACCTGTCCAGAATCATCATCTAAAAAAATCGTAAAATTCTCAATTTTTCCCCACTAAAAATGTGCAAAATTTGAATTTCGTTGCCAATTAAATAGTAGATACAAAAAAACGCAAAGCAGCGTAAAAACGCAAATCGGAAACTGATGTTTCCTCATTAACATTAGATGAAAATATAAAAAAAGGCGGCTTACTTTCTGAGCAAATCAATAAACTGATTGATAAAAAAAAATCCAGAAAATTTTAGTGCTGAAGAACGTTTCTTAAAAGCAGATGAGATTTTTAGAGAAAAAATGCAAGAAATTGCAAATATTCAAATAATTAACAGAGAAGATTTTCTTTCCTCAGAAGCTTATTCAGAACAGGTTGCAAGTATTTTTACTTATATAGATTCCAGAGCATTTTTAAGCGGATACCAAAAAATTCAAAGCATAGGCCGAAAAAAAGCACGTATTATAATGCAAGAACTTGGCTTAAAAGGAATGTTTCGTTTTGATTTTAATTTTGAAAAAAAACTTGTTCAAGGAAACAAATGGAATGGCGAAGTTTCTGCCTTAGCAGAAATGAAAGTTTTTATAATCGGAGCAAACGGAAAGGAATCAAGACCAATAACTTATACTTCGCTTTCACCAGAAAAAATTGAAATTTCTGGAAAAAATTATGATCAGCAAGCTTTGGTCGATTTATTTCCAGCATTAATAGAAAACTTGATTTCAAAATTTATTATGGACTATTTTTTGGAATAAAAGAGTTTTAAAATTAGCAATTCTGAGTAAAAAAAAACAGGGGATAAGATAAAAACAGCCAAAAATGGCGTCTGTTTTTATCTTTACAAGTTTGCATTGCAAACTTACTAATCAATTGCAATTTCTCACTTTTCTACGAAATTGCAATAAAAAGGCAATTCTAAAACTGAAGTTTTAATCTTGACTTTTTATGGGAGTTAAACATGAAAAAACTAAACATTGGTTTTTTAGCGATATTTACAACTATTTTTCTTTCTAGTTGTATTTCAAATAATTTTGCAATTAAAGCAAATGAACCAGTTGCCATACTTTCTGTTCGTGGAACTTTAAATGTTCCATGGTTGGAAGAACGCGATGATGATTATAAAGATTTGGACGGAATGATTACAAATTCAATAAATAAAATCTTTGGCAAAAATAATCCAGAAATTCAGACTGCCCAAGACCGAATAAATTATGCAGATGAACAATTTGCATATCTTTTAGAAACAAACATGGGAATTACAGTTGTTCCTAAGGATAAAATAATCAATTCAAAACAGTATAAAGCAATTACACCGTCAATTTTTACATTTTCGGATACAAAAATTTATGCTGACAATTACAAAAAAATTGATGAAATCGGTTCTCAAAAAACAAAACTTTTGTTACGAGAACTGAACGCAAAAAGCACAATTTTTGTAACATTTACTTTTAATAAAAAGGTTGTCGAAGGCTCTAAATTAAAAGGTCAAATTACAGCGTCCGTAACAATGGATGTTGATGTTTACGATTGTAGAGGGCATCAAAAAATTATGGATACTTTTACCGCTGATTCTAGCCAACTTGTCGAAATTTTAAAAACAAATTATGACAAAGACGCACTTGTCGAACTTTTTCCAGAAATTATTGATCTTGTAATAAACCAATTTATCGTAAAATATATGTAATTTTTTACAGAGGGCTGTCCAAAAAAGAAAGAACAGCCCCTTTTTTACGGCTTATGAGCTGGTAAAAGAAGAGGCACTTGTAAAAAAATTTGATTTAAGACTGTTTGAGTTTATCGACTTGAGAAATCTCCAGTCCGGTGCACTTAGCTACAATTTCTGCCGGAATATTGTTTTCGAGCATCTTTTTGGCAGTTTCGATAGTCTTTTCGTTTAGTTTTTCATTAAGTTTTTCATTTAGTCTTTCGTTTGTCCGGGCCTCGACCTGCAGCTTAATCTCCTGTTCGATTGTCATATATCTGTGCCTCCACTGGGCATTCATTTTTACACGCTCGACCAACGCGGACAATCTGTCTGTA
>NZ_FUXC01000002.1 GCF_900167025.1 Treponema berlinense | reverse complement strand
AGCAAGGCTTACAAGAAGGTTCTTGGACAGCTGCATATTGTCCAGAGCATGAGCGATGTCGGAAAGTGCTACGACAACTGCAGAATGGAAAGTTTTTTCGCTACCCTTAAAAAGGAAAAAATCTATCAGATGGACACGACAAAAATGACAGCCGAAGAAGTAAAAAAAGAAGTCTGGAGATACATTTTTGCTTACTACAACACTGTAAGAATCAGCACTGTAAACGGAGGTTTTCCTCCAACTAAATACAGGCTGTCAAAAACAGCTATGTTAATAGCAGCTTAATTTAAGGGGTATTTGGGACTGCACTTTTCTTGACTATTTCATTTTCTGTATTACTTCTATTTTTTATCTGCAATTCAAACCAAACACCATTGTCAAATTTTATAAAGTCGATAGCTTTTACAAAATTTCCACAACACCAAGCCCAGCCTTTTTCTCTTAAAACAGAATCCAAGTATCTTTCCAAAAGTGCTCCAACAGCATTTTCAGAAGCCATTGATTCCAAATGAGTTATTTTTATTTCCTCTGTTTCTTGCTTTGAATGATTAAAAACAATTTCCATGATGAAACTTACCATTTCATCTGGTACAGTTTGTGGCAGTTTCGGAACAGTAGGAGAATGGAAGCCATTAAAATATGAAATAGCTAATTGTTCTATTCCTTCTCTTGTTTTTACATCAGGAATATTATTTTTAGAACGAACTGAAAGATTTTCAGGGAATTGATTTAAATATTTTATAACAGTGATAAAAGCATTTCTCAAAGATTGTTCTATATCGTAGCAAGGATTAAGTTCATCAAGAATTTCATTACAAATTTTCTCTATATTCATTTTATACCTCATTTATAAATCGGCATTTTTTTCTGTTTCTTAACACAAGCGCCCCAGTGCGGGCGTCCACATAACAATGGGTTGTACCGCAGGCAGCTTGACTGCCTGTCGGCTACGAACCTTTGTTATGCCTTTTAATACCTTGTAACATATAAATTTATAGGAACAGCACTTATATTTTCACTTGCATTTTGATATAGTTTTGTTCCCTTTAAAATATCATATTTATTTTTATTATTTTTTGACCAGAATATTTTATATGTTTGGTCTTCAGTTTTTTCCCAAGTTCCACTTATAATTAATAATTCATTACTTTGAGAATTTAAATATCGCTTATAACAATTTCCAGATGGAGTAAATATAAACCATTCTGAATAACTATTTTGAGCTGTTTTTCCAAAACCCATAAATGGAATATCATTTGTATATGCGGATAAATCTTTATAACAAATATGAGTCTTTGCGATTTCATTTGTACACTCGAATCCACTGTTTACAACCAAAACATCCTTATCTAGAAGAAGAATAGTTTCTGTTTTTTCAGAACCACTTATACTTCCATCCCAACGATATTTAAATTTTGATAAATCTGTTTTTAAAAATGTTATATTACCAACTTTAGATGAGCCCAAACCACTAAAAGTAGAATTTTCATTATAACTGAATTTATAGTAAATTTGCGAATTTGTAAAAGAAAAATATTGAATGTCATTGCTAACATCTGGAACATACCAATTAATATTATTTAATGAACCATTCATAATATAGGCACTTCCAATATTATCTTCTTCTTTTTTTGTATCATCTGTAATATCAGTTGAGGTTTTATCTCCAACAAGATTCTCACTTCCTGTTCCATTTTGACAAGAATTAAACAATGCAAGCAAAAGTATAAAAAAGCAATAAAAATTTCTTTTCATTTTCTTACTCCTCCTTTCCAGCCCAGTGGGCTGTGGGCATAACTACGCACTTAAACAGCGCACGGCTTGACCGTGCGTCTGCTCTGAAGTGCATGTTAGGTTTTCTTATACTTTCAACAGAACTTTTTCCTGTTTTTTTGAAACTGCCATTTTCGGATAAGTTATTATTTCTAATCCCATACCAAGACTATCAAGATAATCTATTAATGTTGAAATTTTTATATCTTTTCTTTTTTCAATTTTTGAAACAGATGACTGAGTAAAATTTGCCATTTCTGACTGTTTTACATTCTGTTCTTCACGGAGCTGTGCAAGACGGATTGTCATAATATCCTGTTCTGCTTTTATGTGAGCACGGCGAACTGCTTCCGGAGACATGTTACTTTCCATCATTTTGATTGCGTCTTTCATCTTCCAACTCCTTCTCATGTTTTTCTACGATTACTTCGGATTCGGCAATTAAATCCTTGTAAAATTTATCCTGATCTTTTCCTTTCTTGTCTCCGCCGGTAAGCAGAAATGCATTTCTTGCAGAATCAAAGTAATAAGCAACTCTCAAAAGATGTTTCTGTGTCTGATTTCTCAGTTCTTTAAGATTCTTTAGCTTTTTAGAACCATGAAGTACATCTGCATATGGGCGAGGAAGATTCGGTCCGTATTGTCTAAGTAAAATAACTCTTTGCAATACCGCTTCTTTACTTTCTTCGTCCAGTGTTAGAAACCATGCATCATATTCATCTGATGAATCTACATTCCACATACTTTATTATATGAACTATAGTGAATATTTGTCAACAATAAATAATTCAGTCAAGTTCAACTTGACTGAATCTTATGTTGGAGCAATTGCTATGAATTATTTTTTATTTTTTTTAGATTTTATCAATTTTGCAATCCCAAATCCAGCTGCTCCCAATACAACAGCACCGCCTATAGCCCAACCAATAACAGGAACTGCAGAGGTTGCGGCTATGGCTCCAACTCCAGCAGCCATTCCACCGCCACCAGCAGCAACGGCTCCACCGCCAGCGGCAGCTACAGTTCCTGTAATAGCAGCGGCACTAGTACCTCCTGCCGCAGCTGCTGTTGCCGCTGTAGTTGCTACACCTGCAACTCCAATACCAGCTCCAGCCCCCGCTACAGCTCCGATTCCTGCTCCTAACGCTTCAGAATTCTTATTTTCTTTTGCCATTAAAATCCTCCTTCAGATTTTATTTTCATTACGGAGAAAAAAATGTTGGAAGATTTTCCTTACTGACAGTAAGTGGCGCAGTGCGCCATCAACCTAACTAGCGTTTTAAACCGTAAAAACGGTTTTGCCGAAGGCAAAATTGGCGCAAAAGTTGCGGTGGCGTAAAGCCACGAAAAGCAACTTTTGTGACAAAGTTTTTATCGGTTTTGAAAACCATGTTAGGTTTTCTTCTATATTAAATTAGCATAATCTCTTTTTGCATAGAAAATACGCATTATTGAGACAATTTTTTCTTCATCATCAATTAAGTATAATGCAATAAAATTTTTGTAAAAAAGAAAACGATGATACCCATCGTTCTGTAATACTTGATTATCGCTAAGAGGATACATGTATGGATTTTCCACCAGGTTTTCTTTTTCTTTAAGAAAGTCTGCAAGAAGATTGTTCGCCGCTTTTTGATTTTTAAGCATATCAGAAATGTAATCTACAATTTCTGACAAATCTTCTTCTGCTTTTTCCATAATTCTTACATTATAAGCCATGTTTTTCTCTTATTCTGGAAATTGCATCTTCAACAGAAGAATATCTGCCATTTCTCATATCTTCTTTAGCTTCTTCTAGTTTTCCGTATACATTTGCAAGAAAAAGATTTTTCTCGTAAGTCTCCATGCTCATTAAAACCATATCACCATAGCCATTTTTTGTTACGAAAATAGGCTCCTCATCTTCATGGCACAGAGTTGAAATGGCGGTTGTGTTCTTTAAATCCCTTATTGGAACGATTCTTGGCATTTGTTTCTCCTTGTGGGATTATTTTACCACATCCAATATTGTTTTGTCTATAAAAATAGGCGGGCTTGACCCGCCATCAACAGTATTATTTTAATTTATTTCTTAAAATTAAATCTCTGATAAATGCATAAATAGGATAAAGAAATAATATCATCGGAATATATGATACAATGCTGTCATCCAAATCGTTTGCAAGCATGATTCCATAAAAAATACCATAAATTATTCCGTAACAAATTAACCAACAAAGTGTTCTCAACATTCCCATTAAAAGCAAATTTAATATTCCAGTTTTATTTACCTCTCCATTGCTTTCTTTTACGCTGTATACAACTGTACCAAATAATAAAGAAAAACGCGTTGATAATTCTATTTCATTTCCTATATTTTCCTGAAAAATATTATCAATGATATCTGATGTAGTTATTCTTTTAATTCTTTTTCCATTAATCTTTATATAAGCCCTATCAGTAAAACACAGAACACTCTTTATACCATCAGAAATGCCGTCCAAAATTCCTTTTAAAATCATTATCATCCTCCAACGATTTTATTTTTTTGAAGAGAAAAAATGTTGGAAGATTTACCTTATTAACAATAAGTGGGCCAGTGGCCCATCAACCTAACAATGAGTTAAACCGCAAACCGGCTTGACCGGTTTGTCGGCTTTGAAGCTTTGTTATAGCGTTATATTTTAGTTGTCACTTTTTTTTGCATTACATTCCTGACACAATACTTGTCCGTTTTCAACAGTTGTTGCTCCGCCTTTATTCCATGCAAGTATATGGTCAGCTTGGAATGTATTCCAAGTACATTCTTTTCCACAAATCTGACATATCCCTTTATTTTTCCTAAAGATTGCTTTTCTTTGATATTCATCAAAAAGTCGCTGTGGGTCTTTTTGTTGAACATTCGGCAATTTTACAAACAGATCGTCAAGAAGGAATTTATATCGCCAATCAAGGGAATCTTCGGTATCGGTACTGTGCTGAGCTTTTTCATGATAAATGAAAAATCCCTTGTCTTGTTCATCTTCAGATTTTTTACTTTCTGCTTCTTCCCTTGCAACAAAATCAATAAACCAATCAAAGACTTCTTGTTCTCGACCTTTTATAGCATATTCATTCAAAAGTGTTTGTGCTAAAATAAAAAGAACTAAAATATAAGGTCTTTTTAATTCTGGAGTTTCAGAAGGAAATATCTTAAAAAGTAAATCTAATGTTCTTGTAACATCTTTAGCAACTTTAGAATTTTCATCAAAATTCATATTTTCAATATATAGCTTATTTAAATTTGCATCCTTTACATTACAAGCTCCTTTATTCATTGTGACAAGACACATTTGAGCTGCAAGCAAATCATATAAGAATCTTACATTTTTTATAGATACAGATTTTTCAAAGAAAGGATGAGTTGTTAAATCGTGACAAAAATCTCTCATCTTTCCAGACATTGCATTTCTTTTTTCTTGAGCCTTAAGATTTGTACCATTTTGTAAACGTAAAAATAAATCACGGACTTCATCTTCTGAAGATTCAGAAATTACAACAACATCAAGTTGGTACATATCAATAATTTGATGAATATCTAAATCAAGCTCACTATATTTCTTTCCTGCGACTTCTATACCATTTATGGGGTCACAATCTTTGCCTATAGGATACTCATCGTCCATAAAACCCCATATCGCTCTTAAACGTTGTTGTCCATCTACAACATCAAACTTTTCAGGATTTTTGCTTATCTTACGAAAGTATAATTTTGGCACATCATATCCATGTAATATCGTATCAATCAAAAGTTGTTTTTGAGCTTTTGTCCAGACAGCAGGACGCTGATAATCGGGATTAGTATCGATATTCTTTTTTAATTGATGCAATGAAAATGCTGCCCATGTTTTTTTGTTTATTTCCAAAATCTACTCCTTTTTTTCACGCCACTGGCGTGTCGCTATAACAATGGGTTGTACCGCAGCGGGCTTGACCCGCTGTCGGCTACGAACCTCTTGTTATGACAAATTATATTTCTTATACAGAATCAGATTTCTTAAATCTATTCCTTTAAGAAGATTATGTATTATATTTTAGAAGCAATGCTTCTTTTTGTAAATTCTAAGCGGCGTAAAGCCGCGTACAACCGCTTCTTCGTTCAAGCCCTAAAGTTAAATTTCAGAATTTTTTATTCGAGCCTGACTCGAATAAAAAATTATTCTTCTTTTCCTAAAATCGCTTCTCCGCGTAAACCCTAAAGTTTAATAATTCTATTTTTTCATCGGGCTTGAACCGATGAAAAAATGCTCCTTTATTTTCTTTGGAAGGTTACTTTGTACTTATAAAAACAAATTCTAAAAATATAAATTCTTCCTCGTTTTTCTCTAAAATCCTAAAAAAGGGCAGGCCACTGGCCTGTCGTCATAACACATCTTCTCTGTATCCAACCTAAAAATCTTATCCCGACAAATCTGTCCGTATAATCTTCCATCGAATACACCTTTCTTCCATTATATCACAGTTTTTCAGGAATCTTATCTGGACCCGTATAAAATCCTCAGCGTATTGCAAGGTCCTCACATCATTTCTATCCGAACAATCACCTGCAAATTTTTCCAATCCATTCTGAGCAGATCTTCCAGTGAAAACAGACCGTCACAAAAAAGGTTGTGCATAAAATACGAAATCTTCTTTTTCTTAAATTCTAGTCTGTCAAAAATTTCAATATTCCAGCTGGTGTCCATCAAAAAACAATCTTCCAATTGCTCTAGTGGATGAACATAACCACCGCCATCTGCATCAAATTCCACCACAACAGAATTTCCTGCATAACAATGATTTTCTTCCAGCCAATTCAACTCCTCCCCATTTGCGGTATCTGAATCTTTCTCACAATAAACGATTTCCGCCTCAATTCTGTAGTTTTCGTAAACCTTGCTGCCATCATTCCGTAATTTTTGAAAATCTCTGTCGATATGTTCAACTTTTTCCCAGGCTTCCACATATTTCAACAGAACCGCGTCGTTAAAATTCAAAATTCTGCGGACATTTTCATCATTCCACTCAAAATCTTTGTTCAATTTTATCTTTCGTTGAAACAATTCTTTCTCTGTCATTTAATTTCCCTTTTATATGGGGCCATTTTTGAAAGAATGGTGGTTTCGACAGGCTCAACCTCCATTCTTTCAAAAACCAGGCTTTCCGTAACTCCGGCGTCTAACCGCGCCTTCGGTCTTCCACTTCGTTCCAGACTTGCTCCGCAATTACTCCAATCCTTTGTCCGTTACCTGATTACACTTCTCAGCATTTTTTCCAGGTTTGCAAGCACTTTATCCTGAACCTCTGGATTTTCATTGCAATAGTGAAAGTAAATTCCCGTCTGTTTTTTTCCAGATTTGACATACTTGCCTATATTTTGTTTATAGGCACTAGCCTTTCTTATCAAAAAGAACGGCTCTGCCTTTATTTTTGATAAATGATTGGAGACAAGTTCACGCCAAGGCAGGTTGAACAGTCTTGAAAGTGCAAGATCACAATTTTTTACATAGGAATGAGTTTTTGCAATTTTTTTACCAAATCGCTTCTTCTCATAATTTTTGAACAACCTTTCAATTTTTGGATAACGCCTGTCAAACATTATGTATCCATGAGAAAGCTGGTCTTTTCTTTCGTAAAGGTATTTTACCCCGAATCTTTCATTGTTTACATCATCCGTGTGCAGGATTTTCAATTTTAAAAGATGCCCGGAACAGCAGAAAGTCGTTTTGTAGCCGGAATCATTGAGCCACTTTATCAGCGGGAAAATTTTTTTGTCGATTTTCACACCATTCCAGTCAACCAGTTCATAGTCTTCATACCATGCAGGATCTTTTACATTTGTGTACGAAATTCTGATTTCGCCAGTTTTTGGAAGCTTTGTCTTTTTGATTTCAACAAGATCATCCGTGAACAAATCTTCCTTATTCACCCACTTTTTTTCATCAAAATCCCGAAGCTTTCCGTTATTTTCTGCCATGTCTGCTCCTTTTAAAATTAAATAAACTAAGCCAATTCAAAGAAAATTTGAGTTTTAACGCCGTCTTTTTCTTCAAGCTCTGTGATGCCGTAGATTTCTTCTTCACCGTTTTCGGTCTTGTACATTATAACATGCTTTTTGTCGTCAGCTTTTACATTGCGATACTCTGTTCCGTCGGACTGTTTCTGGAGAATGCAGTAACCAGTTTCATCACGCTCAATCCAGCTTTCAAGAACCTCATTGCCTCTTTCAGTTTTCCAGTAAGTTTTTTCCCCTTTGGAATTAAAGTGGATTTCAGAATTTTCATAAACTTCGCCATTTTTGCTGCGGGTAATTTTTCTGATTTTGATTCCGTCTTTTTCAATATTTTCAATGACAGTTTCCTTGCCTTTTCCATCTCTGGTAATTTTGCGGCCGTTTTCTTCTGTCGTTACTCGCTCAGAAATCTGATTTCCCTCTGAATCATAAGTTCGTTCATAAACAGTTCCGTCTTTGGCATATTCAAACTTTGAAACAGAAGCTTTTCCATCTTCCACATTTTTTTCAAGAATAGTCTTGCCGTTGTCATCAAGATAAGTTTCCTGCTTAAAGTGTTCGTTTTCCATAAGACGCATTTTTTTGTTCTCGTCTTCAATATAAATAGACTGAACCTTGCAAGTTTCCTCAAAATCCTTACCATCAACAACAAACTTAAGAACTTCAACATCGTTGATTTTTCTAACCATTGAGCTTTTTCTCCTATAAATAAAAATTGACTTGAAAAAAAGATGGCTGAGCCCAGTTCCCACCCGGATTCCCTGAACTCAACCATCGCCAAAAATTTGGTAGTTTCAATATAGAAAAAAGTTTGATTTGACAACTACCAGCCATCATTGCCGTCGCCCAAAGTTCCGTCCTTGTACTTTTCGATGAGCATTTCCTTCATTTTTGTCATGTTCAAGATTTTCTGGTCGAAATTTGTCGGGCTAGAGTTCTGTGCAAGCACCGTCTGAGCTTCGTTAAAATCGTTTGTCCTGCAAACTTCCTGACCGTTGATAATTACAGCAAAATCACCTTTCTTTTCCATCTTTGTTACTCCTTTTAATTTTAGCACCATTAATATAGAAGAAATTGCCTCTACGGCAACTTTTTTCATAAAAAAAACAGCCGGAGGAATTCCGACTGTTTTTACTTGAATATAAGTTTTATAGATAACTCAAAATTAACAAAATCTTTTTTGGAGGTAAGGATTTTAATGATTTCATGTTCAAAATCTATTGATTCTTCAGTCATGCTGAATAATTCTGTTTTACTATATGGCTTTATAAGAATATTCAATCAAAATTTTTCCATTTAGTTCATACTCATACCAAGTTTCATCTTTTTGTTCATTCACCCATTCAGTCTTTTCATAAATTAATAGATTCTTTTCATTGAATTCGTACCAAGTTTCAGATATTACCCCTCTATCTGAAGTTGTTTTATCATGAACTAAATTATTATTAGAATCATATTCAAACCAATGTTCAAAAATGTCATCTTTGACATAAATCTTGTTTCCATTATTATCATATTCATTCCACTTTTCGCATCCATTCGAAGTTTTTTGATGAATCAAATTTCCTTTTTTATCATATTCATTCCATTCTTCCCACTCATCTGAGGTTTTACTATGAATCATATTGTTATTTTTATCATAGTCATACCAAATTTCTTTTCCGCTATTACATTTTGAGTAAATACAGTTATCTTTAGAATAGTACTCATGAGTCCAATATTCTTCTGTACCTTTTAGATCTTTATGAGAAATGAGTTTCCCCTTATCATCAAATTCTCGCCAAACTTCATTGCCATCTTCTTCTGTATAATAAATATCATTAACCAAATAACCCAAATAATTCTTTTCTATCGAAGTATCAAGCATCCTTATGCTAACAAGTTTTACCCACTTATTAATTTTTTTCCCGTCTACAATTACTTCCTTATAAAACTTTTCTCCAATAGAATTTTTGTCCATGATTATATTCCCCCTTGTTAATCAGCAAGTAATCCGTATATTGCAAGTTACACACAAAACTTTCCCTCAAATGTAAATTCACGATTCCTCACTATCCCAACTGTTCCATCATTCCATTTCTTCTTTCTTCATCTGTAACCCCATGAGCATTAGGATGTGGAATAACTGCAACTTTAAATCTATCCGGGATTGAAAACATACCGTTTTCATAAAAATTCTGGGCAACTTTTCCAACAATCAGGACAATTTCACCAGAAAATTTTTTTACGATTTCATTCAAAAAATGAACTTCTTTTTCGACACAGGCATTAACACCGATTTCACTCCTTGACTTACAGTGAACAACTTCCGTGCTTACAACAACTTTATCAAGAATTTCAACTGCATCCAAACCTGCAACTTCTGGACAAATCCATCCCGCATATTTTGCAATGGACTTCCAGTACATGGAAACTCCATTTGAATTATTTTTAAAACGATTGTCAAAAAAATCTGCAATTTCATCATCAGACCAGCCCGCAGTCGGAAAATCTTCGTCCACGCCAATCGAAGGATTTGAGCTGATTATCATAATTTTAGCTTTTCCCAAGTGACCGTTCCAAGGCTCAGGCAGATGCATTTTCTTTACACCCAAATCAATCTGATTTTGAACAATCTCAGCATATTCGCTGTCACAAGCCTTTCCCTTTTTCAGCAAATCAAAAGCAGTCTGTGGTTCTGAATTTCTGGCAATTTTAATAAGCAAATCTTTTTCGGTTTTATTCATGTTTCCTTCTCCATTTATTTTTTAGTAACAGTTACTCTTTTGAATGCTTTCGGCAGTGCTACGCTGTTTTTCGTTTGGTTATTCACCAAGTCGTTCCAGAGCTTCTTGTGCACCTTTATTTCCTTGATTTGCAGCTTTCTTATACCATTCAATAGCTTGGTTGTAATCATACTCAATACCACAGCCATTTTCTAACAATTCTCCAAGAGCATACTGTGCACTTGCATAATTCTGTTCAGCGGCTTTTCTATACCATTTCACAGCCTCTTTATAATTCCTATCTACACCATACCCATGCAGATATCGTCTTCCAAGGGTGGACTGTGCCTCTGCATATCCTTGCACAGCGGCCTTTTTACACCACGCTACTTCGTAATTCTGTTCATCTTCTGTTCCAATAAATCCTAAATAGGATTGAGCACAGATATTACCTTTCTCTGCTATTTTCTTAACAAACTCCAGAATAAATTCATCGTCATAAAGTTCTAGATCATCAATCACAACAAATATCTTTCTGCATTCACTTTCTTCCCGCTTATTTTCTGGATTTTCTGTGTTACAAAGAAGTTCCAGTCCATCTGCAATGCATTCCTGATTTTCTGTTTTAGCTCCAATTCTCAAAAGTAATTCCGTTCGGAGATATTTTAGAATTTTGTTTTCAGACCATTTTGTATCCGCTTTATCAAGAAGTTCTTCTGCTTCAGAAAATTCATCATCCAACATGCAGGCCTTGATTTTGCAGAAATAAACATCCAAATATTCATCAGTGATTCTCTCAAGAACATTTTTTGCTTCTTCAAAATCTGCATCCAATAATATTCTAAGATAAAGGGAAAGAACTTCTTCGTTATGGGGATGCTTTTCGTAAACTGGCTTTATAAGTCCCAAAAGTCGTTCATTATTTGTTGAGGTTAAAAATTCTTTTGAAGCCTTTTCAAAATTGATTCTTTCTAAAGTTGACAAATTATCGTTAGTTTTATTTACATGATTTTCAGACTGAGCTGTTCCACATTCAGGACAAAATTTAGTTCCTGATTTTAGTTTAATTCCACAATTTTGACAGACACATTTTTGATTTACAGGTGTTCCGCACTCAGAACAGAATTTCTGATTTTCGTTCAATTCAGCCCCACAATTTGTACAATTTGCCATTTTTAGTTCTCCTCCTTCTAACATTAATTAATTTATTAAAGAATAATTTATAACTTTCTCTAATTCGTTTATAAGGTTTTTTAATAAATTGAAAACATCTAAAGAATCTTCATATTCTATACTAGAAGTGTAATAATTGTATTTTGGTTCAAAGTCATAATTATTTAGAATTTTTCGAACCTTTGGAGATATATGTTTAATCAATAAATCAAGTTCATCTCCAGAATCTATCCAACTTCCTTTACCATCCTTTTTTCCATGAAAGATAAGTTCTAATTTCTGACATTGCAAACTAAATACAATATCTAATGCTAAAAAACTTTGATTCTGTTTATTAAAATTAAACCAAAAATACAGGCATGTATTTTTGTACATATCGCACCTAGAGTATAAATTCAATTCATTAAACTTTTGTACCAATTGTTTTATAATTTTTCTGGTTCGAATCATATTACTGTAATCTTTGAAAATTTCATTTGCGGTCAAACAATTCTTGAATAAATCATCAAGTATAAAAGTATCTATAATTCTATAACCGTTGATTCTTGCAAAATTTTCTTCTCCAGATTTAAAATCACCAGTCTTTAAGTAAACAAAACGCGACTTTTTATTATCAACAAAATATGATTTATATCTTGCTAACTGATTGTCATGCATTGTTGTGTTTGTTTTATCTTCAATGATTAAATCATATTCATCATTAATTTTTAGCCATAAATCTATATTATTATACTGTTTCTGAATTTCAATTGAATAAATTTCATTCGGCAATCCTGAACCATAAAATCTAGCCAATGATGTTTTCGCACACTCATGCAAATCCTTATCAACATTCTTATACTTAGATTCGGCCCAAGAAAAAAACCATGCAAAAAAAGCATCTTGAGAAAGTTCTGAGGTTGCAAAGGAAAAAAGATTTGGAGTTTGAATTTTTGTCTTAACTATATCCTTTGGAGAGCAAGATTTTTGACTGAAATTTTCCCGCAACGAAACATTAACTTCCACTTTACCAAATTCTGTAATCATTGGAACAATTAATGCTTCAACATTCTCTGATAAACCGCTAAAAGCTGCAATTTCCATATTTTCACCAACAAAAAGTACAGGGGGAGTCAAATCAAATTTAAGCCCAGGTTCATGAAATTTTGTTACACTCTGACTAGTGATAATATTTGCCAACTCACAAATTGTATTTTTTGCCAAATCATCGAATTTTCTAAGAATCTCACCATTCATCTGTGATGCAAAATTGAGAGCAGTTTCAAGTGTCATATCAAAAAGAACACGACCTTCTATCTCTCCAGCAAAACCCACTACTACCGCAACCCCCATTACAGGCATCGCAGTAGATTTCAGATATAAGTCACCCCTGGTAACAGAAGTTCCCCCAAGGACTTCCTTCAAAACTTGAAAAGAAGTTTCTACAAACGGATTAACATATTCAACTTTCATATAATTCAATTCCAATTATATAATTTAGTATAAATCACTGACTTATTCATCAAAGTTTTTTGAACGAATAATTTTCATTCCTGAATCAATCCGTTCAAATTCTTCAAATAAATCCGGCAGACGCCCTCTCTTTTTAAGATTGTCCAATGCCCTTTTAGCCTTACTATGACCTTGTTCTGCAGCTTTCTCGTACCACTTTATTGCTTCATCGTAATTTGACTCTACTCCGATTCCTTCTTCGTATGCATGACCAAGACTGTATTGTGCCTCTGCATAGTTTTGTTCGGCCGATTCCAAAAACCATTTCAAGCCTTCTTTGTAATTCTGAGATATTCCGTCACCATAATAATACATTCTTCCAAGACAATATTGGGCAACTTCGTACCCCTGTTCAGCAGACTTTCTGTACCATTTGATTGTTTCTCTGTAGTTGCCTTTAAAATTTATAATCTTATAAAAATTTTCATACAATGTGCCAAGTTTGTATTGTGCAACCATATCTCCTTGCTCTGCACGCATCCAGATTTTTTCATAATCCCGCTCCAGTTCATTAAATTTATCATATAGAAATCCAAGATATGATTGAGCACACAGGTTTCCATTATCAGCAACTCTTTTAATAAACTCCAGAACGAAGATATAATCATGAAGTTCAGAATCATGCATATCATAAAGTTCTAGATCATCAATCACAACAAAAATCTTTCTGCATTCACTTTCTTCCCGCTTATTTTCTGGATTTTCTGTGTTACAAAGAAGTTCCAGTCCATCTGCAATGCATTCCTGATTTTCTGTTTCTGCTCCAATTCTCAAAAGTAATTCCGTTCGGACATATTTTAGAATTTTGTTTTCAGGCCATTTTGTATCTGCTTTATCAAGAAGTTCTTCTGCTTCAGTAAATTCATTATCCAACATGCAGGCCTTGATTTTGCAGAAATAAACATCCAAATATTCATCAGTGATTCTCTCAAGAAATTTTTTTGCTTCTTCAAAATCTGCATCCAATAATATTCTAAGATAAAGGGAAAGAACTTCTTCATTGTGTTGATGTTTTTCGTAAACAGGTTTTATAAGTCCCAAAAGTCGTTCATAATTTGTTGAGGTTAAAAATTCTTTTGAAGCCTTTTCAAAATTGATTTTTTCTAAAGTTGACAAATTATCGTTAGTTTTATTTACATGATTTTCAGACTGAGCTGTTCCACATTCAGGACAAAATTTAGTTCCTGCTTTTAGTTCAATTCCACAATTTTTACAGATTTGATTCACTGGTGTTCCGCACTCAGAACAGAATTTCTGATTTTCGTTCAATTCAGCCCCACAATTTGTACAATTTGCCATATTTATTTCTCCTCTCGATTAAAATCTAAATTATACCATAAATTCTTTCATTCAATCGAAAAACCTTCTTAACAACTTTCACTCCTCACCTACTTCACCTCCCAAACTCCATTTTTATTTGCGCCTTTTCTGACAAGCATTCCCATCTCTTTCAATTGCTTTATATTAAATTCTACAGTTCGAGTTGCAACATCAATTTTGCTTGAAAGTTCTACGGCAGAAAGTTCATTATTTTTTTTCAATTCTTCAATAATTTTCTTCTGAGTTTCCGAAAGTTTTACATTGGCAGTTTCATCTGGTTCTGATTTTTTTTCATAAGAACCAAAATCTGCTGAAAAATTGTTATCCAAGGGAACAATGATTTTAAAAATGTCATCTTCAATCATTTTTGGATTTTGACCTGAATAAAGTCTGGTGTACTTAAAAAGATTTCTCGTTCCAGACCCAAGTTCGTCTGCATTTCCAATGTTTGTAAAAAAAGATGCAATTATTGGATTTTTAGAATTTGGCGAAAAATTTTCAGGAGTCAATTCTTCACATTTTAGAGCCTTGCAGGGATTTTCAATAAACATTTTATTTTCTTCAATTACAAATTTTGAAGAAAAAGAACTTGTAAATTCCCTGTGCATTAAAGTATTTGAAATCATCTCTCGAACAATCTTATCCCGCAAGCTGACTGTCTGAGTTCCTTCCATAAAAAATTTATCCCACAAATGTTTTCTTGAAAACTGAATCAACAAATCATAACTTTCAATAAGATTTGTTTTTATGATTTCCCTGTCATCATAGCGGTCAACATTTATTTTCCTCAAAATTGCATCTGTCTTATACGATGGACAAACTGAATTAATAACTTCATCCTTTCCAAGAAGTAAAATTCCTGCAAGATTTATTCCTGTTTCACCAGTATTCCAATCCGTTGTATAAAGCTGGGCGCTTTTCAGTAATTCGATATTCGAGAGATTTTTCCAAGGGTGATCATTTCTCTTGTTGACAGCTCTTTGTCTGCACAAATCAATCAAATCTGCACGAAGCTCATTTTCAGTTACATATTTATAAACTTTCTGTTCTGTAAAAACATTTTGCTTTCTGATATACATTTCTGCAATTTTGTTTGTAGCAGTAATTCTTACATCAGAATCAAAATTCCTGTCATAAATTATTTTCTTGTAGGTGTGAACTTCCGAACTGTTTAAAACATGAATGACAACTATAGTTTTTCCATCAACTTTTACAATTTCAGGTTCGAGAAAAATTGTTGGTGAAAATAGATTTGGATTTGAAATTACGCTGATGAAATTTTTTATCATCTCTGGAGCGGCTTTTTCAGAAACTCCATTTATGGTTCCATCATCAAGAACCCCACAAAAAATATATCCACCAAAGCGATTTGAAAAGGAACAGACAGTTTCATAAAAATCACTTTCCATTCCATTTCCGCAGCGCTTAAATTCCACGCAGGAATTTTCACCATTCGCAATTATTTTCTTGATTTGTTCTGCTGTCATAAATTAATTCTAACACATAAAATTTTATTCCGCAATTTATTCCGCAACTTATCCCGCAATTTATTCCGCAACTTATCCCGCAATCCAAACCTAATTCCCCAACCAAACTCTTTCCGCTTTTTCAATTATCCCGTCAATAAAATCCCTGCACTGGATTTTTGTAAGCCATTCTTCTGGAATTCCTTTTTCTTCTTCACCGCTGTAATAAAGTCCTGCCAGCCCGCCAGCAACCGCTCCTACAGTGTCAGCATCATCGCCCAAATTTACAGCCTTCAAAAGACAATCGCGGTAACTGTCCGTTCCAAGAAAGGCCCATAAAGCCGCCTCCAGAGTGTGCACAACATATCCTGAACTTGAAATTTCTTCTTCCGGGAGTTTCGCAAAATCTGGCATAAAAAGCCTGTCATAATGATAAAACTCGTCCTCAATTTTCTTATCAGTTTCAGCATAAGAATGTACTTTCTTCAAAGCTTCGGGCAAAATCTTGTCTTTTTCAGTTCCGTTCCAGATTTCAAACATTACAGCCAGATAAATGTCACAGCCCAAAAGTGAACGAGGATGAGCATGGGTCAAAGCCGAAGTCTGATGAATCACCTTGTAACTTTCAGGATTTTTCATTACGTCTGGACCGTAGGTTTTGAGCAGATAAAAGAAAATGGGACTGATTCGCATCAGGCTTCCGTTGCCGTTGTTTCTTTCATCAGTAAGCCCGCAATTTTCCCAGTCGCCGTTTTTTTTGTAATTTGCAATAGCCTTCCAGCAGGTAGTCCCAATGTCATAGGCACGGCAATTTGGAGTGTAATAGTTTTCAAAAAGCCACATTACAAAACGGTTCATCACATCTTCAAGATCAAGTTTTTTTGTAATGGCCAAGCTGTCCAGAAGACACAAACTCAAGCTGGAATCATCAGTCCATGAACCGACAGGAAGATTAAGAATGTTTTGTTGAACTCTCATTTCAGTAACTGGATTCTTTTTTACATCCTCTCTTTTATAGAACTGAACAGGCGCCCCAAGACAATCCCGAGAGTCAAATGCTTATAGCAAAAAAAAGCTTTCCTCAAAGGTGTACAATAGGTTTGTTCAAGTCTATTGCGTTACGCCAAGGAGGAAAGCAAAATGGCAAATATAAGAGACTCGCTGAGTCATACAAAATGGCTGTGTAAGTATCACATAGTATTTACGCCAAAAAGTATTGGACAGATACTAAGACAGTTGTGCGGTTACAAAGGTGTAGAAATCATAGAAGGACACTTGATGCCCGACCATATACATATGCTCGTAAGTATACCACCAAAGTACAGTGTGTCGCAATTTATGGGATATTTAAAAGGCAAGAGTAGCCTGATGATATTTGATAAACATGCGAACTTGAAATATAAGTTTGGAAACCGCCATTTCTGGGCAGAAGGATATTACGTAAGTACAGTAGGCTTGAATGAAGCTACAATTGCGAAATATATCCGGGAACAGGAAGCCCACGATATAGCGATGGATAAACTTACTGAAAAAGAATACGAAGCCCCTTTTAAAGGTAGTAAGTAGTACCAGCGGGTGACAAGCTGCAATAGGCTTGAACGTAAGTGAAAGCATGGGACTTAAGTCTCGGCTTGAGACCCTTAGCCTTATAGGCTAAGAGCAAACCACCCGTTTGACGGGTGGTTATGATTTTTCTTTTCTTTAAAAAGTCACTTACTTACATCTAATAAGTATGCAGGACGGTGGTTGAGCCTTACGAGCACAGCTCTCCAGGAGACTCTCTACAAACTCACCTCGTTAGTTTGTTAAACGCTCCCTATGTGGAAACCACTATATATAGTATGATTGTCATTTAGAACGCAATGACCACTATGTTTTAAGCTTATTGGACAGTCCCATTTTTTTCTTGATTAAAATTAATAAAGAAAACGCAATCAAAAAACTTTCACTTATACTCTAAATTTTTCTTGTAAATCTAAAAAAATTCACTTATACTCTAAAATATGATAGAAAAATTGCTTTTCAGGAAACAGTCAGAAGAAATAATAAAACTCTATAAAGATAAAAATGTCATAAAAATCCTTTCTGGAATCCGCCGTTCTGGAAAATCCTTTATGCTGCGGCTTTTACGGGAAAATTTCATCAAAACTGGAATTTCTGAAAATCAAATACTTTACATTGATTTTGAAGATTTTGAAAATGCACAATATCTTGCTTCAAAAAATCTTTATGATTTTGTAAAAGAACAGAATCAGAAAGTTGGTGGAAAACGACTTTATCTTCTTTTTGATGAAATTCAGGAAGTTGAAGACTGGGAAAAAATCGTGAACAGCCTTTATTCTTCAGAAAAAATTGACTGCGACATTTATTTGACTGGAAGCAACGCAAATCTTCTTTCTTCTGAACTTGCAACTTATCTTTCAGGACGATATGTAAATATTTCTGTTTTTCCGCTTTCCTACAAAGAATTTTTAGATTTCTATGCAGTTGATGATTCAAATGAAAGTTTTCTTCGCTTTATGAAATTTGGTGGTTTTCCAGGATTAAAAGAACTTTCAGGAAGTGAACTTTCATTAAAAGCCTATATTGACGGAATTTATTCAACAGTTCTGCTGAAAGATGTAATTTCTAGAAACAAAATTCGTGACACAGCTGTTCTGGAAAAAATAATTCTTTACATTACAGACAACATCGGTAACATTTTTTCCGCAAAGAAAATCAGCGATTTTATGAAATCAAACGGCCGCTCTCTTGCAGTGGAAACAGTTTACAACGATATTAATTACTTACAGTCTGCATTGTTTTTGTACAAGGTTCCCCGCTTTGATTTAAAAGGAAAAAAACTCCTGGAAACAATGGAAAAATATTACATTGCAGACACAGGCTTTCGTTTTCAGCTGCTGGGCTTTTCAGACAATGCCATTAACGGACTTCTTGAAAATATTGTTTTCATCGAACTTTTGCGCCGTGAATATAAAGTCTGCATCGGAAAAATCGGCGAATATGAAATAGATTTTGTAGCAGAAAAAAACGGAGTCAGAGAATATTTTCAGGTCAGCTATCTTTTGTCATCGGAAGAAACAATGGAAAGAGAATACCGTCCACTGGAACTTTTAAACGACAACTACCCAAAATACATTTTGACTCTGGACGATTTACCGGAATCAAACACTAATGGAATCATCAGAATGAATTTACGAAAGTGGCTGCTGGGATAATGCAAAAAATTGTTATCCTAAATTCTGAATTACCTTGTAGTCCTTTTTGAACTGATTGGAATAAAAAACATCAAGCATCAAGAGCAGCCCTTAAATCTTCCATTGTTTTGAAAGAACCGTTAAGTTCCTTTCCCTCTTCTACAAATTCTGAATCTTTTCGACCTTTTCCTTAAATTCTTCCGAAAAATCAACCAAATCTTCCATTTTGATAACTTTATGGTTCAGTAAATCCAAAATCGCATATAGGAGATTGCTTATTGATGGAATTTCCATTAATACACCTGGATTTTTCTTTTCTTTAAAAATTGTTTTTTCAATTGCCCAGAATTTATCAGCAGCAGATTTTTCATCGTTTATGGTCAGTTTTTGGATTTTTTCGCAAACCTTTGCCATGTAATTTTCCTGCCATAGCGGAAGTTTCTCCTTGAAAAGTTTGTAATCTGATTTTTGATTTTGCTTAAATTCGGATAGATATTCCATAAAATTTATTCCAACCCCATCTCTCAAATATTTGAGAGTTTTATTTCCACCTCAGATGGCAGAATTCCTGTTCCAATCAGTGATTTTGCAAATTTTATCATATCCTTTGGCAAGGCTTTCAGCTCGTTAAGCGGCATTTCAGAAAGCATTTGAACCATCTGTGCCATCATTAACTCCTGTGCTGAATCATTTCCCCGTGAACCAACTCCAAAATGCTCACACAAATCAATGTAAATTTCATCCAGAACTGGAATATCATCTTTTCTTACAAGTTTGATTTCTGTTTCTTCACAAAACCGTTCAAGAAATTTGTATGTTCTGATATCACGAACACTAATTTCTGAAGGAATTTCGCCATTTTCCAGCATTGAATTTGCAAAAGCTGTAAGCATTTCCGAAGACTGTTCTTCAAGATTCAAAATCATGGGATTCATCAGCAATTTATCCTGACTTGTATGAGCGAGCATCATGTATGGACAGCGGGGTACATCTTTTTTGTTCTCTTGAACAGGATTCGGAACCATCACAATTTCGCAATCCAGGCTTCTCTTTTTCTTTGAATCACTAATTTTATCAAGAAGCTCATTTGAAATCGAAAACTCTGCAGAAAATTCATCTACAATCGAATCCGCAATCTGAAGTTTCTCCATTTTCAGCGGCTGTTTCACTCCCGAAAATTTCTGAATTGTAAAATTCTCATAAAAATCTTCGAGATAAAGATTTTTAAAACCACATTCATCTTCTATATATAAGATTCTTTCAAAAACTTCTTCGAGAATTTTCTTGTCATTTTTTTCTGAAATAGGCCACGGAACAAATCCTTTCTGATATTTCATAAACTGAGGCCATGAATTTTTCCCGCGAAGAGATATTCCGTTTTCTTCAGTATATTTTTTAACGCCTTCAATTTCTTCTGGCGAAAGCATTTCTTTATTTTCAAAGGAAACCTGCAAACATTCCTGCGAATACAAAAGTTCCTGGTACTGTGATTCAGTAAACCCATCATGGTCTGATGCACATTTTAAGAAAGAATTCCAGCCTTTATCACCAATGTAAACAGCAAGTGCAAAATGCTCCTTGTTGTGCCCCATAACAGAACAATATGCAATCTCTCCACCGCTCAGTTCAATGGCAAAAACCTGAGAATCATATAATTTTGACCACAGTTTTATCTTTTTAAATTCAAATGCAAGTTCATACAGTTTTTTCGAAATCATAATCTAATTTTATCAGATGTAAAATGATTTGACTATTTTCAATTCCTGTCTAATACTCCAGCTTCAAATCACTGACAATCATTTCAAGAAATTCTTCGCCGGCTTTTTTTGGAGCCAGGCCAAAATTGTACATCCAGGTGGTTTCGTCTTTTAATGGTGCTACCAGCGGAATTTCGACGGATTTGTCGTTGTATGTGACGGTAATGATTCTGTCTTTGTGGCTGATTTTCAGATAGCCTTCTTCGCCTTCATTTATAAATTCCAAGCAAATCTTTTTTGCGGGGACCGTTATCTGAAGATCTGTATTCTTCTACAGGAACGCTAAAATTGTATTCCCTTGAAATTGCATATACCTTGCCCTGGGAAATTTCTACAGAAGCTGTTGGAATGGACTGTTTTGGAAAAATCGGGTTGAAATTCATCAATTGTATATTAAGAGTGTTTTGAGGCGGAATTTATATTCCACACTGCTTGGGCTTGAAAGTGGCAGTCCAGGACGGGATTCCATCATAGTTAGAGGATATTTTGTTTTTTCTTCACCTGCAAAATCTTCTTTTTGATCCAGATAAAAGTGAAAATAAAGCTTTGAATCCCCGTCAGTTTCAAAAGTTAAAAATTTGCTTTGGTATGGAATGTCATATCTCAGCGGTGACTTAACGCTTTTGTTATTAAGAACATAAGAATGCTTTATGGTTTCAAAATTTCCTATTTTGATTATGGGCTCGTGAGCCGTGAAAATATTCCGCTTCGCTTCATATTTTCACGGGCTCACGAGCCCATAAGTAGAAAAAAGCAGATTGTGAACGCATGTGTTCACAATCTGCTTATTTATTACATTCTCTGCTCAAGTTAAGGTAGCTTTTGCATACCTTAACTTGATGTAATTCTCTGTCCTATGATGCAATGACTGCGCATACCGCAGTTGTTTTCACCCGATATATGATGCTGTCACTGGAAAGCCGGGAATCCAATGATAACCGGTCACTTGAGGAGCTCTTTTTATACTTTTCTGACGAAATGTCTGATTACTCTACAATATGCCAAAGACTCTTAGAACTGTTGTGATTTGTATTATTGCGGAAATCCTGAATTTTATTGTTACGGCAATTTTTTATCATGGGCTGAAGATTCCGCTTTTTTTCGATACGATTTTTACTGTTGCCGTTGTATTTTACTGCGGACTTCTTCCGGCTCTTTGCGTTTCAACCGGCTACAATCTTATTAATTCTTTTCTATGGATTTGCAACAAAGGAGTCTTTGATCCTTTTATCTCCGCTTATACTGTCTGCGGAATTTTGATTGTTTTTTCCACCTGGCTCTTTGCCCGCAGAAAGGATGACTTTAAGATTTCTCCGGCGATTACAGCCCTGTACCTGGTTTTGATAGCCCTGCTCTCTTCTTTGTGCGCCATTATTTCAAGCGGAATTATAGATTATTTCCATTATATTTATTATGACGTGCCAGACATGATGAATCCGATAAAATCTTTTACAAAGTCTTTTGTTCAACATCGCTTTAGTCTGCTTGCCTCCTGCATTCTGGCGCAGATTCCAATTTCATTTGCCGACCGCCTGATTGCAACCTTTGCCGGATACGGAGTATATCGTCTTTGCGAACATCATATAGAGAGAAAAACAATATGAACCTAACTCAGACTATCGAAGAGCTGGAAGACATCATTCGCAACTACATAACTTATTTTATTGTTTTTGATATTCTGTTTTTTGCGGTTTTATTTGTAAGCGTGCTGCTTTTAATCAGATTTTTAAAATCAAAGAAAAGTCTGAAAGATTCCAATGAATATCTTTTGTTCACGATTAAAGGGCAGGAAGAAGAGCGTGCCAGAATTGCCCGGGAACTTCATGATACAATTGCCCAGGATTTACGATATTGCAGGACCCTTCTTGAAAAAAAGAATTGTGCGGAAAATATACCGGAAGCGGTTCAGCTTTTGGGAAAATCTTTGTCAGACGTGCGCCTTATAAGCTACAATCTTTCGCCGGCAGATATTAAAAAAAAGGATTTAAGGGCAAATCTTGTAAACCTCTGCGCTTCTATAGCACAGACCTGCGATGTAAAATTCAGAATCTCAATGCCTGATGACACAGACACTTCCTTTTTGAATGAAAATGATATATTGAACCTTTACCGTATTGTGCAGGAAAGTCTTACAAATGTAATAAAACATGCAAATGCCGACAAAGCGGTAATTCTTATCAGAAATTCCAGCGAGAATGAAGAAAAAGGTCTTTACATTTTTATAAGTGATGACGGCTGCGGTTTTGATTATGACGCAGAACAATACGAGGGCTTTTCAAGTTACAAAAGAATCGGCGGTGCAAAACATTTTGGACTTATCGGAATAAAAAAAAGATGCCAGCTGATTGGAGCCGAATTTTCAGTTTCTTCTGCCCCCGGCGAGGGAACACAAATCAGTATTTTTAAAAGGATAAATTAGAATATGGGACATGAAGTCAGTTTTTTTGTAGTTGAAGACCATACACTCACAAACAGGGGAATCCGCGAATTGATTTCCGAGCGCGGCAGATATTCCTGCTGTGGCTATGCTTTTTCAAAAAATGAATGCACTGAAAAACTTTATGAACTTGCAAAGGAATCCAGGCTTCCGGACATTCTTATTCTTGATTTATTCCTTGGCGACGAGAGCGGACTTGATATTCTGCGCGAGGTAAAGGCCAATCTTCCTTCTGTAAAAGTCATTGTCTATTCAATGTTCGCAAAACCGGGAATTGTATCTCTTGCGCTTGAAGGCGATGCCGACGGTTTTGTTCTAAAATCCGCCCCTGAGAGCGAACTTTTTGCGGCCATTGAAGCAATTCTTGCCAGCGACACTTACGTACAGCAGACTCTTGTAGCCCCGCTTTTTACATATAAAAGTGTTTTTGACGGCCTGACACGCCAGGAGCAGACAGTTTTCAAAAAACTGATAGAACGAAAAAGCCGCAGCCAGATTACAAAAGAACTGAATATTGTCGAACGCTCGCTGGAAAATTACCTTTCCAAAATTTACCAGAAAACAGGCTGCAAGAACCACGAAGAACTGATTAAAAAGTTCGGTAAGTGAAATATGGAATAAACACGACTGGAGGCAAGGAAACGGGTATGTATGCCTCGGGAGTTTTAGTGCGAATAACAGCGACAGTTTCTAGGAAATACGGTGTAAAAGCTTGGAAAAATAGTGCAATTTGATATTGCAATTTTTGTTATTATTTAATTCCTTAAATTTGTAACTACTCATACTTATTTTCACTACTGTCCAAGATAAATCAGCTACTTTTTAAAATCTTTAATACGTGATAAGATTGTATTACAGCATAACAATTTAGCACGCAATAAATTACAGACATGAACAAATATAACACACAGCCCGGACAGTTGCCATCATTTGTGCCGAGACCTCCAGAGAAACCGCATTATAAATAACCTAAAAAAAACTTAACAAATTGATTATTGTACCGAACGGAATGATGTGTGTATTTTAGAGTATTGAAAAAAATCCATATGAACGCTGAAGAGCCCGAAGGAAATACGGCATTTTATGACCTCTCTTCTGACCGATGTGAAACCGGTGGCGAAGGCTATGGGGAAGCCACTAGAACGTGGAAAATAATCTGCACCGGGTGCTAGAGACAGTTTTTAACAAGGATTATTGCAGAATCCACAGGGTCAACAGCACGCAAAATATGAATATATAATAAGAAAGATCTCATGGATCTCTTAAAAAAATGCAATTTTCTCAGGAATTGTAAAAAACAAGTAGCAAAAAAATGCTAATCTGCTTAAAAAGCGAAAAATACTTACTAAAAGCCCAGCATTGTTTTTAATTCGGTTGCCCCGAACATAACAACCGCATCAGGCATCGCACATTATAAATCGCATTGTCTTATACAGCCCCACCGCACATTCACAAAATCTCCATCGCACAAAAACATTATTCTAAGCGTACATCCAAAAAATCCGGCACGTACAAAAACATTCTTCTCAGCGCCGCAGAACATTTTCTTCTATGTACAAAAAGATTTTTTCCGACCGTCGCACAATATTTTACCGAGCATCGCAGAACATTATTCTGCACGTATAAAAACATTTTGCCGATTACCGCCCATCATCTTACAGGCTTTCGTACATAAAAAATTATGCTTTCGATAATTTTTTATCATATTTTACTTAATAATTTACCAAACCTTCGACATCACCGACAAGAACCAGATAATAGATTCAAGGCAGTATTATATTTTTCTCGATGAAGTTCAGATTTTGGAAAATTTTAAGGGCGTCTTAAAACAATTTCCTCACATTCCAAACGCAGATATTTATGCAACTTGAAAAGCTCAGACTACCTTCCAAAGGGCAAGAAACTTTCAGCCTAGAGCCACATCTAGAATCATCATCAGAATAAAGCCAAGCGAAAATCCGATTGTGCCTAAGTTTGAATGCGGTTTTTCAGAAGCTTCGGGAATCAGTTCTTCCACAACAACGTAAAGCATTGCGCCGGCCGCGAATGACAAAAGGTAAGGCAGAACAGGCACTATTAAATTTTTTAGAAGAATTGTAATCACGGCCGCAACCGGCTCTACAATTCCAGAAAGAACTCCGAACGCAAAAGACTTGTTTTTTGACTCGCCGTTTCCTGCAAGCGACATTGAAATTATCGCGCCCTCTGGAAAATTCTGAATTGCAATTCCCAATGAAAGAGCTGCCGCCGCCGCAAATCCCAGGCTCTGCGCGGAAAATGCCGCAAAGACAACACCGACCGCCATTCCTTCCGGAATATTGTGGAGCGTAACTGCAAGAAACATCATGGTGCTTTGCTTGAGCTTTGCTTTTAAACCTTCTGGTTTTTCCGAGTCAACATGAAGATGCGGAATCAAAACGTCGAGCAGGAAAAGAAAGGCAATTCCAGCCGCAGTTCCAATCGCCGCCGGAATAAACGCAAGCTTTCCCATCGAGGATGAACTGTCTATTGAAGGAATTATAAGCGACCACACAGAAGCCGCAACCATTACTCCAGCCGCAAACCCCAAAAGAAATTTCTGGACATTTTTATTTAAATTTTTTCCAAGAAAGTAAACGCAGGCTGAACCCAATGTAGTTCCAAGAAACGGAATCAGAATTCCATAAAAAGTATTCATGCTCTGATTATAGATTTAAAGAAGCATAGTTTCAATGTTGGGATTTTGGCTGGAATTTGACGGCATAACATCAATGTGTTATATAAAATGAAAGGAAATGCCCGGACTTTGTGGTATCTCCACTTAGGTCGAACATCCGTCTCTGTAGTTCAAACTTGGCGGCTATTTTTTACTCTACTTATTTTTTAGGTAAATGAGAGTAGCAATAACAGTGCCTGCAGCGGAACAAAATATTCAAAAATCCACAGAGTCATGCCGCATTTTTTAAATTATTTTCCAAACTGACTGATAAATTCCTTTTTGTCGTTGATGCCGGTTTTTTCATAAATGCTTGAAATGTAATTTTCTACGGCGCGCTGTCTTATTTGCAGTTTTTCCGCAATCTGCATATTGGAAAAGTTTTGCAGAATTAAAGCCATCACCTGTTTTTCTCTTTGCGTAAGCGCGTCTGTAAATGAATTGAATTTTACAAGATTTTCCCGCAGTTCTTTTTGAACAAAAGTTTTTCCACTGAAAGCGTTTTCCATGCATTCTATAAGCTCGTCCGACGGCGCGTTTTTTGAAATATAGCCTGCCGCTCCGTTTTGAATTGCCGTCTGAACCATTCCTGCCGAAAAAAACATTGAATACACTATGATTTTTAACTCTGGGTAAAGCGAGTGAAGCTTTGCAATAAAATCAAAGCCTGCATCGTCGCCAGAAAAATTAAGGTCAGAAATCACAAGGTCTGGAAGCATGTTTTACGCACCGAAAATAAAAAAAAGCCTCCCATAATCAATAAGATTTGGGAGACAACCGTCTGCTCGGGCAATTTCCAATAGTATTCATATATCATTAAGAAGATAAAGTAACTAAGTTACCCGAATAAAGTAACTAAATTTCCAAAAATAGTTACTTTATTTAAAAATATAGTAACTATTTTTGCCTGGCGGAGTGGGTATATTTTTTTTAAGTTTAAAAACTAAGATTTTGCATAAAAAAAATCACTTTTTGTAGTTAATTCAAGCCTTCTCAACTTTCTTAAAGTCAACTATAATTTTTCCAAGCGGAAATAAATTATCATCGCAACTACATTTCTTTGCGGAGCGTTCCATATAACTTGCACTTGCTTTTTATATATATTGTCGTAAGACTGTTTTTTCTGATTTTTCCATTTTCATAATCTTTATTTTTAGGAGAGGACATCGGAACGAAATATTTGAACCCATTTATTTCTGTAAGGATTCCGACATATTTTCTACGGTATGTTCTTTACTTCCGGCTTGTTTTTCATTACATGATTTTCAATTTTAAGCAGATAATCAATATAGTCATCGCTGACAATAAAAAAAATGCTGTCTTTGTTTCAATAGTTGCTCCATAAAAAGACGACTATAAAAGCCGAAACCGATGTAAGCAACTGTTCAGGAAGAGCCTTCACCTGTTCAATTACAACATCATAAGACATTTTGCACCTTCTTGGAGCATTGTAACATGTTTTTAACAATTGCTCATTATAATTATGTTAAGGCAAGAAAGTTCTATTTCGGTGTTTTATAACATTCACTCTTCACTTAGTTTTTCCAGATTATCCGCCGTATAGACAGTTTTTGCCTTGCCGCTCACCATTGTTTCTTGTACAAAAACACACTGTTCTTTTTTGCGTGTGTAAAAATCCGCATATCAGCAACGTAGAAAAAATCGTCAGAGAATGTGAGAAATGGTGAGATTTATTTTTTCAAGAACCAATTCGCAAGTCCTGCCCTAAAAATTGGCAAAATCAATAAGTTTTTGGATTGTATTCCCAAAAAAAACAGTATTTTACATAGGCAAAATAGCGCTAGAGTCATTGCATTTTTTTAAGTCAATAAATCCATTTTTTTTCATATTTAGTTCAGCAGTTTTAATAATGAGGATTTATTCAATCATTAGCTTTATGTTGTCAACAACGGAATTTATTTCTTCCTCAGCTGCTTTTTCTATAAAATCACAGTTTCTTTGAGTCCAGTCAAGATTTTTTACCTGGTCGCTTAAAATACAGCCATTTATTGAATGGTTTTCCAGCACAATTTCAAAAGGATAACCCTTTATATGGCTTGTAACAGGACAGAACAAGGCAAGTCCTATTTTCTGATTGTATTTTTTCTGGGAAACGCAAACTGCGGGACGGCGACCTTTCTGTTCATGTCCAGTCTGCGGATCAAAATCCAGCCAGACCAAGTCACCTTTTTCAGGAACATATTTTGATTTTACCATTCTTCTTTTCCTACAGCATTGCCTGTTGAAACTTCTGAATGAATGTTCTCTGGCGTTACCATAGCAAGCATGTCGTCAAGTGATTTTTTCTGAGGAAAAATGGTTATTTTTCCTTTTTCAACAATCACTTCAATTTTACTGCCGCTTCTTACATTGTTGTCTTTTGCCCAAAGAGAAGGAATTCTTAAACCGAGGCTATTCCCCCATTTCTGAACTACAGTCTGCATAATGCGCCTCCATATATTCAGTATATACAATGTATATTCTATTTTGTCAAGTTATAAAAATTATTTTTGAAAAAAAGATAATAAAAGTGAATTTTCTTATTTTTATTCTCTGTTCTTCTAGCATAAGTTAAAATTCCCATAAGATGACATAGGAATTGTTTTGTATCAAAATGGAAAGTCGTTATTCCGTTGCAACCATACAAAAAAAGCCCTGTTTCACATCAGCAAAACAGAGCTTTTCAGTTATAGATTGTCAAATTAAGCCTTAAACAACACGACTTTTCCTTACCTCTTATCCCCTGTAAAAGTTAATCAAGCATCCTGCCTGAATAATCTTAATGAAGGCAAAACAACTTGCATGAGCTTGAAATGCTTGTCTTTCGTCCAAACTTCGCAATCGTGTTTTATCGCAAGATAGGCAATCATTGCATCTTGAAAAGGAACTGCCAGACCATTTTTCTTTAGCGTAATAAACAGTTTTGAAAGCGAAATCCAGTCTTTTTCTGAAAATGAAAAGTATGTAAAATCATTGAGAGCTTCTTCAATTTGGGAAAACTGTTTTTCAGAATTGCTTCCTCTCAACAGTTCGGTTTTTATAACTCCGCAAGTGGCAATTTCATTATCCTCAAAGATTCTCGCATATTCATCATTCGGGTTGTCCCAAAAATCAATGATAACATTTGTATCGGCAAGAATCATAAAACGCTCGCCTCTCTGAGTTCTGTTACGAAATCACGATTCAGATGGATTTTTCCTGCCAAACCAAAGAAATTTTTCTTTGTTCCCGAAGATGTTTTTGTTACGTGCATTTCAGGCTGCTCAGCTTCCAACAGCTTTATAAAGGCAGAAACTGATGTAAGCAATTGTTCTGGAAGAGCCTTCACCTGCTCAATTACAACATCATAAGACATTTTGCGCCTCCTTGGACTATTGTAACATGTTTTGGATAACTTCGCATTATATTCATGTGAAGGTGGGAAAGTTTCATCATTGTATTTTATAAAATTTATTCTTCACTTAGCTTTTCAAGATTGTCAGCTGTGTAGACAGTTTTCGCCTTGCCATTCACCATTGTTTCTCGTACAAAAACGCATTGACCTTTTTTGCGTGTGTAAAAATCTGAAGTCAGTCTTTTAAAATAACCTCGTCTAAAATGAGGAGTCATAACCTTTTTGGAATCATGGTTTTCAATATTTTCCAAAATTTTTTCTGCTATCGTTATCTTTTTTGAATATTCATCTTTTACTTGATTCGGAACACCGTCAACAACGCACTCAGGAAATATATTCATATAAACTATTGTGTTGACAGCAAGATTAAAATATTCAAGCAATTTTTTAAAATCTTCTGTTTTTTCTTTTTCTAAAACCTTATATTGTTCAAACGGAAGAAAGCCTGCGTTCTGACCTACAATCCACACAAAAACAAGCTTATCATTTTCAGGTTTGTATAGAAAACTGAAAGCATATCCTTTCATTCTGTTTTCAAATGGAATATGAATTCCAAAATCAAGATGAGCGGTCTTTGTTCCAAGCCCTTTTACCTGACCGAAAGTGCTTATCATTCCATCCTCTTCCTGAGTTCCATTCTCAACAATAAACTTTTTAAGACCGTCAAAATCTCTTATAGGCAGACCAGCCAAGAAATCCCGCAATGACTTGTCAACAAAATACAGATGGAGAAATTTCTTTATAGAATCAGCATAGAACAAATCAGCGATAAGAATGTTTGTTTGTGTCAATGTTCCGTCAGGCATGAATGGATTCATTATCTGCGGATCAATCCATTTATGAATAAATTCTTTTGGAGACAAATTATTACTTTTGTTCGATTTATTATAGCTGTCCCAAAGTTCTGCAAGCGGCTGACTGTATCTGATTTTTTTTGCCATATAAAATCTATCTCTTGTACGCTTTGTAAATACCAGAAGGCTTTGTAGATTCACCGGCAGGAACATTCGTAAAATCGTAATATCTTCCATTGCCATCTGGAGTTATCACAAATGAATACTGCCCATTTGCTCCCCAGTCCCATCTACGGTCTAAACCTTGTCTGCTGTAATGCGTTAGTTCACCTTCATCTCCGCCATCATAAAGCACAAAGCCATAAGTTGTTCCGTCTAAACTAAAATATCCGAACTCTATCAAAGTTTTTCCGCCATAGATAGAACCTTCACACTCCCAAGTCGTAAAGCCGGAATCAGTATCTTTGTTCGATATAGTTACAGATTTATTTGAAGATGAATCAAAAAGATAAATTTGTCTTTAATTTGAGTCGCTGGAAAATACTCTTCCAAACGGACTTGAATCATCGCCCATTGTGGTCGTGGCACAAGATGAAGAAACTGCAAGAATAAAAAATCCCAAAAAAACAACTATTACATTCCAATATTTCCGCATAAAAATTCTCCTGAATCTATAAAAAATGGCTCTTCTGTAAAAAGAAGAACCGTTTTTTATTAAAATTTATCCCCTGTAAAAGTTAATCAAGCATCCTGCCTGAATAATCTTTCGCTCGTCGTCGGTCATGTCGCCGGTTGCAAGGTCGAACTCGGCGGTTGTGCCGTCGGCGCGGACTGCGTAGGCTTTTACGCTCGGAAGTTTTTCCGCAATCATCTTTTTTGCGCCCGGAACAAAAATGTAGTCGCCGTTCGCAAACGGAAGATTCTCTGTAGCGGCCGCATCTCCCTGCTTGTAAAGGAACGGAATCATTCCCCAGTTAATCAGGTTCGAGCGGTAGCGTTTTGTGGCGTAGTCGCTTGCAATGTTCGCGCTCGCTCCCAAAACCCTCTGGCAGCTTGCCGCCTGCTCGCGCGCAGAACCGTCGCCCGGCTTAACAGCGTAGATTGTAGAGCCAAGACCGGCCTTTTCAATTCTTCCCTTGAACTCAGGATACTTTTCCTCAAGGATTTTTTCCGCGCGGCTCACTTCCGCCTTGACCTCTTCCGACCTGTCGCGGACAGCCTTTGCCCTTCCAACGTAGGCAGGATCTTTGCGGCTCAAAGTGAACTCCGCAAGTCCAAGAGGATTTGAGCGGAAACTTGAAGTCTCGCCCGAAGGAATAAGCTCGTCCGTAGTTGTAACCGGGTCGTGGATTTCAGATACAACCTTGAGCAGAATGTCGTCAGAAAGCGGCTGCATCTCCGGCCAGTCCTTGATGTTCGGTCCGAACTGAATCTGAACTTCCGGATGCGCAACGCCCTTTGAGTCGTAAACGCGCTTTTCGTAGATTGTCTTGTCAAAGAAATATTTTTTCTTGCTGAACTCGCCGTCAGCCAAGTCTGTGGCGGCAGTCAAAAAGCCCTTGTTTGCGGCAGTCGCAGCGATTGAGCGTGCGTCCATAAGCGCAACAGAGGCAAGCTGACCGTTCTGGATTTTCGAGCCTTCGCGGTTCGGGAAGTTTCTTGTAGAATGGCGGATTGAAAGAGCACCGTTGGCAGGAGTGTCGCCCGCGCCGAAGCAAGGTCCGCAGAAAGCAGTCTTAACGATTGCGCCCGCGTCAACAAGCGAGGCGAACGCTCCGTTCTTCATAAGCTCCATGTAGACCGGCATTGAAGCAGGATAAACGTTCAAAAGGAATTTTCCGTTTCCAGTGTCCTTTCCATTCAAGATGTCGGCAGCCGCGCAGATGTTCTCAAATCCGCCGCCGGCGCAGCCTGCGATAACGCCCTGGTCAACGTAAAGTTTTCCGTCAATCACCTTGTTTTTGAGCGTAAAGTTCACCTTGTCGCCGAACGAAACTTTAGCGCGCTTTTCAGTCTCTTCAAGAACGTCCATAAGATTCTTGTTAACTTCTTCTATTGTATATGCGCAAGACGGATGGAACGGAAGCGCAATCATCGGTCGGATTTCGCCCAAGTCAAGCTCAATCGCGCCGTCGTAATAAGCGTCTTCTCCCGGATTCAATTCCTTGTAGTCGCCTTCCCTTCCGTGAATTGAATAGAACTCGCGGATTTTCTCATCAGTTGACCAGATTGAAGAAAGACAGGTTGTCTCAGTCGTCATAACGTCAATGCCGATTCTAAAGTCAGCGGAAAGATTCGCAACTCCAGGACCCACAAATTCCATCACCTTGTTCTTAACGTAGCCGTTCGCAAAAACAGCCTTGATAATCGCAAGAGCAACGTCCTGAGGGCCGACGCCCGGAACAGGAGAACCGGTCAGATAAACCGCGATAACGCCCGGCATATTAACATCGTAAGTCTTTCCCAGAAGCTGCTTTGCAAGCTCGCCGCCGCCCTCGCCAATCGCCATAGTTCCAAGCGCGCCGTACCGGGTGTGGCTGTCTGAACCCAAAATCATGTCGCCGCACTTCGCAAGCATCTCACGCGCAAACTGGTGGATTACAGCCTGATGCGGAGGAACATAGATTCCGCCGTATTTCTGGGCGCAAGTAAGCCCGAACATGTGGTCGTCCTCGTTAATCGTTCCGCCAACCGCGCAGAGTGAGTTGTGGCAGTTAGTCAAAACATAAGGAATCGGAAACTTTTCAAGCCCCGAAGCGCGCGCCGTCTGAATAATTCCAACATAAGTAATATCGTGCGAAGTAATTTTGTCAAATTTGATTTTCAGTTTAGAAGCATCGCCCGAAGTATTGTGCCTCTGCAAGATAGAATAAGAAATAGTGTTTTTAGCACAGTCAGCCGGATTTTTGCCCGGCACGGACTCAACTAATTTTCCGCCCGAAAGAAAAGCGCCTTTTTCCCAAAGTTTCATAAGATTCCTCGAATTGTCAAAAAGATAAATAATGGACAAAGATTAGCATAAAACAAGAATTTTCTCAATTGCCGGTTTTCTTATGTATTTTATCCGGGCATTCGCCGTAAAACTTCGTTTTGCTTCACAAGTTAAAAAAGCCTTTGTTCATCCACCCTGCCTGATGTGATATACTCAGCTCAGCAAATCAACTTTTGGAGCAAATCGCATGGCAGATAAAATACAGGACGCTTACGAATCGTCAAAAAATATATATGACGGTGTCCTTACGCAGGGGAATTTTTTCAGCAGGATGTATATCAAGCTGTTCTGGAGCGGAACGGATGACAATGAAATCGCGCGGAAAGTCTTGTCATACATTCCTGATGATTTTTCAGGAAAACTTCTTGATGTTCCGGTCGGAACTGCCGTGTTCACGCAGCGCAAATGGTCGTCCCTGAAAAATGCGCACATCACTTGCCTTGATTACAGCACGGATATGCTTGAGCAGGCAAAAAGAAGGCTTGACGGTCAGGCGCATATCAATTTCATTCAGGACGATGTGGGAAACCTGCAAATGGACGATGAATCTTTTGACATCGTTCTAAGCATGAACGGTTTCCATGCGTTTCCAGACAAACAGAAAGCATTCAGCGAAACCTGCCGCGTACTTAAATCCGGCGGTGATTTCATCGCCTGCGTCTATATCAGGGGAAAATCCAAAAGGACGGACTGGCTTGTAAAAAACATCCTCGCAAAGAAAGGCTGGTTCACTCCTCCGTTTCAGACTGAAGAAGAACTGAAAAATACTTTGCAGAAAATGTACAAAGAAGTCGAACTTCACATTGACGGCTCTATGGCGTATTTTCACTGCGTAAAATAGCTTTGATTTTAAATTTGAACCACAATTTTCCGTCATATCTGGCCAACCGTGGTTCCGCCTTTCGGCTTCATTGCTGCACTCCGCGCATCTCCGTTCCGCAACGGGCCTGCATCGCCACTAATGTCCAGGGTAAGTTTTCCGTTCAAACCTTTCATTAACGCATTTTTTTCAAACTTACCGTAAAAAAAATCCCCGGCTTCCTATTTTATGAAGCGCGCTTCATTTTTAAGGAGGACCGGGGATTTTTATTTTATTTTTTTTGTTTACAGCCTAGGCATTGGCTTTTTTAGATTTGTGCTGGGCTACGAAAGTTTTTACACCTTCAACCACAAGCACGATTGCCAAAACCGCCATTGCAAATGCAAATATAAGCTGGAACCAGTTGCCCCAGTGCATTGCGTTCGGCGCATGTCTTACCATTGCAGAAAGTTTTCCAACAACAGTAAAGATAAGCTGTGTCAAAGTTGCACACAACATAAATGCCATTGGAATAAAGAACATCTTATTGTTTTTTCCAACTTTTCCAAGCCAGGCGGCAACTGCAAGAAGCGCAATTCCTGCAAGAAGCTGGTTTGCAGAACCAAACAGCGACCAAATTGCAGAAAGCTTAAGTCCGCCAAGGATTGAACCGATTACAACCATCATCGTTGTTCCAAAAAACGGATTTGCAAGAATTTTGCGGACTGGAGATTTTGCATCTTTCCATGTTTTTTCATCTTCGTTCAAGAAAAGCTCAGAGAACATAAAACGCGAAAGTCTGGTTGCAGAATCAAGGCTTGTAAGAGCAAATACAGAAATAGAAAGAGTCAAAAGCGCATTGATTATTCTATAAATCCGTGTCGAAGAATCTCCGAACATAATTGCAATTCCGTTTCCAAAAGCCGTTGCAGGAGAACCCTTAAACGACCATATTCCGTTTTCTACGTGCATAAATTTTCCAGAAACCATGCCAAGAGCAATCAGGGCAATTACGCCAAGGGCAGATTCAATCAACATAGAACCGTAAGCGATTGGTTTTGCGTTCTGTTCTGCATCAAGCTGCTTTGAAGTTGTTCCAGAAGCAATAAGAGAATGGAAACCAGAGCAAGCGCCACAGGCAACTGTAATAAAAAGAGCCGGGAACATGTGTCCAATCGACTGTGTCCAGCCTGTAAAAGCAGGAAGCTCAAAATGAATGCCACGGGCCGCGCCAGTAAAGGCAGAAACTACGATTCCAGCAATAGCAAGAAGAATCATTGCATAAAGCAGGAACGAAGAAAGATAGTCGCGAGGCTGCAACATAATCCATACAGGAATAAGAGAAGCCATGGCAATGTAAAGGGCAACAATTACAATCCAAGTTACGCGTCCGCCGCCAAGACCAACATTCAGTCCAAGAACTATAATTCCGACAATTGCAATAATTCCGCCGATTGTCGCAGGAAGAGTTTTTACGCCAAAGCGGTTTGTAACAAGTCCGTAGATTACAGCAAGAATAATAAAGCAGACAGAAATCATTGCAGTCGTCTGGTTTTCCGTAGGATTAAGAACAAAAAGACCTGCTTCTTTTACTCCGTCAGCAATCTGCTGAGCAGTAAGAGCCGGAGTAAAGAAAGTGCTTGCTACGACATTTACAAACGAAGCAATTACAAGAATCAAAACGAGAAGCGAAAAAATAATGAACAGTTTCTTCGCAAATTTACCCATCGACGTTCTGATAATTTCGCCAATAGACTTTCCTTCGTTACGGATTGAGGCAAAGAGCGAGCCGTAATCCTGCAAACCGCCAAAGAAAATACCGCCAATAACGCACCACAAAAATACAGGAACCCAACCAAAAACCGCGGCCATGATCGGACCGTTAATCGGACCTGCACCGGCAATCGAAGAAAAATGGTGTCCCATCAAAACGGCAGGCTTTGTCTCAACATAGTCAACGCCGTCAGGCATAAAATTCGCCGGAGTTGATTTTTTAGGATCAATTCCCCACTGTTTTGCCAGATAAGCGCCATAAAAAACATATCCGGCAAAAAGCAAAACAAGAGCAGCAATAATAATCAATAAAGCTGTCATAATCTTTTCCCCCCATTGGAAAAAAAATTTTTTTCAAAAATCGCCTGTCAAACCTTGGCAGTTTAAAATCAAGACAATTTTTTTAACAAAAATCTTCTAAAAACTAAAATTTTTAGAAGATTCTAAATAATTTGCTTAAAGACCTTCTTCAAATGCCCTGCAAGCCTATTTACCGCAAAACTTCCGCAAGAAAGATCCATTACAGCCAGTCTCAAATCACTCCATCCCCGAAAAGTAAAATTATAAGATTTGTGCTTTTTAATTTTTTTACAGGATTTTAGAACTTCGCCACAAGTTTTTTCGGCAAGAACAATCAAAGTAACGTCAGAAGTTTTGTGTCCTTCAATCGGCTTAACCTTTGAAATTCCGTCGTTCCAGGCAAGTTCCGCAAGTTCCGCCAAACGCCCGGCTGACAATTCGTTTTCGAGTGCAAAATAAACGTATTCGTGAGTATAAATGTCCGAAAGATGCGCGATTTTCAAGAGCATGTACTGCTCCGTGTGAGAATGAAATTCCGCAGTCGCGACAAAAGGACTGACAGGATTTTCAGTATTCAAGTCGTAGTATCTTTTAAAAGAGTCAAGCAGTTTTTCCAGAACTTTTTTGCTGTCCATAGTTCTGTAATACCACTTTTATAGATTTTAATAAATAGTAAATTTCTTAAGTATCGCTAAATTTTAGTTTTATTTACAATTTTATGGGCGCTTCTGCATAAGGCTTGCACGCATCCCCCTAGCGCAGTTCGCTTTTAGCAGTTTGCGCACGTAACTTATTTGAAAAAATTCTTGCGCAGTTTTCTGGAATCCAGCCTTCCTTTACAAAAAACCATTTTTCGTAATTATCGTCAATTTTTACGGTCGAACTTCCCTCTACAACCCTGATTTCGCCGCGGCGCAAATAGCTTTCGACAGGATTTTCATATCCGGCTTCTTTATGGCAGGCTGTATAAGGAGAAGTCACCAAAAGCCATTCAATTCCCGGTTCAATCGCCATAGGCTCAAGGCTGTCAAACTGGATTTTTTCATTTTTTTTTGAGCAGGAAATAAAAATTACAGAAACAAAAATAAACGCACAAAAAAGAAAATTTTTTTTCATCGATAAAACCTGACAAATCTTCAAGATTAAAGGCTGTCTGCCAAAAATTTGCAAATTTGAGGATAAATAAGCAAGTCTGAATCCACAAAATTCAACGTCGGAATCTCTGCAAGTTCAGCCCAGCGGTACTCGGTGTGTTCTGTCAAGGCAAATTTTTCCGTCATTCCGTCGTGCGGAAGATGTATAAGATAAGCATGCAAAGAAAAATCGTCGCCGTTATGCTTAAACGTCGCTTCTGCAATTTTTTTATCGACACTAACCTTTACGCCGAACTCTTCCTCAAATTCGCGGATTATCGACTGTTCGTCAGTTTCTCCGTCCTCAACTTTTCCGCCCGGAAATTCCCAGCGTCCGCCCATCTGTCCGACAGGATTTCTGTGTGCAATAAAAACTTTTTTTTCGTTAAAAGCAATGCAGGCAATCGATTTTTTATTCATTTTTTTAATTTCGCTCCAATAAGTTCAGTTTTTTTACAGGAAAAGGACACGTGGAAAGATAAAATGCAGAACTCCGGCAATTATACAGAAAATTCCAAGATATTTTCTTCCGCCTATAAAAACAGTCGTCAAAAATGCAGGAAGTTTTAACTCAACCTTTGACTTTTGAATATAGAATTCGATTAAAAGCGCAAAACATGCCGCAAGTCCGGCAACAGCAGGAATCAAATCTCCAATTACAGGAACATCGTTCTGAACGGTCGAAAGAAGCTTTAAAACTCCAGTAAGTCCTGACAAAATTGCAACTACAAGACGGAAAGTCATATCGTCAAAAAAAGTATCTTTTGAATTGATTGCAAACTGAAGTTTTTTGTCAAAAACAGAATCGCCTTCGCTGTCTGTTGAATCATCAGAAATTTTCTCAACTTCAGAATCCTGGTTTTCCGCCTCGGCGTCTTCTGCCGCTTCGCTTTTTTTTGCTGTAAAGTCGGTTGCATAAACAAGAATAAGACCGGCAACAACATTCAATAAAATCGAAAGAAAATAAATCTGTAACATTTTTTAACTCCCCAAATCTTAAATTTCTCCGTAAAATTTTAGCGTTTTTCAACTGGACATTTTAAATTAACGGATTTTCCATCAAGAAAAACTTCTGCATTTATATAAAATATATCATAATCATGGAAAGTTGTCCGTAAAAAATTTTCATTCCCGTTATAAATATTCAGTTCCGCGCGCTTTTCAACAACATTTTTTTGCGCATCCAGAAATTCAATATTCACATCAAAATTCAGCGGATTTTCAATTTTATATTTTTTTGGCGGCTCTTCAAACTTTACGCTCACATAGACAGTTTCTTCAAAGGAAAAGGCTGTAAGCTCAAGAGGAACTCCGCCCAAAATATTTTCGTTTTGCCTGTTAAAAAATCCAAGAAAAACTACGAGCAAAAAGCAGATTATGAGCGCCATAAAGACAAGCCTGTTTGTTTTTGTCGAAACAAGAGCCTTAAAAAGTCCCGGCTTAAAAACCTTAAATGTTCCGTCGTAAAGGTTCTGCACTTCTTGAGGAGCATTTTTTAGCCTTTCTTCGCGATTATAGTAAAAGACCATTTTGTCTTCTTCGCTTTCGCCCCTGACTTCTTTTTTTTTGCTAAAATCCATAATTTTTCCAAAACTGTGTTTTTAATTCTTTCTAGTTCATAAAAGAAGAAACAAGAGAATCTGTGCGCCACCAGACGATTTCGGCCTTTTCTTTTTTTATGTAAAGAGCGCTTATAATTCCATTTCCGCTCAGCCCAAGCGAATAATACAGGATTTCGCCGTGCTCAACTGGAAGCGAGCGTTTTAAAATTTTCTGTCCGCTCGGCTGCACCATCTGAATCAAATAGCCTTTTTCTGTCGGAACAGAAAAGAAAAACCATCCGCCGTCTGTAACGCCCAAAAAGTCAAAAGGAATAGAAAAAACTTCTTTGCTCAGATTTTCCGAAACAGATTCTTCGTGAGGAGGAATATCAAGACCTTCCTCGTAAAGTCCGGTTTCTACGTTGAGAGGATAAAGCATTGTTTTTTCAAAATCGACTCCAGACTGTACTTTTGTAGCCGGATCGAGATAGTTTTGAAAATAATTTACCTGAACGTAAAGTTTTCGGGAAACGCTGTCTGGAATTACATTTTCAATCGAAATAAAATTTATATTTTCAGAATCGTTTAAGTCCTTAAGTTTTGGAACAAGTTTTTCGTTAAACGGAACCGAATAAAGCAAAAAGCCGGAAGAATTGAACCAGTAGACAAGAGGTCCTTCGTTTGATTCGCATACAACGACAAGCTCATTGTTTTTTGTGGCATAGATATTTTTTATAAACGGAAACGGAGTTCCGCCAGGTCCCTGCTGTCCAAGATAATCAATAAAAGTTCCATTGCTGTTAAAACGCAGGACAATGTAGTTTAAAAGAAGCCTGTTTTCTATGTCGTTTTCCTGGCGCTCCGCAGGAAGAGTGTCAACTGCGTAAAGGCATTTGTTGGAATCCACTGCAAGAGGCCCAAGGGTGTTAAAAGGATATTCAATCGCTTTTTTAGTTGAATTTACAGAAGTCTTGTCTGCAAAAGAAGGAGTTTTTGTGTATTCGCTGTTGTAATAAAGGGTCAGAAGCTCGCCATAGGAATTAAGCTCGAGGATTTTTTTTGACTCGCCGTTTGCAACATAAAAAAAACCGTCGTGCATAGTCATAAAAGTGTTTATTGAACCGGATGTACTTAAGTTAAAGAGATTTAATTCGTCTTCAAAACTGCCGTAATTTATTGTAAAAAGGTCTTTTTCGTTAATCGAAGCTACAGAATTTGAGCGGGCGCACGAAACTGCGCTTAAAAAACTTAAAGCCAGGAAGGTAAAAAAACATATTTTTGAAATTTTTCTTTGCATTGTAAAAAAAGAATATAAAATTGAACAAAGACCGTCAATGTATCTGATACGTCAAAACTTACGCCGGACTGGAGCAGCGCGCAGCGTTGGCATAGCCAATGGAGCAAAAGCGGAACTGCGCAAGGCCGTTAGAACGAAAAATGCCGTCCATTTCGTTAAAAAAAATCGGCATTGGTCAATTTTTTGCGTTTTTTTTCTATTCTTTAAGCAGTATTTTTATTATACTATAAACATTATGTTAGATAAAATTTTCACTGCAATTTTCGGTTCTCAGAATGACCGTGATGTAAAAAAGTTAAGACCTATCGTTGAACAGGTCAATGCAAAAGAAGAATGGGCAAAATCTCTGGCCGCAGAAGACTTTCCAAAACAGACACAGATTTTTAAGGAACGCCTTGCAAAAGGTGAGTCGCTTGATGATATTCTTCCAGAAGCCTTTGCTCTTTGCCGCGAAGCTGCCTTCCGTGTAAGAGGCGAGCGCGCTTATGACGTTCAGGTTATGGGTTCTATCAACCTGCACATGGGCCGCATTACAGAAATGAAGACTGGTGAAGGTAAAACTCTTGTCGCAGTTGCTCCTTCGTATTTGAATGCGCTTTCTGGAAAAGGCGTGCATGTCGTTACTGTAAACGATTACCTTGCAGAACGTGACGCAAACACAATGCGCCCGGTTTTTGCATATCTCGGTTGTACTGTCGGCGCAATTCTTTCTAATATGGACAATGCAGCCCGCCGCGAAGCTTATGCCTGCGACATCACTTACGGAACAAACAATGAATTCGGTTTTGACTACCTGCGCGACAATATGCAGATTGAGCTTAAACAAAAAGTTCAGCGCGGATTCAACTATTGTATCGTAGACGAAATCGACTCCATTCTCATTGATGAAGCCAGAACTCCTCTTATTATTTCTGGCGCCGGAGAAGACGACACTTACAAATATTACGAAGTTGACAAATATGTCGGCGAATTTACCGAAGTTGCAAAAGACCCCGCGACGGACGACTATCCGGACGAAGTTCAGATGACTCCGGAAGAACGTGCCGCAATGGAAGGCGACTACAAAATTGATGAAAAATCAAAAAGAGTTTCCTTTACAGACAAGGGTATGGATCATATCGAAAAGATTCTTCATCAGCACAATTTGATTCAGTCAGGAACAAAACTCCAGGACGAACAGAACTTTGAATTTTTACACTACTTTACACAGGCGCTTCGCGCACACCTTCTCTACCAGAACGACGTTGACTATGTTGTAAAAGACGGTCAGGTTCAGATTGTAGACGAATTTACAGGACGTATTCTCGAAGGAAGACGATATTCTGACGGTCTGCACCAGGCAATCGAGGCAAAAGAGCACGTAAAAATCGCCCAGCGCAACCGCACTATGGCAACTGTCACCTTCCAGAATTTCTTCCGCATGTACGACAAGCTCTCTGGTATGACAGGTACAGCTCAGACAGAAGCTGTTGAATTTTCAAAGATCTACAAACTCGACGTTGTTGCAATTCCAACAAACCTTCCGGTTGCCCGCATAGACGAGCAGGACGAAGTTTATCTCAACGAAGAAGACAAGTGGAATGCAATCGTTAAAGAAATCAAGGCCGCCCACGAAAAAGGCCAGCCTATTCTTGTCGGCACAGTTTCGGTTGAAAAATCAGAACATCTGTCCGCCCTACTTACCCGCGCAGGTATCAGACACGAAGTTTTGAATGCAAAGAACCACGCGCGCGAAGCCCTCATCATTGCAGAAGCCGGCGCAAAAGGTGCTGTTACTGTAGCAACAAACATGGCAGGACGCGGTACTGATATTAAACTCGGCGGCAGCTACGAATCCCGCGCACTAAAACGGGTTGGAACAAACGCAACTCCAGAACAGCTAAAAGAAGCAGTTATCGCAGAAAAAGAAAAGTGGCAAAAAGATTACGAAGAAGTCAAATCTCTCGGCGGTCTTTACGTAATCGGCTCAGAACGCCACGAATCCCGCCGTATCGACAACCAGTTGCGCGGACGCTCTGGACGTCAGGGAGACCCTGGACGCTCAAAATTCTTCATTTCAATGGATGACGATTTAATGCGCCTGTTTGGCGGTGAGAGAATGAAGCACATCATGACAAAAATCGGAATGGAACCAGGAGAACCGATTTATCATCCATGGCTTACAAAAGGAATCGAAAACGCACAGAAAAAAGTAGAAGAGCGCAACTTTGAAATCCGTAAAAACCTTATCGACTACGACGATGTTTTAAACGACCAGCGTGAATATATCTACGAACAGCGCGACGGAATTCTTTCGGACGAAAAACTCTCAGAACGCATCATGCTCACGGCCCAGGACTATCTTGACCAGTGGTTTGAAGAATATTCACACAACCGCAAAAACGGACTTACTGCCCTTTTGACACAAATCCGCGAAAATTTCGGAATTCAGCTTCCAGCGGAAGATGTTTCAAAAGAAAAAGTCATGGCGCTTCTCCAGAACGATTTGACAGAAAAAGAGTCTCTAGTTGGACACGAACAGTTCAATATGTTCATCCGCTACCAGTATTTGCAGTTAATCGACAGAAAATGGCTCGACCAGCTCGAATTTCTGGACGGCTTAAGAGAAGCAGTTCACCTTCGCTCTTACTCATCAAAAAATCCGCTCACAGAATACAAAATCGACGGTTTTAACGCATTTGAAGACATGCTCGAAAGCATCCGCCTTACAATTGCAAGCCGGGTATTCAAAGTGCGCATCCAGATAAATCCTGCGCCACAGCCGGCACAGCGCAACATTCAGATGAACGCCCAGCACCAGCAAGCTCAGAGCATGGGTCAGGCGGCAGACGGTGTAAATACGCATCAGAGCAGACAGGCAGCAAGCAAAGTAATGGCAAACGGCCGTCAGGGACAGAGCATTACAGTCCGCCGCACAATTCCAAAAGTCGGAAGAAATGATCCTTGTCCTTGTGGAAGCGGAAAAAAATACAAACAGTGCCACGGACGCTAAAAAACTTCTATAAAAATTCGGGGCTTTCCTGCCGTGCTTTCACGGCAGGCCGGGTCATTCAGGGTTACGTGCAAAGCACTCCATAAAAAAAGTCCATAGATGGCGGTTTTTCCACCATCTATGGACTTTTTTTACGCGCTCCGCGCGCCCTTACTGCCCCTAAGCCGATTTATTTTCCTGTATGACCGGGAACTCCGCGTCTATTCAATGGCCAGAACCTGTAACTTGTAGTTCCGAGAATTTTAGAGCGGTTCACATACTGCGGAGAAATATCCGAGTAATAAGTTACAGAAACCGGGTCTAAGTTTGTAAGAGGCGCAAGCCAGTTGTCATAAGAATGGCGCATATCAAGCGAATTAAAGCGGTTGTCGCCCATCATAAAATAGCAATTCTGCGGAATGTACTGAGGATTGCCGTCTTTGTCGTTTGCCGGAAAAACAGGCATATTGCGTCTGTCCATCAAAAATGCGTAAGAGTTTAGCATTGTCGCCGTTTTTAAGAGTTCCTGAATTTGAGAATCAGACTTAACCTGCTCCATGTTTTTACCTGCTGCAATAAGCCCGGCATCTCTCAAGAACAGTTTTCCGGCAACTTTTTTTATCATAAGGTTAAGCTTAAAATTCGCTTCTGAATAAAGATCTCCGTTAAAATTAAAATCTGCATTTTCCGTCCAGGCAGTCATAAAGCGCTCAAAACCTTTTGCTCCGTCTTTGTTGGAAAGAAGCGCCTGTGCATAAAAATAATGCTGAGCAAAAAGAGAATTTTCAAAAAGATACTTGTCCGTAAAAAGGACATCCAGATTGTTATCCTGCTTTTTTGAAGAATAAGCGGCAAAGATTTTTTCAAAACTCCTAGCAATCGACTTTGCCTCTATTTCAAAGAGTTTTACGTCAAAAGCGTTGCGCTGTTTTTCACATTCAATCATAGAATCATATTCTTCCTGGCCTACAACATAACTTTCCCTTGTAAGCCCGCGCTTGATTGAATTTTTTACGGTATTTAAATTCCATTCTGCATATTTTGCATCCTGTTCAACAACCTTCCATTCATCGCTTGCCTTTGTCCGCGAATAAAGAATTCCGTCCTGCATCATAAGCTGTTCCCCAGGAACACCGGCAATTCTTTTTACGAGAGGATCTGCCTTTGGATTGCCGCCTTCATCAACGTTCAGATTCACCGTTGTCAAAGTGCACATGTATACAATCTGGCTCAAAAATGTCCGTACCTCGCTTTTTCTGTCGTTTGAATAGTGGGGATTTCTAAAAACCACAATGTCGCCGCGCTTATATTTTTTTGCATAAGGAAGACCAACTTCCGAAAGGGGAAATTTTGGACCGCTCGCGGTTTTAAAAACAACAACGCGATCCCTTATCAAAAATTCCGGAACCATCGACTCTGAAGGAATTTCATAAAGCTGGACGATAAAAATGTTCAAAAGCAAAACCATAAAAACTGCCTGAACAAGAGCGTCAACCCAGCTTAAACATTCAAAGACAATTCTCTTGATTCCTTTTTTTGTTCCAATCGAATTCTCGTTTATAAATTTCTTCCAGTTCTCGTCAATTCTGGCAATTTTTTTTGGATTAAGATAATGAAGAATCCACAAAGACAAAACACTTGTAACACACCAGAAAACAACTTCAATTAAATCAATAAGATAAAAAGTTCCATAATTTCCTGCCCGGCGCAAAACAAAGGCAATTAAAAGGACATAAGGTTCATATTGCAAAAGTGTACGGAAAACGCTTATAAAACGCAAATCCTTTTTTCCAAAAAGCTGGCTATAACCAGCCCAAAAAAGAACGCCTGTAAAAATCAATGCAAGCGGAAGCGCCGTCAAAGAAACGTCCAAAGACACCGAAAAACACAAAACAGAAAAAATTGCAGACGAAAAGACAGCTGCAAGGGACAAAACTTTTAATTTATCTTTATTCATGATAAAAAAGTATAGCAAAAATAAAATAAACAGACTACTCTAAAGGAAATCCGTACAAAAAAATTGAATTAAAAATCTATAAAAAATGGAATAAAAATATGTCCGAAATTTTTAATAAAAAAATCGCCTTAGAAATGGTCGGAGACGACAGCGAACTTCTGTCAATTCTAGTCCAGGCCTTTTTGAGCGTTGAGTTTTCGCCAGAAAAACTGAATGAACTTGTTCTCTCCAAAAAAAATGCACAAGCGGCTTCCTATGTTCACAGGGTAAAAGGAGCGGCAAGACAACTCGCAATGGAAAAACTTGCGCAAACCGGTCAAAAACTGGAAGACGTCCTGCGCGAAAAAAACACAGGAGAAGTTCAAAAACTGCAAAAACTGATAGATGACTTTTGCGAATGCTATGCGGAAAGCTTAAAAACAATTCAAAAGGAAGCCGGCTGATAAAACACGCCGGCCGATCAGATTCTTTTAAAAATCAAGGCTTCTTAAAAGCTTTCCTTTGATTGTATAAAGTCCAACTTTTATTTTTCCATCGGAACTTACATCAATAAGTCCGCAGGTTTTTCCGTCATCGCATTTTGGAAGACTTATCGAACCGGGATTAAAATAGTAAAAGCCGTTGCTTTCTTCCAAAACAGTAACGTGGGTATGTCCGCTTACAATCAGAGTTCCTTTTGGGAGCCAGTTCTCTAGCTTTTCGCGATTGTAAAGATGTCCGTGGTGAACAAAAATTCTTCTGTTTGAATCAAAAACCGTCGTATAGGCGGCAAGACACGGAAATTCGAGCACCATTTCGTCAACTTCCGCATCACAGTTTCCGCGCACGCAGATAATCCGTTCCTTGTTTTTGTTCAAAACCGAAGCAACCTGTTTTGGATTCCAGCCTTCCGGCAAAGGATTGCGAGGTCCGTGATTCAGATAATCTCCGCAAAGCAAAAGGTAATCAGCCTGTTTTCCAAAACAATCAAGCGCTTTTTCCAGGCTTTCTGCACTTCCGTGAATATCCGAAATCACAAGATACTTCATATTTTACCTCGATTTTTATTTTTTATCTGTTTATATTCGTTGTAGGCAAGAAGGAATGGTCCTACGCCTTTTGCATCGTCCTGAACAACCGGTTCACTCATGTAATAATCAAATGTTCCGTCGCGGCGCAAATCTTTTTCCGGGCCTAAACCTGCAACAAGACAGATTCCTCCAAGGCTTAACCGTCCTGAATCTGTATTAAGATATTTGTCGCAAATTCCTTCAAAAGCCTTAATTCCTGCGTCCTGAAATTTTTTGTCTTCAAGAATTTTTGTGCGATAGCCTTTTAAAAGTGAATATGCAAAAATTGCAGAACCAGAAGTTTCCAGATAATTTTTTCCTTTTCCTGGATAATTTGGAACCTGCCACCACATTCCACTTTCGTCTTGAAATTTGAGCATGCTTTCGCACAAATCAATAAAAATATCTTTTAATTTGTTCCAGTTTTCGCTTCCGCGGTCAGGGGCAATGTTAAGAGTATCCAAAAGCGCCATGCTGAACCAGCCGAGTGAACGAAGCCAGAAATTTTTGCTCAAGCCGGTTTCTTTGTCAGCCCAGAACATTTTTTTTGAACTGTCATAACAGTGATAGTAAAGTCCTGTCTTTGGATCGCGCATAATCTTGTAAACATTAAAAAACTGGTTGTAAATATCTTCTATGTTTTTTGAATTATTGAAAAGTTTTTCGTATTCCATGTAAAAAGGCTGAGCCATGTAAAGACCGTCAAGCCAAACCTGATTTGGATAAATCTGCTTGTGCCAGAAGTTTCCTTCAGGAGTGCGCGGCTGACCTTTTACCTGCTCGTAAAGGAGATCCAAGGCCTTTTTGTATTTTTCTTTATTTGTGTAGCGGTACAAAACGAAGAGATTTTTTCCGCCGTTGAGCTCATCGCAGTTCCAGGTGTTTTTGTCGTAACCGTCAATTGTTCCGTCGTCGCGGATTCTGTAATCTTCATAATAATCGCAAAAATCAAGATATTTTTTGTCGCCGCTTGTGCTGTAAATTTCAAGCAAAGCCATAATCATACAGCCGTCGATATAATCCCAGCCAGATTTTTTTCCGGAACGGGCTTTTTCGATATTCCAAATAGGAAATTCCGCCGTCGATTTAGACATCAAATCGCCAATATACTGTTCAATTACAACTGCATCCATTTATTTTTACTCCAAAATTCTTATTAAACTCAAAAGCCATTTTTATCGGCAAAGAAATTCTTCATTTCTAAATGCAGATTGTAAACGGCACCATATTTTGATATTATAACAGAAAGTATTTTATAAGGGAACATCTAAAAACCGCACAGGAGCAAATTTTAATGTCTGACTCAAAATCAATTTTCAGAACTTTAATTGCAGATGCAATAAATGAAATCATCAAAGAAAAAATGCCTGAAACACCGGCAGTAAACGAAGAAACAGTCGTTGTCCAGGATTCTCCGGATCCAAAAATGGGAGATTTGGGTTCTCCAATGTTTGTCTTTGCAAAATCACTGCGCATGGCACCTCCAGCAATTGCACAGGAAGTTGTTCAGAAAATCGGCGAAAAAGCGTCTTCATTTGGAACTGTTTTAAATGTCGGTCCTTACGTAAATGTAAAACTCGACAAAGAAAAGGCCCTCGCTTCAATCCTTTCAAAAATAGAAGATGAAAAAGATTCTTACGGCTCTCTTGGAGAAAACGGAAAGCCCCTGCTGGAAGGCGAAAAAATCATGGTGGAGTTCTCTTCTCCAAACACAAATAAACCGCTGCACCTGGGGCACATGAGAAACGATGCTCTCGGCGAATCTGTAAGCAGAATCTTAAAAAAAGCAGGTGCCGAAGTTTACAAGGTAAATATTATAAATAACCGCGGAATTCACATCTGCAAGTCCATGCTGGCCTACAAGCTTTTCCACGAAAAAAACGGCGACACTCCAGAAACTCTCGGAATGAAAGGCGACCACTTTGTAGGTCAGTGCTATGTTGAATTTGAAAAATACTTAAAAGGCGAAAAAGACAAGCCGGAAACCGCCCATCCTCAGGCACAGCAGCAGGCAGAAGAAATGCTGGTAAAATGGGAAGCAGGCGATCCAGAAATTCGCGCGCTTTGGAAGACAATGAACGACTGGACTTTTAACGGAGTAAACGAAACTTACAAAAGAACAGGCGTCAGTTTTGATAAATTCTATTTTGAAAGCGAAACATACCTTAAGGGCAAGGACGAAATTGCAAAAGGTCTGGAAAAAGGCATTTTCTTTAAGGCGGAAGATGGTTCTGTAAGAGTTGATGTGACAGAAGCAGTCGGAAAAGGAAAAGACGGTGAAGACCACGAAAAAGTTCTCTTAAGAAAAGACGGAACTTCTGTTTACATAACCCAGGATATTGGAACTGCAATCAGCAGACACAACGACTGGCCGTTCAACCAGCTGATTTACGTCGTTGCTTCTGAACAGATTTTCCACTTCAAGGTTTTATTCTATATTCTTAAAAAACTTGGCTTTGAATGGGCAAACAAGCTCTACCACTTGAGCTACGGTCTTGTAAATTTGCCAAACGGAAGAATGAAGAGCCGCGAAGGAACAGTTGTAGATGCAGACGACCTTATCGACTCTCTGCACGCAGATGCCCTCAAGGCAATTAAAGAGCGCGGCCGGGAAGATGATGTTGATGATGCGGACGATGTAGCAGAAAAAGTTGCCCTGGCCGCCCTTCACTATTATTTGATTCAGGTAAGTCCTGTAAAAGACATGATTTTTAATCCTGAAGAAAGCTTGAGTTTTAACGGAAACACAGGCCCTTATTTGCAGTACATGGGAGCGCGCATTGCTTCGATTTTAAGAAAAGCAGAAAACGACGGAATCTCTCCGCTCGAAGCAAAAGACGCAGCGGTATTCTTAAAAGCAGCGGAAGAATGGGATCTTTCAAAACGCCTTGGTGAATATCCTCAGGTAATTGCAAAGGCAGCCGCAAACAAGGATCCGTCTGTAGTTGCAGCATATCTTTACGATATTTCAAAGCTCTTTGCAAAATTCTACCAGAACTGTCCGATTCTTTCGGCAGAAGATGAAAACACAAAAAAAGCGCGTCTCACGCTCGCAAAGGCAACCTTACAGGTTTTAAAAGAAGCAATGAACCTTGTCCTAGTGCCATATCTTGCTAAAATGTAATATTCTAGGCTGTCCTTAAAGCTGGTAATTCTTCAACAAAAGACAGCCCCATGACAGAAAAAACAAAATAAACATAAAAAAACTCCGTGTCATTAAAACTGGCACGGAGTTTTTTTTATCACGCTCAACAAAAAAAAGCCAGCGGTAATTTTGAAATTACTCAAAACACCGCTGGCTTTTTTAGTCTATAGATTAAAACTGTTTTACAGATAAATTTGTCTTCGTAAAATCCTTTGGATTTGTATCAAAGATGAATTTATATGACGAATTAGTATCCATATTGAACGGTGAGGCCTGCATCTCGCTAGAAAGTTTTGAAAATTTTACAAGGATATATCCATTGCTTTCAGCCTTTCTGTTGCTATACGATTTAGTTTCTTCATACAACTCTTTCAATGTTTTTGATGTATTTACAACAGTTGACCAAGAGCCCGAAACTTGCACATTCTCCTCATTAGAGAAAATAAAAGTCTTCTTGTCCGAAGCAAACTCTCCGTCCCAATATTCATATTCTTCGCCAGTTGCGTAGTTTTCGACAGTAATTCCATCGTCAAGCTCTATACTACCACCAGAAATATAGCAGTTGAATTCACCATCAGTAATTTTTCCACCGAAATAGTCGCCAAAAACAACTGTGCTCTCGTCTTTTTTAAAGCAGTTTCTTGTTTCATAGCCTTCAAAAAAATTATAATCTGCCAGCAATTCTCTTGCTTCTTCAACCGTCATGTCAAACTCTCTTGCGGCAAACTCGAAGAACTCATCTGACGAAGTAATTTTTTCGCCGTCAACAGTCCAAGATACAACCTTTAAATAAAGAAGACCTTTGTCGGCATTGTAAGTGTATTTATATTCAGTAACATATGATTCTGATTTTCCGCTTTCTGATTCTACTTCTATTTCGGTTTCCACAGCTGTGTCTTCTGTAAATACGATTGAAATCTTCTTTGAACCGTTATTTTTTTCATAGGAATAAGAATTTCCAGAAAGCGGGTTTTCGCCTTGTGAAGAAGGAAGAATTGTTTTCCAGTCATCATCACTTTCCGAACCTGACGAACCACTTCCAGATGAAGAACTTCCGCCCGATGACGAGCCACTAGAAGAGCCTGAACCTGACGAACTGCCCGAACCACTTTCAGATGAAGAACTTCCGCCTGACGATGAGCCAGAACCGCTTTCCGAGCCTGACTGTGAGCCAGAAGAATCCCCTGACGATGACGAACCACTTCCGCTTCCTGAAGAAGAACCTCCAACAATTTCGTCCCCATTAGAACTTCCGCCGTCACTGCATCCTGCAAATGAAAGCACAAGAACCATAGCTGCCAATGCAGCTGAAATTTTAGTAAATTTTTTCATAAATTCACTCCAAAAAAATAAATTTCGCTGAAAAAAAAATTTCAACGATATCTATCGTATCCCCCCCCCGAATTTGTCAAGTACTTTGACAATATTTTGTACAGTACTTTGAGAGATTTTTATGTTTTTTTTACAGATAAAATTTAAGGCGGCAATAAGCGCTTCAAAGCCTGAATATCAACTTGCGGCAAGAAAAACGCGCTTCTAAAAATTCAAAAACCCGCAGTGTTTTCAAAAAATGGAAAAATTACTATAATTGGCTTTAATTATGAATGACTTTAGAAAAGATTTTCCGTTATTTAAATCAATAGATGAAAAAAGCTCGGCTTTGAACGATTCGCTTATTTATTTAGACACGGCAGCAACGGCGCAGCGTCCTTTTTGCGTTCTTGAGGCTATGAACTCTTTTTACGCTCAAAACAATGCCAATCCTCTGCGGGGAATTTACGACTTGAGCGAACGCGCTACTAAAATTTACGAAGATGCCCGTTCAACAGTTGCAAATTTTATCAACGCAAAAGAGGCAAGAGAAATTATTTTTACACGAAATTCGTCTGAAAGCTTGAATTTGGTTGCTTACACTTATGGAATGCAAAATGTTCACTCTGGAGATGAAATCGTCGTTTCGATTATGGAGCACCACTCGAATATTTTGCCATGGCAGTTTGTATGTTCCAAAAAAGGCGCAACTCTAAAATTCATGTATGTCGACAAGGAAAGCGGCGAAATTCCAGAAAGCGAATTTGCAAAAATCACTCCAAAAACAAAAATTGTCGCAATTGCACAGGTTTCTAACGTTTTGGGAACTACAAATCCAATTAAAAAAATCGCAGAAATTGCCCACAAAAACGGAGCTGTAATCGTTGTTGACGGAGCTCAGTCTTCTCCTCACATAAAAGTTGACGTTCAGGCTCTCGATGCCGATTTTTTTGCGATGAGTTCCCACAAGCTCTGCGGTCCAATGGGAATCGGCGCGCTTTACGGAAAAATCAATCTTTTGGAAAGCATGCCTCCATTTTTGCGTGGCGGAGAAATGATTGAATATGTTACGGAAACAGAAGCGACCTGGGCAGAAGTTCCGCACAAATTTGAAGCAGGAACTGTAAGCGCAGGCGATGCGGCAGGTTTTGCAGCGGCAGTAAAATACATTCAGTCTGCCGGAATTGAAAATATTTCAAAGCACGACAATCTTCTTGCGGTAAAACTTATTGAAGGCCTAAAGAAAATTCCTCACGTTTCTATCGTTGGAAACAAAGACGGAAACAAACGCTGCGGAATTGTAACTTTTACGGTGGATGGAGTTCATCCCCACGACATTGCGACCCTTCTTTCTGACGAAAAAATTGCAATCCGGGCAGGACACCATTGCGCGCAGCCGCTGGGAGCTTATCTTGGAGTTCCGGCAACCGCAAGGGCATCTTTGTACTTTTACAACACAGAAGAAGAAATCGATTTTTTCCTGTCAAAAGTTGCAAAACTACGGGAATGGTCAGGATACAAAGACTGACTGTAAAAATCTAAAAAACGTTGTTTTTTGCTTACAAAGATTACCTTTCCCTCTCTAAAGCAAAAACGGTATAATTTTAAGTATGATTACACTGCTTGCAAAACTCTTCATAAAAAATCACAAAAATTACTGCGACTCAAAAGTCCGGCTTGCCTATGGAACATTGTGCGCATTCGTAGGAATTTTTTTTAATATTCTTCTTTTTGCGTCAAAATTTATCGCAGGCTTAGTTTCTAAAAGCGTTGCAATCACGGCAGACGCCTTCAACAACCTGTCCGACGCCGCAAGTTCAATAATTCAACTTTTTGGATTTAAACTTTCCTCAAAGGAACCTGACCAGTCTCACCCTTTTGGACACGGAAGATTTGAATACATTTCCGGCCTTATAATCAGTTTTTTGATTTTGCTCATGGGATTTGAACTCTTAAAATCTTCAGTTCTCTCTCTATTTAATCCGCCAGAACTTTCTTCTGGAATTTTTTCAATTGCGGTAATGCTCGCTGCAATCGCCGTAAAATGCTACATGTATTTTTACAACCACATCACCGCAAAAAAAATCAATTCGGTTGCGCTCGAAGCAGTGGCAAAAGACAGCTTAAGCGACTGTATTTCAACTTTTACAGTCATAATTGCGACAATCGCCGGAAAATTTGTAAGTTTTCCTGTCGACGGTCTTGCAGGAATTCTAGTGGCAGCTTTTATTTTGCGCACAGGCTGGGAAAGCGCAAAAGAAACAATTGCCCCGCTTTTGGGAAAAGCACCGTCAAAAGAATTTGTAATGCAGATTCAGGCCGAAGTTTTGCGCCATAAGCCAATCTGCGGAATGCACGATCTGATTGTCCACGACTACGGACCTGGGCGCCTTCTTCTGAGCCTTCATGCAGAAGTTCCTGGCGACAGGGATATTTTTGAGCTCCACGAAGTTATCGACGAGACAGAAGTCGCACTTTCAAAAAAATTCAAATGCGTCGCCGTAATCCACATGGATCCAATCGATGTAAAAAACGAAAGGCTGAACCAGATAAAAGTTTTCATGCTCAACGAACTGCCAAAAATCGACGACGACCTTAAATTTCACGATGTAAGGCTCGTTCCGGGCTCCAAGCATACAAACCTTATTTTTGACGTTGTAAAACCGTTCGACTGTCCGCTTTCAGACAAAGCGCTAAAATCAAAAGTTTCAAAACTTATAAAAGACAGTTACAGCGACATCAATTGCGTAATAACTGTCGATTCGCCGTTTGTACAATAATTCATAATTCTTTATAATGTAAAAAATGAATACAAAAGAACTTTATAGAGAAATATTAAACGACCATAACGTAAATCCCGCCCACAAAACGCAGATGGACGGAGCCACCCTTGAACTGCACGGTGTAAACCCAAGCTGCGGCGACAACATTGTGCTCTATCTAAAAACAAAAGACGGAATAATCACCGACGGCTCATACACAGGTTCGGGCTGCGCAATCAGCCAGGCAAGCGTAGACATGATGCTAGACCTTGTAATCGGAAAAACCACAGAAGAAGCACAAAAACTCTACGATATTTTTACAGGAATGATTCACGGAACGGCGAGCGAAGAGCAGATTGAACAGCTCGACGAAGCGGCTTCTCTCGAAGACATTTCGCACATGCCAAGCCGCGTAAAATGCGCAGAACTAGGATGGCGAACCCTCCACGAAATGATTTCCACTCCGGCAAAAACTCAGGAAATTCAAAAAACTGCAAGTCAAAGCCACGAAAACTGCCCGGCATAACAAAACTTTTCCGTCCAAACCGGAAAGTTTACCGCTCAAACCGGGGTTTTACCGGTAAACCCCGGCAATTTCGCACATTTTTCTGATTTCCGCTTTCCACAAATCAACCAGATTTTGAGGTTCAAGCGGAACCGCATTCTTTCCAAAGCTCAAGATTTTAGACAAAACTTCCGTCATATCGGCGGCAGGAAAATTCAATTCCAAAAAATCTTCTTTTCCGCCTTCTCCGCCAAAATTTTCCGACATAACCTGCTTCGGATGCCATTTTTGAGTCTTTACAATCTGAACCGCTTTTCCATAAAACCTGATTTTTACATTTTCTGTTTTTTCGCCAAGAAAAATTCCAAAACCGTTTTCAATATAATTTTTCAGTTTTTGCTCAAAATCGTCTCCATGTCTTTCAAAAGACTTTTTTGTCAACGAAAGTTTTTTTATTCTTGCAGCGTTAAAAGTGCGGATTTCATTTCTCAAATAGTCAAAACCGACAACATACCAGTTTCCGCCGTAATTTATAAGGTTGCACGGTTCAAAAATCCGCTCAGAAAGCTCATTCTTCGTATTGGTGTAAACAAGCTCAAGGCAGAGCAAATCCCGCATTGCGCCGCAAATTCCGGTAAAAATTTCAGGCTCCAGACTTTCCGCCGCTGGAATTTCGTACAAAATCCGCCCGCAAACCTTCAGATAATCCTTTGGAATCTGGCTTTTCAAATTCTGCAAAAGCTCGCTGCTTACAGCCGGAAAATAATTTGCATTTTTGAGCATTGACTGCATCGAAAGATACGCCAAAATCAAATGCTGGTCTGCAAATTTTAGTCTTTCAAAACTGCTGGCATAAATGTATTTTTTTTCTTTAAAATTCCATTCAATCGGAGCTTCAAAACGGTCGCGCATATATTCAATATCACGCTTAACCTGCCGCTCGCTCACTTCAAAATAGTCGGCAACTTCCTTAACCGTAAAATTTCCGCACGAACGCAGTTTTCGGTCAATAAAAAGGATTCTTTCTGTCTGGCTCATAAACCGATTATATCACATTTTTTTTGAATAAAAACCGTACCGCATTCTTCCGTCACGGCCGGCTAACCGGGGTTCGCTAAGCGCTCATTGCCTTGCGGCAACGGCAAAGCCGCCCCTAATATCCGGGGTAAGTTTTCCGTAAGCAAAAACATTTTCCTTGCCAATAGTTTTTGTGCTATAATAGAATCAGTCTGTTTTATAAAAATAGGCATTGCTGTCTGTAAGACAAAAAATCAAAAGGAGAACTAAAATAAAAACTATGTCGGTTTCAGAAAAAAACATAAACTGGGAAAACCTTTCTTCCCTCGAATCATTCAAAAAACTTCAGTCCTTAAAAGGCGCGGTAAACATTGCGCAGGAGCTTTCTTCGCCAGAAGCTCAAAAACGCGTTAAAGATTTTTCCGTAAAAATGGGCGCAGGTCTTGTCTACAACTACGCAGCAAAGCAGGTTGACGAAAAAGTTCTAAAAGTTCTCGCTGAACTTTCAGACGAAGCGCAGCTCACTCAAAAATTCGAAGCTCTTTACAACGGCGAAGTCGTAAACACCGGAGAAAAACGTCTTGTTCTGCACCACCTTACCCGCGGACAGCTCGGAGACAAGGTTGTTGCCGACGGAACAGACAAACGCGAATTCTATAAAACTGAACAGAAAAAAATTGCAGATTTTGCAGAAAAAGTTCATTCTGGAAAACTTACAAACGAAAAAGGCGAAACTTTTACGACTGTCGTTCAAATCGGTATCGGCGGCAGCGATTTAGGTCCAAGAGCAATGTATCTCGCCCTCGAAAACTGGGCAAAAGCAAATAATTCCTTCAAAATGGAAGCAAAGTTCATTTCGAATGTTGATCCTGACGACGCCTCGGCTGTTTTAAATTCGACAGACATTTCGCGCTCAATATTTATCCTCGTTTCAAAATCTGGAACAACCCTCGAGACTCTTACAAACGAAGCCTTCGTAAAAGACGCGCTCAAAAAAGCAGGCTTAAATCCTGCCCGGCACATGATTGCAGTCACCAGCGAAACCTCGCCTTTAGCCCACAATCCGGACTATCTCGAAGCCTTTTACATGGACGACTACATCGGAGGACGCTATTCTTCTACTTCCGCTGTCGGAGGAGCAGTTCTTTCCCTTGCATTCGGAGCAAATGTATTTGCAGACTTTTTGGAAGGAGCCGCCGAAGAGGACAGGCTTGCTACAAACCCAAAAATTCAGGAAAATCCTGCTTTGCTAGACGCCTTGATCGGCATTTACGAGCGCAACGTTCAGGAATATCCGTCAACAGCGGTTCTTCCGTACAGCCAGGCCTTGAGCCGTTTTCCTGCGCACTTGCAGCAGCTCGATATGGAATCAAACGGAAAGTCAGTAAATCGTTTTGGTCAAAAAATTGACTATGTAACCGGTCCTGTAATTTTTGGAGAACCTGGAACAAACGGACAGCATTCGTTCTACCAGCTTTTGCATCAGGGAACAAATATAGTTCCTCTCCAGTTTATTGCGTTCAAAAACAACCAGACAAAGGTTGACGTGACAATCGAAGGCTCAACAAGCCAGCAAAAACTCGATGCAAACGTTACGGCACAGATAATGGCATTTGCCTGCGGAAAAACTGACGCGGACCCAAACAAGGCATTTGCAGGCGGAAGACCTTCAAGCCTCATTTACGGCTCAGAGCTCAACCCAAAAACACTCGGGGCGCTTCTTGCCCACTACGAAAACAAAGTAATGTTCCAGGGATTTGTATGGAATATCAACAGTTTTGACCAGGAAGGCGTACAACTCGGAAAAAAACTTGCAAAAAAAGTGCTTGCAAAAGAAACAGACGGTGCTCTAAAAGCATACGCACAACTGCTAGACTTGTAAAAAACAAAAAAGGCTTCTGCAATGCAGAAGCCTTTTTTGCCGAGAACCGGAATCGAACCGGCACGGCCGTTTGACTTGCCGAGGGATTTTAAGTCCCTTGTGTCTACCTATTCCACCATCTCGGCATTATCTTTCGTAGAGAAAAATAACTTAATTAGTGTAGCAAATACAAGATAATTTTTCAAGCCAGTTTTTAGATTTTAAGATTTTTTCAGGGCAAGGCATATGGAGCACCGCCGGAGGCGGCCACTGGACTGAACGGAATAAAATGGAGTGAAGGAAGCGGCTGGAGCGAAAGCGCAAGTGCGGAACATGCCGGTTTTGCAAAGCAAAATGCCCCCGGATTAAAAATTTGCGCTCTATTTTACAACGCTGCGAATTTTGATAGAATCGAGTTATGTTCAGCGATACTCATTTTCATTTTCATCATCTTACAGAAGAACGCAAACTTGACGGTCAGGCAATTCTCAGGGCTTTGGCTGAGCGCGACACTTTTTTTGGTCTGGATATTGGCACCAGGGCGGACGACCTTTTTCCACGAAAAAATGCTATCGACGGCGCTATTTCCGGACTTTCGGACGAACTCAAGAAAAGAACAGAAAAATTTATTCAGTTCTCGGCAGGAATCTGGCCTGATGTCAGCGCAATTAAAAACAGAGACGAAGACATTGCCCGGCTTGAGGAAAATATCAGTCTCTTTAACAAAAACGGTCCTAAAAAAATTATTGCAATCGGAGAATGCGGTCTTGACCACCACTGGAACCCTTCGGGAGCTGACGGCCGGTGCGAAGAAAATTTTGACCAAAAGACATTCAACGGAGAGCTGGAGCTTTTTCAGATGCAGATTGAGCTTGCAAAAAAAATGGAGCTTCCGCTGATTGTGCACAGCCGCGACGCTTTTGAAGGCACAATCGACTGCCTCAAAAATATGGATTTTCACAACGGAATTATTCACTGCTACAGCTATGGACTGGAAGAAGCAAGAAAATTTTTGGATGAAGGCTGGTATCTGGCTTTTGGCGGCGGAACAACTTACACTAAAAAATCAAAAATGGAAGAAATGCTCGCCTTGCTCCGCTACGTTCCTGACGACCGCATTTTAATGGAAACAGATGCTCCTTATTTGGCGCCTGTTCCGTTCAGAGGACAGACAAATACTCCTGTTTTAATCGAACATTGCTATAATTTTGTTGCAAATGCAAGAAAAACAAGTCCGCAGCAATTGAGCGAACTTGTGGACAAAAACATAAAAATTTTATTTAACCTGTGAGTAAAGAGAGGCCATCGTGTCTCTCCATTCTCCGCGTTCACTGTCCCGGGCTTCCCATTCAATTTCTTTTACAATTGAAAAATGGCGCATGTCGTGAACGTTGTCAAAATGGAGAACCGCAAATTTTCCGTTTCCAATGTAAGTTACTTTTTCGTTTGGTCCCGGTTTTTCCTGTTCGGAAAGCTGCTTTAACACGCAGTCAAAATGGACAGGATTTCCGTCTCCACGGTTATTTATTGCGCTCGCCATATCGTTTATCTGTTCTCCGCAGATTGCGCATTTTACAACAGCTGTCTTAAAAGCCCTGATTGCTTCTGCCTGCTTTTGAATTTCCGCGCTCGTTACAGCCCTTTGTGCAAAAGAAGGACGATTTTTTTCTTGTTTTGAATTTTTACTAAAAGAATTTGAACCGTTCTGGTAATTGTTTGAATTAGAATTTTCTCCATTAGAAGAAGAATTTCTTGAATTCCAGTTTCCGCGATTTTTACCACGGCGATGATTATCTCGTACCATGTTTTCTCCCGTCGTATACAGGCTCGCTGTCTTCCACCAATTTTCGGCTTAAAACCTGTGCAATGCGCTGCACGGCAGAATCCACGTATTCTGAATCATGAATTTTCCGCCTCAACTCCAACACACGGTCAGAAAACTGGTTATTTACAGATTTTGAAATTGCAGTCATACAAGCTCCGAGAAAGCATCTTCGATATGATAAACAGGTTCCAGCTCCGGCACATCAATTGCCAGAACGTCAAAACGAATTTTGCTGTTATTATATTGTCGATGTTTTGCAAGAAAGAATTTAGAAGTTTCGATTATTCTTTTCTGCTTTCTCAGATTTAATTCATGCGCAAGCGTTTCAAGTCCGCCGCTCGGCAAGGTTTTTACTTCTGCAAAAACGAGCAAGTCTGATTTTTGTGCTATTATATCAATTTCTCCGAATCTTGTCCGCCAATTACGGGCAATTATCGTATAACCTCTCGATTCCAAAAACAACGCGGCCCTGTTTTCTCCGTCATTTCCAACGCTGCGTTTTGAGGGTTGTTCCGAAAGAATAGAATCAGAGAGTCTTGTCAAACCGCTAAATTTCCTCTAATTCTTCGAGTTCTGAAACGTCATCGAAATTCTCGTCCAGAGCTAAATTTTCGCTGTCAATTTTGTGGCCATAAGACAAAAGATATGGAATTTTCCAGCGTTTTAAGGCATTGATATGGTACTGTTTTGCGGTTTTTCCCTCTGCCAAAAACATATTCTTTCCATCTTCAAAAAAAACAGGCGCAGAAAAACGTGCTCCCAACTGGATTTCAGAACAGGGAATTTTCAAATACTTTTTGTCAAGAACAGAACTCATTGCTGTCATAATTACATCTTCCTTTCTGTCGATGAAATAAAAGCAAAAATATTCGCAACCGCTTCGTACAGGCTTTCCGGAATTAGCTGTCCAATATTTTCCACAGAAAGCACATTTGCAAGGTTTTCGTTTTCTACAACAGGAATTTTGTTTAGCCGGGCAATTTCAAGCATTTTTTCTGCTGCAAAACCTTGTCCTTTTGCTGCAATGAACGGAGCAGCGGCATTTTCTGGATATTTCAGGCAGACGGCTTTTTGTTTTTTTTCCATCACGCTTCTCCATCAAAAATACCAAGTTCCGTATTTTCTGCTGCAAAACCTTCAAGTTCTTCAAAATCTGCCGATTCTACAGAACTCAAGGGAAAAAATGTTTTTAACTTTTGGTTCATAAAGCGCAAAACACTGTCAGAAGCATTTTTTAACGCAAATTTTATTGCCTTTACTTTGTTTTCACTTAAATATAACACAAATGAATAGGATTTCTGTGAATTCTTACAATTTATTAGCAACTTCTTAATGCATTTTTTATCAGCGGAAAGCAAAACTCTAATTACTCCAAAATAACCATCAAAGTTCCATTCAAACGGCAGAACAATCCAATGGCTTTCGGCGCTGTTTTTTGGTTTTAGTGAATTGAACAAAGAAAGCGGTCCGCATTTATTTTTCCGGGCACTTTCAAAAACGCTTTCAAAATATTCTTTTATATCGTCCGAATTTATTTTTCCTTCACCGGACTCTTTGTCAGATTTTTCGCTGGATTTTTCATTGGATTTGTCGCCGGACTTTTTTTCAAAAAAAGAATTTCCGTCATTATCTCTATCTTTTTTTTCAGAATTTTCTTCATCGTAAAAATTTCTTGTAACCGCTTCAACTGCAAAATCTGTCGGTGAGAGACCTTTTTCTTCGAGCAAAAGTGCAACCTGCGATTTTTGAATATCTTTTTTTTCGCTTTTTTGTCCGCGCAAAAGGGAAGTTTTTAGTTTTGAAGGGTCAATTTTTATTCCCATTTCCAGAGCAAACTGAATCAGCCGCAAGCTTTCAGGAATTACAGGAAATCCAAGCTTTACGAGCATATTTTTTAAGCCGGGATTGGAAGAATCAAAATTTTTCAGGTTAAAAGTTTCAAGTCCGCTGTTTTTTGCGCTTTCCAAAACTTCTTTTAGAAAAACTTTTCCGTCTTTTACAAAAATCTGCGCTTTAAAAACCTGTCCGGGCAAAAGCGTTTTTTGAGATTGAACCCGAAATTTATGTCCTGCAAAACTCACCGCATAAAAACCAGATTTTTCTTTAGAAATTACACGGGCCTTAACAACACTTCCGTCATGCAAAGGTGAAGACGCATTTTTTTGAGAAAAATCATTTTTGACGTTTACAACCTGAACCGATGAATACATAAAAAAACCCGGAACTTTTATGAACCGGGCTAAAAAAACTTAAGAAAGTTTTAACTTACTTCTTTTTTGCTTTTGCAGCAGCTTCAGCAGCCATTGCATCTGCAGCCTTTGCGTCTGCATTGATTGATGCTTCTGCAATATCAGCAGCTTTGTTTGCAGCACGTGATGCGGCAATACGAGCGTTTGCTTTTGGTCCAAGAAGTTCCTTAATTCTTGAGTCCTTACCAACCTTGTCGCGGAGGTAGTAAATTTTAGACTGACGAACTTTACCAGTCTTCAAGATTTCTACCTTGATTACGCGTGGGCTGTATACAGGGAATACACGTTCAACACCTACGCCGTAAGAAGTCTTGCGAACTGTAAATGTCTTGCGAACTCCAGCACCCTTAATGCAAATTACAACGCCTTCATATTTCTGAATACGTTTTATTTTGCCTTCGATAATTTCAAAGTGAACAACTACAGTATCACCTACTTTGTAAAGCAAAGCATTTTCTTTTTTCTGCTGTTCTTCAATAGTCTTAATAAGATCCATTGTTATACTCCTGATTTATCCGTAACTTTTCTGCCACGGCGTTTTCTGCCTTCATGCTTTTGAAAGTGCATGTCGGTCAGTTCCTCAATCATTTTTTCAGCTTCTGAAGTAAGTTGTCCTCTCAACCTTGCCTGAACGATTAAGTCCGGTCTGTTTGCAAGCGTTTTCTGAAGTTGCTTTTTCAGCCGCCACTTTCGGATCAATTCATGGTTGCCACCGGTCAAAACATCCGGCACTTCCATTCCCCTGTATACTTTCGGGTGAGTATACTGCGGATATTCCAAAAGTCCGCCAGAATAACTTTCCTCTTCCAGCGATTCGTGAGTAATAACATCATCAACCAACCGATAAACAGCATCGATTACAACGGTTGCGGCTACTTCTCCGCTGGACATGACGTAATCTCCAATAGAAATTTCGTCATCTACGTACTCATCAATTATACGCTGGTCAATACCTTCGTATCTTCCGCATATAAGGACGATTTCGTCCTTCTGACTAAGTTCTTGCGCCTTTGACTGTGTAAACGGCTTACCAGAAGGTGTAACATAGATTACATGCTTTTTGTAAGCTTTAACGCTGTCCAATGCGCGCCCGAGAGGTTCTGCCATCATCAACTGACCGGCTCCGCCTCCATACGGTTTGTCATCACAAGTCTTGTGTTTATCAAAGGCAAAATCCCTGATATTCACTAAATCGTAAGCAATAATTCCCTTTTCAACCGCCTTCGCCATGATTGAGGCTTCAAAAAATGCGCGCGGAATCTCAGGAAATAAGGTCAGCACAGTAAATTTCATGGAATTACTCCAGAATCCAGAGGTGCATCAACTGGATACACTTGTTTTTAATGTCAATATTTCTTACAAACCTAGGATTAAATGGAACGTAAACCGTTCTCACTGTTTTTCCGTCTGCAAGATATTTGACGTTTTGAGCAAGCAAGTCACAGTTCTCGGCCAGTAAAATCTCAAGGAGATTTCCAGAACCGCCTTCTATTACGTCTGTGATTGTTCCCACTGTCACAGGTTTACCTGCAGCAGGTGCAGTCCAAACTGCCAATCCGTCATCGCCCTGTTCAGGATAAAAGTTAAGGGCACAATTTTTAAGGTCTTCAATATACCACTCGTTTTTACCGAGTTTTTTGGCATATTTCCGTGGTACTACAATCTGCCATCCGCTGAGCTTACGAACATCCTCGGGTGAGTCTATTCCCACGAGTTTTAAATACAAGGTACCGGCGCCTTCACTAACCGACTCAACCTTACAAAGTTTTGAGTCTCCTGTCTTACCGTTCCTTAAAGTTACCTCCTTCATTGAATAGAAATGATCAAATTCACCGGAAGTACTTTCTACTTTCATATTACCCGAAATTCCATGAGAACCGCGGATAAATCCTACAATAAACTGTTCAGTCTGTTCTGCCATTGACTAATCCAAGATTTCAAGACTATAACGTCTTCCGTCTTTTGAAGCAGACGCACTTAAAACAGTACGCAAAGCTTTTGCAATACGGCCGTATTTACCGATCACCTTACCAATATCACCCTGGGCAACACGAAGTTCCAAAACAGGACCACGCTCACCCTCGGTTTCAGTTACCGAGACTGCACTGGGATCATCGACCAATGATTTTGCAATGTATTCAATCAGGTCTTTTTCCATTCCCCGTTACTCCAGTTCAGTTATTTGTTAAGGCCTTTTGTGCTGAAAAGTTTGCGTACAGTGTCTGAAGGCTGAGCGCCAACACTGATCCAGTACTTTGCACGATCTTCTTTTACAGAAAACTGTTCTCCTGCTGCGATTGGATCGTAAGTTCCAATCTCTTCGATTGTTGTGCCATCACGTGGTTTGCGTGAATCCTGCACTACGATACGGTAAGCTGGACGCTTTTTTGTACCGAATTTCTTGAGTCTGATTTTGACCACTTTATCCTCCAAAGGACTTATCCAAGTCCTAAATTTGCTATTTTTTTTCTTCACGAGCATAATAACACTAGTGTAGAATGCAGAATATTTTATTCTTTTGTATAGATTTAATCAATATAGCAAACTAAAGATTTTCAAGTTTATAACCGATATTTTTTATTTGGAGCGCATCTCCTCTCAAACCGGCTTTTCGCTAGCATACAAGCAAAAACCTCAAAAAAAAATGCCCCGGAAACAATCCAGGGCTATACAAACTAAACTTTTTGACTATTCAAACAACGCCGTGTGCAAAATCTGAACAACTGTATTTGCCTGGGAATTGTCAACAAGGAAACTTATATTAACCTTGCTTGCGCCCTGAGAAATCATCTGAACGTTGATGTTTTCTTTTTTAAGCGCTGCAAAAGCGTCCGCAAGAATCGAGCTTGATGAAGAGGCGTCGCAAATAATCGTTACGATAGCCTTTTCCTTTTTTACAGTCACATCGGCCGCTTTTTTCAAGTCTTCAACAAGTCCGTCAAGTTTAGAATTTCCATTTACTGTAAGAGAAACAGAAACTTCAGAAGTCGCAATCACATCAACAACAACATTCCATTTTAAAAACTGGTTGAACACATGGGCCAAAAATCCACATGCGCCGAACATGCTGTTTGACTGAATATCAATCAAATCAACATTTTTAACGTTTGTAATTGCAAGAACGCGCGGAGTTTTTCCACTGTGTTTTTCACGGATTACAGAACCTTCGCTCTTTATATTGTATGAATTTTTTACGCGGACTGGAGTTCCTGTCTTGCGGCATGGAATCATTGAGCGTGGATGCAAAACCTGGGAACCAAACATTGCAAGTTCCTGTGCTTCCTCGTAGGTAACTTCTGGAACAGGGCGCGCATTTTTTACAATCCGCGGATCTGTCGTCAAAATTCCATCAACATCTTTCCAAGTCTGAATTTCATCAACTCCAAGAGCGGCACCGAGCATAGTTGCAGAAAGGTCAGAACCGCCACGACCGAGGGTTGTAATTACGCCGTTCTTGTCTTTTGCGATAAAACCTGTAACAATCGGAATTTCTTTCTGTCCGCCGTTTTTGTAAGCAGCAAGTTTTTCAGGAATGTTTTTCCATACCTCCGGCAAAAGCTCCGCATTCATAAAATTTGAATCAGAAACAAAGCCCACATCCCAAGCATCATAAAATTTTGCAGGAATATTTTGCTTGTTAAGATATGCCGACATCAAGCGCACTGACATTCTTTCGCCAAAACTTACAAGATAATCCCGTGAGCGCTTAGAAAGTTCGTGCAACATGCTGATTCCAGTAAGCAAAGTTTTTAATTCGCCCAAAAGTTCTTCAATTGCAGGAACATCAACATCCAAAATTCTGGCAGTATCGAGGTGAAGTTTTTCAACCTTCGAAATGTCAACCTTTCCGTTTACAGCCAAATCGGCCGCTTCGAGCAAATGGTCTGTCGTATCGCCCATCGCGCTCAAAATAACAAGCGGACGTTCATTTTCATAAGCCTGAATAATAGAGGCAACGTGTTTAATTCTTTCGGCGTCAGCAACACTTGAACCGCCAAATTTCATTACTATCATATTTAAAAATTATAATGAATTAAAAACTAATGCACAACTACAGTATTTTTAAATTCAACAAAATAATATTTTTTCAGGCTTTAACAAAAACAACGCTCAAAGCCGGCAGGTCGATTTTTTCAGCTTTTACAGCTATTCTGTCGTTCAATTCACAGTCTACACCGGTAATCGCAGTTTCCATTCCGAGTTCTTCGATTAAAAAAACTGACTGTTTCTGCTCTTTTGAAAGGCAAATCGCGTTTCCGCTCCACTCAGGATTCTGCAAAAGATAAACTAAGGTCCAGTGTGTATTGCTGTTTCTTTCTGCCTGTCTTGCAGCCCTCGCCGCGGCATCTCCGGCGGCAATTCTCATAAGCATTGTATCTTTATCAATTAAAGGCTCATTTTTTATGAATGCGCGCAACTGCTCGTGTCCGATCAAATCTCCGTAACGGCGAAGTGGAGAAGTTACCTGGCTGTACATTCCAAGACCAAGCGCCGCGTGAGAAGACGGAGTTACGCCGACATTCCGCTTGCGCATACAACGCCTGAGCCTGTATTGTCCGGCAAGTCCTTCCGGAAGGACAGCAGGAATATCCGGCGCTTCCTGGCTTATAAACGGAAAAGGAATATTATTTTTAAAGGCAAATTTTGCCGCTCCTTCACCTGCAAGAATCATGCATTCGCGCACAACTTCTCCGCTCTCGTAATGCACAACCTCCTCCATGCTGACCTTTTTTGTTCCAGGCTCAACAACAACGTGAATTTCCGGCATCTCGATAAAAACAGCACCGTTTTTTTTGCGCCGTTCGGCTGTTTTTCTGGCAATCTCAAAGAGAGGTTTTAGTTCTGCGCTGTCTTTTAATTCATCGGCTTTTTTGTAAGACAGGCGTTTTACATCAACAATCGTACGTAAAATTTCACAATCCTCAATTTCGCAATTTTCATTCAATTTAATTTTAAAGCTCAGGGCGCGGCTTATTTCTTTTAATCCCAACGCATAATCTTCAAGGCAGTCTTCGCTCAGCATTCTTGCCGCACCTTCAGGAATATACAAAGTCGCTCCACGTCCCCTTGCGCAAATGTCAATCGGACTGTCCGGCAAAACAGTGCTTGCAGGGTCTGCAATATGAACCCAAAGGTATTCACCGTCAAAACCAATCGCATCGTCAGGGTCTGTAGACCATTCAGAATCGATTGCATAACTTATTCCCCCGACTTTTACCCTGTCTTCTTCCGGCGGACGTCCAAGGCTCAATTTTGCGCTCTTTGTGCTAAGTCCCCATCGCAAAGGATAAGGGTTTTTTGTAATATCCCAAATTCCGGTTTTTAAAAGAATTTCATGGGCACGCTCGATTGTTTCTTTCATTCCTGCGTCTTTTAAAATCTTGCAGCTGTCTGTCTTGCAAAGCGCAAAGGCTTCCACTTCCTGCATGTATTTTCCGTCAGCAGGCAAATCAAGTTTTCCCTGGCGCAATCTGGTTATAAAGGCAGAACGCATTTCTTCAGCATGCTCTTTTTCAAATGCCTTGTTTTTTAATTCCTCGATTTTTTCGCCAGAACGGGGAATAAAAAGAATTTTTGGACATTCAATGTCGGACGAATCTATTTTTTCCTCAAAATAAAATCCGCTTTTTAAGGCGCAATAAACGCCCCAAACTTCATCGGCAGCAATTTTTCCGCGAATCAATTCCACAAGTTCAGAAAAAGGCATAAAAGATGATGCAGTTTCGTCTTCGCTGCTCAAAAGTTCGTGAATTTCAGCAATCTGATTTTGAACCTGACTTTCCGGCTTTAAAGCGTTTTCTGCAAAATCAAGACAATTTTCCAGTGAAGAAGCAGGTGCCTCGCTCAACAAAATTATATCGCGCGGACGCACCTTCTGACTTGCGTAAACAGCTTTTTTTCCTGACGATGTAGCTCTCGAAACGCACCAGCTCACTAAAATTTTTGAAGATTCTTCGCCTTCAACAAGCGCACAAAAACTTTTATAAATTACAACGGATTTTTTTTGCATATAGCCCACCTAAGGCAATTTTACAAAATCCAGGACGGTTTTTCAATCGACAGGATTTTTCTGTGTTTTTTTGTATAATTTCAAACCGGTTTTTCATCAAAAGCTTGAGTTCCTAGAACAATCGAAGCCAAAGTTTTTTTAAGGCTTTTTGCATCTATCGGTTTTGAAACGTAGCCGTTCATTCCAACTTCAAACGCTTTTTTTCTGTCCTCATCAAAAGCATTCGCAGTCATTGCAATAATCGGAATTTCCGCCTTTTTCCTGTCGGAAAGCTGCCGGATCAGTCTTGTGGCCTTGTAACCGTCCATATTCGGCATCTGAATGTCCATCAAAATAAAATCGTAGCCTTTTTTTTCGTTTTCAATTTTTTCAACACAGACAATTCCGTCTTCTGCCAGTTCAACCGAAAATCCCATTTTTTTTAAAATTGATGCCGCAATTTCCGCATTAAGAGCATTATCCTCCGCCAAAAGAATTTTCTTCCCGGAAAAATCAACATTTTCTTCTTCTGGCGGAATTTTCAGATTTTCGTAGATTTTTTTTCCAACAATTTTATGGGCAATCGTTACAGTAAACTTGGTTCCTTTTCCGATTTCGCTTTCCACTTCGATAGAACCGTTCATCAAGTCGACCAGGCTTTTTACAATCGTCATTCCAAGCCCGGTTCCGTGAATTTTTCCGGCCGTAGTGTTTCTTTCGCGCGAAAAAGCATCAAAAATCATCGGAATATAATCTTTGCTCATTCCAATTCCAGTGTCCTCAACCACAGTTCTAAAAAGCGCATATCCTTTTTTTTCGCACGGAAGCTCTTCTGTCGTTACGCTGATTTTTCCTCCGCTTGGAGTATATTTGACGGCATTGCTTATCAGATTTGTAAAAATTTCCTGGATTTTCGTTATATCGCACATTATATACGGATGAATTACATTTACTTTGTGAATCATCTCGATATTTTTCTTTTTTGCAACTGCTTCAAAAACTTTATAGACCGCAGAGATAATGTCGCCTGTCGCGCTGCAATTTTCGTCAAGTTCAACTTTTCCACTTTCGATTCGTGCCATGTCAAGAACATTATTTACAATCGAAAGAAGAATTTCCCCGGATTTTTCAATCATTTCCTGATAATGAATCAATTCCGGATCTGAACTTTTGTCGCGCATAAGCCTTGCAAAACCCAAAATTGCGTTCATAGGAGTACGGATATCATGAGACATATTGAGCAAAAATGTAGTTTTTGTCCTGTTCGCTTTTTCAAGCTGAATTCTTTGCTCTTCCTGTTCGGCAACAATATCATCAATATAGCGGAAGCCCATTACAACGCAAAGACCGTCAGTATTTTCAAGACGAACCATCTGCACCTCAAAAAATTCATGTCCCTCAGGATCCGGCAAAGTCTGAAACCTGTATGCAAAGCGCCTGTTTTTGGCAAAATATTTTTTTAGATAAGACGTCTTCATTTTTTGAATAAAATCAGGGGCAGACTCTTTTATTACGTAATGCTCGTAAAAATAGCGGATTATAAGTGAATATGAATTAGTGCCTTCTGGAATCTGCTGCCTTATGAGCTTTGCAATAGCGTTATCGTCCTGTTTTATCGGCGAAATCAAATCGTTTTCAAGCTCGCAGTAAAAAATGCAAGTGTAGTCGATGCTCATTGCCACAAGAATGCTCTTTTCCCTTTTTAAAGCCTTGTTTTCCGAAATATCGACAAAGGTCGTAACGACAGAACGTTCACCTTTCGGCGTAATAAAAACTTCTGTCCGCGCAATAACGTTCGTAACCTGACCGTTTTTTGCAGCAATAGTACATTCAAAATCGACAACACCGCTGTTTTTTCTCAAAGCCGTCAATTTTTCGACCGTGCATGAATCCGGATAAGTTATGTTGTGCAAAATATCGCCAAGATGAACCTGGGCCTCGGCAATATCCTTTACATCAAAAATACGAAGGGCTTCCGCATTCATATGCTGAATTTTTTGACCGGGAATTGTATAGGCAAGTATACCGCAGTTTTCCATATCTAAAAGATTTTTGTAATAATCGGCCGTAACAAGCTGCTGAGCCATCAAATCCCGGTTTCGCCTTAAAAGCTGTTTTTCACGTTGCATTCCGCGTTCAAGCCGGACAATTTCCGAACAATCCTGATGCTGTCCTATTATCGTGACAATTTTTCCGTCAGAAGAAATTCTTCTTCCCATGCAGCGCACGAGCATTTCCCCAAAAACAGGATGAATATACCTGTACATAACTTCCGCACCGCCTTGCAAAAGCTCGGTATCGTATTCTTTCATAAGAGACGCATCGTCCGGATGGATATGTTTTTTAAACTGAATATTGTTTTCTTCTGGAGAAAGACCTTCCGGCAAGCCCGAAAGCCTCAGCATTTCGCTGTCCATGTACATACGGACAACCTCGCCTTCTTCCATTTCAATCTTCCACAGACCAATCCTGCTGGTTTCTAAATATTGTCTTAATTCATCTGCCGTAAAAAAATCCATTAAGCTCTCCATTCACTTTGGCAAACGCCATAAAAAGCATTTTAAATGATAACACATAAAATTTACTTTGGATAAAAAAAATCAATTCAGCCATATTTTTTCAGGCGAACACATCTTGCTTTTTTAGAGCAAAAAATATAAAGTCGTTTTTGCGCAGTTTATGATTCCTCATAATTCTCCTGCGCTTTATAAATCAAAATTCTTATGGAGGCGGACGTTTTTGCGTCCATTGTTCTTATGAAAAAACTCTCTTCAAAGCTCATGCAGGAAATAAAAGATTTTAAAATTCTCCTGCGAAACATTCCTTCCCTTACAGTTTCACTGTTTATTCTGTCGGTTGTCTGCGCAAACTTAATGGCAAACAAAGAACTCGTAAATTTCAAGTACATTGCCCTTGACTGCGGCTTTACTTTTAGCTGGCTTATGTTCTTGTGCATGGACATAATCTGCAAACGCTGGGGAGCAAAGGCTTCCATCAAAGTTTCGATTCTCGCACTTGCAGTAAATCTTTCTGTCTGCCTTATTTTTGCCCTTCTCTCAAAAGCGCCTGGAATGTGGGGCGAATTTTACACGACAGAAAATCAAGAAGTAAACCGCGCGTTAAACGCTACATTCGGCGGTTCGTGGTACGTTGTTTTGGGTTCCGCCCTTGCCTTCATCACCTCTTCAATTATAAATGCGCTCTTAAACACGGCAATCGGTTCCTCGCTCAAAAAAAACAATTTTTTCAGTTTCGCACTGCGATCCTACGTTTCAACGGCAATCGCCCAGTTTGCAGACAATTTTATCTTTGCCACAGTCGTTTCAAAAATTTTCTTTGGCTGGAGCTGGACTCAGGTAATCGTCTGCTCTGCAATCGGAGCGTTTTTTGAACTTTTGTGCGAAGTTGTTTTCTCCGGGCTTGGCTGGAAAGTTGTGCGCCAGTGGGAAAAAGAAAATGTCGGAAACGAATATCTTGAATATCAGAAAAAACAGGCATAATCAAAAATGAAAGTCTTAATCACCGGAACAAGCCGGGGAATCGGCAGGGCCGCAGCGTTAAAATTTCTTTCGGAAGGATTTAATGTAACCGGGCTGGATATTGAATCAGACACAATCTCAAAAAGCCAGGATGCGAAAAATAAGGAAAATTACTCTCATTTTACAGCAGATATTTCCGACCTATCTTCTCTTCCAGAAATTTCAGATGTTGAAATTCTTGTAAACAACGCAGGAATTCAAACTCCGGCTTTGACAGGTGGAGAAAAAGACATTCAGGTAAACCTTATCGGCACAATGGCTGTAACTCAAAAATATGCGTTTCAGCCAAAAATAAAATCCGTGCTCTTCAACGCCTCTGTTTCCGCTCTCACAGGAAACGAATTTCCTTCGTACGCAGCTTCTAAGGCAGGAATAATCGGCTATATGAAAAACTGTGCGATTCGCCTTGCAAATTCATACCGCGCAACCTGCAACGCCCTGTGCTTTGGAGGCGTGCTGACAGAATTAAACGAAAATGTCATAAAAAACAATGAGCTTTGGCAAAAAATCATGGACGTAACCCCGCTAAGACGCTGGGCAAGCGCACAAGAAGCCGCCGACTGGATTTATTTTCTTACAGTAACAAACAAATTCTGCACAGGACAGGCAATCGATGTTTCCGGCGGAGAACGAAACTGCGCGGACTTATTTGTCTGGTAAATTTAAGCCACAAGCAAAAAAAAATCCCGGCGTACAATGTTTTGCACACCGGGATTTTTTATCAGCCGTTTATATAAGCAGCGTTCTGATTACCATTTCTTTTCGATTTCTGGTTCACAGATATTTACTTCAGTCTCCAAGTCGAAGAACTTACATTTGTCCATTTTTGGAGTAAAGTTTACAGTATCTCCGAGCTGTGGGTTTACAACTGGTTCACATTTAGCAACAATGTTTACATTCTGAACCTGAACAAATACGTGAGTTTCTGCTCCGAGAGGTTCTTTGTTTGTAACTTTTACTGCCATGTTGTTTTCTGCAGCCGGTGAATCATGATAATCCAAGTCTTCCGGACGAACACCGAACCATACTTCTTTTCCAACATAAGCCTTAAGGTGCTTCTGCTGGTCAGCAGTCGGAACAAGCTTGAAGTTTCCTTCGTCAGCAATTACATTGCCGTTCTCTTCAGCAATCTTTACTTTAAAGAAGTTCATTGGAGGAGTTCCGATAAATCCAGCAACAAATTTGTTAATCGGGTGATTGTAGAGGTAGAGAGGTTCTCCAATCTGCTGAATGCGTTTTTCTGACATAACAACGATTTTTGTACCCATTGTCATAGCTTCAATCTGGTCATGAGTTACATAAATCATAGTTGCCTGAAGGCGATTGTGCAAATCAGAAATTTCAGCGCGCATTGTAACACGGAGTTTAGCGTCAAGGTTAGAAAGAGGTTCGTCGAACAAGAATACCTTTGGAGAACGAACAATGGCACGGCCTACAGCAACACGCTGACGCTGACCACCGGAAAGAGCCTTTGGTTTACGTGTAAGATAGTTGTCAAGGTCAAGAATTTTAGAAGCTTCGCGGACACGGCGGTCTATTTCTGCCTTGTCAGTTTTGCGGATTTTAAGACCGAAAGCCATGTTGTCGTATACAGTCATATGCGGATAAAGAGCATAGTTCTGGAATACCATTGCAATATTGCGGTCTTTTGGTGGAATGTCATTCATCAATTCACCGTCGATGTAAAGTTCACCGGCAGTAATATCTTCAAGACCTGCAATCATACGGAGAGTTGTAGATTTACCACAACCAGACGGACCTACGAATACACAGAATTCGCGGTCTTCAATTGTTACATTTGACTTTTCAACGGCAAGAACATCACCGTCATAAACTTTTGTAACGCCTTTAAGTTCAACCTTTGCCATTTAGTTTTCCTCCTCGTGGCATTTAAGGGATTAGATTATAAAAATATCTTAAAAAAAAAACGAAATAAATTCAACCTTTTTTCCGTCAAGCGCCAGATTTTAAGGGCGTCCGGCAAAGCCGCCGGGTCTTTGCGTTATAAAATTGCTCCGCAATTTTTCCGTTCAGCCACGCGATGCGTGTCCGAACCGCTTTCGCGGCTATCAGCCCCTGACGCGTCCACTTTTATAATCAGCCGGCATAAAAAAAGGCTGTCCGATAAAACCGAACAGCCTTTTGCAAGTTGCGGAGAAGCTGACTTGAACAGCCACGACTTGCGTCACCAGCACCTCAAGCTGGCGTGTCTACCAATTCCACCATCCCCGCGTGATGTATTTATATTAACTAAAATAGATTTTTTAGTCAATAAGTAAAATCACTTTTTTTTAAATTTTTTCTATTTTTTTTGCAATTTTTTTCTTGTTCCGCACAAAAAAAGCCGTCAAAAAATAAGTTTCTGACGGCTTTTTGCATTTTTTATATATTCCTGATTTTTAGAATCCTGCGTTATCTAAGCCGCCCTGCTTAACCTGAAAATGAGAAAATTCCATGCTAAAACTTGCGCGTCCCTGGGTTACAGAACGAAGGTTTGTAGAAAATCCGAACATTTTTGCCATTGGGGCAGTACAGTGGATAATTTCGCCGGTAGATTTAGAATCCTGACCGCTGATAATTCCGCCGCGCTGAGTAATCTGACTGATTGCTTCGCCTACAAACTCGACAGGACTTGTAATATCAACGTTCATAACAGGCTCAAGAATTACCGGTCCTGCCTTTCTTGCAGCCTCGTCAAAAGCCTGGGCCGCACATGCGGTAAATGCAAAAGGAGTTCCGGTAAGTTCGTTGTAGTCGATTTTTGTGACAGTCACGCCGACATCGGCACAAGGATAGCCGTACTGAATTCCAGAGGCAAAAGAGTTTTCGATTCCTGTTTTAATAGCATCGTAAATTTCGTCCGGAATTTCTCCGCCATGAACAGAGCAAGAATAAGTGTTTCCCTGTCCCTGCCCGTTTTTTTGAATTTTCAAGGTTATGCCTGCAAAATTGTCTTTTCCGGCAAGATTCTTTTCCCAAATAGAACTCTGTTCAACTTCAGAACTTACAGACTCGCGATATGTTACGCGTGGAGCGCCGACATTTGCCTTAACGCCAAAATCGTCCTTCATTCTTGTAACCAAAACGTCAAGATGCAGTTCGCCCATTCCGCTTATGATAAGCTGCCCGGTTTCCGCATCCTCGTGACTTGTAAACGTCGGATCTTCGCGGCTCATAATGGCAAGAGTATCAACAAGCTTATCTTTATCCGAAAGAGTTTCCGGTTCAATTGCAATAGAAATTACAGGTTCAGGGAATTTAAGGCTTTCGAGGAGAACAGGCATTCCCTCAGAACCGAGAGTGTCGCCTGTCGAAGCTAGCTTTAATCCGACAAAAACGGCAATATCACCTGCGCTTACGCTATCCATCTGCTCCATGCGATTTGCATTTACGCGAAGGATTCTATTTACCCTTTCGCGCTTTTTCTTTCCAACGTTAAGATACTGGCTTCCTGCTGTAAATTTTCCGGAATAAACACGGACAAAGCAAAGCGTGCCCATGTCTTTGTCCTGCTGGATTTTAAAAACAAGGCCGAGCGGCATTTTCTTTTCGTCGCAAGGAATTTCAACTTCTTCCTCGTGGTCTTTTTTAATATGGAGTCCTTTTGCTGGAGGAACATCGGTCGGACAAGGCAAATAGTCGATAACAGCGTCAATCAAAGGCTGAATTCCCTTGTCGCGGCGCGCAGAACCAAGCACACAAGGCACAACAGTTCTTGCAATCGTACATCTTCTCAAAGCGGCTTTAAGCATATCGTCAGAGATTTCTCCGCCTTCAAGATAAATCATTCCGAGCTCATCGTCAGCCGAAGCAACATCATCAATCAGTTTTGCATGCCACTTTTCAGCCTCATTCTTTCTTTCAGGAGAAATTTCAGATTCAATAAAAGTCTCGCCTTCATCGCTTTCGTTCCAGCGGATTTCCTTCATTTTGATTAAATCAATCAGACCTTCAAAATTTTCACCCTGCCCAATAGGAATTTGAAGGGCAACAGTATTTGCGCCAAATTTTTCGCGGACATCGTTTATAGAATAGAAAAAATCCGCTCCAATTCTGTCCATTTTATTTACAAAACAAAGTCTTGGAACGTTAAACTGGTCAGCTTGCCGCCATACAGTTTCGGTCTGCGGCTGAACTCCGTCAACAGCACAGATTACAGCAACAGCACCGTCCAAAACGCGCAGTGAGCGCTCAACTTCGGCAGTAAAGTCAACGTGTCCCGGAGTGTCGATAATATTTATCGTATAGCCTTTCCATTGGGTTGTAATTGCAGCAGAAGCAATCGTAATTCCACGCTCCTGTTCCTGCTTCATAAAATCCATAGTTGCGGCGCCGTCGTCTATTTCGCCGATTTTATGAATTTTTCCCGTGTAAAAAAGAATTCTCTCAGTTGTTGTTGTTTTTCCGGCGTCAATATGAGCCATAATTCCAATGTTGCGCATTTTTGCAAAATCTAAAGCCATTTTCGTACCCTGTAAAATTTCAAAAAAATTTTCTTCGCTAAAAAATAAGCCTTCAAAAATCAAATTTAAAGACCATAAAAAATCAGAAAAAGATTATATCAAAATCAAAAAATCCTAACAATAAGAAGATTTTCCAATTTCTTTTACATAGTTTTAAATTTCTTCCAAAGAATTTAAAATTTTTGCACACAGACTTTTTATTCTTTCGTCCGGTTTTATCTGATCTGGAACCAAAACAACTTTTAGACCGGCATTGTATGCCGAAAGAACACCGTTCGGGCTGTCTTCGACGGCAACACAGTTTTTTGGCTTTATGCCGACAGAATCACAGGCTTTTAAATAAATTTCAGGATCCGGCTTTGAATGTTCTACGCTGTCGCCACAGGTAAGAGTCTTAAAATAATCAATCAGTCCAGAACGAGAAAGCTGTCTTTCGACTGTCTGTCTTCTGGTCGAACTTGCAAGCGCAAGAACAAAACCCTTAGTTTTTAGCCGCTCAAGACAGTTTTTTGCACCTGGCATAAGCTCAATTCCTTCGCTTTCTTCCGTTTTGCGAAAAAAATTTCTGGCGCAATCATACCATTCCCGGGCATTAAAATTTTTATTCTGTTTTTCAAAAAAATTCTGAAGAGTAAAAAGAGTGTCCTGAGTCGCCTGCCCTACACACTGATAATAGACTTCATCAACATTCTTAAGTTTCCATTCTTCCGCCGCCAGTCTCCAGCATTTTTTACATAGACTTTCAGTGTCCAGAAGCACTCCATCCATATCAAAAATAAAAGCAGAAATTCCGTCAGTATTAAACATAATTTTTATCTACCCTTATAAAAAACTTCGTGTAAAAAAACGGCAACAATCCTATTTTAGAAAAAAAACATTTTCGTTTCAATAAAACAAAAAAAAATACAAAGCACACATTTTTTTGAAAAAAATTAATTTTTTAATTTACAGTGCTTGACATAAAATTTATTTTTTCATATAGTAGTTTACATCACAAATCACATTCCCCGATTGTGTAATGGTAGCACTTCAGATTCTGGTTCTGACTGTGGGGGTTCGAATCCTCCTTGGGGAACTCAAAAAGGGCTGACTTTTTACAGGTCAGCTTTTTTTATTGAAAAAAAACGGCTCCATCGAATATCGGTTTAGTTCATCGCCCTCTCAAGGCGGGGAGACGGGTTCGACTCCCGTTGGAGCTATACAAAAAAAACAAAGCTAAAAGACATCTTTTTTGGATGTCTTTTTTTTATGTCTAAAAAACAAAAAGGAGTCGAACCGCGAAGTGAGCGCGCCGGCAGGCGAAAAGGTGCCAAGGATGGCACCGAAAGCGAACGCAGACGGCCCGGAGGGAGCAAACACGACGTTTGCGACCGGAGGGCTTCGACTCCCGTTGGAGCTATACAAAAAAAACAAAGCTAAAAGACATCTTTTTTGGATGTCTTTTTTTTATGTCTAAAAAAACAAAAGGAGTCGAACCGCGAAGTGAGCGCGCCGACAGGCGGAAAGGTGCCAAGGATGGCACCGAATAATCTTGCAAAAGCTTAAAATCTTACGTAAAATCAACTTATATGAACCAACTTACAGGCACCGTTTTAAGCGGCTCGAACAATGTTTTTGAAGTTGAATCTTTTTCCGAAGATGACGGCAGTTTTATAATCCGTTCATGCGCCCTCAAAAGCAAAAGGTTAAAATCTGACAAAAAATATTACAATCCGCTCGCTCCGGGCGACATTGTTCAAATTGAAGTTGACAGTCTTGAAGACAAAAAAGGTCAAATCACGGCTTTAGTTCCGCGCAAAAACGAATTTGTCCGCTGGAACGTAAAAGGCCGCTCTCCGCAGCTTCTGGCAGCAAATCTTGACTATGTAATTCTCGTTACAACTCCAGAAGAACCAGATTTCCGCCCGCGTTTTATTGACCGCGAACTTGCACAGGCCGAAAGACAGGGAATCGAACCGGTAATTCTCATCAATAAATGCGACCTCGAAGGTTCACAGGACGAATCTTTCTTAAAATATGTTTCAATCTGGGAAAAACTCGGATACAAGGTGATGAAAATTTCTGCAAAAACTGGCGAAGGCATGGTCGAGTTTGCACACTTTATCCAAAACAAACTCTGCGCTCTTGTAGGCCAGTCTGGAGTCGGAAAATCTTCTCTCGTAAACGTTCTGGACAGCACTGTCGTCCTCAAGACAGGAAGTCTTTCTAAAAAATACGGCAAAGGAAGCCACACAACAACAAAAGGCACTTTGCTGCGCATAAAACTAAACGAATCGCTTACCGGCGGCATCCAGGGCGCTGTAGCTTCAATTATCGACACTCCAGGAGTCAGACGCTTTGTGCTGCACGACATCGAATCAAAGGACCTTGCCCTTTACTTTAGGGAAATGTCTCCCCTTGTCGGAAAATGCAACTTTGGCTTAAGCTGCACTCATATAAACGAAAAAGGCTGTAAAATTCTTGAGGCAGTTGAATCTGGACAAATCAGCCGAGAACGCTACGAAAACTGGAAAAAAATCTCAGAAGAAATCAAAACAGGCAGCTGGACAGACTAAAAATGTGGCACAAAAAAACACTCGAAGACCTTGCCTATTTTAGAATCCGCGACACAATTGCAGGATTTTGCGCAGGCGAAGAATCACAGGAACTTTTAAAAACAAAACTTCCATTTACAGAAACCGAAAAAATCGAAGAATTAAAAAATCTGAGCCGGGAATGGGACACAATTCTCAATTCAAAATCTTCTTTTTCTATAAAAAGCTGGAATCCGGTTCATTCTTTTTTTAAGATTTTACGGGTTGAAGGAACAACTCTCGACCGCGAACAGCTTTTTGCAATTTTACAGTTCGCAACTTCGGCTCTAAACGCAGAAGAAACAATAAACACCGCCTCAAAAACACTTTCCGTAAAAAAACTTCATTCACTCTCACAGACTCTTCCGGAAAATGAGCTCTTGGCGGTAAAAAACGAAATTTCGCGGGTCCTGGACAAGGACGGACAACTAAAAGACCTTCCTGTTCTACGCGAAATCCGCGCAAAAATCGCCCAGCTTCACTCAGAAATTGCAGGAGCGCTCAAAAAGTACACGGCAGATTCAAGCCTTTCAAACGTGCTTTCGAGCAATGTTCCGGCTTTCAGGGCAGACAGACAGGTTCTTGCAGTAAAAGCAAATCAACGCGCACGAATTTCGGGAATTGTCCACGAAGTAAGCGCGTCAGGCCAGACAATTTTTATTGAACCTGATGAAGTCGTACGCAAAAACAACGAGCTTATTCAAGAAGAATTTCATCTTCAGAGCGAAACACGAAAAATCTTTACAGAACTCACGGCAAAAATAGCGCCCTATGTTGAATTCATTTCTTCCGCCCTCAAAATTTTAATCAAACTCGACCAGACGTGCGCAGCTGCCCGCTGGGGAATTGCAAACGACTGTACATACGCTCTTTCCTGCACAGAAAAAGACGGAAGCTCTCTGCCGCCGGCCCTCGTCGCAGCAAGGCATCCGCTTCTTGGCGAAAAAGCCGTTCCAATCGACATGAAATTTTTAAGCGAAAAAAATGTTCTCATAATTACAGGCCCAAACACCGGCGGAAAGACAGTCAGCCTCAAAACATTTGCGCTTTTTGCGCTTTTAAACCAGACAGGATTTCCTCTTCCGGCAAAGGACGGCACAAGGCTTCCTGTATTCAACTCGCTTTTTGCAGACATCGGCGACGAACAGTCGATTGACCAAAGCCTTTCAACTTTTTCCGCACATATGAAAAACATTGCGGCAGCGGTAAAAAAGGCAGATAAAGACAGCCTTGTTCTTCTGGATGAACTTGGCAGCGGAACAGACCCACAGGAAGGCGGAGCAATCGGAATGGCAGTTCTTGACCACCTTATCGAAAAAAGAGCATTCGTTCTTGTCACAACCCACCACGGAATTTTAAAAAACTACGGTTACACAAACAAATTTTGCATAAACGCAAGCGTAGATTTTGACACGGACACGCTAAGCCCGACCTACAGACTTCTGATGGGAGTTCCGGGAGAAAGCCACGCCTTGGACATTGCAAAGCGCTCCGGCTTAAGCTCAAAAACAGTCGAAAAAGCAAAACACTACATTCAAAGCGAACAGGCAGACGTAAGCACGCTCATAAAAGGTCTTACCGAAAAATACGCCCAGCTTGCAAAAGCCGAAAAAGAAGCAGCAGACCGCGAAAACAGGCTAAAAGAAAAAGAACTCAAACTGGAACAAAAACTTCTTCGCCAAAAAGAAAAAGAACTTGAGCTTAGAGAACGGGAACAGCAGGAATCAGGAATCTTTGTTTCGCAAACCCGCAAAAAACTCGAAAACCTCGTGCGCATCCTCCGCGAAGGCGAAATCACCCGCGAAAAAACACTCAGCGTAAAACAGTTTTTAAACGAACTTACAGGAAAAGTCGAAGAATCTGACAAAGCCCTCGAAGAAGAAAAAATCCGTCTCGAAAAACAAAAAGAAGAATTCGAAAAAAAATTAAAGTCAGAACCAGTCCGTCTGGAAAACGGCATGCTCCTAAGCGCAAACAGTTCAAACCGCTCAAAAACAAACAAGGCAAGCAAAAAAAAGCTCAGCAACGCGCAGGCACTCGCACTGGCAAAAAACACATACACATCAGAAGAAGCGGAAAAACTCAGCGCACAGGCAAGCTCAAGTTTCGTAACAAAGGCGCAGACCGTACAAACCTCGCCGCTAGCCTTCGAAGCTGGAAGCGAAGTTCTGCACAGGGCGACAAAAACACGCGGAACCTTGATTTCAAGCATAAAAAAAGGTGTCTGGTCAGTTCAACTAGGCTCAATCCGGATGAATCTAAAAGAAAAAGACCTCGAGCTCATAGCCCCGACCAAGATTCGCACGACAGTCAGCATAGAACTTGCCCAAGACGTTTCAGGACAGGCAAAACCGGTATTCGAGCTGCGTCTCCTCGGAATGCGCGAAGAAGAAGCCATCAAAGCCCTTGCACGCCAGCTCGATCTCTGCCAAATCCACAATTTCAAAAACTTCTCGATAATCCATGGCAAAGGAAACGGCATTTTGCAGCAGTCAGTCCAAACATATCTTTCGCAATACCCGGCCGTCAAAAGTTTTCATTACGCTTCACCAGAAGACGGCGGATTCGGAAAAACATATGTTGAATTAAACTAAAGGAGGGGAAAGCCTTCCCCTGCGCGCCTGCTGTCGCCGGCCGCTACCCCTTCAAGCGGGGACACCCCGCAACGCCCCGCAAAAAACGGACAGAAACGCATTTTAACCGCACTAATGGCAATAGAACAGATTTCAAAAGAAACTAATAAACCTGCTGAAGAAGTTCTTCTCAACTTTATGGAATCAAATGCCGCAAAAATGCTTTATGACGACTCAACAAAACTCTGGTGGGATGGGCCGTCCGCTGTCGCCGAAGAATTTAAGAAGTGCTAAAACTCTGCCTTTATAAAAAAATCCGTGCAACATTTTCTGCCACACGGATTTTCTGTCAAAAACTACACTTCCGGATTAAAACTTACTGTTCTTAAGACGTCGCCAAATACTCCGGCCGCAGTAACGTCTGCTCCGGCTCCGTAACCGCGTATTGTCAATGGAATCGGTGTGTATCTTGCTGTTTCAAATACAAAGGCATTTTCACCGCCTTTTACCGCAAACAGAGGATTTTCCGGTCCCGCTTCCAGCATTCCGACAGAAACTTTTCCGTTTTTAATCGATGCGCCCATTCGCAAAACTTTATTCTGCTTTTTAAGCAAAGCCATTTTTTCAGCAAAATAAGAATCAACTTCCGGTAAACGGGCCATAAACTCGTCTACAGTTCCTTCTATGTTGAAATTTTCAGGAAAAATCGAATTCATTTTTATGTCAGAAAGTTCAATTTCCATTCCGGCTTCGCGCGCAATAATCAGAGCCTTGCGTGCAACATCAGTTCCTTTGAGGTCATCGCGAGGATCTGGTTCTGTAAAGCGCATTTCTTTTGCTTGTTTTACCGCTTCGCTAAATTTCTTGCCTTCGTCGAGCTTTCCAAAAATATACGAAAGAGAACCTGACATAATTCCGTTAAAACCTACAAGGCTGTCTCCAGATTTAAACAAGTTCTGCAAAGTATCAATAATCGGAAGTCCTGCGCCAACGTTTGTTTCGTACAAAAAGCGCACATGATTTTTGTTCGCAGTTTCACGCAATTCACGGTAATACTGCATAGACATTGAATTTGCACGTTTGTTAGGAGTAGCAACATTCATACCGGCATTTAAAACATCAAGATAGCGTTCTGGAAGATCATAGCTTGCCGTACAGTCAACAAAAATAGGATTTAGAGGCTTGTTTTCCTTTACAAATTTTAAAACCTCATCAAGATTCGTCTTTTTTCCAGAAACAGAAACTGCGTTTCTCCAGTCAGACAAATCAAGTCCGTTTCCGTCAAGAAGCATTCCGCGCATTGTCGCAATACAGCAAACTTTAATGTCGATATTCTGTTCTTTTAAAATCTTCTGCTGCTTATAAATCTGATCAAGCAAGGCTCCACCAATTGTTCCTGCGCCAAAAGCAAAAACCTCAATCGGCTGAGTTGTATTAAAGAAGAATCTGTGTGTTGTTTTTACGGCAATGTCGCCGTATTCACCGGCAATTACTGTCGAAATTGAGCGTTCGCTTGAACCTTGTGCAATCGCAAGAATATTTATGCTTCGGCTCGAAAGCGCGTTAAAGAATTTTCCTGCAACACCACGATTTTGCTTCATTCCGTCGCCGACAATCGAAACAATTGCGCAGTTTTCGATTACGCTTATCGGATTTATAAGGCCGTCACGGATTTCAAAGGCAAATTCAGATTCAAGAACATCTTTTACTTCTACGCTCTGGCTTTGGCGTACACAAAACGAAATTGTATATTCTGAAGAAGACTGGGTAATCAAAAGCATGCTGATTCCTGCGCGGCTTACTGCGGCAAAAATCCGGCTTGCAATGCCAGTTTTTCCTTTCATTCCGCCACCGCTTACAGAAACAAGGGCTGTTTTTTTCAGACAAGAAATTCCGCAGACAGGTCCAACTTTTTTTTCAGATTCAAAAGGACCGCGGCCAATTCTAGTTCCGCGTGCCTTTGGATTGTGAGAATTCAAGCTCCAGGCTTCGATTCCGCGGGCAACAAGAGGAGCGAGGGTTTTTGGATGAAGAACTTTTGAACCAAAGAACGAAAGTTCCATCGCCTCTTCGTAAGTCATATCGTCAACAAGAATCGCATCGCTTACGACACGAGGATCGGCGGTGTAGATTCCATCAACATCAGTCCAAAATTCAACTTTTTTAGAAGCAAGGCAGGCACCGATTATTGCGGCAGAAAAATCCGAACCATTGCGTCCCAAAAGACCCATTTTCGGCTCGTCGTCGGCATGGGCAGACCAACCGCATACAAATCCAGGAAAAAGAAGAATCTGCGCCTGAGAACATTCAGCGCCGTCGCGGTATGGTCCGAGGGCTTCCGAAGTTCTTGTATAATCAGGATCACTTTCAATCTGGCTTCCGGTTGTAAAAATAAATTTCCGGCTGTCCAAAACAAGAACATTCTGTTTTTTTGCAATAAGAATTGCATTTATAATCGGAACACAGCACAGTTCACCCATTCCCATTATGCGGCAGTAAATCGATTCCGGACATTCGCCAAACGTTGCGACACCAGAAAGAAGCTTTTCAAGCTCAATAAAGTTAGGCTCGATTTTTGCCATTGTAGAAGCAGCGTCAAAACCTTCCACAGAAGCATGAAGCTGGGCACAAATCTCTCCATGAGTTTTTCTTATGCCGTCTATGAAATTTGCAGGAAGCGAACCAGAAACACAGCCGTCAATAGCAGCCTGAAGAGCATTAGAAACTCCGGCAACGGCAGAAACAATTACGCTGATTCTGTCAGTTTTTGCCCTGCCAAGCATAATTTCCACAGAATCAAGCATTCTGCGGGCAGATCCCATCGAAGTACCACCAAATTTCAAAGTAAGCATACAAACCTCACAACTTTTTAGAAGTTTCAATTATAATAAATAAAAACTCTTGTTACAATGGAAAAACTTCTGTTCAAAAATCCGTAAAAAAAACAGCTCATCTCAATTTTTCTAAAATCACATTGCAAAAAAATCACAAAAAAACCGTTTTGTTGAAAAACTGAAATTTTAGTGCTAGAATAAATTTTGAACGCACAAAAGATGTTCTACAACAACATTTATTATTGGAGATTATTATGAAACCTACTTTACTCGTACTTGCAGCAGGAATGGGAAGCCGTTACGGCGGAATCAAACAGATTGATACAGTTGGAAAAAACGGTGAATGCCTTCTTGACTACGCTGCTTATGACGCAAAAAAATGCGGTTTTGAAAAAATCGTTTACATAATCAGAAAGGACATTGAAAAAGATTTCCGCGAACGTCTTTTTGACAGAATTGCAAAAAATATCGATGCAGAATATGTTTTTCAGTCGCCAGAAGCGCTTTTGACTGCCGACGAATACGCACTTTCTCAGACAGCCGGCCGCAAAAAGCCATGGGGAACTCTTCACGCTGTTCTCTGCGCAAAAAAAGCGCTCAACACTCCTTATGCAGTAATCAACGCAGACGACTACTACGGACGCTCAGCATTTGAAACACTCGGAAAATACCTTTCTTCTATCGACAATAACTGCACAGAACACGCAATGGTCGGCTACATTCTCGGAAAAACAATGAGCAGAAACGGTTCTGTAAGCCGCGGAATCTGCCAGACAAAAGACGGCTACCTTGAATCTATCACCGAAAACACAAAAATTTACTATACTGGCGAAAATTTCAGCGGAAACGAAATTGAATCAGATTTGAACGGCACAATCTACAAACTGACCGGAAACGAAACTGTCAGCATGAACCTCTTCGGCTTTACACCTGCCGCTTTCGACGAATTTGAAAAATACTGGGACGGATTCAAAAAAACAAACCTCGAGGCACAAAAAGCAGAAGCGCTTCTTCCTGTTGCCGCAAGTCAGATTATCAAAGACAACAAAGGCAAGATAAAAGTATTCACTTCCGAAGAAAGCTGGTTTGGCATGACTTATGCAGAAGACAAACAGGTTGTAAAAGACGCAATCGCAGAAAAAATTGCATCTGGCTACTATCCTGAAAAACTTTGGGACAAATAATTGAAACTTTTAACACCGATTCGCTCAGAAAAAGTATGGGGATACGAAGACTGGATTGCTTCAACCCACAAAGACGGTCCCCAGAAAGATTTTATTGAACTCGTAAAAGACTATCCTCTTCTTGTAAAAATAATTCAGGCGGACGACACGCTTTCGGTTCAAGTTCACCCGGACGACAAAACCGCCGTTGAACTTGAAGGCGAAGGCTCCCGCGGAAAAACTGAATGCTGGTACATTCTTGACTGCAAAAAAGGTGCAAAACTGATTGCCGGCTTAAAAGACGGATGCACAAAAGAACAGATTTCCGACGCAATAAAAAACGGAACGATTTCTGAACTTATGAACAGCGTCGAAGTAAAAAAAGGCGACTTCATCTTTATTCCAGCAGGAACTGTACACGCAATAGGCGGAGGAATTCGCCTCATGGAAGTCCAGCAGAGTTGTAACATTACATACAGGCTCTACGACTGGGGACGTCCGCGCGAACTTCATATCGAAAAAGGCGTAAAATCAATAAAACTCGAAGCAGACACAAAAGACTGCTTTTCTGACGGAAAACCATTCAGTTTTTCGCCAATCGCGCCTCTCGCACAAAATTTTGAGTGTCCGTATTTTTCACTTGTCCAAAAAGATTTTTCTGGCGGATATTCGTTTCTTGCCTCCAAAAACGAAGGCTATGAACTTTTATTCGTCGTAAACGCAGAAAAACTAAAGGCAACAGGAACAGCTTCCGACGGGCAGAAAGTCCTTTTTGAAAGCCTGAAAGCAGAACAGATTTTTGCAGTTTCTCCGGGAGAAAAAGTCACCCTCGAAGGCAAGGCAAAAATAATAAGAATTAAAGCAAAATAAAAAAAAGTGCCATAGGGCTTTTAAGGAACAATTCCGTCAAAACCTCCATGGCACTTTTTATTTCCAGTTTTTTTTCAGACCGAAATTATCGTTTCAAGGGCAATTTTCATCATATTTGTAAAGGTCGTCTGTCTTTCTTCGGCAGTAGTTTCTCCGCCTTTGAGAATATGGTCGCTAACCGTCATAATAGCCATTGCACGGCGGTTATATTGCGCGGCAAGAGTAAAAAGTTCCGCGCTTTCCATTTCGATTCCTTTTACGCCGTATTCTTTCCACTTTTTCCAGTTTGAATTGATGTCATAAAAAAAATCGGAAGAAGCAACAGAACCAACCGTATAGCGGATTCCCATTTTTTGAGCAACAGAATCGGCGGTTTTTACCATATTAAAATCGGCAGTTGGGGCAAAATGAAGTGCGCCAAACCTCTGGTTTAAAAGACAGGAATCAGAACAAGCAGAATTTACAAGAATCGTGTCGCGCAGTTCAAGCTCTTCAGAAATTGCTCCGCAGGTTCCGACACGAATCGCTTTTTTAACGCCATAATCCTTAAAAAGTTCAGTAGCATAAATCGAAATCGAAGGCTGTCCCATTCCAGTTCCCTGAACGCTTACAGGAACTCCCTTGTAAGTTCCCGTATAACCGTACATTCCGCGCACTTCGTTATACAGTTTTGGATTTTCCAAAAAATTTTCTGCGATAAATTTGGCACGAAGAGGATCTCCCGGCAAAAGAATATTTTCTGCAATTGCTCCAGCAGGAGCGTTGATATGTGTGCTCATTTTTCCTCCCTTTAAAACAGCGGTTATAACTTTTTTAATTTTACTTCCGTTTTTAGCAGAAAACAACTCCAAAAATCGCGCCTGCTAAAACTATAAAAACAGGGTGAAGCTTTGTCGTAAATAAAACGATAAGGCAAAGAACATAAAAAGCCGCATTAACCGCACTGATTATAATTCCGTTCTGCCAGGTTGAAATATCCGACGCTACAAAACCCGAAGTAACAGTAATAAGGGCAAGAATAAGAATTTTTGCCGCCGCAACAGCAATTACGCCAGAAACAGCAGGGCGCAATGTGGAAAAAGCGGCCTGGACGCCTTTTTTTTCGGAGAATTTTCCAAAATAGCGGGCAATAAGCATTATTACGATTAAAGAAGGCAAAACCTGTCCAAATGTCGTAATAATTCCGCCAAAAATGCCGTAAAGCTCAGTGCCAACATAAGTCGCAAGATTTATTCCAATCGGACCAGGAGTAGATTCAGAAATTGCAACCATATTGAAAAATTTTTCAGCCGAAAGAAGCTTTAAATTCTCAACCGCAATCTGCTGAATAATTGTAATTCCAACCTGACCTCCGCCGATTGTTATAAGCCCTATATAAAAAAACACCGCAACAAGACAAAAAAGTCCTGCCGCTGTATGATTTTGAATCTGTGTCATAATAAATTCTGTCATATTTTTCTCCAGCTAATTCTCTAAATTTATTTTTTTACCTGAGTGTTTCCGTCAGAAGTTGAATTTTCATTTTCAGAAACTTTCTTAAAATCACCGCGAAAACCTGCAATCAAAATTCCAAGAATACAGCTTCCAAGAATAATCCAAATTGTTCCGACGTTAAAAACAAAAATCAAAAGGAACGAAATCACAAGAAGAATAAAACCAAAAATATTTTTTACAGATTTTTTTGAAAATTTGTAAACTGCGCTGGTCAAAATCGCGGCAACAGCAACGTTAATTCCACGCAGCGCTTTTTGAACCCAAACGAGTTCTGCAAAATTGTTTATAAAAAGCGCGATAATCGTAATTATTATGAGAGAAGGAAGAACCATTCCAAAAGTCGAAACACATCCGCCAATTACGCCAAGTTTTTTGTAGCCTGTAAAAGTAGCGACATTTACGGCAATAATTCCTGGAGTTGACTGTCCAATTGCAAACCAGTCAAGAAGTTCTTCTGAAGTAGTCCATCCACGTTTTTCAACAAGCTCAAGTTCAAGAATCGGAAGCATTGCAATGCCGCCTCCAAAAGTGCATAAACCGACCTTGAACATTACGCTAAAAAGTTCCCACAAAATTTTTAATTTTTCTTTCATGTTGTTCACCTGCATTTTTTAATCCGTTTCAAGAAAAAGTTTGACGGAAAGATTTTTTACATTGATAATGATTATACAAATAATTGGAGGATTATAAAATATGGCAAAAAAATCTCGAAAATCAAAGGATTACTTCGGACTTCCATGGCTTGTAAGCGTGCTTCTTGCCCTCTTTCTTGGTCCGATAATGGGAATTTTTACAAGACTTTCCGAAAAAAAGATTGTGGCGACAATTCTGCGCATATTTTTCGGCTGGAATATCGTATGGCTGATTGACTTTATTCTAGTTCTCTTTGGAAAACCTATTCTTCGGCTAGTAAACTTTTAATTTTCAATAAAGCCATAAAAAAAATGAGGACAGAACTTGCTGTCCTCATTTTTTTTAATTTTCCTTGTATCTACATTCTATCTGTTGTATAAACAGTTCAATTCTTTAAGCCATTCGCACTTTTTGCTGGCAAGTTCTCCGTAAAGCATATCGCTTCTCATTCTCCATGACCAGTTTGCACAGGCGCTTCCCGGCGTATTCATTCTGCAATCAGAACCAAAACCGTACAAATCCTGCATTGGAACAAGGGCAAAAGAAGCTGTGCTTGAAAAACAAAGACTAACAAGTTTTCGACACAAATTTCCATCAGAACGCATTGCACAGGCCTCAGAAAAACCAACCTTCCGACCTTCCAGATACGACGCAATAAGGCACAAATTTTCTTCACAAAGAGAATTCAGCATTCCCTGGGTTGTGTCATTGTCGTGTGTTCCGGTATAAGCAACGCAATTTGCATTAAAAAAATTATGAGGCAAAAAAGCATTTACAAGGGAACCTTTTTTTTCTTCCGCACAATCAAAGCCAAACTGAATTATCTTCATTCCAGGAAGTCCGCACTTATCACGCAACCGGCGCACGCTGTCCGTAATTTCGCCCAGATCTTCGGCGATTAAAGGCAATTCACCGAGCTCATTTTTTACCGCCTTAAAAAGAGCAACTCCGGGTCCTTTGAGCCACTTGCCCTTTTCGGCAGTTTTTGAACCGGATTTTACCGCCCAATAAGAATCAAAACCGCGGAAATGGTCAATCCGCACATAATCAACGAGTTTTAAAATATTTTTTATGCGCAAAATCCACCATTTAAAACCGTCTTCCGCAATTTTTTTCCAGTCGTAAAGAGGATTTCCCCAAAGCTGGCCTGTCGGACTAAAATAATCCGGCGGAACCCCTGCGACAACCCTCGATTCTCCATTCTCCTTTAGCTGAAAATATTTTTGGTTTGCCCAAACATCAGCGCTGTCAGCACTTACAAAAATCGGAATATCCCCGATAATTTCAACATTTTTCGACTTTGCATATTCATGAAGCGCATTCCATTGAGTAAATGCAAAAAATTGAATCAATTTTGTCGTCAAAATTTCATCTTCGTGGCTTTTCTCCCATAAATCAACCGCATTTTTTTGGTAAAGCCTCAATTCTTCTGGCCAGGCTTTATTCCACATGCCTTCTTCGTCGTAATGCGATTTTATGCTCATAAAACAAGCAAAATCATCAAGCCAAAAATCGTTTTCTTTACAGAAATTTTCAAATTCAGACTTCAGACCTTTTAAGCCGCCGTCCAAAAGTTTTAGCGCAATCTTCTTTAAGACGCCGTTTTTCCACCAGACAACGCTCCCAAAATCAACATTTCCCTCAGTTTTTATGTAATCCGGCGGAACAATTTCGTTTTTTTCAGTCCAGCCACGCTCAACTAAATCCTCAAAATCAATCAAAAGCGGATTTAACGCAAAAGCCGAAAACGGCTGATAAGGCGAATCTCCGTAACCAGTCGGTCCCAAAGGCAAAACCTGCCACAATTTAGTACCAGAAGCCGAAAGCCAGTCGACAAAATCAAAAGCAGGACAGCCAATAGTGCCGATTCCAGCAGAAGCCGGCAAAGACGTAGGATGAAGCAATATTCCAGATTTTCTTTTTAAATTCATAAAAACAATTCTAGCACATTAAAATTTAAAAAAAATTAAAAATTCGTTTTTTCGTTTTTTTTCGGGCGGCTTTTTAGGACAAGCCTAAAAACCGTGCTTTCCACTGTTCCGCTCTCGCTCCAAACCGGCTTTGCCGGTTCGCCTGCGGCGCAGTTCCAATCCCTGCCGTGCGTAGCATAACTTTGTTATGCCAAATCACTGCCGCAGGCAGTGCCGTGCGCATATTGCGCACATCAAAATAAACGAGTTTTGCGTAAGCAAAATCAATTTTACAATAAAAAAATTGCTATCTTATCAAAAAACACAAATTGACGTAAGATTTTCTTTTATAAAAATCAAAAAACAAGTTATAATCGTAATAATACCTGAATACAGAGTTTAAAAGCATTTTAAATTCAACATTCAAATAAAATTTAATTTCTTGGAGAACAAAATGGTTGAAACCCAAAATATTTCTGAGCTGAAAATTCCAAAAAGAATTCCTGTTTATTACGCGCTTTTATTCGCCGTTACAATACTCAATGCGTTGCTTACGCTCGAATTTTTTAAGATTATCTCGTTTTCCGAAATTTTTTCAACTTTTATAAAACCAGTACCGCTTTTAATAGCCTTATTGATGGCTTCACTCCTGACGGTTTTTTACAAAATTTCTATAAAAAAGATTAAGGCATATGACGGCTCTTCTGAATCTGCAAAAAAAGTAAACAAAACAATAAAGATTCTTGAACTTGTTACAATTGCAATTGCCGTTCTTAACGGACCTTTCCTCGGTTTTTTAATCTTGAATTTCTGCAACGCAAACGGAATTGACCTTCCAAAAGTACCTGTTTTTCTTATATGCATAGCTTCTGTAGGACTTTTTACCTGTTTTTTCTATATCTGCTTTATGCAAAATTTTGAAAAAGCACTTCATAATGTTATTTTTTCCGAAGAAAACCTTTCCCTAAACCTCCTGCTGAGAACTTTGCTCGTAAACGGTTTTGCAGTTCTTGGTATTCTCTGTATTTCAATTGCGCCAATGTTTGTAGAAAACTTCGACGATCTTCCACCAAAAGTAGTTCTTTTCCGTTATATGTTCCCGGTTATAATTATGGGATTTTTTATTGCGCTTGCAGACTCGTTCCGTCAAATGAAAGGAACTTCTCAGCGCATTAAGCAGATGACAGACTTTTCAAAAGGAATCGCCGCAAAGGATTACACAAAAGACCAGCTTCAGGTTTTGAGCCGCGACGAATTCGGCCTTTTAATCAACTATTTGAACGAATTCCACAGTTCTACAAGAGCGCTTTTAAATGCAATCAGAACTTCTGTTAAAACCTCAACAAACACAGCAGACCAGCTTTCAAACACAATGATAGAAACAGCTTCTGCAATAAACCAGATTTCAAGCAACATAAACAATATTCAGACACAGACTTTAAATCAGGCCGCAGGAGTTGAAGAATCATCTACGACAATCAACCGCATGATTGAACGGATCGACCACCTTAACGACAGCATTTCCAGTCAGAAAAACGGAATTTCGACAGCCTCAAGCGCAATCGAAGAAATGGTTGCAAACATAAAAAGCGTTACGTCGATTCTCGAAAAAAACTCTGTTTCTGTAAAATCTCTCGGAAGCGAATCCGAACATGGACGCGAAAAAATCAATCAGTCTGTTGACCTTGCAGATTCAATCATTTCGCGCTCGGCAGGTCTTTTGGAAGCAAGCTCGATTATTCAGAGCATTGCAGAACAGACAAACCTTTTGGCAATGAACGCAGCAATCGAAGCAGCTCACGCAGGAGAAGCAGGAAAAGGCTTTGCTGTTGTAGCAGACGAAATCCGAAAACTTGCAGAACAGTCAAACACTCAGGGAAAGGTAATTTCCGGCCAGTTGGAAGAACTCAGCACTGTAATCCACAAAGTTGCAGAAAATACACAGGAAGTTCAAAAGCAGTTTGAAGTCATATTTGAGCTGACAACAACAGTAAGTCGTCAGGAAGATGTCATTAAGTCCGCGATGGAAGAACAGGCAGAAGGCAGTAGTCAGGTTCTCGAAGCAATGGGCGAAATCAAGTATTCTTCTGATTCTGTTCAAAAAGAGTCGGAAGAACTTAAAATCGGCGGAAAACAAATTATCGACGAAATGAAAATTCTTGCCGACGTTACAGTTCAGATAAAAAATGCAATGGGAGAAATCGTTTCTGGAACAGAAGAAATTACAAAATCTATAAAAGAAGTAAACAAGGCAACAGAAAACAACAAAGCCGATCTTGCAGTTCTGGACAATCAGTTTTCTTCATTCAAACTGGATTAAAACTATATTCAAACCTTATCCGGTCATCTGGCAATTTACCTGATGACCTTTTTTTTTAAGTTCGCAATAGTATTCTCTAAAACGCATATTTTCTATATAATTCGTAAATTATGGACAATTTATTACAGATTAAAGATTTATCAGTAAATATAGAAAATAAACAGGTTTTAACCGGCGTTTCTTTAAATATAAATGCCGGCGAAACTCATGTTCTTATGGGACCAAACGGAGCCGGAAAATCAACTCTCGGCTACACAATCATGGGAAATCCGCGCTACACTGTTTCTGGCGGAAAAATTTTCTTCGATGGGGAAGACATCACAAGCCTTCCGGCAGACAAACGCGCCGCAAAAGGTCTTTTTTTGAGTTTTCAGTCACCTCTCGAAGTTCCAGGGATCTCTCTTGAAAGTTTTATACGAAGCGCTCTTCAAGCAGTAACAGGACAAAGAGTGCGGCTTTTCCAGTTCCAGAAAGAGCTGAAAGAAAAAATGGCCCTCCTCAACATGGACGAAAGTTATGCAAAACGCGATTTGAATGTCGGTTTTTCCGGCGGAGAACGTAAAAAGAGCGAAATTTTACAGCTTTTAATGCTCAAGCCAAAACTTGCAATCCTTGACGAAACAGATTCCGGACTTGACGTTGACGCAGTCCGCACAGTTTCAAAAGGAATCGAAGAATATCAAAAGTCGGTAAACGGCTCTCTTCTCATAATCACTCACTCGACAAAAATTTTGGAAAGCCTGAAGATCGACAGAACGCATGTTCTTGTAAAAGGCAAAATCGTAAAAGACAGCGGAGCCGAACTCGTCGAAGAAATCAATGCCAACGGTTTTGAGCAGTTTGAAAGAGGAAATCTGGCATAACGCTTAAAGGACAGACAAATGGCAGAAAAAAACAACGAAATACCAGAAATTTCCGAGTCTCCATACGATTTTAGATATGAAGAAAAAGGATTTTACCGCAACAAGCAGGGACTGACAAAAGAAATTGTCGAAAAACTTTCAGAAGACAAGCACGACCCTGAATGGATGAGGGAATTCCGCTTAAAGGCGCTCGAAACTTACAACGAACTAAAAGTTCCGGAATGGGGACCAGATATTTCCGGACTCAATATGGAAGAAATCGTAACCTATGTTCGTCCAAACACGCAGATGCAGACAAAGTGGGAAGATGTTCCAGATGACATAAAGCAAACTTTTGAAAAACTTGGAATCCCGGAAGCAGAACGCACTTCCCTCGCAGGAGTTGGCGCACAATACGACTCTGAACTGGTTTACCACAATCTTCAGGACGAAGTGGCAAAGCAAGGAGTAATCTACACAGACTTTGAAAGTTCACTTTCCGGACCTTACGCAAATATGGTCAAAGAACATTTTATGCAGCTTGTAAAGCCTTCCGACCACAAATTTGCAGCTCTTCACGGAGCCGTTTGGTCTGGAGGAAGTTTTGTCTATGTTCCAAAAGGCGTAAAAGTCGAAATTCCTCTGCAAAGTTACTTCCGCCTTAATGCAAAAGGCGCCGGACAGTTTGAGCACACTCTCATAATCGTAGACGAAGGCGCGGACGTTCACTTTATCGAAGGCTGTTCCGCACCAAAATACAACGTTGCAAACCTTCACGCAGGCTGTGTTGAACTGTACGTCAAAAAAAATGCGCATTTGCGCTATTCGACAGTCGAAAACTGGTCAAAAAATATGTACAACCTCAACACAAAACGTGCGCGGGTTGAAGAAGGCGGTTCAATTGATTGGGTTTCCGGTTCATTCGGAAGCCACATTTCCTACCTTTATCCAGAAAGCGACCTTGTCGGAAGAGGCTCCCATGCGGAATTCACAGGCGTAACCTTTGCAGGCGAAGGACAGGAACTGGACACAGGTGCAAAAATGGTTCACCTTGCGCCAGACACAACTTCGCTCATAACCTCAAAATCGCTTTCAAAAGCCGGAGGTTCTTCGATTTACAGAAGCGCAATCTACATCGGACCGGAAGCAAAAGGCTCAAAAGCAAGTGTAAGCTGCGACGGACTTATGCTCGACAACAAAAGCCGCTCCGACACAATTCCTGCAATGGAAATCCACACGGACGATTGCGCAGTCGGACACGAAGCAAAGATTGGACGCATTTCTGGAGACGCAATTTTCTACCTTATGAGCCGCGGAATCAGCGAAGAAGAAGCGCGCACAATGATTGTTTCCGGTTTTGCAAATCCTGTTTCAAAAGAGCTGCCGCTTGAATACGCAGTCGAAATGAACAACCTGATTCGGCTGGAAATGAAAGGCAATATGTAAAAATACAAAGGGGCGCCTGCCCCTCGCTGCAAACCTGCGGTTTTCCGCTACCCCCTCTCCTGGGGAGTGCCCCAAGCCCCCGAATGCAGCCTTAAATTTACAAGGAATGTAATTATGACAAAAAAACTTTCTTATCATAATGTAAATAAAACACCGTACCTTACCTGGAACTGGCTCAAAATGAACCGCGGCATTCTCGAGACAGAAATCGACACTTCTGTCGTTCCATGCGCAAAAATCCGCGGAGCAACAGAAGGCTTAATTCTCTACAAAGACGACGGAAGCGGCTGCGCAGAAATTGCCGAACTCGAAGAAAAACTTCCTTTTATGGCACAAAGTTCAAGCACGGACACTACAGACATCATCAATTCACTAAATTCCGTAAAATTTGCGCTTACAGCACAAAAAAAATGCACAGAACCGGTAATTTTGGATTTTGAGCTCAAAGATGGACAAACATATTCTGGACGGCAAATCGTAATTGCCGAAGAAAATTCCGAAATCACCGTAATAATGAACTACACTTCTCTTCCTTTTGACGGCGGCTTTTGCGCAATACAGACAAAACTTTGGGCAAAACCATATTCAAAAATTCACCTTGTAAAAGTTCAGCTTTTAGGCCAAAAATACACTCACCTTGACGACACTCAGTTTTTTGCAGAAGACAACGCAAGCATAAAAGTAACGCAAATTGAACTCGGATCAAAACAGGTTTTTGCAAACGTAACCTGCGCTCTTTCTGGTTACGCTTCAAACTTTACGAGCGAAACAGCCTACACTGCAAAAAATGAACAAAATTTCGACATAAATTATTGCGTTTCGCACACAGGAAAAAACACAGAGTCAAAGATGAGCATAAAAGGCACTCTTTTGGACAATGCAAAAAAACTTTACCGCGGAACAATCGATTTTAAGCGCGGTTGCGAAGGTTCAAAAGGCAACGAATACGAAGAAACGCTTCTAACCTCGCCGACTGCTGTAAACCGTTCAATTCCAATGATTTTGTGTGGAGAAGAAAACGTAGAAGGTGCCCACGGCGGAAACCTTGGTAACCTTGGCAACGAAGAACTGTTTTATTTTCAGTCGCGCGGAATTGACGAAAAGGCTGCAAAATCAATAATGACGAGGGCTAAAATAATAGAAGCAGCTTCTCAAATTCCTGACGAAAAAACAGTCGGCCAGATAAAAGCGTTTATCGGCGAAGAAGAAAATTAAACAAAAAACGAGGCGTAAAATGCAGACAGTAACATATAAAACAAAAGGAACCTGTTCAAAATCAATAACATTTGAACGCGATGAACAAAACAGAATTCACAATATAAAATTTGAAGGCGGTTGCGACGGAAACTTAAAGGCAATCTCAAAACTCTGCGAAGGAATGACAGCCGAAGAAATTTCGGCAAAACTTTTAGGAAACCTTTGCCGCGACAAAGGAACGAGTTGCGCAGACCAGCTGGCAAAAGCCGTCATGGAAAAATAAAATTGATGGAAAAGTCAAAAAAAACGGGCTATAATATTCAGTAGCGCAAAATATAAAAAGCCAGACAAAATTTTCAACAGACTTTTTTACGGGAGGAACTTTATGAACAGTTTAAAAATCGGAATTTCAATCATCATTTCATCGTTGATTATTGCTTTCGGACTTACAAACATAATCACGCCGGAACGCAGCGTTTCTGTACGCGGACTTTCAGAAAAAGAAGTTGATGCCGACCTTGCAATTTGGAATATGACATTCTCGACAGGCGACAACAATCTTTCATCTTTACAGCAGTCTGTTATTTCAAAAACTCAGACAGTAAAAAAATACCTCAAAGACCACGGTCTTGACGAAAACGACTTTACCGTACAGCCGGCGGCAATTACGGACAATTCGCTCAATTCATACATGGATCAAAGCAAATTGCGCTACACTTTTATTGCAAGACAGACAATCTTAATCCGTTCTTCAAAAATTGAAAGCGTAAAATCCGCTTATGCAGATTCACTAAACCTGGTTTCGAGCGGAATTGCAGTTCTCCAGGAATATGACGGCAAAGTAAACTACGAATTTACAAAATTGAATCAAATAAAACCGCAAATGATTGCAGAAGCCACAGAAAATGCAAGAACCGCGGCAGAACAGTTTGCCCGCGACTCAAACAGCAAGGTTGGAAAAATCAAAAAAGCAACACAAGGCTTATTTACAATCGAAGACGCAGCTCCGGGACTTGAAGAAAAAAAGAACGTAAGGGTCGTAACCACGGTTGAATATCTTTTAAAATAAGCATTTCTAATTTTACCAGCGGTCTTTTTACAGGCCGCTGTTTTTTTTGCATTTTTTTTAAACTTAAACAAGACTTCCTATAAAATGCACGGCGAATGCCAGAATCCACGCAAGCGCGCATTGCCAGAGAGCGACGCCGGCCGCCCAGCCTGTTCCAAGCTCGCGGCGGACTGCCGAAATTGCCGCAATGCACGGCGTGTACAAAAGGCTGAATACCAGAAGGCTTGCCGCGGTAAGGGAATTTATTGCGGCGGAAACGTCTCCAAAAAGAATTTCCATTGTAGAAACTACGCTTTCTTTTGCAATAAATCCGCTTATCAGCGAGGTTATGATTTTCCAGTTTCCTAAACCGATTGGACGGAAAACTGGCTCAAGGATTCCTGCGATGGAAGCAAGGATGCTTTGCTGGGAGTCAGCGACAAGCTGAAACCGCAGGTTAAAGCTTTGCAAAAACCATATTATGATTGTTCCAATAAAAATTACGGTAAATGCGCGCTGCAGAAAGTCTTTTGATTTTTCCCACAAAAGCTGGGCTACATTTTTTTTACCAGGAAGGCGGTAATTTGGAAGTTCCATTACAAAAGGAACGGCCTCTCCCTTAAAAAGCGTTTTTTTGAACAGCAGGGCGACAAGAATTCCTGAGACAATGCCAAGAAAATAAAGTCCGCCCATAATCAGACCGCCGTGCTTCGGGAAAAATGCGCTTACAAAAAATGCGTAAATCGGAAGTTTCGCCGAGCAGCTCATAAAAGGTGTAAGCAAAATGGTCATGCGCCGGTCGCGTTCGCTTGGAAGGGTTCTTGTGGACATTACGGCAGGAACTGTGCAGCCAAAACCGATTAAAAGAGGAACAATACTGCGTCCGGAAAGTCCGATTTTTCGCAGAAGTCTATCCATTACGAACGCAACACGCGCAATATAGCCTGAATCTTCCAGCATGGAAAGAAAGAAAAACATTACTACAATTATTGGAAGGAAACTTAAGACGCTTCCGACGCCTTTAAAAATTCCATCAATAACAAGGCTTTGCAGAACTTCGTTTACGCCTGCGTTTTTTAATCCGGTCGCCGCAAGATTTGTAACAAAGTCTATGCCGTTTTCCAAAAGCCCCTGCAGGGCAGCGCCTAAAACGTTGAATGTAAGCAGGAACACAGTTGTCATAATCAGGATAAAGGCTGGAATTGCAGTCCATTTTCCGGTAAGAATTTTGTCGATTTTTTCGCTGCGCAAGTGTTCTTTTGATTCGTGCGGTTTTTTTACGGTTTTTCCGCAGATTTTATTGATGAACGAATAGCGCATTTTTGCGATTGCCGCGCTTCTGTCAAGGCCGGATTCTTTTTCCATTTGAACAACAATGTGCTCAAGCATTTCAATTTCGTTAAAATCCAGGTCGAGCATATTCAGGATAATCTTGTCGCCTTCGATTATTTTGCTTGCGGCAAAGCGCACTGGAATTTCCGCACGTTCGGCATGGTCCTGGATAAGGTGAATTACAGCGTGGATTGCCCTGTGAATTGCGCCGCCGGCTTCGTCCTTGCTGCAAAAATCCTGGGGAACCGGCTTTTCCTGGAAGTGCGCTATGTGGATTGCGTGCTGAACAAGCTCGTTTACGCCTTCGTTTTTTAGCGCAGAGATGGGAACAACCGGAACGCCGAGCAAATTTTCCATTTCGTTTATGTTGATTGAGCCTCCGTTTCCTGTAAGTTCATCCATCATATTTAAAGCAATTACCATTGGAATATCAAGTTCCAGAAGCTGCATGGTAAGGTAAAGGCTCCGCTCTATCGCAGAGGCGTCAAGAATATTTAAAATCGCCTTTGGTTTTTCCTTAAGGACAAAATTTCTGGAAACAATTTCTTCGCTTGTAAACGGCGACATTGAATAAATTCCCGGAAGGTCTGTTACAAGAGTCTCCGGATGGCCAATTATTGCGCCGTCTTTTCTGTCTATTGTAACGCCCGGAAAATTTCCAACGTGCTGGTTTGAGCCTGTAAGCTGGTTAAAAAGCGTTGTTTTTCCGCAGTTCTGGTTTCCGACAAGCGCATAGGTTAAAATCGTGCCGGCCGGAAGCGGAGTTTCGGTCTCTTTTTCATGATATTTTCCGTCTTCGCCGAGTCCCGGATGGGAAGTCAGCAAATCGTTTGAGGCGGTGGAAGTTTCTTTTTCCGCTGTTGAATAAGAAAAATCTGCGCCGGAATCTGAAGGTTTTTCTTTATACTCAATTTCGATTTGGGCGGCTTCTTCCTTTCGCAATGTAAGTTCGTAGTTAAAAACCCGGATTTCCAGCGGGTCGCCCATAGGAGCGTGCTTCATCATCGTGACTTTTACGCCGGGAATCATTCCCATGTCAAGAAAATGCTGTCTTAACGCTCCTGTTCCGCCAACTTTGCTGATAACCGCCGATTTTCCAATTTCCAGATTTTTTAGAGTTTCCATATCCTATTCACTTCTGTTTGTAAGATTATATTAAATAACAAATGCCGCCTGAACCGTCATAGCCCTGCTTTTTTCGTCCAAAGAAACACTTTCCGGCAAAAAAGCAGCCTGCCGCCTAAAACTTCCAAATACGTTTTTTCCGTCCGAAAATTTTGAACAACAGGTGCAGTCAGTTGCAACAGTTATATTTTCTTCCATAATTCCAGCCTTTTTTAAGACAAAAAGGTTTGCTTTCGTCAAATCCAATGAATAATTCAAAAGTTTTCCGTCTGCTGTTTTTTGAATTGAATCCGAATTTTCATTCTTGAGCTTTGCCACGCATTCACCAAAATTTTCTAAAAAGTAATTTTTTCGGTTTTCGTCAATACTATAACATTCACTTCCGATATGAGGTCCAATCGCAACGCAAATATCCTCCGGTTTTGAACCGTATTTTTCAACGGCAAGCCTAACCGCTTCTCCAATTATTCCTGTTCCTTTCCAACCAGAATGAACGGTCGCAAAAACACCATTTTTTGAATCATACAAAAAAAGAGGCACGCAGTCGGCAACAGTAACCACAGGAACAAGCATTTTGTTGTCCGTAATCAATCCGTCGCCTTTTTTATTAAACGAGCCGCCCTGAGAATTTATTTCAAAAACAGTTTTAGAATGAATAAGCTCAATGCTCACAATCTGACGCTGGCAGTTGCATCTTTGCTCATCGCCCGCACATTCTCCGGAACAAACATGAGGATGTAATTCTTCTGCAATAGATTTTAAAGTCTTTTCCCGCAAAATATTTTTTTTGTTCCAACGAAAGCGCATTGAACCGGCAGAAAGAAGCGTCATTCCCCATTTTTTTCCGTCTTTTAAGGGTTCTCCGTTTTTGTAAAACGGCAAGACAATGAATTTTGAATCTTCCGACTTTTCTTCGATTTTTTTTGTAACGCAAATATAATTCACTTTGCCCATATTTCTGCCTTATCTAGAAAAAGTCGGGCTGTCAACCTGCTCAAGTTCACGAATCATAGCATATCCGTCTAAAATTGACTGCCTTGCTTTTTTTAGACTTTCGATAAACTCCTCGTTGTTTTTTCCGCCAAGCCGCGCAAGGTTTGTAAGCGCATCGTAACGACTGTCTTTTTTTTCAAGGAAAATTCCTGTAAAGCAGTTTTCCATAGTTCGACAGGCGTCTCCAAATCTCGAAAGCATAGAACGGACATCGCCCTCAACGCCGCGGATTATCGACTCAATTTTAGAATGAGCCTGCAAGGTGCGCAAACGCTCACTATGAAGCTTTGTAAAAATAATTCCATATTCGCCACCAGCAGAAAGCATTCTGTTAAGAGATTGCAAATCGACCGAAATCTGAATGAATTTATTGAAAGAATCGTTGAATTCGGAGCGGTTTTCCTTTTGAATAAAATCGCCTTCAAGCATTACAGTTTTTAAAGGCAATTCAAATTCTGGAAATTTTTCTTTCATATACCAGTTCAAAAAACCGGCCGTAAGTTCGTAACGGAACGGCATTCCGCCCCACAAAAGCGACCATGGACGCTCAGTCAGCAGAGGAAAAGTTTCAAGCCCAAAATTTCTGTTCAAATCAATTTTTAACTGTTCTTTTTTGCAGTCAACGCCCCAAGCCTTCCATTTTTCTTCAAAAAGTTTGCGCCAGTTGTTTTTATAGCGGACAAACCAGTCTTCGCCACCGGTAAAATTTTCCGGAATCCATGCAGCATCAGAATAGACAACTCTTCCAATCGACTTTAATGGAACGCTCGTAATAAACATTCGCATCATTGAAATGTGAGATTTTGCCGTTTTCATAAAATCTGCGGCTTTTTCTGCGATTTCGTCCATTGAATCAAGAGTCCGGCCACTCGTTCCTTTACGCGAAAAAAGATAAATCGATTCGAGAACTTCTTCATGGATTTTTACGCCATTGCACAAAACTTTTGCAAACAACGAAATTTCGTTTTCGAGGGAACTGAAGGCGCAACAGTAATTTTTTTCGACAATTGTAGAAAAAAGAGAAATAAAACGGTCAAATGGCAATTTAGAAAACTGTTTGAGCCATTCATAAGAACGAACCGCCTCATACATATAATTTCGCCTGTCAGCAGGAATTTCATTTAAAATTCCGTCCATTTTATGAAGAAGATTCACTCTCTGTTCTGGCCGGGGGCCGTTTTCCATTGGAAGAGAATAAGGGTCGACTTCTTCGTTCATCTGCTCTTCAACTTCGCTCATTACAAGCGAGCCCAAAAATACAAGAAATGAATTTTCGTCGGACTCTGCAATTAGAATATAAGGCTTAAAAAAATCTGCGCTCAGTTTTAATTCGGTAAGTTTGTCGTAAAAAGAAGACAGGAGAATATTGCGTTTTGAATCGATCAGGTTTGGACAATTTTTTTCGACAGAATGTGCAATCTGTAAAATTTTATGCTCGTTGTAAAGAACCTGCATGGAAGTGTTTGCAAAAATAGACTTTAGCCACAAAAAAAATCTAAAAAAAATCGATTCGTTTTTAATCTGCTCTGCAAAAGGAATTTTCGCTTCAAGATCAGAGCCGTCTTCAAATGAAAGAGGAACTGTTTCTTCGCCAGTCGACTTCATTTTTTCCAGCATTGTAAGACGCTCAGTTTCGCTTAAACCGGAAACCAACGCATCAAAAGAGTTTCGTTCCATATTATTCAATAAAAATCCCCAATAAAAAACTCAAGTCAAAAAACTAAACGCATTTTCAGAATATCATAATTTTCACGCACATTCTAGCATTTTTAACAGAGTTGTAAACTCTAAGTTTATAAAAAATCAGGATAAAAAAAAACGGACTGCCAGAAATTTTCAGACAGTCCGTTTTTTGTTTTTTATAGAAAATATTGTAAAAACTTTTTATTTATTAAGTTCTTCTACAACAAGTTCGCCCATTTTCTTTGTTCCGACGAGTTTGCCCTGAGCCTTTACTTCTGCAAGTTTTGAACCTGCAATGTCTCCGGTTCTCCAGCCTGCGTTCAAAACCGCATTAACCGCATCTTCAATTGCCTTTGCCTCTGTCTCAAGTTTAAAGCTGTAACGCAAGAGCATTGCCGCAGAAAGAATTGTTGCAAGAGGGTTTGCCAAATCTTTCCCGGCAATATCAGGAGCAGTTCCGTGAATTGGTTCATAAAGACCAGGGCCTGTTCCATCACCAAGAGAAGCAGAAGCGAGCATACCGATTGAACCTGTAATCTGGCTTGCTTCGTCTGTAAGAATGTCGCCAAACATATTGCTTGTAGCGATTACGTCGAACTGGCGAGGATTGCGGACAAGCTGCATAGAAGCATTGTCGATGTAAAGGAAGTCGAGTGTAACGTCGCTGTATTCTTTGTGAACTTCTTCTGCAACCTTTCTCCAAAGGCGGCTTGAATTCAATATATTTGCCTTGTCAACAACAGTCAAATGTTTCTGTCTTTTCTGAGCAAACTGGAAGCCAAGACGAACGATTCTTTCGATTTCTTCCCATGAATATTTTTCTGTATCCCAGGCAGTTTTTCCGTCTGCGCTAGTTCCGCGCTCACCAAAATAAATTCCACCGGTAAGTTCGCGCACAACGAGAATATCAAGTCCGTTTCCAACGATTTCGTCTTTGAGAGGGCAGGCATCTTTGAGCTGAGGCCACATTACAGCAGGACGAAGGTTTGCAAAAACTTTCATGCCGCCGCGAAGTCCGAGAAGCGCTTTTTCAGGGCGAATTTCCGGAGCAACGTTGTCCCATTTTGGACCGCCGACAGCACCGAGCAAAGTAGCATCGCTTGAAAGACAGATGTCAAGCTGCTCCTGAGGAAGTGGTTTTCCAAATTTATCAATGGCAGCGCCACCGGCAATTACATCTCTATAATTCCATTTGTGACCGTATTTTTTTGCAACAGCGTCAAGAACTTTTACAGCCTCTGCAACAACATCAGGACCGATTCCATCTCCAGGAATCAAGGCAATTGTCTTTTCCATAATTATAATTCTCCTAAAAAAGCACGACTTTTTAAGTCTTACTTAATATTTTTAATCTCACTAAAGAATATAGCAACTTTTACATTTTTATACAATATTTTCGCCATCGGATGTATCAGCTGTATCGCCTGCATTTAAATTTTTAATGTCGCAGTTATCGACGGTAAGCTCTTCTTTTTTGATTTCTTCTCCGAAAATTACGCTATTTACATTTGTAAGATTTTTTAAGGTCACGCCTGGCACATTTACGGCAATGTCTATATTCTGCATGTCGAATTTTGTTTCGCCGCCGCTCAAAGTTATCGCCTTGTTGATTTCTATAGATTTTAAAGAAAATTCATCTTTAATTTGTGAAAGATCAAGCTCGTCTCCGTCTTCTTTTTGGTCGATAAGTTTTTGAAGATAATTTTCGTTTTCCGCACGAAGCTCGTCTCCGTCTACAAGTTTACAGGAATTAAAAAAAGCAGTTCCGGCAAAAATCAGAAGCACAAGTCCATAAAAAAAATTCTTTTTTGTATTTTTCATATCTAAAAACCGCCTGTAAAAAAATCTATTACATTATAATAAATTAAAATTTAGTGATTTTCAAATTTAATTGCAAATCTGTCTTTTTCTTATAAAATAATATTCATGACAGACAAAGAACTTGTTAATCTTGCGCTCGATGCAAGAAAAAACTCATATTCGCCTTATTCAAAATACTCTGTCGGCGCGGCAGTTTTGTGCGGTGATGAAAGTATTTTTACAGGCTGCAACATAGAAAACGCCTCGTATCCATGCGGAATTTGCGCAGAAAGAACCGCAATGTCAAAGGCAATAAGCGAAGGAAAAAAAAGTTTTTCTAAAATCGCAATCGCAGGCTCTTCAGACCAGATTTGCACTCCATGCGGACTTTGCCGCCAATTTATGTACGAATTTGCCCCGGATTTAACAGTTTTGTGCTCGGACGATAAAGGAAATTTTACAGAAAAAAAACTGAATGATTTTCTTCCAGACGGTTTTGGTCCTGAAAGCCTGTAATTTTTGCACCAGCGATGGAAGGGGCGGCGAAGCCGTTGCGAAGCAATGGAGCGGTTTTTCGCGGAACCCCGGACGTAGCGACGGCAGATTTTATCTGCCGTGGTGCCCGTCAAATAAAAAATGTCTTTTCAATCTGCTTTAATCTGCGGTAAAATACATGAACTAATCAACAGGAGTATTTTATGGAAGATTACAAAAAAGAATTTATAGATTTTATGGTTGAATGCAATGCGCTTAAATTCGGTTCGTTCACCCTAAAATCTGGACGCAAATCTCCGTTTTTTATGAATGCCGGCGCCTATGTTACTGGCGGACAACTCAAACGCCTCGGAGAATTTTACGCAAAAGCCGTTCATGACAATTTTGGAGATGATTTTGACGTATTTTTTGGACCGGCTTACAAAGGAATTCCGCTCGCTGTAGTCACAGCCCTCGCCTATTCGGAGCTCTACGGAAAAGAAATCAAATATTGTTCTGACCGCAAGGAAGAAAAAGACCATGGCGCTGACAAAGGAAGCCTTTTGGGTTACAAAATAAATGACGGTGACAGGGTTGTCATTATCGAAGATGTTACAACTTCTGGAAAATCAATCGAAGAAACTTATCCAAAAATCAAGTCTCAGGAAACAGTCCCTGGCGGAATTAAAATTGTCGGCGAAATTGTTTCTCTCAACCGCATGGAAAAAGCTCCTGACTCGGACAAGGCAGCCCTTGAAGTGATTTCTGAAAAGTACGGTTTTCCTGCACGCGCAATCGTTTCAATGAACGATGTAATCGAATACCTTTACACCAACGGCGACAAAAAAATAATTACCGACGAAATTAAAAAAGAAATGGATTCTTACTACAGTTTATACGGCGCAAAGTAAAAATTATGCTTCTACGCTAACCGGATTTTGGGCAAGCTGAAGGTACATCTGATCTGCAAGTCCGAATCCGGCATTTTTTGTCATTGCCGTTGAATATTCGTCAAAAAGCATGTCTTCGTACATTTTTGAAGCAAAATCGCTTTCGCCGCTGGCTTTTACGACGGTTTTGCGCATCTGGCTCACCATCATTTTTACAAAATAAGATTCAAGTTCGAGAGATTTTTCGTAGAGTTTTGAAGTACGGTCAATGGTTTGAGTTTTTACGTTTGGATTTGCCTGATTTGCGGCGGCTCCGACAGGGTGAGAATTTTTGTCGGCGGCAGAATTAAAAGTTCTGGCAAAACCTGTTCCGTAATCGCCATTCAATCTTCCTTCCGGCAAAACCTGGCTGGAAGAAACTGATTTTCCGATTGAAGAGGATTCTCCGTAAACGGAACGCACAAGCTCTTCAAATTTTCCTTTTTCGGCACTGATTTTTGAACCTTGAAAAGCGCCCTGTCCGTTTGTTATTGAACTGATTCCACCGACCGTCATCATTTTAACTCACCTTCAAAAAAAACTAGCGTTTAAGGTTTACTGCCGTGCTGAGCATTGAATCCGTCGTCTGGATAGCCTTTGAGTTAAACTCGTAAGCGCGCTGAGCAACAATCATCTGAACCATTTCGTTTACAACAGAAACATTCGACATTTCAACAAATTTATGTTTTGTAACGCCAAAACCGTCATATCCCGGACGACCTGCAACAGCCTCTCCGGAAGCGTTTGTCACCTTGTAAAGATTGTCTCCAGCGGCTTCAAGGCCGGCATTGTTTGGGAAACGGTAAATTTCAAGCTGAGCTACGTCTATAGGGTCATTCTGACCAAAAATTTTTACGCTTACACGACCGTCATCTGTAACGGTAAGAGAGTGAATGTCGTAACCATCTGGCAAAACAACTTCCGGCATAACGCGCAAACCGTTTGAATTTACAAGCTGACCGTTCATATCAACCTTAAAAGAACCGTCGCGGGTATAGGCAAAACTTCCATCATACTGCTGAACACGGAAAAAACCGTCGCCTACAACAGCAATATCCGTATCAACTCCAGTGTTCTGCAAAGAACCCTGGCTGAAAATTCTCTGGGTTGCGGCTACTTTTACACCGCTACCCTGCTGTATTCCAACAGGAGTCACAGTGTCTTCCGTTGCAGGAGTGCCTGCAAGTTTTACGTTCTGATATAAAAGATCCTCAAATTCAACACGCTGCTGTTTAAAACCTGTCGTGTTTACATTTGAAAGGTTGTTTGAAATTGCATCGATATTAGACTGCTGGCCGTTCATTCCAGTTGCGGCCGTCCACAAACTTCTTACCATTTTTTGCCCCTCCTAAAATTAACGATAAGCAGCGACTTTTGTCCAAAGAGTAGACATCATCGAATCTTCGCTCTGAATTGTTTTCTGGCTCGCTTCGTAAGCGCGGTTTACTTCAATCATTTTTACCATTTCGTTTACAACATTTACGTTGCTTGTTTCCATATATCCCTGCATCATTTTAGGGCGCTCAAGTCCTTCAGCAACATAAGCCTCTCCAGAAATATCATTGCTTGACCACAAACTGTTTCCCATTTTTTTAAGGTAGCGCTCATTGTCAAAACGAACAACTTTTATGCGGTCAATAAGTTCTCCATCTTTTGAATAAATCATTCCGTCTTCGTTTACGGTAAATTTATCGTCCTCAACATGAATTGCGCCATTTTCGCCCATGAGAGGATAGCCGTCTTTTGTTTCAAGAATTCCTTCTTTTCCGAGCAAGAAATTACCGTTTCTTGTGTAGCGTTCACCAACTGGAGTTTGAACAGCAAAAAAACCTTCGCCGCTTAAAGCCATGTCGGAAGCAGAATTTGTAGAACGGAAAGAGCCCTGTTCAAATTTTGTAAAATTTTCGTTTGTTTCAACACCAAGGCCGAGTTTTCCAATAATCGGAGCAACATCTGCCGAGCCTACGGAAGTTTTATAAACGCCGTCCGCCTGAGTTCGTCTTAAAAGAAGTTCCGGAAAAGACTTGCTTACAGAAATATCGCTTTTATAACCGGCAGTATCGACGTTTGCCAGATTATTAGAAATAGCATCAAGCCTGTTCTGCTGAGCATTCATTCCGCTCGAACCAATGTACAAACCTCTAATCATATTCGCTCCCAAAAAACGCAAAAAAATACGCTACACTTTTATTATCGGAAACCAGTTTTTTTGAGTTTAGCAATTTGATTTTGAATTTGACCGCATTTTTCGCTCTGACCGGTCAATGCGCTTTTTAGCACCGATTTTTTTCAAAAAGCTCCACTTTATCCAAAATTAAGAAATTTGTTGATTTGTTTTTAAATTAAGTTAAATTTTTTTAGAATAATTAAAGAAAAAGTGTTATAATTATCTTTGTATTTATACGGCTTGAGTTTGACTTAAAAACAGTTGGTTTATCGTGAATAAAATTTTTATATCAATTTTTATAGCTATATTGTTAATTTTGACAGCAGCACTTATTTTTGCTGTCAGATGGTTAAAAAAAAGTCTTTTTAGGGACGACCTTACAGGACTTTTAACTACAAAGAAGTTTCTTGCCGAGGTAAAAAAAACTATAAAAAAAGCAAAAAATGTCCAGTATTCCCTCGTTTCGCTCGACATCAATTCTTTCCGTTACATAACTCAGGTTTTCGGTCAGGACAACGGAAACAAGCTTTTGTCGGAACTTGGTTCACTTTTTAGCAAAACCGCTCCAAAAGGCTCGCTTCTGTGCAGAAACTACAACGACAACTTTGCCTTCCTCATTAAGTCGACGGTTCTTCCTGTTCTCGAGGACATAATCGTAACAATGACAACCGTAAACGACAAAATCAAAAAACTTTTGCCTCAGCATTTTAAAATTGAATTTTCAGTCGGTGTTTACGAGATAAAAGATCCAAACGAAGAGCCGCTGATGATTTTGGACAAGGCTCAGACTGCAAGAAAGCTCGGAAAATCAAGCCTGAATCCAAAGAGAATCTGCGTTTTTACTTCCCAAATGGAAATTAACAGCCAGCTTGAAAAAGATATAATTTTTGACATGGAAAGGGCGTTTAAGGAAAACGAATTTGTCGTTTACTACCAGCCAAAATTCCTCTTCAATACAGAAAAAATAATCGGCGCAGAAGCCCTTGTCCGCTGGAATCACAAAAAAAGAGGACTTTTGTCGCCTTCATATTTTGTTCCGATGTTTGAAAAAAACGGTTTTATTGAAAAAATCGATTTGCTCGTGTTTGAAAACGTCTGCCAGTTTCTTGACCGCTGGAACAAATCTCAAAAAGATAAAAAAGAAAAACAGCCTTTTACAATCAGCTGCAACCTTTCGAGAGTCCAGCTTTATAATCCAGATGTTGCAAAAATTTACCACGATATTGCTTCAAAATACGAAATTGCGCCTTCAAAAATCGAAATCGAGCTTACAGAAAGCCTGATGATGGACAATAAAGATCGTCTTTTAAAAGCTATGAACGAAATTAAAAACGCAGGATTTTCTATTTCTGTCGATGATTTTGGTTCTGGATTTTCTTCTCTCAGTCTTTTAAAAGACTTGCCGGCAAATGTAATAAAACTCGACAAAGAGTTCCTAAACACTCAAAATACGGAAAAAGAGCACATAATCATAAATTCTGTCATAAACATGGCAAAAAATTTGGATATGGCGACAGTTGCAGAAGGTGTTGAAGATGCAAAACAGTCTGCGCTGTTAAAAAAGATGGGCTGCGACATTGTTCAAGGCTATTTCTATGCAAAACCTATGCCACAAAACGAGTTTAAGGAACTTTTGGACAATCCGGAGAATCTTGATTCTGAAAAAAAAGATGATTCGGCGGATAAAAACGAAAAAACTGAAGATAAAAAAAGCGACGACCATAAATAAACAGGCAATAATAAAATCCTGGTTCAAATTTGTTTGAAAACTAAAAAAACTAGATTTATAATTAGATATATTAAAAAATATGCAATGAATGTTGCAGCGAAATATGGGAGTCACTTATGAGCACAAAAAACACATCAGAAAAAACAAGGGTAATTGCAATTATTCTGGGAGGTGGAAAAGGAACCCGACTCTATCCTCTCACAAAGGAGCGTTCAAAACCAGCAGTACCTTTTGGCGGAAAATACAGAATCGTTGACATTCCAATTTCCAACTGCATCAATTCAGGTTACAGAAAAATTTATCTGCTTACTCAGTTTAACAGCGCTTCTTTGCACCATCACATTACAAAGACCTACAATTTCGACAATTTTTCCGGCGGATTTGTAGAAATTCTCGCGGCTGAACAGACACTGGAAAATTCTGGCTGGTTTGAAGGAACGGCAGATGCTGTACGCAAAAATATGATTCACTTTAAGTCGGCTAATCCTACGCATTACATAATTCTTTCAGGCGACCAGCTTTACAGAATGAATTTAAAAGATTTTATGGACAGCCATATTCAAAGCGGAGCTGACATTACGATTGCTACAACAGCAGTAAACCGTCAGGATGCTTCCGGCTTTGGAATTATGAAAATAGACTCAAAAAACAAGATTACGGCATTCCAGGAAAAGCCTGCAAAAGATTTGGACATTTCTGACTGGAAAATTCCTCAGAATGCGCGCGGCGACCTTCCTCCAGAAAAAGAATATCTTGCTTCGATGGGAATTTACATTTTCAACGCAAAGACAATGGAAGAAGCCTTGGATAACAGCTATACAGACTTCGGAAAAGAAATCATTCCAAAATCAATCAAAACAAAAAAAGTAAATTCTTATATTTTTGACGGTTATTGGGAAGATATTGGAACAATCAGAAGTTTCTACAATGCGACCCTCGAATTGACAGAATACAATCCAGCTTTCAACCTTTATGACGTTGAAGAGCCAATTTACACTCATATGAGAAATCTTCCGCCATCAAAAATCAACGGTGCAGAAATTGAAAATTCTTTGACTTCAGAAGGCTGTGTAATTACAAAAGCAAAACTCAAGCACTCTGTAATCGGAGTTCGTTCTGTAATCGAAAATGGCAGTAAATTAAATGACGTAATTATGATGGGTTCAGACTTCTACGAAACAGAAGACAAAAAAAAGAAGAATGAAGAAATCGGAAAGCCAAATATCGGAATCGGCAAAAACTGCAAAATTGCAAGCACAATCATCGACAAAAATGCGGCAATCGGCGACAACTGCCAGATTAACATAAGCGGCAAAAAATACGAAGATGGCGACCACGGACTTTTCTACGCTGCAGACGGCATTATCGTAATCAGAAAAGGCACTGTAATTCCTGCCGGAACAATTATCTAAAAAATAAAACAAAAGGAAATACGCAAAATGCCGGATTCAATGTATGACAAACTGGGAGAACTGCTCAGCGAAGCGCTTGATTCCGGCAATTTTTTTTACGAAAACCCCTATTCCGCTCAAAATACGCAACAAAAATCTTACGAAAAAGAAAAAATCATCGATCCTGTTCAGGAAGAGAAAAAAAATCCCCATGAAAAAAGTCCGCATAAAAATAAAATTTTACTAAAAAACGCAGGAACAGAAATTCAAAAAGCAGCGAAAATAATCGGCATAACAGACGAAATGTCTTTAGAAGACGCAAAAAAGCAGTTTAGAAAAAAACTTATGCGATTTCATCCTGACAAAAACGCCGACAACGAAACTATGAGAAAAATTACACAAGAAAAAACAGAACAAATTCTCTCAAACTGGAAAATTCTCGAAGAGTGGTTTTCCAAGTTTTAAGCAAAAAACTTAAAGGTCTGAAAAAAAACGGCGTTAAAAGCAAGATTTTGATTTTAATCTGCTAAAAATTATTCTTCTTCCGGCCCGGAACTTGTTACAAGACCGTATTCGTTCAGTTTTCGATGAAGAGTTTTTCTTCCGATTTTTAAAATATCCGCTGTCTTTGTTTTGTTTCCGTTGTTAGATTCAAGATTTTCAAGGATAATCATTTTTTCGGCATCTTCAAGGCTAATTCCATAAGGCACCAGAATTCCCGAACTGTTTTTTTTGTCTTCAAGTTTAATCGTCAGGTCTTCCGCCTGAATTTCATCTCCGCTCGCCATGACGACGGCACTTTCCACGCAATGCTGAAGTTCACGCACGTTTCCTGGCCAATCATAATTGAAAAGAATATTTTTTGCAGAATTAGAAAAGCCTTTTATATTCTTGTTGTTTTCCTTGTTATATTTTAAAAGAAAATTGTTTAGCAAAAGCGGAATATCGTCTTTTCGCTCACGCAATGGCGGTACCATAATTTCAATTCCTTTAAGACGAAAATAAAGATCTTCGCGGAAATGCTTTTGTTTTACCTCGTCTTCGAGAGTTTTGTTTGTGGCAGAAATTACGCGGACATCGACCTCAATCGTTTTTTCTCCGCCAACGCGCTCAAACTTTTTTTCCTGCAAAACTCTTAAAAGTTTAACCTGAACTCCAGGATTTATTTCGCCGATTTCGTCCAAAAAAATTGTTCCGCCGTCAGCAAGCTCAAATTTTCCTTTATGCAAAGTTTCGGCGCCGGTAAAAGCCCCTTTTTCATGACCGAAAAGTTCGCTTTCAAGCAAAGACTCGCTTAAAGCCGCGCAGTGCACTTTTATAAAAGGCTTGTCCCGTCTTGAAGATTTTTGCTGAATCGCGTCCGCTACAACTTCTTTTCCAACGCCACTTTCGCCTGTTATCAATATGCTTATCTTTGAATCTGCAACCTTGTTTATAAGATTGTTTACTTTTTGAAGAGAAGGACTTTTTCCAATCATATTGTCTGACGATTTTGACTTAACTTCGGACAAAAGTTCCTGATGCTGCAAGCTGAGTTCCCTGCCCTTTAACGCCCGCTTTACAACAAGTTCCAGATGCTCAAGATTGAGAGGCTTTGTCAAAAAATCGTAGGCACCGTTTTGCATTGCAGACACGGCGGCGTCAATTGAACCGTGGCCTGTCAAAACAATTACAGGAATTCCCGGCATTTCGCGTGTTACTTTTTTTAAGACGTCTTCTCCGCTTGTTCCCGGCATTCTCAAATCTGTAATTACAAGGTCAATATCGCCTTTTGAAAGAAATTCCAGCCCTTCGTCGCCGTTTGCAGCAATTTTTACATCATAACCGTCCATTTCAAAGTCGGCGGCAAGCCCTTCACGAATATTTTTTTCATCATCAATTACCAAAAGTGTAAATTTCATCTGACTTCCTCATCGTGGGTCAAAAGTTTTTTCTGCGTCTGCGGAATTGGAATTGTAATCGTAAATTCTGAACCTTCTCCCAAAACTGAATCAACGCTAATATCTCCAGAAAATTCTTTTATGATTTTATAGGACATAGCCATTCCCAAACCTGTGCCGTTTGCTTTTGTCGTATAATAAGGCTCAAAAATTCGGGATTTTACTTCTTCGCTCATTCCTGTTCCGTTGTCCGAAATTTTCAGAATAAATTTATCATCTTTTGTCTCTGTTTTTATGAGAATTTTTCCAAAAAACACTTCTTCAAAAGCATTTGTCTTTATGCTTGTGCGGAAACGCTCTTCGATTGCAGCAAGCGCGTTTTGAGCAATATTTACCAAAACTTCTCTAAAAAGCTTTTCGTCAATTAAAAGTTTTGGATCCTCTTTGCAAAGTTTGGATTCAACCTTGATTTTTTTTTCGTTAAATTCCGGTGCAATAAAACCAATAAAATCTGTTAAAAGAGTATTTACCTTTACGAGCGAAAAATTTGCGGAAACAGGACGAACTGCCATTAAAAAATCAACGACAATCTTGTTCAGACGGTCAATTTCCTGGTTTACGACTTCGAGATAATTTTCTGTAAACTTTGGATCTGGCAACATTCCATCGCCTTCCCGCTTTTTTCTGATTGCCTTTTGCAACAGTTGAATATGAATGCTTATTGCTCCAAGCGGATTTTTTATTTCGTGGGCAACGCTTGCGGCAATGTTTGTAAGACCGGCCATGGTTTCCATTCGATGAAGCAAAACTTCCTGGCTTCGCTTTTGAGTCACATCTTCAATCATTATTATATTGCCGGAAATTTCGTTATTTTGAACAAGCGGCATTACAGAAATTTCGATAAATCTTACAGAACCGCCTGGAGTCGAAACCGTGTATTCTTCGCTTAAATTTGTGCGGTTATTTTCGTCGCAGCCTTTTAAAAATTTATAAATTTCTTCATCATCAATAAAATCGTAAAATTTTTGATTCCGGTTTTCTTCTGGAGAAGATTTTAAAGGCAGATAACGTTCGGCAGCTTTATTTATCTGAGTAACTTTCCAGTTTTTTTCTACACTTACAAGTCCGGTAGAAAGAGATTGAAAAATTGACTGAAAAACTTCGTTTTGATTTTTTATTTCGCTAAAAAAAAGTTCAATCTGCCCTGGAGACAATTTTGAAAGTTTTTCATATACGCGATTCGAAAATTCCTGCATAAATCCTCCTAATAAAAACTCCGCGTTAGCGGCGAGAATCACTGTTTGTGAAAGCAACGCTTGAGCAAACAATCCGTAATTTTTATCCAGACAGTTTTAAAACAAATTCGCCTTTCTGATTCCTGCCAAATCCCTGTAAAGTTTTTCCAATGCTGCAACTGGTTTTTGATTATAAACAGAAACGTTGTTAAAACACTGCCTTACAGCCTGAATATTTTTTATTTCGACTTCTGCGTTTCGTCCGGAATTTTCATCTTTATCAACAGGAGATTTCTGAGCCTCAAGAATTCCCTGTAAAAAAATCTTGAACATTGTGCGCGGCTCAAAATCTTCGCATTTTTTTACGATTTCGCTGATTTGAATAAGTTTATTTTCCCTAATTCCGTTATAAAAAAATTCCGCTGTTGATTTTATATTTTTGGGAGAAACAGGCAAAAAAGTCTGTAAATATTCTTGAATTTGACCGTTTCCCTTGTCAGCATTGTCATGAAAAACTCTTTCTATCACTTCGCGCTGCTGATTTTGAGTACGCTCGACAAAACTGTAAGTACGAACCCTCGAAAGAATAGTCGGCATTACGGCTCCACGGCTTGCAGTCGTAAGAATAAATACAGCATCTTCTGGCGGTTCTTCAAGAATTTTTAAAAGCGCATTCCGGCAACTTTCATTCATTTTGTCCGCATTTTCAATGATAAGAACTTTTTTTCCGTCATTAGATTTCATTCTTGTCCAAAACGAAGCCTTTCTTATGTGGTCAATCGGAAGAGAATCGTACATAAAAGTTGACTCCAGTTTTTGCGCAGACTGAAGAATTTTTTTTGTAATTTCATCCAGTTCTTCATTTGCAGGAACAGGAAATTCAGGATTAAGACGTTCAAGCTGTTCATTTATTTCTTCTACAAGCGGCGAAAGTTTTGAAAGTTTGTCATCGCCTTCCCACAATACAGGACTAAAACGCAGAACAAGTTTTCGAACAGAACGAATGTAAAGGTAACGGGCGGCAGGCAAATACGAATAATTATTTGCTCCGGCGTCCAAAAGTGTTCTTGTAGCGGCAAGAATTTCCAGCGAACAGTCACGGGGACCCGCCAAAATGACATTTGTTCCGGCAAGTTCCTTTTGTTTGCGGCAGGAAGGACAGTTGCAAAGCCAGTTTCCTTTTTTTTCTGGCAAAGGTTCTGTACAGGAAAGAACCCGTGCAAGTTCAAGCGCACAGGTCAGTTTTCCGGAAGATTGAGGTCCAGAAAGCAAAATTGAAGACGGAAGTGTTTTGTTTTTTATGTCGAGCGTCAAAAGAGATGCCGCGTCCTGATACAAAAGATTTTCAAACATTAGACAAAAACCGCTCCCAAAGTTACAATTGGTTTTGCAAGGATTGGTGAAAAATACGTCCAAAAAAATGTACTGTCAATAAAATCAGTAGAAAACCACGGCTGAGCTTTTAACACGATTACAATTGCGCTGACAATTATAAGACCTTCCGCCATTCCAATCGCAAATCCCAGAATTTTATCAAGACTTTTTAAGATTTCACCTTTAAAAAGTCCTGCAATAATTGTCTGTAAAATTTTTACGAACAAAAAAACAACTATAAATAGAAGTATAAATGAAATAACAAGACAAACGCTCTTTATTTTTATTATTTTTTCAAGAAAAGGACTTAAACTGCCACAAAAAAATACTGCAACGAGAATTCCAGCGACAAGAGCAAGTTTTCCGAACAATTCCTTCAAAAAACCCTTTGCACAAGCAGTTATTGCAAAAAATAAAACTATTATAAAAAAAACTACATCAATAAAGCCAAAATGCATTATTTTTCTCCTATAAAAAGTCAATATTAAAACTTCAGTCTTAGGATTGACTTTTAAAAAGTCCGCGTTAGCGGCGAGCCATGGATGGCGAGAATCAAAGTCTGTAAAAGCAACGCTTAAACAAACTGTAATGATAAAAATTACACGGATGTAACTTTTATCGTACCTCCTATACTTTTAAAAATCAATTCAGCAATTTTTAAGGAAGCTCTTTTTCCAGATGCGAGTTCTGCCATTTTTTGAGACATTAAATCTCTTTCCTTTTTGTCCAAGAGTTTTTCAAGACAATTCCGTAAATTCTCAAAAACCGCTTCGTTTCCTGTCAAAACAAAAGCGGCTCCGCGCTCCTTAAAGAAATTTGCATTGTCAACCTGATCGCCCCGGGTTCCATTTCCACACAACGGAATAAGAACAGAAGGCTTTTTTTCAACAGCGCTTTCCCAGACTGTATTTGCTCCTGCCCTCGAAAGAATAACATCCGCACAAGCAATAACATCAGGCATCTGCTCATAAATAAACGGATAAGGAAAATAACTGTCCGTTTGAGCAGGCACAAAATTTGCATCTTTTGAACCACATTGATGAACTACGTTAAAATGCTCTGTCAGCCAGGCCAAATTTTCTACAACAAGTTCATTCAACTGATGAGCGCCAAGACTTCCACCAAGTACAAGAAGAACAGGCTTTTTTAAATCCGCATTCTTTCCTTCAAAAAGAAATTTCCGTCCTTTTTGTGCATCAGCTTCATAAAACACAGGGCGAACAGGATTTCCGGTCACAACGGCAATGCTCTGTTTGTTTTTTGGAAGAAATTTTACAGTTTCCGGATAAGAAACCAGAATTTTTGAAGCAAAGCGCGAATTTATTTTTGTTGCAAGTCCTGGTGTAAAATCACACTCATGCGTAAAAACAGGAATCCGCAAAATTCGCGCGGCAAAACAAGGAGGAACAGAAACAAATCCGCCTTTAGAAAAAACAACAGCCGGACGAATAAATAAAAGCCTGAAAAAAGAAACCGCAATTCCTGCGATAATTTTAAAAACATCAAAAAAGTTTTTTATTGAAAAATATCGCCGTAGTTTGCCAGAAGGAATTGCGCAAAACCTGTCGGCACTTCCGCTTTTTTCGACGAGTGTTCTGTCCATTCCGGAAGAATTTCCGAACCAGTAAATTCTTATTTTAAGATTATTTTTTTCTGCAATTTTTTTTAATTCATCGGCAACGGCAAGTCCCGGATAAATGTGTCCGCCTGTTCCGCCACCAGCAAAAACAATTTTTATGCTCATTGTGTTATTATGACACAGTTTTTTTCTTTAGACAAGAAAAAAGCCGGCTGAAAAATCAACCGGCCCAATTTTTAAATTCACTTATAAAACTACAGGGAAAGTCTTAAACTTGCAGCTCCTGACCACAAGCCGTCATCTGTAATATGACGCAAGTCGGCAGTAATGCTGAGAGTAAAGTCGAGAACAAAGAAATTAACGCCTACACCTGCAAAAATCTGAGGCTGAATTGCGTTAAAATCAAACGAATCTGTCTTATAAGAACCGTTGTCTTTAACCTTTGCTCCAAGTGTTCCCGCAACAGTTTCAATCTGATCTGCATAAGCTCCGCTGTAAGCCCAGTCCCAAGTATTGTCCGCCTTAGAAACAAGTCCTCTCAAACCAACAAATGGAGTTACAAAAAGGAATTTTTTAGAAACCTGAGCCTGAAGATACATTGTGTGAACTTTGTAATCAACATTTGCCTTCGCATAATCCGAAGAAACTCCAAAAGTTCCCTGATTGTAGAAATAACCTGCACCGACACTGATTTTTGGCATTATAAGTCCGCCCTTAAACAGAGCATAGCGCACGTCCATTCCGACTGTAAGCAAATCAACATCAAGATCTGCACCGAACTGAGAAGTGCTCATTTTTCCAGTTTTCATAACAGCAATGTCAAAATCGAAAGGAAGCAAAATTCCGCCAATACGGAGGTCAGCCGTAAAAACCGGAAAATAATAGCTGCTCTTAATGTCAATGTCGTCAAGCTGCAAAGCTTCGATAGCCTGCTTTAATCCGCTTGTATCAATGTGAGTAAAACCGATATTTACTCCTCCACCAAGATGAGGCGGAAGCGAAATCAACTGGCCGATATAAGCGTCAGACCAGACATTCTGCTGAGTTGCAGCCTGAGGAACCGCAGCGGCAAGCTGTTTTGAGAAATCATCAAAACCATTGCTAATTTCATCTGCCTGCGAATTAAAATTTTCAACCCAACCTGGTGTAATATCTTCAGGTTTCCAGGCAAAAACAGATGTGGAAAGGAGAGCAAAAAGCGCAACCGATCCCAAGAATTTTATTTTTTTCATTGAAATATCCTCCTGTAAAAAAAACAAATAACTTAATTTCAAAAACAAAAGCTGAACGAGACAATCGTCCGACTTATAGAATTGTAACGCAAAAATAATATCTTACAAATAATTTTGTTTTAAGAATTTAAAATAAAAAAGGCTCCTGAGTCTGTCAGAAGCCTTTTGCCACAGGTTGGAATCGAACCAACGACATACGGATTTTCAGTCCGGCGCTCTACCAACTGAGCTACTGCGGCATTGATGTATATTACTATAACTAAATTGATATTTTTGGTCAATAGCAAAATTGCAATTTTTTTAAAATTTTTTACTTTTTTTGCTGCGCAAAACTTTTAATTTTTTGCACAGCAAAAGCATTCAAATTCTAACAATTAGAATTTAATTTTTCTGTCCGAATCTTTGTAATATTCCTCGCGCATAGCACGAATCTGGTCATCTGCCATGTAATCGTCAAACGGCATCATGCGGTCAATTACGCCTTTTGGTGTAATTTCGACTATGCGGTTTGCAATTGTAGAAATAAATTCGTGGTCGTGACTTGTAAAGAGAATTACTCCAGGGAAATCAACAAGCGCACGGTTTAAGCTTTCAATCGCCTCAAGGTCAAGATGATTTGTCGGATCGTCCATAATAAGGATATTTGAACCGGCAAGCATCAATTTTGAAAGCATACATCGTACTTTTTCGCCTCCGGAAAGAATCTTCACTTTTTTAAGCGATTCATCGCCAGAAAAAAGCATTCTTCCCAAGAATCCGCGGACATAAGCATCATCCTGCTCTTTTGAGAACTGTTTTAACCATTCGGTAATATTGTAGTCGTTATTGAAAAACTGGTTGTTGTCACGTGCCAAATAAGAACAGCTTGTCGTCTGACCCCAGAAATATTCTCCGCTTTCCGCCTTTTTTTCGCCAGAAATTATGTCGAACAGGGAAGAAATAGTGTTGTGCTCAACTCCGACAAATGCAATTTTGTCAGTGCGGTTTACAATAAGGCTAAAGTCGTTCAAAAGCTGAACTCCATCCTCGTCCTTTGAATTGAGCTTGCGGCATTCAAGAACATTGTTTCCGATTTCGCGGTCAGGTTTGAACTGTACAAACGGAAATTTGCGGCTTGTGACAGGAAGGTCATCAAGTTCAAGTTTTTCGAGAATTTTCTTGCGGCTGGTTGCCTGACGAGATTTTGCGGCATTTGAAGCGAATCTCTGGATAAATTCTTTCAAATCCTTTGCTTTTTCTTCGTTTTTACGCTTCTGATCCTTTGCCTGCTTCTGAAGAATCTGGCTCATCTGGTACCAGAAGTCATAGTTTCCGGCAAACTGAGTGATTTTTCCGTAGTCAATATCGCAAATAACTGTACAAACAGTGTTCAAAAAGTGGCGGTCGTGGCTTACAACAATTACAACGTTCTCAAAATCAAGCAAAAAGTCTTCAAGCCAGCTAATTGACTCAAGGTCAAGACCGTTTGTCGGTTCGTCGAGGACAAGAATATCCGGATTTCCAAAAAGAGCCTGTGCCAAGAGAACACGGACTTTCTGAGATTCATCAAGTTCGCTCATCATTTTGTCATGATATTTTTCTTCAAGACCAAGACCAGAAAGCATCTGCTCAATCTGGTTTTCTGATTCGTAACCGCCGAGTTCTCCAAACTGAGCCTCGAGTTCTGCTGATTTTATTCCATCTTCTTCGGTAAAATCTTCTTTTGCATAAATTTCATCGCGTGCTTTAGAAACTTCATAAAGTTTTGGATAACCCATCATTACGGTTTCTTTTACACTGTAACTGTCAAATGCAAAGTGGTCCTGTTTAAGAACGGCCATGCGCTCTCCAGGAGTTATGATAATTTCGCCGGAATCGCGGTCCTGTTCACCGGAAAGAACTTTCAAGAAAGTTGATTTTCCTGCGCCGTTTGCACCGATAATTCCGTAGCAGTTTCCTGCCGTAAATTTTAAATTTACGTCTTTAAAAAGCGGTTTTTCGCTAAAATGAAGGCTTACGTCCGAAACTGTAATCATTTATGTCTCCCTTTTAAAAGTTGTTTTTGTTAATTTTTTTTACTTATTTTGTTATTTTGAAAAGAATTTCTTAATTCTATCAAAAATTCCAGTTTTTTTATTATTTTTTGCACTTGCTTTTAAAGCAGTTTTTTTATTTTGTCCGTTAAAATTCTGCTTTTGAGGCGATTTTTTTCCGCCAGTTTTTGAAAAATTGTTTTTCGCGTTTTTGACAGATTTTCCGTTTTTAGAAGAACTGGCATTTTTTGCAGAATTTTTCGATGCCGACGATTTTTTTGAATTTCCGCCATTTTCCGAAACAGAACTGCCTGTTTTTGAAAGGTTTGAATATTTTTCCTTGTAATATTTCATTCTTTCGTCAGCAGTCATTCCGCTCAATTTTGCAAGCTCTTCGTCGGTTGTGCGGCGTTTTGCAGAAGAGTTTGAATTCGCCTTCTTTTCGTATCTTCCTGCCGATTTTCCACTTTGCTTTCTTTCTGAACGTCTTGAGAATGACTTTTGTTTTTGCTCGCGTTCTTCCCGTTTTTTTTCAGAATCAAGCTTTATGTAAACATTGCGGCTCTTATCTTCAACAAATTCCTCCTGAACAGCAAGTCTTGAAGGAATCTGTTTTTCAATATAACGCTCAATCGGCATTAAAGAATAAACGTCCTGTTCAGAACAGAAACTGTAGGCTTTTCCGCTTTTTCCGGCACGAGCAGTACGTCCAATTCTGTGAACATAATTTTCCGCTTCGTTCGGCAAATCAAAGTTTACAACCATCGCAAGGTCGTTCACGTCAATTCCGCGCGCCGCAACATCGGTCGCAATAAGACATTTTATTTTTCCGTCCTTAAAATTATCCATAATCTTAAGACGGCGGCTCTGCGGCAAATCTCCGATTATAAATTCATTTTTAACACCGTTCAGTTTCAGGCGTTTTGAAAGAATTTCGCACATTTTTTTTGTATTGCAGAAAATAATCAGGCTTTCAGGATTTTCTTTCTGCAAAATTCCAAGCAAAAGAGGAATTTTGTCATCGCTCGCAACGTGAATAAGCTCCTGATCAATTTCATCAACCGTAATATTATTTGCCTCGATTACGATTTCTTTCGCATCTTTCGTATATTCCCAGGCAAGATTTTTTACATAAGAATTCAAAGTTGCGGAAAAAAGCATTGTCTGACGAACATCAGAGCCAGGCAAAAATTTTACAATTTTGCACAAATCAGGATAAAACCCCATGTCAAACATTCTGTCGGCTTCGTCAATCGCAAGATAAGCAACGCTGTTCAAGTCCATTTTTTTTGATTCGTGCAAATCAATTATACGGCCTGGAGTTCCAACAATAATATCAACACCCTTTTTAAGCTCGTCAATCTGATTTTCGTAACCAACTCCACCATAAAAAGAAGCAGTTTCAAGACCAGAAAATTTTCCGAGTTTTTTGGCTTCTTCTTCAACCTGAACAGCAAGTTCCCTCGTAGGAACCATTACAAGCGCTTTTTTGCCTTCGCTTTTTCCGCCGCTCAAAAGCTGCTGCATAATTGTCACAAGAAAAGCAGCAGTTTTTCCAGTTCCAGTCTGAGACTGAACATAAAGATCGCTTCCGTCGAGAGAAACTTCGAGCACCTGTTTTTGAACCGGAGTACATTCTACATAACCGGCTTCGTCAATTCCTTTAAAAAGGCTTTCGTTTAAATTTAATTCTGAATAATTCATAATGCCAACACTAAAAAAAATTTGAAGAAAGTAATTTACCGGCATCCGCAAAAAGAATCACATCAAAGCCAGAATTCTAAAGATGCCGTCAATTTTTAATTCATCGTATTTAACAACTTAAAAACGCAGTTTTAAGAAAAACTCTGAAAATTATACTGTTTATTGCACTTTGTTTCAACTTTACCGCAATTATACTATGTATTTTTTCAAGTTTTTAGGATATATTTTTTATTTATGCAAAATAACGATAATTCACAGAAAAAAATTCAATATCAGGCAGAACTTTTTGCCAACCGTCTTTCAAAAAAATACAAACTTTTAAAAAAATGGGCGCGCAAAAACAGAATAAGCTGCTACCGACTTTACGACAAGGACATTCCGGAAGTTCCGCTTGCAGCCGACATCTACGAATTTCTGCCGGACGAAATTTCCGACAAAACAGAATGCGCTCTCTTTCTTCGCGAAAACGACCTAAACATTTCGTCAAACGACCAAAACGCAATCTCCGAAACAAAAATGCGTACCTACCTCCATCTCTATCTTTACGAGCGCCCGTACGAAAAAGACGAATCCGAAGAAGAAAAATGGCTTGAGTCAATGGCAGAATCAGCCGCAAAAGTTTTACAGATTCCGCAGAGCCATATCATAAAAAAACTCCGAAAAAAGCAAAAAGGCGACAGCCAGTACGAAAAATTGGAAACTCAAAACAAAATCGAAGGCACGACTCAAGAATGCGGCCAGCTTTTTAAAATCAACCTGAGCGAATACCTCGACACAGGTCTTTTTTTAGACCACCGTCCTTTACGAAACCTTATCCGCCAGACAGTCCAGGGCAAATCCGTACTAAACCTTTTCTGCTACACCGGAAGTTTTTCAGTTTATGCGGCAGAAGGAAGGGCAATCCGCGTCGAAAGCGTCGATTTAAGCAACACATACATTTTATGGGCAAAAGAGAACATGGCATTAAACGGCTTTAGTGACAATGCAAAATATTTTTATACACGACAGGATGTGACAGGCTTTTTAAATCAAAAAAATGCGGAAGTTCCAAACGAACAGGGATCAAACCGCTACGACACAATAATCCTCGACCCGCCGACTTTTTCAAATTCAAAGGCCACACAAAACGTGCTGGACATAAACCGCGACTGGTCCGCTCTCTGCGAAAAATGTCTAAAAATCCTAAAACCAAAAGGCACTCTTTATTTTTCGACAAACAGCCGCCGCCTCTCATTCAGCGAAGACGAACTGCGCCAAAAACTTCCTGAACTCAATTTCCAGATTCAAGACATAACAAATCAAACCATTCCAGAAGATTTCAACGGCAAAAAACCACACCGCTGCTGGAAAATCTCATTATCTTAAATAAAAAATCAGGGCGTTCCGGCTTACGCCGTCGGGTGTTTCGCGGTTCCGCCTCCAGCTTCATTAAAATTGCAGTTTTGCAAAACAAAACTGCAATTTCAACGGCTTCGCCGCCGCTACACCCCCTAACGCAAAATCCATTTAAACAAAAAAAATCCACCTCAAAACGAAGTGGATTCTTTCAATCAGACAAATTTTCTTACTTTGACTCTTTGTTTGTAAGGCCAAAGCGTTTGTTGAATCTTTCGATACGTCCTGCTGTATCTACAAGTTTCTGTTTTCCTGTGTAGAACGGATGGCAGGCAGAACAAATTTCAACGTGAATGTTCTGTACTGTTGAACGTGTTTCGATTACATTGCCACACTGACATGTAATTTTTGTCATTTTGTATTCAGGATGAATACCAGCTCTCATTTTAATCTCCTTTACTGCTTGCCCGGCATTAAAGCAACCCCAGTCACCACTAGCTTACGCAAAATAAAAAAGCGTTTCTATCATTCCATCACTGTTAGGAAGCAAGTTAATACCACAAGTGTATTTTTAATTCTACATTTTTTATAAAACTTTAGTCAATACCAAGCCAGCCTAATTTATAGCCGCAGAACCTGTATTCATCGCAGCAAGAAAAGCTTTATTGTCCTTGCTTTTTTTCATCTGCTGCAAAATAAGCTCGGTAATTTCAATGTCTTCCATTGGCGCAATAACCTTACGCAAAACCCAAATTTTCTGAAGCTCATCTTCTGTAAGCAAAAGCTCTTCCTTACGGGTTCCAGATTTTTTAATATTGATTGCAGGGAACAGTCTTCTTTCTGCAAGCTTGCGGTCAAGGTTAATTTCAGAGTTTCCAGTTCCCTTGAATTCTTCAAAGATAACTTCATCCATGCGGCTTCCTGTTTCAATTAGAGCCGTAGAAACAATCGTCAAAGAACCGCCCTCTTCTATATTGCGCGCAGCGCCAAAAAACCGCTTAGGCTTATGCAAAGCATTAGAATCAACACCTCCGGACAAAACCTTGCCAGAAGTTGGAACTGTAATATTGTATGCACGTGCAAGACGAGTGATTGAGTCCAAAAGGATTACAACATCGCGTTTATGCTCTACAAGACGCTTGGCCTTTTCAAGAACCATTTCTGCAACCTGAACGTGGCGTGTAGCCTGTTCATCAAATGTTGAAGAAATAACTTCTCCCCTGATTGCGCGTTCCATGTCTGTAACTTCTTCCGGACGCTCATCAATAAGAAGCACAATTAAATAAACTTCCGGATTATTCTGGATTATCGCATTTGCAATTTTCTGCATAAGAATTGTTTTTCCGGCTTTTGGAGGAGCAACAATCAAAAGACGCTGGCCCTTTCCAATCGGAGCAAACAAATCGACAATTCTACCAGAATATTCATCGCTTACAGTTTCCAAACGCAATTTTTCGTTTGGATAAAGCGGAGTCAGGTTTTCGAAAGGAACACGGGTTTGCGCTACGCGAGGCTCATCGAAGTTTACGGTTTCGATTCTCAAAAGCGCAAAAAAGCGTTCACCTTCTTTTGGAGAACGTGTCTGTCCGTAAACAGTGTCTCCGGTTTTAAGGTTAAAAAGACGAATCTGGCTCGGGCTAATGTAAATATCATCCGGTCCAGGAAGGTAACTGTTCTGCGGAGAACGCAAAAATCCGTAGCCGTCAGGAAGAATTTCAAGAGCACCAGAAGCAAAGATAAGTCCGCCATGTTCTGTATGCGCTTTTAGAATATTAAAAATAACTTCCTGCTTTTTCATTGAAGGAATATCTTCTTCAGCACAGCCGTATTGAATTGCCATAGAACGCAATTCCGGCATGCTCATTTTTGTAAGGTCATTGATTAAAAGACGTGGTTTTGATTCGTATTCTTCAGGATTTTCGATTATCTGGGCTGCCGCTGTCGCTTCATCTCTAGCAGCGTTTCTTGCAGCAATTCTTTCTCTGTAGGAAGTTCTTCTATTATTGCCGTTGTTATGCTGGCGATTGTTATAAGTACGTTCTGTTCTTTCGGTCCGTTCACCGTCTGTTTTTGAAACCACAACCCTTCTTCGCGGTTTTACTACAACGCGAGTCCGGCGCTCTTCCGTTTCTGAAGGATTTTCTTCTGTTTCCGTCGCAGCAGAAAATTCTTCGGAAGCAGAATTCTCAGGTTCATCTTCTGACGAATCATTTTCTTCAGATTCGTTTACTTCCGGTTCTGCAACAGATTCTTCCTGGACTGGTGCCGGGCTTTCAAAAGATTCTGGCTGAATGTCCAACTCCAACTGGTTTTGAACATTCTCATTCTCACTTTTCAAGTCTTCGGATTTGTCCAAAAAACGGCGCTTAATCAATGCCATTTTAATTCTCCATAAAAAAAATAATAAAAACTGTAAAATTTTATAAATTATCTACAGACTTTTAAATTCAAAATATTCATCTGTAAAATTATTAAAAACGGTTAAAAAAACTAAAAACTTTTCAAGGATTTTTCGTTAAAAGAATTGATTACTCATTATATTATTCTGGCAATAAAAAAGTCAATAAGATTTGTTTTTTATCAAAGGCTCAAAACCGCTGGTTTAATGAGGCAGATCTGACTTAATAAGCAAAGCCTGTTTAAATTCATCAGAAGCAACAGAAAAAATGTCAACATCCGGCGGATTCTGCAACATTGTAACACTGCCTTCAAAATCCACATCGTCAGCAATTCTTATTCTTCCGGTCACAACATCACCAGAAACACTGCTTCCGGAACACATTTCGACACGTTCTTTTGCTTCTATATTGCCTTTTACTTTTCCAGAAATCACAAGAGAATTTACTTTTATTGACTCCACATCGCAAAGCGCGGTTTTGTCAACTTCCAAATCTCCGGTCGCATTTATTTTTCCGCTGAATTTTCCCGTAATCACAAGATTGTCAGTAAACTCGAGTTCTCCGTCAAATTCTGTTTCTTGACCAAAAACAGTCAGATTTTTTTTCTGATTTTCTTCTTTTTTAGTTCTTTTGTTCAGTTCAATATTCTGCGACATACCTGCTATTTTACCTTATTTATTTCAACTTCGCAATACAGAAAATTTTCAGAAAAAGGCTTTATCATTTCCCTCACTCTTCCAAAACCGTCTATATAGCAGGTTTGACCGCTGTTTGCAGAACGAATCATAGGAATTCCATTTTCCATTGAACAAAAACTTGCAGCCGCAAGATGCTGCATCTGGCAAGCTCTGCTATAACTCCAGGAATCATTTGAAAGACTGATAAAAAGATCAGCTCCCATTTTTGCCATTTTTTCGCCGATTTCAGAAAAAGTATCTTCAAAGCAGATTGGAGTTCCGATTAAAATTTCCTTAAATTTTAACAGCTTCATTTTTTCACCTTCAAGCCAGTAACGGCCGCTCCTTACACTCTGCTGGTAATATTCCGGAAAAAATCCTTTTAACGGAAAATCTTCAGAAAAAGGCACAAGATGATTTTTTTTGTAAACCTGCCAGTTCGGAAGCACTGTCTGTCTTGAATTGACAATTGGCTTTATCGGAGAAAACAAAAGAGCGCTGTTATAATTTTTAAAACTCGTTCCAAGAATAAAGTCGCATTTTTTTGAATTGATGTAATCAAAAAGGTCGACAGCTATCTCAGAACGCTCGTTTTCGCGTCCAAAACGCAATTTTTTATCAAAAGCAGAAACAACATCAACAACGACGCTGGTTTCCGGCCAGACAACAATCTGAGTGTCAGGATACTGCATAAGAGCCTTGTCGGTAAGCCGTTTCAAGCTTTCAATCTCCTTTTTATACTGCTCAATTCCATCTTTTCTTGGATCTGCATTATTTTGAATTAAAACCGTCTTTAAAGTTGAAGAAGTCTCTGTTTCCTCAGCAAAAAAACCTATAAAAATATGCTGAATAAAAAGAACTGCAAAAAACAATGTTCCGCCAGTCTGCACAAAATTAAAACGCCTGTATTTTAAAACATAAGAAATATTCGCAACAACAATACAGTTAAAGAAAATAATTAAAAAATCCAGTCCCCAAATTTTTGTATAGCGGACAGCCCTCGTTAAAACAGGAATTTTCCACTGCGTATAAGCAGAAACTCCGTATCCAAAGGCAAAATACCCTTTTGTAAAAAGAAATTCCGCAAAAAAAAGAATCAGAATATTAAATATAAAAGCATATTTCCGCGTCTTTGAAAAAATTTGCAAAAGAGCAAAAATCACAGCCCAATAAACTCCAAAAAGGGCATAGACACCAAAAGCCGAAAACACATCGTAACGGATAAGCCAAAAACAAAAAAGAAAATAACTGACAAAACCATAGGCAAATCCCGCCAAGGCAGATTTTTTCAGGCTGAGTTTTGGAACTATAAATAAAAAAGGAACATAATAAAACCAGGCCAATAAAAAAAGCCCGTTTTTAAAAATAAAATTAGGATGTGAAAGGAATTTTAAGAAAGCTGATAAAAGAACAGAAGCGACTACCTGAACCAAGGCTCATCTTCCTTTTTACTCAGCAACAGCCGAAGTTTCAGAAACAGGAAGATCCCAAAGGGATTTTTTCAGTTCCTGTCCAGCCCTAAATGCAGCCACAAAATGAGGCGCAACAGTAAGCTGCTCTCCTGTTTTTGGATTACGGGCTTTTGAACGACCTTTTCTCAAACGGGGTTCAAAAGTTCCAAAACCACGAAGCTCAATTGTATTGCCTTCTTTCAAGGCATTTTTTAACTCATCCAAAAGCTGTTCTACAACATCCTGGACGATTTTTTTTTCGCATTGCGTTTTTTGGTAAACAGATTCAACTAAATCATATTTTGTTACTTTTTTAGCAGACATTTATTTACCTCACAACACTTTCAGAAAAAAAATTCCTGATGACGCAAGAGTAAACTTTACGACATCAGGTTTTTAGGCATAGAGAAAGCCAAATTATTTTGCAGCAGCTTCAGCAAATGAAACGTTAAAAAGTTTCGCCATGCGTGACTTTTTGCGAGAAACAGCATTGCGTGTAAGAACGCCCTTACTGCGTGCAGAGTCAAGCTTAGATACTAAAGTTGTAAGTCTTTCCTTAGCAAGCTTTTCGTCTTTAGCCTGAACAGCTTCTACAAACTGTCTTGCGTAAGTGCGAACTTCACTTTTAATTGCTTTGTTGTGCAAGCGACGAACTTCGCTCTGTGCATATCTTTTTTCTGCAGATGATTTTTTTCCAGCCAAAGGAGGCACCCCCAAATAAAAACTTTATAAATATTAACAAACGAACGATTTATAGTCAATATGGATTTTTCGGTAATTTGTATCATTATATCAAATTAGAGTTTTATCTTGAAGTTTTTTTTCACTATATGCTTTTTTGAATCTTGACACAGACTTCCTAATTTATTATAGTATTCGAACATATTCGAATATTTTTTGGAGGATAGTCATGGCTGGTGCTAGTAAGAACTCTCGTACAACAGTTGCAACACAGAAATTTGAATGCCCTGAATGTGGTGGCGAAATCGTAATGAAAACTTTGTACGAAAACGGAAGACTCCGCAACGTAGCTGAGTGTTCAAAATGCAAACTCACAAAACGTCGTCCTAAAGATTTTAGAAAATAAATTCCTTATAACGACCATATAAATCCCGCAGGCCAAAGTACACGGCTGTGCGGGATTTTTTTTGTCCTAAAACACATTGCAAACCGAACAAACTAATCGATAAGTGCCGCAACAGCCTGCGCTATATTTTCTACAGTGTCATACATTTTTTTTGTCTCGGGAACACTCGAAGTAAAGATTCTTCCATACTGTTTTTCTACAATTCTTTTATCCAGAACAACGATTGCACCTTTGTCAGAATTTCTCCGCATCAACCGGCCAAACCCCTGCCTGAATTTTATAACGGCATCTGGAACAGACAGTTCCATAAAAGAGCTTCCGCCCCTCTGCTGTATCATTTCTGACTTTGCCGCAAAAACAGGATTGTTAGGAACACCGAACGGCAATTTTGCAATAATCACCTGAGATAAACTGTCGCCAGGAACATCAACCCCTTCCCAAAACGAATCCGTTGCAAAAAGAACACTTGTTTTATCTTCTCTAAAAATTTTCAAAAGCCGGAACCTGTCGTCATCTCCCTGCCTTAAAATTTTTATTCCCGAAAGCCTGAGCGCATTACGGGCTATGTCGCAGGCATGCTTTAAGGACTCGTAAGAAGTAAACAAAACCAGAGTCTTTCCGCCGGCCGCACGAATCAAACGGACAATCGAATCTTCGATATAACGCTGATATTCAAAGGCATTTTCCGGAAAAGGAGCATCTCTCGCAACAGCAAACAGCACATTAGTTTTATAAGGAAAAGGTGATGGAAATTCCCCTTCCAAAATACGCTCTTCTTCGGCAAAAAAAACACCTGCATGCTTTTTCCAGTAATTAAAAGATTTTCCTATGCTCAACGTGGCAGAAGTACATATAACGCTGTCCATCGGCTCAAAAACGCCTTTATTCATCGTCTGCGAAATATCAAGCGGAGTTTGAATAAACTGAACGTAATAAGGATTTTCAATATTTTTTGAAACTGCTGAACTGAGTTTTGATTTTTGAATCCAATAGACAAAATCCGGATGTTCGCTCCATGACAAAAAACTGCCAAGAACAACAGCGGAATCTTCAAGCCTTCTCAAAACACTTTTTGTCTCGTATAAAACAGGACTGTCTTTTGCCTCTTCCGGAATGCAGTCAAAAAGTTTGCGGACATTCCCTGTAAAATCCGCAATATGCTTTTGCAAAACCGACATTGAATGAAGGACGTTCACAAACTGGGTCTGGGTATTTTTAAAAAGCCTCAGAGTGTATTCGTGCTCCAAAAGCGCAAGAGCGGCATCCTCAAGCCCATTCAAGGCGACTTTTATCTGATTTACATCTTCAATCAGTGAGTCCGCATTTTCTTCAGAAAAAGAAAGAGAAAGAAGAGTGAATAAAAAGCCGGCGGCAGTACCTCTCCTCGTTCTGTACAAAAGATTAAGATGTTTTTGAATTTTAAAACGGTTTATCTGATTGCTAAAAAAAGATGTCGCGGCATCTTCGATTCCATGAGCCTCGTCAAAAACAATGCGCTTATAAGGCGGCAAAACAGCAGTATCTTCAAACCCAGCTCCTTCAAGCCGGGATTCAATATCCGCAAATAAAATATGGTGGTTTACAACAAGAATATTCGCATCGGCAGCCTCTTTGCGGACCTTCATTACAAAACATTTTTCGCGAAATGGACATTTCATGCCCATGCAGGCGTCAGCTTCAGAGTTTACTTTCTGCCAGATATTTTCCGAAGGCATAAAAGAAAGGTCGCTTCGGCTTCCGGTCGGTGTATTTTTTGACCATTCAAAAATTTTATCAAAAATTTCCTGCTCTTCATTGAATAAATCACGCTCTTTTCCAGTCTCATCAAGCCGGCGCAAACACAAATAGTTCTGTCTGCCTTTTACAAGAACCGCCTTTATTTTTTTTCCGACAATTTTTTCTGCCGCAGGAATATCTTTTTCAACCAGCTGCTGCTGAAGATTTATAGTTCCAGTTGAAACAACTACCCTTTCCTTATTTTCAACAGCCCAGAGCATCGAGGGAATAAGATAAGAAAAAGATTTTCCAACTCCAGTTCCTGCTTCAAAAATGCCGATTTTGTTGCCGTTTAGTGCACTTACGATTTTTTTTACAAGTTCAAGCTGAACAGGACGCTCCTCATAATCCGCAGATTTTTTAGCAAGAGGACCGTTTTTTGAAAGATAAAAGGCAACTTTTTCAGAATCCAGTTTTTTTACAACACGTGGAAGAACAGGCTCCATTACAACATAAACTTCAGAAACCTCGTTGTTTATAATGTAAAATCCCTGGGCATTTTCAGAGCAATCAGAAGCAACCATAAGATCCGCGTCAGAAGGCTGGAGATTTCCGGAAGGATGATTATGAATAAGAACAGAACAGTTTCTCTTTTGCGAAAAATTTACAGGGACAGAATTCAAAGAGCCTCTGGCACCGACACTGACAGAAACCACAACTCCGCTTTCGTTTATCAAGCCTGAAAAAAAAACTTCATTTCCGGAAGCGTTTTTTATCTGGGCGCGCATTTCCGCTCTTGCATTATCCGAAAAACGTCTGTTAATTTCCATCGCACCGCCCCTAAAAAAACAAAAGCGCAAAAAAAAACCTTGCAACTTTTAGTTACAAGGTTTTTACATCTCCTAGCAGAATTGAACTGCTGTTGTCGGGATGAAAACCCGATGTCCTAACCACTAGACGAAGGAGACTTATTCGTATCATCTGCAACGCAGCTGACTATTAGATATTAGCAAATCATAAAAATTACGTCAATACCTCAAATGTATTTTTTTTAAAATTTTTATAACTTTTTGTTTATTTTTTTTTAATAAATTTTACATGCTAATATCAAGCTTTTTAAGAAGTTTTTCTTTTAAAAGCTTTTCGTCCGCAATTTCCAGCCCCATAGCTTCTGCAGCAGACAGGTCTTCCAAAGCTTTTTCGTCTTCTCCAACTTTTGAATAGGCAACAGCCCGTCTGTAACGTGCATGAGATTGAAATTCATTTATTTCAAGGGATTTAGAAAAGGCTTCTATTGCTTTTTCGTATTTCAAAAGAACTGTGTAGACAATTCCAATGTAGTAATAGGAACGGAAACCGTTTTCATCATATTTTACGCTTGACTCAAAATCTTTTAGAGCATTTTTATAATCATTGGAAGCAAAATAAGCCATTCCCCGGTGCTTAAAAACTACAGAAAGAACAATATCCGCAGGAACAGGCTTTGATTCAAGAATCTGCGTGTAAATTACAATAGCCTTCTGCATTTCGCCGTTATTATGAGCATGTATAGCGTCAAGCAACATATCATCAATCGTTCCCCTAATAAACTGGCTGGCCTTTCCAATTTCTTTAGTGTCGCTTTTTAACTTGGATTTTTCCTCTTCAGAGAATTCTCCTGTCGTTTCGTCAACTTTTTCATAAAAAGATTCCCGGCGCTCGGAAGTTTCAAGCTGGAGTTTTTTTTGATAATCGCGGATTTCCTGAAAAATCGTATCTGCAAGACTTAAACTTGCATTTATCGAAGCGAGTTTTCTTCTTAAAGGCATATCAAACGGAGAAAATTCTGTCTTATAGATAAGCTCATGCTCAACTTCCGCCCAGGCATCCTGCAAAATCGTCCTTATTTGAATTTCACACACAAGACCGTCAGGAACTTTTTCAGAATTAGAATCCGGCATACAGTCAGCTGGAATTGAAATCAAAACATGAATCGACTCATATCCAAATTCCCTAAAATTGTCACCGCTGCCTTTATATTCAACTTCTTTAACCGTAAAATTTTTGCGGACCTGCTGCTCAACTTCGTGCAAATCTTCTATAAAGGCACAAATAATCCTAATGCCGATCATATCGGTCAACTCGACAAGTTTTCCCCGGGAAGAAAATTCGTCGGCCTTAAGACGTAAAATTTTTCTGTAATACGAATTAAAAGATTTTATTCTTGATTTATAAGTTGGCATTGAAGCAAGTTTTATTGTCTTTTTGAGTTTTGCTTCAATTTTTTGCATTATTTCTGAAAGAACTGGATTGTAAGACTCGTAGATTTTTTTTATTTCGTCTTTGTGCGGAATTGAAAAAGTAATTTTGCTCATTGCTAAAATTTAACATTGAAAATAAAAAAAAGCAAATTAAGAAATATTGAGCAAAAAAAAAAAACAGAAAAAGTAAAAAAAGCATAAAAAAAACCGCCCGAAAAACTCGGACGGTTTCCAGAAGTTTCCTTATTTAGAAAACTTATTTAGCATCTGCTGCCTGACCACCATTAGACTGAGCATTAGAAGTAGAATTTTCATCAAGTGAAGATGAGAATGAAGCTTCTGTTGCCATCTTAGACTTTTCAAGGTAGCGGTTAACCTGCTTGTTACCAAAACGGCTCATTTCAAAATTCTGACGAGCAGATTCTTTCTTTGTTACGATACCCCAAAGATCTTCGTCAGCAATGTCGCGTTCTGAAGTAAGCTCTGCTTTGTCGTAAATGATTTTTACATCTTTGAAATAACCGATGAAGTCATCACCTACGTGAGAAGCATCGCGTGTAATCTGGAATCCGGCAAACTTAACAAATGGAAGTCCGCGTGGATAGATTGGATAAATGCGAATTTCGCGTGTACGTACTTCAGAAATATAGTCCGGGTTGTTCCAAGTAAGAGTTTTCCAGCCGTCAAATCCGAGGTATCCCATGAAGTAGCGGCGAGTTACACCGTCTGTATCTCCAAGGAGAACGTAAAGACCGTGTGGGAAGTTCATACCCAATGTTGTAACAGCAATTGATTTGATTGTTCCAACGTTTTTTACAACACCGTAAGCTGGAGAATCATCGCTGTCAGCTTCGAACAATGTGCGTCCAGAAGCTTTTTCTTCGTCTGTCTGTGGCTGGCGGTTTCCATTTGCATCTGCTGTTGAAAGTGGTTCATAAGCAGGAATTTCAAATGGAGGAACAATTTTTGCATTTGCATTATATGCTCCAGATGGGAATACGATGCGTACGCCCATTACATTTTTTCCAGCAAATGGTACTTTTGCACTTTCACGAACAGGTGCAGGTACAACCTGAGAGTTAGCGAGAGCACCTACAGTCTGTGCCGAACTGTTGAGGACGATTTCCCAGTCTCCAAGGTACAAAGAAGTCTTCATAAGATCTCTCTGATCCTGGTCAAAAGTTGCACCAGCTGCAACACCATAATCCATAATTGTGCGGCTGTTTTCAGGGATTTCAACATCGCTGTCCTGAGCTTTGATAGTAATATCAGCATCAAGAGTTGTGAAATCGATAAGTGTTGATTCCTTTGCAAATACAGATGCACCCAAAAGCATCATTCCTGCAACGGATAAAACGAAAGTTTTCTTCATTCGAAGCTCCTTATATTCGATTGATGTAGCCTTGTTATTCAATAATTATTCTATAACCGGTTGCTTTTGTCAATTGTTTTTCGTTTGGATTTTATCGTCCAAAAAGACGGATTTTCCGTCAATAAAGAGTTCTATTTTCTTTACTGATGGAAAATTAGCCTTTACATTCATTTGCAAAAGTTCATAACTATTTTGCAAATTTACGTCCGGCGAAAAATTCATAATCGCCTGTTCTGAGAGGTTTAAGAACAATGTTCCTTCCCGCAAAAAACAAAAAATCACGCGTGTGCCGAGCGGAAAAAACGGCTGCGCACGCTGCGACACAGGTCCGGAAAGAAGCTCTTCGACATAGAGAGTAAGCTTTGAACTGCCTTCTACGTCCGGAACATTTCTGTTTTCGTAAACAAGTTTTTGGCTTCCGGCGATATTATACCGAAACGAATACCGGAAGCCCCGGAAATTAAATAAATAAAAACAAAGAGAAACAATAAAAACAACAAGAAGAACAAAAAAGAGCTGGGCTTTCCGGTTGTTTTTTAAAAGTGAAGAAATTTTTTTCATCATTTTGAACCTGTAAATCCTCTTGAACGCTCAAAATGCGTTACAAAGGCGGATAATCCATTATATATTCCAAGAGAAAGCTTCTGCAAGTAAGATTCATCCTTTAAGAGAAGCCCTTCTTTCTGGTTCGTAAGAAAACCGAGTTCAACAAGAACTGCCGGCATATTTGAATTTCGGACGACAAACCACTCTTCAGCCTTGATTCCGCGGGCAGAAGAAAGATTTCCGACCTGAGCCTGCATTCCGTCCATTATGAATTTTGCAATCAAAATGCTTTCCGTCGTGTATTCTTCTTCCATCATCGAATTCATAACAGTGTACAAATCTTTGTCTTCAATGCTGCCTTTATCAAGAACATTGCGTCTGTAACCCGGAGAAAGATACCAGACTTCAAAACCTGAGGCTTTTTTATCGAGCGAAGCATTTACGTGAACAGAAACATAAAGAATCGCTTCCTTGTCCTTAAGTTTTATTGCGTTTGCAATTTCGGTACGCTGCGAAAGCGAAAGAAAAACGTCTTTTGAACGCGTAAGCTGAATATTTTTGTCGGGATATGCGGCTTTTAAGCGTGAATAAAGCATTTTTCCGACAGAAAGGTTTATATCTTTTTCTGTTACAGTGATTTTTTTGCCGTTGACAGTGTGAGTGTACTGCGCTCCCGGATCTTTTCCACCGTGCCCGGGATCAATCAGAATTGCACCGATTTTAAATCCATTTTGGGAATTTTCCGTCTTAAAAAGGCTCTCCGCTTCATTCAAAAAATTCTGGCTTACAAAAACCGCGCCATCCTTTACTTCCGGACTGTCTGTAAGCACAAGCTTTTTGTAATCTTCGAGAATAAAGCCGTCTCCTTTTCTAAAAGAAACCTGATGTCCGTTTTTTTCGAGAATTCCGCTTTCAGAAAGGCTGTCCCAGTAAACTGTAATTCCTGATTTTGAGCTTTCTTCAAGAAGATTAAGCATTTTTTTTTGAGCAGAAAGAGGAACTAAAAAAATAAAGAACAAAACTGAAAAAATTTTATGCTTTTTATTCACTTTTTTTACCGTCTATTGTTTTTTTGCCGTATACAACATTCCCTGAATTGAGCCTCTCAAAGCCGACTTCCAGAATTTTTTTCCGTCAAGCTCTTTGTGATCCGGGAAAATTGAATCAAATTTTTCGACAACCTGCGCAAATGTGCTGTGATTCCAGTCGCAAATCTGATTTTGAACTTTTTTTATTTCTGCCGGAACAAAATCCGCTATTTTTGCATTTGCAGGAATATTGCAGATTTTTGACCAGTCGAGTTCAACATCAAACGCCGAAGGTGGAAAACCTTTTTCGTCCGCAAGTTCAATTTTTTCAAGAAAATCTTCGGTTTTTTTATTGTTTGTCTCGAGAATTAAAGTGATTTTATTCAAGGCGTCATAAGCCGCTTTTTCGGCTGATTTTCTGTCAGAAGCCTTAGTAATTATATTCCCGCATTTTTCTACATTGTTGCGCGGAAAATCCACTTCATCATCTTTTTTTGCCCGTGGAAGAACTTCCTCTACCCCACAAACTTCCGAAGCTTCTTTTAAGCCACGGATTTCTGCTATTTTTCCAGGAATGCTAAGCCATGCCCGCTCTGCGCTCACATTTTTTGACTCAAGCTCATAAAGCTCAAACGGCTGAACGCTGTTTTTTACAGACAGATGCGGATTCCATTCGATTTTTTTGCGATTTTTTAAAATATAATCAGGTTCCATTCCGACAGATATTTTTAACGCTTCTTTTGTAAGAAAACAGCCGGAAGAAAGGGGAAAAGTCCATCCGCTCATGTAGCCGCCGGAAAGACGGGCTGCGATTTCTCCAATCATTGGACCGTTTTTTGTATATTTTATGTCCGCTTTTGCAACTCCCTGAGTTAAACCGAGGGCTTTTGCTCCAAGGGCAAAGGTTGCAATAAGTTCGTTCTTGATTTTTGAATCGGCCGCAGAAGGCATTGTATGTCCGGTTTCGATAAAATACGGCGGATAATAGATATGTCTGTCGGCAAAACCTGTAACCGTAAAAGTTCCATTGTAAATGAGCGCGTCAATGCTGAATTCCGCGCCTTCCATATAATCTTCAAAAATAGCCTTTTTTGTCCGGCTGTTATTTATTGCGCAGGAAACCGCAGGCCTAAGCTCTTCTTCTGAGCGGACAAGCCTGCAACCACGGCCTCCCATGTTGTCGACAGGTTTTATAACTTTCGGAAAAGAAATTTTGTTATTTTTTGCAAGAATCAAAAGTTCTTCCAGACGATTTTCATCAACTTCTTCAAATTCCGGACTCGGAACTCCATTTTTCTTAAAACATTCGCGCATTCTGACTTTATTCGAAGCGTTCAGGCAAGATTCGTACCTGTGTCCAAAAAGACCAAGATGCTCTGCAACGTAAGCTGTATTTGCCGAAAAATCAGTGCCTGCCGTAAAAACACCGGCAATAACCATTCCTTTTTCTTTGATTTTTTCGGCAAGCTGAACCAAACCGTCCTTGTCTTTTAAATCGACGGGCTCAAAAATATCTGCCATTTTTGAGCAGACTGCGTCAGGATTTCCGTCGGCAACAACTGTCTTAAAACCAAGTTCCTTTGCAGCACAGATTGCAGGTTTTTGCATAAGTCCTGCGCCAAGTATGATTACCGCTTTTTCGTTCATTTTTAAAATTTTCCTTTTTTAATTCGTTTTTTTTAGCTTTTACTGCTGAATATCGCGTTCTTTCCGGCAATAAACTTCAAAAGTATCACCAAGCCCAAAAAAGTGGCTTGCAGCCGTATAAAAAGCCCATTTGAGGCTGTTTGGTTTTGAACCGGCAAGATTCGGAAATCGTTCCGGATGATGGCCTGTGCTCAGGATTTTTTCGATTTTAAATCCGTATTTTTTCAAAATCGAAGAAACACGGTTCGGTTCCCAAAGCGAATAGTGATCCGCCGGGCTGTTTTGAAAAAACGAATGGGTGTTAAACCTTCCGGAAACGCCTCCTGCAGAAGGCGTGCTGAATGCAAAAACTCCGCCTTTTTTCAATATTTTTGAAACAGCCTTGAGCACGCTGTCCAGATTTTGAAAATGCTCGATTACATACCACATCGTAACGGCGTCAAATTCATTTATTCCAAACTCGGCCGCAGCATCAAAAGCCGGAAATGCGGCGCAGGTTGCAGGATAATGGAGCTTTTCCTGAACATAACTTACGGCTTCGGCGGAAATGTCTGTTCCAAAAACCTGCCAGCCGGCATCGTTCGCAGCATCCATAAACGGACCAAAAGCACATCCTACGTCAAGAACCGCAGGAGTAATAAGCTTATGAGAGTTCCGGAAAATATAGTCAATTACTCCAGTTCGCCTTACGCACTGACTTTTGATTGATTCAAAATCTTCAAGATAAGTTTTTCCGTACTGTTTTTTGTAACTTTCAAAAAAATATTTTTCGTTGTAAGAAGTGTTTTCTGGATCTGCCGTATAAGACATATAAAGCATTCCGCAAGTGTTGCAGCGGCGGAAAGTGCGTTTGTTTGTCCGGCAGATAATCTGATCTTCAAAAGTCAGATGATCAGTCGTGCAAATCGGACAGAAAAGCCTTCTTCCTTTTGAAAGCATTCTGACAAATTTTCCCAAATCATTTTTTTCTGGAGAAAGCCGGGCAAAATGACCTGCAGGATAAAGCTCATTTACGTCAGAAAGAGAGAATTCTGCGCCGATTTCGTTTATATTCTGTACAGAAAGACATTTAAATCCGTATTTTCGGGCAAGATTTACGTGAAGAGGAGTTGTTCCAAGAAGAACGACCGCGCAGCCTGCCGCAACCGCTTCAAAAGCAGTAAAACCGTAATGAGTTACGACAACATCGTAATTAAAAAGCTGCTCGCGCAAATTGTGCACAGGTTTTATAAAAGTGATTTTGTCTAAAATTTCAGGCTCAACGCGTTTTTCAGAAACTTCGGGATTTTGAACAATGGCCGTAACTTTGTAACCGAGTTTTGCATAAGAAATCGAAGCAGGAACGACTAAATCGGCAGGATCTTCACCGCCGACAGTAACAAGAATTGATTTTATGTCTTCGGCACTCTTAAGTTTTTCCGTGCGTTTGTTCTTTGGAAGAGTTATATATGACGGATCCGCAATATTTGCAGGGCGCTGAAGTCCATAAGAAGGAATTATGTCCAAAAGGTAATCGCACAAATCCGTATTCAAAGAACCTTCGTCAATTGCGGCAAGAGGAGCAAGAGTCGAAAGTTTTAACGCGAATTCCCGGTCTAAGACAAAGGCGTCTGTCACAATCAGGCTGTATTCGTCTTTTTCTGGAAGCGAATTGACTATCTGGCTTTCTGAAAAACCATCCTTTTTTGCAGCGTCGATTACTTCGTCTTTTTCTTCAAGGTCAGCATCATCCGGAATATAAACATTTGCACCGATTGAGGTGGCAATTGCAAGACAACGGCGCAAATGACCTGTTCCCTTTCCTTTTTTTACGCAAGGAACGCACAAAACAGGAAATTTTATAGAATCATCTTCAAAAGCACGGATAATTTCTTCACTTGTGTAAGGGCCGGTTCCGCCGAGGTTTCTTACAACCGTACAAGCACGGCGATAATCCGCAGGAGTGTCGATTGTCGTTCTTAAAGAAGGTCTGTTCCACTGAGAAGGTGAAGCAAGCATTACACTCGTAAAATTTTCAGGATGATTATAGAGAGACGGGCCGACGTGTTCGTGATCATAAGGCTCTTCTGTCAAGGATGCGGCTTTTAAAAGCGATTCCGCATTAAAAATTTCAACTCCGCTTCCATGAGGAAGTCCTGTATAAGTTATGTAGTCGCATTTTCCAGTCTGAGAACGGCGGTTGTACTGTTCAAGCAGGGAAATCGCACAGTCATAAAAGAGGAACGGATTGTCCGCAGTAGCACGAATTACTGTATCCGCCTTAGTTTTTTTTATTAAAAGGCAAAAACGCTCAAGGACATCTTCAAGAGGACCTTCAAAAACATTAAAGCCATTGCGTTTTGCAACTGGAGCAAGCTGTCCGCAACTTTCGCTGTCTGTCGCAAGATAGTATTCATCCGCTGGAACTTTTTTCATAGCGGCAAGAGTCCAGTCAAGAACAGTTGAATTTCCGAGCGGCAGCAAAGCCTTTCCCGGAAGACGGGTGGAAGAAAGCCTGCATTGAACAACAAGAATCGTCATTTTATTTTCCCCCAGTTTTCTACAAGATATTTTGCATCGATTTTAAAACGGTATTTGTTTTTAGAAACCCAGTTCCGGGCATCGCAAAACTGTCTGCATGATTCAATTAAACCGCATCCTGATCTTAAAAGATATACAAAAAATGAAGATTTTGGAATAACTCCGTGATCTTCGTCAAAACGCGGAAGCAGATTTTTTAAGAAAAATCGTCCGTAAGACAGGTTCGCAGTTAAATTTTCAACAGGAAAATCATCTTCATAAGAAAAACTGTACAAAGTTGAAATCAAGACTTTTTCGCCCCAAAGCCATGCGCGCATAAAAAAGTCCAGAGTCTGCCAATGCAGGGAACTGATTGTATAATCAAAACCACCGAGCTCGATAAATTTTTTTCTATTGTAAATACCGATGTTATCAAGCGGATAAAGAGTTTTTAAACCGTCGGAAATTGAAGACGAGGCAAAGACATCAAAAGTTGAGCCTCTTACAGTCGGTGAAAAAATCAGCGGAAAATTCGTAATTGAACCGCAGGTGAGCCGTGGACTTGTGCATAAAATCTTTAATTCTTCGATTCGTTCAAGGACGCGCGGAGAAATCAATTCGCCTTCGATTTTTAAATTGTCGCGAAAAACCAAAACATTGTCGCACGAAAATTCCGACATTCCGATATTTATAAGCTCGCCTTCGTTTACTTTTTCCAAAGGAATTACAAATTTTACTGACGGAAATTTTCGCGAAAGTTCATTTATATTGTAATTTTCGTGATTTTTTTCGACCGAAACAATCTGCTCAAAACCCATTTTTATCAGTTTTTCCAGGATGGCAGAACGGAACTGGCTTCCTTTTCCATTTAGAAGCAAAAGCCCGACCGGAAGTTTTATTTCCGAAGGAGAATCTTTTCCTCCAAGCACAGCGCGGTTTATCTGACGTTCGTTAAAAATTAAAGGTATAGTATTCATCGCAGACCTGGCATTTTTTGCAATAATTTTTATTCATGTGGTTCAAAACTTCTTTTTGAACTGAATCCCAAATATTTTCAAAAGGCTCTTCAATTGCATTTCCGGCGATTTCCGAAATTCTTGACCTGCACAAAGGAACACTTCCGTCTGAAAGAATATTCATATCGCGCCTCAAATGCCAGCAAACATTCCGTTCAAGCGGAGAAAGGTCGGCAGGTTTTTCATCGCTCAAAAGTCCTGCGCAGCTGTCGTATTTTAAAATCACAAATTGTCCGCCAGAAGGAGAAGTTTTTTCTTTCCAAAAACGGTAAAAACTTTCAAGCTGCTCTTCGTTTGCATTCATTCTTGTAAACTGCGGATAAACGTGCGACGGAAAAATTTGAGAAAGCATTGCAACGGTTTTTAAGGCTTTTTGAAAATTTGAGCCTGAAATTCCATTCATTTTTTCGTACATTTTTTCATCAACGCTGTCAAACTGAACTGCAAAGTCGACTCGGCCGGAATTTTTGGAGGCTTCCGCAATTTTTTTCGCCTGTTCTTCAGAAAAACAGAGTCCGTCAGTTTCGATAAAAAGCTTTAATTCAGGATATTTTAAGACTTCAAGCGCAAAAACAACAAACTCAGGATTTAAAGTAGGTTCTCCAAAAAGCGAAAGTCCGACGGTTGCCTGAGCCGAAAAATCTGCGATTTTTTTTACGAGAATTTTAAATTCATCTAGCTGCATAAAAGGCATTTTTTTGCCAGAAAAAAGTTTTTCGTAAGGACAGTAAAGGCTTTTCGTATTATAAGAATTTGAAATCTGAATATTGTAATAAGCAGGCAAGGTCTGCTGGATTTCCGGCATTTTTTCTGCCAAATCAGAAATTTCGTAAACATTAAAATCAGGCGTCAAAAAATCTTTTTTTTGCGTTTTCGCTTCTTCAAAAAGACGGACACAGGAAGTAAAACCTGATTTTGAAGAACATTCAAAGTTATAACGCAGCATCCGGTAATCTTTATCTGAAATAACAGTTTCTATTTCAAAAGAATTTATATCCGAACTCATAATGGAAAAAAGCGCGTTGCGGGAAGCAGGCTTTTCTCCAATTGATTTTTGCAAATTTTCTGCAAGACTTGCAATTATCGAAGCCGCTCCCCTGTCAATAACTTCCGGGGCAAAACCACTTGCAAAACCGTCGGCAAAAGTATATTCAGCCTTGTACTGAACATGGGAAGATATCAGCTCGTCTGTAAGCTCTTTATTTAAAAACGGAGAATCCGCCCAGGCAAAAACTGCAAAATCGGCCGAATTTTGCGCGCACTGAGAGGCAATTTCCTTTGCGACAAGCGCATTAGTCCAGACTTCGTGCTGAACAAGCAGAATCTCTGTTTTTTGAGGGAGACATTCGCTTATAAACGGAAAATTCTCTTTATTTGTAAAAATTACGGTTTTTATTGAATCTTCAACGGAAAAAGCCCATTCAAGAGTTTTTTCAAAGGCGCACAAAGAGTCAAATTTTCTTTCATATCTAAAGCCAGGCTTTTCTCCGGCAAAAAGAATTACAAGTTTTTTCATTTTATATTTATCGGTTTTTCGATTGAACAAGATAAACTGATTGTATAAAATTGGAAAAAAATTATGACAACGCAACTTTTTCCATCAGATACAGTTTTTTCAGTAACCAGTTTAACTTCGGTTATCAAGGAATTGCTGGAATCTTCTTTTGTAAACATAAGCCTTGAAGGAGAAATTTCCGGTTACAGACCAAATTCAAGCGGACATCTTTATTTTACATTAAAAGACGAAAATTCTCAAATAAGCGCAGTTATGTTCCGGGGAAAAGCCGCTACCCTGAAATTTGTGCCAAAAGACGGAATAAAAGTCCGCTGTACAGGTTCAATTTCGGTTTACGCTCCGAGAGGAAATTACCAGATTATTATTTCTAAAATGGAAATTGCAGGAGAAGGAAATATACTGCAAATTCTTGAAGAACGAAAAATGCGCCTGGCGGCAGAAGGTCTTTTTAATTCCGACAGAAAAAAAAGAATTCCGTTTTTTCCAAAAAAAATCGGCGTTGTGACAAGTCCGACCGGTGCTGCTCTGAGAGACATTTTACAGATTACAAAACGCAGGAATCCGGCTGTAGAAGTTATTGTTTTTCCGGCGGTTGTTCAGGGAAACGATGCGGCGCCTTCGATTGTACGGCAAATTCAAACTGCGAATGATTTTAAAATGGTAGACACGCTGATTGTCGGTCGTGGCGGTGGCTCGATAGAAGACCTTCTTCCTTTTAGCGAAGAATCTGTGGTTCGCGCAGTCGCCGAAAGCGAAATTCCTGTGATAAGCGCTGTCGGACACGAAATTGACTGGGCTCTTTGCGATTATGCCGCCGACTGCCGGGCTCCGACGCCTTCGGCTGCGGCAGAAATTGCAGTTCCCCAGCTGATTGACATAAAAAACGATTTAAATGGCTATCAAAACGAAATGCTGAGCCTGATAAATGCAAAAGTCGAAAAAATGAAGCTTTTGATAAAGTCGTTCAACCCGGATTCGATGGAAATGCGGTTCAGGACAATCGAACAGCCTTACCTTATGCGGCTTGAAAATGCAAAAAACGCGCTGCAAACAAATTTTGACGAAAAAATCAAAAATTTCCGGCAGTTTTTACGTGAATCAGTTCAAATTCTGGAAGGAGCGAGCCCAAAAACGATTCTTGCCAGAGGATATTCAATGGTAAAAACCGCAGACGGAAAAATTGTACGCAGTCAAACCGACGTAAAAAACGGAGAAAAAATCGAAGTCTACCCGGCAGAAGGAAAAATTCTTGCAACTGTAGACTAAAAAAATACGAGGAGAATGAAAAATGACTTTTGAAGAAAACCTTGCAAAACTTGAATCACTCACAAACGACATAAAACGCACGGATATTTCGCTCGAAGACGCGCTTAAAGATTTTGAGGAAGGAATAAAACTTGCAAAATCCCTCGAATCCGCTCTCGACAAAATCGAAGGAAAAATCCAGATTTTGACCAACCAGCCTGTAAAAGCAGAAAAAAATCCGGCAGGAACAGAAATTCCGCCGCAAATGGATCTTTTTTCGGCCGCTGATGCAGAAAACGGTACGGCAGGAGCGCCAGTACAGGGATTAAGGCAGTAAAATGCCACAGGACAAAAAAACGCGCAGAGCTGTAAGACAGTTGAGCGCCGACGTTGCAAGAAAAATCGCCGCAGGAGAAGTAATCGACCGTCCAAACGCCATAGTCCGTGAACTTATGGACAATGCCGTAGACAGCGGAGCAGATTCAATTTCCGTAGAAATTTCCGGTGGCGGAATTGAAAAAATAAGAATTTCTGACAACGGTTCGGGCATGACAAAAGAAGATTTATCAGCCTGTGCCCGTCCGCACGCGACAAGCAAAATCGTAGACACTGCCGACTTAAACAACATAACGACTCTTGGTTTTAGAGGCGAGGCTTTGGCTTCAATCGCCGCAGTAAGCAGGCTTTCTATTTCTTCTGGAAACTGGAGAATGAAGGCAAGCATTTTAGAAGACCACATTCTCGAACAAATTCCTCTTGTACAAAACGGAGAAGGAACAATCGTCATGAGCGAGGGGCTTTTTGAAAATTATCCTGCCCGCAGAAGATTTTTAAAACGTCCTTCATCCGAAAACATGCTGTGCCGCGAAACTTTTGTCGAAAAAGCTCTTCCGCGTCCAGACATCGCATTCCGCCTTACAACAGACAATTCGCTAAGGCTTGACTTACCAAAAGACGTTACTTTGACAGAAAGATTTGTTTCTGCGCTTGAATTAAACGAATCAACAGAAAATTTTGCAGAATTAAAGGCTTGCGGCGGAACTGAATGGAAATTCAAACTCGTAATCGGCGAACCAACAGTTTACAGAAGCGACCGCAGGCAAATTTTTATCTATATAAACGGAAGGCGCGTTCAGGAATTTTCGCTTTTGCAGGCGATTGAATACGGATGCCAGGGATTTTTTCCGAACGGAACACATCCGGTGGCGGCGCTTTTTGCGGAAGTTGATCCTTCGACAGTGGACTTTAACATTCATCCGGCAAAAAAAGAAGTTCGATTTAGAGACAGCTCCGCACTTCACCACGGAGTAAGTTCAACCGTAAAAGAATATTTCCGCTCATACGGAATCAAAAATTCCCAGATTTTTGAAGACAAGGACAACGAAGAACAGAACAATGTTCCGGGATTCGATTTTGGAGAAACCTCGCCTTCATTAAAAGTTTCGGAAAACCACTCAAAAACGAATGAAAATTCCGAGACACAATTTTTCTCATCGCTTGCAGCCCTCGCTCTTTCAGAAAATTCAAAAGTTCAAGAAAAAAACGAAAAACCTGCAATTTCAACCGGTCCTCAAAAAACAGCCGGCGACCTGCGTTCAAGATTTTTTAATTACGACAGCACTCAAACCGCGCAAAAAACGCTTTACGAAAACCACTCTTACAAAAATGACCATATTTCCGAAAACTCCAGCTCAAAGCTTTACGAAAAAACAGAATTTCCGCAGTTTACAAAGCCGGATTCAGACGGTTTTTGCTACATCGGAACCGTTCTAAACTGCTTTCTCGTAGCTCAAGTTCAGGACACAATTTATTTTATCGACCAGCATGCGGCTCACGAACGGATAATTTTTAACAAGCTTCTTTCAGGAAAAACAGAAACACAGGCGCTTTTAATTCCTTACAAAATAACGACAGAAGACGAGTCCGAAGAAAAATATCTTGAAGCCGCACTTCCATTTCTAAAAAATGCAGGTTTTACAGGAAAAAACGCAGGCGAAGGAATTTTTGAATTTTCAGAAGTTCCGGCAAGATGGAAAGGCACACAAAATGATCTTCAAAGCGCACTTCTCGATAAACTCGTAAAGCCGGAAGACATAATCTACTCTGTCGCCGCAATGACAGCCTGCAAGGCCGCAGTCAAAGACGGATATGTTTTGGACAGGGCCGCAGCCGAAGAACTTGCAAGACAGGCTCTAAAACTTCCAGATCCGCACTGCCCTCACGGACGCCCGGTCTGGACAACGCTCACAAAAGAACAACTTTTTGCCAGAGTAAGAAGAACAAGATAAGCCTTGCCGGCAATACACCTCTCGCCCGTTCAAGTTTTTATTTTCTTAACTTAAACTCAACGCGGCGGTTGTATTCTTTATTCGCAGACTTTCCTTCTCCGCATCTGGCTTCCATTCTGTTTTCAGGAACGCCAAGACCTTTTAACCTGTTTTCGACAGATTTTGCACGGTTAAGGGCAAGAACCTGCTCTTCTGTCGTCCATTCTTCTCCATCAGGATTTACATAGCCGGTAATAGTCACCCTGTATTCTTCGTATTTTTCATCAACCAGAATATCGTAAACTTTTTTGAGAGTCTGTGAATTCTGCTCGGTATTTACAAGTTCCGAGCTGTTGATTTTAAAAGACAGAGTCGGAATCGCAATGTTTACAGTGCCGTCAGGGTTTTCGCTTATTTCAACACTTTTGGCAACAACAGGATCTTTTTTGCTCTTTGTAACCTCAACTTTTCCGCTGTCCTGGGTAGAAACTCCGAGCGCATCCGTCACAGACATTTTGTAACTCAAACTGTTTCCGTCTTTTACAGTTTCGCCCGAATTAGTTTTTCCGTCCCATTCGATATTCTCTGGAGGAGTTCCAGTTCCGCTCTTCGAGTAAATTGTGCGGTTATTCATCTTAACTTCAAATTTCCAGTCTTTTACAAGAGCTTCGCTTTCAGACGAAACTTTAAAGCTGAGCTTATCATCAATTCCGTCGCCGTCTGGAGAAAAACTGTCGCTTTCAGGAACAAGGGTAATCTGAGGAACATTGCTAAAGCAGCTGAACGAATTTCCTTCCGCGTCTACGCTTCCATTATTTCTGTAATTGACAGAAATTTTTGCAGAAAACCTTCCGTCGGCCAACCGGCCAGAATCCGTTTTTCCGTCCCATTCAATTTTGTCAGGAAGTTTTTTGCCTTTTATAGTTTTTACGGTATTTCCGTATTCATCTGTAATTTCAAGGACATAAGTTTCGATTTTATTTTTGTCGGTCGCGCTAACATTAAAAATCTGCTTCTGCTGTCTTGAATTAGGACTGTTAGGAGAAAAACTTGCATTTAAGGCCTTTAGAGTTACAACACCGGCAGGAAGGCTGTAAAGTGCGTCGGCAAGATTTTCCTGACCAAAGAATTCCTTTTTTTCATCTTGAACAGCAACAGCCTCTTCCATTTTTTCAGTTTCAGCCTTTTCAGGAACAAGAACAGGAGCAGTCGCAACGTTCTTTTCAACAGCTTCCACAACCGGCTCTTCCCCGCCAAACGCAATTTCGACAGGCTCATCTTCCGGCACAACCTTCAACGGTTCTTCCGCTTCTGTTTCGTTTTCGACAATCTCATCTTCTTTTTGCGGAAGCGGAGGCGCCTTTACAATTTCAAAACGGACAAGCTCCTCGTCTTTTTCGTCATCTTCAACTTTTTCTTCCGGAAGCTCGTAATCAACCTTTTCTTTCTGCTCAACAATAACCTCATCATTTTTTACATTTGCAAAATCAAGGTCGATAAGCTCAGGTTTTTCCTTTGCACGCCTTGCAATTTCTTCATCGAGAAGAGAAATCAGCCTTTCAATCTCCGGTCTTTGGCTAGATTTCGGTTCAAGCTCAAGATATTTTTCGTAATTTTGTTTTGCGTCCTGCAGATGATCCTGCTTCAACTGCGCATTCGCCCTATTCAAATATGCAGGTCCAAAATTTTCATCTTCGCGAATTGCAATCGCATAACAAGCGTCCGCCCTCGCATAGTTTGTCAGCGCGTATGCAGAATTTCCGGCATTATAGGCAAGAATTTTATGATCGGTATTTTCCTTTGTCAGACCGCGGGTGCAGCATGCAAGAGAACGTGTAAAATCTCCGGTTTGATAATACGCAACTCCCAAATGAATCCACACGTTCGGGTTTATATTTTCAAGCTCAACACATTTTTCAAAATACGGAATCGCTTCCGCAGGCTTGTTCAATCCAAAAAGTTTTTCGCCGGTTTCATAGTCCTCGTTAAAAACCGTGACAATTTCTTCTTTTTTGACAGTTTCCTTCGAGTTTTTGGAAGCCGCATTTTTTTTTGCGGCAAGATTTTTCTTCGCCTGGGAAAAAACAAAAAGAGGACAAAAACAAATCAAAATCAAACAAAAAATTTTTTTCATAACCAAGATATCGGCTTAAATTTTCCATAAATTAAGAGGTTAAGACGGACGCCAATAAACTTTAAAAGCCCAGTTTTTTTGTCGGCATGGCAAAAAACTCAAAAACCGGCTGCTTCGGGTTCCGCTTTCGCTCATTGCCTTCGGCAACTTGCGCCCTTCGCATCCGGCGTAAGTATTTTTGTACTGCGTTTTTCCAAGTTTGACATATCCACGCCAAAAGTTTATTCTGTTCTTTTAGAAAAACAAAAGTATACATTTTTATGGAGCCTAAGAAACATGGACAATCCGATTCAGCTTGTAATAATTGCAATACTTCTTGTAGGTGTAACCTTCCTTGCAGTTGCCGTAATAAAATCTCTCGTGCAACCAAAAAAACTCGACTCAATTAAAAAACTCATAAAAAACGGAAAGTATTCCGCCGCCGAAAAAATCGCAAAAGCAATGCTTGCAAAAGATCCGCGCGATTATTTAACACATTACTATCTTGGAAGAGCGTATCTTGCGGACAAAAAAAACGAGCTCGCCTTAATGGAATACAAATTCGTTGCACAAAATGCAATTTTCGACTCAAAAATTCCGGAAAAAGATTTCCGCAAACAGCTTTCACAGCTTTATTTAAAATTCAACCAGCCGGAAGAAGCCTTAAAGGAATTTTTACTTCTTACAAAAATAGATCCTTCAAACGCAGAAAACTATTATAACTGCGGAAAAATCTACGAACAAAAAAACCGCGCGGACATGGCTCTCGGTTTTTACCAGAAGACAATTCAGTTTAACCGCCGGCACGTAAAGGCCCACGCGGCAATGGGACTTTTGCTTTTCCGCTCAAAACAGTTTGCAGAAGCAAAAAAAGAAATCGACCTTGCAATAAGCCTTAGCCCGGAAACTTATTCTTCATATTATTATCTTGGAAAAATCTTAAAAGAAAACAAGGATTATCCAGGAGCTGTAAACGCGTTTGAAAAAGCGCTCCGCGACCCTGAATATCGCCAGCGTGCTCTTTTGGAGCGCGGCTCGTGCTATATGATGGCAAATTCCTTAGACAACGCGCTCTCCGAATTTGACCGCGCAGTAAAGGCTTCTAAAGACGAAAATTCTCAGGAAACACTGTATTCAAGATACTTTCTTGCTTCCTGCTATGAGCGCAACCGCGACATCGACAAAGCAATCGAGCAGTGGCAGATTATCTATAAGCACAACCATTCATTCCGCGATGTTTCTGCAAAACTTTCAGAATACAAGGATTTGCAGTCAAACGACGCAATGAAAGAATATTTAACCTGCTCCCAGGAAGAATTTATCGAAATCTGCAAAAAAGCGGCAATGGCAGGTTTTTCAATGGCTGTTCAAAAAGTCGAATCCAAAAAGTGGGGCTGTGTAATGACATGCACAGAACAAAAAGCAGACGACTGGATGAACGTCCGCAAGCAGCTTTATCTTCTTATTTTTAGCCGCGACACCGACGCAATCGAAGATTCCGTAATCAGAAAATTTCTCGACCAGTCAAAGGAAGTGAACTGTTCAAAGGCAATAATCTGCACTTCTTCCGGCTTTACAAGCTCGGCGACAGGGTTCGCAGAAAACCGCCCGATTGAACTAATCGGCAAAGAAAAACTCGAAAACATTCTTTCAAAAGCCGGCATTTAGTTCCATGAAAATACTCTGCGTTTCTGATCAGATCGACCCTCTCGTTTACAGTTCCCTCGCAAAAGAACGTTTTGCCTCTGTCGATGCAATTTTGTGCGCAGGCGATTTGCCTTCTGATTACATTGATTTTATCGTTTCAACCCTCAACAAACCGGCTTTTTTTATCTTCGGAAACCACAATCTTACCGAATTCAGATATTATCACAAACAAAAAAAAGCCCACAAAGGAGCGCATCCGACACTTCGCCAGGAAATAAGCATTCTCGACATGAAAGGCAGTTTTGGAGCGACTTACGCAGGTTTTAAGAATTTGCGCGACAAGCATCTTCTTATAGAAGATTCAAAAACGCACAAAATCCGGCCTCTGCTCATTTCCGGAGTTTCCGGCTCAATGCGCTACAACAACGGCTTAAACCAGTACACTGAACGGCAGATGAAAATCGCGCTTTTAAAAATGGTTCCAGGTCTTTTATGGAACAAAATCCGTTACGGCAAATATCTGGACATTTTTTTAACACACGCTTCTCCGCGGCATATTCACGACAAGGAAGATCCTTGCCACCGCGGTTTTGAATGCTTTAACTGGTTCATAAAAAAATTCGCTCCATCGTATTTAATCCACGGACACATTCACCTTTACGACGCAAACGACCAGCGTATTACAGCCGTAAAAAGCAGCGGAAAGGCAGAAACCCTTGTAATAAATGCGTACAGCCACATAGTTTTAAATCTTTTTACTTCCCCAGAAAATGCAATAGGAGAGTCAAATGTCTGAAAACCTTCTTTCTTCAGAAACAAGCGAAGATTTTGCAAAAGCAAGAAACAAAGCTCTCTTTAACGAAATCCAGCATTTTTTAAATCCGGAAGAAACCACGCTGATTTCATTTTCCGACATAAAAAAAATGCTCAAGCCCGGAAACGAAACTTATCTTGGCATGAAAACAGTTCCTGTAAAGCTTATAGTAGGAAGCGAATCCAGGTATCAGGATTTTGACAACCGTTTTTTTCCAAAAAAAATGCACTTAAAAACCCGTTGGGAACACATAGACATGGCGCACATAAAAGACATAAACCTTCCGCCAATCACGCTTTATGAGCTCGGCGGACTTTATTTTGTGCGCGACGGCAACCACAGAGTGTCAGTAGCAAAGGCAAAGGGAGTTGAATTTATCGATGCGGAAGTTGTAAGCCTTCAGAGCGAAATCCACCTTAACCCGAAAGATTCTCTTCAAAAAATTACAAAACAGGTAATAAGCTACGAAAAAAGAGTTTTTTATTCTGAAACAGGATTTGGCGATGTTACGGATTACTGGGTTTTGGATTTTTCAGTTCCAGGACAATACGACGTAATTTACAACCACATTTTGACGCACAAATATTACATCAACATGAACAAAACGGAAGAAATCGGCATGGATCAGGCTATTCTTTCGTGGTTTAGAACGGTCTATCTTCCTGTCATACGAGTAATCGACAGACATCACGTCTTAAAATATTTTAAAGGCCGCACAAAAAGCGACATGTACGTTTATATAATAAAATACTGGGACGAAATCAAAACAAAATTCGGAAACGATTTTACAATTGACGATGCGGCAACCGCATATACTTCAAAATTCGGAAAAAGTTTTTGGCGCCGGCTTTTAAACAGAATAAAAAAAATTCTATTGAAAAAGAAAATCGAAAAAGAGCAGCTCTAAAAAAAATTGTCCATAAAAACTGTATTTTTAACGTTTTCGGCAAAATCTTTATCTTGACGTGAAAAAATAGCAGCATTACAATTCTTTATAAAAACATAACAAAAATGGAGAGCCTAAATTGTTCAACTCAGATGCAATTGCCTACCTTCCCCTTTTAGGAACAGCCATCCTGGCAACAATCCTTTTTATTTTTTTGGCAGTAATAAAAACACGAAAAACAGCAAAAGTAAGCTATCTTTCTTTTTTATCGGTGCTTATACTGATTTTTGACTGTATTTATACGATTTTTAATCCGGGAATTTCAAATTTTGTATTTTTACTGATTCTTGCGACAGCGGTTTTTATTCCTTATCTCGTAATGCTCGCATTCGGCAAACCAAAAAAAGAAGTCTCAGAAGAACCTGTTGACGAAGAAATCAAAAAACCGGAAATCATAGTCGAAGACATAAAACCTGACGAAGTAAACCTTATCGAAAAAGGACGTTCTTTTGTAATCCTCGCTTCGGATTCTTTCGGAAGCAAAGAAGGAATGCAGAATCTTTTGGACTCGATAAACAAAACCTGTATGGAAATTACAAACGCTGACGGTGGCGCAGTCCTTATGGTTGACGATTTTGAAGATTCTATCAACGTAAAATCATTTTTGGGCGTTTTTCCGCCGCCTTACAAACTTCCAGCAGAACTTCCTCACAAAGAACTTCGTGTTTCAACGAGTTTTAAATTTGCAACCTTCGCTCTCCGTGACAATATCTTTGGAGAAATCGCATCTTCCGGCAAACCGGAAATCATCAACTCTCCAAAAGACGATCCGCGCATTACAGAAAACGGTCCTGAAGATTTCTTAAAACTCGGAAGTTTTATCTTTATTCCAATCCGTTTGAGAGGACGCGGTATTGTAATTGGACTTATCGCCCTTTCAAAAAATCCAGGCAAAAAATTTACCCAGAAAGAATTTGACTGGGCGCTTACTCTTGCAGGATTTGCAGAATCAGCCTTAAAAACAACAATCAGTTTTCAGGTTTATAACGAAAAAAACGAAATCTCAAAAGAAAGCAAAATTGCAGAAAATTTGCAGAATGTTCTTCTTCCAAAAAAACTTCCGCCTTTGCAGGGGCTCTCATTTGGTTCGTTTACAATGCACACAGAAGGCGTATGCTCAGATGCTTTTGACGTTCTTTCTGTTCGTCAAGACCGCACATCTGTTATTCTTATGGACGTAGCCGGAAAAGGAACAAATTCTTTCCTTGTTATGTCAATGCTCCGCTCAATGATTCGCCTTCTTGTAAATACGCCTCAGCCTGCCGGAACAATTTTAAGTCTTGCAAACCGGGAAATTTGCGGTGAAATAAATTTTGAACACTTTGCTTCTGTCGCCCTCATAAACTACAATGACGCAAAAAAGACTGTTCAGTTTTCTTCGGCAGGAACAACTCCGGTCTTCCTTTATAATGCACAAAATCAGACGATCGAGCGCAAATCTCTCGCTTCTGAACCTCTGGGCGTTGAAAAAACGACATCTTACAAAGATATTCAGTTTACAGTTTCGCCGGGTGATATTATAATTACATATACTGACGGTTTGGTAGAAGCTTTGGATGCTTCCGGCAAACAGTATTCGCTCAACCGTCTTTTAAATATTGTAAAAACAAACAGCAAGTCATCAGGTAAGCAGATAGCAGACCTGGTAAAGGCAGACATGAAAAAGTTTGTCGGTTCGGAATTATTACACGACGATCAAACGTTGCTGGCAGTTAAAATTCAGTAGAATAAAAAAGGAGTTTTTCTTATGGAACTGAAGATTCGGAAAAATGGTGAAGTTTATATCATCGACGTAAATGGAGAAATGGATCTTTACAATTCTTATAAATTAAAAGAATTAGTTATGAAAATGCTTGAAAAGAATGTAAAAAGTTTCATCATAAATCTTGAACAGGTTGACTACATCGACTCGTCTGGAATTGGCGCGTTGATTTACATCTGCTCAACAATCAAAAAGATGAACCTCAAGCTTGCCATCTCTAATATTCATGGTTCAGTAAAAAAAGTTATTGAACTCACAAAACTCATGGGCTACTTCCCTATTGCAAACAGCATCGAAGAAGCACTTCTTATGGTAAACGAATAACCCAAAAAATAAGATTAAAACGGAGTAAAAAAATGGAAGATCAGTACAAACTATTGCGCTCAGATGACAACGACCCGTTGTTTGATACAACAAACATGCTATATAAAGAATTTCCTTCAGATTTTCGTCAGATTCGCTACTTTACGCTTTTAATCGTTCAGTCGGCTCCTCTCGAAATCAAGGAAATCAACCTTCTTGAGCAGCAGATTTCTGAAGTTATCAAAAATGCGGTAAAGCACGGAAACAACTGCGATATAAACAAAAAAGTACGCGTATGGTACTCATTCAGCCCGACACATGCGCATCTTATCGTAAAAGACGAAGGCGAAGGCTTTAAAGATCTCGAAAAATGGAATGAATTCAACAAAAAACGTATCGAATGTCTTCAGACACACAACTTTGAAGAACTTGCAAAATACGTTTCTTTCCGTACAAAAAAATCAGATGATCAGGACGGTGGTAACGCGCTCTTTGCCGCCCTCGAATATTGGGACGGCGGATACGTTTACAACGGAAAACGCAACGGAGTAGCAATGCTCAAACGCTTCCAGAAAAAACACCACGGTGTTGCGGTTGAAGAATAATCGTTAAAACACAAAAGACTGTCCAAACGGACAGTCTTTTGTTTATCAATTGTAATTTTTGTTTTTAAATTTACTTTTTACAGACGCCTTTTAGAACGTCAATTGTTTTTTCGGCGGTTTTGTCCCAGCTAAAACGTTTTGTCCATTCAAGTCCGCCTTCTTTTAGTTTTTTGCGCAAATTTGATTCCACCGCAATTTTTTCGATTGCGTCTGCCATCTGTTCGATATTGTCGCTGTCAAAATAAACCGCATTGTCTCCGGCAATTTCCGGCAAAGAACCGCCAGTTGAACAGGCCACAGGCACTCCAGAAGCCAAGGCCTCAAGCACAGGCAAGCCTACTCCCTCGTTTATCGAAGGAAAAATACAGCCTTCGCTCGCAGAATACAAAAGCGGAAAACTTTCGTGCGGAAAAAATCCTGTAATAAAAATATCTTGATGAAATTTTGATTCCAAAATTGCCTTTTTTACGGATTCAATAGCTTTTCCTTCGCTTCCGGTCAAAACCAGACGATGTTCCAAATGAGTTTTTTCTTTAAAAAGCGAAAAAGCCTTTATTAGCTCAACATGTTTTTTTGAAGAAGAAGAAATTTGCGAAGGATAAATAAAATACGGTCTTTTTATTGCAAACGGTTTAATGTCCAGAAGAGACGGCGAAAGAAGTTCACGCGGGTAAAATTCCGAATGGTTGATTCCATTGTAGATTACAGTGATTTTTTCTTCCGGAACACCAAGTTTTATCAAATCTTTCCGGATAAAATGACTCGCCGCAATAACCTTTGAAGCATTTTTTAAGCCGAGGAGAATTCTTTTTGTGTGATTTTTTAAAATTTCGTCTTCGTAAAGCTCTGAAAGGACGTCATAAACGACAGCAACTCCTGGAACCGTGCAAAAAAGAGGAATATAGCGCGCGCCAGCAGCATACAAAACCGCATCGTATTTGTGATACCTTGCAAAAATATTTGAACAGCCGTAGTGCCACAGAGTTTCGTAAAAATGGCTGTTTGGAAGTTTTACAGAAGAATAGGAAAGCCCGTTTTCCGCTCCGTAAGTGTAGCGGTCTATTTCCGAGCCAAAAATCTCAAAAGTACAGTCAGCAGAGTTTTTTAACTGGGATGATAAAGAAGAAAGATAAGAACCAATTCCAGATTTTCCATGTCCACAGCCAAAACTGTCAATTCCGATTTTCATATTCCTTTGATTATAGCAAACATTTTTTTTACGTGCTATAGTTTTTGTATGTCAGAAAAAACAACATTTAATTCATTGAAAATTTCAGAAAATTTAATAAAAAAACTCGAAGAAAACCAAATTACAGAACCAACTGCCGTTCAGGCTCAGGCGATTCCGGTTATTGCAGAAGGAAAATCTCTGCTTTTTCAGAGCGAAACCGGAACTGGAAAAACATACGCTTACGTTCTGCCGCTTTTGACAAAAATCGAATCCGAGGATAATCCGCAAAAAAATATAAAACTTATGGTTGTAGCTCCAACTTTCGAACTTGCAAGCCAGATTAAAACCCAGATTAAAAACATAAGCGAAATAAAAACAACGCTTTTAATCGGTGGCGCGCCGATAAAAAGACAGGTTGAAAATTTAAAAGAAAAACCTGCCGTTATAATAGGAACTCCGGCAAGACTTCTGGAACTTTTTAACCTGAAAAAATTAAAGCTCGAAAACCTCGATGCAGTTGTACTTGACGAAGTAGACCGGCTTATTGCGCCTGAACTGCGCGATTTTACGATGGCTCTTTTAAATTCGCCAAAAAAACACGTCCAGCTGATTGCAGCAAGCGCGACAATCACAAAACCAACACAAAAACTGCTTGCAGGAACAAAAATAAAGAGCGACGGAAGCTTAGAACACGAAGTTGAGACTCTTTTTTTGCCGCCGGAAGACGTTTTAAGAAAAAGAATTACTCACCTTGCGATTTTTTCAGAACGGCGCGACAAAATCGACACGCTCCGAAAAGTTATTTTAGCTGAAAAACCGTCAAAATGCCTTGTTTTTACAGGAAAACTCGACCAGGTAGAAAACATTGTCTCAAAACTGAATTTTAAGGGAATCGAATGTTTTGGTCTGCATGCAAAAACCGACAAAGTCGCAAGAAAATCTATGATAGACAGGTTTAGAAGCGGAAAAATAAAAATTCTCATAACAAGCGACCTGGCAAGCCGCGGGCTTGATATTCCGGAAATAAGCCACATAATACAGATGGATATGCCTTCAAACGAAGATTTTTTTGTACACAGGGCAGGACGCACAGCACGTGCAGGAAAAACAGGAATAAACATTGTAATCGGCGACGAATACGAAATGAATCAATTTGCCCGGCTTGAAAAAAAACTCGGCCTAAAAGTTTATCCAAAAATGCTTTTTAAGGGAAAGCTCGTTTCTCCTTCCGAACTGGAAAAAAAAGGCGAATAAAAGGGCGCGGGCAGCGATTTTTTACTGAACAAAAAATCTTAGCCCCGGCTGTAATGGCGGCAAAGCCGTTCCAAAGCGAAGCGGAGGAATAAAACCATGAAAGACGGGACGCGGTACACAGAATGTGCTTTGGAATTTAAAAAACCGCCTTAATTGAAACACGCTGCCTTTATTGCTATAATAGAAAGATACCAAAATTTGATTTTTCGCGGAGTTTAAAAAGTGTTTCTTAAATGTCTGGATATTTTCGGTTTTAAATCTTTTGCCGACAGAACTCATATTGAATTTGCAGATGGAATTACCGCCCTGCTCGGGCCAAACGGCTGTGGAAAAAGCAATGTTGTCGATGCGGTAAAATGGGTTCTTGCAGAAAACAAGGCAAAAAATCTCCGTGCAGATACGATGGAATCTGTTATTTTTAACGGAACCGAAACACGCCCTCCTCTTAATATTGCGGAAGTTACGCTCACAATTGCAAACGAAAACGGACTTTTGCCTCTTGAAGATTCTGAGATTGCATTAAAACGCCGTCTGTACCGCTCTGGCGAAAGCGAATATTATATTAACAACAGACAGGTCGGTCCGACAGAAATTCGCCGCCTTTTTATGGACACTGGCGTTGGAAAAGCAGCCTATTCCGTTATGGAACAGGGAAAAATTGACCAGATTCTTTCGTCTAAACCGGAAGACAGACGATACCTTTTTGAAGAAGCGGCCGGAATCAGCCGTTCAAAGGCGGAATGTGCCGAAGCGGAACGCGAACTTGAACGCACAAGACAAAATCTTGCCCAGATTGAAGTTGCACTGATTGAAAACAAACGCAGCTACGAAACCTTAAAAGTTCAGAGCGAAAAAACAATCAAGTACCGTCAATTTAAGGATGATATTTTTAACTGCGAACTCGACATTCAGCTTTTGCGCCTTAAAGATTTTACACAGGACAAAGCGCGTCAGGAAACGGCAAAAAAAGAACTCGAAGAAAAACGCACTGCCGTTCAAAAGGAAATTGAAGAAATTCAGGCGGCTCTCTTTGAAAATAACGACAAAATCAAAGATTTGCAGACAAAAATGAATTCTCTGCAGGTTGAACTTGCTAAAGTCCAGACCGAAAAGACAAACAAGCTTCAGCGCGCACAGGAATACAATCTTCAAGCGAACCAGATAAAAGAAAAAATCGGAATTCTTGAAGTAAAGCAGAATTCAATTCAGGAAAAAATTGACACCTTTAATGAAGAAATTGACGAGCGCGAAGCCGACTTACATTCAAAAAACAGACAACTCGACAGCGTAAAGCAAAACATCGAATCCTTTACGCAAAATATAACTTCTTCAAGTGCAAAAATTACGGAAAATGACACTCTTGCGGCAAAAAGCGCAGACGAAATTGAAGAATTAAACAGGCAAATTGCAGATTATCAAAAACAATTGGGCGAAATAACCGAAGACATTGTAAAGGAGCTCGATGCAAAATTAAAAGATTCGGGATATTCAAGCAATGCGGCAAAATCTGCAAAAGAAGAAGTTGAAAATTCTCTCGCAAAACTCAAAATCTTTGCCGAAGGACGAAAAAATATTTTTTCTGACTACGCATCGATTACAGGCCATTCAGAAAGCGAAAACGAAAAACTCATTCAGGACGCAATCAAGGCTTTTGAGGAAATTTCTTCAATCAGCGTAAATATTGAAGAAGCAGTTTCTAAATACGAAAAGGCGATGCCGGATTTTATCGAGGATTTTACATCTCCGGAAGGAATTATCACAAAAAAACGTGGAATCGATTCAAAAATTCTGGACCTAAACTCGCAAATTGAAAAAATCAACGAAAGAATTGCCTCTTACAAAAGCGAAAACGGCGAGCTTGTAAAAAAAATAAACGAATACCGCGAAACCTTAAACCAGCTGCGCGTGACAGAAGCTTCGATGGCTCAGGCAATTTTTGGAGTTAAGCAGAATGTTGAAATTTTGCGCCGCTCTCTCGTAAGCGAACAAAATAACCTTCGACAAAATCAGGAAGAATTTGAACAGGAACAGAGAAGACGAGACGAACTAAACGAACAGATTATCGACGTTCAGAGCGAACTTGCGGCGATTGAACATCGCGGTCAAAAATGCGCCGACGAAATGAGCGAAATCAACAGCGAAATCGTACGCTGCAATTCCTCTGTAAGCGGAACTCAGAACAAACTCGACAAAAAACAGGAAGAACAGAGAAAAATTCAATCCCAGTACGAAAAGCTGGCAATGGATTTAGTAACAAGCGACAACGACATAAGAAACATAAAGCAGAACTTTATCGACACTCACAGCCGCGACCTTATGGAATTTGAAGAGCGGATGTACAAAATAACGACTTCTTCGGCAGTTTTGCGCGAAAAACTTGCAAAATCCCGCGAAGAGTTAAAAGCTCTCGGAAGCGTAAACCTTATGGCGCCGGAAGAATTTGGAGAGCAAAAAGAACGCTACGAAAAATTGCAGGCAAGTTACGATGACACAAACAAATCGCTCGAAAACTTAATCCGTGTTTCTGAGGAAATCAAGACAAAGTCGACGGAAATGTTCCTCGACACTTACAACAAAATCAAGAAAAATTTCCACAATATGTTCCGCCGTCTTTTTGGTGGCGGACGTGGAGAACTGCGCCTTGTAGATCCGCAAAACGTGCTTACTTCGGGAATCGACATTTACGCCGAACCGCCTGGAAAAAAACTCCAGAACATTGCGCTTCTTTCCGGCGGTGAAAAAACTATGACGGCAGTCGCACTCCTCTTTGCAACTTATCAGGTAAGACCAAGTCCGTTCTGTCTTCTTGATGAAATTGACGCCGCTCTCGATGACAAAAACGTTTCAAGCTTTGTAACCGCATTGCGTTCATTCGCAAAACTTTCGCAGTACATTGTAATTACGCACAACAAAAAAACCGTAATGGGCGCAAGCACAATGCTCGGTGTAACCATGCAGGAATCCGGTGTTTCTAAAGTTATGACAATGCGGCTCGACAAAGAAATTTCTGCAGAACCAGACGAATCGGAAAAAGAATTTATCGAAGAAGATGTTCCTCCGGAAGAAAACGTTTACATTCCTCCGCGACCGGCAAAACGAATTCACAATCCGGACGGAACTATAACAGATCCTGAAATTGAAAAATTCCGCGCCGAAGCAAAAGAAGCCGCAAGAAAGTCAAAGGCGGCAAAAATCGCCGAAGATGAAAAGAAATCGGCGGAAAAAGCCGCTTCTGACGACAAAAAATCGGAAAATCAGGAAAGAGCCGAAGAAAAACAGAAGTAAAAGCAAAAATGGTTGATTTTGATGAATTAAAAGAAAAAACAAGTGATTTTATTCGCGAAAAACCTCTTTTAGCAAGAATCAGTGCGATTTTTTTAATTTTTTTTGTAATTGCGCTGACAGTAGTTTTTATTCAATCAAAAAAGCCAAAGGCAAAAAACTTCGAAAAACCGGAAAATGTATTGACTTCGGAGCCAATGACGCCCGAATATCTGGAAATCGAAAAAGATTATTATTTGTCGCGAAAAACAGAAAACTCTTGGAGCGACGAAGAAATAAATAAATATTTTTCAAAACCAGATTCAAGGCTCATTGAAGAACTTGAAAATTCAAACGACAAAATCATTGACGAAATTACAGGAGCAGCGCCTTGATGCAAACTAAAGCCAGAACTTTTTTGTTTTTATTTACATCAATTTTTTCTCTTTATATTTTAAATTCTTGTGCCTCTTCGCCAAAAAACGAAGAAAATTTAACACAGGCGGAACAGTCTTCGGACAAAAAAACTGAAGAAATTCCAGAAGACCAATTGGAAAACAAAGAGATTTCTCAAGATTCTCTTGCAAATGAAGAAAATCTGCAAAATTCAGAAAACACGCAGAACAAACCAGAAAATGACGAAAATCAGCTTTCTGAAAAAATCGATGAAGACGAACTTTTGGCAGACAGCGAAAACGAAACAGAAGAAACCCAGGAAGACTTTGTTGAACCTGAAGTAAAAGATTCACTGTTTGTGGAAGAAACAAAGACAGCCGCAGACGGACAAAATCCTGAATCAAGCGAAAACAAACAAAACAAAGCCCAAGACATTCCAGAAACAAACGAAGAAGAACCAGAACTCCTGCCAAAAACAGAAGAAAATTCCGGGGAGGAAAATCCTCAGACAGACGAAAATTTGGAACTGAACGAAAATTCTATGGAAAATCAGGAAAACTTGCCTCAAAACGGACAAGAACCTGAGAATAAAGACGAACTTTCTGAAGAAATTGAGGAAGAAGAGCCGAAAGAAAATACAGAACAGACCGAAAGCAATCCTCAAAAGACTCCGAGCCGCTCAATGACCGCAAAAAACAACCAGTACGTTGACATAATTTACCCGGGACGCGGCTGGATTTACATGGGAGAAGACGAAGGCAAAGACCAGATTTTGAGATATTTTGGACGAAAACTCGGAACAGAAAACACTACTTTTACGCTACGCACAACAAAAAGCGGAGAAACAGTCCTTCATTTTTACAAAAATGACGTTTTAAAAGGCGAATACATTGACGATTATCTGGAGATAAAAGTTCTCGAAGAATCGGCAAAGCCAAATGAGAGGGCAAAAGCTCCTTCTTATGAAGAATCAGTTCCGCAAAAACCTGTCCGCCTCGAAAAAAAAGCGGAAACTCAGGAAGAAGCTCAAAAAACTGACGAAATAAAAAATATTGAAGAAAAAACTTCTGACAATGAGCAAAAACTTTCTTCACAAGACGAAATAAACTTGAAGAAAAATGACGTTTCAAATGAAGTTTCAAGGCCAGAACAGAAAAAATCCTTAAAAATCGATACAAAAAACCTTTTGGAACAGGCAAAAAAAGATTTTGAGGCAAAATCCTACGCTCAAGCGCTTTCAGAAGTTCAGCAGTATCTCGACACTCAAAATACACGCATTGACGAGGCGCTTTTTCTTCAAGGACAGATTTTGGAAGCTGACAGCGAAGTAAAAAACATAAAAAGCGCAATCGATTCGTATAATTCGCTTATAAAAAATTATCCTGCAAGCACATTCTGGCAGGAAGCAAACAGACGGAAAATTTATCTGAATCGCTATTACGTAAATATTTATTAAGAAAATTGGAGGATTAGATAAAAATGAAAAAACTCTTAAATGCAAAATTGGTTTTGGCAGTACTTGGCGCAGTTTTTTTTACATCTTGCACAATAAAAACTACGGAAAACAACCGCAGGACAGTGAGCGTAAGCGGAACAGGTTCTGTCGAAGTTGAAGCAGACAACGCGACAATTATTCTTTCTGTAATTACAAGAGGAAAAGATGTCGGAAATACGGCAAAAGAGAACGCAGAAAAAATGACAAAAGTCCATGAATCTGTCTTAGCCCTGGGAATTTTGCCGGAAGACGTTTCCACAGAACATTACACAATCAACCAGGAATCAAATTATTTGAACGGCAAAGTAATTTACGGAGATTATGTTGCCACAAACCGGATCAAAATTTTTATAAAAGATTTAACCATGGCAGGAAATGTAATTGACGCCGCAATAAAAGCCGGCGCAAACCAGCTTTCGTCTTTTCAATATGGAATAAGCAACAAAGAATCTTTTGTAAAACAGGCACGCACGCTTGCAGTTCAAAATGCACGGGATACGGCAAATCTCCTCGCAACAACAAGCGGCGCTTTTCTTGGAAAAGTAATTTCTCTAAACGAGCAGTCAAATAATTTTGGATTTTACAGAGTCAACGCAAAACGTGCCTCTTTAGAAGCAGCAGTAGAAGACAGCGCCTCTTCCTTTGTTTCAACGCCAATTTCCGGCGGAAAAACAACAATCAGTTTTACAGTCGATGCCGTTTTTGAGATAAAGTAAAAATTCAAAAAAAACGTTGCAATTGCCTTAAAACCGTTAAAAGAATAAAATAAACAAATAAGAAATTTTAAGAGAGATTGGGAGATAGATACAAATGCTCGATTTGAAATTTGTAAAAGAACATCTTGCAGAAGTAAAAGAAAACATAAAAAACCGCAATATGGTTGCCGATGCGGATCTCGTTGTAAAACTTTACGATGAACGCACTGCGCTTACGACAAAACTTCAGTCATTGCAGCAGAAGAGAAACGAAAATGCCGCAAACATGAAGCAGAAACTTGATCCAGAAACACGCCAGAAATTCATTGAAGAAGGCAAAAAAATTAAGGAAGATGTTTCTCAGTCAGAAAAGGAACTTGCAGAAGTTGAAGCAAAACTCGAAGACGCCGCAAGACAGCTTCCGAATATGTGCCATCCGGACACTCCAATCGGAAAACTCGACACAGAAAACCTCGAAGTAAAGAAAGTTGGAGTTCCACGCAAATTTACATTCAAACCAAAAAGCCATGTAGAACTTGGCGAAGAACTCGATTTGATTGATTTTGAACGCGGAACAAAAGTTTCCGGTCCAAAATTCTATTATCTCAAAAACGAGGCTGTATTTCTTGAAGAAGCGCTCATCATGTACGCACTCAACATTCTCCGCAAGCACGGCTTTACAACATTCATTACTCCAGATGTTGCAAAAGAAGAAATTTTGAAAGGAATCGGTTTTAATCCGCGCGGAAACGAATCAAACGTTTATGCAATCGAAGACGAAGGAACATGTCTTGTTGCGACAGCAGAAATTACCCTCGGTGGCTACCACTCAGGAGAAATCCTGGACAAATCTGCTCTTCCACTCTTCTATTGCGGACTTTCCCACTGCTTTAGACGCGAAGCCGGCGCCGCAGGACAGTTCTCAAAAGGACTTTACAGAGTCCACCAGTTTGATAAAGTCGAAATGTTTGTTTACTGTCTGCCAGAAGATTCAAACAAGCTCCACGAAAAACTCCGCTTAATCGAAGAAGAAATTTTTGAAGGCTTAGGAATTCCATTCCACGTAGTTGACACATGCACAGGCGACCTCGGTGCTCCTGCTTACAGAAAATGGGATCTCGAAGCTTGGATGCCAAGCCGCGCAACAGAAGAAAAACCAGAAGGCGACTACGGTGAAGTTACATCAACTTCAAACTGCACAGACTTCCAGTCACGCCGCTTGAACGTAAAATACCACGATGATGACGGCAAAAATAAATATGTCCACATGCTAAACGGAACCGCAATTGCGGTAGGACGGGCAATGCTTGCAATTATGGAAAACTATCAGAACGAAGACGGATCAATTACAGTTCCGCCTGCACTAGTTCCATTCTGCGGCTTTGACAAAATCGGACCAAAAACAGAAATAAAAGATCCAGTTTACCACGCCGCAAAAAAATAAAGCAGTTTTAACCAGATAAAAAACGGTGATTTGTATTAGTCACCGTTTTTTTTTATTTGGGGGCGTTTCCACTCGCTCCGACTGCCAGACAGGCAGTCAGGCTCGGGCCGGGCTTTTCGGGATTACGCTATCGCTTCATTCCTACGCTACGCTCCGGAACGGCTACGCCGCCCCTACAATCCCTAACGCATTAGCGTTAGGCCGTGCGCACAAGCGCACACGTCAAATACCCGAGTTTTGCGTCAGCAAAATCTCGCAGCATACATACGGTATGCAAAATCCCTAACGCAAAATGCTGTAGGGTTGCTGCCCGGTTTTGCGCTTCCGCAAAAGCGGAAGCTGTTTAATAATTTCCTTGCAGAACTAGCCAACGCTAGTTGGCGTTGCGAACAAGGCGGAAGCCACAGCTGCTGCTGCGGCTGCCCGGGCTGATGCTGCTCCGGTAGGCAACCTGCGCGTAGTGAGCGAGGTAGTTCCAAGAACCACCGCGCTGACAGCGGAGAGAGCCCGAAGCCGGGCCCGTACTTGCCGTGTCGCCTGATATGCTATCATACCAGTCCCAGCACCATTCCCATACGTTTCCGCTCATGTCGTAAAGTCCGTAGGCGTTTTTCTTTTTGGTCTTTACATCCCTTGTTCCGGTATTGTTCGTATTTTCTTTATACCAGGCTACGTCACCTATGGTGTCGCTTCCGGCATACTTGTAGCTTTCTCCGCCGCGCGCAGCCCATTCCCATTCTGCCTCTGTAGGCAGGCGGTAGCCGTCTGCTGTAAAGTCGCATGTTGCGGCATTCCACGTGCTGTTGCTTGAACTCGGAACACTTCCCCAGTCCTTTGGGTCTGTTTTTCCGCCGATTGCATAGCAAGGAGTTAAGCCTTCATTTATAGAACGAGTGTTGCAATATACAAGCGCGTCATACCAGCTGATATAATTTACAGGGTTGTTTTTTACATTGTCATCGCCTGTAAGCCTGTTTCCGTCCTTGTCATAAGCGCTGGCAGAGCTTGGGTCTTTTCCCATAAGTGTCTTGTATTCTCCGCGTGTTACCTCATGGTCGCTCATGTAGAACGAGGCGATTTTAAGATTGCGTCCTTTTACAAATACTTCTGAACTTGGCGTCCAGCTTTCTGTTCCGTCAATTGAAGCACTAGGAATTTCCACAAACCCCTCCGGCACATTGCTCACTGTTTTATTTACACTTACTTTGTATTTTACTTCGTTGCTTTTGTTGCCGAGCTTGTCAACGCTTGCAATATAATAGGTGTAATATGCTTTATTGCCGTCTATGACTTCAAAAATTTTTTCTGTACCAGTTACAATTTCTGCTTTAGACCTTTTAGAATCGCCTGTACTGTCGGTAGATGTATATGAAATTTCCACATGGTCAAAGTCGCTGTCTGCCGGGTTTGTCCAACTTAAGGTTATAGAAGAGTTATCGCTTGAATATACGTCTTTTATTGCGCTTATGCTTACTTTTGCAGGCGGCGTAAAGTCAAAGTTGTCTATTGTTATCTGCGCTGCCTCTTCGCGTCCGTCCGAGTCAAGCGTGGCAACTGTGTATGTTCCGTTTGCAGTTTCGTCTGCGGCTGTTATTTCAAAAGTCCATTTTTTGTTGCCGGCGCTGTTTTGCTCCGCTTTTTTTGCATCTGCGTCCGCAAGCAAAGTCGCCGCATTCACGCTTCCGTCTTTTTTGTATACAACATCTACGATTTTTTCCGCAGCAGTTTCGACATTTACTGTTACTGTTACAGAAGTATTGCTTTTTGCCTCCGGAACGCTCAAGTCAATCTTCAGAGGTTCTTTTGAATCCACCGCAACCGGTGTTGCTTTTACGGTAACGCCGGCACTTGTGTTTCCGCTTGTGTCCATTGTCTTTACAGTGAATGTGTATTTTGTGCCGTTTGTAAGTCCTGTAACTACGCAGCCCTGCTGTCCTTTTGCGGCAATAAGGCTGTCTTTTTCAAGGGCAACCAAAGCGCGGCCTTGGCTTTCCGCTTTCCAGCTTACAAGGCAGCCGAATATGTCCTCGTCTGTTGCGTCTTTCCAAGTGAGCACAACAGAAGAATCCTTTGCGGCGGCTACAGGCTCCGTTACGTCTGCCGGGGCGGTTGTGTCCAAAGTTTCCGCGCAGCAGTCAATAGCTTCTTGCGCAGTCTTGTATTCCTTCTGGCACTTGGCGCAGACATAGACTTTTTCTGTTATCGTTTTTGTCTTTATAGAAACTTTTGCTACGGAAATAGGGCTGTTTTCTATGTCTTTTTTTACCGCAAAAGCCTTTATCTCAGTGTCCTTGCTGAATGTCAAAGGCTCGCTGTATTTGAGGCTTTCGGAGCTTTTGTCAACTGTGTAATAGATTGCGGCTCCTTCCGTCTTTGTTGCCATTGCCACCTTTACGCCGGCATCCCCTGCGTCCTCCGCGGTAAATGTTACGGCCTCGGCGTAAATTTTATCAACATACTCGGTTTCAGTTTCTGTTTCCGCTTTGCAGCCAAAGACTGCAAGCCCCATTGTCATTGCCGCAAGCACGGCAAGAATCCTTGTTTTTTTCATTTTTTTCTCTTTCTCCTAAAATTGATTTATTTAAAATGATTTATTCAATTACTTTGCGCGCCTGGAAACTGTTTCGTTTACGCGCTTTATCTCGCCTTCCGCTTTTGTCGCAAAGTCTGCGTACACTGCGCTGTTCGCCATTTTCATTGCTGTAATGTACGGAATAAGCTTGTCGTTGATTGCAGAAAGAAGAGGCTTTTTTAATGATGAGGCGCTTTCTGTTTTTACCGTGGAAGCCGCATTGTACTCGTCGCTTGCCTTTGCAAATAAATCCTGCGCAGAGCGGATTTGCTCCAAGATTTCCTTTATTCCGTCAAGTAAAGAAACTGTTTCTTCTTCCTTGGAAAAATCTTCCAGCAGGCTTTCAATAAGCGAAGATTCGCTTACATAGTTTGCCGTTGTGATTGATTTTCTGTACTTGTCAAAAACAGCTTTGAGTTTTTGCGCCGCCTCTTTTTTTGCCGCGACAGGGAATACAGAGTAGCCGTCCAACAACGTTGAAAGATTTTTTACAGCCTCGTCGCGCACGCCGTCTGCTTCCTCAAGATTGCTCAAAACCTTGTCCTGCTTGATTGCGGTTGTAATCGAAACAGAAAGCTTTTCAATCTCGTCCATCACGCCTTTCAAAAACACATCTGAAGAAACACCTTCATCCGCCTTGTAAAGCCGCACAAGCGCATCGCTAAGCCCGTCAACTTCTGTTACACGAATCTTAGAAATTACCTTATTCATTCAACCTCCATCTCCGACTCTCCAGCCGGCACTTTTATTTATTCCTGTCATTTTCTGGCTTGCCCCGGAAATCTGTATCAAAAGATTGCTAACCGAGTTTGCTATGCAAACATCGCGGTATCAAGTACGACAATGACATTTCCTGTTTACTGCGGAATTATTCCGAAGGCACTAGACAAAGCCGCCTCGCGGAATTTTTCCACACGTCCCCTAAACCAAAACAAGCCCTCGGAATTTTTCCGAATGCTCCCTAAGCAAAAAGCTGGTCTTCGGAATTTTTCCGAAACCTTCTTAGTCAAAAAGCCGGCCTTCGGAATTTTTCCGAAACCTCCCCAGGCAAAAAGCAGCCCGCGGAATTTTTCCGAAAACCGCCCAGAGTAAAAGTCTGCCAATGGAATTTTTCCGCACACCTCCTAAAACAAAACAAGCACTCGGAATTTTTCCGAAAACTTTTCCGCAGGCGCAAAATAAATTTAAAAACAAAAAGACCGCTATACTGGAACACGCCAATTTAGGCGCGCGCAGTACAACGGTCTTTCTGTAGACATGAATATTGAAAGTGTATTATTTATCTGTTCTGTTCTGTTCTGTTCTGTTCTGTTCTGTTCTGTTCTGTTCTGTTCTGTTCTGACAAGATTATGCCTCTCCGATTTTCTCTGTCAATTGCGAGTATAACATATTTCTTTTAATTGTGCATCGCTTTTTTTCACGTTTTTTTGCGTCAGGCTATGGAGCAGTGGCGGCGGATTGTTTTAACAATGCGCCGACAAAGACCGCAGGCGCGCCATTGCGCGCCGAGGACTTAGAGCGCAAGCGAACTGTGCAACAGCCGGCCGGCGCATAGCGCCGGAGACGCCATAAATTTTTAATTTCAAGATTTTTTTTGTCCGTGCAAAAACTTTTACAGACTGCACAACGCGTTTTCCTCGCTCAAACCTTAATTCTTTTTATCCTCCAGATAGCGGACGTCTTCTTCTTTTATATTTTTGTAACGGCAGACGGCGCAGCATTTTTGGTTCAAGTCGTCTTCAAAAATATTTTCAACCGTAAAAACCGCGTAGACAGTCCTCTCTTTTATCGGGCCTTTGGAAATCGGAAAGCCTAGAACAACAGAATATTCCTCATCTTTGTTTACGATGATATTTTCTTTTTTGGCGGCAAGCACAAGCCTTTCGTGGTCTATGTAAATTATCTGCGGAGGATTTTTCCGGCCTTCAATTGACTGATTTTGGCTAAAATTTTTATCTGAAAGAAAACGCACTACCGAAATCAAAAAGAGTCCGTTTCCGATGGATTTTCCGTCAGAACGCAAAAGCATGACAAATTTTTCAAGGTATTTTTTTGCTTCCTGCTGGTTTGGCTCTTCAACATCGCTCCACTTTGGATTTACAAAAAGCGGATACTCCGGCGAAAAACCGCAATTTACGCTCGAAGAAATATTTTTTTCCGAAGAAGAATTTGAATTAAAGCACAAAACTGCCGAAAAATTTTCAGTTTTTTTTGTTTCTTTTTCCTGAATTTTGCTGATAACCGAAGGAATCACAAGCGCAAGTCCGGATTTTACGGTTTTGACTGTCGTTATAAAATAGAGTCCGAGCCTGTTAAAATAAAATTGAACCCGGACTTTTTTTCCATCAAAAACCTTTACGCTTTCCGGCGGATTTTTTAAGAGAATTATTCCCTGATCAAGGACAGTTATCTGCTCTCCCGGAAGAGCAACAGGAAAAACGCCCGAAGCCACAGTCCGTATTCTGTGCCCGTTTTCGGATTTTTCGTTCTCAGCCGCTTTTTCCTGACCAAGTTCAATTTCTTCTGTCAAAGTTACAGGAACATTTGCGTCCATTAAATATTGAAGGACAAGCTGGCGTTCAATTCCTGTCAACTGCGAAGAATTTTTTTGTACGCCTGATTGATTTTTTGATTCCTGATTTTGCAACTATCTCTCCTATAAAAAGTCAAGATTAAAAAAATTTGCAACGCAAACTTTTAAAGATAAAAACAGACGACATTTTCGGCTTTTTTATCTTACATCCTTTTTGAATTTTTTCTGCATTTTTAAAATCTGCAGCTGGTTGATTTTCCAGTTTCCATTAGGATTCTTGAAAAAATAAAGAACTACATCGACAAAACCTTTTTTTTGCACAAAGCGGACAGGAACTTCGCAGAGAGAATTCATTTCAAAAGGTTCTCCCAGAATATATTCATCAAAAAGAATAATTTCCTGAACCGTTTGTTTTTCGGCGTCAGAAGAATTTTCGCCAGTTTTTTCTTGATTTTGGAGTTCTTCGGATTTTTTTTCATCAATTTCCGGATAAGGAAAATCAAAAGTTTTTTCCCAGCGATTTTTTAATTCAATAGAAAAAAGCGCGAGTTCATAAATATCGGACGAATCAAAAAGATTTGAAGCAAATTTATTTTTGCACAGCGAAGAAGCGAATTCTTCGGTCATTTTTTTTATTTCTGAATTAAAATTAGAAGTATTTAAAGAACCAAATCCCTCGACACAAGGAAAAACAGGTTCCAAATTTTTTGAATAAGTTGAATTCAAGAAAACCTGGGGAGTAAGTTTTATTTTTTTCTCGATACTGTTTACAACAGAAATATCCTGAGCAAGCCTGTCTTTTTCAAGCTCAAAAGTCCAGTCAGTTTCGGTGATTTTTTTTTCGGCAACCGACTTTAACGAAGATGAATTCTGGTTCATATCGCCAATATCGCTGTTTTTACAGGAAACAAAAATGAGACAGAAAACAGCAAAATAAAAAACAAACTTTTTTAACATCGATAACTTATTTTATCATAACAAAATATAAAATTAAAGACTGAAATTTATCCGCTTTTCCGGGAAAACTGATTTTTTCAGAAAATTTGCACTCAATCTTTTTTTGTTTTATAATTTAAAAATATTATTTTAGAGAATTTTACTAAAAATGGAGTGATTTGTGATGAATATTCATAACTTAATGGAAGAAGTTGTAGGCCATCGGATAAATAAACTTTACAATCAGATAAAAGAGGTCAATGCCTGCTGGCTTACCTGCGACTGCGAAAATTGCCGGGCAGATGCCATAAGTTATGTTTTAAACCGTGTTGCTCCAAGATACGTTGTAAGCGGCCGTGGAGTTATTCATGCGCGCGATATTCTGCAAGATGCACAGATAAAAGCCGATATTGACGCTCTCGGAATCGAAGGAATCAGAATAATAAGCTCGACAAAAAGACCGTTCCACTCTTCTGCAAGAACAGAATGCATTGTAGAAGCCAGCGAAAAACCTGTTTTTAACTTTCCAATAATCCAGGGCTCAATTCTCGAAGGAAACACTTTTGAACCTCTCGCAAACGCAACCGTAACACTTAAAATGGACGGAAAAGAAGTTGATATGGCGGACATCACCTGGGCAAATCCGCTGAATACATACAGCAGCACAAAAGGCTCTTATAGTTTTTGGCCAAAAGCAATCGAAGCAGAAAACGCAGACGAAACTAAAAAATTTAATTTTTCAATTGAAGTAAAACGTCCTGGCTATGATCAAGTAAATTACGCTTTTGATACAGTTCTTATCTCAGAAAATAAAATCCGAAAAGAACTTGACACCACTGTTTCCTTAAAAATCATGGATCTGGTAATGTTCAGGGAAGAAATAAAAAACACAATGAACAGAATGATAAAAGACTAAAAAAATTAAAAATTTTCAATTTTTTAAGCAAAAAGGTATTGAACTTTTTTCTTACATTTGTTATATTAACTAAGTCGTTTGACGGAACGGGCATTTAGCTCAGTTGGTAGAGCCCCTGGTTTACACCCAGGTTGTCGGGAGTTCGAGTCTCTCAGTGCCCACTCTTTTTATCAAATGACAGCAATTTTTATCCGGGCATTTAGCTCAGTTGGTAGAGCCCCTGGTTTACACCCAGGTTGTCGGGAGTTCGAGTCTCTCAGTGCCCACTTTTTTTTATAATCACGGGATGTAGCGCAGCTGGTAGCGCGCTTGGTTTGGGACCAAGATGTCGCAGGTTCGAATCCTGTCATCCCGATTACAGCTCACTCAAAAGAGTGAGTTTTTTTATTTTAAACGGAAATACAGAAAAAAGACCGCACAGGATTCGAAGCGCAATGAGCGCGCCGACAGGCGAAAAGGTGGCAAGGACGCCACCGTCAGCGAATGAGCCGCCTGCAAGGAGGACACACGACGTGTCCGACTGGAGGGCGAATCCTGTCATCCCGACTAAGTCTTACTAAATGCAGTAAGGCTTTTTTTATTTTAAACGGAAATACAGAAAAAAGACCGTGCAGGATTCGAAGCGCAATGAGCGCGCCGACAGGCGAAAAGGTGACAAGGATGCCACCGTCAGCGAATGAGCCGCCTGCATAAAAAAGGGCTGTCCTTAAAGTTATAAAACCTAACCAGGGACAGCCCTATGATTTTTAATTATTTATCGCTAGCGTTTGAGCGAAAGAACTGTTTCGAGCAATGTGTCAGCAGTCTGAATAGTTTTTGCGTTTGACTGGAAACCACGTTGTGTAACAATCATATCCGTAAATTGTTCTGAAAGGTCTACGTTAGACATTTCGAGCGCACCAGCAAGAAGACTTCCTTTTCCGGCGATTCCCGAAATACCGATGTTAGCAAGACCAGAGTTATTGCTTTCTACATAAGTATTTTCACCTGCTTTTTCAAGTCCGTTCTGGTTTGAAAAAGTTGCCAATGCAAGCTGTCCGATTGTGCGGCTAGAACCGTTTGAATAAACTCCAGTAATAATTCCTGACGAATCGATTTTGAAGTTTTCAAGATACCCCATTGTGTATCCGTCCTGAAAGAAAGCCTTTGTTGATGAAGGCGAAGCGCTCTGTGTAATAGTATTTTTCTGGCTGCCAATTGTTCCGAGATTGATATCCATTGTCTGACGGTATGGAGTTCCGTCTTCGTTTGGATTTGCTCCAGGTACAGTGTAACTTGCCTGAAGAATTACTTCTCCCGTAGGATTTGTAAGATTTCCAGCTTCGTCTGTCACTGACTGGAGAGTTCCAGTATTATCAAAATTTACAAGGAAAGTATTGCCAACTCCGTCTGTTGTACCAAGTCCAACGCGAGTCTGAGTAAAGTCAGCATTATTTGCATCAACATTCACTTCTGCACGCCACTGGTTTGCCACTCCAGGAACACGGGTAAGATTGATTGTAAGAAGGTGTGTGTTTCCGAAACTGTCATAAACTTTTTCTTCAATTGACCAGGTTCCCTTTGCAACGTCAGCCGCATTAGCTCCTTCCTGAATTTCTGGCGTATTCTTGTTAAGGTTGCAGGCATATTTTACAGAAGCAGTTGCTTTTGCAGGATCTTTTGAGCCTACAGGAATTACAAGGTCTTCCGGTGTGGCAGATGTCTGAAGAACCATTTCGCCGTTAATCTCGCGGGCCATATATCCCTGTACCTTAAAACCGTTTGCTGGATTTACGAGAGTTCCGTCGCTGTCGAGAGAAAAAGCTCCGGCACGAGTGTAGTATGATTTTTCGCCGTTTTTTTCTAGGAAGAAGCCGTTTCCCTGGATTGCAAGGTCTGTTGCAATTCCTGTTGACTGAAGATTTCCCTGTGTAAATACGGTGTCGATTGAAGCAACTGTCATTCCAAGACCAACTTCCTTAGGATTTACACCGCCCTTTTCTTCTGTCGGTTTTGCAGCTCCGGCCATCTGCTGGCTTATCATGTCCTGAAAATTAACACGGCCACGTTTAAAACCTGTTGTGTTTACGTTGGAAACGTTGTTACCGATTACATCCATTCTCGTCTGGTGGTTCTGAAGGCCAGAAACGCCCGAATAAAGTGATCTCATCATATATCTACCCTCGTTCAATGTACCGTCAAAGGTTGGTACAGTTATTTTTTTTATTGGTGCAACCGCAAAATGGCATTAAATGCCGTAAATTGCTTTTATTTTATCCATGCTATAATACATGCCGTTTACAAGAACCTGCGGCTGACTTCCTCTTGTTGCCGCCTCAACCTGTCCTTTTACCGCAACATCGCCCGCTTCAACTTCAACTGTCTTTCCGAGCATTGACTGGGCTTCGCTTGAATTGATAAGTCCTGCCATTTTTTCAAAGCCCTGGCTCATATTCGTCATCTGCTCCAAAGAACTGAACTGCGCCATCTGGGCAATGAAGTCTGTGTTTTCAAGAGGATTTGTCGGATCCTGATTTGAAAGCTGAGCAATCAGAATCTTCAAAAAATCATCTTTTCCTAATTCGTTACTGGTTTTACGACCGTTTACAGTCAAAGTTTTGTTAAATGAATCAACTGCATTTTGAGTCTGAAACTTTTCTGTCGCATTCATTGTTGTTGTAAAACTCATTTTTTTCTCCCAGCTTTCTGCAAGCACTTATAAAATTTTTCGGCAAAATTTTTCTTCAGTTTAGTTTTTTGTTAAAATCCGCAGCAATTATGCAACAATATTCACAGCATAACTGTTATTCTCGACATAGCGGGCAACTTTTTCATCTGCAAGTGCTCCTCCGTCCGCTGTATATTCTGAATAAACCCGGTTTGCAAAAAACTGCGACTGTCCGTCTTGAGAATTTTGTTCATGATTTTGTGCAAACTGACCGCCCTGATTTGCAAAATTCAAGTTGAATTCTCCTGTTTCAAAACCACTGCCGGCAAAAGCATTTTTAAGAGCGGCAATGCTGTCTTTTACGGCATTATACGCTTCCTGCGAGTGAACGGTTATCGAAGCCGAAACTGTTTTGTCCGAAAGGTTCAAGGCAATTTTTACGTTTCCGAGTTTTTCCGGATGCATTACAAGATTTATGCTTCCAGTGTTATTGTCGCGCAAAACTATATTTCCTGCCTTTACAAAATCCGGCGCATTTGCCTGAATTGCATTTGAAAGCATATTCTGAAAAGTCGAACCGTTTGCTGCGGCGCTCTGAGTGTCAGAAGCAGTTATGTTCTGGTTTACAGAATTTGAAAAATCCATTGTAAATTGAACAGTATTTTCGTTCTGTTTTTTATAAGCAAGATTAAAATCCTTGCGTTCCTTTGTTTTTTCAACCTGAATTTCAGCGGATTTTGAATCGATTTTTTCTGTCCGTAAATCAGTCACCTGAATTTTTGCAGATTTTTTTGTCTGTTTTAATTTTTCTTCGTTTTCATCAGAAAGTTTTGAATTATTTTTGGAGAATTTTAATTCTTCGTTCAAAACAACAGTTTCGCCCTGAGTTTCTGAAAGATTTTCCGCGTTTTTTAGAAACATTTCAGGATCTTTTAAGGCAAGATTCTGAGCTTTTTCCAAAAGTTCCTCGTTGCTTGCTTGTCCCGGAATAAATTCAATAGCACTGTCAATAAGTTCCGCAAAATCCTCGGAAGACATTTCTTCAATTTCGTCTGTTTCTGAAATATTTTTTACAACAGGAGTTTTTAGCCATTTTAACTGCTCCTGAGAAATTTGAGTTTTTCCAGTTTTTTCAGATTCAAGAGAATCTTCAAGCGAAAGATTTTTTAGCTCGTCAGTTAAATCTATTTTTTCGGCAGGAATTTCTTCCATCTGGCCGTTTTTTAGCAAAGCCAGAACTGCATTTTCTGCATTTTTGTTTTCTGACGGAGATTTTTCAGATTTTTCGAGTTTTTCGTCTTTTTCAGAATCAGAATCCGCCTTCAAACCTAAGTTTTTTTCTTTTGAAGTTTCTTCGATTTTACTCTGCTGAGAATGAACCATTTCTAAAAACGATTCGCCTTCTCCAGAAAATTTTTGGGCAGAAATTTGCTTTGTCTGAATTTGAGGCACAAAAGAATCAAGTTGAACGCCCTGCATAATCAGAACCTCCGGTCGTAAATCAAACACCTAAAAAAGTTCCGATTTTTGCATTTTTAGCTAAAAAGGCAGGCTCAGTCGAGTTTTTCCGGCTTGCTCGCCATTTTTCGCTGAATTACCGCAGCTCTTTCCGAAGGCATATTCATAAGCCATACAGAAGTCATAGAGGCGGTGTTTGAAGCCAAAGCCTGGGCATCGGTTTTTCGGAAAATGTCGATTATATCCTGATCGTCCATTCCGAGAAGCTGCTCAACTGCCGTTTTTGGCGGCATATTCTGCAAATAGGTCGAAATTTGTTCGATGTTTGTACTTCTATCATCGTACTTTTTGACCTCATTGTTGAATGTTTTTTCTCTTTCTTCCTGAGATTTTTGTCTGTCTTCCAATTCGCGCGCAATCGCCTCATTCGCATTTTCTGAGCGCGCAATGTCCGATTCCCTCTTGTCGAGTTCCTGACTGCGGATTTCGAGGGCTTCGAGCCGTTTTGCAAGCCTGTCGTCTTCCAGATTTGCCTGCAATGGCTTTGATGAAGTTGCAGAAACAGAAGTTTGGGGCTGAAGTCCAAAAAGCTTGTAAACCGGAGCAAAAATCGACTTTGCCTTGATTATTCCAAGATAATCAAACCACAAAAGTCCGCCAAGAATAATTGCCAAAATTAAAAAAAGCAATGCTATTGACTTTCCGATTCCACGACTTCTTGCCATTTTTCCCGCCCAAAATCACTTATTTTTGATTTTTTAATTCTTTTTAAAATATAAAAATGCTGCTTCCTAGACAGCAAATCCAATGTTTTAAGTTTAACTTATTTTTTATTACCACGCAATATTTGAAAAAACCGCATAAAAACCGGCTTTCCATTTTGAATTTTTATCTGTTCTCAATAAATAATTTAAGTAAGCGCCGAGAGTAAAATTACTTGAAGATGAAGCAAAATAACTCGTATTTGGAGCAAAAGTAATTTCTCCGGAAAAACCCAGACTGTCCGAAAAATCTTCGTATTTTAGGTTTTCTGCAATTTTAAAGGTGCGTTTTACAGCAAAAAACTCTTCCGGTTCATATTTTACATTTGCGGAATATGACATTTTTAAGGCAAAATGCTGGACATAAACCGAAACCGCCGGAATTCCTTTTTGAATTTCATGCGAAAAAAGCTCAATGCTGGCGTCTCCAGAAGCAAAATATTTTTTAGAAGGAAAAATTGAAGCCTTCAGCTTAACAGGAAGAAAAAACGGAACAAAAATTTGAGTTTCCGCCCCGCAATTCAAATATTTTTCATTTTCATCGTAAATTTTTCCAAAAGAATCAAAATCATACGAAATTGCAGTTTTTTCAAAATCGACAAAGGGCTTAAAATAAAATCCAGTTTTTTGAGAATGCTTAGCTCCAAAACTTCGGACAGTCGAAAAATTCAGGAATATTTTTCCGTCAATTGAATTTCCAGTGCGGCGATATTCATCTGTTTCTATTTTTCCGTCAACCAGAATTTTTTCTTTGGAAGCTGCTTTTTCAGTTCCAGAAACCCAGGTAAAACTAAGTCCAGACGAAAAAATTGAATAAAATCCCTGCCAAAAAACCTTTGTGACAGCAGAATTTAAATACGAATTCTTAAATCCAAAAGAATCGAAACAAACATCTCCGCAAAAAGCATAATTAAAACAGTCGTTTCCTCCGGAAATTGAACCTTCAAGGGCAAAATGCTGCAAAAGCAAATCAAAACCTGCCGATAAAACAGTAATTTTATCTGTCCACGGAGTCGAAGTTATAAAAGTTGCGCCCCAAATAAATTCATCGTCAATTTCAAAATCGTGATTATAAGTTTTTGCCGTTCCAACAGGAAGAAAAGCGCCGTTAAAAAAATATTTTGCCGGACTGTATTTTGTTTTTTTGAATTTTTTTTCTGCCACAAAATTTTCACGGCTTTCCAGTTCAAAAGCTTCTGTTTTTCCAGAAAAATCCGACTTTTCAAAAAAAATGTTTTGCTCAGGAAGTATTTTACTCTCAAGTGGAACAAATTCCTGCCAGTCATTCTCGTCAACTTTTACAAGGCGCAGCGGATTTGAATCGTATTCTTCGTTTATGACAAAAAAACCGTCGTTGCAGGGCACGGCCTCGATAAAAAACGCAACGCTGTCTTTTGAAAGCAACTCAATTTTTGCATTCAATGTATTTTTATCAATAAAAATTTTTCCAAGCCGTGCAAGGCTCTGGCTTTCCATTTTTGCCCAGACAAAGACAAAACTCAAGACACCGTTTTCTTCTTTTTCAAAATGAACGTTGTGAATAATTCTGTCTCCGAACGTCCATTCCGCCTTTCTGCCTTTTGAATCCTCGTACAAAAGACTCCAGGAAAGACCGTTTTTTACAGAAATCAGACCGTGCGTTTTTTCAAAATTTTCGCGGTTGTGTTCAATTTTCCGCTTTTTTTTGGATTTTAAATCGTATTCAAAGTCTTCTATTTTTATGTTTGAACGGCCGGCAAGCCTGTTTACAAAAATTTTCGTTCCGTCATCTGAAAAACGCAATTTTTGAACATTTTTTGCAGTAAAAAGCTTTTTTGAATCAAGATAAACCGTGTTTGAAAAAAAATCGAACCAGACAGTTTTCCATTCGCCAGTCTGCCCGTCAAAAAAAGAATCCAGCGTTTTTACAAGAGATTTTTTTTTGCTATTAAAAAAAACTGAATTTTCCGCGGAGATAAATTCATTGTATTCGTCAAAGCCGATTTCTGGAACCCAAAGTTTTTCGTAAAAATCGTTCCAGGCTTCGTCAAGTTTTATTCCAAAAGTTTTATAAAAAATGCCGGCGCAAAAAGAAAAATCGGTTTTGCTTCCAGCGTTTTTCCAAAACTGCGCATATTTTTCTTTTCCGTATTTTTGAATCAAATATCCGGCAAAATGAGAGCCAAAAATATACGCATCGTTTCCGTACGGAAAAATATCCCTTGCTCCGCTAACATCGCGCCACGAAGGAAATTTTTTTTTGCCCGAGAGAGATTTTAGTTTTGCCGCAGTAATCTTTTGAGTAAAGAACGGATCGTTCAGTCTTCCGCCTTTTTTCTGGCTTTCAAAAGCAACTGCCGCTCCTTCAAACCAAAAAGAAGTAAGTGAAATTCCTGCCGGAGTAAAAAAATCCGCAAAAACCGACATTCCACGCCAAAACGGAGATTTGGAATTGAGCGAAACTGCATGAACCAATTCATGATAAAACATTGCCTCCACGCTTTTTTCGTTCATATCAAGTTCGTAATCCATTTCTGTGTCGTAAAGAACAATATGGTTATACGGCGCCATCGAAAAATATGCATTTACCGATTCAACCTGATCCGTTATCGAAACAGGAAACCTCTGGTAAGGCTCGTAACCAAAATCCGAAACGATTTCTTCATAATATGAATCGCAGACAGCGGCAATTTTTTGAGCAGTCTGAATACAACTGTCAGGAAAAATAATATCAAAATACCGCGTCTGGATTTCATTCAAACTGCCTTTTGTTCCGCTCATGCTTCCGCCCCGGGCAAAGACAGAAAAACCGAAAACAAAAACGCAGATTAAGGCAAAAAAAAGTCTTTTCATTTTTCGATTTTGCAGAAAAGCCTTAAATTAAAGCGGCGACCGCAGTTCCTAAAGTAATATCGTTTTCAACGCAAACTGTTTTGTAAGAAATTCCGCATTTTTTGTATGCATAATCAAAAAGATATTTTTCAGTCCGCTCCTTAAGTCTGTGAGTTTTGTAAAAAGTTGTTCCGTTGCAGACGATACATACTTCTTTTGCAGGAGAATTTCCTTCGCTTTTACCTTTTTCTGTTGCAATAAGGTTTGCCGCTAAAATCGAAGCCGCATAATGCGCGCATCTGTCCACGGCGGAATCCAAAAGCTTAAAGGCAATTTTTCTGTCCTTTTCGGTAAAGCAGCATTTTTCGACAGGATTTTCGTTTTTGTCCTGTAAATTTTTATCAAAGCCGTTCAAAAAATTATCCGCGTCAATTGTAGAAAGCAAAGCCAGGTTTTTAAAATTTTCAGCCGCTTTCTTAGAAAAAAGATTTTCGTTTGCCGCAAATTTCAAAAAAGAAAGACAGGTGTTTCCCAAATATGCGCCGCTGCAACATTTTTCCAAAGGAAACTGAACCGGAATCGCAGTTCTTTTGTCCGCATCAACGTCAAAATCGCTGAGTTTAAAACTGTTGCACTTTCCGCTTTCGCAGACAATAATCTGATTCTGCCCTTTTTCGTCCCAGATATTTCCTTCAGGAGCAACAAAGGCCGCGTTCATTCCGGTTCCAAGAATAAAGCCGATGTAAGAACCAGCATCCTTTTCCTTTACCTTTCCGGCAAGAAGAGCGCCGACAGTGTCGTTTATTACAGAAATTTTGCCGACTTTCCAGCCGCGTTTTTCAAGTTCATCTTTAAGGCATTTTCCGACAGGACAGCCAAGAACGCTCCTCGCCTTAAACTCTTTGCTAAAGGCATTTGGAATTGCGTCGTGCTCCGGAGTCATATCAAGCGAATACGAAAAACAAAAACCGATTTTCTCAGCCTTGCCTTTCAAATATTCAATTCTGTCAGCAATCGCGCTAAAAAATTCATCCTTAGAATATTCTTTTTCAGTCGCAGGCATAAAACTTTTCTTAAAGTCCGAAATTTCCGCATTTCCAGAACCGTCAAAACTGACAAGACAACTTCTAAAATTCGTTCCGCCGGCATCAATTACAATAACTTTCTCGTTTTCTGGATTTTTCGAAGGCGGAAGCATCCATGTCCGGCTCATATCCATTCCGCGGTTTTCGGATTTTGGACGCCTCATATCAGTCAAAATCTCATCAACAATCATCTTCGACACAAAATTATGTCTTTTAAAAAAAAGTTTTAATTTAAAATCAGTGAACATAATCCAATTATAAACCCAAAACAATTTTTTACAAAATGGATTTAAAATAACCATTATTTATTTCAAGGCAAAAATAAAAAAAATAAGGAGCGCATGCCACCATCTTATCCGGCTAACCGCCCTTTCGCTACCGCTCCATTGCTTCGCAACTTCGGGGCTAATATCCGGGCTAAGTTTTTTTGTCAATAAAATTCAACTTTCCGTCTTATAAAAAAGTTTAAGCAATACCCAAAAATCAAAAAAAATACTAAACTTCATATTCCTATGGCTACAGATTTATCAGACCTCAAAAACGAATTAAACCCGGAACAATACGAAGCCGTAATGACTATAAACGGTCCAATTTTGATTATTGCCGGAGCAGGTTCAGGAAAAACCCGCGTAATCACATTTAGAATTGCCCACATGCTCGATTCCGGAGTCCCTCAAAGCCAGATTCTTGCGCTCACCTTTACAAACAAGGCCGCAAAAGAAATGGTTGAACGTATCAAGGAACTTACAGGAAAAAAACTTCCGTTTCTTACGATTTCGACATTTCACGCATTCGGAGTAAAAGTTTTAAGGCAGGACATTGCAAAACTCGGCTGGCGCGAAAATTTTTCAATTTACGACGAAACAGACCGCAATGCGCTCATAAAAGAAACCGGCCGGGAACTGCGCTATTCGCCCGAAGCTCTCGACATTTACAAAATCGGAATTTTGATTTCTGACATAAAAACCGGACGCAAACAGTGGAACGCGGAAAACGAAATGTACCGCGAACTCTACGAAGGCTACCAGGAAGGCCTAAAACTTTACAATGCCGTTGATTTTGACGACTTGATTGTCCTTCCAATCCGCCTTTTTAAGGAATTTCCAGAAATTCTTGCAAGCTACAAACAGCGCTACAAATACATAATGGTAGATGAATTCCAGGACACGAGCCACAAGCAGTACGAAATGATGCATCTTCTTGCAGACCAGAACGTTGCTGTCGTTGGAGATGACGACCAGAGCATTTATTCATGGCGCGGAGCAGACTACCAGAACATAGTCAATTTTGAAAAAGACTTTCCTGCTGTAAAAGAAATCCGCCTCGAGCAAAATTACCGCTCGACAGGAACAATTCTTGCAGCGGCAAACGGAGTAATCAAGCACAACACAAACAGAAAGGACAAGCAGCTCTGGTCTGGAAAAGGAGAAGGAAAACCAATTGAAGTTTATAGTCCGGACAACGAAACCGCCGAAGCCGACTTTGTCGCAGAAACAATTCAGGCGATTTCTGTCGAAGAAAAGCGCAAATATGACGATTTTTGCGTCTTATTAAGGGCAAACACCCAGTCGCGTGCAATTGAAGAAGCCTTTTTGCAGGAAAACATTCCTTATACGATGAGCGGCGGAACTTCATTCTTTCAACGAAAAGAAATAAAAGACATAATCTCGTATCTCCGCGTAATTTCCAACCACGACGATGATGTAAATCTTTTAAGGATTATAAATGCGCCAAGACGGGGAATCGGACGGGCGACAATTGAAAAATTAAATCAAATTGCAAAAAATTTGAGCTGCTCGCTTTACGAAGCCATAAAATCACTTCTGGAAGTTCCGGAAGACGAAGCAGATCTTTTTATGCAAACTTCTCCGTCAAAATACGGAATAGACGATGGTCTTGATTTTTCTGAGGGAACTAAAGATTCTCTCAAGGATTTTATAGATATTATAGACTCAAACAAAAGCATGCTAGGCGGACACGGACTTTCAAAAAAAGTGCGCAAAATGGTCGAAGAGATCCACTATTTTGACTATCTTATTTCAGAAAATCCAAAATCAGAAAAAGCAGCCAGATTCAAGTTTCTAAATATCGAATCCTTAATCAATTCAATCGAAATGTGGGAAAACAACCCAGAAACTCAAGATCCGACTCTTTACAATTATTTAAACAGAATCACACTTTTGTCGCGCGACGACATGGACGACGAAGAGGATCACGGAAAAGTCAACCTTATGACGATTCACGCTTCAAAAGGACTTGAATTTCCGGTCGTTTTTATAATCGGTTGCGAAGAGGGGCTTATTCCCCACGGACGCGCAGTTGACGAAGGCGGAAATGCGGCCGTCGAAGAAGAAAGAAGGCTTTTTTATGTTGCAATTACGCGTGCGAGAGACAAACTTTACATTTCATCATGCTTAAAACGAAGGCATATGCAGTCTGTCGTTGAATGTACACCTAGCCGTTTTCTTGAAGAAATTCCTTCAAGCCTTGTAAAATACTATGAACCTCCAGCGCCAGTTGATGATAAAACCGCCGATGAGTTTTTCGCTCAAATGAAAAAAAGGTTTTCTGCCCCGATTGTACCAGGCTTTAACAATCTGCAACGTTAAAAAACGGTAAAATATCGTAATTTTACAAAATAAAGACAGGAAAAATTGTTAAAGGAAGATTAGAATATAAATATCTCAATTAAGGAGGAGATATAAAAATGAAATTAGTTACAAAAGTAACAACAGCTATCGCAGCACTTGCAGCAGTTGCAATGCTCGCATCTTGTGGATCTACATCTGGAGCTTCTTCAGAAGCTTCAGCTCCAGCTGCTGCACCAGCAGCTTCAGGAAGTGCTTCTGTATGGGAATGGAAATCAGTTCCACTTTCAGATATTGGTACAAACGATACAGTAATCGATGATCGTTTCATTCTTGATCCAGCTTCTAACCCATGTGACGCAGAATTTGCCGCAGTTGCAGGAAAAGCAAAATTCAAGACTGAAGACCTCGGAACAGCTATCTACCTTCAGAACAAAGCTGCATCAAACAAAGACAACATCAAAGATGTTTTCCAAGCTGCATTCGAAGTAGTTGTAAAAGCTCCTGCAAAAGTTACATTGACAATCTCTGGAAACGGCGATGCTACTCCAGCTCGTGTATTTGGTGTATTTGATCCAAGCGGTGCTATGATTGCTTCTGTAGACAATCTCGGTCAGGATGCAAAATCAGAACTCGTATTCGATGCTGCAACAGCTGGTGCTTACACAATCAAAGCTTCTGGTACACGTATCTACGGTGTAAAAGTTGAAGCTAAATAAGTTTAGTATGTAAACTAACCGAAAGACCGGGTTTATTTAAACCTGGTCTTTTTTTTTGCATAAAAAATTAGAGGGCGCTGTAAAAAAACGTTTTACATCAACCTTATTTTAAAATTTTTTGGAGAAAAAAAATGGAATTGATTTATGGAATCAAGGACAAGCCAAGCTTAGGAAAAGTAATTCTTTTTGCACTTCAGCAGCTGCTTGCAATAATGGCGGCGACAATCGCAGTTCCTGCAATCGTTGGAAACGGACTCAGTGCCTCCGCAGCCCTTTTTGGCGCCGGAGTCGGAACTTTTGTTTACCTTTTGTTTACAAAAAGTTCAAGTCCTGTATTTTTAGGAAGTTCGTTTGCCTTTATCGGCTCAATGTTCAGCGCTTTTGGCGGAGCTGCTTCTGTTACAGTCGGTTATTGGGGACTTATCATCGGTGCTGTAATGGCAGGTCTGGTTTATGTAATTATCGCAATAATCGTAAAATGCTGCGGTGTAAAATGGATTGACAGGCTTATGCCACCGGTAATCATCGGTCCAACAGTTTCTATAATCGGTCTAAGCCTTTCTGCAAATGCTGTCAGCGACCTTATGAAAACTTCGGTCGAAGGCGGAAGCACATACGTTGCTCTCATCTGCGGACTTATCACCCTCGCCGTTACAATGATGTGTTCATCTTACGGAAAAAAAATCGGCCGTCTTATTCCTTTTATCATTGGAATTCTTGCAGGATACCTTGCAGCATCAATTTTTGCACTTATCGGCTATACAACCTCAAACCCGGCACTCATCGTAATAAATTATCAGGCTTTGCTTGGTGTAAAGAGTTTTTTTGCAATTCCTAAATTTACTTTTCTAGCAGGAGGAATCGAAGGCTTAAAGGGAATAACTCCAACCTACCTTCTTACAATTTTTGCAGCCTACGTTCCAGTTGCATTTGTAGTCTTTGCAGAACATCTTGCAGACCACAAAAACCTTTCTGCAATAATTGGCGTAGACCTTCTAAAAACACCTGGACTTACACGCACTCTTTTAGGAGATGGAATTGGAACAATCGTTTCTACGGCATTTGGCGGCTGTCCTAACACAACTTACGGCGAGTCAATCGGCTGTGTTGCAATCACCCGCAACGCTTCGACAGTTTCTATCTGGGGTTGCGCAATTTTGTGTATTCTTTTTTCTCTTATAAGTCCGCTTGTTGCATTCCTCGAAACAATTCCAAACTGCGTAATGGGCGGCGTCTGCGTTGCACTTTACGGTTTTATCGCAGTTTCAGGATTTAAAATGTTCCAAAAGGTTGACCTGAACATAAACAGAAATCTTTTTGTAGCTTCGGTAATCTTTATTACAGGTGTCGGCGGAATGGTCGTAAAAATCGGAGCCGTAGAAATCCGTACGGTTGCCTGTGCCCTTATTTTAGGAATTTTAACAAACATTCTTCTCGGAGGAAATACAAAACCTAAAAAAGAAGAATCTGAAAACTAATTTGTCTTAACAAAACCGCACAAAGCAAAATCTGTGCGGTTTTATTTTTTCAGCACCTTGCAAAAAGCAATCCGTTCAAAATCCTGCACAATTCCATCGTCAGTTTCCACATCCTCATAGTAATAGCAGTGTCCGCAGTAAATATATCCGTTTTTTTCGACTAAATGCCGCATAGAAAGATTATTGCGATGAGTATCAATTTTTATACATTTTACGCCAGGTTGATTTTCACACCAGCTAAAAATAAACGAAGCGACGCCTTTTACCTTCATTCCGGACGCGACAGAGTGAATGCACCAATAATCTTCTGTGTTTTCCGGCCACTTTCCGTCTTTTAAATCGTTGTAGGAAGGTTCTTTTTCGTGCATGAACAAAAATGTGCCTGCAACTTCCTCTGTTCCATTTTCGTTTTTATAACAGCAGATAAATTGAATTTTTTTACTGATGTTCGATTCAATATTTTCTTTGTGGGGACGGTCATTTCCCCACTGAGTAGAATTTCCATTCGCCTTCATAAAATCCCGTGCAGACTGATAGATTTTTTGAATAGAATCCAAGTCTGACAATTCTGCACTTCGGATATAAAATTCAATCTGCCGATTTTGCATTTTATGCCCCGTAATAATTTATGAGTGTTGTTACAGGAGTCGGAGACAAAACTTTTTCATAATTCAAATCAGGAAGACCGATTACACCTGCAATTTCCGCAACTGCCGCTCCAGCCATTGCAAAAAGTTTTTTAGAAGCATTTAAAGTTCCACCGGTCGCAATCAAATCATCAATCAAAAGAATGCGGTCAGAAGCCTTAACATCGCTTTTATGAATTTCGATTTCTGCAGAACCGTATTCAAGCTCATAAGACTGACTGTAAACTTCGCCTGGAAGTTTTCCTTTTTTGCGAATTAAAATAAGCGGAATTGAAAGTCTGTCGGCAAGAGGAGCAGCGAACAAAAATCCACGGCTTTCTGCTCCTGCAACAGCCGTAATTTCGCCTTTTTCTACAAGCGGACGATATTTTTCTTCAAAACAATCAAGGCAAAACTTAAATGCCTGCGGATTTGTAAAAATACTTGTCACATCATAAAAAAGAATTCCAGGTTTAGGAAAATCTGGAACACGACGGATTGCACGGTCTAAAACTGAATTGTCTTTCATAAAAAAAGTCCTCTATTTTTTTGCTACGGTTCTTATTGAACCCATTTTTATTCTTTTTTCGCGGCTCTCTTCCATCAATTTCATAAGGCTGTCTTTGTCCTCATTTTTTATTGCATTCTTGAATTTGTTTATTTGATTTTCAAAATTTTCAATATGCCCGACAAGTTTTTCTTTATTTGAAATAAAAAGTTCAGTCCAAAGAGGAGCGTTTATCATGGCAATTCTCGTTAAATCTTCAAAACTTCCTCCTCCAAAAGCTGTAATTTGCTCATCTTTTGCGCTGTCAACAAGAGAACACGCAATTACGTGGCAAAGCTGGCTTGTAAAACCGATTTTGTAATCGTGAATATCACAGGTTGTTTCTGTAATCCGGGTAAAACCGATTTCTGAAATGAAATTTCGCATTATTTCAAGATTCTCAGCCTTGTTTTCAGGAAGCGGACACAAAATGTAATTGTGGTTTATAAACATTTTTGCAGTCGAATTGACATAGCCTTCCTTTTCGCCGCCAGCCATCGGATGACCGATTATAAAATCAACGTCAGGGCGCAAAATTTCTGGAAGTGATTTTTCAAAAATGCCTTTTACACCGGAAATATCAGTAACGATTGCCCCGCTCTTAAAAAATTTTTTGTTTTGTTCCAAAAAATCAATCGTCGCATGCGGATAAAGACAGACATAGACAAAATCACATTCAGGAAGCATTTTTTCGTATTCGTTTGAAGTAAACGCTTTATCGGCAATTCCTTCGTTTAAAGCCTGAGTAAGACAGGAAGTGCTTCTGTTGCAAACATAAATTTTTCCTGTCGAACCGCTTTGACACAAAATGTTTTCACGGATTGCTTTTGCGATTGATCCGCCCATTATTCCCAAACCGACAATTCCGTATGTCAAATCTTTTAAATTCCGCATTTTTTCCTCTTTTTGTTTTTTGTTTCGTTTTGCTGAACGTTATTCCGCTAGCGTCTTCCAAAAAATTCCAGGTTCTTTAATCCGCGCTTAAATTGTGGAATTCTGGCGCTCGCAGTCGTATCAATCGGGCTTGTGTCGCCGCGTTTTAAGAAATGATACGCAACTCCAGCAATCATCGCTCCGTTGTCGCCACAAAGTTTTAACGGTGGAAATATGCAGTTTAAATCGGTGCGTTCTGCAAGCATTGAGCGCAATCTTGAATTTGCGGCAACTCCGCCTCCGGCAACGACAGTTTTTATTCCGGTGTCGTCAACAGCACGCAAAAGCCGCGAAACAATCGTCTTGCAGGCAGTCTCCTGAAAAGCGGCGCAGATATTTTCGTTTGTTTTTTCATATCCCGGCTTTAAAAATAAATCCGCCTGATGAATTACCGCTGTCTTTAGTCCGCTAAACGAAACGTCATAACGGTGGTCGTCGCCCTTGTCGAGCTTTGGAACAGGAAAACTAAACGCCTTAGGATCACCGTTCTGTGCAAGACGGTCAATAATCATACCGCCAGGATAGCCAAGCCCATAAAATTTTGAAACCTTGTCAAAGGCTTCGCCAATCGAATCGTCAATCGTAGTTCCCAAAACCTCAAGGTCATCAAAACCGTTCACTTTAGCAATAATAGAGTGTCCTCCGCTAACCAAAAGTCCAATATAAGGATAAGGAATATCGTTTACAAGATGAGCAGCATACATATGTCCGAGCATGTGGTTTATAGCAATAAAAGGTTTATTTGTTGCCCAGGCAAGAGTTTTTCCAAAAGTAAGACCGACCAAAAGAGCGCCCATAAGGCCAGGACGATTTGTCGAAGCAATTGCGTCAATTTCGTCCAAGGTTAAATTCGCTTCTTTTAAAGCCTGTTTTACAACTGGCAAAATCCACTCTGCGTGCTTGCGGCTTGCAATTTCTGGCACAACGCCCTTATAAATCTGGTGAAAAGGAATCTGAGTAGCCACAACGTTGCTCAAGATTGTTTTTCCGTCTTCAACGACGGCACAAGCTGTTTCATCACAAGAACTTTCAATTCCAAGAACCTTCATTTATTTTCTCCAATAATAGCAAAATACCAATTCTTCACGTTAATTTTAACGAAGCGTTGAAGGAGTTGCAAACCTATAGCCTGCTTTAAGCAGATAAGGATACATCTGTTCAAGAAGTTTTGGCAAAATTTCCGCGCTTTTATCAACATGGGCAATCACAATCGCACTTCCATTTTTGTTTGCCGCTTCCAAAGATTTATAGATTTCTTTGAGCATAGCCTCGCGCGAAACGATATTGTCAATATAAGGCCCTGATTTTTCAAAAATCGTCATATCCCGCTCAATGGCAGCCTGAGGAGCCTTTGTATTGGCAGTCGTTCTGCTGTCCAAAAAATAAATTTTATTTTCAAGACAAACATCTAAAACAGCCCCGATTCTCAAAACATCTTCGGTAACTTCGCTTCCCTCGTGGTTATTCAAACCTTTTACGCCAGGTCCGATTTCCGCAAGATTTTCATTTATAATTGAGCTGATTTGCGAAAAACTCATATCAACACTGATTTTTCCAGGTCCCGGGTCAAGATTATGGTTTAATGACTGCATCGGCTGGTGCAAAATAAGTTCCTTTCCTGAAGAACGGACAATGTATGCGCAATCTTTTGAATGCAAAAGTTTCGGCAAAACAGCAATTGTAAGCGGAAACGGCAGCGAAGCGTATCTTTTTGTGTATTCTGCGTTCATTCCGGCATCGTCAATTACAAAAACCAAAGTCGCTCCGTTTTGCGCCGGAGGAATTAAAAACGGCAAATCCTGTTTTTTTTCTTTGTTTTGAATCTGCTCATTTTTTTTGGATTTTTCAAGATTTTCTACAGTCTTGTTTTTATTTTCGATTTCAGGCTTCGTTTTTTGAATATTTTTATTTTCCGTTTGAATTTTATTTGTATTTTCTATAGATTTTGCGGGATTTTTTTTAGAATCCGCATTTTGTTTTTGAGAAGTTTTATTTACGTTTTTAGAATTTTCGTCTTTTTTAGCAGAATCTGCCGATTTTTTTAACTCTTTTGAATCAGAAACTTCCTTCTTTTTTTGAGTTTTGCCTAATTCACCTGAGTTTTGCTGTCTTTGTTCTGTTTTTTTTTCGCTTTTTGCAATTTCCGCAATATTTTTTGCCTTCGCGCTTTGAGACAAAACATTTACAGCAATGCAAACACAGCAAATCAAAAAAATAATTCCGCACAAAACCGTCACTTTGTTTTTGTCGAGTTTAACTTTTTTAACTTTTCTGCGGCGCATAGAAGTTCTTTTTGTTTTTTTTGACGGCGAATTTGAGTTTTTTTGAGTTTTCATTGGAACAAGGATAAATTTATATCTTCGTTCATAATAAGCAATTTTTCTGTCTTATGGAATACTTCAGGCAAAACTGAATTCATTCAACGAGTCTGCATATTTTTTCATCTTCTTTATGGCCCTCAATTCCATCTGACGGACAGTTTCCGCGCTCACTCCCAAATCCGCGCTTAATTCGCGCAAAGTCGGAACATGCAGGTCGTTTTTAAAATTATATCTTCCATAAATAACTTTGCGTTCAAACTCAGGAAGAGAATCAACCATCTTTTTAATCTGATTTTTTTCATGAACGCGCAGATATTCAATTTCAGGATTGTAACTGTTGTCCACGATTAAATCTCCGATTGTCACATTTCCGTCTTCAGAAGCTTCAATGTCTATGCTTGTAATTGTATAAGAATACGAAAGAACTGACTCTATCTCTTCAGGAGTTGTTCCGCAGATTTCGGCAAGTTCTGGAACAGAAAGCTCGCGGTTCAAATTCTGCTTATATTCGTTTTTTGCGGCAACAATCTTACGCAAAAGCTCTTCTTTTCGATGAGGAAGAGCAATCATTGAAGTTTTGTTGTAAACATAGCGAAGCATATACTGCAAAATCCAACTGTATGCGTAAGTCGAAAATCTAGTATTAAAAGAATAATGATACTTTGAAGCCGCCGCCATAAGCCCCAAATTTCCCTCCTGAATCAAATCCATTATCGAATTTTTTGAAGTGCATAAAAATTTTCTGGCAATGCTTATAACAAGCCTCAAATTTGAATTTACAAGTTGATTTACAGCCTGGGCACTTCCTTTTTCAATCTGTTCAGAAAGTTTTTTCTCCTGCTCTGCATTTAAGAGAGGATATCTTCCTATCTGCTTTATATATGTTTCAAGAATTTCCATTTTTTGCCTCCCATAAAAAGTCAAGATTAAAACTTCAGTTTTAGGATTGACTTTTTAAGTTGTTCCGCAACGAAGTGAGAAACAACAGATGATAAGAAAGTTTGCAACGCAAACTTTTAAAACAAATGTCGTCATTTTATATAATGCAAGAATCGTGCCAACTTTTAATCCAATTCTCAAAACAAAAGCTGTTTTTTATATTTATTTGTAATACAAGTAATTATTTTGTTTTTTTTTATTTTTTGCCCTTATAACACAAAAAATCGAAATGTCCACTTTTTTACAAAAAATTTAACAATCGTTCATTTTTTTATACAGTTTTTCAAAACCGTACACTTTTTTATACAGCAGGGAATTAACATTTTTTTTATAAATTTTTTATCTAAAACAGAAAATATGATTTATAATTAAAGAGATTTTTAGATTGTAATAAAAAATAAAGGAGAAAAATTTATGAGTGAAGAATTAAATGCTTCTCAGAAAGAAATCAACTCTCTTGTCGAACGGGCACAAAAAGCGTTGGAAGAATACGCAAACTTTGACCAGGAAAAAATTGACTATATTGTGGCAAAAGCTTCAGTTGCGGCTCTTGACCACCACGGAACTCTTGCAAAACTTGCCGTTGAAGAAACAAAGCGCGGCGTTTTTGAAGATAAGGCAACAAAAAACCTGTTTGCCTGCGAATACGTTGTAAACCATATGCGTCACCTGAAGACAGTCGGCATTGTCGAAGACGATGATGTTACAGGAATCGTAAAAATCGCAGAGCCTGTCGGTGTTGTCGCAGGTCTTACACCAGTTACAAACCCTACTTCTACGGCGATTTTCAAGTCGCTCATCTGTCTTAAAACACGAAATCCAATTATTTTTTCGTTTCATCCAAGCGCAATAAACTGTTCAATTGCAGCGGCAAAAATCTGTTACGAAGCAGCAGTTGCCGCAGGTGCTCCAAAAGACTGTATTCAGTGGATTGAAGAGCCTTCAATGGAAAAAACTTCGCTTTTAATGAACCATCCTGGAGTTGCAACAATTCTTGCAACCGGTGGCAATGCAATGGTTAAGGCTGCATATTCGTGCGGAAAACCGGCATTGGGCGTTGGCGCAGGAAACGTTCCGGCTTATGTTGAAAAAACATGCAATCTTCGCCAGGCAGTAAACGATATTGTAATGTCAAAGGCTTTTGACAACGGAATGGTTTGCGCTTCCGAGCAGAGTGCAATCATCGACAAAGAAATTTATTCAGATGCGCTCAAGTTGTTCAAGGAATACAAGGCCTATCTTTGTTCTGCCGACGAAAAAAAGAAACTCGAAAAATACATGTTCGGAGTTGACGGCGATCCTAGCGTTGCAAAACTCAATCCGGACATTGTAGGTATGAATCCAAAAGTTCTTGCAAAAAATGCCGGATTTGAAATTCCTGCCGAAACGAGCATAATCCTTGCAGAATGTAAAGACATCGGTGTTGCAGAATGCCTTACCCGCGAAAAACTTTCTCCTGTTCTTGCAATCGTAAAATCTAACTCGACAGAAGATGGCATTAAAAAGGCGGAAAATTCGGTAAGGTTCAATGGACTTGGACATTCTGCCGCAATTCATACAACCGACAAAAAAATTGCCGAACATTTTGGCGATGTGGTTCCTGCAATCCGCATAATCTGGAATTCACCTTCTACATTTGGCGGAATCGGAAACGTTTACAACTCGTTTATTCCTTCTTTGACCTTGGGCTGTGGTTCTTACGGACACAATTCTACAGACGACAATATCAGCGCTGTAAACCTTTTGAACATCAAAAAACTTGGACGGAGAAGAAACAATATGCAATGGTTTAAAATTCCTTCAAAAATATACTTTGAACGCGACTCTATTGAATATCTCCACCAGATGAAGGAGATTCACAAGGCGATTATCGTAACTGACCGCTCAATGGTTCAGCTCGGCTATGTTGACAAAATCACCGACCAGCTCAAGCTTAACCGCAACGAAATTCAGTATCAGCTTTTCTGCGATGTTGAGCCGGATCCTTCAATCCAGACAGTTCGAAAGGGCGTTGAGCTTATGCGTTCGTTTGAGCCAGACACGATTATTGCTTTGGGTGGCGGCTCTTCAATGGACTGCGCAAAAGGAATGTGGCTCTTCTACGAAAATCCAGACGTCGACTTTAACGACCTCAAACAGAAATTTATGGACATCCGAAAACGCGCCTTCCGTTATCCGGCACTCGGAAAAAAAGCGCTTCTCGTATGTATTCCAACAACTTCAGGAACAGGCTCGGAAGTAACTCCATTTGCCGTAATCACCGACAAAGAAGAGCACAAAAAATACCCTCTTACCGACTATTCTTTGACTCCGAACGTTGCAATCATCGATCCAACATTCACTTACGGACTTCCGCCAAAAATCGTTGCAGACACAGGAATGGACGTTCTGACGCACGCAACAGAAGCTTATGTTTCTACGCTTGCAAACGACTTTACGGACGGACTTTGTATCCAGGCAATCAAAATGGTATTCCAGTACCTTGAACGCTCTTACAAAAACGGCGCAGACGACGTAGAAGCAAAAGAAAAAATGCACAACGCTTCATGTCTTGCAGGAATGGCCTTTGCAAACGCATTCCTCGGAATGAACCACTCAATGGCCCACAAAGTCGGAGGCGAATTCCATGTTCCGCACGGACGCGCAAATGCAATCCTGCTTCCATTTACAATCCGCTACAATGGAACTCAGCCAGAAAAACTTTCAACCTGGCCAAAATACAACTACTACAAGGCCGCAGAACGCTATGCTGAACTTGCCCGACTGCTCGGTCTTCCGGCAAAAACAACGGCAGAAGGCGTAGAATCTTACGCAAAAGCCTGCGGAGAACTGGGAATGAAGCTCGGAATCCAGATGAACTTCAAGAGTCAGGGAATCGACGAAAAAGAATGGATGAACGCAGTTGAAAAACTCGCTTATCTTGCCTACGAAGACCAGTGCTCACCAGCAAATCCACGCGTTCCAATGGTAGAAGATATGAAAAAAATTCTGACAGAAGCATATTCTACGACAGAATTTCTGGAAAAATAAAAAATAAAAAAAGAGGAAACGACACCTTTTTTCAAAAGGTTTCTTTTCCTCTTTCAAACTCTTTTTCTTCCAAAAAATGGCCATTTGTCTGTTGTTTATCCAGATTTAATGACCATTTTTTGTTTTAGAATATTTTCAAAAACTACAGCGTTGCAATAGTTCTTTCGATTCTCTTAAGGCTGCGCTCTTTTCCAAGAACGTGGATTGAACCAATAAGAGGCGGAGAAACACGGCTTCCTGTAACTGCCATACGAATCGGCATCATAAAGTCGCCAAGTTTAATTCCAAGCTCTTCTGCCTTCGCCTTTGCAAAATTTTCTGCGCCTTCGTGGTCTGTTTCAAAAACTGCCGCAACAAATTCTTTAGCAGCTTCCAAAACTTCCTTAGTTTTTGCAGCATCGATTCTTTTTGGAATAATCTGATCTGCTGGAGGAACTGCCGGTTCAGTAAACATAAAATGAACCATTTCAGCAGCTTCGGTCAAGAATTTCAATCTTTCCTGAATAAGCGGCATAAGTCCCATCAAGGTTTCTTTTACGTCTGCGCTCGTCATATTCATCGACTTGTCAACGCAGTAAGGCTCGCCGTCTTCTCCAAGCGCAACACCAGAGAATTGAGGACCAACATTAGGTTTTGGCTGCGGATTTTCCGGATTGATTTCGAGAGTTGCATCTCCTGTTCCAGTAATAAACGGCAATGTCCATTTGTAAAGGTCTTCTGTCGAAAGCTGGCGGATGTAGTTTGCATTGTAGAATTCGAGTTTTTTGTAATCAAAAACAGCAGGAGCCTTATTCAAGTGTTCAAGGCTAAATTTTTCCGCAAGTTCTTTTAGAGTGTAAAACTCTTTTCCTTCTTCGTAAGAACATCCCAAAAGCGCAACGTAGTTTATAATTGCCTGAGGCAGATAACCGCGTGCGCGGAATTCGTTGAGAGAAGTTGAACCGTGGCGTTTAGAAAGTTTTTTTCCGTCAGAACCGTTTACCATTGGAAGATGGCAAAATTCAGGGTGTTCCCAGCCAAAAGCCTTGTACATCTGAACATGGAGAGGAGTTGAAGGAATCCATTCCTGTGCGCGCATTACATGCGAAATCTGCATCAAATGGTCATCGACAATATTTGCAAGGTGGTAAGTCGGAAAACCGTCTGACTTGAGCAAAATCGGGTCAGGAGAAATATCCTCGTTCTTCCATACAATGTCGCCCAAAATATGGTCGTGGAATTTTGTCTCGCCTTCCATCGGAACCTTTAAGCGGATTACATGAGGAACTCCAGAAGCAAGTTTTTCTTTAACTTCTTCTTCTGTCAAATGGCGGCAGTTTCTGTCATAGCCAGGAGCCATTTTGTTTTCAGTCTGGATTTTGCGGATTCTTTCAAGGCGCTCAGCGTCGCAGAAACAATAATAAGCCTCGCCTTTTTCAATCAGTTCATTTGCATATTTTTTGTAAAGCTCAAAACGTTCGCTCTGAACATAAGGACCGTATTCACCGCCCTTATCGCCACCTTCGTCCCAGTCAATTCCAAGCCAGGCAAGAGTATCATAAAGATTTTTTACGTATTTTTCGTCGTAACGTGTGCGGTCAGTGTCTTCAAGACGCAAAATAAATTTTCCGCCCTTTGAACGTGCAAAAAGATAATTGAACAGCGCAGTCCTTACACCACCGATATGCTGCATTCCAGTCGGAGACGGAGCGTAGCGAACACGAACTTCTTTAATGTTTTCCATGTTATTCCTCTTAAATTCAATAAACGAATTTTATAATCGCCTGAATTCCAAATTCAAAATCCAGCATTCAGGCTGTTAAAAAAAACAATTTTATCTTTCTATTATACTGAAAATAAGAACTTCTGGGCAACCACAACAAAAAAATCTACTTTTTCTTTAATTTTTTGCAGCACCAGAAAAAAACAGGAATCAAAAAACTGTCCGCCAAAAGCCAGGCCAACGGACTTGCAGCGCAGGCAGCGGCAAAACCAAACATAGGAATAAAAACAATTCCAATTACGCCCCGCCCAACAAGCTCAAATGCTCCTGCAAATACAGCAACCGTCGAAAATCCCATTCCTTGAATCATAAACCTGACGACATTCACAAGAACCAAAAGAACGTAACAGGCGCTGTTTACAAGCAAAAACAAGCGCACATTTTTGCAGACAAGAGCAATAACTTCAGGCGCTTCATTTTTGCTCATAAAAAGATTGGTCAATGCCTCGCTTCCAAAAAACATTACGACAAATGCAAAGGCAGAATAAATAAAACCGATAAGGCAGGCGCTAAAAAGCCCGATATTCAAACGCTCAGTTCTTCCAGCCCCGACATTCTGTCCGCCATAAGTGGCCATTGTTGTTCCCAAGGCGTCAAAAGGTGTCGCAAAAAAAATATTTATTTTAGCTCCAGTTGCAATCGAAGCAACATAAACCGATCCAAGAACATTGACAGCAGCCTGCAAAATTACAGAGCCGATTGCAGTAATTGAATATTGAAGCCCCATCGGAACACCAGTTCCAAGAAGACTAAGGCTCCTCTTTGAACTAAAAATCCTGTCTTCCTTATTTAATCTCAAAATTTCAAATTTTCTGTGCATATAAAAAAAACAGATTATTCCGGCAACTCCCTGGCTTATTACGGTCGCATATGCAGCACCGGGAATTCCCCAGTCAAAGCAGGCAATAAAAATCAAATCGAGAATAATATTTAAAATCGCAGAAAAAATCAAAAAATAGAGAGGGGTCTTGCTGTCGCCAACAGAGCGGATTATTCCGGAAAGAAGATCGTAGAGAATTACGACGGGAATTCCAGCCAGAATAACCACAAAATAGTCATAAGCGCCATCAATAACGTCAGCAGGAGTTTTTAAGAGCAACAGAAGAGGTCTGCAAAAAATCACAGTAACCGCAGTCAGGACAATTGCAAAAATTCCGCCCAAAACGGCAGAATTAAAGACAAACTGCCTCATTCCGCAAAAATCTTTTGCACCAAACTTTTGGGCAACAGGAATTGCAAAACCCGAGCAAAGCCCCATGCAAAAACCAATAATCATAAAATTGAGCGAACCTGTAGAACCAACAGCAGCCAGAGCCGAAACTCCCAAAAACTGACCGACAATAATCGTATCTACAAGGTTATAAAACTGCTGAAACAAATATCCAAAAAAAACAGGAACCGCAAAATCAAAAATAACTTTTAGCGGTCTTCCAACCGTCAAATCCTTTGTCATAACAGCAATATTATGAATAAAATTCGCGTTTTACAATCTCAAACACTTCTTTTTCGTGCCCTTCAAACAAAAAATTAGCAGACTTTTTAAAACACAGCTCCCAGCTTTTTTCCCGTTCACAAAAATAAGGAAAATAATCACGGCAATTTTTCTCAAAATACAACCACAAAAAAAGCCAGATAAACTGTCCGCCGACCGTATAACAGGCTTTCTTGGCTAAAGGAGAAGCAATTTCAACTCTCGAAATATAAGTCGCGGCGTTTTTTCCTTCGTTTTTTTTATTGAGTTCCATTGCGCCGGCAAAAAGCGAATAAGCTTCAAAAAGCGCCTGCTCGTCCTCTTCAATCGAAGCCGCCCGGCTGGAATTTTTACCGAGGGCTGCAAAAGGCGATTTATAAATTCTATAAGTATTTACAACGTTCGACCGCAACGCCTGCGCACTATGCCGGATTTTTTCTTCAAGAATCTCATCTTCCGAAACATCTTTTTTTAGCACGGCATCCGAAAAGCCCGAAATTCTCTTTAATTTGTCCGAAAAAGCCGAAATCGCATCCTGAATTTTTTCCGTCATAAAAATCCACCCGAATTTAAAAGATAAATTTATGCAAATTTGGAGCATAAATTTCGGTCAAACCCGCTTTTCATGGTTGCGCTCACGCTCATTCGGCAAAGCCGAACGCCTGCGGCGCCATTCCAATCGGGGCTATAATCTTATATTATAAATATAACACAATATTTGTCTTGGAGGAACAAATGAAAAAAACACTTGCTGCTGTAACTGCAATTTTTCTTTGCAGTTCAATTTTTGCCCAGGAAAAAGTCTGGCTTTGGCCTAAAAAAACAGGCCCGGGTTCAGAAAAACTAAAAATCGAACAAACTGTCGAAGAGCGCGGAGGTGGAAATACTCACGACAGAATAATTTCCGGCGTAACCCAGCCTTATTTTGAAGTCTACAAGCCGTCAAAAGATTCTCAGAACAAAAAAACTGGGATTTTAATTATTCCGGGAGGCTCGTATCAGCGCGTAGTTTACGACAAAGAAGGCGTTCACTATGTAAAAGCATACAACGACGCTGGATACACTTGTTTCGTTCTTGTCTACCGCACGCCAAACGATCCGCACAAAGACAATTCCACAGTCTCACTTGCCGACGCACAAAGAGCAATGCGCGTAATCCGCTCCCGTGCTCAAGAATTCGGCATAAATCCTGACAAACTCGGAGTAATGGGCTCTTCAGCAGGCGGACACGTCGCAGGAAGCCTGGCAGAACGCTATAACGACGAAGTTTACAAAATGCAGGACAAGGCAGATAAACTGGCGGACGGTTCATGGACAAATGCAAAACCGGCATTTCAAATGCTTATGTATCCGGTAATTACAATGCAGGACGGTCTTACCCATTCCGGAAGTCAAAAAAATCTGCTTGGAGAATCGGCAACTCAAGCTCAAAAAGACGCGGCTTCCTGCGAAAAAAACGTCAGCAAGGACAATCCTATTGCCTGGCTTTGCTGTGCCATAAACGATAAATCAGTAAATCCAGAAACCAACATCATTCCTTACTGGACCGCTCTTCGCAAAGCAGGAGTCCGCACAGAACTTCACGTATTTCCGGCGAGCGGACATGGTTTTGGAATTATGGGAGCGTCAGGAACGGCAAAAAAGTGGCAGGCTATTTCAATTGAATGGCTCGACACTTATGTATCGACACCTAATGTAAAATAAAAAAAAACGGACAGAATTGACAGCCAAAAATTGACTTCAATTTTGTCCGCATTAAATTTTAGAAGGCTTTGCTTTCAAGCATCATCCTGTCGTTCATTTCTCCGGCAGCACCGAATTTTGCAAGCAGGTCGTCAACCTTAAGGTTCTTTTTTTCTTCACCACGAACGTCGTAAACAATTTTTCCGTTCATCATCATAATGAGGCGGTTTCCGTATTCAATCGCATGCATCATGTTGTGTGTAACCATAAACGCAGTCAAATGATCTTCTTCGATAAATTTTTTAGTCAGTTCAAGAACGCGGGAAGCAGTTTTTGGATCAAGAGCAGCAGTATGCTCGTCCAAAAGGAGCAAATCCGGCTTTTGCAAAGTTGACATCAAGAGAGTAAGAGCCTGTCTTTGACCGCCGGAAAGAAGGCCGACCTTGCTGTGCATACGTTTTTCAAGACCAAGTCCTAAAAGCTCAAGTTTTTCGTAATAAAGGTTGCGTTCAGAATTTTTAATTCCCCATGCAAGAGAACGTGTCTTTCCACGTCTAAAAGCCATTGCAAGGTTTTCTTCAATTTCCATATTTGCGGCAGTGCCAAGCATCGGATCCTGAAAAACGCGTCCCAGATATTTTGCGCGGCGGTATTCAGGCATATTTGTCATGTTAATTCCATTCAGTTCGATCTTTCCTGTATCGCAAGAATGAACTCCGGCAATCAGGTTTAAGAGAGTTGATTTTCCTGCTCCATTTCCACCGATTACAGTCACAAAATCGCCGTCTTCAAGCGTAAGGTCAATTCCCAGAAGAGCTTTTTTTTCTGTAATTGTGCCCGGGTTAAAAGTTTTTGTTACATTTGTAATTTTAAGCATTTTATGCTCCCTGCCTGTTATGCAATCTTCCAGAAAATTTTACACTCTGCTGCTTTATGATTGGAATTGCAAGCGCAATCGTGATGATGATGGAAGTCAAAAGTTTTAAATCGCTCGATTTTAATCCAAGCTGAAGAACAACAGCAATTACAATTCTGTAGACAATTGAACCCAAAACTACAGAGATAAGAGTAAACCAGAACGGCAATTTTTTAGAAAACCAGCCAAAAATCGCTTCTCCAAGGACGATAGAAGCAAGACCGATAACCAAAGTTCCTGTTCCCATTCCAACATCACCGTACCCCTGAGACTGGGCAACAAGACCGCCGCTCAAGGCAATAAGTCCGTTAGAAAGCATAAGTCCCAAAATCTTCATCTTGTCGGTATCAACGCCCATGGCACGAACCATGTTGCCGTTATTTCCGGTAGCACGAAGAGCAGAACCTATTTCCGTTCCACAGAACCAGTAAAGAACAAGAATCAGTACAGTACAGAACAAAAGACCAGAAAGAAGAGAAGCCATATTTGGCGTCATTCCGTTAAAGAAATTTTGAATACGGCTCATTACAGTTTCTGCGCCGAGCAAAGGTGTATTTGAACGTCCCATAATTCTGATATTAACAGAATACAAAGCTGTCATTGAGAGAATTCCTGCAAGGAGTTCCTGGATTTTCAATTTTGTGTGAAGAAAACCTGTTATACCGCCAGCCAAAAGTCCAAGAAAAAATGCGACCAAAAGTGCAAAATACGGATTAAAATTATTCATTACCATAACGGCACATACTGAACCGCCAAGAGCAAAAGTACCATCACATGTCATATCTGCAATGTTTAAAACCCTAAAAGTAAGGTAAACACCCAAAGTCATAACGCCCCATAAAACGCCCTGGGCAACGGCACCCTGCATAGCCATAAAGATGCTTATAATATTCATAATTATTCATTATAACTTTTAAACAAAGCCTTGCAAGGCAAAAAAACAATAATTTTAGTAAAAACAATGGAAAAAACACCATTTTCGTTTTAAAATAACATTGTATGTTTCTGATTAAGGAAGGAAAAATAATTTTTCCGGTAAAAGTAACATTTACTCTCTTAGTGGTTTCTGCATTTTTTATAGTTTCATACGCTCATAATACAAAAATCACTCACCTGCACCAGCAGTGTGAACTAATAAGTAAAACCGCCGCGACATTATTCACTTTCTCACTGGACAAGGCTCTTCCCATAAACGAAAATATCGAAGGAATGATAATGGCAACCAACGGAGACGTAAACGGTTTTGAAAATATTATTCCAGCCTTTATTCCTCAAACCCCTTCTATAATATGCATTCAACTGGCGCCAAAAGGAAAACAAAGCCAGTTTTTTCCGCAAATGCCAGAAGACAAGATTATTCCTGATTTATACAATTCTCCGTACACAAAAAAATTTTCCTATTTTGCAGAAATTAACCGAAAATCCTATTTGTCAGGGCCTTACTTTTTCGACAAGAACGAACCCATTCTCATTCTTCAAGATCCAGTCTTTCTTAGAACAAAAAAAATCCAGGGAGAATTCTGGGGTTTTTGTACAGCTTACATAAAAATAAACGACCTGTTTGATCAGGACACGCTAAATTACTTAAACTATTCAAGTCCGCCTTGCAGCTATAAACTCTACAAATTTGATCCTTATGACGATAAAGAAGTTTTACTTTCTTCAAACACAGACGAAGAGTTAATCGAACCTGTAATAACAAGATTCAACGTAAAAGAATCTTCCTGGGCGCTTTATGTAGTTCCAAAAAACGGATGGTATTCACATTCAAGACTCTTTATAATCAGCATAATACTCTTTTTTACCTGCGTAATCATTTCGATTTTAATTGGATTCTTAGTCACAACAAAAGACAGAAACGAAAACCTTGAAAAACTGACATTTATGGATCCTCTTACAGATCTCTACAATGCCCGCAAATTTACTTTACTTTTAAAGCAATATCAAAAATTGGCATTGCCATACACGATTATCTACCTTGATTTAAACAATTTTAAGATGATAAACGACAATTTGGGACACGACACTGGAGACAAAATTCTTACAATCGTCGCACGAAAAATTTCAAACTGTATTCGAGAAGGCGACCTCGCGTTCAGGCTCGGAGGCGATGAGTTTACAATTATTTTGCCAGGCGAACATGATGAAAATTTTGTAAAAACAGTTATAGAGCGCCTGAAAGAATCCATAAAGCGCGAAACTGTCCTGGAAACAGCAAGAATGCAGGTTACGGCAAGCTTAGGTTTTGCAAGATGTCCTCAAGACAGCAGCGACTATGAAGAAGTCGTAAAAATTGCAGACAAACATATGTACAAAGATAAAAGGCTTGCACATTCAAAAGAAAAGTTGTAACGGTTTTCTAAAAAAAGGGTTATTTTTTTAATTATGGAAAAAATTCTAATCGTAGAAGATGATGCAGGGATTTCTGACTTTGTAAACGCAGAGCTCAAACACGAAGGTTACACTACCTGCACAGCACTTGACGGACGCACAGCACTCGAAAATTTTGAAAAAGAAAAACCGGATCTTATTCTTTTAGACATTATGCTTCCTCAATTGAGCGGACTTGAAGTTTTAAGGCGAATCAGAAAAAGTTCAAACATTCCAGTCATAATTTTAACAGCCCGCGGAGAAACTTACGACAAAGTAAACGGTCTAAACGCAGGAGCCGACGACTACATTGCAAAGCCTTTTGAAATTGAAGAGCTTCTTGCAAGAATGAGTGCGGTTTTACGCCGTTCAATTGCTCCAAATTCAAAAAATTCCAAGCTAAAAAACGGAAAGCTAATTCTCGTTCCTGACAGCATGAAAGTAACTCTTTCGGACACAGACTTAAATCTTTCAAAAACCGAATATTTAATGCTCAAATTTTTTATGGAAAATCAGGAAAAAGTTCTGACCCGCCCTCAAATTCTTGATTCGGTTTGGGGCGAAGGACATTTTATTGACGAAAATACAGTCGATGTTTACGTGGGCTATCTCCGCTCAAAAATCGACCAGACAGCCGGCGCAGAATACATAAAAACAATACGCGGAATTGGCTATAAAATGCTCAAAGTGGAATAAAAAATGAAAAATTCCGTTGTTTTCCGGCTCTCGCTTAAATTCTCTGCAATTTTAACGGCAACCGTCTTTATAATAATTTTATTGTTCTTTATGCTTTTAAGGCAGTTTTCGCACCAGCAAGAATACAAAGGTTTTACGAGAACGAGCGAAAACATAGTTCAGGCACTTTCGACCGGAAATTTTAAATTTTTAGACCACAAGCTTTCTGAACTGCCATTTTTTGTTTCATACATGATTTACGACACAGAATCAGGAGAAATTTTCCGTCAAAAAAACAGCATCTTCGGAAAACTCCCGGAAACAAAAGGAAAACCCGTACGTTTTTCAACAAAAAAAGCGGCCGGTTTTGAACCGATAAGCATAATCTATATGACAACCAGATATAAATTTTCCGGCGGTCCGACATTTACCGTTCAAATCGCGCAAAAAACAAACGGCGGCGCAGGACACAGGTTTTTCCGGGAAATGTTTTCTTTAATCGCAGTTGCAACAATTCCGCTTTTAATAATCTCGTTCTTCATTTCAAGATTTTTTATACGGCAGACAATGCATCCGGTTGTAAAAATAACAAAAACCGCGGCGACAATCAGTTCAACAAATTTAAATCAGCGGCTTCCAGAAACAGGAAAAAAAGATGAGCTCGACAACCTCGCAAAAACATTCAACAGCCTTTTTGAACGGCTAAAGGCGGATTTTGACCGCGAACGCAGTTTTACAAGCAACGTAAGCCACGAACTAAAAACTCCAGTCGCCGTAATTTTAGGACAGGCAAATCTTCTAAGACGCTGGGGAAAAAACGACAGCGAACAGCTTGAAAAAAGCCTAAACACGATTCTTCAGGAAACCCATTCAATGGATTCTATAATTTCAAATCTTTTGCAGCTGAGCAGGATTGAAAGCGGAAAAATTATACCTGCAACCGAAAAAGTCAGCATTCAAAAAATGTTTCTTCGTTTAAAAGAAGAATTCAAGGCTATAAACAAAGATATGACAATTCAATTTGAAGAAAAACCTCTTCAAGAAATATACACTGACAGCGAGCTTTTACATCAGGTTTTTGTCGCAATAATTTCAAACAGCAATAAATTCATAAAGCAAAATCCGCTAATTGAACTAAAATGCACACAAACCGAAAATCAAACAACAATCGGGATTCTTGACAACGGCCCGGGTTTTGAAGAAAACGTACTTCCCCACGTGTTTGAACGCTTTTACCGCGGAGATTCGAGCCACAACCGGTCTGCAGGAGGAAGCGGCTTAGGACTGAGCATTGCTCAGGCAATTATAAAAAGTTTAAATGGAAAAATCATAGCCTCGAACGGCAAGAACGGCGGAGCATTGATTACAATCACTCTAAAAAATTTTACATAACGTAAAAACCGGCCACTCTGGGTTCGCTATGCGCTCATCGTCTGCAAGGCAGACGACTAAAGCCCGGCGTGTCCGGCGTAAGTTTTCCGGGAATTGCCCAAAAACAACAATTCCGGAACTATATTTTACAGATTTTCTGGAAGAGTAAGTCCAAGTGCTTTTTCAGTATTTGCGTTTTTAGAAAAGTCGCATTTTTCAAGGTACTGAATTGGCATGTCGGCAGGATTTGCGCCGTTCTTAAGAATTTCAACAGCCATTGCGCCAGTCTGCTTTCCAAGTTCGTAGTAGTTTACACCGTAAGTACAAAGTCCGCCAGACTGAACCATTCCGTCCTCTCCAACGATTGTCGGAATTTTTGCCTGATTTGCCACCATTACAACGTTTGCCATACCTGCGGCAAGCATATTGTCTGTCGGAACGTAGATTGCATCAACTTTTCCAACAAGGCTCTGTGTAACCTGCTGAATTTCGTTCGAGTTAGAAACAGAACCTTCAACAAATTCAAGTCCTTCAGCTTTGCAAGCTTCTTTTGCAAGGTTAATCTGGAAAATTGAATTCTGCTCGCTTGAACAGTACATAAGTCCAACTTTTTTTGCAGACGGAACAATTTTTTTAAGAAGTTTAATCTGCTGAGCAACTGGTGTAAGGTCAGAAGTACCTGTTACGTTTGTTTCAGGTTTTTCGTTAGATTTTACAAGTTTAGCAGATTCTGGATCTGTTACAGCAGAAATAAGGATTGGAATATTTTTTGTAAGATTAGCAACAGCCTGAGCTGCTGGAGTTGCAATTGCAAAAATCAAATCATCTTTATCGTTTACAAGTTTATTTGCAATTGTTACGCAGTTTCCCTGATCGCCCTGTGCGTTGTGCATATCAATAGAAATGTTTTTTCCATCTACATATCCGGCTTCGGCAAGGGCATCAACAAAACCTTTGCATGCTTTGTCGAGAGCAGGATGCTCAACCAACTGAATAATACCGATTTTAATAACCTTGTCCGAAGAATCAGCCTTCTTTGAACAACCTGTAAGTGCAAGTCCTGCAACAGCAATTGCAGCCATTATACAAGCAACTTTTTTCATTTTTTTTCACTCCTTTTAAAAAGTTTGCAATGCAAACAAAAAAATATAACGCTTATTATAAAATTGTAACGGCATTGCGTCAAACAATAATCACGTTTACTTTTCCGTTTGTTGCATCAAAAAGTTTGTTTTTTAGTTTTTCTGCGTCAGCTTTTGAAATTTTTCCATTTACAGATACGCCTTCTGCAAACTTTTCTTCAACATCAAAAAGAGTCCATTCTTCCAGAATTTTCTTAACAACCTGATAAGACTGATAATCCGCGCTAAAACTAAATTCAGACTTTTCAATAAGTTCTTCAAAAACAGTAGTTTCAAGAGCCGCCTTTGTGCAATCTTTGTAGGCATGAACAAGACCGCCCGTTCCAAGCAAAGTTCCGCCAAACCATCTGGTTACAGTTACCAAAATATTTGTCGAGCCGCTGCCTTTTAAAACATCGAGCATAGGTCTTCCGGCAGTTCCTCCAGGTTCTCCGTCATCGCTCATTCCCATAATTTCCGCATTTTTTCCAAAAACAAAAGCATGACAAACGTGTGTCGAATCCGAATATTTTTGTTTTTGAGATTTTAAAATTGAACGAACCTGTCCCTGCTCTTCAAGAATAAAAGTCTCTCCTAAAAAACGGGAACCTTTTATCAAAAGCTGGGCAGACGAAGTTTTTACAGGAATTTTCAATTATTGGCCGTCCGGATTATTTTTGTCAGGATTTTTATTTTCCAGCAAAATTTCATCATCATTTTTTTTAAGGCTTACAAGAATTTCCACAGCCGGCTGACGCAAATTTTCGTAAAAAAACGGAACAGCAAGGCTCATTAAGGAAAGCGCCTTATAAAAATTTATAAAATACAAAAAATCAAAAATCAGTGAAAAAAACTGAATTACACCGCCCTTCTGTGCCGCGGAAAAAGACAAGGTTATTCCAAAATAAAATGCCGCAAGAATCAAATTTCTTCCGCCTGCAATAAAGACAAAACCGATAAACTTAAAAATATTTTTAAACAGAAGTTTTGAACTCAAAAAAGCGAGCGAAAAAACAGAACGGTTCGGATTATCATATTTTAAGAAAAAAAGAAAAACCTGAGGAAAGATCAACAGAAAAACCAATATAAATGAAAAAACTATCAGAAGATAGAGAAAAGCGTTTTCTCCAAATTTTGACTGCAAATTTACTATAAAATCTGGATTTGACTTTGTTATAAAATACATAGTTCCGGCAACGACAGCCGCAGAAATTCCCGTAAGCAGAGTATATAAAAACGCTGCTGGAGCAAACTGCTTAAATCGCCTGAATCCGTAAAACAAAAAACCGATTGTCACAAATTCATCTCTTGCCATGCGCAGAAGCATTGTGGCAAAACCACTTAAAATCAAAAACCAGAAAAAAACTCCGCAAAACATAAGCGCGTAACTAAAAAAAGTTACGGCAAAGGAGTTCTGCATTGAATTTAACAGGAGCGAAGTTCCGACAAAAAGCGCCGAACACAAGGATTCGAGAATTACGATTATAAAAAGCGTAAAAAATGTCTTATTTAAATTTTTTCTTGCAACAGGTGCGAATTTTACAATAAGTTCTTTGTTTTTCAATTATTTAAACAGCTCCATCTGCGTACCGTCAACTTTAACGGATTCAACTTCTTTTGTACACAATCGAATGCCAAGGGTTTTGAGTCCTTTTTCTTCAAAATTTTGTGCCTTAAAACTTTCTTCCAAAACTTTTACACGCGGTTTTTTTTCGTAATGCAGTGTAAAAGTAAATTTTTCGCGGGTATCAACATGCAAAACTTCCATTCCGTCAGGTGCGATAAAATAATCGCGGTTTAAAATCCAGCTTGGAATTCTCGTTCTTTTTATAAAACAGTATTTTGTCTTTGGATCACGGAAAATTACCGTAAAAAGAACCTTGTTTATGATTTCTTTTTCCGCAATTTCGCAAAACCACATTCCCCTGTCAACAAACATTTTTTGAGGAACGTCGCAAACCGAATACATTCCTGTTTTACGCATTACAAGAATTCGGTCATAAGGCGAGACTTTTTTAATTTCCTGGCCACCGGAAACATTGATTCCAAGATAGCCTTTTTCGTCATAGCGCAAGCTCTGGTCAGACTTTGCGACAGACTTAACGTCAACAGCAGAAAAACTCGTGACTGTCGTTTTGCGGTGCAACATCTGAGGAGAAAGCTTTTTAAACTTTTCAAGCATTGAACCAAGATAATCGATTGCGCAGCCAACAAGATTTTTTAAGAGTTTTGCAATTTCTTTAAGCCTTGCATTGATTGCGGCAACTTCTTCGCGGTTTTTGTTTATATCGTAGAGCGAAATTCTTCTGATTGGAATTTGAAGCAAATGTTCAACATCCTCATCGCTGATTTCGCGCACAAGCTCAGCCTTAAACGGCTCAAAACCTTTATAAACCGCTTTTACGACATCTTCCTGAGTTTTTTTTGTTTCAATCGCTTTATAAATTCTTTCTTCAATAAAGATTCTCTCCAAAGTGCGGATATGGAGTTTGTCCATTAAAGTTCCGCGTTCAAATTCAAGCTCGTCCTTTATAATTCCCGTAAGTTTTTGTGAATAAAACTCAATTATCTGTGTTGCCGTCATTGCAACCGGCATGTTGTCCTTTATGACGAGCATTTGACAGGCAATTGTTTTTTCGCAATCGGTATAGGCGTAAAGACTGTCGATTACATCTTTTGTATAAACGCCACGCGGAAGTTTTATTTCAATACAGCAATGGTCGGTCGTAAAATTGTCAACCGAACTGATTTTTATTTTTCCGGCACGATATGCATTATCAATCGACTGGAGCAAATCCTTTGCATTTGTATCAACTGGAAGCTCTGTAATTACGATTTTTTTGTCATCGCTAGTATCAAACTTTGCACGAGTAACAATTTTTCCGTTTCCGTCGTTGTAATTTGAAACATCGATTAAACCGCCTGTTGCGGCGTCTGGATAAATCTTGAATTTTTCACCTTTTAAGCATTTAATTTCTGCATCTAAAACTTCTTTCAGGTTGTAAGGCAGAATTTTTGTGCTCATTCCGACCGCAATTCCCTCCGCTCCCATTATCAGCGTAAGAGGGATTTTTGCCCGATAAACTTCCGGCTCGGTGTCGCGGCCATCGTAATTTGGAACATAGTGAGTAATTTTTGGGTTTGTGACTAAAAAATCTTTTGCAAGAGGATGAATCCGGCATTCAATGTAACGGCCGGCAGAAGGTCCGTCGCCAGTAAATTTATTTCCGAAGTTTCCCTGTTTTTCTATGAAAATTTCTTTATTTGCAAGATTTACAAGCGCTCCGTAAATTGAAGCATCGCCATGAGGATGATATTTCATCGTTCGCCCAACAACAAAACTTACTTTTTGAAAATATCCGTCATCAACTTCAAAAAGAGTGTGCATAATTCTGCGCTGAACAGGCTTTAATCCGTCCTCAAGGTCAGGAATCGCGCGGTCACGGATTACATACGAAGCATATTCAATAAAATTTTTGTCGAATAGATTTTTTACAAATGCCATTTTCTTTCCTATACATCAATTTCGGCGTTGCTAAGCAAGTGCTGTTCAATAAAAGAACGGCGCTCGGGAGTGTTTTTGCCCATGTAAAAAGCAAGCAACTGAGGAATTACCTTAAGCTGGCTAACTTCGACCGGCGTCAAATGCATTGTCTGAGGGTCAATAAACTGCCTGAATTCGCTCGGGTTGATTTCTCCCAATCCCTTAAAACGGCTGGTTTCGCAATTTTTTCCAAGCTTTTTCTGAGCCTTGTCGCGTTCATCTTCGCTATAGCAATAAATATTTTCTTTTTTTGTGCGGACACGGAAAAGAGGAGTTTCCAAAATCCAAACTCTGCCGCTTGTAACGAGTTCTTCAAAATAACCAAGGAAAAAAGTAAGGACAAGGTTTCTGATATGAAATCCGTCGTTATCGGCATCGGTTGCAATTACGATTTTTGAATAACGGAGATCTTCAACAGAATTTTCGATTCCAAGAGCGCGCATAAGCTGAAAAAGCTCATCATTTTTGTAAATATCAGTCTGCTTTTTGCCGTACATATTTTCTGGTTTTCCGCGCAGGGAAAAAATCGCCTGAGAATTTGCATCGCGGCTGTGCGTCATGACGCCGGAAGCAGAATTTCCTTCGGTAATAAAAATCATCGAATTTTCGCCTTTTGTTCCATCTTCAAGATGAAAACGGCAGTCATCAAGTTTAGGAATTCGAATGCTCACCTTTTTGGCAGCTTCCTTCGCTTCTTTTTTTACAGCGCTCAATTCTGTACGAAGTTTTTCGTTCGCTTCAATTTTTTTCTGAAGCATTTCCGCAGCCTTTGGATTTTTATGAAGCCAGTCATCAAGTCCAGACTGAACTTCGCTCACAATCCACTGTCTTATGTCAGTATTTCCGAGTTTATTTTTTGTCTGACTTTCAAAAATCGGATCCTTTACTTTTACAAGAACGGCGGCCGTAATTCCTTCGCGAATGTCTTCAGACTTGTAATTTTCCTGGAAAAACTCATTCACTCCTTTTATAAAGCCTTCCTTAAATGCACTCAGATGGGTTCCACCGTCGCTCGTAAACTGTCCGTTTACAAAAGAAAAATAATTTTCTCCATAAGCATTTGTGTGGGTAAATGCAAACTGAAGGTGGGCGCCAGTATACGAACCAATTGGATAAATCGTATCGGCTTCGAGTTCTTTCTGCAAAAGGTCCAAAAGTCCGTTTTGGCTTGTAAAAACCTGTCCATTAAAGTTGATTGTAAGACCGGTATTTAAATAAGCGTAATTCCAGAGCCGTTTTTCGACAAATTCCATATTAAAGCTGTACTTGCCGAAAATTTCTTCATCTGGAACAAATTCAAAATAAGTTCCGTTTTTTGCAGGTTTTGAAAGTTTTACAGTATTTTTTTCTGCAACAAGCTTTCCGCGCTCAAAAACAGCTTCTGTAGCATAACCGTCGCGAATTGCAATTACCTTAAAATACGAAGAAAGAGCGTTTACAGCCTTTGTGCCGACGCCGTTCATTCCGACAGAAAACTGAAAAACATCGTCATTGTACTTTGCACCGGTATTTATCTGGCTTACACATTCAACAACCTTTCCAAGAGGAATTCCACGTCCGTAATCCCGGACTTTTACGCGGTTTTCAACAATTTGAATATCGATTCTATTTCCAAAACCGACAATAAATTCATCAATTGAGTTATCGATAACTTCTTTTAAGAGAACGTAAATTCCGTCATTCTGGTTTGAACCATCGCCAAGCCGTCCAATATACATTCCTGAACGCAGGCGAATATGCTCCAGAGCATCAAGGTGCTTAATCTGCGAATCGTCGTAAGCCGCGAGTTTTTTTCCTTTAGTTTTTAAAGACGGATCGATTGCCTTTGCAGCGGCAAGGGCTTTTGCTGTCTGTTCTGCACTAATTCCACGTTTTGCAGGAGTTTTTTCTTCAGTTTTTTTAGGCTTAGCCTTTGTTTTTGCGTTGTCCCACGCTCTGAAAGTTCCGTTTTCGTCAATTCCGGCAACAGGCTTTTTTGCTTTTACAGAAGTTTTTGCAGCTGTTTTCTTTACAGCCGTCGTTTTTTCTGTTTTTTTGTCTACAGCAGAAGTTTTTTCTTTTTTTTCTTTTTTTTCTGCAATTTTAGAAGTTTCAGTTTTTCCACCCATACATTTTAGTTTAGCGGAAATTTTCAAACTCCTCAACACAAGTATCACCACTTGTGCCGGTAGACTTGCGTTTACAGCAGTTTTACAGCGCCGTATTCGCTATCCTTAAAACACAAGAGGCTTTGAATCATTTTCTGCGCCCTAAAACTTGCCTCCGAAACCCGCTCAACCTTTCCAGAAAATTGCTTTACAAGAGGGTCTATATATCTTTTTTTTACTTCAAGATTTACGCTGTAATAATTTTGTCCAGGCTCCTGACAAAACCGTTCAATCTGCGTCATTGTCCGCCATTTTTTTATAAGCGAAGAAAGATAATCGTCGTTCAAAACCGCATATTCATCAAAAATTTCAATCACTTTTTTTTCGCTCAAAGACATGCAATCTTTTTCAGTTATCAGTTTTTTTTCAATCGCAAGATTTACGATTTTTCCAAGCATATTTAGCGCGAGCTTATTTTCGTTGTGCTGCAAAATCAAAGAGCAGTCGCAAAAACCTTCGGTGTAAAGTTCCGCAAGTTTTAAATCCGAAAATCCAAGTTCATCTTTTCCGCTCTCGTTTTTTAACACACAGATATTTTTATAAATTTCTTCAGTTTCTTCAAAAGTCCAGACGTGTCCGTTGTTCAAAAACGCGAGGGCCATATTGCTAGGAAACATATACTCCAGTCTGTCTGCGCTCAAACGCGGAATTTCGTTGTCGCACAAAGGATAAATGTGATAATCGGCAATTTCCTCAAGTTCAATCCTGTCTTTTTTTAAAAGCCCGGCAAGTTTTTCGTCGCCAGCAAGAATATTAAAAGTTTCGTTTTCACTCAATTCCTGTTTTAAGGCGTCGCCCTTCCTAAAATCGTTTACGTGGCTAAAAACGCCTGTCGCAATGTCATGAAAAAGAGCCGCAAGTGTCTGCTTCTTATCCTGCGAAAAATTCCAGGCAACAAGGGCTGTTCCGACACTGTGATCAAAACGGCTGTAAAAAAATCTATTTCTGTAAAGCGCAGTCCAGTCAGTTCCGCACAAAAGTCCAATGCCTTTTAGTCTTTGCAAAACCGGTAGGCAAACATAGCCACAAAGCCAGGAAGGAAACTCTTTGCAGAGGATTTTATGGTATTTTAAAGCAAAATCTTCCATATATATTTTATATTTTAAATATTTCAGAATTTTATTTTAAAAGCGAAGGTTTTCCTGTAAACAAAATCCGCAAATTCAATTTTATGTAAGAACAAATTTCACGCGAATAAGAATTCAAAACAAAAAGTGCCGGCGTCTTTGAAGCAACTCCGTAAACATCCGTAAAACCGATTCTCTTTGCAAGCCGTTCCGCCCTCGCAAGGTGAAAATCGCTCGTCACAACAGCAACCGGCGCATTTAAAATTTCCTGAACAGTTTTATTTTCATGTTCTGAAAGAATTTTTACGCTAAACAAAAAATTTTCAATCGTATCTTTTGCCATATTTTCCGCCAGAACCCTTTTTCCTTCAATTCCATAAGATTCAAGCGCAGGTTTTAAAACGTCAGATTCCGGACAGGGAGCAAATCTTCCTTTTCCGCCTGTCACAACAGAAATCGCCTGAGGCTGGGTTTTTAAGTATTCACCTGCCACACGCACACGGTTTTGAACGGACAATGTCAATTCTGCGTCTTTTGTAATTCCGCCGCCAAGCAAAATCACGTACTGAACTTTTTCTTTTCCATCAGAAAGCCTCGGATTACAGATAAAAAACAAGTTTACACCGCAAATTACGGCGCATAAAAAAACAAAAATGCCCAAAAATATTTTTATGCTGCGTTTTATCTTAAAAAAAATCGTTCTTAAAAGCTTTTTTTTCTGCAAAACAGCAAGAACTGCAAAAAAAACGGCGCACAAAAGCCAGACAACAGAAAAACTAAAAAAAGTTCCCAAAAAAGTTCCAGGAGACGCAATCTGCATTGCAACAAAATAAAAAAAAGACAAGGCAGAAATTAAAACAAAAATTATAAAAATCATAAATTTTAATAAACAAATGGAGCAAACTTTTACAGTCGAGTGGCTTTCCGCCCTTCCGCCTTCGCTCCATTGCATTCCGGCAATTTCGCAAAGCTCAATCGCTAGAATGCAACTTCGGGGCTTCAATCCAGGCTAGGATTTATCCCAGAATATTCAGTCACCGGTTAACGGCCAAATCCCGGAAATCCGCCAGGAAAACCGCCGCCCATTCCAGCCATTCCCTGCATAAGTTTTGCCTGCATTCCGCGGTTTTTTGTAAGTTTTTTCATTGTAAGCTTAGTTTTTTCAAACTGCTTTATGAGTTTGTTTACTTCGGCCACGCTTGTTCCGCTTCCTTTAGCAATTCTCTTGCGGCGGCTCGGACCAATAATCAAATGATTATTGCGCTCTTTTTGAGTCATCGCCTGAATAATCGCCTTCTGTTTTTTCATTCCAGAAAGATCAATCTTGCTTTCATCAATTTGTCCAGCAAGTCCAGGAATCATATCGAGCAGAGAACTTACGCTTCCCATTTTTCCGACATTTTCAAACTGGGCAAGCATATCATTCAAAGTAAATTCATTGCGGGCAAGCTTTGCCTGAAGTTTTTTTGCTTCCTCTTCATCAACCGTCTGTTGGGCTTTTTCAACCAGACTTACAATGTCGCCCATGCCAAGAATACGGCTTGCAATTCTGTCCGGATGGAAAGGTTCAAAATCATCAGTTTTTTCGCCTGTACCGATAAACAAAATCGGTTTTCCAGTGATTGTTTTTAAAGAAAGAGCCGCACCACCACGGGCGTCGGAATCAAATTTTGTAAGAATTACGCCTGTAAGTCCAAGCTGCTCATCAAAACTCTTGGCAATGTCAACTGCGTTCTGACCGGTCATTGCATCTGCAACCAAAAGCACTTCCTGAGGGTCAACTGCTTTTTTTACAGAAACAAGTTCCTCCATCATGCTTTCGTCAATCTGAAGACGACCGGCAGTATCGACAATCACCGTATCAAAACCATTCTTTTTTGCAAACGAAAGACCGTTTTTTGCAACTTTTACGGCATTTTTTTCGCCATCCTCAAAATAAACACTTACGCCAATCTTTTCGCCAAGAGTCTTTAACTGTTCAACAGCAGCAGGACGAACAAGGTCACAGGCTACAAGAACAGGCTTTCTGCCTTCTTTTAAAAGCCTGGCTGCAAGTTTATGGGCCGCAGTCGTTTTACCAGCACCCTGAAGACCAAGCAAAAGAATTACAGACTGTGTATCAGGACCTTTTAACTGCAAGTCAACTTTCTGGTCGCCAAGCATTTTTACAATGCGGTCATATATAATTTTTACAAACTGCTGTCCAGGATCTACAGCGCGCAGAACTTTTTCGCCTTTAGCCTCTTCAATCGTTGCATTAACAAAGCGACGCACAACACGAAGATTCACATCGGCTTCAAGAAGAGCCATCTTAATCTGTTCAACTGTGTCTTCAATGTTTTTTTCTGTAATTGTAGATTTTCCGCTCACAGTGCGGACAATATTACTGAAAGTGTTTGTAATTTTTTCAAGCATTTTTTATTCCCGTAAACAATCTGCTAATTTTTAAATTTTAGTCAATTTTTCCTGTTGTCAAAAGGTTGTTAATCAAGTCAGCAGGTTTAATTTCTTTATTGAGGATTTTATAAAGACCCTCACAAATCAAAAGTTTAATGCCAAGCTTAGCAGCAATTTCGTGCACATATTTGCAGGCAACAGCACCTTCCGACAAATAGCCGATTTCGCCAATGCGCGCAATAAGGTCATCAAGATTTTTGAATTTTTCAAGCATGTCTGTTTTAATCATATCCTGACCAAAGCGGCGGTTGCGTCCATATTTTGAGCGGCAAGTTACATCAAGGTCGCCTACACCGGCAATAGAAGTAAATGTTTCTGGATGAGTTGCTCCCATAGCCATGCCGAGAGTCTGAATTTCGTTAAGTCCGGCAGCAAGAAGCAAAGATTCTGTATTATCGCCAAACTGATCCGAATGCTCAGCAATAGCATCCAATGCGCCAAAAACAATCGCAATTACGTTCTTAGCGGCAGCACAAATCTGAACACCAATAACATCAAGCGAAGAATAAACCATAAGTCCAGGAACATGCATAAGCTCGCGGAAACGGATAGAATTTTTTGCATTTTCAGAAGCGGCAATCAAACCTGTAAGTTTTCCCATTGCAACTTCCTCCGCATGAGAAGGTCCTGCAATATAAACAAGCTGGCCTTTATAGCATGGAGGCAAAACGTTTTCCAAAGTTTCAAGGACAAGTTTTGGTCCTTCGGCAGAAGAAATAAATCCCTTTGTAATTACGCCGATAGTAACATTTCCCTGTTTAATATCATCAACTTCAAGCAGCTGCTTAGCAGTAGAAGCAAGATAAAGCGAAGGAGAAGCAAGAATCAAAAATTCTTTTCCGCTGGCAACTTCTTTTATATCAGAAGAAGCAGTCATATTTTCAGAAAGCGGATAACCCGGAAGATAGCGCTTATTTTCATGATTGTTATTTATGCCGTCAACAACATCCTGTTCGCGCGCCCACATCTGAACCTTGTGTCCACCACGGGCAATTGCCTGTGCAAGACCAGAGCCCCACGCACCAGCACCAATAACACCAACACTTTTAGATACCATTTAAGACCTCGTAATTTTTTCTCTAATAAAGCCAATAAACCACAGAGATAGTATTTTAATTATAGCAACTAATTTTAATAGGGGCAATTACACGCGATTTTCTGATTATGGGCGTTCCGGCAACAAGTTGCCGTCCGGCTTTTCAGGGTTTCATTGTTTTCTTCCATTACATTCCAGAAAACAACACCTCCGGCGCCCTTACAATCCGTAACGCATTTACAATTATTCATTAAATTTCAGGAATAAGCCTTCCACAACCATAAAATGTTTTTTTCCAGTAATTTTCATTCAAACCGCTGATAATCACACCAGTTCTTGGACCGCCGCTTGCCGCATTTAAAAACAAGTTCTGTTTTCCAAAGTCATTTTGTCCAGGATTTTTTCCTAAATAAATACCAACATGCGTAATTCTTGAATCAGAAGCGCCCTTAAAAAAGATTAAATCGCCTGGAAGAGCCTCTCCCAACGAAACAGGAGATGTCTGATTGTAAATATCCTGGGCGTTTCCCCTTACATCTATACCAAGGCTCTGTTTTGCCGTATAAGATACAAGTCCGGAACAGTCAAAACCCGGTCTTGGAGTTTTTCCGCCCCAAACATAGTTTATGCCTTTATATCCCATTCCAAAATCAATAAATTTTTTACGCATATCTATAACAGAATCCATTTTTTGCTCGGATTCTTCAATCGTCATAGTTTTATTATTTTCATTCTGCTGTTCCCGCAGTTTTTTCTGTTCATTCTCTTTTATACCAGGCTTATTTACCGAAGTTTTTCTTTTTGAATCTGACTCCGGCTTTTTTGCAGTTTTGTTTTGTTTTTCAAAAATTTCTTTTTCGGCAGTTTTTTTCTTAGGATCTGTCCTTGGTGTCTGGCTTACAGAAACATCTTCTTTTTTTGCCTGCGCCGTAGAAGCTGTTGAATTATTTTCAGTTTTTGTCTTCGCTGTATTTTTTGCAGGCTTATTTTTCAAATTCGCCTTGTTTTTTTCAAGTTCCGCCCTTGCCCTCTCTTTTGCCGAAGAAATCTGGCTTTTTGAAGAAGCAACTTTCTGGCGTTCATTTTCAATTTTTTTTAGAATATCGAGTTTTTTTTGCTTTACGCTTTCAAAAAATTTAGAATTTTCAGTTTCTATTTCTTTTTTTGAAGGTTCAACGACAATTTTATAAAAATCGCCCTCTTCAACTTTTTGGCTTTCAAAAATATCATCGCCCTTGTTATCTGCCGCATAAACTGCAAAAGATAAGACAAAAAGAACTAAACTTAAAACAAATGCTTTTCTTTGAAAATTTTTCATATAACCAGCCTGAACAAAAAAATCGAATTCATCGGATTTTCTTCTAAAAAAATAAAAACTTTGCCTGCAAAAGAGACAAAGTTTTTATCAGAAAATCAAATCACATAAACTAAATAATTCAATCTTACGTTAAATTATTTAGCCTCGAGTGTCTCTTCAGCTTCAGTATTGACTTCTTCGTTGTTTGAAGTAATCATCATATTCTGAAGTTTAAGAGAAAGAGCTTCTTTCAATGCCTTTCCTTCGTCAGTATTGTCTTCGATAGAACTCATAGCGCTCTGAATCTGAGCATCGTAAAGTTTTTTAGTCATGCCCCAAACAGCATAGTATTCATAATAAACTTTTGATTCCTTTGCTTTTTTTGAAGGCTTTACTTCTTTCTGAATCCAATATGAAGCAATTTTTTCAAGACCGTTAAGCTCAACGGCAGAAACAGCCTGCTTGTACATATTCAATTCCTGTTCCAAAGTAGTTGGATCTTTTACATCGCCAGACTGTTTTGAGCGTCCTTTCTGAGCAGCAGAAACAGCTTTTCCAACAATTCTCTGCATTTCATCGCCAACCTGAACTTCTACATCAACCAAGTCAGCCCACTGCTTTGTAAATTCAAGGTTGTCACCACGAGAAACTACAACAAATGGTTTTTTGCCGGCAATTCCTGGCATGATTGGAGAAAGATATTCTGCAGAATAATTTCCGTTTCCAATTTCAACAACCCACTGAGGAATTTCTGAACCAAACGATGCTCCCTGATAGTCAAGAATTGTTACGTAATTCTTCTGAACTTTAGCGGCATTGCCTTTGATTCCAGAACCAGAAACCTTTGTAGTTCCACAGCTACTGAACAGAGCAGCAGCTACAACAGAAAGAATAAAAATACTCTTTTTCATTTTATTTCTCCTACTAAATTTGCAGAGCAAATTTTATTTTTTAACAAACCGCCAAAAAGACGGACTAATCCTAAACAAAAAGTTACTTAAAAGAAAGATTATTCATATAAGAATCAAAATTTTTACTGAATTCTGTTCCAATGTTTTTTTCCAAAACCCGGTAAGTTCTGTTTTTTGCATCGGATTCTGAAGGAGCGCCTTCTCTTCCTTTTAAATTTATTGCAAACAGCGACTCCGACTTCAAATTATCAGAAAAATCCAAGTTCAATGTATAAACGCAGTAGGTGATTTTTCCTCTTTTTGAAATTTCGGAAGAATAACTGCCTTCAAGCCCATATTTTTCTTTTTTAGACGAAGATGTTTTAAATCCGTATTTTGAAAAAATGTTTTGAAAAGCAGATTTTATCTTATTTTCCCTGTCGCCACCAATCCTTATATAAATCGTAATTCCTTCTGCAAACTTTTTTTGAGCAGCCTGCATGCTTTGAAGCGAAACAATTTCTTTACTGATCGCATTTCCCTGCTCAAAATCAATCACTGTAAGGTTTTTAAGCAGCCTGTCGTTTTCGGAAGCAATGTCAGTTGCAAAACAAATTTCACTATAACCGTAAAAAGAATGCGGATTTTTTTCAGACTCTGCTACAGACTGTCTGACAACAGCATCGTTTTTCTGTATAAGATCCAGATAAACAGCGGCCGTCTTTTTTCTGTCGAGAATTGCAATTGCATACCATTTTTTTTCGGACGAATTGTAAAAATATTCTGCAATTTCGATTCCAATCAGATTTTCTGCTTCGATTTGGCTTGTTATATTCTGCTGCAAATTTCCAGACGAAGAAAAAGAAACTTTTCCGTCAGAAAGCGCCTGCTCCATTTTTTTTGATGCGAGACTGTTCGACTTTACTGTCTGCCCAAAAATAGAAGAAAGGTTTTTTACAGCTTCAAGTTCTGCACTTTCCCGATTTTCTCCAGAGCCAGTTCCGTTCATATAAGTTTCCGAAGGATAAACACTTGCCGGAAGAGTTATCCATTCTGGCATCTTCTTTTTTGCGCCAAAAATCAAACAGGCAGAGAATATAAAGGAAAAAACAAAAATACTTTTTTTCATAAAAATCCTTAATCTTTCTTACGTTATCAAGTTTTGTAAATTGTTAGAATTTTACAGCAGATTTTTTTATGTATTTTTTAATATCGTTGTTCTGATCAGACCAAATAATTCTGTTTGTTTCCAAATCAATCAACTGCATATCAACCTGATAAGTTCTTACCTGCTGTCTTCCGTCAGTATCTACAATTGTTGTAACAGTTCCCTGAAGCATAAAGTCTGCGGCAGTTTCGTTTCCGATAGATTTTGCAGTTTCGTAAGCATTTTCCGCCTGATCATATTTTTCTGCACGGAGCTCTTCTCTCTGATTTGCATCTGCAACAAATTCCAAAGTTCCGTCATTGATAATTACGTTCTGAAATCTTTTTGAAAGAATTGAAGTGTCAATGTGTTCAACGCTCTTGTTTTTGATAGTTCCAATAATTACAACAGGAGTTCTTCCTTTTGTGCTCTTAAAATTTGCAACACGTTTTGACTTTATACACGAATCAATCAAAGTTGTGCAAACCTGATTAACATCGTTATCGTTCCAATATCCGCTCAAATCTTTTACGCTTTCTTCCGCGCCATATCTTTTTACAGAAGTTGATCCGCAAGAAAAGAAAAACAATGAAGAAACAACCAATAAATTTGCCAATACTACTTTTACTTTCATAAATTACCTCTCAATAATAAATCTATTTTATGCAAGAAGAAACAACCAATGAAGGCTTTCCTTCTTTTACTTCCGTTTCAAACGGTTTTTCGACTACACTTCCGTCTGAAAAGCGATAAACCACCTTTCCCTTGTACAAGCCGGCTGGAACAGTAAAACCTGCGGCATTTACGGTTTCTGGGAAAAATTCGCCCTGACGAATATCAGCGGTTTCTGTCAAATCGATAGCCGAAAGTCCTGCTGCCGTTGAAGAACAAAGCGCGTCAAAAGCAATCGAAGCCAAAGTATAAGCAATACTTCTTCCCGAAAGCATTTTTAAGCCTTCGTAACTGGCGTTTATACTTGCAATTCCAGCCACAATTCCACTGACTTTTTTTGTAATACTGCGGTTCATGCTTGCAGCGTATTCTTTTCTAGCTCTAAGTTTAACAGATTTTTCCAGATTTGCATTAAAATTTTCTATTATAACGGCGCTTTTGGTTCCCACATTATTCAGCACAACGTCAACTCCGCTTACAGTAGATTTTCCTGCATAAGACGGATAGACAAATTTAAACTGAACAGGAAGAAGTCGATAAGAAGAATTTCCAGTCGGAACATAAAAATATGTAGACTTTGAAGGAAAATAAACCTCTTTTGCAGTCTGTTTTCCAATAAGACCTGCAAGAGCAAGAACGTTAACGCGGCCTTTACCGGAAGGAATTGCAGAATCAACAGAATCAAAATCTTTTACGAGCGACTTTAAGACAATAGAATCAGAATCAATCTGGCTTTTATCGCCATCTGCCTGTCTTAAAATTAAACTTAAATATCTGGCAAGAGAAGATTCTTTATAAACGTCTTTTTCGGTCGGCTTTTTAGGCAAATCGGCCGTAAAAACAGAAGAGTCAATATTGTAAGCGCTCAGAGATTTTGCGTCCTCATCAAGTTTTTCGCGTGCAGAAGGATCCAGACCGTTTTTTACCGAAACCTCACCGTAAAGACGTCTGTATTCAGGAAGTTTTACGTCAGAAAGTTTTGTGAGCTGGTTTACAGCGCTATTTAAATCTCCCTGCAAATAATAACAAAGGGAATTCATCGTGTTTACAAGAAGATACTCGTAAACATTGCCAGTATATTCTTTTAAATTTTCGTTGACAATCGCTTTTCCGATCGATTTCGTAATGCTTTTTGTAAGCGCATCGAACATCTGCGCGTCGGTCTTCTCAAAGACAGCTGAAGCCTGGGCATATTCGCCGGTAATAAAATAAAGCATGGCAAGGTCAAGATTGTCCCTTATATCCGCTTTTTTTCTTGTCTTGTACAGCATCATTCCAAGACAAGTAGAATAATTTCGCTGATTGTAGGCTTTTTCATACTCTTCTTCGTTGTATTTAATCGGCTTTATTTTTTTAGAGCGCTGTTTTTTTTCAGTCGCAACAATATTCTCTGATTCTGAATCTTCAATATTTGAGGAAGAACATGAAACAAAAAAACATGCCAACAAAAGTATAAAAACTTTGATAATTTTTTTCATTTTAAGCTCACAATCGTGAATAATTTTCAAAACTTTTTTAATTTCTTAGAAATATTATAGAGTATGATAGTTGTAAAATCTAAAAAAAAACTAAAAACTTTTTGTCAGAGTTTTCTCAACTTCATCAATAACATCGTCCGGAGTGCTTGCTCCTGCCGTAAGCCCGACTTTTTCAAGAGAGAAAAATTTTTCGGGAATTTCATCCGCTTTTTCAATCAGGGCGGCGTGATTGCAAAGCGACTTTGCTTTTCCGTAAAGCCGGTTTGTATTCGCGCTGTTTTTTCCGCCGATTACAAGAACTCCATCTACTTTTTTGCACAAATCTGTCAAACTGTCCTGCCGGTCGTAGGTTGCAGGGCAAATAGTGCGCAAAACCTTTAACTCAGGAATTTTTTCTTTTAAAACAGCGGCAATTTCATCAAACAGTTTTACACTAAAAGTCGTCTGGCTTATCAAGACACAGTTTTCCGGTACATTTTCTGAAAAAAGTTTTTTATATTCAAAAACAGCTTCTTCGACAGATTTTACAAGAACAAAATCCAGTTTTTTTCCGGCATCTTCCGCACCACGCCTGGCCGCGCCTTCAATTCCAATCACCTCTCCGTGATTTGCATCTCCCGTAAAAAAAATAATCCAGCCGTTTTTTGCAAAATCCGCGCATTTTTTTTGGTTGGCCTGAACGATTGGGCAAGTTCCATCCAAAACTTTAGCACCGGTTTTTTCGAGTTCTTCTTTTATTTCCGGAGGAACTCCATGCGCCCGAATTACAACCGTATCTTCTTTTTTTACACAGGAAATTTTTTCTTCATCAAGAATTTTCAGTCCGCGGTTTTCAAAAGTTTTTAGGGCCAAAGGATTGTGAATAAGAGGTCCAAATGAATAAACCTGTCCGTTTTTATTTTCTTCAAGGGCATTGTCCGCAGTTTTTACGGCATGCCGCACACCGGCGCAAAACCCCATTTTTTCTGCACGAATAATTTTCATAGAATTTAAATATCGCATTTTATAAAATTCATTACAAGCAAAAGAGCATAAAAAAAAGCCGCAGATAAAAATCCACGGCTTAATCATTCATTAAAAGTCAAAAACTATTCGCTTTCTTCTTCTGAACGAACATTCGCTTTTGGCAAAACTGCAACTGGCTTCCAATGTTTTCTTACAGTTGCGATGAATGCGCCTGCAATAAACAATGATGAATAACATCCGGAAATAAGACCAACTACGAGCGCAATTGCAAAATTCTTGATGTCGCCAGTTGTAAATACAACGAGGGCAAGAACAGCAAAAAGTGTTGTTATTGTCGTAATTACAGAACGGCTCAAAGTTGCAGTAAGAGAACTGTCAAGAATATCTTTGAAAGATTTTGCTTCCACAATCTTCATATCAGAACGAACACGGTCAAGAATTACGACTGTTGCGTTAATTGAGTAACCGATAATCGTAAGGATTGCAGCGATTGAAGTTGTTGTAAATTCAAGCTGTGACCAGGTAAAGAATGAAATCATAATCAAAGCGTCGTGGATAACGGCAATTACAGAACCAAGGGCTGCATCCCACTTAAAGCGGAACAATGTGTATGCAAAAATCAAAACCAAAGTTGCCAAAACCAGGACGATAGAATCACGAATCAAAGATTTTGAAAACTGTGCGCTGATTGACTGGCTCTGTTCAATCACAACATTTTCGTTGCCATATTTTTCTGCAAGAACAGACTTAACTGCATTTTCTACACTTTCGCCAGATTCAGTGCGAACCTGATAAGTATTTTCATCTCCGGCAGACTTTACAGAAGCGTTGATTTTATTAGAAGTAAGAAGTTCTGCGATTTTGTCAGAATCTGTTTCTGCCGCAACACTAACCTGAATGTTCTGGCCAGGTTTAAATTCAAGACCCCAGTTCATTCCGCGAACACAAAGGCTTACGATTCCAGAAACGATAAGAACTGCGCTCAAAACAACTGCTGCAGGGAAAAATTTACTAAAATGAATTACTTTTTTCATTACTGTTTAACTCCCCAGCCGATACTGATTTTTTTCTGTCCGATTACATCTGTGTTAAAGTCAAACATAAGGCGGGAAATTACCAGTGCTGTAAATACTGATGAACATACACCGATTGCAAGAGAAACTGCAAATCCCTGGATTGAACCTGTACCAAGCTGGCTCAAGAACAGGGCGGCGATAAATGTAGTAATGTTAGAGTCCATAATCGCCCAGAATGCGTTGTCAAAACCGGAAGCAATTGCGGCTGCACGGCTCTTTCCAAGCGCAAGCTCTTCTTTAATGCGTTCAAAAATAATTACGTTGGCGTCAACAGACATACCAACTGTAAGAATCATACCGGCAACAGAAGAAAGTGTAAGCGTAAGGTTGAATGCCGAAAGCACAGAGAACATGATGTACATGTTGAGAATCTGTGCAATAACTGCATAAAAACCAGCACCAATGTAATAAGCAATCATAAAGATGAATACAAGGCCAAGACCGAGAGCCAAAGCCATCATTCCCTGATGAATCGCCTGTTTTCCGAGAGATGCGCCGACAACCTGCTGGCTTTCAATCTTTAACGGAACTTCAAGATAAGAAGTCTGGAGAACTTTCTGAATATTCTGGGCTTCTTCTACACTAAAACCACCAGAAAGGCTTACGTTTCCACCAGTAATAGCCTGGCGAATTGTAGCAGCAGATTTTACTTTGTTGTCGTTTACGATTGCAAGACGTTCGCCTACGTGAGCGCCTGTAAAATCAGCAAAAATTGTCGCTCCAGCAGAATCGAGAGAGAAGTTTACTTCTGTCTGTCCTGTTGTCTGGTCGCGGCTTACCTGAGCTGATTTTACGTGGTTTCCATCGAGGGCAACCTGTTTTTTAACTGCAATATATCCAATTCTCTGGTCAAGACCATAAGAATCTTTTGTATAATAACCGAAAACCTCAGTGTCTGGAGAAATTACCGATGGGTCTGCAAGAGAGCCGTCTGCCTTGAATGCATCAGGTCCAACAGAAGCATAGTAAGCGGCAAAGGCGTTTGTTGCGTTTTCGTCAACAAGGCGGAAATTCAAGCTTCCTTTACCCTGAATAATAGAATTTACACTTTCACCATCTGCCTGGCCTGGAATTTCGATGTAAATTCTGTCTTCACCCTGCTGACGGATAACCGGAGAAGTAAGACCGAATTTATCGATTGAAGATGTAAGAGTCTCCAAAGCCTGTGTCATTGCCTGTTCTTTAAAAGCATCTGGATTTGCAACTTCAGAATTTTCTTTCTGTTTAGCAAGCGCCGCATCCAAATCCGCCTTTACGATAATGTTCATACCGCCAGAAAGGTCAAGACCAAGTTTTACAGACGAATTGTAATTGTGTTTTGCTTTTAAATAGAGCGAGCGGTAATAATTTTCAAATACCGACTGCAATTCCGATGAACTTGAAAATGCAGAGAGAACTGCCGCAAGGTTCATGTCCGAAGGAACATCTTTTTTAGCAGCTTTATATGCTTTTTTTGCTGCTTTTACAACGTAAGAGTAAGATTTATCCAAAGAAGCATTTGCATCTTTGTTTGCCATTTCTTTAACAAGGGCAACTTCTTCTCTTGCTTTTTTCTCTGATTCATCCTTGATTTTTTCAAGTGAACTCAAAGCTACTTTCTGAATCTCATCTGGTGTGCCAAAATACCATTTTACCGACGGTCTTAAAAAAAGAGCGCAAACGGCAAGTACAACCAGAATAAGAATAAAACGACTGCGTTTATTCATTTAATAATTCCACCCTGAAAACTATTTATTTTCTTCTTCTGCTGTTTTTTCTTCTGCTGTTTTTTCTTCTGCAGGAGCTTCTGCTTTTACTTCAACAGTTGGCTCTTCTGCTTTTACTTCTTCAGCTTTCTTTGCTTTTTTAGAAGAAGCTTTTGCAACAGGTTTTTCTGTAACAACTGCAGAAATTGCAGAGCGAGAAAATTCAATCTGAGTGTTTGAATCAACTTTTACAACAACTGATTTTTCTTTTGTAGAGCTTACAGTTCCGTGGATTCCACCGATTGTAACAACTTTGTCGCCTTTTTTAAGGGCGTTAATCATTTTTTCAGTTTCTTTCTGCTTTTTATTCTGCGGACGAATAATGAAGAAATAGAAAATTGCAATGATTAAGATAAACGGAACTACAGACATAAGCATGTTGCCCTGTCCCTGAGCACCATTCTGCAATAAAGGTATAAAAGACATTTTTTCCCTTCCTTTTTTATTGAATTTTTAGCCTTAAAAGAATAACATTTTGATAATATTGTGGCAAGGCAAGAATAAAGATGTCTATTTGGACAGAAGCGTTTCTAGCTCAGCATTTAGCAGCAAAAGGCTCTCATCTGCCGGAGAAATCGCAACTACCTGTTTTAAATAATACTGAGCCTTGCGATATTCTTTTTTATTAAAATAAATTTGATACAGGCGAAAAAGAGCATCCTTGTTGCGAGGGTTTGCTGTAAGACTCGAACGTAAATCCACCATAACCGCATTTTCGTTTTTCTGCAAAAAACTTCGCTCATAATAGAAGAAACTTTTCATTTTTGAAGATGCCCCGGAAAGATTCTGTTCAATAAGCTGGGAAGCCTCGGAACGTCTGTCGGTAGCAACAAGAACTTTTATATAATTTTGCAAAACCGCTTCGTTTTTTGGATTTTTTTCGTAAAGTGAAGAAACAATATCCCACGCTTCGCTGTTTTTGCCAGACGCAAGACAAACATCGATGTGAGTAAAAATACATTCTGCAGGAATATCTTTAATCTTTACAAGAGCAGAACTTGCCTTGTAAGCTTCGCTCCATTTTTTCCGGCTTACAAAATCATTCACCTGAATTTTCATAGCCTCGACGTTCGTGCTGTCCGTCAAAAGAACCTTTTCTGCAAGTTCGCCGGCGGTTTTTCCATTTATTTTTGAACCAGTCTCCCCGGCAAGGCTTGCCGCAGTAAGAAGAATTTCTGTGTCGTCAGGATAAAGGGAAAGAGCCTTTTCAATTGTAGCGCAGGCCGCCGTCATATTTTTATTCCAGTCTTTTTGAACTTTTGTGCGCAAAACAAGATATTCACGGCTGTCGGAATTTGTAAGCGCATAGACGTCAAGCAAGGAAGCAGAGCGAATATAATCACCTTTTTCCGCAAGAATTTTTGCCCTGAACAAAACAAAATAAGAATTTTCCGGCTCCTGCTGCAAAACCCTTCCAACATAAAGCTCGCTTTCTTCAAGGGCGCCAAGAGCAAATGCATTTTCTGCGCAAAGTTTTAAGGCCGGAGAATAAAACTGATTTTTTTCGAGAATTGATTTTGCAAGTTCGTAAGATTTTGAATAATTCTTTAACTTAAAGTTGCAGTCTGCCAGAGTATAGCAAGTTTCTACGGTCTGTGGAGAAGAATCAAAGGCTTTCTTAAAAAAAGGCAAGGCGTTTTCAAAATCGTTCTGTCTACGCAAAAGCACGCCCTGCAAAAAATTGGCGACGACGCTTTCCGGATTTGTTTTTAATGCCAAAGAAAGAGATTCCTGTGCAAGAGCATAATAATCTTTTCTGGTTTCTGAAGTTACAAGAACCAAGGAAGGAAGGACGAGGGTTAAAAAATCGGAACTTCCAGTGCTTTCGTCGTAAATTCCGCGCTTTGCAGATTCAATTGCGCCTGTATAAGGATTTGGCGGCAAGCCTTCAAACGACTGAAAGCTCACTTTTTCCTGCTGCCACAAAATCGTCATAAAAGAATATGCTGTATTTAAGAGAATTTTTTCGTTTTCGGTATAGAATTCTGCATTTTTCCGCAAAATCGAATACGCAAGGTTTATAGATTCTGGAGAGCCGTTCTCAACGGCATTGACCGCTTCTTCTGGAATTCCTGAAAAAAAATTTTTCTCTTTTTTTGGAGGAAGCGCTATCGAAACTGCTTCCGAGGGCTGTGCGCTGTACTGTCCTTCCAAATGACTTTCCGCCTGCAATTCACTTTTTGGAGTTGAACCGCAGGAAAAAAATACAAGAGAAAAAGAAAAAGCAAAGGTTACGTAAAAAACCGGCTTCATTCCCTTGCATCCTCTTCAAAATCATTTTCAAGGCTTTCGCTTTTGTCGTAAGGAAAGTGCGCGGCCGGATTCTGTTGAATTAAAAACAGAATTATGAGGCAGATTCCAAGTAAAACCGGAAACAGCGGCCAGAAAATCGAAATCCACTTTCTAAAACCCATCGAAATCAAATTGAGAGAAAAAAGCAAAAAGTAAAAACCCATTCCGATTAAAAAAACAGACGGAAAAAGGTAAGAAACACGAATGCGCCGGTCTTTTGTAATTCCTGTAAAAAGAACGCTAAAACCTGCAAGAATAATTGAAACTGGCCAAAGACCTTCGATTCCAAACGGAACAAGTCCAGAACCAATAATCATAAACAGAAAACCAGTAAGAAGAGCGTAAAGGCCAAGAAAAAAAACTAAGGCAGAACTATATTTTACGAGAGAAAAATAAAAAACGAGCGCTCCGACAACCGTAAGAATAACAGTCCAGGTTTCGACATGAGCGTTAAAATGACTCGCAAGACGCGGAAACAGAAGAATTCCTGCCAAAATACAAACAACGCCGAGAGCCAGAATAATATTCAATGTTGTCGCTGCCAGTTTTTTCATTTTTGCCTCAAATTCAGATATTAACTCTAACTAATAGAATACAACAAGTTTCGCCCTCTTGCCAATAAGAAAGCACTTTGTTAATCTTTAAATATGAAGATAAATTTGAGATTTTTTGCTTTTTTGTGTCTTACAGCACCTTTGCTTTTTTCTAATTTTTCATGTTCAGCTAAAAAAAATAATGAAAATCTTGTCCAGCTAAACCTTCTTCTAAACGAAAAAAATCTTTCGGCGCAAACCAGATATGCGGTAATAAACAGAATTGCAAATTCGCTTTATTCTTCAAAAAATTCAAGTGAAATGATTCTGTTTTTGACGGACTGGGTAGAAAAAAATCCGAAAGACATTTACAACGCGTACTGGCTTTTGATGGTTGCTTCAAGCTACCTTGAAAACGGAGCAGAACCTGTCGCAGAATATTACTTTAACCGGATACTTAAAAATTATCCGGATCTTCTCGTTCAGGGAAAGTCGGTTCACTTTATCTGCCTTCAGCATTTAATTCAAATCAGCACAGATTCCACAAATAAAATTTCGTATTTTAACCAGCTCGTAAACCGTTTTCCTTCGCTTGTGAGCATTACAGAAATGTACGTCCGCCTTGCACTCGAATACGAAAAAGAAGGCGAATACAACCAGGCGCTAAAATCCTACTCGCTTTTTTTAAAACAGCCTGACGCCTCGACAATCCAGATTCCGGGAATTCCGGATGCTTATTCAAATGCCAGAAAAATGGTCGATTTTTCCAATTCGACAAAGGACTGGACATTTGAATCCCTCGATGCTCTGGAAAAAGCTGTAAAAACTGCAATAAGACGCTACGACTGGCGTTCTCTCGACAAATACCGCTCAAAAGTAAATTTCTTTGCAATGTCCTGGAAATCAAGCGAAACAGATGCAAACGCTCTTGAAAACTTCTCTATGAAAGGTTTTATGGTCGGACAAAGAATCCGCTACAACGAAAAACTCGACGAATCTTCAAATCCAAACGAAGCTTATTTGAGAACAACAGGCTGGAGCCCTTACATGCCTGTCTGGTACCTGTATTTTAGAAAGGTGAATTTTCCTGTAGACCCGGAAATTCACGGACGATGGGAATGGGCCGGAATTTACTATGGTGAAAAACTGTAGAATAAAACTCATTTTTGCAATCCTGCCTTTTTTTGTCTTTTTAAAAACCCAAAATTCTGTAAAGGCCGGTGATTTTCTTGAAAAAATTACTCCAGAAGAATTTTTAGAGATTTTAAAGACACAAGAGCCAGAGGAATTTTTATTTGACGAAAAACAGGCCGGCGGAATACAAATTCCTGATTCGCCTTATGCAAAAAAACAGATAAAAAAATACATTGAGCAATACACAAGACCTTTTGGAAAACGACAGCTTTCTGAGATTTTAGACAACGGTGAACTTTACCGTCTTTACGTGCGTCAGGAACTAAAAAAAAAGAACCTGCCTGCTGCCCTGGAATATCTTCCGGTTGTAGAAAGCGAATACAAACCTCTTGCCGTGAGCAAAAGCGGAGCACGCGGGCTCTGGCAGTTTATGGACAACTCGATTGCAGGACTTTTAAAAAAAAATGAATACATTGACGAGCGTTACGACCCTTGGCTGAGCACAGACGCCGCCTTAAAAAAACTCGAAGAAAATTACAGGCAGTTTAAGGACTGGCCGCTTGCAATTGCCGCTTACAACTGCGGAGCCGGCGCAATGAAGAAAATTTTGAGCAAAAGCGAAAAAAAAGATTTCTGGTATATTTCGGAAAAAGGGCTTCTGCGCGACCAAAGCGTTCAATATGTGCCAAAACTCCTTGCAATCTGCATTCTTGCGACAAACGAAAAAAAATACGGAATGTCTTTGCCGGAAATTACAGCTTCTAAACGATACGCAGAATTTGACTTTTTAACCACAGAAAAACAGATAAATCTGGACAGGCTTTCTTCCGAATTAAAGATGGAACCTTCGATTTTAAAAAAACTGAATCCTGCCCTTCTCCAAAACTGCACTCCGCCAGACCAGAAATATCAGCTTCGGCTTCCTGCAGGAATGAAAGAAAGCGCAAAAATCGCCTTGAATGAAATCTTTGCGGAAAATAACGAAAACAATTATCCGACAAGGCATATTGTAAAAAAAGGAGAAACTCTCTGGTCTATTTCTAAAAAATACGGAACGAGCGTTTTAACTCTCCAGAAAATAAACGGATTAAAAGACGGAGATATTCTTTCTGAAGGTAAAATTCTTTATATAAGATAAAAAAATGCCGAAAATGAGGACAAGGGATAGTAAGGGTGAGCGCAGCGAAAACAAACGCCTGCGTTTGGTCGGAGGCGAATGCCGTAGCCCTGGATAGCCCGGTTTTTGCGAAGCAAAAATGGCCCCGTACAAAAAAAAGGACAGTCTTTTGGAGATTAAATTGAAAAAAGTTTTTTTATTCACGTTTTTTTTTAGCGCCTGCATGATTTTTGCACAAAACGGCGACCTCGAAAGCAAAAGCAGAATTGACTGGACAAAAAACAATTTTAGTTCTTCGGTTTATCTTGATTTGGAAAAAAGCAATATTGCAATGCCTTCCGGAAAAATGAGCGCGGTAAACAGGATAAAAACAGAACTGCCGGATTTGGTAAAAGATCCGCTTCTTTCGCTTTTGGTCGACAACGAAACCCAGCTTGCAGACCTTATTTTTGACAACACAATTACTCTCGAACAAGTTGGAAATATTGTAGGCGGTTCTAAAAAAAGTCCGGGCATTTTTGTAAATTCTGCCTCGGTTTTAAAAATTGACAGCAGCCTGAGCACTCTCGACATTTCCTCGCTTTTAATCCGGCACAAAACCGCCTACAAACCGCTGCCTCCATTGCAAAATATTCCAAGCCGGGTTTATACGGGAATTATAATCGACGCCCGCGGTGAACTGGACGTTCAGGGTGAATTTACGAAAGACGAAATTATGCCGTGTTTTTTCCCTAAAATTTGGGACGAGGATATGAACTTGATTTATGAGCGCAACACTCAAGATCCGGAAATTGGAAAAAAAGAAGGACTTGTTCACTACGACTGGACGGAAAACGAATCTGTCTACGCCCAGAGAATTGGGCTTGATCCGCTTTACATAAATGCAAGAAAAGTTTTTGGAAGATTCCGCACGGATCCTGTTATTTCTAAAAGGGACGCCTTAAAAATTCTTTGTATTCCGGAAAATGTTGAACTTTTAAAGCAGGGAAAAATCGTAATTCTTTTGGACAAAAAAAATCTTGTTACAGACATTGCGGTTCCGCAAAAAACTGAACAATACTATGCCGACCTCCGCGAAATTAAACAGCGCCTGTTTAACGAAGAAGAAACGGATGTAATTCAGGACACAGCGCGAGGAATTCAGATTCTTTATGATTTGAAATTTGTCGCCGACAGTCCAAAACTTCTGGACGGCGAAGTGCAGAAAGTTAAGAAACTTGCCGAAAGCCTTAAAAAATTGAATTCTGATAACGCCTACACAATTTTGATTGAAGGACACACTGCCGACGTAAACAAGCCGCAGGGTCAGATGAAACTGAGCATTGAACGAACCCAGACCATAATCGACGAACTCGTAAAAAACGGTCTGGACCGTTCAATTTTCTCTTACAGAGGATACGGCGGCACTCAGCCTGTCGCTTCAAACGAAACCGCAGAAGGCAGGGCGCAAAACCGCCGCGTAATAATTACTGCAAGGCCAAAAGCAACTTATATCCAGCGAAATTAAAATTCGCCGGGCAAGGCGCTCTATTTTGAAAGCATTTTTGCCAGCTGACAAACGCCTTCGACCATTGCCTTGTGCTCCTGAGGGGCAATGCGCGCGTAAAGTGTTTCCGGAGTGTCGCCTGGCATGACAGGCACTTTTTTCTGAACAAGGATTTTTCCAGTATCGCAACCGCTGTCTACGAGATGCACAGTACAGCCGGATTCTTTTTCGCCAGCGGCAAGAACCGCTTCGTGGACGTTGTGTCCCCACATTCCTACTCCGCCAAATTTTGGAAGAAGAGCCGGATGCAAGTTCACTATTTTTCCTGAATATTCCTGAATAATTTTTCCGCTCAAAACTGTGAGCCAGCCTGCAAGAACGATGGCGTCGCAACCAGACTCTTTTGCGGCATTTAGCGCGGCGTCAGAAACAGCAATGCGTTTTTCTTCCTTGCTTACGTTTTTTGCCTTTTGCTCACCCAAAACAGCAAATGGAGAAACGATTTTTGTCTTTATTCCTGCGTTCTGAGCCCTTTCGAGCGCATAAGCTTTTTTTGTGTCCGCAATTACAATTTCAATCTGATAAGGACAATTTTCTGTGTTTTTTTCGTAATCAATCAAAGCCTGAAGGTTTGTTCCGCCTCCGCTTACAAGAACTGCAATTTTTATTTTTTCTTTCATAAAAAAAATATACCATAAATAAAATTTGTTTGACAGACAAAAAAGAACAAAAAAATATTAAAGTTTTTTGCAAAACCTGCCGAAACTGAATTTAAGGAATAGTCCACCCCCTCCCCCGAAATTTAAAAAAAACAACATCGGAGGCAGATGGCGGGAGTAGTTTTTTTTTGAGAGAGTTACATTCTTTAGCAAAAATTAACGTTTTATTTCTGTTATTTTTGTTGTTTTTTACATTTCCAGTTTTTTCTCAAGTCGTAAAGACTCCTTTCCCGGTAACAAACCTTGCCTGGAGCAAGAACGATGAATTTTTCGCCTTTACCGAAGAAAATACCGTTTTTTTGCGCAGCTGCTCAAACTACGAACTTTCTGACACCCTAGGCATTAAAAATATCGACAAAATAATGTTTTCGACTGAGGGAAAACACCAAATTCTTCTGGCAATTACAAAAGACGGCTATTTTTCTGTCTGGAATATAGACAGTGCCGAAGACGGATTTCTCAAATTCAATAAAGAGCCTTATTTTAAGCTTGATTGCAAAAACGAAAGCGAAATTAAAGCCGTCACATTCAGCAAAAATTCGGACTATGTGGCGGTTGCGTCCGACGACAATTCAATCAAGCTGTTTTTTAAGCTGCGTTTTACAAAAGACGCTATTTTTAAGGAACTAAAAGGCCACGATTCAGAAATCTACAGCCTGAATTTTAGCAAAAACGAAAATTTTCTTGCAAGCACAGCAAAGGACGGAACGGCGATAATCTGGAACTGCAATTCCCTGTCGGAAATTCTAAAATTGAGCGAAATTTACACGCAGACAGAAATTCCAGTTCAATTTTTGGCAGACAACAGTTCAATAATCGCACCGGAAAACGAAACAAGTTTTTGCATTTACAACCTCGAAGGAGAAAAGCTCCTTTCAATCGACACTCTCCACAAAATAAAAGGAATAAAACCTCTCAACAAAGAAAACAAAATTGCAATCGTGACAGAAAATGACGAAATAGAACTCTATGATCTGTCAAAAGAAAAATGGCTCGGCTACATTCCTTCCTACGATTTTTCGCCACTTACAGATTTTGAATTTAATCCGGACAATTCACGGATTCTTATCGGCTACGAAAGCGGCTCTATTTTTGAATTTTTTGTAAAAGACGTGCTTTTATCTCCAGGACAAAAACCTCCAAAAAAGTTTAGAAGCGCGGAAAATTACGGCGAATTAAACTCCAAGGGCGGAACCGGCTCTTCTTCACGCGGCTGGGGAATTACAAACGGCACTTTTAAAACCCGCCACGGAAAATATCTTTGCATTTCTTTAAACCTGCGTTCCGCGCCTTCTCCATACAATCTGTCAGCGGGATTTTCGACAGAATTTTTAACATACGACCTTTTGCCGCCTTTTTACACAGGAATTTGCGTAAGCCCGTACATCGGTTTTCCAGAATCAAACTATCCTTACAAATACACAAAGAACAGCACCAGCCTGGAAACACCTCTTCTTGCAGGGCTTGATTTGTGCGCGCCGTTCGGAATTTTTATAATGCCTTTTGTAAACAACGAGATTGGATTTAGCGCGGAGATTTTCGCAGGAACAGGAGTCTGCCTTCTTTGGAACAGAAATTTTGGCGCGGAATCCGCAGCCTCAAAACCGTTCATTTCGTTCAATTTTGGAACAAAGCTCGGAATAAACTGGAAATATTTTTTGCTAAATGTCGCGGCTCAATGGAATTCTGTCCAAAAAATTATGATAAGCACAGAACTTGGCGCAAATTTTAAAATCGGAGAAAAAAAATGAACCGGAAAAATCCTGTCTTAAAGACACATTCTGCCTTTTCTGAACAATTTGATTTTCTCAAAAAAATTTTATTCACCTTTGTTACAATTTTTTTGCTGGGCGTTTTAAACAGCTGCAAAACTTCGATTGACGACGTTGTAGACAATTACAACACAAATTTTACAAGCACGGATTCACCTTCAGAAAAAAAATCAGGAATCGCGCCGGGAGAACCGGGTTTTAACGAAAAAAATATGCTTTCTCCAAAATATTTTCTGCGCTGCGACGGAACACTAAGCCTTTATGCGCCGCCGAGATGCGCCTCGTATCAATGGAAAATCACAAAAGTCGAGGAAGTGACGACAACAGGCCAGATGGGAACAGTCGTAAAGACAACCATTGAAAAAAACATAATCTGCAATCTTGCGAACGGCTCATCAATGGCAACGCGGGCTTTTTCGCTGTATGTGCCGTCTTCGGGCTTAAAGACCGGCACTTATAAACTTGCGCTTACAGTAACAGACAAGGAGGGAAACAGCTACACAGACGACTGCATAGTGATCATTTACTTTATGAACTAGCCCCCAGAAAACGGAGCAAAGTTTATCGGGCGGCTTTTTGCATGGCAAAAACCGGGTTATCCGGGGTTTCATTCGCAAGCGAACGGCTCCGCCGCCCCTACTACCCCTGCCGCAAGACAGGCGGTTTGTGCGCCTTGCGCACAATTAAAACTAAAAAAATTAACTGTTCTTTTATAGGAGGATGTTATGAAAAACAGAAAAAGCATTTTTGCATTCTTTGCAATCACTGCCGCAATGATTTTTGCCTCGTGCTCAAATCTCACCGATGCAAACGTAAGTTCAAGTTCAGAAGACAAAAACACTCTGAACATTGAAGTAACAAACTACGACGAAGTCGTAACTCAGGCTTCTAAAAGCGCAAACCGCGCAAGCCGTACAATTATCCCGGATTCTTTTGATTCTGACGGAGTAGACCTTTATATCTACGGTGTGGCTACAACCGGCGATAAGTTTACTGCTCCTGTGAAAGTGGAATTTGAGGGAAATACAGATGCTGCAGGAGTCAATACTTCAAAGACTGTCGGAAAAATCAAGATAGACGCTGAGGCTGAAGTCTGGGAATTTACCCTTGCCGCAGTAGCAAAGGGCGATGTGCCGGCAACACCTGATGAAATGAAAACAAAGGCGGTTCTCATAGGCTACGCTTCACTTGATATGACTTACGGCGACACCGCAAAATTCACGCTTTCTCCTGACGGCCTTACAAAAGAAGCACAAATCGCAATGAAGCTTTATAATGACGGCTGGACAACTCCAGACGGCTACAAAATAACGGCCGGCATTTACAAGCTTACCGACGGAGCTGACGCTACAACAAAAGGCGACGGAAGCGGAGACGCGACTGCCAAAGACTTTGCCTCTCTTGATACTTCAGAACCTGCGACTGCAAACTATACACTTCCTTCGATGACTCCAGGAACTTATCTTTTCAAGGTAATCTACACAAGCGATGCCACAAAGAAAAGCTTTGTCTGGAGCGACACTCTTATCGTTCTTCCGGGAAAGACCGTTGACAGCTCAATTGCAATTCCAAATGTAATCGGCGAAAAGCCTTCTGTTCCGACAGTTTTCAAGGCAAGCTATGAAGCGGGCAGTGAAGATGAAAGAATCGGTTATTATACAGTTGATTTTGAATGGAGCCGCGGCTCTAACAACGAGCTTTCTTACGAGCTTGAAGTTCTCCCTCTTGCGGCCGCTACAACTCTTCCATCAAGCGATGATGAATGGAATACTGCGGCTACTGGAACTAAAGCCCTTCCTTTTGATGCGAAATTCTCTTCATCCGATTTTTATAGCTCAGGTTCTCTTTTGACAGGAAACACTGCCGCCGCCGCTTATCTTGAGCTTGGCGTGCGCTATGCCGCAAGACTTCGCGCTGTAAATGATGCCGGAAAATCAGTCTGGGCGTACGTTACTGTAGACGGAACAAAGGGAACTGCGTTCACAAGCGCGGTAATCAGCCGCTACAGAATCACATATAATCTTAACGGCGGTGTTTATTATTCAGACGGAGACACTTCAAAAACCGGCTCAGCTGTAAATATCGTGGAATATTTCTGTGAAAAAACAACAGGCGGCAATGCGATATTGCAGCCGGATGGAAAGGGAGCCGACGGACTTCTGAATGCCACAGCTGACGCGAACTCTGCCGCCTGGGGCGAGTGGGTAACCGGCGACGGCACTAAGTTTACCGAAACTGCGTACACAGGTTCTGCAAACCTTGAGCTTTTCGCAAAATACTCAAGCGGCACACAGGATGTGGAATTCCTGAAGAAAGAAGATTACTTTATCAAAGGCACTTGGCTTACTGTTGACGAAAAAGCGTTTACAGACAGACAAAATGCCCTGAGCATTGACGCTTCTAAAAAAACTTCTTCCAAATGGAACTTCAAGCCAGTTGCTGACGGCAATAAAATCACAGCCGAGTTCAAATATGATTCTGTAACAATTGCCCTTACAAAAGGCGCTCAGACATATTGGTCTAAAACAGTATATGATGTTGGAACTGCCGGAACGGATTTTGTAATTCCGCTTTCAAAACTCAATATTGGAACTTATCTGGTTACTGTTAGCGCTAGCTATTCAACAAACATTTATGTTTCTTATCCAATAGCAGCAAATATTACAAGATAGGATTTTAGTTTATTCCGGCCCGGCTAGGTTTTTAGCCGGGCTTTTTTTTATAAATTGTCCTCAAAAGTTTATTTTTGACAGTTTTTTTCTTAAAAACATATTTTTCTTACAAATTATATTCTTGACAAAACGTTTTTGTGGTTACATAATTTAAAATATGTTTAATTCAAACCTTGTAAAAGTCAGCGTCCTTCTCGTGGTGGTTTCCATCTAGCCGGAAAGTCGTTGCTTTTATTTTTGTTTGATAAATTTAAAGCGTAAATTACAGGCTCTCCGGAACTAGTTTCCTGAGAGCCTTTTTATTTTTTGGAGAATAATATGAAGTTGACTGGTGCACAAATCGTTGTAAAAATGCTCGAAAAACAGGGCATTAAAACTGTTTCGGGAATCCCCGGGGGTTCAATTCTGCCTTTGTACGATGAACTCAATAAAAGTTCAATCCGTCATATTCTTGTGCGTCAGGAACAGGCGGCAGGCTTTATAGCACAAGGAATGGCACGCACATCCGGAAAAGCGGCAGTCTGTCTGGCAACAAGCGGTCCAGGAGCAATGAACCTTTTGACGGCAATTGCAGACGCAAGAAGCGACTCGATTCCTCTGGTTGCCATAACCGGTCAGGTAAACACATATCTTATCGGAACAGATGCGTTTCAGGAAGCCGACACTTTCGGTCTTTCGTTCCCAATCACAAAACATTCGATTGCAGTAAAAAAGCCGGAAGAACTTTTGACGGCAATTCCCCAGGCCTTTGCAATTGCCCAGGAAGGCCGTCCGGGTCCTGTTTTAATTGACATTCCACGAGACGTTCAGCTCGCACAGTGCGAAGTAGAAAATTTTCCAGATTACGAAGATTTTTGCGTCAAAGAAGAAAATGTGCGCTTCCACACAAAAAAAGAAGAAATTCAAAATATCGTAGAAAAAATGGCATTAGAGCTTGCACAAGCAAAAAAACCGGTTTTGTACATTGGCGGTGGCTGCAATTCTCCGGCAGCAGCAAAAGCATTGAGGGAATTCAAAAAAAATTACCGCTTGCCCGTTGTAACTTCGCTCATGGCCTTGGGAGCAATTCCAAAAACAGATTCGGACAATGCCGGAATGGTCGGCATGCACGGCTCTTACCCGGCAAATGTTGCAATGTACGAAAGCGATCTGGTTTTTGCGGCAGGAGTGCGCTTTGACGACCGCGCAACAGGAATCGTAAAAAAATTCTGTCCTTCTGCAAAAATTCTTCATATCGACATTGATGCTGCGGAAATAAACAAAATTCTCCCGACAACACTCAGCCTTGTCTGCAAAGCAGAAACTGCAGTTCCTCTCATTACAGATTCGCTCAAAAATATTTTAAAAAATCAGGACAGCAAAGAATTTGCACAGGAACGCGGGCTTTGGGCAGAAAAAATTGCAAACCTTTCAAAAGAAAATTTTTCCCTCAACTGCGGTTCCCCGGACAAAAATCAAAAAAGAGAGGGATTTGAAGATTCTGCAAACCCGAGAAAATTCATTTCAGAGCTTCCATCTCTTGCACAAAAAGCCGGACTCAACGAAAAAGACATACTCGTTACGACAGACGTTGGACAGCACCAAATGTTTGCCGCCCAATACTATCCTGTAAACGAGCCGCGGACATTTTTAACCTCAGGAAGCCTCGGAACAATGGGTTTTGGACTTCCGGCGGCAATCGGAGCGTCGCTTCAAAATCCGCAAAAAAGAGTTATCTGCATAAGCGGCGACGGTTCAATCTTGATGAACGTTCAGGAACTTGCAACTCTGGCAGAAAACAATCTTGCCGTTACGGTAATAATTTTTGTAAATCACACGCTCGGCATGGTTTACCAGCAGCAAAAGTTTCTTTTTGACAAAAATTATTCAGCAAGCACCTTTTCAGCACAACCAGATTTTCTTCAAATTGCAAAGGGATTTGGAATCGAAGGAACAAATGCCAACACGGACAGCGAATGGTTCAAAAAAGCCTTTGACCAAAACAGAAAAAACAAACCGTACATTGTCACTGTAAAAGTTGATCCGGAAGAAAATGTACTGCCTTTTGTTCCTGGCGGAAAAGCAAATATTGATTCGATAAGATAAAATTCGGGTGGCTTTTTGCCAGCGCAAAAATCAGGCTATTCGGGGTTCCGCGCTAACCGCGCTACATTGGCGGTTGCAAGCAACCGCCAACGGCTCCGCCGCCCCTACTATCCCTGCCACGAAGTGCAGGCCGTGCGCGTAAGCAGCACAGTATAATCAACGAGTTTTGCGCCAGCAAAAGTCGCAGCGTGCTTGCACGCAATATCCCTGCCACACAAGTGGCAGGCCGTGCGCATGTAAGCACACAATTAAATTTTCTACAGAATATAGCGCGACAAATCAACATCCGTAACAACGCCACGGAGTTTTTCATCAACAAATTTTGCATCGATTGTAAGTGTTTCGCCAGAATGTTCGTCTGCGGAAAAACTTGCATCTTCCAGAACTTTTTCCATAATCGTATGCAAACGGCGTGCACCGATATTTTCGCTCCGGCTGTTTACATCTTCTGCAAGGAAACTCATTCTGTCGATTGCATCATCGCTAAATTCAATTTTTAAGCCTTCAGTTTCCAAAAGCGCCGTATACTGCTTTGTAAGGGCATTTTTTGGTTCAAGCAAAATACGCTTAAATTCATTTTTCGTAAGGCTTTCAAGTTCAACGCGGAGAGGAAAACGTCCCTGCAATTCAGGAATCAAATCGCTCGGTGCGCTCATGCTAAAGGCTCCTGCGGCAATAAACAAAATATGAGTTGTATCTACAACGCCCCATTTTGTATTCACTTTTGAGCCTTCAACAATCGGAAGAATGTCTCTCTGAACGCCTTCGCGGCTTACCTGTCCAGAAGAATTCTGATTTTTTGTCGCGATTTTGTCGATTTCATCAATAAACACAATTCCGCTCTGTTCCACACGCTGCTTTGCAATATCAGCAACTTTGTCAGGATCAATCATTGAATCCAATGTTTCTGCCTGTAAAATCTTGCGCGCTTCGCGGACAGTAACCATTTTCTTCTTCAAATTCCGGCCTGTCAAAATATTCTGCAAATCCTGCATTCCACTCTGCAAATCATCAAGGCTTCCACCGGCAATAATTTCCATGCTCGGTCCGCGTGGCTGTCTTCTTATTGTAACTTCAACCTCGCGGTCTTCGAGTTTGCCTTCACGAAGCATCTGGCGGAATTTTTCGCGGGTCGAATCCTGAGAAGATTCTGTTTTTTCGCTAGAAACCTGCTCTGGCAAAATAAACGCATTTTCCGGCATCTGCATAGATTCGGAATTCTTCGACTGTTTCTGTTTTTTTTCTGTTCCAGGCAGCAAAAGATCAAGAATTTTTTCTTCAACTTTCGGAAGACTTGATTCTTTCATCTGTTCTTCCATTTCTGCCTTTACGTTGTTAAAACCTACTGCCATAAGATCACGAATCATTGATTCAACATCGCGTCCAACGTAGCCAACTTCTGTGTATTTTGTCGCTTCAACCTTTATAAAAGGCGCATTTACGAGTTTTGCAAGCCGGCGCGCAATTTCTGTTTTTCCAGAACCTGTAGGTCCAATCATAAGAATATTTTTTGGCGCAACTTCGTCCCGGATATCTTCAGAAAGATGAATACGGCGCAAACGGTTACGCAAAGCAACAGCAACCGCCCTTTTTGCTTTTTCCTGGCCAATTATGTACTGGTCGAGTTTTTCTACTATCTGTTTAGGTGTAAGTCCTTCAATAGCCATAGTTTTTCCTTTTTTATTTTGCAATAACGTTAAAATGTAAGTTTGAAGTTTTTTCTATTCAAGAACTTCTGCAGTCACGTTGTGGTTTGTATAAATACAAATATTTCCTGCAATACTCAATGATTTTTCAGCAATTTCTTTTGCACTGTAATTGCTGCATTCCAAATAGGCAAGAGCCGCAGAATAAGCGTAATTTCCGCCAGAACCGATTGCAAGAACATCATTTTCCGGTTCAATTACGTTTCCATCGCCGCTTATCAAAAGAATTTTTGACTTATCCGCAACAATCAGCATTGCTTCGAGTTTCTGCAAAGAGCGTTCTGTACGCCACATTTTTGCAAGTTCAACAGCTGAACGGGTCAAATCACCGTTAAATTCTTTTATTTTTTCTTCAAATTTATCAAGCAAAGTAAAAGCGTCTGCCACACTTCCGGCAAAACCTGTCAAAATTTTTCCATTGTAAATTTTTCGAACTTTACGCGCATTGCCTTTGCAAACCGTGTCTCCAAGAGTTACCTGTCCGTCTCCGGCCATTGCAACTTTACCGTCTTTTTTTACAGCAATAACTGTCGTACTTCTAATTTTAGCCTTTTCCATATTTTAAATATATTCAAAAAAAAATAATCGGGCAAGAAAAAAACAAAAAGAAAATGCTTCTGCCGATGGTTCAATTCTTTTATTGTTTGTTTCCGCCGTGAGGATGCGCCTTATTGTACATTGCAATCATTTTATCTGTAGAAACGTGCGTATATCGTTGAGTTGTACTTATCGAAGAATGGCCAAGCATTTCCTGAACAAGCCGGACGTCCGCCCCCTGAGTTATAAGGGCAGTGGCAAAAGTGTGTCTGAACGCGTGAGGATTTACATGACGGTTGGTTCCTTCCGCTCCAGAATATTTCGAAAGAATAAAGCCGACGCCTCCACGTCCCAAAGGTTTTCCATTTTGGTTTACAAACAGAAAATCTTTCGGGTTTTTAATCTTTAAATCCGTAAACCGCGAATTTCTTTCTGCAAGATAAGTTTTTATTGCGTTTTGGGCATCTTTCTCAAAATAAACAATCCGGTCTTTATTCCCCTTTCCTTTTACAACCGCACTCGAAAAACCGTACGAAAAATCTGAAATTTTCAGGCCGACAACTTCAGAAAGACGGCAACCGCTTGAATACATCACCTCAAAAAGGGCTTTGTCGCGGCTTTTCCATAAAAGAGGATTTTTATCTGGTTCGGAGCAAATTTTATCAACTTCTGCGCCTGTCAAAAAATTCGGCAAGTTTTTTGAAGTTTTTACGGTTTTTATTTCAAGCGCAGGATTCGTTTTTAAATATCCGAATTTCCAGCAATAAGCAAAAAGGCTTCTAAACGACGAAATAAACCTGTTTATCGAAGTGTTTTTTCTATGCATTAAAGACATATTTCCAACACAGAGCCTCAAGTCTTCTGTTGTCACAGTTTCTATCTGCCGTTCAAGACCAATATTTTGCATTAAACAAAGCTGTCCAAGGTCGTTTTTATATGCCGTTACAGTATTTTGCGACATTCCCTTTACAGAACCAAGATAAAGCAAAAATTCTTCACAAGCCTCTTTTATTGTCAAAAAAACTTACCTCAATCTTCAGAAGGAACAGGAGCCGGCATTTCTTCTTCTCCGGCGGAGTGCAGATAATCACAATCTGGATTTATGCACGATTTGTAAGTTCCGTTCTTTTTGTCAAATTTTTCAACCATAAACCATCCGCACTTAGGGCAAGTTGCGTCGATAGGTTTAAAATGACTGATAAATGAGCATTTTGGATAATTTGTACATCCGTAGAAAGATTTTCCCCTTCCCTTTGATTTTCGTTCAACGATGTCGCCGTTGCAGCCTTTTATCGGACATTTTGCAAGCGGAATAGACTTTGTATTGTGACATTCCGGGAATCCTGAACATGCAAGGAAAAAGCCAAATCTACCGAGTTTTTTTACCATCGGCTTGCCGCATTTTTCGCAGATCAAATCGGTCTTTTCGTCCAAAAAACCCTTTATACTTTCTGTATTATGTTCAACTTCTTCAACACGTTTTTTAAAAGGACCATAAAAGTCGCGAATCATATCGTTCCATACGACCTTGTCCTGTTCAACTGCATCGAGCTCGTTTTCAACTTCCGCCGTAAATTTTTCGTTTATAACGTCAGGAAACGATTCTACAAGAATTTTTGAAATCATTTTTCCAAGAACCGTCGGCATAAGCTGTCTGTTATTTCTTGTTACATAATAACGATCAAGCAAAACCGAAATAATCGGCGCATAAGTTGAAGGACGTCCAATTCCCTTCTCTTCGAGCATTTTTACGATTGAAGCGTCGGTATAGCGTGCAGGTCCAGAAGTAAAGTGCTGTTCAGGATAGAACTTGTGAGCGCTATCCAGAATCTCGCCCTCTTTTAAAGCCGGAATATTTCCTGTAACTTCTTCTTTTGAAGAAAGAACTTTCATTACGCTGTAAAAACCTTTTTCAATAAGTTTTGAAGCGCTTACGCGGAAAAGAGCGTCTCCAGCCTCAATATCAACGCTTGTCGTCCGGGTTTTTGCATTGTTCATCTGGCTTGAAAAAAATCTTTCCCAAATAATTGAATAAAGCCTCAACTGGTCGCGGGTAAGATATTCTTTTACGCTGTCAGGAGTGTAATCAATATAAGTCGGGCGAATACATTCATGCGCATCCTGAGCACTTTTTCCAACTGCATAATGAATCGGCTCGGCAGGAAGCTGGTCAGGGAAATTTTTGCCAATCCATTTGCGGACATCATCGAGGGCGCTCTGAGCAATTCTGACAGAATCTGTACGCATATAAGTAATAAGACCGACACGGCTGCTTCCAATCTGAATTCCCTCGTAAAGCTGCTGTGCAACCTGCATTGTCTTTCTTGAAGTAAAACCAAGTCTGTTTGCAGCATCCTGCTGAAGTTTACTTGTCGTATAAGGCGCTTTTGGGCGGACTGTTTTGTCAGTGCTTTTTATTTCCTTTACTTTACATTCGGAATTTTTTATTTCTTCGATGATTTTATTGACTTCAGCTTCGTTTTTTAATTCAGGTTTTGCTCCCTTATATTTTACGAGCTGAGCCGTAAACTGGGTTTTACCTTTTATAAAATCCGCTTCCAAAGTCCAATATTCTTCAGGAATAAAATCTTCCACTTCTTTTTCGCGTTCGCAAATAAGGCGCAATGCAACCGACTGAACGCGACCTGCAGAAAGACCGTTTTTTACTTTTTCCCACAAAAGCGGACTCAAATTGTAGCCTACAAGGCGGTCAAGAACACGGCGGGCTTTTTGCGCGTTTACAAGGCTTTCGTAAATACCGCGGGGATTTTTTACCGCTTCGCGAATCGCATTTGGAGTAATTTCGTTAAAAACAACGCGCTTTATATCCGCAGATGTTTTTTCTTTGATTGCATTGTTCAAATGCCAGGCAATCGCCTCTCCTTCGCGGTCAGGATCGGATGCCAGGAAAACGTGGCTGCTGTTTTTTGCATCTTTTTGCAATTCCTTTAAAAGTTTTGCACGTCCACGAACTGTTATATATTCAGGTTCAAAATTATTATCAATTTGGATTGCCATCCGGCTTTTCGGGAGATCGATAAGATGCCCCATGCTCGCTTTTACCGTATAGCCTGGCCCAAGATATTTTTCAATTGTTTTTGCTTTTGCAGGAGACTCTACAATTACCAGAGTTTTTTCTGCACTCTCTTTTTTCTTAGCTGCCATTTTTTACTCCAAATTCAATCAATGAACAGATTTAACTGTCCGTTGTCTTTTTTTAAGTTTATTCCGCAGAAATCTTCGTTTTTTAATGCACAATATTCTGCGTAGTTTTTTACAACAGGCGCCCCTTCAGAAACGTATCTTTCCGGAGAATTCAGGCTTTTTGCATAAGCCTTTTTTTGTCCGTTTTTTTCTCTTAAAGCCATTGCCGAAAGTTTTTGAGCGTTTATTGCGTCCAAAGCCTTTGCTTCCTGATTAAAACACGCTTCGTGAAAAAACACGTATCTATTGTAATCAAGCGCAAGTCCTGCCGTAATCATAGCTCCGCTTCCAGCAGGCGCCTGAACTACCACAGTAGCCGGGCTCAAAGCGGCAATAATTCTGTTGCGTTGCACAAAACGGAAAGGTTGGGCAGGAGTTCCGGGCGTATATTCGCTCAAAATCAATCCGCCGTTTTCGACAATTTGAACTGCAGTTTTTGAGTGTCCGGCAGGAACAATTGAATCAATTCCACCGGGTAAAACAGCCGCTGTTTTTGCAGATTTTCCAGCCAATGCTCCGCGATGACTTGCAATGTCAATTCCATAGGCAAGACCAGAAATTACAGTTTCGCCATTATCTGACGCCTCTCTTGCAAAATCAAAAGCAGCATTTTTTCCAGTAAAAGTCGCTCTTCGAGTTCCTACCATCGAAACACAATTCGCCTTCAAACAATCCAAATTTCCACGATAAAAAATAACATAAGGAGAATCTTTCATTTCGGTCAGCAATGCCGGATAATCCGAATCTCCGAAAAAACTCCATCTTATGCCAAATTTCTGCATAAGGAAATTTGCGGTTTGCGCTTTTTTTAGAACTTTTTTTCCATCCCAGGCAGTTTTTATTAAACTCCTGTTTATAATAGAAGAAAGTTCTTTATTTGACATTAACGCAATGTCATTAAAACTGTCAAGTTTTTTTTGCAAAAGAGTCTTTTCTTTGAGCGTTAAAAAAGAGGCCTCGGAAATAATCAGCCTCTTTATGATTTCGTTTTCGCTAATTTGCATAGTAAGCATCAAGTGCAATTTTTTTATTTGCTTCTGCGCTCTTTTTTTTCTGCTCAGACTTTGTTACAGAAATTATCTTATCATAAAGAGAAACAGCATTATCGTACTGGCCTTCCACATAATATGCCCTGGCAAGAACAAACATAATGTCTGTGTTTTTTGTTTCAACGCTGAGAGCAGTTTCAAGATAAGGAATCGCTTTTTCGCACTGATCAAGTTCAAAAACATAGAGAACGCCAAGACCGTAAAGTGAACGGACATAACGCGGCTCAAGTTCAATCGCCCTTAAATAGGCGCTTTCCGCAAGTTTTAAATAATTGAATTTTTCAGCAGAAGTTCCGCCGCTCGCATTAAAATCCAGAGAAGCTTTTGCCATATAACCGGCGCAAACCCCGACATAATAAAAAAGATTTTGGTTTGCAGGATAATACTGAATTGCAGTTTGAAAAGTTTTTAAGGCTTCTCCATACATTTTTGCATCAAGATAACGGGTTGCAAGCATTTTGTACCAGATTCCTATTTGAGAATTTGCAAGCTGAATATCGGTTACGCGGTCTTGATATTTTTTTATGGCGTCTTTTAATTCAGCCTCGGTCGTAGGAGAACCAACATTTTCTTCCATTTTTTGAAGACGAATTATTGTCTTGCTTGATTTTCCGGAACAGCCGCAAAGAAGAAAGGCGGCTAAAAAAAAGGCGGAAATTGAATTCCTTAAATTTTTTTGTGAAGATTTTTTTAAGACGATTTTTATCATTTTCTTAATTCTCCTGATCTTCCGTTCTATGTCCCGGAAAAAACTTTTTATGAGCTTCTCTCAATTGAGAATTTTCAATATGCGTGTAAATTGTAGTCGTTGCAAGATCCGAGTGACCGAGCAATTCCTGCACAGAACGCAAATCCATTCCGCCGGCGAGCAAATGGGTTGCAAAACTGTGGCGCAAAGTATGAACTTTTGCATTTATCCCGCTTTTTGCTTCATAAATTTGAAAATTCTTCCAAATTCCTTTTCTGCTCAAAGGCTTACCTTGATAATTTACAAAAACTTCATCAATTACTCTAGTACCGACCAGCTGTGGCCGAACTTCATTCAAATATGCTTCAAGGCGAATTTTTGCAGTTTCTCCAAACGGCACCATCCGCTCTTTATCACCTTTTCCCTGAACAATCAAAACTCTCTCTTTTAGATGAAGATTCTGTATTTTTAGTCCGGCTGCTTCGCTAATCCGAAGTCCGCAACTGTAAATAAGCTCAAACAAGGCTCTGTCGCGGATTCCAAGCGGTTTAGAAAGGTCGATTGCATTCAAAAAAGCATCAACCTGCTCAACGCTCAAAACTTTTGGCAGAGAGCGGCTCGGTTTTGGTCTATCCAAAGGAAGCGCAAAATTCTCTTTCCAATAGTTTTTTCTTTTTAAAAAAGAACCAAAGAGCCGTAGCGCCGAAATATCTTTCGCAATTGTAAGTTCGTCCGTTCCTTCAGTTTTTCTCCAGACAAGATAATAAACCAAATTTTTTGTGGTTACAGAAGAAAGCTTTATTTTTTCTTTTGCCAGCCACCTGAAAAAAAGAATAACACATTCCGCGTAAGTTTTTGCTGTATTTTCGCTAAGCCGTTCAACAGTCCTTACATCAGTATAAAACTGTTGAACAAGCATTTTTACCGTCATTTTTTATTTTTTTGAAAGATCAATGAGTTTTGAATATTTTTTTCTCAAATATGTAGGCTGATTTATATCGTTTATATCAAAATTCGGCGGAGGAACAAGACCAGACTGCATGCGGCTGGAAACATTTTCCCTTCTTTCTGCAAGAGTATTTGCCGGTTTTGCGCCGCCTGCAATTTTTGAAGCGGTGCTCTGTTCAACAACAGGAATTTCTTTTTTCTTTTCGGAAAATGTCGAAACATCTTCAAAAGAACCGCCGTTCAAAACGTTTATAAAATCGCCAAGACCGATTGTGTTTTTGTCGTTTTTTTGTTTTGCCGACGTCTGCACATCATCTTCGGCTACAGATTCTTCCTGGCTTTCTTCAAAAACTTCTGGAGAATTAAAACCTGTTGCAACGACAGTTACGCTGATTTTATCGCCAAGTTCCGGTTCTGTGTAAAGTCCCCACAAAACCTTTACATCTTTAGACGCGCTAGCCGTAATTCCTTTTACGATTTCATCACATTCATCAATACCAACGCTTTCGTCGCCACTGATTTTTACAAGAACATTTTTTGCTCCGTCAATGTGAGTATCAGAAAGAAGCTTGTTGTTAATAGCCATAGAAGCAGCATCGACAGCACGATTTTCGCCTTCTGCAACGCCAATTCCCAAAATAGCATCTCCCTGACCTTTCATTACGGTATTTACATCGTTAAAGTCGCGGTTTACAACGCCAGTTTTTGTAATTATATCAGAAATTCCCTGTACACCTTGACGCAAAATATCATCAATAATCTTAAATCCCTGCAAAACTGAAGGCTTTTTTTCAGGACCTTCAAAAACGCGCTGGTTTGGAATCACAATCAAAGAATCAACTTCTGTCCGGAGTTTTTTTATACCTTCTTCCGCAAGCTCGCGTCGTGCCTCACCTTCAAAATCAAAAGGAGTCGTGACTACAGCGACAGTAAGAATTCCAAGTTCTTTTGCGAGTTTTGCAACGACAGGGGCAGATCCAGTTCCTGTTCCACCGCCCATTCCTGCCGTAATAAAAACCATATTTGTTCCCTGCAGGAGTTTTTTTAGATTTTCAGCTTCTTCTTTTGCGGCCTCTTCACCAATTTCTGGATGCATTCCCGCTCCAAGACCTCCGGTAATTTTTTTACCGATTTGAATTTTATAGTCGGCCTTAGAAACGGCAAGATGCTGCAAGTCTGTATTGAGCGCAATAAATTCAACACCCTGAATTCCGGCATCAATCATATTATTTACGGCATTTCCGCCACAGCCACCGCAACCGATAACCTTAATTTTTGTAGGATTTACAGGTTCGATTGTTTTTACTGAAAAATCAGGTTCTTTTTTTTCAGATTTTTCCTCGTTTACGGCTAAAATATTCATTTTGTCCTCCCGCCCATATTTTTTTAGCAAATCCCCATCTGCTTTTTTATAAACTCCAGTTTTTAAATGTTCTGTCAGGACAAACATCGAGTTTCATCAAAACATTCTAAAACTTGACTTTTGACCTTCTAAAAGAACTTTTTGAAAAATTTCTGGATAAGTCCCATTTCATCCGAATGTTTTTCGTTCTGTCCTTTTTTACTTTTTTTGTTCGGACTGTCTGGTCCGCAAAATTCTTCAAAATAACCGTTTACAAGTCCAACAGCAGTTGCAAAATCCGGTCTTCTGTATTCTTCCCGAATTCCGCCAAAATCTCCAGGAACTCCGATTCTAACGGCAGTTGTACCAAAAACGCTTTCGGCAAGCTGGACAACTCCAGGCATAAGCGCTCCGCCACCCGTCAAAATAATATTTCCAGACAACTGTAAATTTGCCCGGTCGATTATTTCATCCCGAATCATTGTAAAAATTTCCTGCATTCGAGGCTCAATAATTTCGCAAATTTCTGAACGAGTACAAACTTCCGGCGGACGGCCACCTGCACCAGGAATAATAACCTCTCTTTCGCCTTCCATTGCATCGAGCCAGCAGCATCCGTCTTCGATTTTAATTTTTTCGGCATTTGCGGCAGAAACGCCTTTTACAACAGCAATATCGTTCGTAACAAGGTTGCCGCCGACAGGAATCGAAACTGTACAGACAGGAGCATCTTTGTTTATAACGATTGCGTCCGTAGTTCCGCCGCCCAAATCTATTATAATCGAACCCAAATCCCTTTCTTCAGGGTCCATTACGGCGTGCATAGAAGCCAGGGTTTTCAGCATGATATTATCAAGCGAATAGCCTGCGCGTTCAATACATTGAGTTATATTTGCAATTGCAGTTTTTGAAGTGGTAATTATCAAAACTTCTGCTTCAAGCCTGACAGCAAGATTTCCAAGAGGCTCTTTGCAAGGCAGATTTCCGTCAATAATAAAATTTTGAGGAATTACGTGAAGCATTTTTCTGTCATAAGGAATATTTATTGAATTTGAAGCGTCAATAACGTTTTTAATGTCCTGTTTTGTAATCTCGCGTGCGCCTTTTCCGTGAGAAGCAATCGGCAAAAATCCAGTTGAATTCTGGCTTTCAACTTGCTGACCGCCAATCGCAGTCACACAAGAATAAACTTCGTATCCAGCCTTTTGCTCCGCTTCTTCAATACAACTTTTTATACATTCCATTGCACTTTCGCGGTTTACGATTATGCCGTTTCGCAGACCTGCAGATGCTTTTTGAGCCGTACCGATAATTTCAATTTTGTTGTCTTCCGTAATTTCTCCAATTACAGTGCGCACATTGCTTGTGCCCAAATCAAGACCAACTATAATATTGCCCAAAATATGCTCCCATAAAAATAACCGTTACTTTGAAGAACGGGAATGATAAGAAATTGAACCGTAGCGCAAATCGATTACATCAACATCGCGATCCAAACCAGTCACAACGTCAAGAGTTACCATCATCTTTTGCAGCGTATCTTCGTCCAAAATGCGATCTGCAAGAACCCGAAGATGGGCTTTTAACGGAATCAAAACAAGCTCAAAATTGCCGTATTCGCGAGGAACAACATGAATTTCGGAAACCGCCGCAAAATATTTTTTGTTTACAGACTGAATTTTTGCAATCTGATCAATAAGCAAATGATATTTTGAAGGAAGCCTCATTCCCTCGGGAATATTTTCCACAGGAACTCCAGAAATAATCGGAATTGAACCGTCAACAGGAAGTTCGGCAGATTTTACAGGAAATAGTACTCCGTTTTTGTCGATTTGAATAGGCACAGTTCTGTCATTTTTATTCACAAAAGTAACTGCAACCGGCTCTCTTTCCTTTATTTTTATAAAAATTCTGTCAGGAAACCGCCGTTCAATTTCAACATCTTCGATTCCCGGAATACTTGCAATTATCGACTGAACCTGAACCTTATTGAACCGGATAAAATTCCTGTCGAGTTTTTCGCCACAGGCATTTACAATTTCCTGACGCGTACAATTATTCAAGCCGTAAAAATTTATCTTTACATTGTTCAGACACGGAAAAACAAAAATATAAACGATTGCCTCCACAAAAAGCAAAACAAGAAGAATTGCAAACACAACCTTCAAAACCTTGCCTTTCGTGTCTTTTTTCTTATGATCCTGAACCTTAAAATCCTCAAAAGAGGTTATCATTATCTCGCTCATCTTATCCCTTCTCCGTAAAAAATTTCAAATTCATTTCCTTCTTCAATTCTCGACGCATTTAGGATAAAACCACACATTGCAAGTGTAAAAATAATTGAAGAACCGCCAGAACTAAAAAACGGCAACGGAATTCCTGTAGAAGGCAAAACTCCGCCGGCTACGCCAATATTCACAAGCGACTGCAAGACAATCATCATTCCAAAGCCAAACGAAGAAAGTGCGGCAAAATAATTTCCGCAGTGCAAACTTATTTTTATAACCCGGTAAGCAAAGGCCGAAAGAATTGCAATATAAACCGCAACTCCAAAAAGTCCCATAGCTTCCGCCCAGCCTGCAAAAATATAGTCGGACTGGATTTCCGGAACTCCGCCCAATTTTGTCAAACCGGTTCCAATTCCCTGGCCAAAAAGTCCGCCGTCAATAATTGCGCGTTTTGCGCCGTTTACCTGCCAGTTAAGCGTCTGCTCGTAACTGTCCGGCGCTAAAAAACCAACGATTCGGTTTACACGGTATGGTTCAAGAAGAATAAAAAGCGCAAAAAAAGGAATTGCAAGTCCCGCAAGAGGAATAAACATCTTTAATTTGACGCCAGAAACAAAAAAAAGCAAAAGTCCTGAGCCAATTATAAAAATTCCAGTACTAAAATCCTGCTGGGCAAAAACGATTCCACCAAAAACTACAAGACCAATAACAGCCGGAAAATCCGACCTTTCTTCCTCGAGGCAATTGCGCTGCTTGTCAAAAAGATTGGCCAAATACAAAACCATCGAAAATTTTATAGCTTCGGAAGGCTGAAAAGTCGAAAAATACGGAATTCTTATCCAGCGGCGGGCACCGTTTCTTTCAACTCCAATTCCCGGAATAAAAGTCAAAATGCACAGAAAAAGAGAACCCAAAACAATAAAAGGCAGTATTTTGCGGAGTTTTTTTATATCAATCACCGCAAAAAAAATCATAAAAAGAAGCCCGATAAACGAACTTACAAGCTGTCTTTGAGTAGAATGAAACGGATTTTGATGAAAACGCAGGCCGTAAGTCATCGAACAAAAATAAAGCGTTACAATTCCAATTCCCCACAACAAAATAACGAGAATTAAAAAATGAGAGTCGCTTTTTCTATAAGTTGAACTCGGTTTTTCGGCAAAAAAATTAAAATTATGCATTTTCAGTCCCACCACCGTTTAAAAGCGGAACAAGACGTTCCAATGCAATTCCGTGACTTGCCTTCAGAAGAATAAAATCGCCTTCAACTGCAAATTTTTTTATTATTTCAGCAATTTTCCGGATTGAATCTTCATCGCTGTGTTCAAAATATTCAAGGCGAAGATTTTCTGCCCTCTGTCCGCAATTTTTTGCACATTCAAACCCGCTGAGCATGTCTTTTCCCACAAAAACGATCATATCCGCTCCGCCTTCTACAGCTTCAAGACCGGCTTTTTTGTGAGCTTCGCACGACTCCTGCCCAAGTTCAAGCATAGACCCGAGAACAAAAATCTTTTTTCCACTAAATTTTATGCTGCCAGCAAATTCCAAAGCCTTTTCCATAGAATCTGGATTTGCATTGTAACAATCTTCAAGAATTTTATATTTTCCCTTTAAAATACGGCTTCTGCCATTTAAAGGCTTTACTTTTTCAATTCCATTTTTAATCTGCCGGCTGGAAAGTCCTAGAGCGCGGCCAAGTTCAACTGCGGCAAGAGCATTTAAATAATTGTAGCTTCCAGGAATCGCAAGATGAACAGTTTCGCCATCCAGCTTAAAACTCGTTCCGTCAATTCCATCATCGCTCAAAAATTCAATTCCGTTGTTTTTTACATTTTTTCCATAAAAAACAATTTTTCCTTTTACGCCTTTTGCCAAAAAGTCAGAAAAATCATCACTTTCCGGAATTACGGCGGTTCCATCTTCCTTTAAGAAATTAAAAATCTTCTTTTTTTCTTCCGCAATTTTCTGACGGCTTCCAAGTTTTCCAATGTGAGCCGTTCCAATATTCGTAATTGCGCAAAATTGAGGCTTAAAAGTTTCGGCAAGCTCACCGATTTCGCCCTCGCGGTTCATTCCCATTTCGAGAAGCGCAACCTGATTCTCGCTGCGAATTTCAAAACAGCTCAAAGGAAGACCAGTTTCGCTATTCAAGTTTCCTTTATTGCAGACAACATTGTATTTTTCGCTCAAAACAGATGCCGCAATTTCTTTAGTCGTAGTTTTTCCGCTGGAACCTGTTACAGACACGCGAATCAAGTCCGGAAATTTCTCAACATAGCGTCCGGCAGCTTTTTGAAGCGCATAAAGGGTATTTTCAACAAGAATGAATGCAGTTTTCGGGTTATTTTCTGCCAGTTTTTTGAATTCTTCAGAAGATTTTTCAAAAGCACATCGCGCAACAAAAACAACAGACGCGCCTTTTTCCAAAGCCTGAGGAATATATTTGTGTCCGTCCTGAAATTCTCCAATTAAAGGCACAAAAAGCGAACCAGGAACGACTCTGCGGCTGTCGGTCACAACAGATTTAAAAGAAAAAAGAGAAGAATCAAAATTTCCGACAACGCTTCCACAAACAGCTTCAAGAAGCTCATTCAGCGTCAAAAGAGATGTATTTGTATTTTCAGCAGCAAGATTCTTCATTTTAAGTTACCTTAAATTTTAATTTTCCCCTTTAATCTCAACACGGACAATATCTTCGGTATTGGCTTTTCGCATTCCAAGTTCTCCCTCAGCAATTTTTTCAATTCTTTCAGAACTCGAAAGCACGCTTATATCAGAAATCAATTTTCTATTCTGTTCAACAAGCTCGATCTGTTTTTTTTCCAAAGATTTTATCTCTGCGCGCAGTTTCTTATAGCGATAAGACTGAAACGCCTGAAAAACCAGCAAAACAGGAATCAAAAAAGTTGCAAGGCAGGCAAAAAAATATGATTTAAAAAATTTTCTTTTCATCACATAGCCTCTTCTTCGATTGCCATAAAATGCTGGGCGCTCGCATCATGGATTTTCCGCACGACACGAAGTTTTGCGCTTCTGCTCGGAGAATTCGTCTTTACTTCCTGGGCAGTCGGCTCAACAGGTTTTCTGGTCAGAATTTCAGCGCAGGCAGTACCACCGCAAGTGCAGACAGCCTGTTCCGGAGGACAAACGCACTGTTTTCCTAAATTTCTAAAATAATTTTTTACAATGCGGTCTTCCAGAGAATGAAAAGTAATCACGCCCATTTTTCCACCGTCTTTCAAAACATTGAACGCACTGTGCAAAGCCTTTGGCAGGCGGCGCAATTCACTGTTTACAGCAATTCGCAAAGCCTGAAAAGTTCTTGTCGCCGGATGAATCTGACCGTAACGATAGTTTGCAGGAACCGCATTCCAAATTATTTCCGCAAGAGCTTTTGAAGAAGTGATTTTTCCACCCATTCTCGCTTCAACAATCGCCTTTGCAATTCTTCGGCTCATTTTTTCATCGCTGTACAAATAAATCATATTTGCAAGCTCATCTTCTTTCCAGGAATTTACAATATCACTTGCGCTTTCCCCTTCAGAAGCATTAAGCCTCATATCCAGAGGTTCATCATGCCGAAAAGAAAATCCCCTCCCACTCTTTTCGTAATGATAAACACTTATGCCCAAATCAAAGAGAATTAAATCCGGTCTTTCGCCAGACATATCATAATTCTCATAAAAATCATTAAACCAGCCGTTAAAAAATTTCATTCGTTCGCCAAACAAAGAAAGCCTTTCTCTCGCTCTGGCCTGAATATTTTTATCAGCATCAAGTCCAATGATATGAAGTCCGGGAAATTTAGAAAGGAAAGCAAAAGAATGTCCACCTTCTCCCAAAGTTGAGTCAATCATCAAAGCATTTTTCTCAAAAAGTTCTCCAACAGGACTTAAATAATCCAAACATTCCTGCAAAAGAACCGGAGTATGAACAATTTCCAATTTAAAAACTCCCGCAAATTTCAAGAAAAAACTGCACAGACAAAAAATGTCCGGCACACAGCAGTTTTTTCAAAAAAAATTTACAAATTTATAGTACTGAGCGCTTCTGCAGCGTCTTTTAAATCCTGCTCATTTTCTTCAAGATAAGATTTATAAGATTCACTGTCCCAAAGTTCCATATACCTGTTAATTCCAAGAATTATGCAATCTTTAGACAGTCCTGCATACTCGCGCAAACTCTGCGGGATAGAAAGCCGTCCAGCTTTATCAAGTTCAACTTCTTGAGCTGGAGCAATAAGACTACGAAGAACAAGACGATTTTGCTTGCTGAAAGGAGAAGCCGTTTCCATAATTTTAGAAGAAAGCGCCTTCCATTCTTCCAGCGTATAAAGCCATAAACAGCGGTCAAACGACTGCGTAACGATGAGAATATTTTTTTCTGATTCACCGAACAACTCATTTCTAAGTTTTGCCGGAAAGAGAATTCTCCCTTTTTCGTCCAGCGTGTTCCGGTACTCACCGGTCAGAAGTTCCACTTTTTTACCACTTTACTCCACTTTTTCCCACTTAAAATACATTTTAACCAATAAAATCATAAAGTCAACCACTTTTTAAGCCGATAAAATGAATATTTTAATGTTTAGAAAAAAAAAATTAAGCGACAAAAAGCAACTAAAACAAAGCAATCAAAATGACCGTCATAAACACATACAACGAAAATTCCCTGCACCACACGCTAAAAAACATCTACGCCCTTGAGTTCAACGGAAAAACCGAACAAAAATCCGGACGCTTCGTCTGCGACATAATCACCCAGGACAACGAGATAATCGAAATTCAAACCTCAAACATCTCCGCCCTAAAACGAAAAATCGAATACTTTCTAAATAAAAACACAAAAATAAGAATCGTCCATCCGCTAATCGAGGAAAAAATCATAAAAACTTTTTCTCAAGACGACATTCTCCTTTCAAAAAGAAAGAGCCCGGCAAAACAAACCGTCTACACCGCGCTCCGCTCCCTTACAGGAATTTACAGTTTTTTAGAAAACAAAAATCTTTCTATAGAATTTTTAAACGTAAAAATTACAGAAATCCGCCGTCAAACAGAACAAAACGTCCAAAACAAGACAAAAAGCCGCCGGCACCTAAAAAATTACCTTGTGACCGACAAAATTCTCGAAACAATCAATTCAAAACAAATTTTCTGCACAAAAGAAGACTGGAAAAACCTGCTTCCGTTGTCACTTCCAGCATTTTTTACACCACCAGAACTACAAAAATCTCTTTTAGAAAAAAACTGGCCAAAAAATTTCTCTAAGACAAACATCAAATCATGCGTAAAATACTACACGCTCTTAATCTGGTTTTTGGAAAAAATGCAGCTAATAAAAAAAACAGACAAAAAGAAAGGAAAAAGCTGGATTTATAAAATCAATTAGGGCGTGCCGTTTTTTTTTGCAAAAAAACGTCGGGTCAAACGTGGCTACAGCGTCTTCGCGCTTTCGGTGCCCCGCACCCGCTTTGCGGCCACTAATGCCCCTCACGCAAAAAAAACGGGACTATCCAAAAAAGCCAATTCTCAGTAATTCATACAAACCACTTGGAATAAAACTTTTAGAACAGTCCCTTTTTAAGAAAGTCTATCGACTACCAGTCATCCATAATATCATCTTCATCACGGTTTTCAACGTCATAAAGATCAGTTACGGCATTCAAAGCATCAAAATAAACATAGTACTGACCGCGGGCAAGAGCCGGATCACAGTCAATTCTAAATCCAAGAATACGAAGTCCTGGTCTAATTCCATTATAAGCGCTCTGCTGGATAATTCCATGTTCTCCATCCGGAGTCGGAGGAATTGCAACAGTCATCTTTCTCCAGCCAGAAAATGCAAGATTTCCCATGTAAAGTTCAAAGTTGTTTCCAAAATAATCCTGAACCAAAAGATAAAGGCTATGTCCCATATTGCGTCCTGCAACCCAAACAGAAACAGTCTTTGTAACGCCTTCAATCGGAATTGGACGGGCAGAGCGGACAAAGAAAGAATTTACACCGCGTCTGAAAAATTCAACTTTAACGCCCAAAACTTTTGAATCTTCCGCTTCTTCTTCACCTTTTACAGGCTCCTTCATTGCAGGAGAACCGTCAAAAAGGCGGCTCGAAATTACACCAAAATCCGGAGAAATCGAAGCATTCCAAGAACCTTCAATTTCAAATTTGTCTACAGAAATTTCACGGAGAGCCTGTTTTGCAGAATCCGCACCGATAATTGTCGGATCAGGATCTGAAAGGCTTGAATTCTGTGCAAAAGCAATACTTGCCGCTGCCAATGTAAAAATTACAGAAATTAACTTTTTCATTATTTTGCATCCTCACTGCTTGAGCTTGATGATGAATCACCAAAATCAATATCTTTAAGTTCATATCCATCAAAAATATTGCTCAAAGTATTTGTCGTATATTTAAGCTGATCGAAGAAGATGTTAAAATCATCTACAAATTCATCTGGATCAGTGCGTACTCTAAAACCAACAAACATCATTGTATCAGGACCGCTGCGGAGTCTTGAGTGCTGACGGATTGAAGTTGGAACTGTTACGATAACATTTTTCCAGCCGTTAAACGCAAGGTTTCCTGCAGGAAGAGTATGAACGCGGCCATCAGAGTCACGGACAAGAATATCGATGTAATAAAGATAGTTCGCGCCCCAAACCCAGAAATCAATCTGTGTACAAGTTCCAACAAAAGGAATTTCGTAAGGTTTTCCATCAACTTCAGGATAAAGTTCAAACCAGTTTTCTCCCTTGCGGGCAAATTTAGTTTTTATACCGAGAACCTTAGGCTCAGCATTTTTATCTCTATTTAAAACTCTAAGAGAATTTGGCTGTCCAGGCACAAAATCTTTTTTCGGAAAGCCTTCTTCAATGAAACGGCTTGTCTGAACACCCCAAGTCCACAACTCAGTACCAGCCATATTCTGGTATGCATTTTTTTCACCTTTATTGTCAAAATCATCAACAATAAAAGTTTCTACCGCCCTGCTGCTTGGCTGTGCAAATACCGGAGCACAGAATCCAAAAAGAAGAGCAAGACTAGTTAAAGCAACAACGCTTTTTTTCATCTAAAAACTCCTTCATGCGTATTACTTGATAATACGACAATTTAGTTATCGGCATTATTTTCTAAAATAATTATACAACATTTCAAATTATATTTTTCTCTTTGTCCTTTGTCAAACTCTTTTAGCATCATTATTTTCTAAAACCCAAAAACTTTACACAAATCTGCGCATTTTCTTCTTAACTTGATTTTTCGTTTCTGACGCTGCATAATAAAGACAAGAGAACAACACCAATGGAGGCGTAAAAGTTTATGGTAAATTACAAAGATTTAGGACTCGTAAACACCCGCGATATTTTCGCGAAGGCAATAAAAGGCGGATATGCAATTCCTGCCTACAACTTCAACAACATGGAACAGATGCAGGCAATTATCCAGGCCTGTGTAGAAACAAAATCTCCTGTAATTCTTCAGGTTTCAAAAGGCGCCCGCCAGTATGCAGACAAATTCATCCTCAGAAATCTTGCCCGCGGCGCAGTTGAATACGCTCATGAACTCGGCTGCGATATTCCAATCGTTCTTCATCTTGACCACGGTCCTAACTTTGAAGTAGCAAAAGACTGTATCGACAACGGCTTTTCTTCAGTTATGATTGACGGCTCTTCACTTCCATACGAAGAAAACATTGCGCTCACAAAACAGGTCGTTGACTACGCACATAAATTCGACGTTACCGTAGAAGCAGAACTCGGCGTTCTAGCCGGAGTTGAAGACGAAGTAAGCGCGGCAGAAAGCCACTACACAAAACCAGAAGAAGTCGTAGACTTTACACGCAAAACAGGCTGCGATTCCCTCGCAATTTCGATTGGAACCTCTCACGGCCGCTGCAAATTCACTCCGGAGCAGTGCACACGCAACGCCGACGGAATTTTAATTCCACCGCCACTCGCATTCGACGTTCTCGCAGAAATCGAAAAACAGCTTCCAGGATTCCCGATTGTACTGCACGGCTCATCTTCCGTACCAATCCAGTATGTAAAAATGATTGAACAGTACGGCGGAAAAATTCCAGATTCCGTGGGAATTCCTGAAGAGCAGCTCCGAAAGGCAGCAAAATCAGCCGTTTGCAAAATCAACATCGACTCAGACGGCCGCCTTGCAATGACAGCAATTGTCCGCAAAGTCCTTGCAGAAAACCCGGGCGAATTTGACCCTAGAAAATACCTTGGACCTGCCCGCGACGAGCTCAAAAAAATGTACATGCACAAAAACATCGACGTTTTAGGCTCAGCAGGACACGCGCTCGACTAGGATTTGCCGCTTCTTAATAAAAAAAGGCTGTTCAAAGCAAATGCCAGTTTTTTACAGGCACTGCTTTTGACAGCCTTTTTGTTTTTTTCAGGCGCAAATTCTGCCGTCCAGCGTTTCTCCGTGGTTCGGTAACCCTCAGTCCTTCGGACCGGCTTTGCCGCCACTGCGGAACGGAGCGCATTTTTCTTAAAAAAAACTATTTTTTCAACTTAAAGCCAAATCTAAAAAGACACAAAACTGAAAAAACAGCGCAGACAGAAATCCAGATCCACCAGTCAAAATCAAAATAATAAAGAGTCATAACAAGCGAAGCAAAAACGGACTCAGCCAAAATCAAAAAACCGTTAAGCACAAATTTTGCAGACCTGCCTTTCAAGTTCAAATAAAAAGCCTTGACGTCCGTCTCAAGCGCAAAAACTGCCAAAAGGAACATCACCGGCAAAACAAAAAGCACAAAGAACGAAAACTCCGCAGTTTTTGTAAAAATCCAAAACGGAACATAAACGCACAAAAAAGGAAGAAGAAAATACAAAAAGCCGTCGATTCTTACCTGCCATTCATCGTTCGACCACAAAATAAAAAACACAAAAAACAGGGCGGGAATAAAAAAACTAAAAATCCACTGCAACAAAAAGAAAAACGCAGGGTCAGTTCCCTGATATTCCGGAACAAAAATACAGAATTCAAAAATTGCACAGAGCGCGCATCCGCTCAAAGCGCCAAAAAGCACAACTAAAAAACGGCTTTTTAAGTATTCAAAACCTAATCTTTTATAATCAGAACACGCCTTAAAAAAAGTTACTATTGGAAACAATAAAAAAGGAAACAAATACATAGGTGTAATAAAAAATATCAGCAAAGTTCTATTTTTTCAATATATCGGATACAAAAACAGAGAAAAAACAACTAGACAAAGAATCTCAGAATTTGATATTATGTAAAGACTTATTGATACAAGTGTTTTGTAAAACACTAGGAGGAACGTTGGCAGACATTAAAGGTTTAAGAATCAATGAACAGATTCGTGTTCGTGAAGTTCGTTTGATTGATGGTGAAGGTGAAAAGAGTGAAGTAAAAATTATTTCAACTCGCGACGCACTGGAATTAGCAAAAGAGAGAAATCTCGACCTTGTTGAAGTGTCCCCTAACGCAAATCCACCGGTTTGCAAGATTCTTAACTTTGGTAAGTATCGGTACGAGCAGGAAAAAAGACTCCGTGATTCCCGCAAGAACCAAAAAGCCCTTAAGAACAAGGAAATCCGCATGCAGCCAAAAATCGGCGCAGGCGACCTTGACACTAAGGCAAAACACATTCAGGAATTCCTTGATGACGGTAACAAGGTAAAAGTAACGATCCGTTTCCGCGGACGTGAACTTGCCCACACAGAACTTGGATTTGATGTCCTGAAGGAAGTAGAAAAAAGACTTCGTGAAGGTTCATACGTAATCGAAAAGGCTCCAGCAATGGAAGGCCGTTTCATGTCTATGACCTTAAATTCGAAAGTCAAGTAAAGGAATGAGGTAAAGTAAAATGCCTAAGATGAAGACAAAGAAAGCCTCAGCTAAGAGATTCTCTCTTACTGGAACTGGCAAAGTAAAGTACAAGAAAATGAATCTTCGTCATATTTTGACTAAGAAATCACCAAAACGTAAGATGCACCTTCGTGGTGCTGGAATTCTTTCTGAAGATTCAGCAGCAAGAATCCGCAAACAGCAGCTTCCATACGGCTAATAACCGCTAATTAAAGGAGAATAAAATGTCTAGAGCAATAGATGGAACAAAACGCAATAACCGCCGTTCAAAGATTCTTAAACTCGCAAGCGGATTTACTGGACGTCGCGGAACAAACTACAAAGCAGCAAAAGACGCTGTTGTAAAGGCTCTTCGCCACGCTTATGTTGACCGCCGCGACCGCAAAGGCGATTTCCGCCAGTTGTGGATTGCACGTATCAACGCAGCAGTTCGTGATGAAGGTCTTTCTTACTCACGCTTTATCGATGGTCTTAACAAAGCAGGTGTAACATTGAACCGCAAGGCTCTTTCAAACATGGCTATTGAAGACCCGGCAGCTTTCAAAGCTGTTGTTGAAGTTGCTAAAAAAGCACTCAGCAAATAATTTTACGGAGACGTAAAAATGATTTCACTCGATCAAGTCATTCTTCTTGAAGAAAAAGTAGAAAATGCTGTTGCGAAAATCGTACAGCTTAATGCGGAAAATGCTGCTTTGCGTAGAAAATGCGCAGAGCTCACAAACGCACTTTCAGCAAAAACGGAGCAATTTTCTAGTTTTCAGACAGACCAGGGCAAGATCGAGGAAGGAATCTTAAAGGCGCTTGAACGTTTAAATGCTGTAGAAAATGCAGTTCATACGGCAACAGCAGCCGTTCAAGCGTCTGTACAAAAACAACCGCAGATGCCGGTTCAGCAGGCAGACAAAACTACAGAACAGGCTTCAGTTCAAAATCATTCAGAACAAAAAAACACAGAAAACAATTCAATTCAAGAAGAGCCTGCCCAGCACTCGTTTGATACGGCAACTCCAGTTCAAGCCCAGCAGCCAGAACAGGAAAATTCAGTTAAAAACGAAGAATCTTCTGAAACACCAGAGACAATTCAGCCGTCATTTGATATTTTTTAATCAACCAAAAAAGGCAGTTTAATGGGAACATTGAAGATAGAGCTTTTAGGAACATCTTTTTCAATAAAAGCAAGTGAAGACGATGACTATCTCAAAAAGTTGCTTGGCTATTATAAAAATATCGTGGACGAAATTCAAAAAAGCGGAATGTTAAAATCCGAGCTTCACATTTCAATTCTCGCAGGAATAATGCTCTGCGACGAGCTCTACAAAGAAAAATCAAAAAGCGCAGTTTCTCAAAAACCTTCGCTTAGCAACGAAAAAGCAGAAAAACTGGCTTCCGAAATGATAAAAAAACTTGATCAGGTTTTAAAAGCATAGGTTACAAAAAAAATGTATTCTTTTTTCATCTGGATAGATGCCGATTCCTGCCCTCTTCCTGTAAAAAATTACGTAATCGACATGGCAAAAGCAAAAAACTTAAATGTTAGTTTTGTCGCAAACCATGAAATTTCCCATCCAAAAAACAATCCTCTTTTTAAAATGATTATCTGCGAAAAAAAGGAAGGTGCCGCCGATAATTTTATTTTTGAAAATGCAGAAAAAAACGACATTGTAATTACGAGGGACATTCCGTTTGCAGGACGGCTCGTAGAAAAAGGAATCTTCGTAATGAACGACCGCGGAACGGTTTTTACAAAGGACAATATACACGAACGACTGAGCGAAAGAAATTTCAATCTCAATCTTGCACAGCTTGGGCTTTCAGAAAAAAATGCAAGCCGTTACGGCAACAGAGAATTAAAAAAATTTGCAGACTGTTTTGAACGAAAAACAAGCCAGCTTATCGTAAACGAAAATTTTTCAAAAAAGAACTAAAAATATCAGTCAATGTCCTCAACAGAGCCATTTGCCACAAACGCAGAATTGATTGCAATAATCCGGTCTTTTATCTGCAAAAAAGCCTTTACCAGTTCTGGATCAAACTGATTACCAGAAAGTTTTTCAATTTCAAAAAAGGAATCCTCCAGAGACCAGGCGCTTTTATAGGCGCGTTTGTGGCTTAAAGCGTCAAAAACATCGGCAATCGAAACAATTCTCGCAGAAAGAGGAATTTCCTCGCCTTTTAAGGGTTTTGCCTGAGGAATAGCCATTCCTGGCTCATATTTTGAAAAATCAAAATCTCCAGGATAACCTTTGTCCTGACCGTCCCACCATTCGTGATGTCTCAATGCAACATCGCGGCACATTTCTTCGAGGGCGGATTCAGGTTCATTAAAAATCAAGGCTCCGGCGCAAGTATGGCCTTTCATAATGTTGCGCTCGTCACAAGTCAAGCGCGGCGTTATTTTTTTGAGGATTGCATCTTGAACGGCAACTTTTCCAAAATCGTGGCATTTTGCGGCAATCTTTAAATTATCGCGGTATTTTTGCTGTTCAAAAAATGGAACGTTATTATTCGCTGCCCAGCGGTCATAAATTTCAATCGCAAACGAAGAGACTCTTTCGACATGCTTAAAAGTTTCTTTCGGATCCCGAAACTGCGCCATAAGCTGAAGCGATTTTATCATATTTCCGATAAGGCGGGCGTGTTCCAGAGCCTGAACCGCACTTGCCGCAAAGTGAGTAATATAAAGCTCAGAATCGGAGTCAAAAGGAATTACATTTCCGTTTTCATCCTGCGCGTTTATAATCTGGAGAACTCCAAGAATTTTTCCGCTGGCAATTTTTAAAGGAATACAAAACATTGAGGTTGAGCGATAGCCTGTTTCTTCGTCCGTCGCCCTGTTGAACGAAAACGGCACGTCTTCAGAAAGGTTATACGCATCGGCAATATTTACAGGTTCTCCGGAAACTACGCAGTAACCGGCAATCGATTTTTTTGAAATAGGAAAAGAAAAAGAAACATAAGGAATTTTTGAGCCGGCAGGAACAGTTTTTAACTGGGTATCATTTTGCGCATATTTTATTCTTAAATTATTTCCTTCAACTACATAAATTGAACCGGCATCTGCATGAACAATTTTTCTTGCTTCCGTTAAAATTCTTTCCAGAAGAACATCCAAATCCTGAATTTCATTTAGCATTCGCTCCATTTCGATAAGGCTCTGAAGTTTCTGTTCCTTTGTAGTTGAAGACATCTCTTTCCTCTCAATTTTTAAAATAAACCATCAACATTTTAACACTTAAATTTAAGTTCTTCTATTATTTTAGTATTTTAGCTTCATTATTTTGTTCATTTTTTTATATTTTATGCAAAAGCGAAAAATAAAGAGGCCCTGCTCCATTGCAGAAATCCGGCAAAACATGGCTTCCAAATTCTGTTTTTTCGCCCTCAGGCAAAACCGCATTGCAAAAACCGCTTACATCTGAAGAAATTTTTGGCTCGCAAATTTCCACATCATCAAATTTTTTTAACAGTTTTTTTATAATATTGTCATTTTCGTCCGGATTAAGGGCACAGGTTGAATAAACCATATAGCCGTCCACATTGAGCATGCGCCAGGCAGAGGACAAAAGCGACCACTGGGCGATTGCAAGAGTTTTTATTCTCGACGGCGACCAGTCTTTTAAATAATTCAAATCGCAAAGAACATGCCTTTCGGAAGAACATGGAGCGTCGAGCAAAATTCGGTCAAATCTGTTTGATTCAGCAAGACAAAGTGTAGCTCCGTCTTTGCAGATTACATTGACACGTTTTTTTACATTTTCTGGAAGACAATTTTGCACAGAATGAAAAAGGCGTATTTTGCGCTCAGGAGAACGTTCATTTGCCAAAAGTCCGGCATTTTCTTCCATACAGCTTGCAAGGACAATTGTTTTCCCTCCAGGAGCGGCGCACATGTCCAAAACAGTCCTGGCATTTTTTAATGGAAGAGTTACAGCAGCGCGAACAGAAGCACTGTCAAGAAAATAACTTTCGCTTCCGCCGGCATTAAATTCCGTAAGCTGGTTTTCGCCGTAAAGAGATGACTTCAGCAAATTCCATCTTGAACCAAAAATTTCTGAATAATATGAATCAAAGCCTTCGGCTCCAGAAAGTTTATTTTTTTTGTCTTTTTGTTTCATTCTTAAAAATCCGCAGCAACAACCTTAAAAGCCGGAACTTTCAGTTTTTTGCCGTCTGAATCAAAATCAATCTGCCTAAGTTCCAAAACTCCGCCCTTAATTTTATATTCAATTATTTTTTGAACGCTTTTTTGAATTTTTTGATTAAATTCTTGAGATTCAGATGCTTTTTTGAGTAAAATTTTTGCAACAGAACCAAAACGCTTTTCGCTCAGCATAATTATATTAACACCGGCCTCAATCGCCCTAATCGCCGCATCTTCGCTCAAAAAACCATTGTCCGCCAAAGCGCCCATAAAAATATCATCGCTCAAAATAAGCCCCTCAAAACCAAAATCCTCCCTCAAAACTTTTGTTACCCAAAATTTTGAAATGCAGGCCGGAATTGAAGAATCGCAATAAGAAGGATCATCTTCAACGGTAATTCTCGCATGACTCATAAGAACAGAAGAAGACAGAGGAAGAAGCTTTTTAAACGGCTCAAGAAGTTCATTTTTAAGTCTTTCCGAAGAAATTTTTATTTCAGGAAGACCTGTATGAGGATCGGTATTTGAATTTCCCGGAAAATGCTTTAAAACCGTCGCAATTTTTTGATTTTCAAAGGCATTTATTTCCAAAGGCGCATAAAAAAGAACTTTTTCAAGAGAACCAAAAGAGCGCGTGTCCAAAAAACCGGAATTTTCCAAAGTCTCGACTTCAACAACAGGCGCAAGGTTCAAGTTAAAACCGAGTTCTGCCATTTGACTGGCCTGTTTTTCATAAAGCTCCCGGGCTTTTGCCTCATCGAAATTTTGAGAAATATATTTTTCTGAAGGAAAATTTCCGGTAATTTTTCGGAGACGGTTGACTGAACCGCCTTCCTGATCAACCGCGATAAACGGAAGAACGTTGTTATTTTTTGAATAAAATGAATTTATAGACTTTATAAACGAACGAACCTGCTCTTTAGAATCCGCAATATTATAGCTAAAAAAAAGACAGCCACCAGGAAGAAGAGGCTCGCCTTCGTTTTTTTTGCCATAAAGCGAACCTGTTTTTTCGACAGGAAAATAATTTTTGTTTCCTTCGATGTTAACCAAAAAAAGCTGAGAAATCTTTACGTTTTCTGGCAACTGGCTTACAAACTGTTCGATTGCAGTTTTTTTTGAATCTTGAACTGCAATTTCGTACAATCTTTGCTTTTCAGCCTTTGAAGCGCAGGATAAAATAAAAAAAGAAGTCAAAAACAGCGGAAAAATTTTCCAAATTTTTTCCGCTGTTTTTTTTGTTTTTTTCAGATTTGAATAACAATTCATGCCGGTTAAACTTTAAATTTGAGAAGCATTTCGTCAACTGCGGACATCGCATCTTTTGTTTTTGCAGCAAGTTCGCTTACAATCTGGGTTGCCTGGCTAATCTGCTTTGAACCGGCGGCCATTTCGTCCATGCTTCCCATGACAGTTGAAGAAATCTGAGTTACGGCCTGCATGTCTTTGTCGATTTTTACAAAACCGTCAGAAAGCAATTTTGAACTGTCATCAACAAGAACGGACTCATCCTTCATATTTCCAAGAGCTTCCAGAATCTGAGAAGAACCGCTTGTCTGCTCTTCCATAGCATTTGAAATCTGAGAAACGAGAGGATCAACGACATTTACCTGATTGTCGATATTTTCAAAACTTGACTGAGAAAGGTCAGAGAGCCGTCCGCCTTCGCTAATCAAATCGGTTATATCCTTGATATTTTCTTCGATTGCCTTTGCCTGCGCGCTAGAATTTTCTGCGAGCTTGCGAATTTCGTCCGCAACAACTGCAAATCCTTTTCCGGCTTCGCCAGCGTGGGCAGATTCAATCATCGCATTCATTGCAAGAAGGTTTGTCTGAGAAGAAATCGACTTGATTGTGTTATTTGCATCGGCAAGAACGAGAGATTTTTCCTCAACCTGCTTAATAACATCGGAACAAGCCTTAACGTTTTCTGCGCCTTCTTTAATAAGCCTTTCAAGGTCAGAGAACGAAGAAGACATTTTTTCGGTGGAATCAGTTACAGAATGAATATTTCCAATCATCTGTTCAATCGCAGCGGAAGATTCTGTAATATCAGAAGTCTGGGCAACAATATTTTCCTTAAGCTTATTCATAGAATTGCTTGAATTTTCAATAACGCTGGAAACATTTTGAACGGCATTTACCTGATTTGAAGACTGATTTTTTACAGATTCAATATTTGCCATAATCTCGGCAGTAGCGCTTGCTGTTTCCTGAGAACTTGTACCAAGCTCCTGAATAACCGCCTTAATATCGCTAGCGCGCAAATTCAAATCTTTCATCAGCTGCTGAAGCAAAGCTATAAATTTGTTTACGCCGGAAGCCAAATCTTCAAATTCATCGCCGCCGCGTTCCGGAAGACGAACAGAAAGATCAGCTTCTCCGCTCGAAAGATTAATAATCGCTTTATTTGTTCTCTTTAACGGTTTATAAACGAAAATCCAGATGAGAATCAGAGTTACAATCATAACAACAATCGTGTTTATGATATTTGCAACAAGGACAATTGATTTTATGCCGCTGATAGATTTATAGATTCCGGTAGCTTTCTGGGCAACAAGAATCTTGCAATCGTCAAGTTCGGAAAATTCCCAGCAGTGCGCAACATAAGTTGTAGAACCTATACCGTATTCCCCAACCCAAGTATCATCATCTTCCATATCGGCAAGAACATCGGCAGGAACACTTTGTCCGAGAAGAGGTTTTATCGTAGACGCAACAACCTTATTTTTGTAGATAATCGCAACATCGCAGCCAACTTTTTCAGGCATACGATCCAAAAAATCAGAATCGCTCAAATTCGTAGTAATTTCCACAGCGGCAACAACTTCGCCGTTAACATAAATCGGACGGCAGGAATCAGTTGTCAAAAGTGAACCCGAAATCATTTTCAAGTTAGAAACCGGATTTCCTTCCAAAGCAGCCTGAACATCGTCATTTACAACTGCGCCATGAGCATATTCCGAAGGAGAAATCAAATTTCCGTCAGTATCAAAAATGGCGATAAATTCCAAATCAAGCGATTCAAAAGCCATTTTAGAAACTTCATTGACAGCATTTGCCGCGTTATTCGTAAGAATTCCAGAGAAAAAACTAGAAGCAAAATCTGCAACGCTGTCACCATAAACCAGCTCTTCATTTATAAGATCTTCGACAATAAACCTGTTGCTGGCAACGTCTGCCTGCATATTCTGAATAAGCTTTGTCGAAACAATTTTTACAAGTCCCAAAACAAGCACAATTGCAGAAATACCCAGAACAAGGATAACAGGACAAACCAACTTAAAGAAAATTGAACGGATACGAAGTTTCATTTATATACCTCAGATTACAATTCTATCTAAATACTATGCAAGTGTCAAAAAAAAGTTGATAAAAAGCAACATATCAAAAAAGTTTTTATTTTTAAAGGACGACACGTTTCTTAAAAAAATGTCCGGCGTTCAGCCAGACATCATACTCAAAAACCGGCTGCTACAGGTTCGCTCACGCTCATTGCCGCGGCAAAACAGTTTGCCGCTACAACTAAAGCCTTTCGCATCCGGCGTAAACTACTGGTTTAAGGCAGAAACAACAGCCGCAATTCCGGCTCTTCCAACGTTGCTTGATTTTCCTACACCCCAAACCTGTTTTCCGTTTTCTTCCATAATTTGAACATAAGCAATAGCCGAAGTATCTGAACCTTCGCCAACAGAATGCTCGTGGAAAGCAGTAATATTAAAATTAGGGATTTTTGTTTCGCGGAGAGCTGCAACAAAGGCATCAAGAGGTCCGTTTCCTTTTGCACCGATAGAAATCTGTTCTCCGTTGCATTTTATTACGCCACGGACAGAAACAACCTCTTCCGAACCGGAGCTTCCAACCATCGTCGTTGCAAGATCGATAATTTCGAGATTAGATTTATTTTCGAGCCATTGTTTTTCAAAAAAGTGCAAAATTTCTTCAGGCTTAAGCTCGCGCTGGGCTTTGTCGCTTTCCGATTTTATCAAATTTCCAACAGCCGGCTGCATTGCCTTTGGAACAGCATAGCCAAAATTGTGCTCCAAAATAAAACTTGCGCCTCCCTTTCCAGACTGAGAATTGATTCTGATAATTCCTTCGTATTTGCGGCCAATGTCTTTCGGATCAATAAGAAGATAAGGAACATCCCAAACTGCGTCTTTTGGCATTTTATCGCGTGCAGAAAGTCCTTTTGCAATAGCATCCTGGTGTCCGCCAGAAAGAGCCGTGTATGCAAGACCGCCGGCATAAGGAGTACGTGGAGGAATATCCATTTTTGTAAATTCCTGATAAGAATCCGCAATTTCCGGCAAATCAGAAAAATCAAGTTCTGGATCAACACCTTCCGCAAACATATTGAGGGCAACAGTCACAATATCGAGGTTTCCGGTACGTTCACCGTTTCCAAAAAGACAGCCTTCAACACGGTCAGCGCCTGCCATAAGGGCAAGCTCGCACGAAGCGACTCCTGTTCCGCGGTCATTGTGGCAGTGTGTCGAAATTACAACATTTTCGCGGTCAGAAATATGCTCTGAAAAGTATTCGATTGAATCCGCATAAACATTCGCGGTATAGCACTCAACTGTAGTCGGCAGATTAAAGATGATTTTTTTGTCTGGACTTGTTCCCCATTCATTTTTTACGGCTTCGCAGATTTCAACTGCATAGTCAAGTTCTGTCATTGAAAAACTTTCCGGAGAATATTCAAGGCGAATTTTATTTTGTTCTTCTTCCGGCAAATCTTTCATGCATTCTTTTATGCATTTTACGCCGTCAACAGCAATTTTTATGATTTCTTCTTTTGATTTATTAAAAGTATATTTGCGCTGAGCCGGAGATGTTGAATTGTAGATATGGAAGATAACATTCGGAGCACCCTTGATTGCTTCCATTGTGCGGCGGATTAAATGTTCACGGGCCTGGCACAAAACCTGAATCGAAACATCGTCTGGAATATGATTTTCTTCGATAAGACGGCGGCAGAATTCAAATTCAGTATCGCTCGCAGACGGAAAACAAATTTCAATTTCCTTAAAGCCAATTTTTACAAGAAGGTCAAAATACGCTAGTTTTGTTTCAACTCCCATCGGGTCGATTAAAGCCTGATTTCCATCGCGCAAATCAACGGAACACCAAACAGGTGCTTTTGTAATACGCTGATCCGGCCACTTTCTGTTCTTCAACGCCGGCTGAATAACCGGTCTGTACTTTGATGCGTTCATTTTTCCCCCTATAATCCGCAAAAATATCCGCGGATAAAAAAAAGACCCGGCGCCTAAAGCACCAGGTCTTCTAAATGCAAAAATAATATTCTACACTACCCGACTTGCTTAGGCCTTAATGAGAAAAGTTTCTAGCTGTAGAAGTAGTGATAAAGAATTCATATTTTTATTATGCAGTTTTGTAAAAAAAATTGCAAGACTTAATCTATATTAAAGAGATTAAGTAAGGCTTCATTAAATTTTTGAGTTTTTTCTTTCATTTCTGTCAAAAACTCATTGTCCTCAATTTTTCCAAGAACTGCCGCCATTTCCTCGTCATTGCGGAAAGTTATTTTTCTAAATTCATCGATAAAGTCTTTTTCGCGGGACGAATGAGCCGCATTCAGCATTTCGTTGCTTACCAGAGTAACGTCGCTGATAATATCGTTGAAAATTTCTGGCGTAAAATTCCGCACTTTCGTCGAATAAAGCCTTTCCAAAAGATAAATCGCGTAGTTAGTCCGGTAAATCAGATATTCTTTTTCGCATTTATCGTAAAAATTGTGAACTTGCCGCCAGTTTTCAATTTTGTGCGATTTAATATTTTCAAAAAGCTCTTCGATTTTTTTCTGGGGAATTATCTGGCCTCCAACATTGAGCCATTGCGTATAAAGCGGAAACTGGGTCGTAATAACTTTTAATTCCTCGCGATCAATACGAGTGTTGTAAAGCGCGCAGTAGTCAACAAGAACAGAACAGGCAAAATATTTGATGATTTTCCGGTACATTTTATACGCACGGATCGGCTTGTGAATTTCCGCTCCGTATTTTTTTTGAGATTCAGGGTCGCACAATGTAAATTCAACTTCAGAATTTCGATGAAGGAAATCTTTCGTAACATTATAAAGTTCTTCCGGCGATTTTGCATTTACGGCTTTTTCCAAACCTTTTTTTACAAGATATTCTCCAGTCAGTTCAATTATCCGGCTGAGCGCACAGACAACTTCCTGGATTGAATCAGGCGCAAGCGGATCTGTTTCAATGTGCTGAACTTTTACAAAACGTTTGTCGCGCTTAAAGAATTTTGACTTGTTGCGGGAAATTGCATACATATTGTACAAAAACCAGTATGCAGGAATAATCGTTATGCATTTCTGGTCGCCGTTCGATGCAACGAGAGAAAAAGGATATTTTATATTCAGTTCGTGCTGATAGCTTCCCTTTGAAACAAGCGTAAAACTTGCAAAACGGGAATTATGCTTAAAATCAGAACAAAGTCCCGGCCAGAATCCTCTTCCTGCAAACATTTCGCCGTCAGGAGAGCGGGAATTGTGGTTTGAGCCGATTGTAGCTCCAGAAGCGATATTAGACTGACCGCAAATCGTAGAAGCGATAAGAAACGAAGAATTGTGATGCTGCTCGTGAAATGGAAAAATCAAATTGTTTAAAATTTCGCAGCAACTTACGGTAGAATTATCGCCCAAAACAGAATTCAAAAGCCTAGCTCCGTACTTTAACTGACAGTTTCTGCCGATTACAAACCTTACTGCAACCGCCTGATAAAATACTTTTGAACCAAATCCTAAAATTCCGTTTACAAGCTCAACGCCTTCACCAATCTGGCTCGGCTCGTCTTCGCTCGAAAGAACAGTGATATTTTTTAGCTTGAATGCGCCTTTTATATAACAATGCGCGCCAATTTTTGCGTCTTTTATCAAAGTTGAATTTTTTATGACGGCATCGTTCTCCACAATTCCAAAAGTGTCGAGTTCTTTTGACTGGCCATATTCGGTAAGCTCAACAAAACGCTTTTGCAATTCAGAATCTTCTCTATAACGGCTCCAAATGTAAGCGTCGGCAGGAATCATGTCTTCAAAAGGCAGAATCGCCCTTCCGTCATTTTCGTTTCCAACTCCAATCCATATTCGGACTTTTTCGGATTCGCCGTTTTTTAAAATTCCATTGCCGAATTTAGAATGGTTTGTACAGCTCATTTCCTGCACATTAAAAATAATTGAACGCGTACCGATTCTGTAATTTAAAAGATAGGCAGCATTTCTTATTACAACATCATCTTCCAGAACAACATTTTCCACATAAGAACTGTAGATTCCTGTATCGAGAACAAGGTCGTGAAATTTCAAGGTTGAAGGAACAAGCCTGCCCAAAATTAAAAAACCATGGATTTCTGAAGAGCGGATCAAATTCGCGTCAAATTCTCCGTCCTTTGCGGAAACAAAAACATTCTGCCACAAACTGTCGCTGTTCGTATTTCCGTTTGCTTTTAAAACTGCAATTTCCTGCTCTGTCAAATGTCTTTTTGACTTTAAAATTTCAGCAAGATTTTCAGGAATTTTTGTTTCTGTTTTTTTTTCTTTTAATGTAATTACCGGCATTTTTCCGTTATCCTCTTCTCCGCAACAAAATGCGTCTAAAAACCGCAGCCTTTAGAAATTCGATGAATTTTAACTTTTTTATTCTACAGAAAATACCAAAAAAATAGAACTGTTCGTCTAAATCTTCTATAATCGAACTATGAATTTTTCTTCACTTTTTTGCAATTTTTTCAAAACAAAAAAATTTTTTGCAGGAATTCTGTTTTTTTTAAACGCATTTTTTTTATTTTCATTTTCTCAAAGCGACATAAAAACATTTACGCTCGAAAACGGTTTTAAAGTCTTTTTTCTGGAAGATGAAGCGACCGCCACAGTCAGAATCGAACTGAACATAAAAGCCGGAACAAAAAACCAAAATCCACAAAACGCCGGATTTTTTTCGCTTTATGCAAATCTTCTGGGACTCGAAATTTCTCCAGACTGCGTAAAAATCGAAAAGACAGTGGCTCCTGCCCAAACCGAAAAAATTTTCATCGGCCTTGCAGAATATTTTAAGCCGAATTTTATTTCCGACAAAAAACTGAACGAAGAACTAAAAAAATCCCAATTTTCTCTCAAGGAGTTTGCATCTTCGCCAGCAGGATTTATAAACCAGGCAATCGACAGCAGAATTTTTTATGAAGAGCCGTGGAAAACAGAAAGCGGAATTTTTCCTAAAACTTTTAATTCAGTTTCAATAAACGAAGCGCGCACGATTTTAACTCAAATTCACGATGAATATTACAGTCCGCAAAACGCAATTCTCTACATAAGCGGAAACATAACAGAAAAGACAGCACTTTCCCTGGCAAAAAAATATTTTGAAAAGCCAGTCCGCCGCCCACAAAATCATTTTTCCGAAGAAAAAAAATTTAAAATTTCAGAAAACCAGAAAATTCAGAAAAAATTTGTAATTACAGACGACCAGCTTTCGCTGGATTTGACGCAAATTGTACTTCAATACACGGATTTTTTTCCAGAAGAAGCGGAATTGATGGCTGCCGTTTTTAACAAAAATAATTCGTCTTTTAAAAAACTGCTTTTAAAACAAAGAAATCTTGCAATCCGCTCTCCACAATACATGGACGTTTCGTCCGTTCCGAAAAACAGCCGCGAAAGGCTCATAATCCAGGCAATTTGCGAAAAAACAAAGGTTGGACCTGCGGTTCAGGGAGAACTTTTTTTAGAAATGTCGCAAGAAAAAGAGAGAATTTCCTCTCAAGAAGCAGAATCCGTTCTCCGGGAAATAAACAGTTCATTTGCAAAAATTTCTGACAACTCTACGCTTCTTATGAAAAACCTTGCAATTTTTAACCGGACAAGCGGCGGTCTGGCGGAAGATTTTTTTGCCAAAAACGACAAATTGAATTCGATTTCTGCCGAAAAGCTCAACGAATCCTACGAAAACGCAAAGCCTTACGTTTTTATTCTTTGCAATACAAAAAATTACACAAAACACGCGAATGAATTTAAAAAATACGGCTACGAAAGAATCACCCAAAAAAACGGCGCCTGGTACCTTTTGCCACAATACAAAAATTTCATAAATGAAGAAAATTTTCAAGATAAAAAAGAAAACCAGCCGTCAGAAGAAGACTTTAACTTTTCTGCCAGACGATTTATTCAAAAAAGCAGGGAAGAATTCTCTCAATTCACCTTAAAAAACGGAATTCCGGTAACAATAAAAAATTCTTCTTCAAAAAATACGGCAACCGTAATGCTTTCGATTGCAGGCGGAGAACTGCTTTTTGCAGAAAAAAATGCAGGACTTGCTTCTGTGCTGGCAAATTCGCTTTCGGCAATGATTCAATGGCAACTGGACGAACTTTATAAAACCGGAAAACTAAACTCGCAGGCAAGCGTAAACGCCCGGACAAATTCAGAAAATTCTGTTTTGACGGTGAACTGCTCGGCAAAAGACATAAACGCCTGCCTCGAAGCAATGGCTTACTGCACGATTTTTGGCGACATAAGTCCGGCTCTTGCAGACGGAATCAGTTACGATTTACGCACACAATGGCGGATAAAAACAGGCTCTGCGGATTTTCAGCTTTTGTGCGAAGCCGCAAGAACAATATACGAAAAACCGGTTTCCGCTCTTTACGAGGACACAAAAGATAAACCGGCTCAGATGGAATTTACAGAAATTCAGGCGGCATATCCCAAAATTTTAGACTGCACCAGATTTTCGATTATTTTGACTGGAGGAATTTACCAGAGCGAAGAATTAAAAGCCTCGTTAAATTCAACTTTTGGAGAACTGCAAAGCCTTTCCCAGACACAAAACATTCAGTTAAAAGTAAAAAAACTTCCGCTTCCAAAAAAAATAAAGAGAATTCCGCTCCGTCACCAGTTTTTTACAGACGTAAGCGCCGACAAAGCAGGTCCTAGACCGGCGATTTTAGTTCCGACGACAGATTTTTCCGATCCTCTTTTGTTTATGCTCGAAACGCCGGACATTTCTTCGACCGACAATGCGATTTTTAACGCGCTTCTCTATTTTCTAAAAGACAGTCTTCAAAAAAAACTTGAAGAATTCGGGCAGGAAGCAAAGGTTTTTCCAGCAGATTCGGATTTGCCTTATGCAAGAATCGTAATTACAAAAGTCAAGCATTATCTTCAGACAGAAAAAATTTACGAGCAGGCAATAAAAGAGATTTCTCAGGAACTCAAAAAAATAATAAACACCGACACTCACGGTTTTAAGGATTTAGAAAAAGATGATTTTTTATCGGAGCTTGAAAATCAGTGGATTATAAACGAACTTGAAAAAACTTCGACAAACGAAGGAACCGCATTTTTAATTCAAAAAGGGCTTTCGTCCGGCAATCCGGAATTATATCTAGACCAATACGAAGCCGTAAGCAAGGCAACGGCAGAAGATTACTATCTTGTTTTTAGTTCGTATCTGGAAGATTTTCCGCGGATGAGAATTTATTCCGCTGACACAAAAAGATAAATTTTAAGGCGTAAAAATTCTGTCCAAAAAAAAGTCAGTCTTTTCGACAGGAATATTTTCGACAATTTGCTCGCAATAAGCAAAACCTGCTGTAAAAAGCGAGCAGCCGCTTTTTAAAAGCCGGGGAATATAAAGGTCGTAAAAACCTTTTCCCTTTCCAAGCCTTGCTCCGTCTTTAGAAAAAGCAAGTCCGGGAACAACCATAAAAATTTTTTTGCCTTTTAGGGAAGAATCCGTCAAAACTTTTTTTAAGGTCAGTTTTGGCTCTAAAATTCCAAATGCTCCGCTTTCGAGCTGATTTTGAATAGAAAGTTCCGGTTCCAAAAAATAAAAATCCATCAAATTTGAATCAGGAACAACGCGCGGAACACAAACTGTTTTTTTCATTTTCCAGGCAAATTCGACAAGAAACATAGGATCAATTTCAAATCCATAGGGAATATAAGAAAAAACCAGATCCGAATTTTTAAATTCCTCAGATAAAATTATTTTTTGCGCGGCGGAATTTCCGGCAGTCTGAATGTTTTTTACGTCAGAATATTTTTCTTTTAAGAGCTTCCGCATTTTTGAACGCAAAAGTTTTTTTTCTTCGTAAACATTTTTACAGTCCATAACTTTCCTCAATTGTTTTCAGACTGATTATATCATAAAATAAAACTATGGATTTAGATATTTTACTTTCAATTCTTGCCGGAATTTTTCTTTTGACAGGACTTGCCGGCTGCGTAGTTCCAATTTTGCCCGGAGTTCCTCTTGCATGGGCAGGACTTTTTACAGCGCATTTTTGCACGCTTTCTAACGTTTCTGCGACTGTCCTTACGATTACGGGAATTATTGCCCTGATTGTAACGATTGCCGACTCGGTTTTGCAGCCATTTCTTACAAAAAAATTCGGCGGAAGCAAAAAAGCTGTTCTTGGAGCGACAATCGGTCTTTTTCTTGCAATGTTTTTAGGACCGTTTTTTATAATTCTTGCACCGTTTGCAGGAGCATTTATCGGCGAACTGATTGAAAATCCAGAAGACGCCTCACGCGCCTTAAAAGCCGCAACCGGCTCGTTTATAGGATTTTTGCTCGGAACAGGAATTAAAATGCTTTGCGTAATAAGTTTTATCTGGATTTTTGTCTGGACGCTTATTAAATAACTTTTTGCAAAAAAAATTAAAAAAATTGCATTTTATATATTGACACATTTTTATAATTTTTATATTATAAATTCACATTCAAGCGAATGAGGTTTGGTTCCTTAGCTCAGTCGGTAGAGCAACGGACTGTTAATCCGTGTGTCGCTGGTTCAAGCCCAGCAGGAGCCGTTAAAAACTCAGTACTTTGTACTGAGTTTTTTTTATTTTAAATTCATTGGATGTTTTTTTAGAAAAATTTCGGGAAACAAAAAAACTTACGCCGGATGCGTAGACCGAAGCTGGCGTTTAGCCAGTGAGCGAAAAGCGAAGCCGGAGCAGCCGGTTTTTGGGACATTTTTTTTCCAAACAAAAAAATGTTTTTTCTAAGAAAGATGCCGTCCAAAAAAATCAGGGTTTTAACTTGTCTAAGATTATTGTTTTTTTTAAAAAGGAACTGATGCTTTCAGTTGCGCTTATTGCCGCGCTTGCCGCGCTTTTTATAACTCCGCCTTCTTCCGCTCTTTTTTTTGAGATTGACTGGAAGACGCTTGCGACGCTTTTTATGCTTTTGTCGGTTCTGGAAGGTTTTAAGCAGGAAAATATTTTTAATCCTCTTTTACGCAAAACCGGAAGAATTTCCAAGCTCAAAAACCTGACATGTTTTTTTGTTTACGGCGTTTTTTTTTCATCGATGTTTGTAACAAACGATGTTTCGCTCATAATTTTTGTTCCGCTGACGATTATAATGTTCAGAGCCTGCGGAAAAGAAAAATATATTTTGAGCGTTCTTGCTTTTGAAAACATTGCGGCGGTCCGTGGCTCGCTTTTGACGCCTTTTGGAAGTCCGCAAAATCTTTTTTTGTTTAGCCAGAGCGGAATTTCTGCTGGACAATTTTTAAAAATAATGAGTCCGCTTTGTATTTTCAGTTTTTTTCTGCTTTACGGATTTATAAGTTTTTTGTACAGGAAAAACAGCACCGAAGAGATTTGTCTGAACAAAAATGATTTTAAAATGTTTAATGCTTCTGATGGCGAAAAATTTTGGAATAAAAAGAGAATTCTGTATATTTTTCTTTTTGTCCTAATTGTTTTTACAATCGTGAGCAGGACAGTTTTTTGGCCTTTTGTGACTATTTTTGTTGCTGCCACACTTTTGATTTTTGACCGGAAGATTCTGCTAAAAACCGATTATGTTCTTCTGCTTACTTTTTTGTGTTTTTTTATTTTTTCGTCTTCGATTTGCAAGAATCCGGCGATTGCGGACTTTTTGAAGAAGGTTGTGGCTGGACACGAATATGTCTGCTCTATTTTGCTGAGCCAGATTATTTCAAACGTTCCGGCAGCAATCGTTCTCTGGCCTTTTACTGACAAAAACGGCCTTTGCGCGCTTTTGTACGGTTTAGACAGCGCAGGTCTTTGCTCACTAATCGGAAGTCTGGCTTCTGTCATAAATTTACGGATTTATGTCAAGGAATTTCCGGGAAAATCGTTTGACTTTATAAAAACTTTTACCTGGATTAGCCTTGCATTTTTTGCAATTGTCGTTTTGCCGCAACTGTTTTTGCTTAAAATAAATTTTGGAGCTTGATCCGATAAATTATAAAAGATTATCCGCGGATTAAAATTGCCTTTGCCGTGTCCATTGAGTATTTTAATCCGAGGCTAAAAAGAACCGGAAAAAGCGCCAGATACATTTTTAAGCTTACTTTTCCGCCGCGTGCAAACCATGCCCTTTTTAACTGAGCCCACATTTTAAAAACTGCTGGAATAAAATTTATGAACATAGAAACAACTGTGGCAAATTTCGATTCTTTTTTGCAGGGAAGAAACTTTCGGATAAAAAGTTCAATTTTTTCGATTCCCTCGCGAAGCTCAAGAGAAGTTGAGGTCTTGAACATAAGAGAAGCGCTCTGATTGCAGGCAAAGAATTTGACAACGGTAGAAAATGTCTTTTCGTTGTGAATGCAATTTTTTATCGCCTGAACAAAACTTTTTATAATTCCATATCCGGCATAATTCAAGTATGTGTCGGAAAGAATATTTATAAGATATAAAAAAATTCCGTACCACAAGACAGGAGTCAAGTCGGCAACCTGCTCCTTTACGGAAAAATGAAGGCAGAAAAAAAGCAGGATTTGGGCAAATACAAAAAAAACAGCGAATTTCCAGCTGGACGAAAAAATCGCAATGTTAAAAAGAGGAATAAAAAGTATTTTTATCCAGGAAGGCAGTTTGTGGAAAAAACTTTTTCCAGCCTTGTAGCTAAACGCGTAACAATTCTGATTCATTTTTTTACAGCCAGACCAAATCTTCCACTTTTGAATAAGCGTTGAGCGGATTGCGTATATTCCACTGCTCAAGATTTTGCAAAAGCCCTTCTTGCGCAGTTCCGTCAAAAACTTTATCGCCTCGGAACAAAACCACAAATTTGTCTGCCAAGCCAAGACATTTTTCAAGCTCGTGCGTCAAAATAATCACCGTTTTTTTCTGCCCGTGAAGGCGTTTTACAAGAGCATTTACCTGCTTTACGCCACCATAATCAAGGTTTGCATAAGGCTCGTCAAAAATAATAACGGGAAGCTCCATTGCAAGCATGCAGGCAACAGCAAGCCGGCGTTTTTCTCCGCCAGACAAAAATCTTGCAGGATAGTCTGCTTTTTTTGCAAGGCCGACCTGCTCAAGAGAATTTTCCACAGCTTGTTCAACCTGGATTTTTGATTTTTTTTGATTTTTTGGACCAAAAGAGATGTCTTCGCGCGGAGTCTCGCCTAAAATTTGAGTGTCCGCTTCCTGAAAAACAAGTCCAGCCTTTGCAAATGAATGAATTTTTCCAGAAGTCGGTTTTTCAAGTCCGGCGATAATGTTCATAAGGACACTTTTTCCTGAACCGTTTTCTCCGCCAATCACCGTAACCGAACCTTCATCAATCTGAAAAGAAACATTGTTCAAGGCGGTTTTATTGCCCTCAGAAGTCGCGTAAATTTTCGTGATTCCGTCGATTGCGATTTTATTCATTTTCTACTGGCTCATAAAGATACATTGCAACAACCGGACGAAATTTTAACGAAATTAAGATTACAACAACCGCTTTAACAAAATCAACCGCCAAAAATGGAGCAAAAAATGCAGCAACAAAAAGTTTTACAGCACCCAAGACTCCAAGTTCCGCGCTTTTAAAACCTATTACATAAAAAACTTCAGGAAGATAAAGAACAAGCATGCCGACCAAAACCGCAAGAGTAAGGCGGATTATGCTTTTTACGGTGATGTGCTTTTCTGTAACAGATGGACGGCCAGAAATCATACCTGCTACAAGCGCTCCGATAACCCAGCCAATCCGAAAACCACCGTTAATATTCATCAAAACCTGAAAACCGCCCTGACCGCCAGAAAAAACAGGCAGGCCGATGACGCCGACAGCAAAAAAAAGCGCGGTCGGAGCAGCGCCCCAAATTCCACCCAAAAGAACGGCTGTCATAACGCAAAGCGCATTTTGAATTACAATGCCGCTTGCAATTCCTGGAATCGGGATTCTAAAAAAACTTGAAGCGCAGATAATCGCTGCAAAAAAAGCAACAATTGCAGAACGGAGGATAGATTTATTCATTTTTGATTGTAAACCTCTTTATTTAAAAATATAGTTTACAGTTTACAAAAAATCAGCGGATTGTCAACTTAAAGAAAAACACTTGTAAAGAAAAACTCTAACGGCGACGGCGTTTTTGTGTCAAAAGCAAAAGCCTTACAAAGTTTCCAATTGCGCCAAGCGCGCTTGCAACATACGTCATTGCCGCCGCCCACAAAACTTCGCGTGCGCCAGAAAGCTCTTCTTTGTCTGTAAAAACTCCAGCGCCTTTTAAAATTTTCAGAGCTCTCCACGAAGCATTAAATTCAACAGGAAGAGTAACAATATAAAAAAGAGTTGCGCAGGCAAAAAGCAAAAGTCCGATATTCGTAATCATTTGGAAAAAAGGCAGATAAGATTCAACCTGAGCAGAATAGCCGAAGCCAAGACCGGCAACTGCAAGAACCGGGCCAAGTGTCGAACCCAAATTTGCAACAGGAACAAGCAATCGCCTGAAAGCAAGCGGAAAATAACCTGTATTATGCTGAATTGCGTGTCCGGTCTCGTGAGCAGCAACTCCAACGGCAGCAACCGACGCACTTGAATAAGTCGCCTCGCTCAAGCTCAAAACTTTATCTGTCGGATTGTAATTATCGGTAAGAGAACCGTTTATGCGGGCAATCTTTACGTCTGTAATTCCATTTGCCTTAAGCAAAATTGCCGCCGCCTGAGCTCCGGTTATGCCTTTTTTTGTCAAAATTTTGTCGTATTTTGAAAAACGGCTTTTTACGGCAGATTGCGCCCAAAGTCCCAAAAGCAGAGCCGGAACAGCAAAAACAAGGTATGTTAAATCCAATCCACCGTAATAAAACATAAATTCTCCAGTTCAAATACAAATTGCATTTTCGCAAAAAGCCCGGCAAATACAGCCGGATTAAATTTTATCAGCCGATTTTAAAAAGTTTTTCAATATCTTTCTGGCGGACAACAAGAACATTGCATCTTGCGCTGCCAATAATGTCCATATTTGTTGAACTTGCCCTGTCGCGCGCAACTTCGCTCGAAAGTGAAGAAGCCGAATGTTCTTTTCCGCCAAGCAAAATAAGGTCGGCGCCAAAATCGTCCGCAACATGCAGAATTTCTGACCACGGACTTCCCTTTCTAAGTTCAGTTTCGACTTTTACGCCCTTAATCTTTGCAAAAGTAACAACCTGCTCAAGATATTTTATTCCGTCATTGAGAAGATTTTCTTCGTACTTTTGACTTTCTGTTTTAAGGAAGAATTTGCTCATGCTCAGGAATTTGAGAGCCGCAGTATCAACGACATAAACTGCCTTAAGCGAGCATTTATACTGCTTTGCAAGAAGAATCGCATACATAGCCGCATGAAGCGACTGTTCTGAACCGTTAATAGCAACTACAATTTTTTGAAATAAAGGTTTTATCATTATGACTTCCTGTTTTTCAAAGATTTTAAAACGAAAGTATTTTCACGCTCGCGCTCTTCAAGAACACTTTCGATATAAACCTTTGTATCCCTCGTCTGAGGAATAACCATCTTGTCCAAGGCATTTACACGCCGCTGAGTTTTCTTTACTTCGCCTGCAAGCCGCCATGCAACCGTGCGAATGCTCGCCATATTTGTAAGCAACTTTAACAAGTTAAAGAATTCTACCATAACTTTATCGCTGTCTGCAAATGATTCCATAAAAGAATAGAATAATTGCTGCTTAGGAAGTTCGACTTCAATCGAATTAAAGTTCATTCCACCGGCAGTAATTGTCTTGTTCTTCATTTTAAAATCATACTTTACAGCGTGGGCAATCCGCTCTACACGATCACCACCTACTGTCTTAAGCATATTCTTTAATGCAGGATAAGCCTTTGCATACTCTTTGTCCATTTCTGATTCAAGAAGCTTTACGCGTTCAACCATGTGCATAAGCTCCATTACCAGAATTTCGCGCTTTTGCTCGAGCAGTTCATAACCGTTTTGAGCGGAAGCAAGCTGCTCTTTTATTGCGAGAAGATTAGATTTTGTCGGCGCAACATTTAACTTTGCCATTAGTTCTGCTCTTCATCTTTTGGAAGATATTTTTCAATAAATTCCGGTTTAATTCTATAAAGTTCGTTCTGTGGAAGCAATTTTAAAAGTTTCCAGCCCAAATCAAGAGTCTCCTCAATAGAGCGGTTTTCGTATTCGCCCTGAGAGAAGAACTGGCTTTCAATCGCATCTCCAAACGCCAGATACTGCTTGTCAACGCTGCTCAATTCCTCTTCGCCAATAATCGCCGCAAGAGAACGGATTGATTTTACTTTTGAATAAGAAGCAAACAACTGGCTCGAAACACTTGAATGGTCTTCCCGTGTCATTCCGTCGCCAATACCGTCTTTCATAAGGCGGCTCAAACTTGGCAGCGCGCTGACTGGCGGATAAACACCGCTCTGGCTCAGTTCACGGCTCAAAACAATCTGTCCTTCAGTAATGTATCCGGTCAAATCAGGAATTGGATGCGAAATGTCATCGTTCGGCATAGTCAAAATCGGAATCTGGGTAATAGAACCGTTTGAACCCTTTACTTTTCCGGCACGTTCATAAAGCTCCGCAAGGTCAGAATAAAGATAGCCAGGATAACCTTTTCTTCCAGGAACTTCACCACGAGTTGTAGAAATTTCGCGCAAAGCTTCGCAGTAGTTCGTCATATCAGTCATTACGACAAGAACATGCATTCCCTTTTTAAACGCCAGATATTCGGCAGCGGTAAGAGCACATCGCGGAGTAATAATACGTTCAATCGAAGGAGCGTCTGCCAAAGACTGGAACATAACAACCTTGGAAAGAACACCGCTTTCTTCAAATGAATTGATAAAGAACTGCGCCTGGTCGTATTTTATTCCCATTCCCGCAAAAACCATTACAAACTGCTCGTCAGAATTGCGGATTTTTGCCTGACGAATAATCTGAGCCGCAAGCCTGTTATGCGGAAGTCCGTTTCCAGAAAAAATCGGAAGTTTCTGACCGCGGATCAAAGTGTTCATGCCGTCAATCGAAGAAATTCCCGTCTGAATAAAATCCCTCGGATAAACGCGGGCAAACGGATTCATCGGCATTCCATTTACATCAACTTTTTCAGAAGAAACAATCGGCGGAAGTCCGTCAATCGGCTCTCCAAGACCGTTAAAAATACGTCCCAAAAGACCCTCGCCAACACGAAGTTCCATTGGTTCGTCCAAAAATTCAACCGAAGTTTCGTTCAAATCCAAACCAGTCGTCGTTCCGAAAATCTGTACAATCGCAGTATCTTCGTTCAAATCAATTATACGGCCAGTTTTTTTATCGCCATTGCGGTCACGAATATAAACGATTTCGTTATAAAAAATATTTTCGCTGCGTTTTACAACAACAATCGGACCGTCAACCGAATTCAGACCTTTATATTCTACGCCTTTCATTTTTTCTCCAATTTTAAAAGCAAACAAAGTTTTTAAATTTTGAGGGGGAGAAGTCTCTCCCCTAGGTTCGCACTTCGTTGCTCACACACCCCACTCTGCGGGGAACTTCCCCGCAACGCCCCTGGAAGTCGTCCTTAAACTTTTGAGTACATCCGTTCAAGTCCGCCCATCTGCTCTTCAAAACGGCTTTCCGTTTCTTTTATCATTTCGAGCTTATCGTTTGGAACAGTTGTCTTTAGGCGGACAATTTCTTCCTTAACCGGAAGAGAGTTCACCTTAGACAGCGGAGCACCGGCTTTTATTACGGCAGCACCACGGTTATAAAATTCCATCATCAAAAGCAAAATCTGGATCTGCTTTTCAGGAACAGAATAAACATCAATCGCGTCAAAAGCATTCTGCTGCAAAAATCCGTTTTTAATCATGTCCGCGACAATAAGAACAATGCGCTCATAGTCAGGCAGGGCGTCAGGTCCGATCAAACGGACAATGGACTGAAGTTTTTGCTCTTTTTTAAGAAGTTCAAGCGCTTCAAGCCTAACCTTTGCCCAGCGAGGATCAAGATTATCCCACCATTCTTTTACTTCGTCAGCATATTCAGAATAAGAATCAATCCAGCCAATCGCAGGATAATGCCGGGAATTTGCAAGTTCCCTGTCCAAAGCCCAGAAACAGCGGATAAAACGCTTTGTGTGCTGTGTTACAGGCTCAGAAAAGTCCCCTCCTGGAGGCGAAACTGCGCCGATTACAGAAACAGAACCTTCCTGTCCGCAAAGCGCGTCTACACGGCCAGCCCGTTCATAAAACGAAGCAAGGCGGCTCGGAAGATAAGCAGGAAAACCTTCTTCAGCAGGCATTTCTTCCATACGGCCGGAAAGTTCACGCAAGGCTTCTGCCCAGCGCGAAGTTGAATCCGCCATGATTGCAACATGCATGCCCATGTCGCGGTAATATTCGGCAAGAGTAATTCCCGCATAAAGAGAAACTTCCCGGGCAGCAACCGGCATATTTGAAGTATTTGCAATAAGAATTGTTCTTTCCATAAGCGAGCGGCCGGTTCTAGGGTCGATCAAGCTAGGAAATTCTGTAAGAACGTCGGTCATCTCGTTTCCGCGCTCTCCACAACCGATATAAACGATTAAGTCCGCATCGCACCATTTTGCGATTGCATGCTGCGTCATTGTTTTTCCTGTGCCAAATCCACCAGGAATTGCGGCCGTTCCACCTTTTGAAAGCGGAAAGAAAACATCAATTACGCGCTGACCTGTAACCAAAGGCTGGCTTACAGTCAATTTTTTTGCAAAAGGACGAGGGGTTCTCAAAGACCAGTAATGGCTCAAACGGATTTCTTCATCAAGTTCAGTTTTAGCAATAACATCGTCGACAGTGTAATCTCCGCTTCCCTTAAAAGAAACAAGAACACGTCCGCGAATCTGCGGCGGAACCATAATTTTATGCAAAATCGACTGAGTTTCCTGCACAGTTCCAAGCACAAAACCAGGTTTTATCGGAGTTCCTTCTTTTACACCTTCGCAGGCATCAAAATGCCAGACCTTAGTTGCGTCAATCGGCTCGCTTCTCTGTCCCGGAACCAAAAATGCTCCGGATTCTTTGTACATAGTTTCGAGAGGACGCTGAATTCCATCATAAATCGTTCCGACAAGTCCAGGACCAAGTTTTAAGGAAAGAGGTCTTTCGTTAGAAACAACATCTTCTCCAATCTTCATTCCAGTATCGTCTTCGTAAACCTGGATTGTGGCAATGCCTTTATTCTGACGAATGATTTCGCCGATTATTTTCTTTTCGCCGACATCAACAACATCATAAAGACCGCAACCTTCAAGACCTTCAGCATAAACAATCGGTCCTGAAATTCTAGTTATTTTTCCTTTTATCATTCCGGGAGCCTTCCTCCGAACAGTGTTGATGAGAGTTCGTATGAATATTTATCTTTTAATTCGCGCACAAGCTCATCCATTGTAAGACGAACAATCACGGAATTTTTTTCATCGCTTTTAAGAATCATTCCTTCGTGGATTTCGTTTCCTTTTACAGCTTCTTCTCCACTTTTTTCAAATTGAATTGATTCATAACCTGTAATATTTTTTGCAAACGCTTTTTCTACAACTTTTCTGGCATCTGCTTCTTCGAGGCCGCCAAAATAACTGACAGCAATTTTTTTATTTTCTAACGCAAATTTACACTTTTCAAGTTTATTTTCGAGCAAAGACAGGCGTTTTTCTTTTCCAATTGAATTAAAATATTCGTTCATAGCCTTGCAAACCTGCTCATCGTAGAAAGCAACAAGGAACCGTTCTTTTTCGAGAGGAATATAGGCATCCGCATTTTTTTCCAAAAGAGAAAGTTTATTTTTATATACGGCTGATTTTTCCTCAACAGCTTTTTTTACGCGTTCATCAACGCCTTCAATAATTGACTTTGCCTCACTCTCTGCCTTAGCGACAATTTTAGCCGCTTTTTTTCGAGCATCGGCTTCAATTTCTTTGTCGAGTATTTCAGTTGATCTAAGTTCTTCCATTTTTTAATTCCCGTAAAATCAGGCTTTGCCTGAGTCAAAATCTACACAGAAATACCAACTGCTTCGCGAATCGAATCCGTAAGGGATTTTTTTCCCTGCAGATGTCCGTTCAGCGGAGGAATTTCAACAATAAGCGGAAACCGAGCACTTTTCTGCCAGGCAAGCACTTCCTGTTCAAGCATGGCAGAAACATCCTCTGACAAAATCAAGACTTTCGGTCGCTCATCAACAGGCAAAGCATTCTCGCCGCCATGACCGGTTACACGGTTAAATGCATCAAGAGCTTCTTTTCTGTTAAGGGCAACTGCACCGTCAACTCCGACGAGTTTAAAAGCCAGAACAAGTTCCCGCTGAGCAATCGTAAAGTATTCCATAATTTTCGTTTACTAAAAACCTAGAGAATGATAATTAAAAGTGCAACAAGGAATCCCCAAAGACAGATACCTTCTGCAAGACCAACAAAAGGAAGAGCTTTTCCTGAAAGTTCAGCATTTTCGCTCATAGCGCCCATTGCCGCAGCACCGATTTTTCCTACTGCCATACCGCCGGCAATACATGCAAGTGCAACTGCAAAAGCCGCAGCTACATATTTTATAGCACTAGAATTGCTGTCAGCCTTAGCTTCTACAGTTGAAGCCTGGGCTTCTGCAACAGTCTGTGTAGTAGCAGGAGTTTCTGATTCCTGAGCAAACAAGCCAGCTACTGTAAAACAAAGCAAAGCAGCTGCCAACGCAATAATTTTTTTGTTCATATTTTTACCTCACAAAAAATTTATTTAATTATCAGGGTTTTTAAATTCACTTCAAAACCCCTATTTATATGTAAACGCAAAAGGAACAAATTCCTTTCCCGTTTCATTGAAAAATTTTGAGAAGAATTCATAATACTGAAGACGAATAACCTGAATTGCAACAATCATTCCTTCAAGAACAACAACAATTCCGTTTCCAATAATCAATATCAAAATCTGTGCAAAACCTGCCGGAGCAATACTGCACATTTTTTCTATGATGAATCCCAAAACAGCGTGCGCAAGAGCAAAAGCGCCGACACGAACAAAGCTAATTGAATTAGAAAGATAAGAAGAAACAACTTCTATCAATTCAACCGCGCCACCGATTATTACACCGCCCATTCCGCCTTCAACAGCCGGCTTTTCTCCGTCAAAAAATCTTTCAAACGGCTCGCCAAAGGCTGCAAAGAAAAGAGTAACGGCAATAAAAACCCAGTCAAAAGTCGTAGGAGTATGATGCGCAAATCCAATTCTCAAAGCAAAGATTACGACATACCAGAACCAAAGCGCTCCTGCAATTCCAGTTTTTCCAAAAATCGCGCTTCCGTATTTTTTGCATGAAAACTTGTTGATAATGTTTATTAAAAGACCGATTGAGTTTATTACAAAACCAACTGCCATTGTAAAACCGAAAATTCCAAAAATGATTCCGATTGCATTTGCCGATTCCCAGAATTTCATTTCAAGAATCGGATAGCGGCTTTCTCCAAAAAGTCCGGTAATAAACAGAGAAACAGGTTTCATTATTCCTTCGGTCGCAAAAAATTCACCTGTTAAAATTCCCATAATCATGCTTGAACAGCCGATTGCCATAAAAATCGGAGCAAATTTATTCCATCCGCCGATTTTTAGAACCTTTGCAGACATTAAAATTCCGGCGAGCAAGAAAACAAAGCCCTGTCCGGCATCGCCAAACATAATTCCAAAAAGCAAGGTAAAGAACAACGCAACAAACGGTGTAGGATCAATTGTTCCATAAGCCGGAGAGCCGTAACTAAAAATCATTCTTTCAAAAGAACTAATCAGTTTTCCGTGATGCAATTTTACTGGAACTTTTTCTTCCCCAGCCTGAACAGCAGGAACTTCGTTCGGTTCAAAAAGGCGAATTGCGATTCTTCCTTCAGAAAGCCTGTCGAGTTCTGTCATCATAGAATGGCAGTCTGCTTCAGGAATCCAGCCTGTAAGACGATAAACCAAATCAGTTGACTCAAGGCTGTTTTCCAAAAGTTTAATCTGAGCGGCAATCGAGAACTGGCACAAAAATTTTTTAAGAAAATCTGCATGGGTTTTTGCAATATTGTGCTTTTCTTCTTCGATATTCTCAAAAACCTTAGTTTTTTCTTTTACCTGCTGCTGCAAGCTTTTTAAAACGGCATCTGGAACACCTTTAAAGTCGCTAGGAATTTCCATATTCACAAAACCGTGCTTGCGCAGTTCGCTGTCAAGAGAAAAACGCCCCTTTTTAGAAGTTGCCGCAAGAATTTTTGACTTATCAGAACCAAGAGGAACAATTACAGCCCTTTGTCCAACATCAAAAACCAGCTCGTCAAAAATAGCAGGATCTATTTTTCCAATGCGGAGCGACAAAAAAGAAAGATGATCCAATTCGCTGTAAGGAACTTTTAAATTTGAAAAAGAAAGAGCTTCCTTATAGGCATCTTGAACGCGCTTAAGCTCATCGTCAGCATCTCGCTCTTTTTTCTGCAAAACGTCCACAGTATAAAGGAATTTCTGGCACAACACTCTGTCGTATTCAGAAGGGCGTGTCGAAGCCTGCAAATCTTCTGTTGTAACGTCCGGCAAATTCAAAAATGAACGCACATTTTTTAGTTTTGAAAGAATGTCTTCGTCAGGGTTTGAAATAGAATGATTTAGTTCAAGTTTCTGCTGAAATTGAAAATTTCCTTTTTTACCAAGAAATTCAACAACCTCATCAATGTCTTCTTTTAGAACCATCAATTCAACAAGACGCATTTTTGCAGTTTTTGCCATTATTCGCCTCCAAGCCTTAACTCTTCCGTCATATGACGGATATTATTCAATTCATCCTGCTTTATCCTAAAAAAGCAGACAAGCGACAAAGAAGTAAGCGGATATTTGTGAAAAGCCGTAGAATACTTTTTTACGAGGCCTGTGCGGAAAGAATTTTCCAGCCAACGCGGGTCAACTTCCCAAAAAACACCTTCCTCGTGCGGATTTAGCATCTTGCTGTATTTCCAGGTTTTCCATTCATCAAAATTAGAAATATCCTTGCTTAAAATTTTCAATGCTTCGCCAGCAAAAACATCGGTTTCGGCTGATTTTGGATTTTCAAAAAAGAGCTTTTGACAGATGCTTTCGTTGTCCATTTTGTAATAAATTTTTAAGCGGAGCGCCCAGACAATGTTCCGGATTTTTATTTCTTCGGCAACGAGAGATTTTATTTGAGTTCTTACAGACTGTTCAGAAGCGCAGGCGTCCTTCCAAAGACTGTGCAGATACTGAAAATCGAGTTTTGTATCTAAAACCTGCTGTTCGGAAATATCAGGAACCTTGTTATACCAGGAAAGTTCGCCATTTTCGGTAATTTTTGCAAGATTCGGCCAGTTTTTGTAATTTAAGAGAGAATACTTTCCCAAATCGATTACTTCGGGACACTTTGTTTCCTGCATGCACAATGCACCGGCAAGCATTTTTAAATTGCTGTAATCATAAAGCCGAAGCAAGGTTAAAAGAATTTTTTGAGGATGAGCATAACACTCGACAAGCTGGCAATACTGTTCTACAAAAGTAAAAACTGATTTTTCTTCAATTTTTTTGGCAAGCAAATTTTCAGGAATTGAAGGAACTTCGGTTTTAAAAAGAAGGCTATAAAGTTCTGTCAGAGATTTTGCAGAATACAGTTTGTCCGCATTTTTTCCAGAATAAGAATTGGCCAGTATTCCGGATACTTTTGCATAAACATAAGCATCTGCAGCAGATTTATCCATCATACCGCGCCGCCACCTATTTTTGCAAAACCAAATTATTCATAAGATTGCTAAAAGCAGTCTTATCCTGAACTGACAGATAAATATTCTCTTTGTAAGAGTTTATTTCAGAAACGATTTTTTCATTTATTTTTGCAGACTCGTCTTTGAAAGATTTTTCAAGTTCTGCAGATTGAATATTAAATTTTGAAAGATAATCCTGTTCCGCTTTCGCTTTCGCAGAATTCAGGATTTCTGACGCTTTATTCTGAGCATCAACTGTAAAAGAAGAAGCGATATTTTCAACTTCAAGAAGGTGCTCAATTACGTTTGACTCGTTTTCTTCCATGGTTTCAGCCTCCTCAGACTGCCTCTTCCGTCTGCACAATTAAGTTGTAGGCTTCAGACTGCGACTGACATGAAACAAGTTTATCTACAAATCCGTTTTTTTGAATAAGAAGTGCTAATGATTTTAAAATTTGAATATGCTTTTCGGTCTGTCCATTTCCTGCAAGAAGCATAAAAACAACATGAACAGGTGAACCGTCGAGCGAATCGTAGTCGATTCCGTTTTTGCTGATACCGATAGCACCGATCGTACCATTTATAGAAGGAGCAAAAGCATGAGGAACAGCAACAGAATGCATAATTCCAGTGCTCATCTGAGCTTCACGTTCTTCGAGCGCAGAAAGAACTTCTGCCCTGTCAAAATCAGGATGCAATGAATGAATGGCTTCCACCATCTCTTCAAACAACTCGTCTTTTTCTGTACTCTCCAGACCAATAATGATGCTTTCCTTTGTAAAAACATTCTCAAGAACCATTACTATCCCCTTGGTTTTCTGAATTATTTGAATACCGGAAAACCGATTTTTTTAAATACTGTTTTTAAGGCAGATTTCAACTTAGAAAAATCAAAATCCGCCTTTTAATTTTATTCTGCAGAAGCGGCTTCTTTCCACCAGTCAGAAGAGTCTGTTGCAGTCTTTTCTACTTCTGGAGCAACTTCTTCAGTAGAAACCTTTCCTTCTGCCTGAGCAGCCTTTAAGAGTTCTGAATCAGAAGAAAGTTTTTTAGAAGGAAGAACTTTTGCGAGAGCCAAAGTTACAACAAAGAAAAGAATTGCAAGAACAACTGTAGTCTTTGTAAGAATTGAAGCAGAATGTGAACCAAATGCAGCTGAGTTTCCGCCGCTCAAAAGTCCGCCCATTCCGCTGCTATTTTCGTCCTGTACGAGAACCAAAAGAACCAAAAGAGCACAGATAATTACAAATGCTACCAACAAAACAACTTTCATTTATTTCTCCAAAATGCTGGCAGATAATTCCCAGCCACTTTTTAATTGCAGATTGCATTTTATCGAAATATAAACAAACTGTCAATTTATTGCTATAGAGTATAGAAGAAAAAAGACTTTTTATTACTGGGCAAGGGATAGTAGCACCGCGAAGCGTCCGGCATTTGCCGGATGGAGCGCGAAGACGCGGAAGTGCGGATAGCCCGGTTTTTGCCAAAGGCAAAAATGCCTCCGGCTTATAAAACTAAAAAAAATTAACCGTTACAGATTGGAATAAAAGTTTCTGCCTTTAGCGAGGCTCCGCCGATTAAACCGCCGTCAACGTCGCTTTGAGCAAGAAGTTCCTTGTAGTTTTTTACATTCATTGAGCCGCCATACTGGATTATGATATTGTCGGCCGCTTCCTGATCGTACATTTTTGCAATTACTTTTCTTGCATAAGAATGGATTTGCTGAGCGTCTTCGGGAGTTGCGGTTTTTCCGGTTCCAATCGCCCAGACAGGTTCGTAAGCAATGGTCACGTGCGAAAGCTGCTCCTTTGAAACTCCCATTAGAGCTGAATTTAACTGGCGTTCGCACACTTTTTCCGCACGGCCTACCTCGCGCTGAGCCAAAAGCTCTCCAATACAGATTATTACGTCAAGACCGGCAGCGAGCGCTCTTGTAACCTTCATGTTTATAAGTTCGTCGCACTCGCCAAATTCGTAACGGCGTTCTGAATGTCCTAAAATTACAACCTGGACACCAAGATCCTTGAGCATTGCGACAGAAATCTCTCCAGTATGGGCGCCATTGTCAGTTGCGGCGCAGTTTTGTGCTCCAAGAAGAATATTTGTTCCTTTTACAAGCTGAGAAACAAGGTCAAGATAAACAAACGGAGGCGCAATCATAACTTTGTTCTTGCAGTTCTTTAACTGGGCCACAAGCTCTTTTACGAGGGCGACTGTTCCTTCGCGATCCATGTTCATTTTCCAGTTTCCAGCTACATAAGTTGTACGCATTTTTAATTCTCCCATAAAAAGCAGTATCGTCTTGAATTTTTATTTTATTGCTTATTTTGATATATGTCAAAATAATAGGTTTTTGTGTTTTTAAATCGAATATTTGAATATGTCTGAACGAAAATTTGAAAAAGAAAGCCGTGATTTATCTGTTTATTTTGAATAAAAAAAAGAGCCGCGCCATCAAAAAGTAGACGACACGGTTCTTTTTAAGATTATTTTAAAAATCTATTTTGCGGCCAGTTATTTTGTTGCCAAAATAGCGATTCCTGGAAGAGTTTTGCCTTCGAGGAATTCGAGAGAAGCTCCGCCACCTGTAGAAACATGGCTCATTTTGTCTGCAAGATGGAATTTGTTTACAGCGGCAACTGAATCTCCGCCGCCAACAACTGTCATTGCGCCGCGGCCTGTTGCTTCTGCGACGAGGTTTGCAACAGCAGCAGTTCCCTTTGCAAACGCGTCAAATTCAAATACTCCAACAGGTCCGTTCCATACGACAGATTTTGCTGTTGAAAGAACTTCTTTGTAAAGTTCGAGAGTTTTTGGACCAACATCCATTGCCATAAGATTATCAGGAATATCAACACCGTCAACTGCAACAGGAGTTGCATTGGCATCGAATTTATCTGCTGCGACGTGGTCAACAGGAAGAACAATTTTTACGCCTTTTTCTGCTGCGTCAGCAAGAAGTTTTTTAGCTGTATCGATAAAATCATCTTCAACCAAAGAAATTCCAACCTTGTGTCCCTGAGCTTTCAGGAATGTGTAAGCCATGCCACCGCCGATAATCAAGGCAGATGCATTTTTTAAGAGGCTTTCCAAAACAGCGATTTTTGAAGAAACCTTTGCTCCGCCAATAATTGCAACCTGTGGTTTTGGAGGATTTTCTACCATTGGCTGAATGTATTTTACTTCTTTTTCCATAAGGAAACCGCCAACCGGCTGTTCTTTCATAAATTTTGCGATTGTTGCAGTAGAAGCCTGATCGCGGTGAGCAGTTCCAAAAGCATCGTTTACAAAGATGTCGCCGTAAGTAGCGAGCTCTTTTGCCATTGATTCACGTTCTGCAGCGTCTTTTGAAGTTTCTTCTTTGTGGAAGCGGACATTTTCGAGCATTGCAACAGCACCTTCAGGAAGAGCGTCGATTGCAGATTTCTGTCCGAGAGCGTCTGGCAAGAAAGTTACCGGCTTTCCGAGTTTTGAAGCAAAATATTCAACAACCGGCTTCATGCGGTTTTTGCCGTTAATGAATTTTTCAGAATCAGCTTCTGTCCATGTTTTTCCGGCTTTTTCTGCCTTTTCCTGAGCCTTTTTTACATCTTTTTTAGGATCGCCCAAGTGGCTCATCAAAACAAGAGAGCGTGGATTCTGCTCAAGAATATATTTTATAGTAGGAAGAGCCGCCATAATGCGGGTATCATCCTGAACAACACCGTCTTTCATAGGAACGTTAAAATCAACACGCATGATGATGCGTTTGCCTTTCAAGTCAACATCTTTTACAGTCTTAATCATTTATTTCTCCTTAATAAAACCCCGCGTTAGCGGCGAGCCACGGATGGCGAGAATCACAGTTTGTGAAAGCAACGCTTGAGCAAACTGTAATGATAAAAATTACAGGGATGTAATTTTTATCATGCCTCCTTTTTAACGAATAGAAATATCGTTCTAAATATAATAAGTTTAGGCTGAAAATTCAACAATTTTATATTTTTCGCATTTTTTTTCTATTTTTATGATATACTTTCTTCCATTATGAATATAAAAAATACAGCTTCTATTTATGGTTTTGAACCTGCCGAAATTATTTTTGCTTCTACAACGCTCTGCAATCTGCACTGTGAGCACTGCTTTGTAAACCGGACAACAGTTTCGCTTTCGGCAAAAGATGCTGTTCAATTTTTGGCATCGTGCCGTGCTTTTAATGACTGTCAGATTGATAAAGTTGGTTTTTCCGGCGGAGAGCCGTTTTTGGCAGTTTATTTTTTGTGCGAAGTTATAAGTTTTGCCCGAAAAAACGACTTCATGTTCGACCAGATTATGACGAACGGCGTATGGTGGAAAACCGAAGATGAATTATTCACCACCCTAAAAAAAATTCAGGATTGCGGCTACGACGGAAAAATCGGAATCAGCTACGACAACTTTCATGGACAGGATTACGAAAAAGTCCGCCATTTTTGTTCCACGGTGAATGAAATTTTCGGAGAAGAAAACATAAATATTCAGGCGGTGGCAGATCCTCTTTTAAATGACGAAAAAACAAAAAAACTTGAAGAAGAACTCAACGCCTTGAGCGAGGATTTTGCCGCAGATATTTTTATCTTGCCGCAGACATTCAAAGGTAACGACGAGCGTGGCTGGCAGAGCAAAAAATGGTTTAAGGAAGATTTTTGTCAGGGACCTGGACAGATTCTTTTTGTGCATCCGACCGGCGACATTGCTCCATGCTGCGGTTTTGCAAACGAGGACAGCGCGCTCTTTATAGGAAAAATTACGGACACTTTTGAAAAAATAATGCAAAACGCACGCAACAGTCCAATGATAAAAAACTGCTACGAAAAAGGACTTTTAAAATGCGCCAAAGAAATTGCAAAAACAGGCAAAAAAATGCCGGGAAATGGCCGCACTGACGACATCTGCACTTTCTGCGACTGGCTTTGCAACAATTTATAGCTTTGCACTAGACATCAAAATAAAAAGAGAATAAACTAACGCTTTGTATGACAAAATGACACTTTTTATCATTGTGTCATTCAGTATTTACAGATTCTTTTTTTTCACCAAAAAAAGGTGTTTTACAGGAGAACAAACAATGAAAAAACTCATTGCCTCTACAATTTTTGCAGCAATTTCTGCAAGCTTTATCTTTGCCAGCGGAGTTGAAAACAAGACAAACCTGAGCACAGGCTATTTAAGAAACCCAAGCCGCAACACAGAAAACGAACGCCCGGAAGCAGCTTTTTACAACATTGCAGGAACTGCTTTTTTGAAGGAAGGACTTTGGATTGGCGGCGGAAACCAGTTTGTTTTTAAGGAATATTCAAACAAGCTCGACACAAACAATTCTTACTCTGCTCTTGGAATTAAAGATTACGAAGCTACAGACGACACAAACGTTTATCTCTATCCAGATTTGAACGCAGTATACAAAAAAGGCAGATGGTCAATTTTCTCGAACTTTGGAGTTTACGCAGGCGGCGGCTCTCTTTCTTACGAAAACGGCACAAGCGCAACAACACTCATGTTCTTGAATGGCGCAAACAATTATAAAGCCTCTGCACTTACTGACAAGGAAATTGCAACTACAGCAGGAACAGCGGCCGCATTAAGCGCAAAGGTTGCTGAACAGTATGCTGACGCTGCAAAACAGTATGCCGCAGCAGGCTTGACAGAGGAAGCTACAAAAGCCGCCGCTGCTGCAGAAGACTTTGCTTCAAAAGCCACTGAATTTAAAACACAGTCTGATAAATACGCAGCAACAGCAACAAAAAGCGGAGAAATTGCATCAGCCTCTCTCGCTATGGCAAAAGACCACTCGCTCGATGTAACTTCGATTACTTACGGACTTCAGCTCGGAGCAGCTTACCTCGTTACTGACTGGCTCTCACTTTCTGCAGCCTACCGCTACACGATTGGAACTCAGGACATGACTCTTAAATGCAACGACTCAACTTTCAAGGATATCAACAAAAGCAACAAAATTTCTTATGATGCTGTTGGATACGGCCAGAGCATGGTTTTTGGAATCCACGCAAAGCCACCAGTTGTTCCAAAACTCGACCTTTCTCTTCAGTACCAGACTTTGAGCCGTATTGAATACAATGTTGACAACGTAAAAGGCGACATTGCACAGTATTATGATATTACAAACGATAAAAACTTCCGCACTGACCTTCCGGCAGTATTGAACCTCGGAGCCGGCTACCACGTTCTTGACAACCTGTATGTAAGCACAAGCTTTAACTACTACTTTAACGACTTTGCTCATCAGGATTCTATCTTGAGCGAGACAGACTACGGCAACTCATGGGAAGTTGCCCTCGGTGTTGACTACCGCTTCTGCAAGTACGTGGGAGCCTCAATCGGAGCAAGCTACGGAAACCAGGGAACAACAGACACTTCAAACTCTTCATTTAACCCAGTGCTCGACAACGTTGTAATTGGTGGCGGATTTGAAATCTATCCGACAGACAAACTTACAGTTTCTCTTTCTTGTCTGTACGCAAACTACTTTGACACAGACTATTACCTCGGTTCAAAATCAGACAGCACAAAAACTGTCTTGAGCAAAGACGTAATCAACGCAGGAATCGGCATTACTTACCACTTTAACTAAGCGCGCGAAAACGCGAACAAAAAACGCTCCGTTTCTTTATGAAGCGGAGCGTTTTTTTGAAATTATGCGCGGACAGCAAGCGTTAAAATGACAATTACTGGCATTTTCAATGCAGATTTTTTGCTAAAGACATTTTCTGCAAATCGGATGCTTATAATCAATAAAGTCCATTTCTTTTCCGCATTTGTGACAGTATTTTTCTTTTGATTTGTCAAAAATTGTCCACTTTTTCCAGCAGGAAAGGCAGAACGGTCTGTCGCAGTCGTAAGCGATTTTCACGCCGCATCTGATGCAAGTTCCTTCGTCTATTTCGGTCTGCTCGTCTGGCCTTTTTTCGGCATCATCAAAATCATTCTTCTCTAAAATTCCCATTGTCTTTTTTATACTTGCGACAACTTTTTGAATGTCATTCTTGATTTCTGATGTTGTGAATCTTAAAACCTCGTATCCAAGATTCTGAAGTTCACGGTCAATGCTTCTATCGCGCACCGCTTGATACTCAGTTCGCTCATGATAAGTGTGTCCGTCAGTATAAACGCAGATTTTCTTGTTTTCAGTCTCGATATAAAAGTCTGGAATTGTCAGAATTTTTTCCGGGAGTACAGGCTCCGGGAAATGCGAAATTTCGCCGTCCTTGTTCAGTCTTAACTGCAATTCCACCTGAATATCGCTTTTTACAAGAGCTTTGAGCAAATCACGCTCCAAAGGACTTTCGCAGACATTACAGCAACGGTAGCACTCTTCCATTTTTAGCGTACAGTCTTTGCAGTCGCGGTCCTTGTCGATTTTTTCTTTTATCTCTTTTGCTTCTTCCACCGTGCATCCGAATTTTTCGATTATCGGAGTGTAGCCCAAAGCCTGCGTAATATCTTTCAAAAGAAATTTCATCTCAGACTCGGTTAAAATTTTTGCAACTGAAACATCGTTTGAAAGCTGCAAAGACAACTTGTAGCCGTCAATTTTTGAAGGTTCATTTTTGTTTGATTCAACATCGATTTTTACTTTCATATTTTTTGTCCTTTTTATTTTATCGGCAATTATAAGGATAACGTTTCGAAAAATCGCGCGCAGACAGAGAACAAAATAAAATGACGTTTTTTGAAATTGCGGCATTACCTACCACTTTAACTAAGTTTTAACTTGCGCCGGATGCGCCGGGCTTTAGTTGGTGTTTAAGAACGGATTGATTTTTATCAATCTGTTCTTAAACGGCAATGAGGGCTACCGAACCCAGAGCAGCCGGTTTTTAAGCCGATGTTTTTTTTAACAGCAAAAAACAAACTTTTAAAATAAAATGACGCCCGCAAAAATCAAAAAAGTATTTGTTTTATTCGGAAAAGAGCAGTTTTGCCGCGTCTGTTATAATTTTTACCGCTCCTTCCACGCCAAATTTTTCGACATCAATCATTAAATTTCTTCCGTGACGGTCGCCCCGGTTTTTGCCAGTTATGTATTTGTAATATCTGTGGCGTTTTCTGTCGATTTTGGCAATCATTTTTTGCGCCTGTTTTTGTGTTAAGCCGTATGCCTGAGAAATATGAGTTACGCGATAAGAAAGCGGCGCATAAACAAAAATGCTCAAGGTTGAATTTAAATCTTGCAAAAAATAGTCAGAACAGCGTCCAAGCATGACGCAGTTTTCTGAGCCCGCAATTTTTCGAATCACGCCGGCCTGTGCTTCAACCGCTTTTGGAGAATAAAACATTCCTGAAATTCCATATCCAAACTCTGTCTGAAAATTGTCCGTTATGCCGGGATGTTCTTTTGGAGCGAAAAATGTTAGTTTTTCTACTCCGCCCTCTTTTGCCGCAAGAGTTACAAGTTCCTTGTCATAAAATTTTACACCAAGAGCGGCCGCTGTCTGGCGTCCGATTTCGCGGGCATTGCAGCCGAATTCGCGGCCATTGTAATTGTAAAGTGTTTCATTTGTTTGCCTCCAGAAAAAAAAAAGACGCCGGACTAAAAAGCCTGGCGTCTTTGCAAAGTTTGTTTTCTATCTGACAAAGAAAATATAAAAGAATTTTGTTTTTCCGTCAACAAAATTGAAAAATCGCAAAATTGATTGAAAAATTATGAAAAGCGAAAAATTACAAATCGCAAAAATCGCAAAAATTGTAAAATTTTCACAATCAATCCGCTTCAAAAATTGTTTTTAAGCCGGCCTTGATTTTTATTTTTTTGCCGTCAATGTGGATTTTGCCTTTTTTCTTTTCGATTTTTTGAATTCCAAAATATTTACTTAAAAAACTTTCGCTTTTTGCCGTAATATAGAAATTTACATCGCATTCAAAATCGGTTTTGTTTTTTTTGAGTGAATGCATTGCCTCTTTTTCAAAATTTTTGAGTTCAAGAATTACGTACTGCTCAACTTCGCCAGATTTTTTTTGCGTGTAAAGGACAAATCCCGGATAAAGCGGAAATCCTTTTAAGCGCAGAAGTTTTCCTTCTCTTTTTTCCTGAACAATCTGACCTTTGTATTCATCTTTTACGCAAAGGCTGTCGAAATATTCTGAATAGTCGTTTTTGTATTCCGGTAAGTTTTCGGCAGTTTGATTTTTTTCCAGTTTTTCGAGAATTTTTGAATATTTTTCGGCGCGCTGTGCCGCAAGATTTATTACATGCGGATACAAGACGCTCATATATTCATAATTCAGACCGTAACTGTCGGCGTTTGTATTAAAAATGTCGCCTGAATGCATTGAAACTGTCTTTATTTTTGGAAAATCAATTTGATTCAAAAAAGTAACGGATAAAACTAAATCCGCAAGGTTCCATTCCCAGCGGGATTTGTTTGTATTGTGGCGGTATCCGTTGTAAACTTTCATCTGTCCGCTCAAAAGTTTTGCATACTGACTGTTGGATTCTGCCGCTTTTTTGAGGTTTTCGGTGTCCTGCGCAGTGTAGACGGCTTTTTCAAATGTCATTTCCGGAAGATTGAATGCCTGCAGAAACGGATTTTCGTACATGTAAACAGCTTTTAAGGCGCCCGGATCGCCTGAAATTCCGCTTTTGTCCATAAAAATTTTAAATTCGTTTGCAGAAAGAAGGCCTTTTGAGTTTTTCCAGTTTAATTCCAAATAGTTTTCGGTTGCTGAACTTTTTACACAAAAAGTTTTTCGGTTTATTCCGTCAAACATTTTTTTCAGGAGCTCTGTAAATTCTTCATGTTCGCAGTTTATGTCTTCTTTTGAAAAATCCGGCGTAACAAAAAAATTCTTTGGAACTCCGTCTTTTCCAGGATCAAAGCGCGGCATATAAGTCCACATTTCCACGTCATAGAATTTTATCGACTTTGACTCCTGCCAACCGTCTTTTTTCATTGTTATTCTTAAATTAAAACTGCCTTCGTTTGCAAGCGTAAAATCTTCAACCTGAACGCTTATATTTTCGAGATTTTTTCCGTTTTCAAAAACACTGCCCTTAAAAGCGTATTCGCAGGATTCTCCCCATTCAGATTTTCCGCTCAGATAATCCTGCTCTGTAAAAAACAAATTGCATTTTGTAAAAGTCCATTCAGCGTCAAAAATCTGTTTTGAATAAAATCCTGTATTGCCTTCAAAATCCAATCCTGCAACACGAAGTTCACGCGCGGAATTTCCATGCCCGTTTTGGTGAATCGAAATGAATTTTGTAAGGCGGGCTTTTCCGTCAAGCTTGATGTCCGGCTGTTTATACCAGTCTTCTGCCGGAAGTCCCCAGCTTTCAAAATTTGAGCGGTATTCATTTCCTTTATATTTTGACTGGTACGGCTCGTAAGTATATTTAAAAAACATTGGATCGCAGCCCATAGTGTCAAAATCAATAAGCCTTGTGTACATTGAGCCCTTGTCGCCGATTATAAAATTTGTCGAAGCAGAATTGCTTAAATTTACGGCGATAAAACGTCCGTTTTTTGGAGTTAAAAAAGTTTTTGAAAGGTCGGCAGGAAGTCCTGAATCTGTAAAGCGAATCTCGTTTCCTTTTTCTGTCAAAAAATAGATTGTTTCAAGTCCCATTGTACCAAAATGATGCTCGTTCTTAAAAATATCTTCGTGCCAAAGGACATCTTTTCGTCTTGCTCCCATTGCCCAGGCCCGATAATTGTTTACGACAACTCCCGGTTTAAAAACCACGCTCTCAGGCCAGCCGTAAAGATAAATCCAAGTGAACGGTTTTACGTAAAAAGGACTTGCAGCCGTTTTTCTGACTTCTTTTTCAGTGTAAGTTCTGTAAAGCCTGCCCTGCCCGTCAAAAACAAAGACGCAGTTTGAATCTCCAGAAATTTCTGCAACTGACTGCGCACCTTCCGGAATTCCTGTTTCGCAATAAAGTTTCCATAAATTTTCTGTTTTCGGTTTAAACAAGAGCTTTCCGTTGCGGATCATAAATTCGTAATCTTTTGTAAAAGTCTGTGTCCGCGTTTTTATAAAAATATGCTCAGGATAAGTTCCATTTATGCTCTGTTCGGAAGAGTTGTCCTGCAAAAAAAGTGAATCAGGAGCGTTAAGCGAATTTTCGATGGATTTATAAAATTTTCCGTCAGCAGAAAGAGACGCATAAGTTGCCTGGGGCGTCTGGCAGGATGAAAACCCCAGCACTCCAAAAATTCCTAAAACAAAAGAAACAAAATATAAATTTAAAAGTTTTTTTGACAAATTCTTGCGGTATTTTCTCATAGGCAATGAGTTTAACACAAAAATACACTGCGTAAAAGCGTGAAAATTTTGTTTTTGCAGGAATTTTTAATTCAACTCGAATGCACCGGTATAAAGCTGATAATACCTTCCATGCTTTTGCAAAAGTTCATCGTGAGTTCCTTGTTCGATTATAGATCCTTCTTCGAGAACAATTATGCAGTCTGCATTGCGCACTGTCGAAAGCCTGTGTGCAATTACAAAAACAGTGCGTCCTCTCATAAGCTGCCCCATGCCTTTTTCGATCAAGGATTCTGTGCGGGTATCAATTGAACTTGTCGCCTCATCAAGAATCAAGACCGGCGGATTTGCGACCGCAGCCCGGGCAATTGCAATCAACTGACGCTGGCCCTGGCTTAAATTTGAGCCGTCGCCTTTTATAACAGTGTCAAATCCCTGCGGAAGGTGGCGGATAAATGAATCGGCATTTGCAAGTTTTACCGCGTCATAAACCTGTTTATCCGTTGCTTCAAGATTTCCATAGCGAATATTTTCGAGAACCGTGCCCGTAAAAAGGTGAATATCCTGCAGAACAACAGCAATGGAACGCCTTAAATCCTGCTTTTTTATGTCATTTAAAGGAATTCCGTCATATGTAATAGAGCCGGAACCTTCTTCAATGTCGTAAAACCGTGTCAAAAGGTTTGCAATCGTCGTTTTTCCAGAACCTGTCGAACCAACCAAAGCTATTTTTTGTCCCGGTTTTGCGTGCAGACTGATTCCATTTAAAACTCTTTTGCGTCTGTTGTAAGAAAAATCGACTTCCTTAAAAACAACATCGCCGCAAAGAAGTTTTAATCTGTCGAGTTCCGGACAATGCCATGCCCAGGTTCCTGTCTGCGCAAAACTCTGAACAAGAACTTTTTCGTCTTTTTTGAATTTCGCTTCGTAAGCATTTACCAAAGAAACAGTTCCATTGTCTTTTTCCGGCTTTTGATTGATTGCGGCAAAAATTCTTTCTGCTCCGGCAAGAGCGTTCAAGATTGAATTGAACTGCTGGCTCAACTGGCTGAGCGGACGGGAAAATTCTCTTGTTGACTGCAAAAAACTTGCAATTGTTCCCAAATCCATGTAACCGGTAATTACGAGAACCGCGCCCAAAATAGAAATCAGGGCATACTGAAAATGCGAAAGGTTATTCATAATCGGGCCAAGAATATTTGCATAAGTTGACGCCTGAGTTCCTGACTCGCACAAGGCTTCGTTCAATTTAGAAAAATTTCTGTTTGCCTGTTCTTCCCGTGTAAAGATTTTTACAACGTTCTGGCCTTCAATCATTTCTTCTATATATCCGTTTATTTTGCCGATATTTTCCTGCTGAACACGATAAGCCTTTGCGCTCTTTTTTCCGACTGTCGCGCTCAAAAGCATGATTCCTGCGACTGTCAAAACCATAACGGCAGTAAGAGGAATGCTTAAAAAAAGCATCATGCAAAAAATTCCTGCAACCTGAAAAATTCCTGTCAAAAGCTGGGGAATGCTCTGACTAAACATGTCGCGCAAAGTGTCCGTGTCGTTCGTATAAAGCGACATTAAAACTCCGTGAGTATGAGAATCGTAATATCGCAGCGAAAGCTTAGACTGATGGTTAAAAAGTTCGCAACGGATTTTGTAAAGCGTCGAAGTCGAAATTTTTAAAAGAAGTCTTTGGGTTAAAAAAGACGAAATTGCGCCGATTGCGTAAATTCCGGCTATTTTTATTATTAAAACGGCAAATCCTGCTAAATCGGGATTTTGTTTTCCCATAAGAGGAAGAATATAATTATTTACGGCAGGTTTTAAAAGATATGCACCGGCAACTTCTGCTCCTGCCGACAAAATTATGCAGAAAAAAAGAAGAGGCAGCAAAACTTTAAAAGCTTTCATGTAAGAAAGAAGCCGCAAGACTGTTTTTACCGTGTGATTAGGCTTTTGAGTGCCCCGAATTTTTACAGACGACATCTATTTTTCTCCACGATTTTTAGTTTTTTCTAATTTGAGAATCATAAATTTCTTTATAGACTTTGTTGTCCTGCAATAGCTGGCTATGAGTTCCAATTCCAGTGATTTTGCCCTCGTCAAGCACGACAATAAAATCCGCTTCCTGAACAGAAGCAATTCTCTGCGCAATCACTATTTTTGTGGTTTGAGGCAGACAATTTCTAAGTGCGGAGCGAATTCTTGAATCTGTTGCGGTGTCAACGGCGCTCATCGAATCGTCCAAAATCAAAATTTTCGGATTTTTTAAAAGTGCGCGCGCAATGCAAAGACGCTGTTTTTGTCCTCCGCTCAAGTTTACTCCGCCCTGTCCAAGCTCAGTTTTGAGGCCGGACGGAAGCTCCGAAATAAAATTGAACGCATCTGCAACCTGACAGGCCTGCTCAATCTGCTTTGGCATTGCGTATTCGTTTCCCCAGCGCAAATTCTGTTCAATTGTTCCGCTAAAAAGCACATTTTTTTGCAAAACCATTCCGACAGCACCGCGAAGAGCCTTGTAACTGTAATTTTTTACATCGGCTCCGCCAACTTTTACGCAGCCACAGGTGCAGTCGTAAAGCCGGGGAATCAGAGAAACCAGGGTTGATTTTGAAGAACCGGTTCCGCCGATTATGCCGACAGTCGAACCTGAAGGAATTTTTAAATTTATGTCCGACAGAACGCAGTTGCCTTTTTTGCCTTCGTAAGAAAAAGCAACATTTAAAAACTCGATTGAACCGTCTTTGACAGAATTGATTTTTGAGCAGTCAGTTGAATCATCTTCTTCGGTATTAAACGCAAGAACTTCCATAACACGAGAAATTGAGGCTTTTGAGAGGATGAACTGAACAAAAATCGAACTGAGCATCATCAAACTCATTAAAATCTGAGTTACATAAGTAAGAAAACTTACAAGTTCTCCGGTTTTCATAGAACCGAGGATAACCATGTTCCCGCCAAACCAAAGAGTTGCGATTATGCACATGTAAATTACAAATTTCATAATCGGCATTGAGCAGATTACAAGTTTTTCGGCACGAACCTGACAATCGCGCAACTGAGCGGCAATTTTTTCAAATTTTTCACATTCAAAATCTTCGCGGACAAAAGCCTTTATGACGCGAATTCCAATCATACATTCCTGGACAAAACTGTTGAGCGCGTCGTATTTTTTAAACATTACCTGAAAACGCGGATATGCCTTTGCAGAAATAAAAATCAAAAGAAAGGCAAGCAGAGGAATTGCAATAAAGAACAAGAGCGCCAGCTTCAGATTTATAAAACAGGCAATTATTGTTCCTGTGAGCATCATAAGCGGAGCTCGGACCAGACTGCGGATTAAATTCTGGTACATATTCTGGAGGTTTGTAACGTCCGTCGTTAAACGCGTAACAAGAGAACCTGTTCCAAAATGCTCAAGCCCAGCAAAAGAAAAGTTCTGGATTCTTTTAAACAAATTTGCCCGCAAGTTTTTTGAAAAACCATAAGAAGCAAGGGAAGCAAGTCGTCCGCCACAAACTCCGCAGGCAAGCGAAAAAAGTGTGCATAGAACCATAAAGATTCCTGTGCGGACTACATAATTTATATTTTTTGTTGCGATTCCGTTGTCAATTATATGCGCCATTATAAGCGGAATTACAGTTTCCATAACGACTTCGCCAATCATGACAAGAGGAGTAAAAAGAGTAAAAATCACATATTTTTTTTCAAGACCAGAAAAAATCTTTTTTAAATTCATATGGTTATATATTATAAGTGTTATCAAAATTTTATGAATGTAAAAATTTGTTTTATTTAAGGTGATAACAAAAACAAAATGCGGAAGAGATTGTAAGGGTGAGCGCAAGCGAAAACAAACGCAGGCGTTCAAACGCAGGCGTTTGGTCGGAGGCGAATGCCGCAGCCCTGAAAAGCTCGTTTTTTTTGAGTTTGCTCAAAAAAATCCGCCCATAAAATTTTTGACTTTACTTTTATCTTCAATACAAATAAATTTGTTGTATGGATTGCATTTTTTTTGAAGAAGATAAAATTTTTTTACGTTCATTTTTGGCTGAACAGAGTTTTGCGCGCACTGATTTGGAAAAACTTTTGGCAGAAGACGGTTTTGCGGCAGAAATTTGCGCTGACGGACAGATTTTGTTAAAAAAATGGAATTTTGATTCCATTAAAATTCTTGAAGACAAGTCGGTCGCGTTTGAAGGAAAAATGCCGGGCGAAGGCAAATTGGTTTTTGAGCCGCTTTTTAGGATTTTTGAAGACCAAAAACAAACCGTGGACAAAGAAAACTGCAGCGAAAAAATTATTGCGGTTTTTAAGGCGATGGACGAAATTCTCAAAAATGCAGGTTTTGACGAAAATCAAAATGAAGACGAAACAAAAAAATTGACGATTTTTCCGGGCGCACAGGGAATTCTGGTTTCTGAAAAACAGGAAAATGGAAGTTTTTGGGCGGTTGTCCTTCCTGGAAATCTTTTTGAGCGTTGTGCAGAAAATTCAAAAGATTATGGAAAGTTCCAGGGAATTTTTGTTCACCGCGGACTTGAAGGTCTGGAAGCGGCGATTTTTACAAGGGCCGCCCTCGCTTACCGGGCAATCACAAAAAAATATGCTTTTTGTCAGGAAAATTTAGAAAAAAGGCAGGCGGATATTACGGATTCGAATTTTATTCCTGTTGAATACGAAATTCCTGCCGTAACCGAAAAACTTGCGCTGTCGGTGGATGCCGGGCTTTGCGTAAAGCGAAAAAAACGGATTATTCCTGGCGAGCGCCGTTTTGTAAACGAAAAAACCGAAAAAAAGCGCATTGAAATTCTAAAAAAAGCCATGGAATTTAATTCAAAACTTTTGGAAGATTTTTTTAAGTCTGGATTTTCTCAAAATCAAGGCGACCAGAAATTTTTAGAGCGGCGCAGCGAATTCATAAAAAAACAGGCACAAAAAATAAAATTAGGACGTTTTTATCAAAGAAATTCAAAAAAAATTTGGGGAAGCGTTTTTGCGGTAATTGCAGGCTTTTCGGTTGCGTTCAGTTTTAATAAAGAAAACCAGAAACTTGCAACGAGCATGGGACTTACCTCCGAACAGACAGTGCAGACTCTTTTGACAGGAATTCACAAGGCTGACGTTACGATTATTCAGGAAATTGCAAAAGGAAAAGAAGCAAAAAGCCTTATTCAGCAGGTTTCGGGATTTTACGTTACAAACAAACAGAGGCTTGCAATGGACGAAAAAGACGGAACCTTAACTCCTGCCGGCTGGCTGTTTTTTAGAGGAAAGACTGATTTTTGGCAATATGGAATTACAAATTTGACGGTCGATGGAATTCAAACCTCTTCAAACTTTGATTATCCAAAAAGGAAAGACAAAAAAACTCCGCTCAAAGAAGAAAACGGCAAAACCTTAAAAAAAGGCGACGAAATAAGCCACGAAGTAAGCTACAATTTGATTTACAACGAAGGCGAACCGATAATTACGGTTTTGACAACGACAGAAAATGTCCATCTTGTGTGGAACGGAAAGCGCTGGATTGTAAGAAAAATCAGCGGCACTGGAAAAACATTCCGGAATTCCTACAGCGTAAAAAATTACAAAAAAGACTATCTGGACTGTCTTGAAAAAACCGGGGAAAACGTAAAAAAAGCGGCAGAACTTCTGCGCCAAAAATACGACTTTGTGCCGTCAGAAATGGATCTGAAAGACGAAGTTCCGTATATGATAAAAAAGTACAACAGTTCGGCTGCAAAAGAATTTGAGTAAAATTGCAAACATTCTGTTCTTTTTCTTAAAATGACATTTTCTTTCTTTTTGTCATATTGACATTTATTGACAAAATGTCGTATTCTCCTAGTTAGATATTAACAAAGCGAGGCATTAAGATGGCTTTTGACTACAATCTTGAAAAACAGCACGCAAAAGGAAAACTTCACGCAATTGAAAGAATCAACCTTCTTTGCGACAAAGACAGTTTTATGGAAATTTATGCAGATGCTCAGCATCAGTGCACAAGTTTTGGAATGGATAAAAAAACAATTCCTTATGACGGCGTAATCACAGGCTTTGGAAAAGTAAACGGAAAAAAAGTTGCAGTTTATGCACAGGATTTTACAGTACAGGGCGGTTCTTTAGGAAAAGTCCACGGTCAGAAAATTGCAGAGCTCATTGCAAAGGCAATTGAATGCCGTTGTCCTGTAATCGGACTCAACGATTCGGGCGGTGCCCGTATTCAGGAAGGAGTTGACGCTCTTTGCGGTTACGGCGAAATTTTCCGTCAGAACGTACGCGCAAGCGGTGTAATTCCGCAGATTTCTGTAATTGCAGGACCTTGTGCCGGCGGCGCAGTTTATTCTCCAGGACTTACAGACTTTATTTTTACAGTTGATAAAATTTCTGAAATGTACATTACAGGACCAAAAGTTGTAAAACAGGTAATGTTTATGGACATTACATCGGAAGATTTGGGTGGCGCTGCAATTCACTCTCAAAAATCAGGCGTTGCACACTACCGTTGCCCGACAGAAGCAGAATGTATCGAAAAAGTACGCAAACTCCTCGATTATATTCCTCACTATTACGGCGACAAAACTCCTTTTGAACCAAAAGAAAAAAAGGCTCTTTTTGGTAAAAAAGTTGACTTTAAATATACAGAAAAAAAATCTGCTGAACTCAACTCTGTTCTTCCAGAAGCAAGCACAAAAGGCTACGATATCCGCGAAGTAATCAACCGCGTTGTAGACGATGACAGTTTCTTTGAATCAACAGAAGAATTTGCAGGAAACGCAGTTGTAGGCTTTGCAAAAATCGAAGGCAAGACGGTCGGCGTAGTTGCAAACAATCCGGGCAACCTGGGAGGAATCCTCAACTGCGATGCTTCCGACAAAATTGCCCGTCACGTGCGCTACTGCGACGCCTACGACATTCCACTGCTTACCTTTGTAGACGTGCCTGGTTTTGTGCCTGGTCCACAGGAAGAACAAAAGGGAATCATCCGTCACGGAGCCAAGATTCTCTATGCCTATGCAGAAGCTTCGGTGCCAAAAGTTACAGTAATTACCCGCAAGGCTTACGGTGGAGCATACATTGCAATGTGCTCAAAACACCTTGGCGCAGACTTTGTTTACGCATGGCCAAAAGCAGAAATTGCCGTAATGGGAGCAGAAGGAGCAATCGGTATCCTTTATGCAAAGGAATTAAAAGATCCGAACAATGCCCAGCTCGTGCAGGAAAAAGGCCAGGAATACCGTGCAACATTTATGACACCGACAATTGCCGCTCAGCGCGACTACATCAGCGCCGTAATTGAACCACAGGAAACCCGCGCCCGAATCTTAAGCAGTTTTGAACTTCTCGAAAATAAGAGCGTTTCGGACAAACCTCTCAAAAAACACGGAAACATTCCACTTTAATATTTAACACAGCGGCATCTGAATTTTCAGGTGCCGTTTTTTTATTTTTGGAGCACATCTTCCCTCTAACCGGCTTTCCACCCTTCGCTAACCGCTCATTGCCTTACGGCAACTCCGGGGTTCCAATCCGGGCTATAAGGCCACCCGTGTGCTTTATATATTGTTTTTTTCTTTGCCCAAAATCTTCAATTATGCTATTCTTACGAAATAAAATTTGGAGCAAAAAAACTATGTCTGGAAACACTTTTGGTAAAATTTTCAAAATCACAACTTTTGGCGAAAGCCACGGTTCTGCGCTCGGCGGAATAATCGACGGAGTTCCAGCAGGAATTAAAATCGACCAGACAAAAATTCAGGCGGCGCTCGACAGGCGCAAGCCAGGACAAAGCGCAGGCGGACAGGCAAACGCTTCTGTCACCGCCCGAAAAGAATCCGACAAAATAGAAATTTTAAGCGGCGTTTTTGAAGAAAAATCAGAAGGAACTTCCATAGGCTTTATAATCCGCAACGAAAGCCAGCACTCAAAAGACTATTCAAACCTTGCAAATACATTTAGACCCGGGCACGCAGATTTATCATATTTTTTAAAATACGGTTTTAGAGATTACCGTGGAGGCGGACGAAGCTCTGGAAGAGAAACCGCTGTCCGCGTCGCCGCAGGAGAAGTTGCAAGACAGGTGCTTGAACACTTCTGTCCGCAAATAAAAATTACCGCTTACACTCAGCGTGCGGCAGGAATCAGCATTCAAAAAACAGATTTTTCGCAGATTGAACAGAATGCGCTTCGTGCCCCGGACAACTACGCAGCGGCCAAAATGAACGAAAAAATCGAAGAACTCCGCAAAAACGGAGATTCTGCCGGTGGAATAATCGCCTGCCGTGTGACAGGACTTCCGGCAGGTTTGGGAGAATGTGTTTTTGACAAGCTCGACGCGCTTTTGGCACACGCAATTTTAAGCATAGGCGCAGTTAAAGGAATTGAATTTGGCGCAGGATTTGAAGCCGCCGATTTAACAGGAAGCACAAATAACGACATTATGCGCGCAAATTCTGACGGCTCAAAGGTTGAATTTTTAACAAACAATGCTGGCGGAATTTTAGGCGGAATTTCCAACGGAAACGAAATTTTCTTCAGAGTTGCCGTAAAACCAGTTCCTTCTATTTTTAAAGAACAACAGACTGTTTCTATTGACGAAAACGGTAAATTTCACAACGAAAACCTCAAAATCGAAGGACGCCACGATGTCTGTCTTTGCCCGAGAATTGTTCCTGTAATCGAGGCTATGACGGCTGTCACTCTATGTGATTTATTCTTGCAAAACCAAGCCGGAAGAATATAAGTTCCACCGTTTTTTTCAAAAATTCATCATAATTCTCACTACACTTTTATAAAAACACTGTTACAATTATAGTGCAAATTTTTTATAAAAAAATGGGAGTTATTATGAAAAAATGTTTCAGAATTGCCGCAACGGTTCTGGCTTTTTTTGCAGCTGTTTCGGTATCTGCCCAGACCCGTAAAGTTGATGTCTGGGATTTTGGTGGCGTTGAAGAAAAAAATGCCGTCAATCACATTAAAATTTCCGATTTGGACAATCTTTCGGGACTTGCCGCAGACGGAAAATTCGAAGCCGGTGAATACACCTTTGGCGATCTTACTTTAAAAACCGACAAAAATGACCGTGCCTATTACAATGGTTCAAAAAATTACGGAACCCAGGGCTATTCTTCTTTTGAATTTAGCGACGGCTACATTTCTGACGGAATTTATTACTGCAACGGAAAAGGCGGAGAAGCAAGACGCTACCTGCTTTTAAAAAACGTAAAGGCTGGTGACATCGTTACTTTTTACGGACGGGCTTCAAACGGTTCAGAAGATAAAATCCACTTTGCATCTGTAAACGAATCTGGCGAAAAAAACGGCATTCAGGACGAATCTGCATGGCTCAACGGAGAGTCAAGACGATGGTCTTATATTGCGGTTTCTGACGGCTCTTATAAAGTTTACTGCGAAGCGACAAGCGCAAAACCGGTTTATTACCGCATTACACGCACTCCTGGCGTAAATGTAAACGGTTCAATCAAAGGACTTCCTTCAAAAGGCGAATTAAAATTCGTCGTTTCAGAAACAAAACAGCAGCTTCCGGCAAAAATTTCTGGAGGAAGCTACACAACACGTCTTCCGGCAGGATTTACATTTACTGCGGTTTTGGAAGGCGTTAAAGGATTTGGAATTTCGGCAGACACAAAACAGATTTCAATTTCTCAGGATGCGCAGGCTTCCCTCAAAAAAGACCTTGCCGCTTCAGAAATGAAAACTTACATTGTCGACGGTAAAATCAGCGGTTTTGCAAAAGATTTTTCTTCATCATCCGCAAAACTCGTAATGACTCCTCCTGCAAATTCTCTTTATCTTCCAATAGAAATCGAAATCCAGAATACAAACGGAGAATTTTCTTTTAAGGGCGAACTTGAGCCTGCCGTTCAATACGCAGTCTCTCTCGAAGGCGCAAACGATTACACAGTAGCAAAAGACACAGTTTTTGAAGGAACTGCTGCTTTTACAAAGGATATTCAAGTTGAATTAAAGCCTGTTTACGACGTAAACGGAAAATTCATCGGCGACACTTCAATCATGCCTTCTTCGATTTCGTTCAAAAATCTTGAAGACGGCTACACTTATACTGGAGCGGCCGCAAACGGAATTTACGGAACAAAACTCCGCGACGGAAATTACGAAGTTTTGTGCGAAACTGAAAAAACTTCGACAATGAACCACATCTCGGTTTCCGGCTCAAACGTAACAAAAGATATTTTGATGAGCGCAAAAGACAAGACAGTAAATCAAATTCCTCTCAAAAAAGACATTTACGTTGGAGGCAAAAAACAGGACTATTCATCTGTAAAACAGGCTGTAAAAGCCGCTCATGCAATGGCTCCAAAATCAGAAGCCGACAGAATTACAATCCATATTGCTCCAGGAATTTACCGCGACCAAGTTATAATCGACACTCCGTACATTACCCTGAAAAATGACACTCCAGCCCAGGAAGTAAAACTCACCTGGTATTATGGAATCGGCTACAATTATTACTCGGCAGATTTAAACGGCTACTACGATGAAGAGAGAGCCTATGACAAATTTGAAAAGAAAAGCGTAGCAAAGTGGGGAGTTGCAACTTACGTAAAAAAAGATGCAAAATTTTTCCGCGCAGAAGGAATCACTTTTGAAACTTCGTTTAACAAATATGTTACCGCCGAAGAATTAAAGGACGGTGTAGAACCAGACGGAACTACGATTGCGTTTGTAAGAAAGCTCAATTCCGATGTTCAGTCAAAGGCGGCGACAGAGCGCGCTGCAGCAATCTGCACAGAAGCAGATCAGGCTGAATTTGTAAACTGTAAATTCCTTGGTTCTCAGGACACTCTCTACACAGGAGCAGATTCAAGGCAGTATTACAAAAACTGCTATATTGAAGGCAATACCGACTTTATTTTTGGTGACGGCGATGTTGTTTTTGAAAACTGTCAGATTGTTTGGGCAGGATATTCTGATTCAAAAAACAGCGGATATTTAACCGCAGCCCGCAACGCAAAAGAAAAAGGATATCTGTTCTATAACTGCGTAATCAATGCAGACCAGAACAATATGCAGTCTCCAGGATACTTTGGAAGACCATGGGGACCAAAGGCAAGCGTTGCATTTGTAAATACGATTTTTGCATACGAAGGAATTATAAATCCGCAGGGCTGGACAAGCATGAGCGGAAACAATCCTAAAAATGCAAATTTCTTTGAATATAATTCAATGTGGGACAATGCAGGAGTTGATGTAAGCCACCGCGACGGCGGAAAAATCATTACGGATGCAGGAGCTTACAGTCCTTCAAATTATTTTATCGGCTGGACACCTGTATCTTATTCTGCACCAAAGTCGTCTGATGTAAAAATCAAAAAAGCAAGTTTTACGACAGATGATGACATAAATACGCCTTATCCTGGACACACAATCACCCTTCACTACGAATTTAACGGTTCGGGCGAAGACTGTTCTCTGATTCAGTGGTTTAGGACAAAAGATAAAAAAGACACGCTCATAAAACAAAGCACTGGTTTTGCCGACAAAACATATCTTATTTCAAAAGCAGATTCTGGGTTCAACTTAAAAGCTGTAATTACTCCAATGAACCGCTCAGGCAAAGCAGGAAAAACCGTAACTGTAGAACTGGATAAAAAAGTTAACGAAGGCTATGCAATTCCTTCAAAAGCAACGGCAGTTCGTCCGCGTGCAGAAGGAAAGGTAAATGTTTTCCTTGCTTCTGACTCGACTTGTAAAGATTATTCTGCTCTCGGAATGTGGAACAACGGTCAGACAAGAAATGAAGGCGCCTGGGGAGAATTCTTGCAGTGCTTCTTTAACGGCGCTGTTGAAGTTCAGAACTACGCAAACGGAGGACGCTCAAGCCGCAACTTTATAAACGAAGGTTCGCTGGAAAAAATAAGACAGCAGATTGGAAAGGGCGACTATCTTTTTATTCAGTTTGGACACAATGACTGTTCAAACGGAGCAGGATACCTCGAAGACCGCTACGTTCCGCTCGGAGAACCAAATAAGAAAGGAATTTATCCAATCAATGAAGGCAAAAAAGTCCGCACTCCAGACAGTTATTTTGAAAAATACGGAAATTCGTTCTATTCTTATGACTGCGGCGGAACTTATAAATGGTATCTTATGCAGTACGTAAATGTTGCGCTCGAAGCAGGTGCAACTCCTGTGCTCGTAACGCCTGTAAGCCGAATGTACTTTGACGGAAAAGGAAGAATTACTCCTCACCACGACTCAAAAGACACTTCGACAAAAACCCAGATTACAAGAAACAACGCCTATGTGGAAGCTGTCCGCCAGCTTGCAAAAGAAAAGAAAATTCTTTTGATTGACGGTTTTGAAATTACAAAAAACCTCTACGAAAAAGCATATTCTGACTGCGGAAACAAAATTGAAGCAAAAGAACTTATGTTTGCCGGAGATTCGACACACAACAATAAACTCGGCGGTTTTGTAATTGCAGGTGAATTTGCAAAAGAAATTAAAAAGGTAATTCCTGAGCTTGCACCAAGCATTATCCATCCGAAAAATGCAATGGGCGAAAACAGCGACGGAAAAATTATGTTTACTGTTGATCAGGACGGAAAAATGGAAAGCTATGACAAATACTGGACCCGCTACGAACAGAGCGTAATGGACAGTCTTGGAAAATAGTTTTTTGCGGTAGGGATGGGAGTACTTGCGTAGCAATCCACCGCAGGCTTTAGCCGAGGAGGATGGAGCGAACGCGGAAGTACGGACAGCCCGTTAAACCGCCCGAAAAATTTTTAGGCTTCCGGTTAAAAATTTATGACCGGAAGTCTTTTTTTTGCAATTTTAAAGCCCATTTGCCCACTTTGCCACATTTACGGTAAAATATAAAAATGAAATTTTCTAATGTTGACTTATCCGATTTTGATTTGAAAAAACGCAATTCTGACAAAAAAAATCCAAAAAATTCTAAAAAAATTCCCGTTGTTTTAGGAACGGCTTTTCTGATAGCTGCCATTTTGACCGCAATCTTTTTTTTGTGGTCGGCATCGTTTTTTAAAACACAGAACGTAAAGCCCCTTTCTGAAGAACAAAACTCTTCTTTAAACGCTTTTTTAGACCAAACCTACTCCTTAAAACGCAGCGAATCGCTCAAACCGCTTCCATATCCGATCGTAGCGGCAGATCTGGAAGTTGATTCCGGGGCGGCGATTCTTGTCGATGCAAAAAACGGCTGCATTCTTTTTGAAAAAAATGCGGATGAGGTTATTCCGCCGGCTTCGATTACAAAGCTCTTTGTAATGTACATTGTTTTTAAGGAAATCGAAAACGGAAACCTTTCTCTGGACGAACTTGTTGCTCCGCCAGAAAACAGCTGGGCAATAAACATGCCGTCTGACGCAAGCCTTATGTTTTTGGGACAGGGGCAGATTGTTACGGTCCGTGAACTTTTGACCGGACTTGCGGTTGCTTCGGGAAACGACGCTGCCCTTGCCCTGGCATATAAAATTTCTGGAAGTACTAAAGATTTTGTTGCAAGAATGAACTATGAAGCAAAAATTCTGGGTCTGACTCACACTCATTTTGAAGAACCAAGCGGATATTCAGAAAAAAATGTTACAACTGCGCGCGAACTTGCCGAATTCTGTAGAATTTACATAAACCGCTATCCAGAAAGTTTGAGAGATTATCACAGCGCAAAAGAAATTCTCTACCCTCTCGGAAAAAATCTTCCGAGCTGGCAAAAAGCAAAAGGTGATTCGACGGCAATTTACCAGAGAAACACAAATCCGCTTCTTGGAAAAATGGAAGGCTGCGACGGACTAAAAACAGGATTTATTTACGAAAGCGGCTACAACCTTGCTTTGACGGCAAAACGGAACGGAGTAAGATTTTTGTCCGTTACGATGAGAGGACCGGGAACTGGCTCTAAACAGGGAAATTTTTACCGCGTAAAAGACGGAACAACTCTTATGGAATGGGCTTTTTCTTCATTTGCCGACTACATTCCAGAAAATAAAATTCAAAAAAATTATCCGGTTGCAGTCCCAGGAGCAAAGACAAAATTTGTAAACCTTGTTCCTGCCTGGACAAATGCGGTTACAGTTCCGCACATAAGCTCTCAAACTGCCGCAGAAGACGCGGAAAACGTTACTGCCGAAATTCAGCTTCCAAAATGCATCTACGGTGGAACAAAACTTGGAGCCGTTTACGGACAGATTCAGTACAAACTCGGAAACACTGTCCTGGAAACTGTTCCTCTCGTTGCCGACCGAACCGCGCAAAAAGCGGGACTTTGGGGACAATTTTGGGGAAAACTCGTCTGTCTGAGAATCCGCTGATTAAAACATTTCGTTAAAAGTTACAAATTCGTAGCCATTGCTTAAAAGAAGGCTTACAAGAAGGTCAAGTTTTTCATAAAGCCAGTCGCTTCTTGTGCCTTTTGAAAGGCCTGTGCTTACAGGAATTACAGAACCGTCCACAAGGTTTTGAGCATAAAACGAAACCAGTTCCAAGGCCGAAAGATAACCGGGTTTTCCGCGGGCTGCTTCTTCGAGAGTGATTGTGTCCAAGCTAAAGCGGCCTGCTTCGACATAAGAGTATCCGCAGTTTTTTCCGGCTTTTTTTACTTCGGAATCAGCCTTATAAAACGGAGCATGCCACAAAAGGCTCAGTTCTTTTCCTGTCGTCTGAAAAAATTCATCCTCGTTGCGTGCAAGTCCACGGCGGACAAAATCTTCGTCAACAACAAAATCTTTTGATGTCAAATCCAATGCCGTAAAGAACATTGAGCCGCATTCGTAACCGCTTTTTGCAACCTGAACGGTTTCTTTTGGATAACGGCGAATAAATTCTCCATTTATAAAAAAGGTCGCAGGAATTTTATATTTTTTTAGCACATAAAGAATCGAACTCAAACCTGAAGCATCGTCAAGCGCATCGACTGCAAGAATTATTTTTGCAGGAACCTGTCTTTTTTCCATTGTCTGCGGAAAATAAGCTTTTGTGACGGCTTTTCCAGAAAGAGTGCGCACAAAAAGCGCGTTTTTAAAATTTGAATTTACGGCATTTCCTGTATAAACGCGGAATTTTCCGTTTTGAACAGAACCAGAAGCAGCAGCAAGAGTTTCGCTGGATTTTGTCCAGATTCCTTTCAATTCATCAAATTCATAAAAAACATCTTTTTTTACGGCATCTGCAGCAAAAACAACGGTGTCAGATTTCCAAAAAACTTTTGACGCGGCGGAAAGAAACAAAAGCGAGGATTTTTCGATTTCGGAACCAAGCTGCCATTTTTTTACGGTAGATTCTCCGCCAGCATAAACTGAAGAATCCGTGCCCCAGACAAACGAAACAATTTTTTCTCCGGAAAGATGATCAACTTCCGTCCAGGTATTCGCTTCAAAAACAAAAAGAGAATTTTCCTTTGCAAAGCAGATTTTTTTTCCGTCAGGCGACAGCTGAGGTTCGATTACAGAATCTGTCGAAGAAAGGAATTTCAATTCATTTCCAAGGCTGTAAAATGCCGATATTTGCGCACCGTTTTCGTAAGAAAGCAAGCTGAGCCATAAAACGCATTTTGTGTCGCTTGTCCAAAAAACTTTTAAGGCAGTTACAGTTCCGCCGGCTCCAGTCACAGTTTTTGAAACAACAGGATTTACATATTCAAAGCCGGACTCGTTCAATTTAAAAAGATTTATGATTTTTTTAGATTGAATGAAAATAATAGCCGAAGCCTTTGAGTTTACAGAAAATTCATCGTGTTTTTCGTCAAAAACCACAGGAAGACGGCCGCAGACTGTTCCCGGTTCGATTACAGAAGAATAAAGACCGCGCGTATAAAGTTCATTTGAACTTATTCTATAAATTAAATCGCGTGCAATATAAATCAAATTTTTTGAATTTGCCCAGCAGACAGAATTTATGTTTCCGCGGCCGATTAAGCGGAATTTTTCGGCAAGCTGGACTTTTTGAAAGGCGGCTTTCGGTTCACAAAAATAAACATTGCCGTTTTTTTCGTAAACAAAAATTGTACTGTCCGAATTCCATTTTACAGGAATTTTCTCGTAATTCGGCTGCGCATTCTTGTCCAAAACAGTTTCTTGCAAAGTCGAGGCGTTTTTTAAAATCAGCTCACCTTCTGCAATTCCAGTTTTTTTTATGTAGCAGAGCCATTTGCCGTCTGGACTTGCAATCTGCGGACTTAAAATCTGCGCAGTTTCTGGAATTGAATCCGCACGGGAAGTCCACGAAAGAGTCGAATCCGAAAATGAATACCTTGCAGTTCCCCATCTGTTTCTAACCTGCAAGACAGAGCCTTTTGAAAGCAATTCCATTTTTTCCGGATAGCAGGTTAAAATTTTTGCAGGCAAAAGAGTTTTTGCATCGGCAGAAAAAGCAGTTGAATAAGACGGGCTTCCGGTAATGCTTTGTTTTATTGTAAAAAGAATTTTATCCTGAGAGTTTATTTCCGGATTTTCAAATGAAATTTCTGAAAAAGCGCAAAATGAGATTGAAAAAAAAACGGCTGACAAAATTTTTTTTAAGTTTTTCACTTGGCCATCTCCACGCTCAGAGCCAGAATCGAAAGGTCGCGGTCAAGGGCGTCAAGTTTTTGTTCAAGAGCAACAACGCGTCTTGCCCTGTCTTCCGCCTGTTTTTCTTCAAGATTTTTGAATATCGCTTCAAATGAATCTTTTTTATCGTGCATTTTTTCCTGACCGCACCATGGACAATAAAGAAATTCCTTATCAATAGTTCTTCCGCAGCAACCGCAAACACAAACCGCTTTCATTTTTTTTACCTCTTCAGCAATGACAAAGGATCTACAAGACGGCCATTTTTGTAGACTGTAAAATGCAGATGCGGTCCAGTTGAATATCCTGTTGAACCGACAAGTCCAATTCTCGTTCCCTGGCTCACATTCTGACCGTTCCGGCACAAAATTTTTGACATATGGCCGTAAAGAGTCTGATAACCGTTTCCGTGATTGATTATAACATAATTTCCGAAGATATTGCTCCAGCCAAGCTGAACAATTTTTCCGCTCATTGTGGCATTTACAGGAGTTCCAGTCGGACAGGCAAGGTCTACGCCAGTGTGGTTTGAAGGGACTCCGGTAAAAGGATCAGCACGATGGCCAAAATAACTTGAAATTTTATAGCTTTGGGAAATCGGACAGATAAAAAGTTCGCCCATAGCTTTTTTGAGGGACGCAGAATCCATTCTTGCGCCGGGAATAAAAAGTTCTTTTCCAACTGAAAGAATTTCATCTGTAAGCTCATTCGCATCAAGAATTTCTTCAACGCTCACATGGTATTTTACAGAAAGCAAATTTAAAGAATCACCTTTTGAAATCGTATAAACAATTCCGTCCTGATTTGGAACACGGATTTTCTGTCCTGCCATAAGAGTCCGGACATTGTCTATTCCGTTTACAGAAATCAAAGTCGAAATATTTGTAAGGCCAAATTTCAAGGCAATTGAACTGATTGTATCTCCGCTCTTTACCTTGTATGACTGATAAGAAATCGCCTTTGCCAGTCCTACAGAACTTGGCGTAAGGATTTTTCCATCGTCAGAAAGAACATTTCCGTTTTCGTCAAAACTTGCTTCTGAACAAGCCATTGCGAATTTTGACATTGCGCTGTTCAAATTTTCAATTTCGCTAGAAAAAGTTTCTCCCATTTCCAAAGGACCTGTAAAAGCCTGAGAATAGTTTAAAATTTTTACAGAAAAATAAGGAACGAAAAGACAAAGCAACAAAAAAAAGCAGATTCTTTTTAAGCGTGCAGGACGAATCAGACTCCTGAAATTTACAGAGGGAACAGAAAACGAAAAAGATGGAACAGCGCGTGCTCCTGAAAAAACTTTTTTAGAATGTTCAAACTCCGAAAACTTAAAAGCCTTTCTTCTGAATTTTAAAAGTAAACTTTTGGTTCTGGCAGAACTTCTCGATTTTGGAGCGCTGCCAACATAACTGATTATCTGCATACGTCTATTATCGGAACGCAAAATTCGTTATATTAGAAAAAAGATGTCTAAGTCAAATTTATCCTCAACAAATAAATCTATAATTTTTATAACCTGCTGCGGTCTTTTTTTGGGTTTTATCGTAAAACTTTTTGCAGTTGAAATTCTCCACGTTTCTGGAACTTCCATGGAAAGCGCAATTCACGACAAATCAACTGTCGTTGTAAACAAACTCGCTTACGGAATTATCAAGCCTTTCTCAAATTCGCTTTTAGTCCAATGGAAGGAGCCTAAGGCTGGTGATGTTGTCATTTATTTATATAACAACAAAATAGTCGTAAAAAGGTGCGTTGCCTGCGAAGGACAGTCACTAGAATATTCATCAAATCCAATATATACTGTAAAAGTTGGAGACAATGAAATTCCGCTTACAGAAAGCCAGTATATGCGGCTAAAAGACGCGGCTCAGGTTCCAGAAGGTTATATTCTGGCGGTCGGCGACAATTATGAAGTTTCGGTTGATTCGCGTGATTACGGTTTTGTTTCCGTAAAAAATGTGTTGGGAAAAGTTTTATGCAAATGAACGGATACTTCAACAAAAGGCGAGTTTTGATATTTTGCATCGTTTTAGCCCTGTTTACAGGTTATATTTTCTTCAAGTATGCGGTTCTTGCCTTAAAAAAAACACCGGAAACAAAAACTTATTCTCCGCTTGTGCAGAGAGGCTCAATCTTAGACAAAAACGGAAAACCTCTCGCTGTTCCGACAAATTTTTATCATGTCGGAGTAACGCCTTCTGCAATCAAAGACTTGGGAAATTTTGTAAAACTTTTTTCGCCAGTTCTAAAAATCGATGAGCACCAGCTGGCAAACACAATTTCTGCCAATGCAGATTCAAATTTTGTTTACCTCAAGAAAAAAATCGACCAAAACGATTATGAAATTTTAAAAGAAATTACAGACAAAAACGGACTTTTTTCGGCGGTCAGGTTTGACAGAGTTCCCGGAAGAATATATCCGGAAAAGGAACTTGCAAGCCAGGTAATCGGCTACATGGGAAGCGACGGAACCGGTCTTGCAGGAATTGAATACACAGAACAAAACCTGCTTTCGCCACCTGTAAATCCAGACGCCCCGATTGATGTTGAAGGAAAAAATATTTATCTGACGATTGATGCAAACCTCCAGTTCAAACTGGAAAAAATTGCGCAAAATGCGATTGAACGGACTCATGCGGCAAGTTTGATGATGGTTGCGGCAGAAGCAAAAACCGGAGAAATTATTTCTTACATTTCGCTTCCGTCTGCAGATTTAAATGAATATTCAAAGGCAACTCCAGCCCAAATGAAAGATTTGCCGGCAACCGAAAGTTATGAACCGGGTTCTGTTTTCAAGATTTTTTCAATTTCGGCTTTTTTTGACTCAGGCGCGATTTCTGAAAACGATACTTTTTACTGCGATGGCATTTACGAAAAAAAGACATCCAGCGGCGAAAGAATAAAAATCACCTGTCTTGACCACCACGGATGGATTACCGCCAGAGAAGCGCTCAAATTTTCGTGCAACGATGCTTTGGCGCAAATGTCCGAAAAAATTGAAAGCGAACAGTTTTTGTCCAGACTTAGAAGCTTTGGCTTTGGTTCAAAAACTGGAATAGAACTTCCCGGAGAAACAGCAGGAGCAGTCCGCAATACCAGCGACAGATTCTGGTCTGCCCGCTCAAAACCGACAATTGCAATCGGACAGGAGATTTCCGTAAGTGCGCTGCAAATGGTCGAAGCCGCAACTGCAATTGCAAATGGCGGAATTCCTGTTCAGCTTACTTTAATCAAAAAAATTACAAATCAGGCAGGAGTTGAAGAATACACCCACTCTCCAAATTTTAAACCGCAGATAATAAACGGGCAGACTTCAAGATACATTTTGAGCTGCATGCAAACTGTCGCACAGACAGGAACCGGCTCAAGAGCAAATTTGAGCGATATTTCAATCGGAGTAAAAACTGGAACTGCACAAATGGCCGATCCGGTAAACGGCGGATATTCAAAAACAGACTTTATCTCTAACTGTATTGCAATTTTTCCGACCGAAAATCCGGAAGTAATACTCTATATTGTAATTGAAAAGGCAAAAGGAGAGACTTACGCCGGACGAATTGTTGCTCCTGTTATCGGCGAAGCGGCAAGCGTAATAATCGACCATCTGGGAATGAGCCGCGGAGGAGCAGCAAGCCTTGCACATTCAGGACTTATAAAAATTCAAAACGATGCGGAAATTCAAATCGACAAAACTGTTCCAGATTTTAAGGGGCTTTCAAAAAGAAATCTCCTGCCATTGCTGAACCGTTCTGATTTAAAAATTAAAATCAACGGCGAAGGCTGGGTTACAGATCAGACGCCTGAACCTGGAGTTCCGCTCACACAGGACACCGAAATTGAACTCTTTTTGGAATAAAAACATTTCTCTTTTTAAGGCGCGTTTTTGTTTTCTAGCAGAACAACTTGAAAAAACTTTTCCTCTAAATGAACAAAAAGAACCTGATTTTGATTTTTGGCAAGTTGTTCTTTCAAAAAACGGAGAACTTACCGCCAAAGAAAACGGAATTTTTCTTCATTCGTCGTATGCGCCAAAAAAAGAAGCTTTTTTAGCCGTCAAAAATGCAAAAACAGAACAGACAGAATGCGCCGTTTTTTTTTCGATGGGACTTGGCTATGCCCCTTTAGAATGGGCAAAAAATTTTCCTGAAGACTCGATAATAATCGTAGAACCAAAACCCGAATATTTTTTTGCAGCCTTAAAATACACAGATTTTGAACCACTGTTTAAGCACAAAAAACTGATTGTTCTTTTGCAGGCAGAGCTCCACGATGTAATTACGCTGACAGAACATTCTGCGCCATTTTCGCACACGGCGCTCATAGAAAACAAGGCGCAGACACAACATTCAAAAGAATATTTTGAATCCCTTCATTCTCTTTTTAAGCGCAATCAGCAAAAAGAAAAAATAAACACTTCTACGCTCGAAAAATTTTCAAAACTCTGGCTAAGAAATTCCTGCTTTAACCTGCCGTTTTTGGCTGCTTTGGACGGAATAAACATTTACAAAAATGCCTGTCCGCCAGACCTGCCCTGTCTTTTGATTGCCGCAGGTCCTGGACTTTCAGAAATTCTGCCTTTTTTAAAAGAATTAAAAAAACGCTGTCTGACAGTTGCTGTCGACACTGCCTTGAGCGCCTGCCTAAAAGCAGGGTTCGAGCCCGATTTTATTGTCCTTACAGATCCGCAATACTACGCATACAGGCACATTGCAGGTCTAAAAAGCAAGTCCAGCGTTTTGATTACAGAATCCGCCGTCTGCCCGCCAGTTTACCGCTTTAACTGCCGAAAAACCGTCTTGTGCTCATCGCTTTTTCCGCTCGGCCAGTATTTTGAAAAAAAACTCGGTCAAAAAGGAAAACTTGGAAGCGGAGGCTCAGTTGCCACAACGGCCTGGGATTTTTGCAGGATAACCGGAGCAAAAGAAATTTATTGCGCAGGACTTGATTTGGGTTATCCAAAAAAAATTACACATATCAGAGGTTCTCTTTTTGAAGAAAAAGCGCATCTTTCAAGCACAAGGTTGAATTCTGCCGAAAAAATGCTTTCAACTTCAATTTTTGCGGCAAACCCTGTTTTAGGACAAGATTACGAAAAAAACACAATCGTTACGGATTCAAAAATGAAGATGTTTGCCTGGTGGTTTGAAAGCCAGGCTCAAAAATATCCGGAAACGGCCTCTTTTTCGCTCAGCAAAACTTCCCTTGAAATTCCAGGTTTTTACTGCGCAGATGTCCAGACCTTGCTCAAACAGGAGGAAAAAATTAGCCTCCGAAAACAGTTTTTTGAAGCCGAAAAAAAATCTCAAAGGCCGGACTGCGAACAGCAAAAGCTTTTGCAGAATTTTAACGCTGTATTTGAAGAACTCGAAACTGGCCTTGAAAACCTTTATTCGCTTGCAAAAAAAGCATTTTTTACCTGCGAAAAAACAATTTCCGACAAAAATCTTTCTGCAGAAAAAATTCAAAAGGCTCTAAAACTTCTTGAGCAAACTGATTTTGAATTGCGAAATTCTCAGTTTACACAAATTGCCTCGCTTGTTTTTCCGACTGAAGCAAAACTCAACGAAATTTTCAGTTCGCAAATTTTACCAACAGACAAATTTTCCGCAGTTTTTGCGCGTTCAAAGATTGTATACGAAGAATTGATGAAATCAGTGCGCCAATATCAACAATTTTTGCAAAAAAAATGATTTTCTTTCAAAAAACACTAAAGTCGGATTTACAAAAGAACGATAATTTAAATGTCTTTGGTTGAAACAACAGGACGTGAAAAACCTTTTTAGGCTTTTCAAACATCCAGACGCCCTGTAAAAATAAAAGACGCGCCGAATAACCGGCTTTCCATGTAAAAAAAGAGAAGAAAAAGTGAAAGTTTTCTTCTCTTTTTTTTGTTTTGTGGCAGGGATGGGAGTGGACGCGAAGCGTGTGCAAAGCACCGGAGGCGCGAAAGACGCCGCAGCCACGGACAGCCCGGTTTTTGTGAAGCGGAGCTGAACAAAAAGCCACCCATTAAAAACTTAATAATCTGCTGAATTCTGCCGATAATATCAATATGAATTCGTTTTTAGTTTCGACAATAAAAGACAACTCATTTTTTAACAGCGACCTTTTAATTGATAAAAATTTTCTGCTTTTAAACTCTTTGTGCCCGTTTACGGATTCGCTAAAAAAAACGATTCTTGAATGGGGATTTAAAACCGTTTATTCGGAAGGCTCTCAGGGAGTTGAACAAATTTCTGCTCCTGTAAAAACAGCTCCGGAAGATTTTAAAAACGTTTCTATTGACGATCTTGAACTGGACGATTCGGATAAAAAGCCGCAAATTGGCGAAAATGCAAAAAAAGCGATTAAAGACGCAAAACTAAGCCTTGCAAACAACGAAAAATCGAGGATGGACGTTGTTCAAACGGTTTATAACGAATACATGAATTATATAACCGCTGTCTATACGCGCTATGCAACCCACAAAACTTTAAATTACACAGAACTTTCAGAAACGGTCAAAGAACTGTGCATTTTTATAAAAGAAAACCGCCGTTATGTTCTGCGAATTACGCCTTCTCAAGATACAATTACAAAAAACTATCTTATAAGCCACAGCATGCGCTCGACCGTAATTGCAATCGTAATTGCGCTTCAACTTAGATTTTCTCTTTCAAAAATCGTAGATTTGGGAGTTTGTTGCATTCTGCACGAAATTGGTCAAATCCGCCTTCCGCCGCAGCTTTATATGACAGACAGACGGCTTTCTCCGTCTGAAAGACAAAAACTCGCGACACATGCGGTTTTGGGATTTAACATTGTAAAAGAAAACAATTTTCCAACTCAAATTCAACTTGGGATTTTAGAGCATCATGAGCGCGAAAACCGTTCAGGCTACCCTCGCCGCCTTGAAGGAAGCCAGATTGACATTTTTGCAAAGATTATCGGTGTAGCATGCAGTTTTGAAGCAATTACCGCTCCAAGACATTTTAGACAGGCCCGCTCTTCTTACGCCGCCATGGTCGAAATTCTTAAAAATGAAGGAAAACAGTTTGACGACACTGTAATCAAGGCGCTTCTCTACTCTCTTTCGCTTTTTCCAATTGGAGCGTGGGTTTATCTTGTCAACGGAAAAATTGCCCAGGTTACGGACGCAAGTCCAGATTCTCCAGGAAACCCGATTGTTTCCCTTCTTGGCGAAAAGGATTCCTTTGGAAATCCAGTTACGATTCAAACTGACAACGACAAAAACAAAATTGTCCGGGTTTTAAACAAACAGGAAACTCAGGATATACTCAAAACGATGAATATTCAAAAATAAAGAAGAATTTAGAACAGAAAAAATTTGAACTAATTAAAAAAGAATCTTGCTTTTTCGAGTTCCTGCTCAAATTTTTCATCAATTACAGGCGGATTTTCTGTAAAATATAGAATCTGTTGCAGTTCTTCCTGACTGTGGGCGCCCCAAACTGGAACTGCGGAATCAAACTGGCTAAAAAATCCCAGCGCAAGAGGAATGTTTTGGACAACGCCTCCACACAACGGCTGCATTGCAATAAAACCGATGTCTTTTTCGCGGCAGTCGAGAACGAGTTCCTGAACTTCGAGAGGACACAAAAGGTTAAAAGGATATTGCAAAGTTTCCCAGGGACCGTCGTCATTCAATAAATTGCGCGCCATGTCAAAATTTTCTGTGCAAATTCCAATATGGTGAATTAGGCCTTGCTTTTTAAGGTTCAAAAGTTTTTCGACGATTTTATCTTTTCCTCCAAGCTTTGGCAAAAAAGAAGGATTATCCAATTGATAAAGGTCGATATAATCTGTTTTTAAGGCGGCAAGACTCAATTCAATATCGCGGGAAAGTTCATCGCAATCAGTGGCTCTTGTTTTTGTCGCCATAAAAATATCTTTTCTGATTGCACCATGAAGGGCGCTTCCGAGGCATTTTTCGCTTTCTTCGCTTGTCCGCGACGTGTCAAAAAAATTGATTCCACCTTCATAAGCGCTGCTTATAATTTGAGAAGCCTGCTCATCGTCAGAAACATTTGCTAAAGCCATTGCTCCCAATGCAGTTCGGCTTACGAGAAGATTAGATTTTCCTAGGGCTACATAATCCATAAAAACAGAAAGAAAGGCTGTCAGAAAAACATAATTCAAAAAAAATATTTTTCCAGCAACCTATTTTTTTTAATCTCTTACAACAGGCTTGTAATTTTTAATTGCGTTAAAAAGGAAGGCGTGCAGGTCAGAGAGTTTTACTCTTTCCTGTTCCATTGAGTCGCGGAAGCGGACAGTAACGGTGTCAAAAAGTTCATTTGCAGAACCGTCTTCTTTCTTTTCGGTAATTGTGTCGTAATCAACTGTTACACAGAATGGAGTTCCAACTTCGTCCTGTCTGCGATAGCGTTTTCCGACTGTACCAGAAGTATCGAAATCTGTAACAAAATCTTCTTTTAAGAGATGCTGAATTTCCTTTGCTTTTTCTGAAAGTCCGTCTTTTTTCATAAGTGGAAGGACAGCGACTGTGACAGGAGCAAGGCGAGGATCGAGGTGAAGAACTGTGCGGTAATCTTCTTTTCCGTCTTTTCCGACATTTTCTTCTTCGTAAGCTTCGCACAAGAACATGAGGAAGTTGCGGTTAAGTCCGGCAGATGTTTCGATTACATAAGGAACATATTTTTTGTTTCCGTCTTCCTGATCGATGTAAGACATATCTTTTTTAGAGAATGTCTGGTGCTGAGAAAGGTCAAAGTCTGTTCTTGAGTGAACGCCTTCAACTTCTTCAAAGCCGATTGGGAATTTGTAAGTAACGTCGTAAGCATCTTTTGCGTAATGTGCAAGTTTGTCGTGGTGATGCCATTTCAAGTGATTTTCTGCAATACCGTATTTAAGGTAGAATGCCCAGCGCTCTTTTCTCCAGCGTTCAAAAGTTTCGTCTTCTGTTCCAGGCTTACAGAAATATTCCATTTCCATCTGCTCAAATTCGCAGGTACGGAAGATAAAGTTTTTAAAGATGATTTCGTTGCGGAAAGATTTACCAACCTGTGCAACGCCAAAAGGAATTTTCATGCGGTTTGACTGCACAATGTTCTTAAAATCAGTAAAAATTCCCTGACAAGTTTCTGGACGAAGGTAAATCAAATGACTTTCATCGGCAATCGGTCCCTGATATGTTTTGAACATGAGGTTGAATTCGCGGACAGCCGTGTATTTTTTGTTTTTTGAATGGCAGGCAGGACAGTCGATGTTTGCATCGATGTAAGCCTTCATTTCTTCGTGAGTCATTGTATCAACCGGTTTTCCAGGGTCTTTGTCTGGATTAGTGGCAACAAAATCTTCAATCAATTTATCTGCACGGTGACGGGCCTGACATTCAAGACAGTCAACCATTGGGTCTAAAAAATGATCTACGTGGCCAGAAGCCTTCCATGTTGTGTGATGCTGGAAAATTGCAGAATCAAGACCAACTACATCGTCGTGAAGCTGAGTCATTTCTTTCCACCACGCATTCTGAATATTGCGTTTAAAATCTACACCCAAAGGACCGTAATCCCAAGCACCAGCCTGACCGCCGTAAATTTCCGAAGCCTGATAAACAAAACCGCGTCTTTTGCAGAGCGAAATGATTTTGTCGAGCGTACATGCATGCGGATCAACCGCAGTCTTTTCTTCTTTTGCCATAATATCTCCTAATCCGTCACTGGCTTCCGACAGTTACTAAAAATATAATGAAAAAGATTATATCACAAAATATTATAAGTGAAAACATACATAGAACAGACACAAAAACTCCAAAAGTATTATAATTTTAAAATACGATAAAATAGCAGCAAGAGTAAAATGCTATTTTTTAATTTAATTCCGGAGGAAAAGCAAATGAAGAAAATTTTAACAGTTTTATCTGCCGTAATTTTTGGAACAGCTGTTGCAAGCGCACAGGTTTTAAGTTCACAGCAGATGAAAAACACGGCCTGGATTGGTTTTGGAGCACCAATCGACGGCAGCGCGACATTTTACGGTTTTACAGATACTTTCCAGGCAAGATTTGACCGCGGAAATTTTACCATTGAAGGCATGCTCAACTGGAGTTTTCTTGCAAATTACGACAACGAAGGCGATGTAGATAATTTTGTTTTTGGAACTTCAAACGGCAACCCTCTTTCGCTCAAATACGGCACAAGAGGAAGCTCTTCATATCATGCAGGTGACAAAACTTTGTCAACAGATGCTTATGCGGTTGGAACAGCTACTGGCACAATTCTGAATAATCAGGCAAATGTTTCAAATACAATTCAGGATTCTTACTATGTAAATTTTATCTGGCATCCTAAAAAGAATTTTGATATAGGCGTTGGAACAAAACTCAACTGGCAGGTAGGTCCGGCTCCTCGTTACGGAAACTGGCTTTGGGAATCAGACGCTCACGTCCGCCAGGGCGGTTTTTCAACATCTTACGATGACAGATCAGGCAGCGCATTCCAGACTTCTTCTGAAGCTACCGGTTCTTATAAATTCAATGTTGACAAACCAGGTTCTGCCGATGTTGTAGGATTCATTCCTTATGCAAACAAATACGCCAAACGTGCTCTCGGCGTGCGATACAATTACAATTCAAAAGACTTGAAATTTCAGATCGGAGCCGCAATTCCAAACGGATTCAACACAGACGATCCTGCTGTAAACCTTGGTATTCAAGTCGCACCAGTAAACTGGCTCAGCATTGCCGCTACACTCGAAGGAGCATTTGAAGAAAAGGCGAATTTCTATTCGGGCGCTACAATCGGAGCAAAAAACTTTATTCTTGACCTTTACATTGCGGCAGATTCCCTGTTTTCTGACGCAGACGATGACGAAGCCTACGGTTTAGGAGCTGCAATCAACTTTATAATTCCAAACACAAAAATCAACCTCCGCCCGGAAATCGGCTTTAACTTCTTTGAAAACAGCCATTACGATTTTGCCTGGTACACAGGAGCAGAACTTTCTTTTGCAATTAACAACAAAACAGGATTCAATTTGTGGGGCTCTTGGGCACAGGGTTCAAAAGACGACCGCTGGGCTGATTACAAAGTTTCAAAAGACTGGAACGGCGGCCATGTTTTAAATCTCCGCCCGGAACTTACATACGATTTTTCAAAAAATACAACGTTTGCAGTTTATGCCGACTTTGAACAGAGAACTGCATTTGACGGCGAAAACCGCAAGTGCTGGTCAAGCGGTGTATTTATGACATACATTTTCTAAAAAATGTTTTTAATACTGCCATTTCGGATTTGAGCTAAAAAAAACGTCCTGTAAGACGTCCTCAAATTCGGAGTACAAGTTTTAAGAAAGTGCCTGTGCTTTTTTGCACAGGCATTTTTTTTAATTGTCAACGCCAAGACCAAAAAGTGCAAAATCTCCGCGTGCAGGATCTCCCGGAAAATACTCACTCATTTTTTTGGACAGCGCAACCGCGGTTTTTAAGTTTGCAGAAGGAATTTTTCCAGAAGAAGTTTTTTCGATAAGTGAAAATTTTACGGCTTCCTGCATTACGTGAGTGTCCAATGGAATTAAAAGCCTGTTTTTGTCGTACCATTTCCACAAACCTAAATCAACAGGCGAGTTTTCGCGAACCATCCACCTTAAAAACATATTCAATTTTTTTGCGGCTCCATTTTTTGAACGGCAAATCAAGGCACATTCACCGCAAAAACTTTCTGCAATAACAGAATGAAGAAAAATCTCTTCTTTGTTTTGAATATTTTTTATTAAATTTTCCCATTTTTCCTTAAAAAAATCGCCCAAAGTTTCCTTTTGACTTAAAAAAATCTGTAAATTCCTAAAAAAATTCTTCATATCCAAAAAAGTGTACATTCTGTAAAACGACTTTTTGCTTTCATCAAAAATTTTTTCATATTCTCCGTCCAAAACCCATTGAGCCGGAGATTTTTTTGATTCTTTTATCTTGTCGAGAATAATTTGAATGTGAGAAAGAATCTGATCCCGCCTTCCAAACGCCAGATTTGCCGACAAAAAAGCGACAACTTCCGCATCTCTTACACTTCCACCGTTTTGAGGCAAAAATTTATGCATAAATTGAGATGGATCTTTTTGCAAAAATTCAGGAGTTTCATATTTATCAGCAAGTAAAATGATTTTTTCTTTTAAGGACAGGCACATTTTGTAATTTTTTCCAGAAAAAAAGCGGACTGTCAAACAAGTTTTATTTTTAACAGCGATTGGCTTTTTTTTACCAAAATCGCTGCAAGTCTTAGTTTTTAACAAGTCCGCTTTTGTATAAGTTTAAATTTTATTTGTTAAGAATGAATTCAACACGGCGGTTTTTCCACCAGTTGTCTTTGTCGCTTCTTGCAACAACTGGCTGACTTCCACCGCGGCCGACAGCTGTAAGACGGGCAGAATCCACTCCGTTTTTCTTGAGCTGTTCTTTTACAAACTCTGCACGTTCCTGAGAAAGAGGCTTAAGGGCTTTTCCGTACTGTACAGTATCCTGAGTTTCTTCTGCTTCAGTTCCAGAAACGTTGTTTGCATGACCTTCGATTGTTACAGTGTAATTTTTGAATTTGTTCAAAATTTCTGCAATTCTCTTAAGAACGCGTTCGTTGTTTGTCTTTTGAGCAAGTGTAATTCCGCCTTTTAGCTCATCTTCGGTCTTAAAGTCTGCTGCGTCTGAACGGAAGATGATTGATGGAACTGCCATCTTGAGAACATCGCCAACACGGATTACAAGAACGTCTACGCTGATTTTTCCTTCTACAGTACTTGTCATGCCAAGAGTGTCGGTTGCTGTAAATACATAAGGATAATCCATTGCAGACTGAACAAGTTCACCGTTGTTTCCGCGTCCGTCCCATACAAGCCGTTCTGTAATCGTTGATTTTCCGTTTACAGACCAGAATATTTTTCCGTTTTCTGGATCTTTTACGACAAATGACCAGTTCTTTAATGGAACAGTGCTGTTTCCTTTAAGCTGAATGTAAAGGTCATCGTCTTCGCCGTCATTGTCTGGAGAGAAGTAGCGAGGCGCTGTTTTTACAGAAAGTTGAGGAGGAGTTACAGTACAGATAAATGCAGATGAAACGGCATTTACAATATTTCCCTTTTCGTAAGAAATTGAAAGGTTTCCGGTAAATACGCCTTCGACAACTTTTCCGTCAGCATCGGTTCCGTCCCAATTTATTACGGCTGGCAAATCTTTTGACTGCTCGTTTGTCCACTGTCTTACAACCTTGCCTTCTGCGCTTGTAATTGCAAATTTCCATTCAGAAATTCCATCGGCAACACTCGTTCTTACAGTAAATTTCTGAATATCGGCAATTCCATCTCCGTTTGGAGCAAAGTATTCAAGATCAGCAGTCACATAAGCCTTTGTTTCGCGCTTGTCAACTTTAAGACCGGCAATTTCTGCATCGGCACGGTTTTCTGCGGAATCAACCGAAGCAAATACAATCTTGTAAAGACCGTCCACAACCTTGTTTCCGCTGTCGTCCGTTCCATCCCATTCGAAATTCGGAACCTTGCCCTTCCATTCGTAAGATTTTACAACAGTGGCCTTTGAATCAACAATTTTTGCAGTCCATTTTTCTTCGTAAGATGAATTTACAGTCACAGGAACAACATCCCTGTTTCCGTCTCCGTCTGGGGAGAATACTGTATAAGGAACAGAAATTTCGATTGAAGGCGCAATGCTGTCAATTGTAAACGGCTGGCTTGAAGCAGAAGCCTCGGAACCGTTTTTAGATTTTACAGAAAGTTTTGCAGAATAACTTCCGTCTGCACAGCGGCTTCCGTTCGAGGCAAGACCGTTCCATTTTATTTCTGAAGGAAGAGATTTTTGTGCATTCTGAGCCCAAACCAGCTCTCCGTTTTCGCCATGGATTTCAAGAGAATAATGCTCTACTTCGCCGCTCTTTACTACCGGAACAAATTTTACGCTTGCCGAAGCCGGATTGAATGCGGCAGGACTTACAGTAAGAATAAGTTCGGTTTTGCTTGTATCAAGCGCAAAGTGAGGAGATTCGATTTTTGTTGAATTTCCTGCGGCATCGTTTGCAGTCAAAACGTATTTATAATTTCCGTCTTTTGAAAGAATATTTTTTGAATCAAGTCCGTCCCAGTTTAATTTTTCCGGCAAATATGAACCAAATTCAAACTTCTTTACGACATTTCCCTCTAAATCAAAAATTGTTCCTGTCCAGTCCGAAACCGGCGAAAGCGAATTGCTTACTGTCGCCTGTGCAATTTCGAGCAAATCAAGATTGCCATCTCCGTCTGGAGAGAAAGTTGAATTTTTTATTGTTACAGTCGCAGTTGGAGCGGTGTTGTCGAGAGTGAATACAGGAGACTTTAAAGGATCAGGTTCAAAACCGTTGAGATATTTCGCCGTAACCTTCGCATAGTAAGTTCCTTCTGGAGCAACCTGTTCAGAGTCAGTTTTTCCGTCAAATTCAATATTTTCCGGAGGATTGTCAGTTCCCGAATAAGTGCGGATCGCGTTTCCGTTCTTGTCTTCGATTGCAACCTTCCACTCAACAAGTTTGTTTCCAGTTTTTGCCTGATTTGGAGCAGGAATTTTTACATTGAATAAAACAGCATCGTTTACGCCATCGCCATTTGGAGAAAAATATCTGTTTCCGCTGAGAGTAATGTTTACAGCAGGTTTTTCTGCGGAATAAATGATATTTGAAATCATAGCCGGCGCAGAAACGTTTCCTGCACGGTCTGTTGCAGTAATTCTATAAGAATAGACGCCGTCTTTTACAAAAACACCGTTGCCGTCAGTTCCGGCCCAATCAAATTTCAACGGTTCGCTTTCTGTCCATTTAAACACGCGTACAGGAACTCCGACAGAATCGTAAAAAGTTCCAGTCCACAAATCTTCAAGTGAACCAGACTGTTTTATTGTAAGAACAGATTTTGCTCCTTCACCAAAGATTTTTGCATCCTGGCTTGGCTGGACAAGGTCAATTTCTGGAGCTGTATTGTCAACGATTACGACAAATTCTCTTGTAGAAGCAGTGTTTTGGTTGTCGTCTGTTGCGCTGAAAGAATAGTAATATGTTCCGTCTGGAGCGGTTTCGCCGTTGTCCATGACGCCGTTCCAAACTACAGTTTCTGGAATTGTCACACCAGTTTTTGGAGCAACAAGCTGCTTAAAAAACTTTTTGAGTCCGAGTTTTTCAGGACGTTTTTCTTTATTGCCGATTGTGCGGACAACTTCGCCCTTTTCGTTTTTTACGGTAAAACTCCATTCGGTCACGTAGCGTTTTTCTTTTATCTGAAGAGGAACTTCAAGAACGTCCTGAACGCCATCGTTGTTTGGAGAAATATAAACCGGGCCTTTTTCTGCAAAAACCGATGCTGAAAAAGCAAGTGCCAATGCTGCAAAAAAATATTTTTTATTCATAACTATTTTTCTCCCCAAAGGATAATTTCTGGAGCCTGGGTGTCTTTAAGTCCAAGGTTGATTTTTGCTCCGGCGCTGACTGCATTCACGTTTTTGTAAAGCTGCTTCCAGGCACCGCTTACAGTCATTTCGCTCTGTTCCCAGCCTTTTTTTGCCAAAAGAGAACCGTTCTTGGAATTAAATTTGAACTGGAAACTTACTCCGACAGAAGGCAATATATTTTTTGAACCCTCAGAAAATTCCCTGGCGTCGTATTCCCACGAAGAACTTACTTTTATTACGTCAGCAAAAAGCAACTGGAGTCCTGCATCGCACACAAAATTCTGGAACGAAGGAAAAGAAAAATCAAGGCTTGCTCCAGCCTTAAAATTGTTTTGCTCAAAGAAGGTTGCGGCCGCTCCTATTTTTGGAGTTGCAATTCCCGGCCATTCAGACGCTTCGCTGCCTGTAATTCCAAGAACAGTCGTATTTCCAAGCTGTTTTCCAATATTTAGCAGGACTGCGCCAAAACGAATGTCTTTAAAAAATCCAGCTTCGCCGAAGTCATAAAAAGCGCCCAAATTTACGCCGCCACGCCAGTCAGAATTATGACCATAAAAAACTCCGAGCTCGGCGCTCACTCCAACAGAAAGTTTGTCAGTCACATCTTTTGCTACATTTGCCGTAAAGTTAAAAGAATTTCCCAAGTGCATGTCATAAAACGGCACAAAAACGCCCTGAACTAAAAATGAAGAAACGCACCATCTCGAAGGAAGAAGAATACCGCCTTCAAAAGCTCCGCCGACAGATTTATCAGATTCGTCCTTGCTGTCAAAAAGCATTGTGCCTGAAAGATTTAAAACAGCACGCTGTTCAAAAGCCGTAAGAGCAGGATTATTTACGACAGAATCCGGAGAAACCGAATACAAAGCTCCGCCAGCAGCAGAAGCTCCCTCACTCAAAAGTTCCGGAGAAGAAATGCGAAGAAGATTTTGTCCGCCTGCCGGAGGATTATACGCATACAAGGCTGCACCAGCACATAAAACGGCTGATGCGATAATTTTTTTTAACATACATAAACTCCTGTATTTTTACCTGAAAATAAAAACTGAATCAGATAAAACAGTTTCCTTATATTATAATATTTTCTATTGAAAAATTCTCGATATTATCAATTGTAGAACAAAAAAAATATAAAGAGGTTTCTTCTGTAAATCATTTTTACTACAAATCTCTAAAATTGCAATTTTTTTCGGCAAATTTTATAATGTTTTTTATGAAACCAGCCCTTTATTTAATTCCGAACAAACTTGGCGAAAACACAGAAATTGAAAGCGTTATTCCGTCAAAAAATATCGAAACAGTAAAAAATATACGGCATTTTATTGTAGAAAGCAGGAAGTGCGCAGTTAGATTTTTGATTGAACTTGATAAGAATTTTCCGATAGATGAATGTACTTTTACTGAACTAAGCGAGCACACAGACGAAAAAAAAGATTTAAGCAAGATTTTAAGTTTTCTTGAAAAAGGCGAACCGATGGGAGTTTTGAGCGACGCCGGCTGCCCTGCCGTAGGAGATCCCGGAAGCAGAGCTGTTGAGATTGCCCATAAAAAAAATCTTGAAGTAATTCCGCTGACAGGTCCAAATTCAATGATTATGGCAATTATGGCGAGCGGTTTTAACGGACAGAATTTTGCTTTTAACGGTTATCTTCCTGTCAAAAACGGCGAACGCGAGTCAAAGCTTAAACAGCTCGAAAACAGAATGTACAAAGAAGACCAGACCCAGCTTTTTATCGAAACTCCCTACAGAAACGAAAAAATGTTTGAGGCAATTTTGAGAATCTGCCGCCCAGAAACAAAACTTTGCGTTGCGGCTGGAATTACAACAGAAAAACAGTTTATAAAGACAAAAACAATTGCCCAGTGGAAAAAAACTCAAAAACCTGAACTTTCAAAGATTCCTGCTATTTTTTTGATTTACAAATAAGGCTTAAAAATGCGTTAGCGGCGGGAAGGGCGTGCAAGGCACGTTGCAAAACGAAGTGGAGCAATAGAACCCTGGACAGAGCGGCCTGCGAACGCAGGCAACGCCCTATTTTTTCTAATCTTTTCTTTTTCCGAAAAGTTTTAACAGTGCAAGCAAAATATTTATAAAGTCGAGGTAAAGTTCAAGCGCACCGAGGATTGCAACTTTTTTGTAATCGTCCGTGTTTTTTGAATTTTCGGCTGTTTTTAAGATTTTCTGGCTGTCGTAAGCGGTGAGCCCCGTAAAAACAAGAACTGTTGCAATGCTTACAAGCAAATCCAGCATAGCAAGCGGCGCTCCTGTAAAAAATTCCAAGATAAAATGCAGAAGAGTCGCAAGAAGGATTCCCAAAAGTCCCATAACGCAGTAACGGCCGAGCTTTGTAAGGTCGGATTTTGTTTTTGAACCGTAGATGCACATTACGACAAAGGTAGCCGATGTTGCGAGAAAGGCGTTTGCAATCGAAGCAATCTGGTAAACTGCAAAAATGCTGGAAAGCGAAATTCCGTTTATAACAGAATAAAGTATAAAAGAAAATCTTGCCGTAAAAACGCTCATTGTGCGGATTTTTGCTGTTAAAAAAATTACGACTGCGATTTCGAGGAAGCACAAAAGCATAAATCCCATTCCACGTCCTGCAAAAAGCATTTTGCCAAGATATGAAAGCTGCATGTGTCCGTCCAATGTCTGGGTAAAAAGGTTTGCGGCCGTAAAATATGCGACAACTGCGCTCAAAAAAAGCGCAAATGCCATCCAGCCGTAGCAACGGCTTAAAAACTGTGATTTTTCCGCAACTGTCAAGCGGAGCGATTTTGTCTGTGTCATAAGCAAAAAACCTCGAAAATCAGATTTTAAAGCATCTCCAAAAGCCCAAAATGAACTTCTGGAGTTTTTGCTTTAAGATTCTTTATTTTAGCAATTCTGCAATTGCAGGTCTATTCCAGCGGGCAGCCATTTTTGAAGGAGTTTCGCCACTGAGATTTTTTGCAGCCCGGTCAAGTCCAAGCTCAAGAAGATGCCGAACCTGAACGTCGTTTGCAAGTCTGGCCGCATAGTGCAGGATTGAGTCGCCGGCGGTGTCGGTTTTGCGCGCATTGTACTTACAGATTGCATCAAGGATTTCGACATTTCCGTTTTTAAATGCGTTTGTAAGGGCGTTGTCGCCAGTTATTGTTGCCGCAAACGGGTCTGCTCCGCGTTCAATCAAAGTAAGGGCAAGGCTTTTTTGACCGTTAGTAATCGCCATATTGAGCGGAGTTACGCCTTTTCCGTTGCGCTGGCTTACCGGATAGCCCATTTTTATAAGTGTATCGAGTTTTTGTGCAGAAACTTTCTTTTCTACGGCAATGTGAATCGGAGTATTTCCGTCAGAATCGACAATGTTGCGGTTTGTGCCGAGCACAGCCCTCAGAACGGTTTCATCATAATTCAAAACCAAGCTGAACGGACTGTCGCCGTAAGTGTCGCGGCTGAGAGGGTTTCCGCCTGCAGAGCGAATCAAATCTATGATTTTTATATTTCCGCCTAAGGCCGCTTCATGGAACGAATTGCGTCCGTTCATTTCCTGAATAAGCGGATTTGCTCCTTTTTCGAGCAATAAGTTTACCATTTCTTCGTTTCCGCTCTGGATTGCGTCTACAAGAACAGAACGGCCAGTCACATCAGTAGAATTTACGTTTGCTCCGTTTTGTATAAGAAGAACTGCCATCTGCTTCTTGTCCGAACGGCAGCAGTCGCTCAAGGCTGTTTTTCCAGAAAGGTTTTGAGAGTTTACATCGAATCCAAGAGAAATTACTGACTGCGCAGCCTGAAGACTGTTCCATTTTACAGCATAGTGCAACGGAGTGTTTCCAAGATGATCGCGTGTAAGGTTTGAACGGGTGTCCGTAATAATTCCGTTTTCGACAAGAATATTTATTGTCGAAGGTGAATCAGCCTTTACGGCTGCAAAGAGGGCGGATTCTCCATTTGCATTTACAGCATTCACATTTGCGCCTTTTTGAATAAGGGCAGAAACAGCTTCGTCGAGCTTCCACTCGCATGCATAATGAAGAGGAGAATTGCCAGAACCGTCAGAAGCGTTCAATGTCTGGCTGGTAATAAGCCAGTCCTGCACTTCTCCACCCTGAGTAAGGGCAATGCGAAGCGGAGAATTGTTTTCTGTGTTTGAAGCAAAAATATCGGCATTTTTTGAAAGCAAAAGGTCGCCGACATCTTTTTTATTTTTGCGGACAGCAAGGAAAAGAACAGAATCTCCGTCTTTATTACGCGCGTTTACATCCGCTCCAGTTTCCACGAGAAATTTTATGTAGTCGAACGGACTGTCTTTTATAAGCGCAATGTGCAGAGGAGTATTTCCGGCACTGTCCTTAGAAAGCACGTTCTGAGGAGTAATCAAAGTTTTGAGCATATCAATCGAAGGACTTTCGAGCGCAAGTGTAAGAGGTGTGTTTCCTTCCATATCTTCTGCATTTATGTCGGCACCTGCGCGGGCATAAAAAATCACGTGTTCAGTATTGTTTTTTTCGATTGCAAGGCTGAGCGGAGTTACACCTTTTTTGTTTCTTTCGTTTACAGGCGCGCCGTGGTTTATAAGGACAGAAAGCACATCTGTCTTTACAGCAGCCATTGTGCAGACATGAAGAACAGTATCGCCATACATATCTTTTTGAGTAACATCGGCACTCGCAGCCAAAAGCACATTGTACATTTCAAGCTGTTTTTCCGCAGGAATTATAAGCAGGAAAGGCGATTTTCCGACAGCATCGATGGCATCAACCTTCGCACCGGCATCGAGCAAAATCTTTGCAATTTCTACGCGTCCATAACGAACAGCTTCGTGCAATGGAGTTGAACCTGCAATATCCTGAGCCTGCAAAATATCCGAAATCCGGACAGGAGTTTTTTCGTTGAGAAAGTAATTTACAATTCCCGTATGACCAAGAATTGTCGCAAGATGAAGAGGAGTCTGTCCGTCGGCAAAACGCAGCATCGTGTTGTGAGTACGCACAGAATCTTCAAAATAAGCAAAGTCTCCTCGCTCACAATCGCATCCAGCCTGCAAAAGCGCAGCTGCAATTCTGACAGGAACAGTTTCGTCTGCACGCTTATAGCACAGAGAAAGCGGAGTATCGCCTTCGTTGTTTTTTACAGAAAGCGGAAGCTGCTTTTTAATACAAAAGTCGATTGCCTTTTCGTCGTCCGTCCGCACAAAATAATGGACAATCGAATCTCCATTTATAGCGCGAATCTGCCCGGTTTTTTCGGTAATCATTACTTCGTACCAAAGTTCATTTTTTGCGAGCGCAAGCTGGAGTGCAGAATTTTCAGCGGCATCCTTTGCAAAAATATTGGCTCCCATCTGAATTAAAATTTTTGCAGATTCAATATTGTCATTTTTTACCGCAACCAAAAGCGGAGTATCGCCGTCCGCATTTTCAATTTCCGTGTCGGCATTTTTAAAGGCAAAAAAAGCAATCAAATCAGCTTCGTTAATCCGTGCGCAGACATGAAGCGCAGTGTCGCCGTTTTTATCCTGAGCGTTGATGTCGGTTTTTGTAATAAAAAGCCCTTTTGCTTCTTCGTAACGCCCTTCTTTCAGCAATTTTTGAACAGACTCGTCTTTTTCAACTGCCGTCGAATTGCATGAGAAAAAAGCAAAGCTAAAAAACAAGGCAAAAAAACTAAATATTTTTAAATTTTTCATGCTGTCTCCCGTAATTTCCAAGTAAAAATTTCTTTGTTTAATTATCGGAAGAAAAAAATTGAAGTTAAGAGAAGTTGAATACTAAATCAGGAAAAACCTACAACTTTTTTGCAAGTTCCAGAAACCGCCTGAAAGCCGAATTCTGTTTTTTTAATTCCCGGGAACCACGCGTAATTTTGCACAGCGACATTCCAAATTTTCTGGCAATTTCGCGTTGTGTAGTGCCTTTGTCGATTTCCTTAACCAAAAGCCAGCGAGTCGCAAAATCCCTCATTTCTGCAGGAGTAAAAAGGCAGCCGAAAAAATCATAAATTGTCTGTGGATCATTGTTTTTTGCAATTAAATTACACATTTCGCGCAAACCGTCATCAAGCAGCGCTTTGCGTTCGTTTTCTGAAATTTCGTCCTGTTCCATAGAAACAATTATCTTACAAAAACGGCAAAAGGTCAAATTATCAAAATTTTGGAGCGCATTTTCGGTCAATCCGGCTCTGCACGGTTCCGCTTTCGCTGCATTTTTGCGGCAATTTCGCAAAGCTCAATCACCGCAAAAACTTACGCCGTTCCGATCCGGGCTAAGATTTTCCTTAAAGCAGAATTTTTTTTACAGACAAAAACACCGGACCTTGTGTCCGTCTTCCAAAACCGTCCATTCCGGCAAAGATTTTTGACATTTTTCTGTTTTTTTTGGGCAGCGGTGAGCAAAAGGACAGCATTCCAAAGCTTCCAGAGAACTTTTTACTTCGCCTTCATTTTTAAACGAAGTTTTTCCGCCTTCCGCTCCGGCAAACAAGAGTTTTGAATACGGATGCAATGCCGTTTTGTAAAAGTCTTCGGCATTTCCTTCTTCAACCAAAACACCGCGGTACATTACGCCGATTTTGTCGCAAAAATAACAGCTTACGCGCAAGTCATGGGCAATAAAAAGACAGCTTAAATTTCTTTTTGAGCGGATTTCCTGCAAAAGATTTAAAATCTGTCCCTGAATCGAAACATCAAGCGCAGAAACAACTTCGTCACAAATTAAAAGTTGCGGCTGCATCAAAAGTCCGCGCGCAATAGAAATTCTCTGTCTCTGTCCACCAGAAAATTCCGAAGGCCTGCGCTCAAGGTCAGATTTAACAAGACCAACTTCCTCTAAAATTTCTTCCGCCAGTTTTTTCAGTTCTTCTTTTTTTATTCCTTTTTTTTCGTGTTTTAAGCCGTCTGTCAAAATCGAAAAAACTGTCATCCTCGGGTTTAATGAACGCGCAGGATCCTGAAAAATATATTTTATCATTGAAGAATTCTTCTCATTTTCGTTTTTTCGATTTTCTGAACTTTTAAAAACTATTTTTCCGCTGTCCGCCTTGTACATTCCGACCAAAAGTTTTGCAACCGTAGACTTTCCGCAGCCGGACTCGCCGACAAGACCGTAAGTTTTTCCGCGTTCAATTTCAAAACTCACATTGTTAAGCGCATAAACAAACCTGTCTTTTCTGGCAAAAAAGCCTGATTCAAGCGAAAATTTTTTCGTCAGATTTTTTACTTCGAGAATATTGTCTTTTTTTTCTGAAAATTTTTCATTCATTCTGACTTTTCTCCATCGGACAAAACAACATAACACTCAGATTCCGTATTTTTACACTGTTCTTTTGCAAACGAACATCGTGGAGCAAACGGGCAGCCAGGCTCAGGCCTTGCAGGATCAGACACGCGTCCCGGAATTGACGAAAGTTTTTGTTCAGAATAATGCATTCCAAAATGCGGAGTCGAAGCAAGAAGAGCTTTTGTGTAAGAATGCCTTGGCGAATTAAAAACTGTCTGGCTTTCTCCCCTTTCCATGATTTTTCCGCCGTACATTACAATCATTCTATGGCTTAGCCGGGCAACAAGTTCAATATTGTGGCTTATAAAAATAATTGAAAGTCCGCGGTTTTTATTCAAGGTGCGCAAAAGTTCCTCGATTTGAGCCTGAATCGTAACGTCAAGAGCGGTTGTCGGTTCGTCCGCAATCAAAAGTTCGCAATTTTGAGCAAGCGCAAGCGCAATTCCTATTCGCTGAAGTTGTCCGCCGGAAAATTGATGCGGAAAATTTTTCAAGCGTTTTTTTGCATCTGTAATTCCAGTTTCTTCAAGAAGGGAACAGGCTTTTTCGTCAGATTCTTCTTTTGTAATTTTTGGATCAAGATTTTTTAGGGTTTCAAAAAAGACCGAGCCGATATTTTGAAGAGGATCAAAGGCCCGCGAACTTTCCTGAAAAATCATTCCGATTTTTTGTCCGCGGATAAACCTCATCTGGGAATTTTTCAAAGCCGCAAGGTCGATAAATCCGTCCGAAGCGCCGTCTGCTTTTTTGGGAGTTTTTTCAAAAATTTTGCGGCAAAGCTCTTCATCATTTCTGCAATTAAAATAAATATGTCCAAAAACACTGGCATTTAAAGGCAAAAGCCCCGTAATTGCGGTTGTAGAAACCGATTTTCCAGAACCAGATTCGCCTACAATTCCTAAGATTTCGCCTTTTTTTACGTCGAACGAAACTCCGCGCACAGACTGGACATTCACTTTTTGCTTTCCACGCTGAATTAAAAATTCAACCCGAAGATTTCGCACGCTGAGAAGATTTTTTTCATCGCCCTTAAAAACTTCATTTTTTTGTCCGTTTTCTTTCGATTTTTCTGAACGAATTTTTCTTCTTTTAAAAACAACACTGTACGGATCAAAATAATCCCGCAGCGCATCTCCAAAAAAATTGAATGCAAGTGTTACGCCCAAAAGCAAAAAAACAGGAATCAAAAGCCACGGAAAATTTTTAAGATTTGACAGGGTTGAAATTTCGCGGTTTATCATCGAGCCCCAGCTTACAGCAGGATCTGAAATTCCAAGCCCAAGATAAGAAAGAGTTGTTTCGCTCATAATAAAACCTGGAATCGAAAGAGTTGTGCTTACAATCAAAAGACTCGAAATTTGAGGAATTATGTACTTAAAAATAATTATTATCGAAGGAATTTTTTCAAGCTGGGCGTTCTGAACAAATTCTTCACGCTTTATAGAGTGAACCATTCCCCGAAGAGTGCGCGCACTGCCCGGCCAGCCGACAAGGCTCAAAATCAAAGTGATTATCATATAACTCTGACCAGAATCCATGCTTCCGTTTAAAAGTGAACGCAAAAACAAAATCAAATAAAGGCTCGGAATAAGCATAAAAAATTCCGAAAAGCGCATTACCGTCCAGTCGACAATTCCTCCAAAAAATCCTGCGAAACCTCCAAACACAATCGCCAGAAAAAGGCTTATTGCGCTCGCAACAAAACCGATTGTAAGAGATATCCGGCTTCCGTAAACAATCCGGCTGAACATGTCGCGCCCAAGATTATCTGCTCCGAACAAAAAAACAGGATAAGTTTCGCCGGTCAATTCATCTGCCTGAACTCCAAAAAGGTGGCGTTCTGTCGGGAAAATTCCCAAAAGACGGTATTTTTCGCCTTTTACAAAAAATTGAATTTTGTGATTTATTCCCTTTACTTTTGCGTACTGCCACGAAGATGGATTTAAAACGCGGAATTCGCGTGCGACAAGACCTTTTTTTGAAAATTCAACATTTGCAGGATGAAATGTTCCTTCTTCAAAACTCTTTGAAGGTGAATAAGGAGCGATAAATTCCGCAAAAATCATAAAAAGATACAAAATCAAAATAAAAATCACGGAAACAAGGGCGAGAGGGCGGACTTTTATGTAATCAAAAAGTTTTTTCATCATTCTTTTCCATAACGGATTCTAGGATCAACGACAGCAAGCAAAATGTCGCTTATTACCATTCCGACCAAAACAAGAGCCGAAATAAACATACTGTTTGCCAAAACCAAATTTACGTCCTGCTGCATGACCGCTTCGTACATAAGACGGCCGATTCCAGGATAAGAAAAAATAATTTCGAGAACGAGAGAACCAGAAAAAAGTCCGGCAAGAAGGTTTGCGCTTCCGGTTATGTAGGGATTGAGAGTATTTCTAAAAGCATGGGCAAGATAAACACGCCTCTCAGAAATTCCACGGGCGCGGATTGCCATAATGTAAGGAAGTCCCATCTGATCGAGCATTGTCGAGCGGATTGTGCGCATAGTTCCACCAACTCCGCCCAAAAACGAAGCCAGAAGCGGCAAAAAAATATGATGAACATAGCTAAAAACGAATTTTCCAGGAGCGTCGGAAAAAGGAAAGTCTGGATAGGCAGTTACTGGAAAGAGCGAAGTTGCCGACGCAAAAAGCTGAAACAAAATCAAAAGAAGAATTCCCGGAAAAGCGTGAAAAAAAAGCGCAAAAAAAGTCGCCGCAACGTCCGTTTTAGTTCCTGCCTTGCTCGAAAAATAAACTCCGAACAAAAACGAAAAAATCGTAATAAAGACGAGCGAAATCAAATTCAACATAATCGAATTTACAATTCTGCTTTTTATCAAAAAACTCACCGGAGCGCGGCTTATAAGGCTTACTCCAAGATCATGATTTACAATAACGCGTTTTAGCCATTTAAAATATTGAATCGTAAACGGCTGATCCAGCCCCATTTCCGAGCGCAAAATCGCCATCTGATCTTCGTTAAAAACTTTGTTGTTTGCGGTGCTTGCTCCGCCAGTTCCAGAAGTCTGGCTCATAATCTGCTGTTGCATCATCTGATCGACAATATCGCCTGGCGCAAGCGCCATTAACGCAAAAAGCGCCCAGCCAAGCAAAAAAAGAATTACAAGCATTGTAACCAGACGCGTTAAAATAAAAGAACCGAGCGGAAATTTTGCTTTTAAAGAACATGCAGCTTCAAAAAAAACTTTTAATTTTTTCACAAAAATCTCCCGCAAAAACTCAATCTATTTAGAATGAGATTCGATATAAAGTTTTTCTGCAGGCTTAAGCTGTTCGCAAATAATCTTTTCAATTTTTTCTGGAAGTGCAGCCTGCTGTTCGCGCGAAAGCTCCGCGGTCGGAATTGGATCATGTACGGTTATATAAATCGTATTTCCGCGGCTTATCGTCTTTTTTTCTTCAAAAACCTTATATGAGCCTTCAATTGTCAACGGCACAATCGGCGACTGCGACAAAAAGGCAAGTTTAAAGCTTCCTGCCTTAAATTCATGATGCAGACCGCCTTTTGAACGGGTTCCTTCCGGAAAAATCACCTGCGAATATCCTTTTTTTACATTTTCCGCAGCATCGCGAATAGCCTTGACCGAAGCGCGCGGACTTTTTCTGTCCATCAAAGTACAGTGCAAAAAGCGCATCCAGTCTTTTATCAGCGGAATTGAACCAATTTCTTTTTTTGAAACAAACGAAATAAATTTTGGAATATAACCATAAATCGAAGGAATATCCATATATCCCTGATGGTTTGCAATAAAAACCACGGCCGAATCTTCAGGAAGTTTTTCAAGTCCATTTACGACAACCTTAGTTCCTGTAATTTCGCAAATAAACCGCGCCCACTGAGGAACAATATCCGCCAGAATCGCATCCATTTCTGCGATTTTTCCCTGTTTTTCGAGTTTTAAACACTGATGCCGAAGTTTTTCCCGCTTGAACATCCAGGCAAAAATTTTTATAACCGTAATCAAAATTTTAAACATAGGTGCATCTCCTTAATAAAACACCGCGTTAGCGGCGAGCCACGGATGGCGAGAATCACAGTTTGTGAAAGCAACGCTTGAACAAACTGTAATGATAAAAATTACAGGGATGTAATTTTTATCATGCCTCCTTAAAAATGCAAAAAAATAAAAACAAAATCAGTATACCTGTAAAAATCCATTTCGTCATTATTTTGGCAATCAGTTATGCCAATCACTTTAAAAAAATATGCGTTGTTTCGGCACCGCCGACATTGTCAAAATAAACATTGCTCATATCCCAGCGGTTATTCAGCGCATAAAACGAACGTCCACGCACAAGATAAATTACAGGACACTGCTCAAGAATAATTTTCTGGTACTCGTCCCAGTACGGCTTTGCTTTTTTTTCGTCAACAATACAAGACGCTTCGTTGTAAAGCCAGTCAATTCGTTTTTCCCAGTCGGTTGCAGGCGTTTTTTGAAGTGGATACCACATATGAAGATTTCCGCCGCTAAGCCAGACATTCGACCCTTGAGTTGGAAAGATTGTTCCGCCGCTCAAACCAATAATCAGGCTCTGCCAGTCGTAAGTTGACGTAAGCTGCTCGACGAGACGCTGAAAATCCGTCTGACGCACATTCACCTCAATTCCTTCCTTTTTGCACTCATCTACAATTATTTGCGCAATATCCGACAAAGTGTTGCTAGAAGAAACAATCGTCAAATCAAATTCAACTTTATTTCCGTTCTGGTCATACAAAAAACCGTCGTCTTTCTTTTTAAAGCCGGCACTTTCTAAAAGTTTTTGCGCATGAGCGTGACTAAATCTATATTGAAGGAAAATTTCCTCGTTATAAAATTTATTTGCCGCTGGAAAAAATGAATATTTTGGCTCTGCAAGTCCACGGTAAGTTTGTCTTATAATACGTTCACGATTTAAAAGACAACTCATTGCCTGCCGGAATTCTTTCTTTGTAAACCATCCGTAGTATTTTTTGTCAGAATTCTGTGGATTTTGGTTAAAAGTCCAAAATGCGGCGTCAAGATTTCCTGCGCTCGAAAAAACAGAATATCCGTTTTCGCCAAAATTGTCCGCTCCATTTACAAGATTTTCAAGCTGCTCGGGAGCTGGCGCATATTCTTCAATTTTTCCCTGCTTAAACAAAAGATATGAAGTATTGTTGTCCGCCACAATCTGACAGATTTTTTTGTCTGGATAAACAATCGGCTTGCCTTCGGCATCTTTTTCCCAATAATCAGGATTTTTTTCATAGACTATTCTCTGTCCAGGCGTGTATTGTGTCAAAAAATACTTTCCGCATGAAGGAATTTTTTTTGGATCGTCCGCAACGCTAAAAATCTGCCTTAGAGCAGAAACTCCGCCACTATCCTTTGCCGTTTTGTAAATAAACGCAGGTCCAAAACTCATATTTGTTGCTAAAATCGGCTCCGCCACAATTCTCGGAAAATGAAAAACAAATTTTCGTGAATCAATTTTTTCAATCGTGATTTCTTTTTCGCTTCCGTCTGGCATAGCCATAAAACGCGAATTGTACGCTGACGAAGCGCATTCTTCATCACCATAAATTTCATCGTACCAAAAAACAACATCATCGCTGGTGATTTTTACTTTTTGCTGCGAATTGCCGTAGAAACTCCAGAAAATGTCATCGCGCAAAGTGTAGATTACGTCGAGAGTTCCATTTTTTTCGTCAGTAGAAATTTCAAAGTCTGCAAGCCTGGCCTGCCATTCACGTTTTACATAATTGTAATCGACAAGGCTGTCCGTAAGATAACTTAAAATTCCGGAAGTTGAGGCGTCGCGTTCTGCAATCAAAAGATTAAAGCTTTTTGGATCGGCAGAAATTGTTCCGTTCCAGACTCCGCCGTTTTTACCGATTTTCCAGCCTTCATCCTTAAAAGGTTTACTGATTGTTTTTGAGAGGATTCCGTCGGAAGCACTTGAGCGAAAGGCATCAATTTCTTCAAGCGTCATTTCAGGATATTTTTTACAGCCCGAAAAAAGTGAAGAAAAACAGAAAATCGAAAATAAAAAAAATTCTGCGCAACTTTTCATAACGAGAAAATTGTACTGGGAAGATTTGAAAATTGCAATTTTTCAAAACCGTACAAAAACAGTAAAAAATTGCAATGAATTGAAAATAAACGCAAAAAACGCAATAATGTTCTATATTTTTCACAAACAAATTCATTCAATAAATCTCAATCAAACCAAGGGAACCGCCAGTTTTTATTTTTTGGAGATGCCCTTCAATCCATTGACTTTTATTCACGGAGAAAAAGATGTACAAACCAGAGCTGCTTTACTCTCTAAAAGGCTATTCGCTCAAAAAATTCTCGCAAGATTTTATTGCAGGAATCATTGTTGGAATCGTAGCGCTTCCTCTTTCAATCGCTTTTGCAATTGCTTCAGGATGCAGTCCGGAAACTGGACTTTATACGGCAATCATTGCAGGCTTTTGTATTGCGGCATTTGGCGGAACAAAAGTTCAAATTGGCGGTCCGACAGGCGCATTCACCGTAATCATCTATGCAATCGTAAATAATCCGCAACTTGGATTTTCAGGACTCGCAACCGCGACAGTTTTGGCAGGAATTATTCTTATTCTTCTCGGAGCATTTAAACTCGGCGGACTTGTAAAATTCATTCCGTATACGATTGTTGTCGGTTTTACAGCAGGAATTGCAGTCACAATCGCAACAGGCCAAATAGGCGACTTTCTTGGACTTTCTCCAGAATTTCCAATGACGGTTTTGGGAAACGAATACACAAAAATGCCTGGAACCTTTTCCGGAAAAATTCTTGTTTACGCGTCTTCTCTCAGCACAATAAACTGGTATTCATTTATAATGGCTGCCGTAAGCCTTGCGACAATATTCTTGTGGCCAAAGGTTACAAAAAAAGTTCCTGGAAGTTTAATCGTGATTATTCTTGCAACCGTAATTCACATTTTTCTGAACAAAAAATTCGGTTTACAGACAGTTTTAATCGGCGACAGATATAAAATTCCTTCAGGACTTCCATCTCCAAAACTTCCAGCCCTCGACTTACTAACGATAAAAACTGTTTTTCCTACGGCAGTTTCGATTGCAGTACTGGCAGCCATTGAATCCCTTCTTTCCGCAGTTGTTGCAGACGGAATGATCGGCTCAAAACACGACTCAAACAACGAACTTATCGGCCAGGGGATCGCAAATATTTTCAGTCCGCTTTTTGGTGGTCTTCCAGCTACAGGAGCAATCGCCCGGACAGCAACAAACATCAACAACGGCGGACGAACTCCAGTTGCAGGAATGGTTCATGCAGTCGTTCTTCTTCTGATTATGGTTTGCTTTGGAAAATATGTTGAATATATTCCTATGGCGGCTCTTGCAGCAGTTTTAATGCAGGTAGCGTGGAACATGGCAGGAATTCCAGCAATCCGTTCGCTCATAAAAGGCCAAAAATCAGACATTACTGTCCTTGCAGTAACCTTCCTTCTTACAGTTTTTGTCGACCTGACTTATGCAATCGGTGTCGGACTTATGTTTGCGGCATTCTTCTTTATCAAAAAGATGATTGATTTGTCGGAAGTGCAGTCAGGAAGCCGCACAGTTGTCGTAGGAATCAAGGGAAACGGAAGCGAAGAACATATTGAGCTTCCAAAAGGCGTAATGGTTTACGAAATTGACGGTCCTTTATTCTTTGGAACAGTACGAAAATTCGAATTTGCAATGGAAAGAGCCGGGGCAGACGTCAAAGCAATTATTTTTAGAATGAGAAATACGCTCTATCTCGACGCCGGCGGAATCCGTGCTCTTACACAGGCAAAAGCGGCCTGCGACAGAAAGGGAATTCAGATAATTCTCTCAGGAATTCACACACAGCCTTACATGCTCTGCGAAAAAACCGGCATGGCAGACAAAATCGGCCGTGAAAATATTTTTGACAATATTGAAGCCGCATTAAACCGCGCAAAAGAAGTTACAGAAAAAAAATAAAATGTATCTCTAAAAACCCACTTTTTAGAAGTTTACAAGAACAGGTAGAAAAATGACAAAAGCTGAAAAAAACACTGAAAAACAGACCCAAAATTCAAATTCGGAAAAAATCGAAAATTCATTTGAATACAAGCTTGCAAAAGAACAGACTCTCGTTTATATCTGGCGCTCTGTCATGCAAGAATACATTTACAAAAACCAGGACATGCAGAAATTTTATGAACAGACAAAAGAAATTGCGCCTGCACGTTCAGATTTTTTTGTAAACTGGTTAAAGGCTTTTGTCGCAACAGCAGAACTCGACTTTAACGCTGCCACAGAATTTTACAAAAACGCATTCGATTCAATTTCTCAGGCAGAAGAATACACAGGAAGATTTGTCCAGCAGGCATTTACCTTTTTTATGTACACGGAAAATAAAAAACAGGCTCTAAAAGTCTGGGAATACGGTGTTTCTAAAAAAATGGTCGCTCCTTTGGACGAAAACTTCTTCAAAAATTTCAATGAAAAAGAGCAGTTTTGGACTCAGTTTGCGCCAAAAATGTTCAAAAACGAAAAACTGGCAGAAGAAAAAGCAATTGCCGACTACAAGCCAAACACAAAAGACAAGCTTTTGTCAGCAATTCAAAATCCTGACCTTAAAAAATTCAAAACAGCGGCAAAAAACGAAGATTTGAACACACGCCTAATCGAAGGAATCTCCCCTCTCTACTTTGCAATCCAGACAAAATCAACAATAAAAGGCGGAAGCAGTTCTTATGCAAAAGGAATGGCAGATTTCCGAACAAACCAGCTGCTTTCAAGTTTTGACCTGAGCCACGCAAGCAAAGAACGGCTGGAAGAAGCATTTTTGACAGTAAGCCACAGCATGAAACAAACTTACATAGAATCAGGACTTGGAAAAATCATGTTCTACGCATATTATTGCCGCGACGAGGAAATTGAATCAAAGCTGAATGAGTTGAACAAAATAATTGACTTTATAATCGGCTCAATAAAAAATCCAGACGAATTCAAAATCAATTCCGGCGCAAAAATGTCAAACACCGCGCTTTATCTCGCCGCCGAAACCGACGATGCAGAAACTGCAAAAAAGCTAATTCAAAAAGGCGCCGCCACAAACAAGGCAAATGGACGTGCGGATTTTTCATTTACAAAAAAAGACGGAACAAAAGTTCAGACTTCAATTCCAAACACGTTCATTTACAGGCTGATAAGTTTTCACAGCTGGAATACGCTCGAAATGTTTTTGACAGATTTTCCAGAAATTGCAAAACCGCAGATGACAGAAAAAACAGAAACTTCGAACGTAACTCCACTTGTTTTTTTAATTTTGACTCTCGTTTATGGTTCAAAAAACGAAAAAGTTTTCGAGCAAAATAAAAAAATTACGGACAGTCTGCTCCCTCTTTTTCAAAAATGCGGAGCAAAACTCGAACAGAATACGGCATTTGGAACGGCAAAAGAACTTCTGGGACTTTAAAAAAGAAGCAAAGCTCGGAGAGAAGATTTATTCGGCAAAAAACTTGCCTTTAAGTAACTTTCATCATTATATTTTATTTTAGAGTTAAAGCTTAAAAAAGGTAAAATAATGCAAAATGTGACTGAGGAAGAAAATAAGTTTCCTGAAATAATAGAAAAAACTCTGTCGAATCCGGACGATGTTTACAAAATCGCAATCCAGTTTCAGCAGATAATGATGATTTACGAAAGCGCAACAAAGCAGCTTGAAACAAAACTCGACATTCTAAATAAAGAAAATAAAGTTACTGGACGCAGAAATCCAATCGAAACCGTAAAAACTCGAATCAAAAGTCCGCAGAGCATAGTTGGCAAACTCGAAAAAAAACATCTGCCGTTCAACTTTGAATCAATGACAAAAAATCTCAACGACATTGCAGGAATTAGAGTAATCTGCCCTTATATTTCCGACATTTACAAAGTCCGCGACATTCTTTTAAAACAACCGGACATAAGTTTAATCGAAGAAAAAGATTACATAAAAGATCCAAAAGAAAGCGGCTACAGAAGCCTTCATCTTGTTGTTGAAGTTCCAGTTTATCTTTCGGAAACAACTCACAATGTAAAAGTCGAAATTCAACTCCGCACAATTGCAATGGACTTTTGGGCAAGTCTTGAACATGAACTGCACTACAAAACCTCGACAAAAGTTCCGGAAAGCGTACGCAGAGAGTTGTTCCGCGTTGCCGAAACAATTGCAATGACAGACCGCGAAATGGAAGAAATTGCAATAGAACTTCAACAGATGGATTAAAGTACGGTCGCTCCACAGTGTCAGAATTTTATTTTTTCCAAATCACTGATTCAACAAGTTCTTCCAAATTTCTGTCAAGAACGTAATCTGTTTTTTCAGGTTCGCCTTCTATATGGAACGTTCCATCTTCACTTTCAACAATAGCTTTTGAGTTTATCGAAGTTAAGTCGGTAATATTGTTTTTTGACTGAGCAAATCCAGCAAACATAAACGGACGTGTCGCTTCCTGATTAGAAAGAGTTTCTAAGGTATCGAGTTCTTCAACTTCTTCAACTTCTTCAACTTTTTCAGTTTCTGGCAAATCTTGAGAATCTTCTGATGTTTCTATAAAGTCAGTTTTTTCCTGCTGTTCTACAATTTCGTCTTCTGGTATTTGCATTTTTTGTTCTTCTTCGCTATTATCTTCGTCTTCGTCCAAAAATGAAAAATCTATTTTACCAACCTTAAAATCTTCTGCAAACTCAAAGTCTTCATCAGAATCCAATTTTTTTGGTTTTGGACTGCTAAAATCCAGTTTTTCGCCATCAGCAAATTGAATTTCAGTGTCGTCTTCATTCTCGGTTTCGCCTATGCTATCGGTTTCATCAACCGGCTCAACAGCATCTGCGCTCTCGGTTTCATCAACTGGCTCAATCTCGTCTACGCTTTCGGCTTCCTCAACCGGCTCAATCTCGTCTACGCTCTCGATTTCATCTACCGGCTCAATTTCGTCTGCGCTCTCAACTTCTTCAACCGTTTCAACGTCATCTACGCTCTCGATTTCATCAACCGCTTCAACATCATCAACGTTTTCAGCCTCATCAACCGTTTCAACATCATCTACACTCTCGGCTTCTTCAACTGGTTCAATCTCGTCTACTTTCTCGGCTTCATCAACCGGCTCAATCTCGTCTACGCTCTCAATTTCATCTACCGGCTCAACGTCATCTACGCTCTCGGCTTCCTCAACTGGTTCAATTGCAGCTACACGATCGGCTTCAGCCTCATCAACCGGCTCAATCTCGTCTACGCTCTCAATTTCATCTACCGGCTCAATTTCATCTACGCTCTCGGTTTCATCAACCGGTTCAATCTCGTCTACGCTTTCGGCTTCATCAACTGGTTCAATTGCAGCTACACTTTCGGCTTCATCAACCGGCTCAATCTCGTCTACGCTCTCAATTTCATCTACCGGCTCAATTTCATCTACGCTCTCGGTTTCATCTACCGGCTCAATTTCGTCTGCGCTCTCGATTTCATCAACCGGCTCAACATCATCTACGCTCTCGGCTTCTTCAACCGTTTCAACATCATCTACGCTCTCAACTTCGTCAACCGGATCAATCTCGTCTACGCTCTCGGTTTCATCTACTGGCTCAACGTCATCTACGCTCTCGGCTTCCTCAACTGGTTCAATTGCAGCTACACGATCGGCTTCAGCCTCATCAACCGCTTCAACATCATCAACGTTTTCAGCCTCATCAACCGTTTCAACATCATCTACACTCTCGGCTTCTTCAACTGGTTCAATATCTTCTACGCTTTCGGCTTCCTCAACCGGCTCAACATCATCTACGCTCTCGGCTTCTTCAACCGGTTCAACGTCATCTACGCTTTCAACTTCTTCAACCGGCTCAACATCATCTACGATTTCGGCTTCTTCAACCGGCTCAATCTCGTCTGAACTCTTCTGGACATCGCTTTTTTTTGCGTTTTCCTGATTTTTTACGTTAATGCTCAGTTGTCCGCTGCCCAAAATTTCTTCGAGAACATTTTTTAATTCGGTGCTGTCTATTTTTACGCTTTCTTGAAACTGAGAATTTTTCGGGGAATCTGAAAAAATTGTTGTTTCAAAAAGCTCTGCCCAGCCGTTTTCAAAAAGCGCATCAATTTCGGCGGGATATTTTTTTCCGCGACGGCCAAGGCTTTTTTTAATTTCTTCTTTTAATTCATTTTTTCGTTTTTTTAGTTCTTCGCCAGGAAGTTTTTCTTTGGAATTTTCGTACGATTCGGCAAAAATTTTCTGAAAACGGTTTATTCTCGCTTTTATCACGCTCAAATCATCACGTTTTAAGTTTAAAATCAAAAAAATCGTCAAAAACAAGGTTAGAAAAACGAGAGATAACAAAAGAATACGAAGCTCGAGGGAAATTTTAAACATTCCACCGTCATAAACAAAACAGAGAAAACTAAAATTTTCTTCGCCCAAATCCACAATCTTCGTAAAAACCGCAAAATTATAGCTTGCAGAAAGCGGCTCTTTATTTTCTTCTGCATTTTCCGTCGAAAATTCTTTTTTTTCAGAATCAATTTGCTCGCTTGAATCTTCAGTTTTATCCAAAAGAAGATAAGTTCCTGTCAAACCAACATTCTGTTCAAAAAGTTCAGTCCGCCTGTTTTCAGCCAAATTCAAAACCTTTTTACGGACATTTTCGCGCAGTGCTTCCAGACCGTTTCCCAAAAGCTCAGAATTTGAATAAGGAAGTCCAAAAATATAACCTGCGCAATCAGAATTGCCTGTAAAAAGATATTCCGCTCCATCTTTTTCCGAAAGACTGATTTTATTTTTTGAATACAAAAATCTTAGAAAATCTTCGGTTCCGCAATAAAAAAATACGTCTGCCTGCTGCGAAATTTTTCCAGAATTATCTTTTCCAATAAAGGGCAACGAATAAATTATGCGTTTTTTTTCAAAATCATTAAAAATCTTGAATTTCCGGCCGTTTTTGCAATCCAAAAGCTCAAATTCAACTTCCTGCCCGTTTTTTACAAAATTCGAATAATCTTCGTAAACCGTCGAGCGTTCGTTTTGTTTTTTTTTGTCGCTTTCAAAACTGCTGTAATGAATTTTCCGGCCGTTAGAATCAACAATGCGAATTCCCTGTAAATAAGGCGACGAAGAAAAAATCTTTGCACAAGCCAAAGCACGCGACTTTACTTCCTCGTCCGACGAAACTGATTTTGTAAAAGAAAGCACAGAATCGTCCGAAGCAAAAGAAGCAAAACGCTCAAAGAGAATCTGATTATATTGTTTTTCCTGTTCCGAAAGTTCCCTGATTTTCTGTTCAATCGGTTTTCTTACAGCCGGCTGATAAAATTTTGCTTCAATAGAATCAAACTGTCCAGAAAGTGTAATCACCGAAAAAAAAGCAAAAATTACGACAGAAATCAGCAAACTTACAGAAAATTTCTGACTCGAAGTCAAAATTTCACCTGCAAATTAAAAAATATTTTCTCTATTCTATCTAAAATCGGCAAAAAAAAGTAAGGAATTCACTGTTTTTACAAAATATTTTATACTATTTTTGTTATAAAATTCGCATTTTATAAACGCTAGAACATGATAGAAATTGAAGAAGAACAGAATCAAAAAATAAAAGCTTTGCTTATTGGCCAGCCGGAAGTTCCGCTTGCAGAACTCGAAGGTCTTTGTAAAACACTCGGAATAGAAACAGTCAGAAGCGTAAATTTGACGCGCTATGAACCTTCTCCAGCCTATGGAATCGGCTCAGGAAAGGCTCAGGAACTTTGCGCACTTGCAAAAGAGCTTCAGGCAGATGCAATAATTTTTGACTACATTCTTGAACCGCGAAAACAGCGCAACTGGGAAAAACTTTCAAAACTTGCAGTTTTTGACAGGCAGGAAGTCATTTTACGGATTTTTTCCGCACGGGCGCAGACAAAAGAAGCCGTTCTTCAGGTGCAGCTTGCAAAACTCGAATACTCACTTCCGCGGCTTGCCCACATGTACGGAGACTTTGCAAGACAACGAGGCGGAAATTACGGTTCAAAAGGCAGCGGCGAAACCCAGCTCGAACTCGATCAAAGACAGGTTCGCGACAAGATTGCACTTGTAAAAAAAGAACTTTCCCAGGTTGTGCTCGACCGCCAGACACAGCGCAAAAAACGCGACAGAACGCCATGTCCGTCCTGTGCAATAGTCGGTTACACAAATGCCGGAAAATCAACCCTGCTCAACGCACTCACTGGAGCCGAAGTTTTTGTCGAAGACAAGCTTTTTGCAACCCTTGACCCAACAACAAGAAGGCTCAACTTAAAAGAAGGCGGCTCAATTCTTCTTACGGACACAGTCGGCTTTATTTCAAACCTGCCGCATTCTCTCGTAAACGCCTTTAAATCCACCCTCGAAGAAGCAAAAAACGCAGATTTGCAGCTTCTCGTTCTTGATTCTAGCGATCCGAATGTTTTTGAACAGTATAAAACAGTCGTTTCTGTTCTTGAAGAAATAAAAGCAGATAAGGTAAAGCGAATAATCGTACTGAACAAAACAGATTCTCTCGAAGCGGAAAGTCCGCAGGCAGTCCGGCTTTATGCCGAATTCAGCAATGCGGTAAAAATAAGCGCCTTAAATCATGACGGTTTTGAGCAGCTCACTCAAAAAATCTGCGACAGCCTCTTAGGCAAAGTCCAAAACTTGATAATTCCAACAGAAAAACACGCGCTTTTAAACGACATACGCAAAAACGGCATCTTGCTCACTGAGGAATGGCTTACCGACGGAATCCACGTAAAGGCGCGAATCGGGCAGAAATTTTCTGTTTCGCAGGAAGAACAAAAAACTTACGAAAATTCAATTTTTGTGACAGAAACAAACGGAAATTCTCCAAATTTAAAAAGAATAAAAAACAGGCTTTACTCAATTTTAGAGCCATATTTTGAATTAAATGCCGGCTCAGAAACAAAAGAATAAAATGGACAGATTGAATAAAATTTTAACAAGAATATTAGTTTTTCTCGCGGCGATTGTTTTTTTGACAGGAATTATTTTCTCAATTTTGCGCTCAAAAAGCAAAACTAAAGACGCATTGCAAGACAGCGAAAAAATATTTTTAAATCAGGCAGAATTTAAAAGTTTTTCTTCTCAAAAAAGCAAGGCCTTTACAAAAATCGGAAAACTACGCGCCGCAACAAAACCCGGCAAAAACGGAAAAACAAAAATCGTGCTTATAACGCCATACATCGAATACAGTGACGACCATACTTTTTACGAAGAACTAGACCGGAATCTGAAAAAAATGCGCGAAATAATACTCAATTATTTTTCTGAACAGACAGCCGAAGAACTGGCTAAAAAAAACGAAGAAAAAATAAATTCAGAACTTTTAGAAAAATTGAATTCGATTTTGATTTTACAGAAAATTCAAAGGCTTTATTTTACAGATTTTTTGATTTTATAAAAAAAGTTTTCCACAGCCCGGATTGTAGCCCCGTCAGTTTGAGCGGCTCAGTGCCGCTCAAATGGAGCGAATAGCGGAAGGGCGAAAAGCCGGAAAAGCTGCCGTCTAATTCCACAAATTCTGAGGATTTATCTGCTTGCCGTTTTTAAAAACCGTAAAATGCAGGTGCGGTCCTGTGCTCAAACCTGTGCTTCCTACATAGCCGATTACAGAATTTTGTGTTACGTACTGATTTTTTACAGCTGCAATTGCGCTCATGTGTCCGTAAAGCGTTTTATAACCAGAATGATGGGTTACAATCACGTAATTTCCGTAAGTGTTGTTAAAACCGGTAGATGTAACTTTTCCGTCCATTGCCGCATAGATTCTTGTTCCCTGAGGACAGGCCATATCTACTCCGCTGTGATAAGAACGCGCTCCTGTAAAAGGCGATTTTCTCCATCCAAAAGCGGAAGACAGATACCATCTTGCATGCACCGGTTTTTTAAACAAATCTCCGTTAATTTCCTGACGGGTAACCCAATCCAGATGAGCATCCGGCAAAAAGAGCATTGTTCCGGCAGAAAGAGAGTCGCTTTCCGAAACCTTATTTACTGCGCAGAGCTTTGCATTGTCAATCTTATATTTTTCAGCAATCGAAAGAGAAGTCTCGCCATCTTTGCGCACAGTGTACAGAATTCCGGGAATCGAAGGAATTTTTAAATAAGTTCCAATCTGCAAAAGTCTGGAAGAACGGATATTGTTTACAGAAATTATGGTATCTTCCGTAATTCCGAAATTTGACGCAATAACGCTAATCATATCTCCAGAATGCACGCGGTAAGAAGTGTAGCAAATCTCGCTCAAGTTAAGATTTTCTTCTTCGACAAGGGCAACCTCGCTTTCTGTAACAACAGGCAACCCTGGAGTTTCAAAACCTCCCTGGCCGTTTTCTTCCTGCTCTTCAGGTTGCAAAAAAAGTCCGATCGTCAAAACGACACTAAAAGAAGCTGCGGCGACAGAAAAACAGGCGAGAGTTTTCATGCTAAATATTTTCTTTTTAAAACCAGCAAAATCAATATTTTTAAATTTCATTTTTTATCCTGTCTATAATACAAGCAATGCAATTATCAGACGCAATTGCAAATAAAAAAACGGCCTTAAACATTTTTTTTATTTATTCCAATAAGATAAGTCTCAAAACTTTCGGCACGGCAGGCAACAGGCTTAAAACCTTTTGCAGAAGTAAAAACTTCGCGCATCATTTTTAAGAGCGACTGCTGGTCTCCGTTCTGAAAAACCTTTACCGCAAAATTTCCTCCCGGACGCAACATTGTCTGGGCATAATAAATCGCCATTTTTACAAGTCCCTGAGAACGCGCAGTGTCGACAATTCTGTTACCTGTTGTTTTAGGAGCAGCGTCGCAAACCACAAGATCAAACGGACCTTCTTTTTTTATAGTTTCCAAAATAGTTTTGTCAGTCAAATCGCCCTGGATAAAAACAAGATTGTCACCCTTTACATCTTTTGCAAGAGGATTCAAGTCGCAGGAAACAACCTTGCTTTCCGGACTCAAATTTCTAAGCAAAAAGGTCGTCCAGCTTCCAGGAGCCGCACCCAAATCCAAAACCGTGCTGTTTTTTTTGAGAATATGAAATTTTTCGTCAATTTCTTTTAATTTATAAACCGAACGCGCAGAATACCCTTCCGAAAAAGCTTTTTGCGACCAAAAATCCGGTTTTTCATAACTGTTCGATGCCATATTTCTTAATCGGCAAATTTTACTCATTTTTTTACTGTTTTGTAAATGAAAGTTTACTGCTTTTTTTTGGATTTTTAAGGGCGTGCCGGCAAAAAATTGCCGTCAGGCTTTCCAGGGTTCCGGCTTCCGCCTCCATTGCTCCACTTCGTTCCGCAACGGCTTTATAAGCCGCCCTTCCAATCCTTCACGCATTCAAAATCACTCGTACACAAAATATGATTTTTGAGTTATAATAAAATTATGAAACAAGAATTTACATCTCGCCTTGAAAAAATTGAGCTTTCTCTACAAAAATTTCTGCCGCAAGAACTTAATGACAGCTGGAAAGAACTGTCGTTCGGAAAAATAGATTCGTGCATAAATCAGGAGCATATTTCGGTTTTAACACAGCCTTGCGCACATTTGGTTTCGCTTGGCGGAAAAAGATGGCGTCCTTTGCTTCTCGTGCTCTGCGCGCAAATGACAGCCCAGGCAAAAAAAACAGATGTAGATTTAACAAAAGCCTACGGTTTAACTCCGCTTGTTGAATTTGCACACACTGCAAGCCTTATTCACGATGACATTGAAGACGGAGCAGACACACGCCGCGGAAAACCATGCGCGCACATTTCTTACGGAATGGACGTTGCCATAAACGCAGGAAGCTGGCTTTATTTTGAAGCAACAACTGCAATAAAAGCGTTAAATCTTTCTTCAGACGAAAAACTTCGCCTCTACGAACTTTTTCTGCAAGAACTGCGCCTTTTGCATCTCGGCCAGGCAATGGACATTAAATGGCACAGAAATCCGGACTTAATTCCTTCAATCGAAGAATATACAGCCATGGTTCGTAACAAGACAGGAACACTCGCACGACTTGCGGTCAAACTCGGAATTCTTGCAGGTGGCGGAACTGATTCAGAAATCGAAGAAGCTGGAAAAATCGCTCAGGACATTGGTGTTGCATTCCAGATTATTGACGATGTAAAAAACCTTACAACCGGAAATCCAGGCAAAAAACGCGGAGATGATATTGTCGAAGGCAAAAAATCTCTGCCGGTTCTTCTTCATCTGCAAAAAAATCCACAGGACGAAAAAATACTTGCCCAATATTTTACACAGGCAAAAAATAAAGGAATTGAAAGTCCAGCCGTCGAAAAAGCGATTCAGCTTTTAACACAGAGCGGAGCGGTTGAGCAGGCGGCAAAAAAAGGTTCTGAGCTTGTAACACAAAAAAGCCAGGAACTTGCACTGCTTTACGGAACAAAAACAGAAATCGGCACCTTGATTGAAGAACTTTTCAATTCAATGCGTTAACCACAGTAAAAACGGAAGTACGAATATGCCGGCAAAAAAAGAAAACGTTTCACAACTTAATTCTCAGGCAATAAAACTTGCAGCCAACGGCGAATATAAAGAAGCGATTGCATGTTTTCAAAAGGCAATCACTTTGGAAAAAAACAACTACCGCCTTTGGTATAATCTTGGCGTTACTTACCGAGACACAGGCGACCTTTTGCGTGCAAAAGAATCTTTGGACAAGGCCTATTCAATCGAAGCCGAAGATGATCAGGTAATAGAAATGCTTGCTTTAATTGATTTTAACATTGGCCTTACAACCGAAGCATTACAATTCTGCCATGAAGGATTGGAAAACAACTGCAACAATTCACGGCTTTGGAACACACTCGGCGTAATCTACTTTAATCTCGAAAAATACGAAAACGCCTCCGAAGCCTTTGAACAGGCAATTACAATCGATCCGTATTATTACGACGCGCTCTTTAACTTACGCGACACATACGAAGAAACAGGCAATAAAGTCGGCTACAAACTCTGCGATGAGCAGTTAAAAGCAATCAAAAATTTTGGACAGATAAATGCTTAATTTTGCCAGGGTCATTACTGTTTCGCAAAATTCTCAAAAAGTCTTATTGGCTTCAGTTTTTTCGTCAGCTTGCATAAACTGCCCTTCGATAAGGACATGCAGGCACAGCGCAAAGACATTTACAGCTCTAAACGTAAAGAATTTTAACCTCGAAGAAGGAAATATCGTCCGCATAGCATTAAAAACTCCAGTCAGAATTTTGCAGGGACTTTGCGCACTTTTCCTGCCCATAACACTTTGCATTCTTGGACTTATTTTTGCCCCTGCCCTGTTTAAAATGACAAATTTTCCGGCAAATATTCAATTTAGCGAAACTATAAGGTTTTTAGCGGGAATCGCAGCATTTTTCTTAGGCGAACTGGCAGTTTTTATCTTTAGCAGGGCAACATTCATACCATTGTCGCCAATCATAAAACAAAAAATATAAAAAAAGCGGTGAATGTTGCGCTAAAATTGCTCAAAACTCAATCACCGCTCTTCTTTTAATTTTAAATATTTAAATATTCATTCTAATAATTTGAAATTGCTAGGCTGCTTATTTCTTCAGCCATCTTGTCCAAGGCAACCTGTTTTTGAACAGCGCCAAGTTCCCATGCAACACGTGGCATTCCATAAACAATGGCAGATTTTTCATCCTGTCCCAAAGTCCACGCACCCTGCTTACGCATTTCTGCAAGTTCAACAGCGCCGTCTTTTCCCATGCCGGTCATAATTACACCAAGAGCATTGTACTTAAAAACCTTTGCAACAGACTCAAACATAACATCTGCCGAAGGTCTGTGCCCATTTCTTTGAGGCAGCTGGTTTGTACGAATCTGATATTTTCCAAAACCGTTGTTTTCAACCACAATATGAAAATCACCCGGAGCAATATAGACATGCCCTTCTTCAAGAATATCCTTATCTTCCGCTTCCTTTACGCTCAAAGGACAAATTCTGTCAAGGCTTGCAGCAAATTCTTTTGTAAAACCAGCAGGCATATGCTGAACAACAATAATCGGCTGCTTAACATTAGGATCAATATTTGCAAAAACTTCGCGCAACGCATTAGGTCCGCCAGTCGAAATTCCAATCGCAATCAGCTTAATTTTTCCAGGAGCATGCAACGGAGTAATAGCAACAATGTTTTTCTTTTCGCGAGGAATAGAAGTTTCAAAATCTTTTGGAATAGGAATCGGCTTCGGAGGAGGAATTACGACATCTTTAGCTTTATCGCCAAGAGCCTCATGAAGTTTTCTTTCAATCGCACGCTCCGAATTCAAGCGAATGTAAAAATCAGTGCTGTATACATTTTTTCCATTAAAACGCGCCTGAGCTCCGCCATAAGAAGCAATCATTTCAATCAGACGGTCAGCAACAGAGTTAATATCTACAGAAACAGAACCGTTTGGCTTGGTAATAAAATCGCAGGCACCGAGTTCAAGAGCTTCCATGGTTACGGCAGCACCTTTTTCAGCAATGGAAGACAAGATGATTACAGGAATATCAGGACCATGTTCCTTACGATAGCGAAGATATTCAATTCCCGTCATAACAGGCATTTCAATATCCAAAATAATAACATCAGGCTTTGTATATTCCAGTTTGTTTATAAGGAACTGCCCGTTCATCGCTTTATCAATAACTTTCATTCCAGGAGTATTGTCAATCACCCGCGAAATAACATTTCTCATTAACGCAGAATCATCACAAACCAAAACCGAAATGTCGTCCATTTTTAAATCTCCCATAACAAAATCGAAAGAAATGCGCGCTCAAACAAAAATATATTTACAAAGAGCCGCAAATCAAATTCATCTAAGCAAAATATTTTTTTCTATAAATTTTTCTGATAAAGACAAGCCCAGTCTGTCTTTAAAAATTCAAATTTCGTATCCATTCCAAAAAGCGATTCAGAATGACCGATAAAAAGATAAGATTTTTTGCCCATAGCGTCCCAAAATCTGTCAATACACGCTTTCTGAGCCGCTTCGTCAAAATAAATCAAAACGTTACGGCAAAAAACAATATCAAGATTTCTCATACCAGAATCGTTTCTAAGATTGTGGTAGTCGAATTTTATTGTAGAAATCAATTCCTTACAAACCTGATAACCGTTTTCGGTTTTAATAAAATACTTTGACAAATATTCTGAAGGAATTCCCTGAATTCTAGATTCCGGATAAAATCCCTGCTGACCAACCATAAGAGACTTCAAAGAAATATCAGAAGCCGTAATCTGGAAAGTATAAGGCGGAGGCAAAAGACTTTTTAAAATCATTGCAATCGTATAAGGTTCTTCACCAGTAGAACAGCCGGCGCTCCAAATCTTAATAACAGTTCCACCAGTTTTCTTTTTTTCTTCAATAATATGAGGAATTACATAATGAACAAGAGCATCAAAATGCGGCTGATTTCTAAAAAAACGAGTCAAATTAGTCGTAACAGAATCGAGCATCGTCTTCATTTCGCCTTCATCCGACATAATCAAATTATAATAATCCTGAACCGAAGCCAGATTTTTTTCGCGCAATTTTTCCTTTAAGCGCGAATCAAGAATCGAACGGTTTGTTGCCGAAAAAGTAATACCACTCTTGTCGTAAATAATTTTGCGAAATTTTTCAAATTCTGAATCAGTAAGTAAATCTGTCATACAAATATTATATCCCTGCAACCCCGAATTGTAAATTAAAAGCACTTTTTTAACAGAAAGTTAAATGCAAAAACCAAAATAAAAAGCAGGAGCGCACCACACGAAAAAACAGGCAAAAAGCGCACGGCCCCACAAACACCGCCACACCGTCCCTGCGCAGTTCCGCTTCCGCTCCATTAAAAAAGCGGCCACCCGACAGAAAAAAAAAGACCATAGTCCGCCGACCGCCAATCTCAACCGCCAAAAAAAACAGCACACGGCAAAAAACCGCTTTTTCAACGCCTGCGCGCCGCTCCGGCACGGGCTAAGCCCCCGGTCAATTCTGTTTTAGACAGGGAAGAAAAGGAGAAAAAGCGTCAAAAGAAAGAAAACCACAGCAGAAAATGCGAAAAAAAAGACAAGCAACTCACAAAGCATACAAAAAAAAGACAAAAATGCGCAATCAACAGAAAAGAAAGACATATTACGCAAAACAAACCGTTAAGCCGAGAGAAACTCCGATTTATAATGCGGAAATGTAAAAACACAAATCGCCAACAAACAACATTCAACGGCAGAAAAAAATATAAAAACGGACATCAACAATAAAGAAAAATTGGCGCAAAAAAAACAAACCAACGACAAAAAGAAACGATCAGCACAGAAATGTTGAACAAACAAACCGCCGTCAAAAACAACCGGACAAAGCGCAGAAACCGCCGCACACAACAAACGCAAAAACGGCGACCGCCGGACAACAATAAAACGACAGATAAAAGAAGGAAACCAACGAAACCACGCACAAAGCGCGCAAACAGCGGCATAAAAGAGACATACCACCGTAAAACAAGCCGCCAAGCCATAAAACAACAGCCAGAAGCGCACGCGAACGCCCAGAACCGCCAACAAACAATATTCACGGCAGAAAGACATATAAACGGCAGGAACATCGCAGAAAGCGCCAGAGCCGCGCAAAGTGCGCCGAATGAAAA
>NZ_FUXC01000033.1 GCF_900167025.1 Treponema berlinense | reverse complement strand
TCCTATGATATTTGTCAATAGCAAGGAACTCCTGATTCCATAATTTTACGATGCTTTTGATAAAGCTTCAACTGCAAGTTGTGATATTGAAGTTGAAGGTCTGTTTTCATATGATGTTCCTGTCTTCAGCAACGTGTACATCAACTCTGCAAGTTTTCTTGCTACAGCCACAATTGCAATTTTTTTTCCTTTGCTTTGAACCTGCGTCATATATAGATATTTTTCCCTTAATGCTCCGCTTCCTTTTGACCTTACATGTGACCATGCCGCCAGTATAAGGAGAGAGCGTAAGTTTCTGTTCCCGCATTTTGTTATATGACCAAGCCTGCAAATTGTACTGGACATATCAAGCCGGGGAACAAGTCCCGTCGCTGCTCCTATTGCACCGACATTCGGAAATCTGGATCCGTCGCCTAAAAAAGCAACAAATGCCGAAGCAAGCTGCTTTCCGACTCCAGGAATTTCTTCGAGTTTTTCTATATTCCTGTCGCCCTCAATTTCCTTGTCTAATAGACCTTCAACTTCTTCTATCTGCTTTTCTATAAGCTCCAGTTTTTTTATATTCCGTTCTGCCTGCAGAAGAAAAAGTCCATTCAACATCTTCACACATTCTTTTCTGTTATTGTTATTATCAAGATCTTTCTTCGTAATTTCTGTGATTCCGCTTTCGAGGAATATAGCGTGCATTCTGTTGATTTCTTTCGTTCTGTCGTGCTTGAGCTGTCGCATTTCAGTAAGAATCTGCCTTAAATTTTCTTCATGCTCTGATGGAAGTTCAACTGAAGGCAGTTCTTCATTTGAAAACTTCTGGACAAGTCTTGCAAGTTTTAATGCGTCTTCCTTGTCATTCTTTTTTACGGAGCGGTAAATTAAGGCTATCTGGCTGGGATTAAGGAGGACTACTTCGCATCCGACTTCTTTGCGTATTTCCTTTACCATAACCATAGCCAGTGAGCAGACTTCTATGGCTACTCTGTCTGTCTGATTGAGCTTTTTGTAAAGTTCTTTCCGGCCCTTTGGGCTTGTCAGCCCGTTTGTTCCTGTTACTTTCCCGTTCGAATGAATGAACTTAATTTCATAAGTCCTTTTCCCCAGGTCGATACCTACAAATCTCTTCTGTTCCATTTTTTACCCCTTATATGATAAAATGGAATCAGGAGTAAACGCTGGTAGTGGTATACCGTGCTCCTATCCGAGGTCGTGGGGAATGCCCCCACGCCTCATTATGGCGTACGGCGGTCGGCTTTGATTAATCTTAAACCCGAAGTAAGCGGCTGCCATTCACGCAGTGGCTTCTTCACCAGTAGTTAGAACCTTCCGCCGGCTCTCTGATTCCGTCAAACCAGAGTACCACTTTTTCCCAGCCTTTTATATCATGCCATCTTAAAC
>NZ_FUXC01000004.1 GCF_900167025.1 Treponema berlinense | reverse complement strand
CATGGCATAAAATGCCGGTGGCCACAGTGGAGAGGCAATACCCGTTCCCATTCCGAACACGGAAGTCAAGCTCTCTTACGCCGATGATACTGCTCTTCGCGGGAAAGTAGGTAGCTGCCGGCTTTTTTCTTTTTAAATCTTTTCCTCCTCCTTTTCATTCGGCGCACTTTGCGCGGCTCTGGCGCTTTCTGCGATGTTCCTGCCGTTTATATGTCTTTCTGCCGTGAATATTGTTTGTTGGCGGTTTTTGGCGTTCGCGTGCGCTTCTGGCTGTTTCATGGCTTGGCGGCTTGTTTTACGGTGGTATGTCTCTTTTATGCCGCTGTTTGCGCGCTTTGTGCGTGGTTTCGTTGGTTTACTTCTTTTATCTGTCATTTTATTGTTGTCTGGCGGTCGCCGGCTTTGCGTTTGTTTTTTTCCTGCTTTAAATCGGTGCTTTTCGTATTGTTTATTGAGTTTTGCGTGTCTTGACGGTTTGTTTTACTTAATATGTCTTTCTTTGCCGTTGATTACGCATTTTTTGTATTTTTTTTGACGTTTTTTTGTACGCTTTGAGAGTTGCTTGTCTTTTTTTCGCATTGCTTGCTGGGTTTTGCACGGCTTGGCGGCTTGTTTTGCGTAATATGTCTTTCTTTACCGTTGATTGCTCATTTTTTTTGTACGCTTTGAGAGTTGCCTGTCTTTTTTTCGCATTGCTTGCTGTTGGTTCTCGTGTCTTGACGCTTTTTCTTCCCTGTCTGTCTAAAACAGAATTGACCGGGGGCTTAGCCCGTGCCGGAGCGGCGCGCAGGCGTTGAAAAAGCGGGTTTTTGCCGTGTGCTGTTTTTTTGCGGTTGAGATTGGCGGTCGGCGGACTATGGTCTTTTTTTTCTGTCGGGTGGCCGCTTTTTTAATGGAGCGGAAGCGGAACTGCGCAGGGACGGTGTGGCGGTGTTTGTGGGGCCGTGCGCTTTTTGCCTGTTTTTTCGTGTGGTGCGCTCCTGCTTTTTATTTTGGTTTTGGAAATTTTTGTTTGGAATTGACAAAAGGCGGGTATTTCTTTATGATGTTTCTATAAACAGAAACAAAAACAGTAACTGGAGAAATATACATGTACGAAGAATCTATTGACGGCTTTTTTGGTGATTACGGCGGAAAATATATTCCTGAAATTTTGCATTCGGCGATTGACGAGCTTGATTCGGCTTTTGATTTTTATATTCACGACAAGGATTTTTTGGACGAACTGAACATTTTGCGTCGCGATTACATTGGCCGCGAAACTCCGCTTATGTTTGCTGAACGTGCTACTGAACTTTTGGGTGGCGGAAAAATTTTCATAAAACTTGAAGGCCTGGCAAATACTGGCGCTCACAAAATTAACAATGCGATTGGTCAGGTTTTGCTTGCAAAAAAAATGGGAAAAACACGGATTATTGCAGAAACAGGTGCAGGACAGCATGGAGTTGCAACAGCCGCAGCCTGTGCAAAACTTGGAATGCAGTGCGTAATTTATCAGGGTGAAGTCGATGTTCGCCGTCAGCAGCCGAATGTGGCTTCAATGGAACTTTACGGTGCAAAAGTTGTTGCCGTAAAAACCGGTTCTCGCACTCTAAAAGACGCTGTAAACGAAGCTATGCGCGACTGGGCTACTAATTTCGAAACCACACATTACTGTCTTGGTTCCGCCTTGGGACCAGCTCCTTTTCCGGACATGGTCCGCACTTTCCAGTCGATAATCGGCGAAGAAGTAAAAAAACAGTGTGCAGAGCGCAATATCCAGATTGATTCTCTTGTTGCCTGTGTTGGCGGCGGTTCTAATGCTTCCGGATTTTTTGCTCCATTCTTTAAGGACGAAAAAATCAAGCTTTACGGTGCGGAAGGTGGTGGAACTGGACCGGAAATCGGAAACAACGCAAGCCGCATGGTCGGAACTTCTGCGCGCGACGGAATTATGCAAGGTTTTAAAAGCCGTTTTTTGGTAGATGACGACGGTCAGGCTCAAAAAACAAGTTCGATTTCTGCGGGACTTGACTACCTTGGAATCAGTCCGCAGCTTGCAATGCTCGGAAAAACCGGCCGAATCACATTTGAAGCGATTCGCGACAACGAAGCTCTCGAAGCCGTTAATTTTTTTGCAAAAAACGAAGGAATTCTTATGGCTCTCGAAAGTTCACACGCGGCGGCTTACGCAATGAAACTTGCGCCTAAGGTTCCAAAAGACAAGGCGATAATCATAAATATGTCGGGACGAGGCGACAAGGACGTTTTTATTACAAGTCCGGTTTTCCGTCCGGAAGAATGGAAAGAGTTCCTAAAAAGCGAATTAAAGCGTCTTGAAGAAAATAAAGATGTTCACGAAAAATATTAAAATTTGGGCGTTCTGACAGCCTCTAAAAGAAGCTGTCAGCCGGGCTTTTCGGGGTTGGCATTGGCGATTGCGGGCAATCGCCAACGGCTACGCCGCCCCTACAATCCCTAACGCAGATTTTGCAGATTCAACCAAAAAATTAAGGAAAAAATTATGATAAAATTGATGTCGCACTTAGTTGCAAATTATCCAAATCCTGAAATTTCTTTTGCTGCCGCCGAAGCTCTTGTAAAAGGCGGAGCTGACTTTCTGGAAATTCAGCTGCCGTTTTCTGATCCAAGTGCGGACGGTCCTGTAATCCAAAACGCGTGTTCAACTGTTCTTGCAAGCGGTGCAACAACTCAAAATGGTTTGGATTTTATCGCAAAATTGCACAAAAATTTTCCAAATGTAAAAATTGCAATAATGTCTTACGCTTCTCTGATTTTTACTCCCGGCATTGATAATTTTTGCCGGAAAGCAAGCGAGGTTGGCGTAAATGCAATGATTATTCCGGACTTGCCGTTTGACTGCGACGAAGGTCTTACTTCTGCCTGCAAAAAATACGGAATGGAAAATATTCCTGTTGCGGCCCCAAGCATGACGGACGAACGCCTTCAAAAAATGCTCGGCTTCGGTTTTAAGACGATTTATGCGGCTTTGCGTGCAGGTATTACCGGAATGGACACAAAAATCGACTCTCATACCGTTGAATTCTTAAAAAAATTAAGACAACAGAATAAAAGCGGCATTGCCCCGGAAATTTACGGTGGATTTGGAATTCACGGAAAAGAGCAGGCTCAGGCAATTGCGCCTTATGTCGAAGGAGTCGTAGCAGGCTCAGTTTTTGTCCGCCTTATAGATTCTGCAGCCGGCGACAAAAAAGTTCTTCAGGACACAATTTGCGCAAAAGCAAAGGAAATAAAAGGTCTTTAAGTTTACATTAGACCAAATAGTTAAAAACTCTGTCCGGAACTGAAGTGTTAAGTGCACTTCTTTTGGAACAGAGTTTTTTTATTTACAAATAATTTTGATTAGTCGATTGAATTTACCGGTTTGTTTTCTTTTAGCCACAAAATGCGCTGGTTGCTGCTTCCGCGGTAATTTAGGGTTATGTCTTTTAATTCCTGTTTAAATGGTCCGTCCACAAGAACATCGATGCAGTCGAGCATGCGGTCTGTCACTTCGCAGTGTTTGCGTCCATCGGAAGGTTTTAAATCTATGTCGTAAATGTAGCCGCTATAACACCAGATTGTTTTTTTGGGGAATGCGGCGCGGACTTTTTCCAAAAATGGCGCAAGAACGCGCTGATTTTCTTCTTCAAAAGGTTCCCCTCCAAGAACGGTAAGTCCCTGAATATATTCTGGCTTTAGCGCTTCAAGAATTTCTTCTTCAGTTTTTTGAGTAAATTCCTGGCCGTAGTTAAAATTCCACGTCATCTGATTAAAACAGCCGGGACATTTATTTCTGCAACCGCTTACAAACAGGCTTACTCTAACTCCAAGCCCGTTTGCAATGTCGATTTTTTTTATTTCGCCGTAGTACATTTTTTTACAGATGCAAAACGCGCTCTTTAATTTCTTGAGTGCGTCCCTGATTCCAGTATTGTGTTCCGATGTAGCCACATGTTCGGCGGGCAACATTCATTTTTGTCTGGTCTGTGTTTCCGCAGTTTGGACATTGCCAGACCAGTTTTCCGTCAGTATCTGCGACAACGCGAATTTCGCCAGTGTAACCGCATTTTTGGCAACAGTCGGATTTTGTATTCAGTTCCGCATACATTATGTTTTCGTAAATGTGCTTGAGCAAAGCGATTACAGCAGGAATATTGTTTTCCATATTTGGAACTTCGACATAACTTACAGCGCCACCCGGAGAAAGTTCCTGGAACTGGCTTTCAAATGTGAGTTTTGTGAATGCATCAACCTGTTCAGTCACATGCACGTGATAAGAATTTGTAATGTAGTTTTTGTCTGTTACGCCTTCGATTTCGCCAAAGCGACGTTTTAAGCATTTTGCAAATTTGTAAGTTGTAGACTCGAGCGGAGTTCCGTAGAGCGAGAATGCAATGTTTGTCTGGTCGCGCCATTCGGCACATTTTGTGTTCATGTAGCGCATTATTTTTAAGGCAAAAGGAGTTGCTTCTGGATCTGTATGCGGTTTTCCAGTCATGTATTTTGTACATTCGCAAAGACCTGCGTATCCGAGAGAAATTGTTGAATATCCGCCGTACAAAAGCTTATTGATTACTTCGCCTTTTTCAAGACGCGCAAGAGCACCATTTTGCCACAAAATCGGGGCAACATCGCTCGGAGTATTCAAAAGCCTGTTATGACGAGCCATAAGCGCACGGAAACACAACTGAAGGCGTTCGTCAAAAATTTTCCAGAAAGCGTCCATATTTCCGCCAGACGAGCATGCTACGTCGACAAGGTTGATTGTTACAACGCCCTGATTAAAACGACCGTAGAATTTTGGTCTGTTTGTTTGAGGATCGTGGTAAACAGTAAGGAACGAACGGCAACCCATGCAAGGGTAGCAGTTTCCGTCTTTGAGTTCCATCATCTTTTTTTCGGAAATATAATCTGGTACAAGACGGCGTGCTGTGCATTTTGCAGCCAGTTCTGTCAAATAAAAATATTTTCCGTCTTCAGAAATATTGTCAGATTCAAGAACATAAATCAACTTAGGGAATGCTGGAGTAACCCAGAAACCTGCCTCGTTTTTAACGCCCTGAAAACGCTGTTTTAAAACTTCTTCGATAATGAGCGCAAGGTCAGACTTGGTCTGTTCGTCTTTAACTTCGTTCAAATACATAAAGACTGTAACAAAAGGGCTCTGGCCGTTAGTCGTCATCAATGTTACAACCTGATACTGAATCATCTGAACGCCACGGGTAATTTCGTCCTTAAGGCGCATTTCTACAATTTCCTTAAACTGTTCCGGGTTGTATTGCAGGCCTGTTTTTTCGGCGATTAAGTTCATTTCGCGGATAATCTTTTTGCGGCTTACATCGACAAATGGAGCGAGATGTGCGAGCGAAATCGACTGACCGCCGTATTGGCTCGAAGCAACCTGGGCAATAATCTGAGTTGCAATGTTGCAGGCTGTAGAAAAAGAATGAGGCTTGTCGATTTTTGTGCCGGAAATAACAGTTCCGTTCTGGAGCATGTCTTCCAGGTTTACAAGGTCGCAGTTATGCATGTGCTGAGCAAAATAGTCAGCATCGTGAAAGTGAATTATGCCTTCGTTGTGAGCCTGAACAATGTCTTCGTCAAGCAAAAATCGTTTTGTAATATCTTTAGAAACTTCTCCAGCCATGTAGTCGCGCTGAACCGAAACAACAGTCGAGTTTTTATTTGAATTTTCCTGCTTAACTTCTTCGTTCTGGCATTCAAGCAGAGAAAGAATCTGCTTGTCGGTCGTGTTTGCCTTGCGCATAAGTTCGTGCTGGTAACGATAAGTAATATATTTTTTTGCAATATCAAAAGCGCCGGCCTTCATAATTTCTTTTTCGACCATGTCCTGAATTGCTTCGACGTTCATTTCGTGATTTTCAGAAGCGCAGGCATTTTCGATATTTTCTGCGATAGATTTAATTTGATTGTCAGAAAGCTGGTCGCTGAGCGGAACTTCGGCATTTGCCTTCGAAATTGCCGTTATAATTTTTTTTATGTCAAAAATAACTTCCACGCCATTTCTTTTGATAATCTTCATTTTATAGTTTTCCTCCGAAAAATATTTTAAGAATTTTTAGAAAAGCACTTGACAAATAAAAAAATGTGATAGTGTCAAAAGTGATGAAAAAGCCCCAAAAAACGCTATATTTAGTGTTTTTGGAGCGCTTAAATAATATATATCGGACACGAAAAAACTTCAATCGTAAACCGCTAAATTTGCATAAAAAAGTTTTTTTTAATCGGGCGGCTTTTTGCTGCGCAAAAAACGGGCTCTCCAGGGCTACGGCTTTCGCCTCCGGTATTTTTGCAGGCAAAAACACACGCTTCGCGTCCCTTCCGATCCCTGTCGCAAGCCTAAGAATACAAAAAAAATGTCCTTTTACACAGTTTACGCGAATTGATATAATTTATTTCTATAAATAAATACAAAAAACTGAGGCTTTTAATGATTAAACTTGTGGCTTTTTTGGGAAATTATGGCAGCGAATACGAAAAAACACGGCACAATGTTGCCTGGCAGTTTGCTTCGCAGCTTCCTTTTTATAACAGATTGAATTTTCAGAATAAATTTAAAGGCGACTATGCCGTTGTGGAAACTTCTGTGCTCGCACATTGGTTTGCAGAAACAGGAATGTATTCTAAAAAAGACGGTTCTGATCCGATTGTGCCGGAAGGCTCTCCAGATAAAATCTACTTTTTAAAACCGCTTACTTATATGAATTTGAGCGGAGAAAGCGTTGGAGAACTTGCCCGTTTTTATAAAATTCTTCCGGAAGAAATTTTAGTTGTTCACGACGAGCTTGAACTTCCTTTGGGAACTGTCAGCTTAAAATGGAGTGGCGGTCTTGGAGGGCACAACGGCCTTCGTTCAATGAAGTCTACTTTTGGAACGGTCGATTTCTGGAGGCTGCGCTTTGGACTTACAAAACCGCAAAACCGCGACATTGCCGACTACGTGCTTTCTAATTTTACGGCAGACGAGCAGATAATTCTTGCCCAGGAATTTGCACAGACAAACGAAATGTTTGCAAAATTTTTGCTTTCTGCGGACGAAAACCAGCAGCGTATTTTGCAGGGCTGGAGCAAACGAAAACTGATTTAAGGGGGCTTGGGGGAATTTCCCCCAGGAGAAGGGGTAGCGGAAAACGCGGCGAAGCCGTGGTTGCAGCGCAGGGGAAGGCTTTCCCCTCCTGTCTTTTCTGATTTTTCATTAGACAATAAGCTGGAATTTTTATATATTTTAAGTATGGCTAAATTTATTGACGAAGACGAAAAAAAAGAAAAAAAAGGTTCTGCAGACGCTTTTGCTGAGAAACTTTTAAAAACTCGCCAGATTGTTGTTAGCGGCGAAGTGAATGAAGAACTGGTTGAAAAAATTGTAAAGCAGCTTCTTGTTCTTGAAGCAGATTCTGATAAACCGATTTATCTTTACATTGATTCTCCAGGAGGCTCAATCGACGACGGTTTTGGACTTTACGATATGATTCGCTTTATAAATGCTCCTGTTTATACTATTGGAATGGGACTTATTGCGAGCATGGGCGTAACCTTGTTTTTGTCTGTTCCAAAAGAAAGACGCTTTAGTTTGCCGAACAGCCACTTTTTGATTCATCAGCCTTTGATGGGCGGAAGCCGCGGTGTTGCAACTGATATTGAGATTACTGCCCAGGAAATTTCAAAATCGCGCGAAAATCTTACAAAATTGATTGCAGAAGCAACCGGAAAAGATTTTGAAACTGTAAAAAAAGATACAGAACGCGATCATTGGCTTACTGCTCAGGAAGCTGCAGATTACGGCATTGTCGGAACTATCATTTCGAGCCGCAAAGAGTTGCCCGAAGCATAAAATTTGTGTTATATTAGGGCAATCAAAATAAAAAAGGGTAATCGATGTTTTTTGAATTAACTGATTCTTTGTGCGCAGACATTTTGTTCGCCATGGAAAATCAGCAGCAAAATTTTGGTTTGGATGCGAAAAATTCAAGGATTGTTCAGTGTGAGCCAGAATCGGTTGATGAGGAAAATATTTATTCGTTGCCGTTGTGGACCAGTGCCGACGGCTACAGTTTGCTGGAAGATTTTATTGCAAAGTACAAAGGCATAAAGGCTTGCGGCGAACTTAAACAGATTTTACTTGAAGGACGGGGGGTTTTTAGAAATTTTAAAAATACATTAAAAAAGTATCCTGAAGCGGACAAAAGATTTCATTTTTTTAAGAACAAAGTAATGAAAAAAACGGTTTGCGAATGGTACAACGCACTGCGGGAGTCGTGGGGGCTGGAAACTTTAGATCAAGACTTTTACGAATATGACGATCTGGTTCTTGAAGACTTTGCTTTCCGGACATTTTCTGCGGATATGGACAGCGGAAATGTTGCTTTTTTGGCAGGTGCTTTTTTTGAAGAATTAAAAATTCAATTTTCAGGTGAACTTGGTTCAGCTATTTCTTTACAACTAAAAGATCAGTTTGATTCAATCAACGCTCTGACTAAAAATTGTACTGGCGGTTTTGTTTGCCGTACTTTGTCGGACGAGTTTGCCGGTTGTATTTTATATTCGGGTTTGTCCAGTAAAAAGGTTGCATTTTTAAACGCCCTTTTTGTAAATCAGAATTACCGTGGGCTTGGAATTGCCAGAGAGCTTTTATCAAGAAGCATTTCCACTTTAACCGAAGACGGAATTCAATTTTTTATAATTAACAATTCATTTGTGCCAAAAATGCTAAAATCAACATTGACCGATTTAGGTTTTGAAGAAAAAGATTTTGCTTTTGTGGCTGAATTGAATTAAAGCCTATTTAATTTAAGGCATTTTTTTTAGGAGTATCAAAATGGCTTTTAACAGACGTGAAACTGAACTCAACATGGATCAGGTAGCTGCTTTTTTAAAAAACGCAGTTTCTAAAGTAGAATCAAATCCGGAATATTACGAAGAACTTAAAAAAGTTTTTAAGAAAAATGTTCCTCTTACAAGACGCTCTTATGTTGCCGCTTTCCTTTTGCAGGCTTCAAAAGGCGCAATTTATCGCTTTAATCCGAACAGAGCAACACGCGAAAATTTCCGTGAACGCCGTGAAGAAAATCGTCGCAACCGCTACGAAGAAAGAAAAGAACGTCAGGAAAATACTGAAAGCGAACCAAAAGAACGCAGTCCTCGTGTAGAAATTGCTCCAGAAAATGCTGCAACAGTTTTTGTAAGCATTGGACGCAACCGTCACGTATTTGCACGCGATCTTCTTGGTCTTTTTATCAACGAAGCTGGAATTGAACGCGAACGCATTGGAAATATCAAGGTTCTTGCAAATTATTCTTTTGTTGAACTTTTCAAGGAAGATGCTGACAAGGCAATTTCTGCGCTCAACGATTTTGACTGGCGTGGCCGCAAGCTTTCAGTCAGCTATTCTGAAAAAAAAGATGCCGCTGAATTTTCTGAAAAAGAAAGCGGATCTGCAGAAGAATACATTAACAACGAAAGAGTTCCAAATGTAGAAAACAAGTCTGCTCCGATTGTTGACAGCTTTACAGCTTCAAATTCGGATACTGTTGCTCAGCAGGCTGCTTTTGCAAAAGAAATGGAAAAAGCACCAATTGAAATGACAGACGAAGAAATCATGGCTCTTCGCAAGCCTCGCTCAAGTTCTTCTGCTGATCTGTAAAATTTAAATGGCATTGAGTTTTTGAAGATTTTGATTTTTAAAAGCTCAATGCTTTTTTTTGCGAATTTGATTTTTTGCAGAGGTTTGTTATGGTAAAAATTTTAAGAACGGGTCCGCTCGGTGTAAATTCTCTGGTTGTGGAACTTTGCGAAAATAAGGTTTTTATCGTAGATCCTGCCTGCTGCGAATATTGCGGAGACAAAACCGTAATTTCTGATTATTTAAAAGAAACCAAAAAAGAGCCGGTCGCACTTGTTTTAACTCACGGTCATTTTGACCATGTTGCCGGACTTCCTGTTTTAAAAGAATTCTATCCGGATATTCCTGTTTTAATTCACAATGCCGATTCTCAAATGATAGGGAAAAACTCTTCTAAAATTCAAAAAGAAGAGCTTGATGCAATCGGATTTTCTGATTTTTTGAGCGCGGTGAATGCTCTTCCTTCTGCCGACTGTTTTTTGGAAGATAAAAAAACACTTTTTGACTGTATGGATCATTTTTCCGCCGGACTTTCTGAAAAAGTAAAAAGTTCTCTTAAAAACTGGAAAATTCTTCATACACCAGGACACACGATGGGAAGCGTCTGTCTTTACAACGAATCCGAAAAATTGCTTTTGAGTGGCGATACTGTTTTTTACGGAAGCTATGGACGGACGGACCTTGGCGGAAGCGAGGTTTTGATGATGCAGAGCCTCAAAAAGTTAAAGCAGGACGTAGACGGAAAGACTTTGGTTTATCCTGGACACGATTATTGCGGCTTTAAAATGGGCGAGTTTTTCTTCTAAGCTTTGTTTTTTCAGAAAAATTGAAAAAATCAAAGCTCAAAAAATTCATATTTTATGTTTTCTTTTGTGACTGTCAAAACCGCATAGCTTTTTTGCGAATTATTTCTCGGCAAGGAAATGCTTCCGGGATTTAAAAGCAGAATATCATTTGAAAATCTGGCAAATGGCACATGCGTATGGCCGAAAAGTCCTGCGTCAAATCTGTTTTTTTCAAGATAGTCGAGCAATTCCTGGGTTGAATAATAAACTCCAAAAAAATGTCCATGCGTCACAAAAATTTTTTTGTGTGCAACCGTAAAACTTGCATCTTCCGGAATCTGTAAAATTTGCGGTTTGTCTGTAAAAAAATTGTAATAAGGCGAATCTCCGTTTCCGCGGACAAAAATTATATTTTGTGGCAAAATTTTGTGTTCTGGAGGAGAATTAAAATCTTCTTCCATGATTGTGATTAAATCCATTATTCCGTCGCCTGTAAAAACGAGTGCATCGCAGGTATTTTTTTGAGCTTCCAGAACAGAGCGCAAATTTCTGGTTTGACCGTGGCTGTCAGAAATAACCAGAATTTTTGCAGATTCTTTGTTTGCGAGATTTTTAGTTTTTTCTTGAATCAGGTGCATCAGTTAAAAATAAAATGATTTGCGGATTTTAATCCGGATTCATAATCTGTGTAATTTGAAACCTGTTTTTGTTTCCCGACAACTTTTTGCACAACTTGAATTAAATTTTTATTGATTTCAAGCGGCGCGCGAAGTTTTAACATTTCGTCGATTGCATTTAAGAGCATTGAACTTGTGTCAAAGTCTGGAATGTTTGCAGTTTGCTCCATTTCGAGCGAATTTTGCTTTGGAGTATAGTCGAGGACAAAATCTGCCGTCGACTCAGAACCGAGAGTGTCGTCCTGTTGAAAAAACGAAAAAACCGGATATGAACGTTTTAAAACTTTTTCGTTTTGGCCTTCTTCCTGCCGTTTTATCGAAAGGTCTTCGAGCCTTGCAAGTGCGTTGCAAAGTCCTTCTGGAGCGCCAAATGTTATTATTCCTGCAAGATTTTTATCTTCAAGTTTTGAATAAATTGAACTGATTCTTGGTTTTCCTGCAACTAAAAAATCTTCCGGATAAACCAGGATTGTTATTAAAGCTTCTGTTTCGTCAGTTTTGACGCCGTAATTTATGTTTAAAAGCTGCCTTATTTTTTCGACAGTTTGCAAATCGTTGTAACTGTGTCCCAAAACTACGGCAATTGTTTTGTCTGAAAGATATTCTTTTGTCTGTTCGTCCAGACTGTTTAGTTTGACGGCGGTTTTCTGTTCTTCGGTTTGAATTTCTTCTGTAACCGCTGGCTGTGTTTTTTGTTCTTTTGTGCAACCTGTAAAATCTGCTGTACAAACAGCAAAGAACGCGCTTAAAAAAAGTGCGTTCTTTGAGATTTTTTTAAATTTTATCTGTTTCATTTATTCTTTTATCGTAATATTTATAAGAAGATTTGAGCGTTTTTGTGAATTTTGATTGGTTGGACCAGAAGTTTCCAGTTCGCCGATGTTTTCCGACATTTTTTTCAGATTTTCTTTTGGTGAAGTAGAAGAATTTTCTGTATAAGAAGATTTTGTGTGTTTTCTTACGATAACTGCTCCTGACTGACCTTCAGAAACAGAGCCAGAATCGCTTTCGTCAATTTCAATGTCATCGTCTATAGTTACAATTTCCGGCTGCTGTGGCTGAGCAGATTTCCAGGCTGTGGTTTCGCCTTCGTAACCGATAATTTCTGTTCCGCCGAAAATGTTTTTTATGCTGAATTCAGTTCCGCGGACAGAAGCGGTTGCAACTGGTGAGCGAACGGTAAAACCAATTCTGCGGTCTTCTGTTTTTTTTACGTTTGACCTTAGAGAACCTGTGTCTAAGAAAAGTTTTGTTTCGTCCTTGTCCTTTTTTTCGGCAAGTTGCTCAACTGTTATTCGGGTCATTGGCGAAACTGTTACTGTCGAATTTTTCATTTTAATAATAAGTTCCGACTTAAAGCCTGTCTGAATAACATCTCCACGGCTTACGGAATTTCCTATCGTAAGCGCAGTCCATACTCCTGCACGCTGAACTTCTGTTTTTCCTTTTGCAGAAACGACTGTTGCTTCAAATGGGGCAGAAAAAGCACAAATAGAACCAAAAAGTGTTAAACAAATAAATGCAAACGTTTTTACTGCTTTTTTCATTTTGTTTCCTCCATAATTTAGAATGTAAGAATTGCTTTTAACGAAATCGACGTTTTGTTGTTGTCAGAGTTGTCTTTGTCGAAGAATTGCGAAAGTTCTGCTCCTGCAAACAAATCGCTTAAAATCTGCCAGTTTGCAAGTGCTTTGTATTGAAAGCCGGAATATTTGTTTTTATTTTTGTTTGTGTTAAAAACCGCATCTGCGTTTGCCGCAACAAGAAGATTTTTTACAGGTTTGATCGAAGCGGAAAGTCCGGTTTTAAAAATTCCGGAAAATTCAGGTTCTTCGATTGAATTTACAGCAGTTGAACTTGTGATTGCAGAAAAAGCGTTTATCGAAGAATCTTTGTCTTTTTCTTCTCCTGTGGTGTAGACAGCGTTGAAAGAAAGTTGCGTATCTTTTACGCCTGGATAAAAATAAATTCTTGCTTTTGAAAGGTTTGCAATCTTGAATTTCTGGTCGTCGTATTTAGAGAATTCGACAGCTGCCGTCAAATCGTAAAAAAGACCGTTTAAAACAGAAATTGGTCCTTCGAGTTTTCCTTCTGCAAAAAGCCTGTTGTAATTTTTTCCTTCAAGCCGGCAGGCATTTAAAATTTCAGCGGAAAGGGTCTGTTCTCCCAAAAAAGACGGCAATTCAACTTTTAAACCAGCAATAAGATATTTAGCGCACAAATCGTAGAGTTTGTCTTCGTCGGCAATATAGTCAAAGTCGTTTAGAGTGACAAACTGGGAATTTAAAAGACCTGTGTAAAAACCGTAGGCGCTGGCTTTTATTCCCGGAAGTTGAAATTGAACTTCCGCCCCATCTCCGCTCTGATTATATATAATGGAAGAAATGTCTGAATAATAAAAACGTCCAACGTTGAATAGAAAATTTTGTTTATAAAAAACAAACTGCGCGTTGTCAAGATTTAGAGCGTTGATTGAATCTTTTTTGTCGGCGTCATATTCGTGCTGAAAACGTCCCTGTACAAAAAAATAATTTTTTGTGTCTTGAAAAGGAACTTGTCCCCAAACCGAGGCATAGTTTTTTTGATTGAGTTTTAGGCCGTCGTTAGAAAAAGTGTCTTCAAATTTTGAAATATTTCCAAGGCTTCCGCCAAAATCAAAGGCAGAAAGCGAGATTGCCACAAAAAAAGCGGATACTGTAAGAATCGATTTTTTCATATTTACTCCCGATACAAAATGTCTTTTTGCAGTTTTTATTCTTGCGAAAGGCAACCGTTAAAAATTGCAATTACGTCCCGGCCGTTTACTTTTTGCGACGGATCCGAGTTTTCTGGCAAAATTTCTTTGGCCTGAAGTTCCTTGAAGGCGTAATGTGGATTTGAAAAAAGCGTATAAAAAATTCCGCCTTTCAAATCTGCAAGTTTTGCACAGATAAAAGAAAGTTCTGCGAGTGTGACAGGCGATGATGAAGAAATTTCTTTTTTTAATGGAAAATTTTCTTTTAGAACGTCGAACGATTCTTCATAAGAAGCATTTTCATCGATTTTTTCCGAATAAACTCCGTAAAGATACGCTACCTGACCGTAAGTTGCAGTTTTTGAGTTGATGAGTTCTGTTAATTTTTCGGAATTCTGGGCAGTTGCAGAAAAAGAAAGCAACGCTACAATCAGCAACAACAGACTTTTTTTCATATTTCCTCCGAGATTGAAGTTGTTATATGATTCGAAAATTGAAATTTTACTATATAAAATCATAACATGTGTTATACTTTTTGTCATAATGAGAAATAAATTTTCCACAAATTTGTTAAAAAAGTCGGCCGATAAAATTGCGGTTTTTCTTGTAATCTTGCTTTGCGCAGGTGCTGGGTTTTTGGGATTTTTTCAAAAATTTGATTACAGGCTTTACGATTTTATGCTTTCGCTTAAAAAAGAACCTAAAAGCCGGCAGGAAATTCTTTTTGTTGAAATTGACAATAAGTCGCTCGAAGATTTTGGTCCATGGCCGTGGAGCCGCGACATTCTTGCAAATGCTCTTTTAAGAATGAAGGAACTCGGCGCAAAAACCGCTGTTTTCGATATTGAATATCTTTCTCCTTCCCGTCTTGGTATAAATCCGCAGGCTTCTGTCGAAATTGGAAATGCCATCGATTCTCAAAAAAAAGATGTTTCGGATTTTATAAGCCAGGTTGCTGAGGCCGCCGTAAGCGGAATGTACGAAAAAAACGACTTGATTAATCTTGTATCTGACACGATTAAAGATTCGGTTAATCCGGAATTTGATTCTCTAAAAGAAAGTGTCTTGAAGTCGAGTTTTCAGGACAACGATGAACTTTTTGCAAAGGCGATTCAATTTTTTGGAGATACCTGGCTTACGGTCAATCTTTTGGATTTGGATCTAAAATATTCTCCTGAATATCTGGAATATGCCCGCAAAAAATGCCTTTATTTTAATGTTCAGGACAAAAATCAACGGATTTTAAAAGGAAATCAGTATTATTTGATTGACCAGGGTGGCGACAACAAGCTTGGTTTTTCTCCAGCAATTGAACAGTTTATGAAAAGCGCAAAGGGCGCAGGTTTTACAAACGTTGTTTTGGACAGCGACGGAACGAGAAGGCGCGTTGAGCTTTTGAGCCGTCAGAATGAAGGGTATGCCGGACAGCTGGCTTTTGCTCCGATTCTAAAAAAACTTGACCCGAAAGAAATTATAAGAGAGCCGTTTTCTCTAAAATTGATAGATGCAAAGAATCCTGACAACGAAGCAGAACGGATAAATATTACAATTCCGCTGGATATTCACGGGCGAATGCTGGTAAACTGGCTCAACAAAGAATTTGTCGAGTCTTTCCGCCATGAAAGCGTTGTATTTTTTCACCAGTTGGACGAAGCGGAATCAAGCATAGTTTCTCTTTTGGAAGTCTTTGATGGATTCGATTTGTGGGACGCACAGGGAAAGCCTCTTGCTTATAAAGAAGAAGTTTCCGGACTTTTAAACGATTACAATTCCATAAAACAGTATAAAAGTTTTCTTTTGCAAAAATGCCGTGGTTTTGCGGAAGACGGCAGTGCAATCGATGGCGGAATTTTGCCAGAAGAATACACTGATTATTTTGCTGCGCGGCAAAATTTTTTTGAACGCGTAAGAAATTTTATTGATGGTTTTTATTTTGAAGAGATAAATTCCCGCCTTGATGAAATGAAGAATGAACTTGACGAGCAGAATTATATAGAAACAAAAGATAACATTAAAAGTTTTTACGAAGCTCTGAAGCATGAAGACGAACTCTATCTCGGAACTTTTAACCAAAAGAAAAAAGCCTATGAAGGTTCATTTTGTATTGTCGGAAATACTGCAAGCTCTACGACAGATTTAGGAACAACGCCGTTTAATCGCGCTTATCCGAATGTTGGAACTCACGCAAATGTTTACAACACGATTATGAACCAGAATTTTGTCCGGGAAATTCACTGGCTTTTGGGGTTTGCCATAGCTTCTCTTCTTGCATTTTTGTCAGTTATTTACACCGGCGGAAAAAAAGTCTGGGTTCAGAATATGTTTGGAATTTTTACCGTAATAGTTTCTGTCGGCTTGCCGTTTGGATTGATGAGATTTTTTGGACTTTATGTTCCAGTTGTTGCGCCTGTGGTTGTGACAGGTTTTTCTTATCTGCTTGTCGTTGTCCTGCATTTTGTTATGGCAGAAAAAGACAAAGTCGTGCTCAGAAATGCTTTTTCGACTTATCTTGCGCCTGCGGTTGTTGAAGAAATTGTAAAAGATCCTTCAAAATTAAAACTCGGTGGCGACGAAAAGAGAATTACAGCGTTGTTTTCTGACATAAAGTCATTCTCGGCTTTTTCCGAACTTGTAACGCCTACAAAACTTGTAAGCATTTTGAATGAATATCTTGGAAGCATGTCGGACAGAATTCTTGCGGAGCAGGGAACAATCGACAAATATATCGGCGATTCGATCGTAAGTTTTTTTGGCGCTCCGATTGATTTAAAGAACCCTGCCTGGAGCGCTTGTGTTTCTGCAATTAGAATGAAGCAGGAAGAGCTTCTTTTTAACACTCGCGCTTTGGCAGACGGAACAATTCCTATGGCATTGGAAACCAGAATCGGTATAAACAGCGGAGAAATGGTTGTCGGCAACATGGGAACAAGTGCAAAAATGAATTACACGATAATGGGCGATGCCGTAAACCTTGCAAGCCGTCTTGAAGGTGTAAATAAAGCGTATAAATCCTGGATTTTGTGCAGCGACGCAACCTGGAACGAAGCAAATTCCGGCGAAAATTTTGACAAAATTCTTGCGAGAAAACTCGATAGAGTACGCGTTGTCGGCAGGGCGGAACCTGTTCAGCTTTGGAATATTTTGGGCTTTAGGGAAGAACTTCCTGAAAATGTCCTTGAAGCGGCAGAGATTTTTAAGAGTGCAATGGAACTCTATCTTAAAAAAGACTTTGTAAAGGCAGGAAAACTTTTTATAAAGGCAAATAAACTTGTTCCAGAAGATGAAACTCCTTTGGTTTATGCCCAGCGCTGTAAAGAATATCTTGAGAACGGACTGAGCGAAAACTGGGACGGAATTGTTAATATGACTTCAAAATAGCAGCTTACGCCGGATGCGGAGGGCTTTTGTTTCTGGACAAACTGGGCTTTTGCGCAGCTTGTCCAGAAATGGAGCGGATGCGGAACCCGGAGCAGCCGGTTTTTTGGGGCAGAAGCGTTTTTGTGCAAGAATTGCTGCTAAAAGGCGGCCTGCCGTCCAAATTTAAAAATTATTCGAGAACCAAATCTACGCTCTGGGCGTCTGTGGCTTTTAGTAAATCGGCTGGCGAAATTACAATTTGCTGTCCGCGGACTCCGGCGCTTATGTAGATTTTTTCAAAATCAAGGGCAGTCTGGTCGATAAAGGTCGGAAACTTTTTTTTCATGCCAAGAGGTGAACAGCCTCCGCGGATGTAGCCTGTCAAAGCGAGAAGCTCGTCGGGTTTGACAGGATTGATTTCTTTTGAGGCGGATGCGTTGCGGGCTTTTTTCAGGTTGATTTCGTGAATTGCGCTCTGGCAAAAAACGAAAATTTGCTTGGATTCGTTTCGCATTACGATTGTCTTAAAACAGGCGGCTGGATTTATTCCGAGTTTTGCCGCGATATTTTCGGCAGCTCCGCGGCTGAGCTCGTGTTCGCCGTCGTCTTCGTAACTTAAGGTTTCGTATTTGATTTTGAGACCGTCAAGGATTCTCATTGCGTTTGTTTTTTTCATGATTTTTATATTATCTACAAATTTTTAAAAATTATAGTCTTTTCGCGAAAAATTTATTATCTTTAATAGGAGAATTTTTTAATAAGAAGTTTTTTTTGGAGGATATTATGGCTAAGGCAAAAACACCAATCACACTGCTTTGCGGTTATCTTGGTGCAGGAAAAACGACTCTTTTAAATCAGGTTCTTTCTAATCAGAAAGGTTATAAGGTTGCGGTAATTGTAAATGATATTGGCGAAGTAAATGTTGATGCAAAATTGATTGCTGATGGAGCAAAAATCACCGACACTTCGGACATTGTTCCTCTTACGAACGGCTGTATCTGCTGTACCTTAAAAACTCAGCTTTCGCAGAATATTGAAAATCTCATAAAATCTGGAAAATACGATTATGTTATGATCGAGGCTTCTGGCGTTTGTGAGCCAATGCCGATTGCTCAGGAACTCGAAACTATAAAAAACGGCGTTTTGGACAATGTTGTCGGAGTTGTTGATGCTGCCCGTCTGGTTGATGAATTTGCCGGCGGAAACAAACTTCTCGACAAAAAAGACATGGGCGAAGAAGACATCGAATCGCTTTTGGTTCAGCAGATTGAATTCTGTTCAACTCTTGTAATCAACAAAAAAGACCTTGTTACTGAGGACGAGTTTAAAAAAGTCCGCAAGGTTATTGAAACTCTGCATCCTGGTGTAAAAATTATCGAAACTGACCATGGAAAGGTTGATGTTGCAGAAATTCTTTCGACACATTCATTCGATTTTGAAACAGTTTATGCCGCTGCCGGCTGGTGCAAACATCTGGAAGAAGATGAAGTTGAAGAAGACGAGCATGAACACGAACATGACGAAGACCATGACCACGAACATCACGAGCATGAACATGGCCATGAGCATCATCACCACGAGCACAAGCATGAGGGAGATTCCGGGGCAGACGAAGACGAATACGGAATCGGAACATTCATTTACTTCCGTCGTAAGCCGTTTGACCGCCAGAAACTTGATGAATTTGCGGCAAAATGGCCAAGAAATATTATCCGCTGCAAAGGCTTGATGTGGTTTGCAGACGAACCGGAAATGGCCTGGGTTTTTGAAACAAGCGGAAGACAGATTCAGGCAGGCTATTCTGGACAGTGGATTGCCGCCGCTCCTGCAAAAGAGCAGAAAAAAATCCTTGCACAGAACCCGGAAATTCAAAAGGAATGGGACGAAACTGTCGGCGACAGAATGATAAAACTCTGCATTATCGGACAGAACCTCGACAAAAAGGCAATTTCTGCCGATTTGGACAAGTGCCTTGCTGAATAGCAGATTTTTCTAAAAACAGCAAAAAATAAATGCCGTCTGAATTTTTTTGAATTTTGGACGGCATTTTTTTGTTTAAAATTAAATTTTGCACAAAATAAAACTTAACTTAACAACCGGCTGCTCTGGGTTCCGCTTACGCTGCATTGTTGAAACGGTTGTGCAAAAGCACAATCGTTTCAACAACTAAAGCCCTCCGCATCCGGCGTAAGATTTTGAGAATTAGTTTGTCTTTTAGCGTAAAATTTAGCCCGGATCGGAACGGCGCGAATGCGTCCGCCTTGGCGGATGGAGCTGGAGCGAAACCGTGGAGAGCCGGTTTGTGATTGCGGTGTGCTCCTATTTTTTTTCTAGGTTAAAATTGATGAATTTTGGGGTTGTTTATTGACTATTTTGCACAAAAAATTTATGTTTATCTCATACGGCAAAGACGCTGTAAATAAAACGCTATCATTGTCTTTAAATTCAATGCGTGGAGTTTTGTTTATGGCGTCTTATTTTTTTGCCTGCTTTTAAATGCTAATCAAAAAGGAGTTAAAAATGGCACTTAAAGAATTTAACGTTAAAAATGCTTACTGCAAACGTGTTTGGGACGAGCTTAAGGTTCGCTATGCTGATCAGGAACACTTTCTTCAGGCTGCTGGCCTTGTTCTCGAAACTCTTTCTCCAGTTGTTGACACAATGCCTGGAATTGAAAAAACTGCTGTTCTTGAAAGATTTGTTGAACCGGAAAGAATCATTATGTTCCGTGTTCCTTGGACAGACGATGCTGGAAAACCTCATGTAAACCGCGGATTCCGTGTTCAGTTTAACTCTGCAATCGGACCTTACAAAGGAGGCTTGCGTTTTTCTCCAGAAGTAAGTTTGGACGTTCTTAAATTCTTGGGTTTTGAGCAGGTTCTTAAAAATTCTTTGACAACTCTTCCAATGGGCGGCGGAAAAGGCGGCGCTGACTTTGATCCTCACGGAAAATCTGACGCAGAAGTAATGAGATTCTGTCAGTCATTCATGACTGAGCTTTATCGCCATATTGGAGCTGACACAGACGTTCCTGCCGGAGATAAAGGTGTTGGCGGACGCGAAGTTGCATGGATGTTTGGACAGTACAAGAGAATTACAAACCAGTTTACTGGCGTTCTTACAGGAAAAGGTCTTGACTTCGGCGGTTCTTTGATTCGTCCTGAGGCTACTGGTTACGGACTTATCTATTTTGCAGAATGCATGCTCAAGGCCGTAAATACTGACTTTAACGGAAAAACATGCATTATTTCTGGAGACGGAAACGTTGCCCAGTACGCTTGCGAGAAAGTTACTCAGCTTGGTGGAAAAGTAATCACTCTTTCTGACTCAACAGGTTATATTCTTGATGAAGATGGAATCGACGCTGAAAAACTCGCATTTGTTATGCAGTTCCGCGGCGAGCACAAGAAAATCGACACTTATCTTACAAAATATCCAAAAGCAAAATTCTTCAAGGGAGAAAAACCTTGGGGCGTTAAGGCTGACTGCGCATTCCCTTGTGCAACTCAGGATGAAATCTACATGGAAGATGCTAAAAAACTTGTTGCTAACGGCGTAAAACTCGTTGCTGAAGGTGCAAATATGCCTACCCGTGCAGACGCAATTGAATATTTGCAGAAAAATGACGTGCTCTTTGCTCCAGGAAAAGCTTCTAACGCCGGCGGTGTAGCAGTTTCTGGTCTTGAAATGTCTCAGAACTCAGAACGCCTCTCATGGACCCGCGAAGAAGTAGATTCAAAACTCAAGCACATCATGACACAGATTCACGACAACGCTTACGAAACTGCAAAAAAATATGCTCCTTCAAAGACAACAGACTACGTTTCTGGCGCAAACATCTACGGCTTCCTCAAAGTTGCCCGCGCAATGGATGCTCAGGGATTGGTTTAATTTAAGTTTTTTGCAGAAAACTAAACAAAAAATAAAATTTGCGTGATTTTGTTCACGCTTTTAAGTCCACATTTTCGGTTTGGAAGTGCGGACTTTTTTTGCTGACCGCAGTTTTTTTAGCATTTGTGTAAAGTACGGGTTTCTTGTCTTTTTTTCTCTTTTGTGGGATAATCCAAAGTAGCAGTTTGGATTATCCCACAAAAAACTTGATTTTGGAAGAAAATATGGCTTTTATAGAGCGTCATGCAGAAAAAACAATAGAACGGATGTCTCAGTCGTTTCCGGCAGTGCTTGTTACAGGCGCAAGGCAGACCGGAAAGACAACTCTTTTGAAAAACGTAACTGACAAAAAATCTGTTGGCTATCTTACATTTGATGACCCGATGGAAGAGCAGTCCGCAAAAAACGATCCGCAGTCGTTTATTGATTTTCATCCAAGCCCGTTCTTGTTTGATGAAGTTCAGTATGTTCCAGAACTGTTTCGCTATCTAAAAATTGAAATTGACAAGAACCGGCACAACGGAATGTATTATCTTACAGGAAGCCAGCAGTTCAGGCTTATGGAAAAAGCGACAGAGAGCCTTTCTGGAAGAATAGGAATTGTGCAGCTTTATCCGCTTTCCGCACGTGAAAAACGTGGCGACAGTTTTGACCGGCCATTTATTCCGTCAAAAGACTACATTTTGCAGAGAAACAGCGAATTTTCTGGAAAGGCTCTTTCTGCCGCAGAAACATGGAATTCAATTTTTACAGGCGGCTATCCGGAAGTTGCAAAGGGCAATGTCTCGCCGAACGATTTTTACTCAAGCTATCTGAAAACTTACATCGAGCGTGATATCCGGAGCCTGGCGCAGGTTGCAGATGAGATGCAGTTTCTCCAGTTTATTGCGGTTGTCGCGGCGCGAACTGCGCAACTTGTTAATTACGGAGACATTGCAAACGAGGTTGGAATAAGCGAGGTTACGGCGAAAAAATGGCTTTCGCTTCTTGTAACTTCCGGACTTGTTTACCTGCTTCCGCCGTTTTCGGTGAATGTTGAAAAACGGGTTGTAAAAACTCCCAAGCTTTACTTTGTCGATACAGGACTTGCCTCATATCTTACAAGATGGACGGATTCAGAAGTGCTGCGTTCTGGAGCCATGTCGGGGGCGTTTTTTGAAACATATATTGTTGGCGAAGTACTTAAATCATTCTGCAATGCTGGAATTGAGCCGCCGCTTTATTTTTACAGGGACAAGGATAAAATTGAAATCGACCTTATTATTTTTTTGAACAACACTGTCTATCCGGTTGAAATAAAAAAGACCGCCACTCCAAAAGCAGACGATGCGAAGAATTTTTTTATTACAGGCAGAATCAAGAATGTGGAAATCGCGCCTCCGTGCATTGTCTGCAACTGCGGAAAGCCGGGTTCTGTTGCAAAAGGCGTGATTGCGTTTCCTGCGGAGTATGTGTGAACTGCGCTTGATTTTTTTTGTCTTTATGCGACCGGCGCATTTCAAAAGCTTACGGCAGATTTCGGTGCGTAAAACGCACTGTCGCGCCCGCTTTGTTCTCTGTAAAATAGTGTTATAACAAATTTTTAAGTTTTTTTTTATTATGTGCCTGAACTCATTTCGGTAGCAGACTATGAATATTTTGGAGGAAAATATTACTGTTATGCGGATGAGACTAATCAAGTGGATTTTGGAGTGGATTCTTACAAGAAGGACATATGTACTTGCAATTCACTCCTTCGCTTGTAAAAGGTTTTGTTTTCGGCGAAGGAGTTTTTTTTAATCGTTCATCATTAAAAGGTCTTTTACCCTGCAAGAAGCGGAACTACTGAAAGTATTATTCCGCCGATTATTACCGAGCCGATTTGTCCGGACACATTCGCGCTTACGGCGTGCATCAGGATAAAATTCTGGTCGTCGTCTTCGAGCGCGATTTTCTGAACTACGCGGCTTGCCATTGGAAAGGCTGAAATTCCGCATGCGCCGAGCATTGGGTTGAGCTTTTTGCTTTTTGGACGGAAAATATTTAATAACTTTGCAAAAAGAAGTCCGCAGGCTGTGTCTCCGATAAACGCGATAAGTCCCAGGAACATTATTAAAACGGTCTGGATCTGGAGAAAATTTTCCGCACGCATTGAAGCGCCCACGCTTATTCCGAGCAGGATTGTCACAATGTTTGAAAGCTCGTTCTGCGCGGTTTTTGAAAGTTTTTCGAGGACTCCGCATTCACGGATAAGATTTCCGAACATTAAAAATCCAATCAGCGGAGCTGCGACTGGAACCAAAATTCCTACAATCGCCGTCAAAATTACAGGGAATGCTATTATAAGCCATTTTGGCACATTTGAATCTTTTGCTTCCACATGAATCTGACGTTCTTTTTTTGTCGTTAAAATTTTTATTACCGGCGGCATGATGATTGGAACGAGCGACATATAGGAATAGGCTACAACCGTAATCGGACCCATGAGGTTTGGCGCGAACCTTGAGGTTACAAAAATTGATGTCGGGCCGTCTGCCGCTCCGATAACGCCGATGCTCGCGGCTTCTTTTATCGAAAATCCGAAAAATTTGTATGCGATAAAAGCGGCAATGAAAATTCCTGAGTGGGCGACAATTCCAAAAATCAGCATCCACGGTCTTTGCAAAAGCGGCCTAAAGTCAATCATCGCTCCGACTCCGATAAAAATTAAGAGAGGGAAGAGTTCTGTCATAATTCCGCATTCAAATAGGATTTTGAGCGCGCCTGATGTTCCGGCATGTTCCCAGACAACATTTAACGGAAGATTCACTAAAATCGCCCCGAATCCAATCGGCAGAAGAAGCATCGGCTCGTAGTTTTTTGCCACGGCAAGCCAGATTAAAAGCGCGCCGACCGCGTACATGACCGCTTCCTGCCAGCCGAGAGAGCGAATTCCTTCTGTAAAGTAAAGAAGAACCTGTTCCATAAAGACACCTCCAAAGTCAAAAAATGGATTTAAACAAAAAAAGACCTCTTGCCTGCTGTTCCTAAAAAAGGAATAACAGGCAAAAGGTCTTGTTTCTTCAAAATTGAAGCCACAGAACCAGACTTTAAAAAAAGCCGGTTGTTGATTCTGAGGAAGTAACTACTCCCCTTTCGCTTATAGCCGAAGAATAAATGAAAATAAAATGAGCGTCAAGAGATTTTTGTAAAAACAGAGAATTTTTTTAAGTCCCCTTGTCATTATTTTTCAAAATTTGTTATATTTTGAATTGGGAAACGCATGTTTCCATATCTTTTTTTTCTCAGGATGTAAGGTAAAAACAGCCGAAAATGGCGTCTGTTTTTATCTTTAAAAGTTTGCGTTGCAAACTTTTTTATCATCTGTTGTTTCTCACTTCGTTGCGAAACAACTTAAAAAGTCAATCCTAAAACTAAAGTTTTAATCTTGACTTTTTATAGGAGATTTTTATGCCTGACGGGTCCATACCCTTATTTATTTCAATTATTGTTCTAATCGGTTTTTCTGCTTTCTTTTCGGCGACAGAAACTGCCTACACTTGCGCCAGCAGAATTAAATTAAAATCACTTTTTTTAAACGGCAACAGGCTTGCCGGAAAAGTTCTTTCTCTTACCGAGAAAAATTACGACAAGCTTTTAAGCACAATTCTTATCGGAAACAATATCGTAAATATTTCCGCTTCAACTTTAAGCACGCTTTTTTTTGCAATTCTTCTTGTAAATTCACATTTAAATTCTTCTGTGGTTTCTACCGCCGCAATAACGGTTGTCGTTTTGATTTTTGGCGAAATCACTCCAAAATACATTGGAAAAGCCTATGCTGAAAAACTTGCAATGTTCGTTTATCCTGTGCTTGCAGTTTTGATTTTTGTTTTTACTCCGTTGAACGTTGTTTTTTCCGGCTGGAAAAAGCTGATTGAAAAAATTTTCCGCTTTGACTCTAAAAATGTAATCACCGAAGAAGAAATTATAACGATGGTTGATGAGGCCGAGGAAGACGGAACTTTAAAAGAACACGAAAGAAATTTTATCCGTTCAGTAATTGAATTTGATGATTTGGACGTTGAGGACATAATAATTCCTCGTGTGAACATCTGCGCTGTCGAGAAAAATTCAACTTATGATGAGGTTAAAGCCAAATTTGTTGAATGCGGATTTTCCAGACTTCCTGTTTATGACGGCGAAATTGATTCTGTTGTCGGTTTTGTTCACGAAAAAGATTTTTTTAAGACTGAAAAAACAGAATTCGTGCTTGAAAAAATTATGAAAAAGCCGTTCTTTTCGACAGGCAAGACTAAAATTTCAAAATTGCTTTTTAAGATGCAGAAAGAAAGGGTTCAGATGACGATAATTCTGGACGAATACGGCGGAACACTCGGTCTTGTTACGATGGAAGATATTCTTGAGGAGCTTGTCGGCGAAATTTACGATGAGCACGATTCTGAAGTTGAAAATATAAAACCTTGCGGCGACGGAAGTTTTATTGTGAGCGGCGAGACTTCAATGCACAAGCTTCTTAAATTTTTTGGCATAAAAGAAGAAGATGAATTCAGCTCGAATACTGTCAGTGGCTGGATTACAGAAACCTTGGGCGACTTTCCGGAAAAAGGCCGGAAAATAGACTTTAACGGTCAGATTGAATTTGAAGTTTTAAAAAGCGAAGACAATATAATTCGCGAAGTAAAAGCGGTTTTGACAGATCCTCTAGTAAAAGACTCTGCTCTTCCACTTTAATTTGAAATTGCCGTTTTCCAAAGAAACTTTATTTATTGAGCAATTTGGAAAACGCACTTTCCAGAAATTTTTGAGAGTGCGTCCGTCAATGTGCATAAGCAGCGTCTGGAGCGTGCCTCCGTGCGTAACAACAAGCAGGTTTTTGTTTGAAGAGTTGTCTGCCAGAGGCCGGATTTCGTTTTCCCAAAAGTCTGCTGTTCTTTTAAAAACGTCATCGAAGGTTTCTGCGTCTTTGTCCGGTGAATAAGCCGGCGGATTTGTAAAAAAGTTTTTTATTTGAGCAAATTCCGGTTTTGACTGCCGTTCTTCCGGCGTTGAGCCTTCGGCTTTTCCAAATGAAAATTCGATTATGCGGTTTTCTTTTATGATATTTGAAGAATCGAATCCGCTTATGAGTTCCGCTGTCTTTACTGCCCTTTGCAACGGACTTGAATAAACTTTGTCAAAACTTATGCCGGCTTTTTTTAAATTTTCGCCGGTTTGTTCTGCCTGTTCAATTCCAGTTGCGTTTAGAGGAATATCGGAACGTCCCTGTAATTTTAACTGAACGTTCCAGTCTGTTTCTCCGTGTCGGACAATGTAAATATTCATATTTATTCTTTTCCGTTCCAGCAGTATGTGCAGAGTTTTGCGTGATCAAGTCCTGTTGAATTTAGCATATCGTCAAGGCGATGGAATCTTAATGTTGTAAAATGAAGCTGCTTGCGGATTTCTTCCTGCATTTTTGCGTATTCCGGAGTGTCTGGATCGCAGTATTTTGCCAAAACTTCTTTGCCCGGATTATCGCCTTCAAACTGTTTTACAACGCGGCGTGCAATCAAGTCCATTTCGCTTTTTGAGCGGCTAAAATTGAGGTATTTGCAGCCGAACATAATCGGCGGACAGGCCGGGCGAACGTGAACTTCTTTTGCTCCCGACTGGTACAAGAAGTCTGTAGTTTCGCGAAGCTGTGTTCCTCGGACAATCGAGTCGTCAATTAAAAGAATGCTTTTTCCTTTTATGAGCTGAGGAACTGGAATAAGTTTCATGTGCGCGATTAAATTGCGCTGTTCCTGACTTGCCGGCATAAATGAACGTGGCCAGGTCGGAGTGTATTTGATGAACGGCCGTGTAAATGGAATTCCTGCTTCGTTTGCATAGCCTACAGCGTGTGCTGTTCCTGAGTCTGGAACTCCAGCTGCGCAGTCCGGATGAATGTTTGAATCTTTGTCGCGTTTTGCAAGGAATTTTCCGCAGTTGTAGCGCATGGCTTCGACATTTACGCCTTCGTAGCAGGCTGTCGGATATCCGTAATAAATCCACAGGAATGTGCAGATTTTCATTTCTTTTTGAGGTTTTTGCAAAATTTCGTAGCGGTCAGATGTGACAAAAACGATTTCTGCAGGTCCAAGCTCGTGTTCGTCAGTGTAGCCGAGGTTCATGTATGCAAAGTTTTCAAAAGAAAGACAGTGCGCAAGAATTGAGCCTTTTGCGTCTTTTTTTATGCCGATTTGAAGCGGAGTACGTCCCATTCTGTCGCGTGCTCCGTAAATTCCTTCTGGAGTGGCAACGAGCATTGTGATTGAGCCTTTTATTTTTTTCTGAACGTATTTAATTCCTTCGAGAATTGTTTTTTGAGTGTTTAGAAGCGCAAGAATAAGTTCTGTCTGGTTGATTTCGCCACCGGACATTTCAAGAAAAGCACCGCCGTTTTCGATAAGTTCTTTTGAAAGTTCGTCTTTATTTGTGACAATTCCGACGGTTGTAAGCGCAAAACGTCCAAGGTGGGAGCAGGCAAGAAGAGGCTGCGGCTCGTAGTCGGAAATACAGCCGATTCCGATGTGGCCTTTCATTTCTTCTATGTCGTTTTCAAATTTTGTTCTGAACGGAGAATTCTGAATATTGTGAATTGCACGCTGAAATTTGTCATCGTCGCGGTAAACTGCAAGTCCGCCGCGACGGGTTCCTAAATGTGAATGATAGTCAGTTCCGAAAAATAAATCCATTGAACAGTCGTCTTTTGAAGCAACGCCAAAAATTCCGCCCATAAATGTACCTCTTTGAAGTCTTTGCAAAAATAAAGCACAATTATAGTACCAAGACGATTTTTTTACAATAAACCGCAAAATTTACCCCGGATCGTTGCGGAAAGACCGCAGCGAAGCGAGGACTTATAGCAAGAGCCGGATATGACGGCGGATGCGGTTCTAATTTTTTGATTTTATTGAATAGAACATTTTTTTATGGTAATTTTTAAGAATGAAAGAACTTGAATTGAAATATGGATGCAATCCAAACCAGAAACCTGCCCGGGTTTTTGTTGATGAAGGTGATCTTCCAATTACTGTTTTGAACGGAAGACCTGGTTATATAAACTTGCTTGACGCTTTGAACGGCTGGCAGCTTGTTAAGGAATTGAAGGAAGCTACTGGACTTCCTGCCGCAACTTCTTTTAAGCATGTTTCTCCTGCTGGCGCTGCAATTGGCAAACCTTTGAGTGACACTCTCAAGCAGATTTATTTTACCGACGGCGTTGAACTTTCTCCTTTGGCTTGCGCTTATGCCCGTGCCCGTGGTGCTGACAGAATGTCTTCTTTTGGTGATTTTATTTCTTTGAGCGACGAATGTGACGAAGCCACTGCTCTTTTGATTAAAAAAGAAGTTTCTGACGGCGTTATTGCTCCGGCTTTTTCCGACAAAGCTCTTGAAATTTTAAAGGCTAAGAAGAACGGAAATTACTGCGTTATTCAGATTGATCCGGCTTACGTTCCTCCGGCAACTGAAGTTAAACAGGTTTTTGGCGTAAAATTTGAACAGGGACACAACTTTATAAAAATTGACGAAGGCTGTCTTTCTAATATTGTTACGAAAAATAAAAATTTGAGCGAGGATGAAAAGCATAACCTTATTATTGCTCTCATTACTCTCAAATATACCCAGTCAAATTCTGTATGTTACGTAAAAGACGGTCAGGCGATTGGAATTGGCGCTGGTCAGCAGAGCCGCGTTCACTGTACACGACTTGCCGGTCAGAAAGCTGACAACTGGTGGTTGCGTCAGTCGCCAAAAGTGCTCGGCTTGCAGTTTGTTGACGGAATTAAACGCGCAGACCGCGATAACGCAATCGACGTTTATATTGGCGAAGAATATGAGGATGTTCTTGCAGAAGGAAGCTGGCAGAGAATTTTCAAGGTTAAGCCTGAAGTTTTTACCCGCGAAGAGAAAAAAGAATGGCTTGCTAAAAATACAGACGTTGCTCTCGGTTCAGACGCTTTCTTCCCGTTTGGCGACAATATTGAACGTGCGCATAAATCTGGCGTAACTGTAATTGCTCAGCCGGGAGGTTCTGTTCGCGACGATCAGGTAATCGAAACTGCCGACAAATACAATATGGTTATGTGCTTTAACGGAATTAGACTTTTCCATCACTAATTTTTTTATAAATTGTGCAATTTAGCGTAGTTTGTAACAATCCTTGACGAAAAAGTATTAACGTATTAGAACTAAAACGCTCTCGCCCGGGAGCGTTTTTTTATGGCCATTTTTTGCAATGGTTTTAAGTTTTTTGTGGCGGTTTTGATATTATTTGGTAAAATAAAATGTACGATTTTTTATTTCATATTTTATTTCAAATTTTTATCTAAAAACTGCAACTTTTAGATATTTTGTTCAGATATTCGGAAGAATGATTTTTTTAACTGGAGGCATTTTTATGAAACTACGTAAGACAGAAAATCAGCAGGAAAAGAAAAAGGGAGGACGGCTGTTTCTTCTTATAGGCAGTTTTATAGCGGGAATTGTTGTTTTCTTTAACGTGGTGCAGATTCGGTTTGTAACAAAAACTACAAAAGAGGAAATTAGAAAAACTACGGAATTTGAATATACCCAGTTTGTAGAAACTTATGCAAACCTTGAAAAAAATGTTGTTGAAAAATATTTTGCCGCTCTCGATTATTACTGCAATTCGGACGTTATAAAGGAAAATGCAAGCACGGAAGAAATTGTTTCCTGGCTGCGCGACCACGAACAGAACAGAAATAAAGATTTTTTTGACTATGTTGCGTGGGTTGATAAAGACGGACTTTATTATTCGGATATTGGAACTCAGACTATTGTTTCTGACCGTGATTATTTTAAGGAAATCATGCAGAACGGCGCAGATTCTTATATTGATAATCCTGTTCCTTCTAAGGTTTCGTGGAAAACAGTTGTGCATGTATGCCGTGCCGCCAAACGCAATGGCGAGACAATCGGTTTTTTCTGTGGAAACGTTGAAGAGTCTAATTTTGCGAAGGTTCTTGAAGATATAAATCTTGGTTCAATCGGCGAAGCTGGACTTTTTAGCAGCATTGGAAAGGTTATTGCGTCAAATCTTAACTCTGAAAGACTAAAGGAAGAAGTTGATTATATCCGAAAAAATGACCCGGCTTCTTATTCTGTTTTTCAGACTGCATGGGCAAATGACAGCCATATCGGAACAATCAAAAACAGTTCTGGCGAAAACATTGTTATTTTTTCTAAAATTGTAAAGCACACGCCGTGGAAAATTATGCTTTTCTTGAAGGAAACAGAAATCAACGCAACGGCAACTGCTATTTTCTATAAACTTTTAATCTGCGGAATTATAATTACCGTTGTAATTGTTCTTTTTGCCGGTTTTATAATGTACAAGCAGATAAAGCCTTTGAGGGTTGTAGAAAACACAATCCGCGGAATTGCAACTGGAGATGCAGACCTTACTCAAAGAATTAAGTTAAAGAGCAACAACGAAATTGGACGTGTTGTTGATGGATTTAATAAATTCTCCGAAAAGCTTCATGTAATTGTTTCGACAATGAAGCAGTCGAAGGACGAGCTTGTCGAAGTCGATGAACTTTTGCAGAACAGCACGGAAGATACTGTGGCGGCAATTACTCAGATTATCAGCAATATTCAGAGCATGGACAAACAGATTGGTGTTCAGAGCGAGTCTGTGCACGAAACTGCCGGAGCTGTAAACGAAATTGCTTCGAATATTGAGTCTTTAAACCGCATGATTGAAAGCCAGAGCGCGGCTGTTACCCAGGCGAGCGCTTCTGTTGAAGAGATGATCGGAAACATCAATTCTGTAAATAATTCTGTGCAGAGAATGGCTCATACTTTCCACGAGCTTGAAGAAAAAGCGGCTACTGGAATTCAAAAAAATAACGATGTTACTGCAAAAATCGAGGAAATTCAGGCAGAAAGCCAGGCTTTGCGCGAGGCGAACGTTGTAATCAATGGAATTGCAGAGCAGACAAACCTTTTGGCTATGAATGCGGCAATCGAAGCGGCCCACGCGGGCGAAGCTGGAAAAGGATTTAGCGTTGTTGCCGACGAAATCCGTAAACTTTCCGAAGATTCTGGTTCCCAGTCGCAGACAATCGGTAACCAGCTGGACAAAATCATAAACAGCATTGAGCAGATGGTTGATGCTTCCGGCATTGCTTCCGATGCGTTTAACGACGTTGCCCAGGAAATCAATTTGACAAACAACCTTGTTCAGGAAATTTCAAATGCAATGATTGAACAGAATGAAGGTTCAAAACAGATTGCAGTTGCCCTTAACAGCATGAATGACACTTCTAACGAAGTAAAAACAGCGTCTTTGGAAATGGCTGAAGGAAATAAGGCGATTCTTGATGAGATTAAAAATCTCCAGGAAGCTACATTCAGCATTAAAGACGGAATGGGCGAAATGTCTTCCGGGGCACGCAAAATCAACGAAACTGGAGCGGCTCTTTCTGAACTTACAAACCGCATGAAAACTTCAATTAAACAGATTGGGGTTCAGGTCGACCAGTTCAAGGTTTAGGATCGGAAAAACTTCATATTGTGTTTTGATTGTAGCAAAGTTCATTTTTTTGCTACAATCAGAATATGTTGTTAAGAAACGATTTTTCTCAATTTACGCACTTTTTTTGGGATCTTGACGGAACTTTGACCCGTTCTGCCGAAGGAATTGTAAACAGTGTGCGTTATGCGCTTGAAAGTTTTGGAATAAAAGAAGCGGACGATGAAAAAATCAGGCGTTTTATCGGACCTCCGCTTGCAGAGTCGTTCAATGTTTTTTATGGACTGAACGAAGAGCAGTGCAATAAAGCCATCGAAAAATATCGCGAGTTTTATACGGAAAAAGGAATTTTTCAAAATGCAGTTTATGAAGGAATTCCGGAAACCTTGCAAAAACTCAAAGAAAGCGGAAAAAAACTTTACGTTGCAACTTCAAAACCAGAAGTTTTTATGTTCAGGATTTTGGAACATTTTAATTTAGCTCAATACTTTGACTTTGCCGGTGGCGCTGACATGGCAGAGGCAAGAAGCGAAAAGCACAAAGTTATTGAATATGTAATTAAGCACGAAAATTTGCAGGCCGAACAAAAAAGCGGCAAGATTTTGATGATTGGCGACAGAAAGCATGATATTCTCGGAGCGCGAAAAAACGGCTTAAAATGCTGTGCGGTTTTGTGGGGTTATGGAAGCCAGAAGGAATTTGAAGAATTTGAGGCCGATTTTATAATTTCAAAACCAGCGGAGTTAGTTTGACAGATTTAACTTGACGGCTTAAATAATTTTAAAAAGCAAAACTCAGTTGAAGAGGCGCTTTTGCAAGCCGGAGGGATTCAAATAGTTCTTCTATTTGGGTTTCTCCAAAAACTTTTATTCCGTTTTTTAGCAAAAGGTCTGTCGTTATTCCGTTTCCGTCGATAATTTTGTGGCTGAACGAGCCGTCGTAGATTTTTCCAGAGCCGCACGAAGGACTTTTTTCTTTTAAAAGCGCAAAAGAACATCCGAACATTTTTGCCGCTTTTAAAACCTGTTGCGCGCCTTTTTTGAATTGAAGAGTTCTGTCGTTGCCTTGCGAGTCGATTACTTTTTCTCCGGAAATTTCGCAGGGAGAGCGTGGACATGAAAGTCCGCCCATGCATTCTGCACAGACTGGAATTATGTTTGCGATTTTTTTCAGGCGCTCAAAAGTTTCTTCCGGCAAAATTGAGCCGTTGTTTCCGCCGTCGTATTTTACATCAAAACCTAAGAGGCAGGCGCTTACAAGAATGTTCATAAAAAACAATTATGAATTAAGTTTGCTGATTGGACAAGAGAAAAATATAGACGTAGAGAAGCGATTTTAATGACGGAATAACAAAAGAATATCTCTAAAATCTCGAAATAAAAATTGCCGTATGGTATATTTTTGGTTTGACTTTATATTTATTTGAATTGAATGTAATTAAGTTTTAGAATGAATGAGTTTGGAGGAATTTTAAATGAAATGCAAAATTTCAGCTGTTTTCGCAGCACTTTTTCTTGCAGTGATTCTTACTTCATGCGGTTCTAAAGGAAAAAATATTGTTCCTGTAGAATTATGGTACGGTGCAACTTTTTCTGAAGCTGGAGAACCGCCGGCAGATTGGGAAGTTTTTAACATTATCCGCAGAAAATTGAATATCGAGTTGAAAATTTCTGCTGTGCCTGCAAGTTCTGCTGAAGCGGAGAAAAAAATTACAGCCGCTGCAGAGGCTGGACGTCTGCCGGATATTTTTGTTGTGGGCGGAACTGTTTTGCCAAAATTGATGAAAAAGGAATGTCTTTCTTACGTTGATGACATGTATGAACTTATGCCGACTCGTACTTCTCAGATGTATGATGTAAAAGAGCGCAAGTCTTATGGTTACAAGGGAAAGCACTATGCTTTGAGCCAGCCAGGTTCGGTTGTAAAAAACGAAGGAATTTTGATTAGAAAAGACTGGCTTGATAAACTTGGCCTTGAGATTCCTGTGACTCTCGATGATTACATGAACGTAATGAAGGCTTTTACTTACAACGATCCTGACGGCAACGGAAAAAACGACACTTATGGTTACGGCGCTTATCTCGAAATCAAAAAGAATTCAGAAGGATTAGGGGTAAAATTTGACCCGATTTTTGGTGCTTTTGGAGTAGAAGGAACTTTTGATTTTAACAAAGACACTGCCGGACTTAATATTTACAAAGACAGTTATTTTGATGCTGTAAATTTTGTGCGTCAGATGGTTAGCGAAAAAGTAATTGATCCAAACTGGGTTGTTTATAAAAAAGACGATTTTAGAAATGCCTGGAAATCAGGACGTTTTGGAATTATGCGCGAACAAAATGCGGCCTTTGCCCTTGAAAACAACTATGCGCCGTTTGACGAAAGGTTTCCTGATGGAGAATGGATTGTAATTGAACCTCCGACAGGTCCTTCTGGAGTTAAATCGGTTGGAATTTACACTGACCAGGGACACCGCATCTATGCAATCAGTAAAAATGCCAGAGAAAAAGGCAAGATTGAGGCAATTGCAAGACTTCTTGAATGGATGAGCAGCGACGAAGGTTATTATCTTCTGGGATTTGGTGAAGAAGGCGTAAACTACAGACGCGACGAAAACGGAAAAATCACAACTGAAGGTTTGGCTGACCCTTCAAAAGCGTATACTCAAAAGTCATTTGCACGTTATCTTCAGCTTAGAAATTTGATTTTTTATAACAGCGAAGTTGAACTTGAAAGCCGCTACCCGACCTGGGTAAGCCGCAACGGCAAAAAAATGAGTGCATACGCAGTTTTGAAGGACATGCAGAGTCAGGACTGGACACCGGCCCTTGGCTCAGAAGGTTTGCCTGCTCCGTCTGCCGAAGTAAAAAAATATTACGAACAGGGCGTTATGGACTTTGTTACAGGAAAACGCGTCCTTATAGAAGAAAACTGGCAGCAGTGGCTCAACGGTTTTACACGCATTGGCGGAATCGACTGGGAACGCAAGTGTAAAAATTACGTTGAAAGCAACAACCTGCTTACCGAATAGTTTTTCTCTTTCCGCTTGCCTTTAGTCTATCCAGCGGAGTGTTCTTTTTTGACAGTGCCGGCTCTCATGCCGGCGTTTTTCGTTTAAAAAGGTTTCGATAATTTCTGTAATTGCCCATAAAGCGATAAATCCTAAAAATAAAAAAAACATAGCCATAGCTGTTCCTCCTTCGCGCTTGCGGCGAGCCACGGATGGCGAGATTTACAGTTTGAGAAAGCAACGCTTGAACAAACTGTAATGATAAAAATTGCAATGATGTAATTTTTATCATGCCTCCTTCTTTAGTTGGCATGCCAATGATAAAACAGTTAGTGCGACACTGAATGTCCTTTGTGAAAAGTTTTTCTTGTACGCTAACGATAAATTATCAACCGGAGTTTTTTAGTTAAGTTTTTTTATGATAGACTAGTATGGAATATATTTTTGTAAGGGGACTGGCGTTATGAATAGAAGAAAATCGATAATTCTTACTTCTGTTTTGACTGGTTTGGCTGTTATTTGTGCGCTGACTGGAATTGCCCTTTTAATTTTTATTTTTCTCAGAGGCGAAAGCAATAGATTTGAGCCGTTTAAGTTTGATGAAAACAAATCTTACGAGGTTCTTTATATAAGTTCTTATGATCCTCGGTATTTAATTACAAAAAATCAGCTTGAAGGCATTGAATATTCTATGCAAAAAAAAGGCATTATGTACGAAGTAATGTACATGGATATGCTTAATTATAACACTGCCGAAAATTATGAGCTTTTTTATCAGACAGTAAAGCATAAAATTTCTATGCGTCCGGCAAATTACAAGGCTGTTATTGTAAGCGATGACGCTGCCCTGACTTTTATGGAGCAGTTCCACGATGAGCTTTTTAAAGATGTTCCAGTTGTGTTTTTTGGAATAAACGATATTTCTCATGCAAAAAATGCTCAAAAAAATCCATGGTTTACAGGATTTGGAGAAAAAATTTTTGTTGATGAGACTCTTGAAATAATCATTGAGCAAAATCCTAAGGTTAAAAAAATTTATTGTATTCTTGATGATTCTTTGACGGGACGTGGAGACGGGACGCAGTTTTTGAACGCAATAAAAAAATATCCGAATTTGACCTATGAATTTATTACGATTTCCCGAAATTCTCCTGAACAAATTGCTGCCCGGTTGTCTGCAATTCAGGCTGATTCTGTTATTTTGTGTCTTTCTTCTTTGCAGTCGTATGCTCACAGAAATTCTTTTTCTATTTATGAGCTTATTGATTTTATAAGTTCGTATTCACGGAAAATTCCTGTTTATAGAACAAATGCCGTAGGTATTGGAAATGGTTTTTTGGGCGGAAAAGTCTATGATCACTATGCGGCCGCTTGTCATGCTGTAGAAATTGTTTACGAAATCCTCGAAGGCAAAAAACATATTTTTGATTTTGAATATGATGAGTTTGCGGTCGGAAAATGTATTTTTGATTACAAAATTCTGAAAGAATTCAATATAAATCCTTCAACCTTGCCTTCCGAAACGATTTTTTTTAACAAGGCGGAAAACATTGTTAAGAAACAAAAAAATTTATTCATTGCTGTATTTTTTATAATGCTTTCTTTGATTTTGATGCTCGTTGTTTTTATTACAAGCTATTACAAGTCAAAAAAAATTAACGAAATCGTCATGGCGATGAACAAAAAAATGCACCAGATTAACAGGGAACTGAGTGAGTCGGAAAAAAAATTGACTTTTGTTGCAAACAATGACGGTTTGACGAAACTTCCAAACAGGAGCCACGGCGAAGCAGAAATAAAAAAAATTATACATTCTGGTTTGCCTTTTACGCTTTTTTTGATGGACATTGATGATTTTAAAAATTACAACGATACTTACACACACGCCTGTGGCGACTATGTCTTAAAAGAATACGGACGCCGGCTTGAATCACTTACTGTAAACGGTGAATATTTTGCGGCGCGCTACGGCGGAGATGAATTTTTGCTTGTCTATAAGTGCGGTCATATCGAAAAAAACGGGCGCGAAATTGAGTCTTTGCGACAGTTTCTCAACGAACCGATGGAATATGGGGAAACAAAACTTTCAACAAGCGTAACTTTGGGTTTTGCAGACTCGTCCATAGACGTTTCGTACGATGAGCTTCTTACACAGGCGGATATTGCAATGTACGAGGCAAAAAAGATTGGTGTTGGTACCTGTCTTGGATTTATGCCGGAAATGAAAGAATCGGTTTTGAGGCGTAATTCGATTATTGATATTTTAAAAGCCGAATGTAAATGCGACGGTTTTGAAATTCGATATCAGCCGCAAATTTCTACAAAAACTGGCGATGTCTGCGGTTTTGAGGCTCTTGTCCGCTTGAGGGATTATTCTGTTGGACCGGATGTTTTTATTCCTGTAGCGGAAAGCAGCGGATTTATTGCTCAAATTGGAAGAATTGTTACTAAAAAAGTTTTGCGTCAGATGGACATCTGGCGTTCTGAAGGAATGAAACTTAGAAAGGTTGCAATAAACTATTCAAATGGACAGCTTATTGATGACGGTTATGTTTTGTATTTGAAAAGCCTTATGGAAAAATACAGGATTCCGTCAGATTTAATCGAAATTGAAATTACAGAAAGTCTTTTTATGGGCAAAAAAGACCGTGTAACTCAACTTTTTAGCGAGCTTGAAAAAATTGGTGTTGAACTTGCACTCGATGATTTTGGAACGGGTTATTCTTCTCTGAGTTATTTGACTTTTGTGCCGGCGGACAAGGTTAAAATTGACAAATCTCTCGTTGACAATTATCTTGTGGACGGAAAAGAAGATTTTATTCAGAATATTGTGCAGCTTGTGCACGGTTTGGGAATGAAACTGACTGTTGAAGGCGTTGAGCACAAATGGCAGTACGACAAACTCTGTTCTATGAAGTGTGATTTTATTCAGGGGTATTTATTCAGCAAACCGATTAGTGCTGATGATGTTCCTGAATTTTCAGTTGCGGTTTGATTTATGACTTTACTTGAAACTTATTACAATAAATTTAACGAAGAGCATCGCCTTACGACGCGGCATGGAATTGTGGAATATACAGTTACTCAAAAATATATCCACGAGTGCATAGGCGAACGGAAAAATCTTAAAATTCTTGATGTTGGAGCTGGAACCGGACGCTATTCTGTGGCTTTGGCGCAGGAAGGCCATTCTGTTACGGCGGTTGAGCTTGTTGAACGAAACCGCAAGGTGATTGAGTCAAAGCATCAGTCTGGAGTTCATATCTGGCCGGGAAATGCCCTTGACTTGAATTTTCTGGATGCGGATTGTTTTGACATAACCTTGATTTTTGGACCGATGTATCATTTGCACACGGAAGAAGAAAGAATTAAGGTTTTTGAACAGGCTAGGCGGGTGACAAAAAAAGACGGTTTTATTCTTGTTGCCTATGTTATGAACGATTACAGCATAATCGAATACTGCTTTAAGAAAAACAAAATTAAAGAATGTTTGGAAAACGGCAGCGTGACAGAGGATTTTAAAACCGTAAGCAGCGAAAAAGAGCTTTATAGTTACCTGCGGCTTGATGATATAAATGAATTGAATAAAAAAGCCGGTCTTGAACGCATAAAAATTATTGCGGCGGACGGTCCTTCTGACTATATGCGCCGGGAATTAAATGCAATGGACGAAGAAACATTTGAGCTTTTTGTAAAATATCAACTGGCAAATGCAGAGCGGATTGAACTGCTCGGTGCTTCTAGCCATACGGTCGATGTTTTAAAAAATACAAAATAATGCAAAATTGCGTTAGCGATGATAGCCCCCAGCGTCAGCTGTCCCGAAGGGACGGAGCGAATGCGGAGGGGCGGTCGTAGCGACGGCGAAGCCGGAACGCCCTTGCAAATTCCTGAAGAATTTTATAAACTGTGCAAAATGACATTTTGTTGATTTTTGTCAAACTCGATTTTTTTATTTTTATAAGGAGAAAACTATGGCAAAGAAATATGCATTTTTGTTTCCTGGACAGGGTGCTCAGGCACAGGGAATGATTAAGGACATTTGTGAAGCATATCCGGAAGCACAAAAGGTTGTTGACGAAGCTTCTAAAATTGCTGGAAAAGATGTTGCAAAACTTTTGTGGGATACTCCTCAGGAAGAACTCAACCGCTCGGATAACAGTCAGCTTGCGATTACTACTGCAAGTATTGCGATAATGGCCGCTCTTAAAACAAAGGGAATTGAACCTTCTGCTGCGATGGGATTTTCGCTCGGAGAATTTCCTGCTCTTTATGCTGCCGGAATTTTGTCTTTTGAAGATGTTATCAAAATTGTATGTCAGCGTGGTTCGATAATGCAGACTGTTTGCGAACAGATTGCTGAGGAAAATGCCGGAAATGCGCCTGGAATGAGCGCTGTTCTTGGTTTGCCGCCAGAAAAAGTTGAAGAAATCGCTGCCGGAATCGATGGCGCTTATGCCGCAAACTTGAATTCTGTAAAACAGACTGTAGTTGCAGGAACTGCCGATGGTCTTGCTAAGGTAGAAGAAGCGGCGAAGGCTTGCGGGGCACGTCGTGTTGTACGCCTTGCTGTTGCTGGTCCTTTCCACTCGCCGCTTATGCAGAGAGCCGCTGATAATTTTAAGGTGGCGCTTGAACCTTTTACATTTACAGATCCAAAAATTACGCTCTTTTCTAATGTGACAGGAAAAAAAGTTACAGAAGGCGCGCATGCAAAGGCAAGTGCGGTAGATCATCTTACTAATCCGGTTCGCTGGACTGACGAAGAAAAAGTTCTTGCTGATTTGATTAAGGAAGATGGAAGTGAGTGGGCTGTTCTTGAAGTTGGTCCTGGAAAAGTTTTGTCTGGTCTTTGGGGACAGACTGAATTTGGTGCGACTTTGCCTGCTGTTGCTGTAAATACTGCTGAAGTTTTGGCATCGCTTTAATAAATTTGGGAGGAAGTATGTTGCTTCAGAATAAAAAGGCTCTTGTTACTGGTTCTAGCCGTGGAATTGGCCGTGGTATTGTTGAATCTTTTATTAAAAACGGTTGTGAAGTTTGGGGACTTTGTTCTAAAGAAAGTGCCGGAAAAGCAGAACTTGAAGCTCTTGCAAAAGAAAACGGTGTGGCTTTTCACGAGATTTATGCCGATGTAGGCAATGCAGAACAGGTGACAGAAGTTGTAAAAGCCGCTCTTGCAGAAGCTGGCGGTTTTGATGTTCTTGTAAACAATGCAGGAATTACGCGCGATGGTCTTTCGTTCAGAATGAAAAAAACTGATTGGGACGATGTTTTGAGAATCAACCTTACGGCTGCTTTCTTGATTTGTCAGATTGTTTCTAACGATATGATCAGAAAACGTTCTGGTTCAATTATCAATATGTCTTCGATTGTCGGAGTTCACGGAAACGGCGGTCAGGTTAACTACGCTGCTTCTAAAGGCGGTCTTATTGCTTATTCTAAATCGCTGGCTGCAGAAGTTGGTGGCCGCGGTGTTCGCGTAAACTGCATTGCTCCTGGTTTTATCGAAACTGATATGACCAATGTTCTTAAAGAGGAATTGAAACAGGCTATGATTGAAAAAATTCCTCTCAAACGTCCTGGAACTCCGGAAGATGTTGCAAATACCGCTCTTTACCTTGCGAGCGGCTTGAGTTCTTATGTGACAGCACAAGTTATTGGTGTTGACGGTGGAATGGGTGCGTAAAATTTTACGCTGACAAAAAACTTGTTTTTGCCGTATATTTCTTGCTTTCGCGCCTTTATGGCGCGTTTTTTTTATTCTATTTTTAAGTTTTTCAGGAATATTTCTGTAAAAATTTGCGGTGAATCTTTGTTCTGATAGTATATTCCCGCTTTAAAATAATTGCGTTCGTCGGAACGGACTTTTTCTGTAAAAGTTGTGCTTCCCTTTTTCTCTCCGTCGCGGAAGATTGTGAGTTTTTTGTCTTCTGTTTGGATTTTGATTGTAGTTTCTTTTGAAGGAATCCACTTTCCAAGCTCAATTTTTATCGGATCGCCATTTATTTTGTCTACTTTGTCTGCTTCGTAATAATTTCGGATCTTTGCAACGATTTTTCCTTGTTCTACTTCGATTCGGCAGAGCGGACGGTCTGTTGCACTTCCGTTTGAATTTGGGAGTTTTCTTGCCAAAAACTGTCCGACCGTAAATTTTGCTTCTGAGACGTTGGAGCAGTTTCCGAAAAAAGTGTAGGAGAAAGAATGTGTGCCCTTAAATGCCCAGTTCGTTTTTTGGGCAAGTTCTACGCGGACAGAAGAGCCATTTTGAGATTTGCCCTGATCGGAGGCGTCGAGGGAAAATCTGATCCAGTCTGTATTGTTTTTGTCCGTGTATTTTGAAAAATATTTGTTTTTGAAATCTGAGTTTTGGTCGAGAACTGAGGTTATCATGCCGCCGTCTTTGGTTCCTGACGGATACTGGAGGTTAAAAACTATGTTTCCAAAGCTGTCGGGTGGAAGGAGTGGGACAGGACTTTGCCTTTTAGCGAGTTCTTCTGGTGTTGCGTAAGGCATGAAGTAAGGTGAGCTTTCGCCGTTGCTTGAAGCACAGCCTGCAAGAACTGCGGCTAATGCGGTTGTTCTTAAAAATAATTTCGCGTTCATTTTTTTATTATATAGCCTTTATTTTGAATTGTTTACTTATTATCTGATAATTCTGCAATTAAAAAAAAACACTTGCTTAAAATGACAAAAACTGCTATTTTGTCATAGTAAATTAAAAGAAATGTGGAATCAGCTTGAAATTTTTGCTGGTTTATTATTTTAAACAGTTTTGCGTGGCAAACTGGATTTTTCTATAGGAGGCATGATAAAAATTACATCCGTGTAATTTTTATCATTACAGTTTGCTCAAGCGTTGCTTTCACAAACTGTGATTCTCGCCATCCGTGGCTCGCCGCTAACGCGGTGTTTTATTAAGGAGAAAAAGATGAGAAAAGTTGTTGTTACAGGACTTGGTTGTGTAAGTCCAGTCGGAAATTCTGCTGACGAAACTTGGGCTGCCCTCAAGGCAGGAAAAAGCGGTGTTGCTCCAATCGCCGGATATGATGCAACTCCTTTTAAAGTAAAATACGACGCTGAAGTAAAAAATTTTAAAGCCAGCGATTATATGGATGCAAAAGAAGCCCGCAAAATGGCACGCTTTACACAGTTGGCTGTTGCTGCAAGTAAAATGGCTCTTGAAGATTCAAAACTTACTGGAAACGAAGCTGTGCTCGACAAGGCTGGTGTTTATCTTGGTGTTGGAATCGGCGGTTTTGAAGTTACAGAAGCTGGATTCAAATCATATTTTAACTCAAACTTTACACGCACACCGCCAATGACAATTCCTCAGCTTATTCCAAACGAAGCTGCAGGAAACATTTGTATCGTAAACAATATCCACGGACCTGCTCACACTGTTTGTACAGCCTGTGCTTCTGGAACAGATGCAATTGGCTATGCTCTTGACCAGATTCGTGCAGGACGCGTTGATGTTGCTCTTGCCGGCGGTACAGAATCTGCAATCAACGGATTTACAAACTTGAGCTTTGGCGTTTTGCAGGCACTTTCTTCAAAATGGGCAGACAATCCTTCAAAAGCAAGCCGTCCGTTCGACAAAGACCGCGATGGATTTGTTATGGGCGAAGGTTCAACAATTCTTATTTTGGAAGAATATGAACACGCAAAAGCACGTGGCGCTAAAATTTATGCAGAAGTTGCAGGATACGGAGCAACAACAGACGGTTACCATCTTACAGCTCCAAACCCGAACGGAATCGAAGGAGCACGCGCAATGACACTCGCTCTCGAAGATGCTCATGTTAAACCAGAAGATGTTGTTTACTACAACGCTCACGGAACTTCAACACACTTGAACGATTCTGGCGAAACAAAAATGCTCAAAAACGCATTTGGCGATGCTGCATACAAATTGCACATTTCTTCGACAAAATCAATGACAGGACACTGTCTTGGAAACGCAGGTTCTCTTGAAGCTTTTGTCTGCGTAAAAGCAATCGAAGACAATTTTATTCCACCAACAATCAACCTTGACAATCCGGACGTAGAAGGCGGATGCGACCTTGACTACACACCAAACAAGGGGCTTGCAATCGACGTTCCAGTTGCAATGAGCGGAAACTTCGGTTTTGGCGGACACAACGGAATTTTGGTTTTCAAGAGAGTAAAATAACTAAAAAACTCTAAAAAACGCTTATTGCGGAATTTTTAGGGTTGGTTTTTACAAAAGAGGGCGTGCCGGCTTGCGCCGTCGCGCTTTTCGCGGTTCCGCTGACGCTACATTGGACGCAGCGGGCTGCTTACCAACGGCAGAGCCGCCGCTACAATCGCTCACGCGAGCAAAAAGCCTGCTAAAAATGCAGGCTCTTTTTTTAAATAGGAGGTAAGATAAAAACAGCCGAAAATGGCGTCTGTTTTTATCTTTACAAGTTTGCGTTGCAAACTTACTAATTAACTGCAATTTCTCACTTTGCTACGAAATTGCAATAAAAAGTCAATCCTAAAACTGAAGTTTTAATCTTGACTTTTTATAGGAGAAAACAATGGCATTTACAGATATTGAATCACTTTTACCGCACAGAAAACCTTTTTTGTTTGTGGATACAATCGAAAGTTATGACGAAAACGGCTGTGTATGTACACGCAAATTTACAGAAGAAGATTTTTTCTTTAAAGGACACTTTCCTGAATATCCTGTAGTTCCTGGAGTAATTCTTGTAGAAACAATGGCACAGGGCGGTGGAGCGGCATTGAGCCTTCAGAAAAAATTTGACGAAGGAAGCCTGTTCTTTCTTGCAACAGTAAACAACGTAAAATTTAAACATCAGGTACGCCCTGGCGACACCGTAAGAATGGAAGTAGTAAACAAGCGTTGCACCAAAAACATGGTAGTACAGGAAGGAAAAGCCTACGTAGGCGAAACCCTCTGCGCCCAAGCCGAGTGGATGTGTCTAGTAGGAAAAGGCAACTAGCAAAAAGAACGCAAAATAGCCTTTGAAAGAGGCGAGTGGGCACGGTTGTGCGTTAGCACAAGGTATAAACTACCGCTCGTGCGAGCCAGCCTGCTGGCTCATGTGTCTCGTAGGAAAAGGCAACTAATAATACGAGCGCAAAATAGCCTTTAAAAGAGGCGAGTGGGCATGGTTGTGCGACAGCACAAGGTATAAACGCTACCGCTCGTGCGAGCCAGCTTGCTGGCTCATGTGTTTGGTTGGAAAAGGCAACTAGCAAAAAGAACGCAAAATAGTGTTCAAAAGAGGCGAGTGGGCACGATTGTGCGTTAGCACAAGGTATAAAAACTACCGCTCGTGCGAGGTATGCTTGCGTTAGCGGCGGGAAGGGCGCGCTTTGCGCGTTGCGTAAGCAATGCAGGCGGAAAGCCGGAACCCTGGACAGAGCGGCCTGCGAATGCAGGCAACGCCCAAATTTTGCATTTTAATGAAAAAAAAATATTTCGTGATATAATTTAGTTATGTTTGATGCAGGATATATCTGTAAAAAAATTTATAAAGCTGTTTATCTCGTTAGACTGATTGGAAAATCTCTAGACCCTGTGGCATATATTCATATTAAGGCCGGTCGGGGAGCTTTTGTCGAAGCGAATGAACTGTATGAGCAATTTGCGAAGATTAAATGGAATACGCCGCTTTCGACTGCTGATTTGGAAATCTCGCTTGATGAAAGTCTTGCGGAAAACGTTCTGAAAATCGAATTTGTTGAAGATTTTTTTGATGATGAGACTGGACGGACAAATAAATATCCTGTTCACGAAGAAGATTCGGTTATTGTTTTTTAATTGCCGTAAAATTGAAGTTTTAGAACCCTGTTTTTTTGAGTATTGAGCGCAAAAAGGCAGGGTTATTTTTTTAAGAAAGCGATTTTCTAAACTGGTTTGTTTTTTATGCCGATTTTCTAAAAGGAATAGTTTAAATTTTTGGTTTTTCTGAAATTTTGTGGTTTGCGGATTTTGGAAAATTCCTTTTGTTTTTTTTGAACTGGGTTTGAAAAATGAATAGTGTTTTTTTTAAGAAAGATTTTTATTTGCGGTTTGCTGACGGAAAAATTTGCGGTTTTGGCAGAATTAAAATTTTTTTGAGCGTTACTGCGCTTTTGTTTTTTGCAACTTTTTTTTGTGTGGCAACGGATTATAAATGGAATAGTTCTTCGAGCGGAAGATGGGGCGATGCAGGAAACTGGAGTATTATTGATGAAAACGGAAATGAAAACCCTGCAAGTGATTGGCCAGAAACTGGAGATTGTGCAAAATTTGATTCAGAAGTTACGATTACTGATTCTGTAACTGCCGGAAAAATTGTGGCAGAAAGCGGTCTTGTTTTTAAATCTGATTTAACCGCTGCGGAAATTGAAATTAAAGGCGGAAATTTATCTGTTGTCGGAAATTTATCTGTTGGCGGAAATGTTCTTGTAAATTCAGATATTACGATTGAGTGCTCGTCTGTTACTTTTGGAGGAAATCTTGTAAGCCACACTAAGGATTCAAAAAAAGATGTTACGATAACTGGCAACTGCGTTTTTAAGGGGACTGTTGGTTCTGAAGTAAGTGCTCAGAATAACGAAAAAATTAAAAATTTGTCAGTAAGCGGTTCTGTTACTGCTTATGGCGATTTTTATACAAGCGGAACTTTGACTTTTGACAAAGAGGTGGTTTTGGCTGCGGACAATATTGTTTTTTCGTCAGAAAACAATATTTCGTTTAAAGGCGGCATAAAAGGAAACGCGAACGCGTCTGGAAACGGCACTGTTTATTTAACTACAGTAACGCCTTACGATATTGAAATTGGCGGTTCCGTAACAGATGTGAACAATGTGGTTTTTAACGGAAATGTGGTTTTGAACTCAAATATTTCTGCGGCAAAAGACATTGTTTTTAATTCAGATGCAGTCCTAAACTCAAGTGTTTCCGCGGAAAAAGACATTCATTTTAATGGCGGCACAACGCCGCTCGGAACAATCAGTGTTTTAGAAGATGCAACTTTTTCGAGCGCAGAGCCTGTTCAAAAAATTGTTTCGCTTGGAAATCAAAAATATTCTGGAAAAGTTACGGCTCGGACTGGGCTTGAAATTAAAGCCGGGGCTGATGGCACAAATGTTTCTAGCGTTGAATTTTCTGGTTTTGACGTTGCCGGTTCGCTTTCTGTAACTGCGGATTCTGCGAAACTTTTTTGTGCTGATTATATTTCTTCTGGTAATCAGGTTTTTAACTGTTCTGGCGGAGTTAAAATTCTTTCGGAAAAGACTGGAATTTCTGGAACCTGGCAGAGCGAAAACGGCAAAATTGAATTAAATGAAACAGTTTTGATTTTAGATTTTTCGGACGGCTCGTTGGAAAATTCTTTTGAATTAAAATCAGAACTCGAAGCTAAAGACGTTTTCTTTTATTCCGGCAAATTGAGTGTTGCAAGCGGAAAAAACCTCAAAACTGGCAATTTTGCCGCCTGGGGAAAAAAATATTCTAAAAATGACTCTCGTTTTTCTGCGGAAGAAAATTCGCGGTTTGCATATTTTTGGGACGATACAGATTCATCAATTTTTAAATATAAAGAAAGCGGAAACGGTGCGGAACTTTCTGTAAACGGCGCAATTTTTGAGGTTTCAAAAAATTTTTACGCAAATGGACTAGATATAGAAGGTCTTGAATTAAAAATCCCGGACAATTCTTCATCAAATCCGCAGTTCAATTCAAGTTCCGAGGTTACAAAAAATCAATGGGGAATTCCTTACGCTGTTGCATTCAATTCAAAAATAACAAAAACGACGGTCGAAGGCGGATGGCTTGCGGCAGGAGCGGATTCTCAAAATTGCGAAGACGGTTTGCAGAATTCAAATGTTCAGTTTTTTGTGCCAAAAATTAAAAAAGCATATTCGGTTTATGACGATGTAATTTTTGTTGAATTTGACTTGCCTATTGAAAACTCAAATAGCGAAATTTCAAAAAATATTGCCGGGCTCAAATATTCTAACGGTTCAGAAGATTTTGAAGGCGTTTATTCTGATTCGGACTGTACAAAAAAATTGACGGCTGCGGACGGAGATGTGAGCAGTTTTTACTTAAAAGGTCAAAATTCCTGGAATACGGATGCGACTGGAACTTTGACGTGTAGTCCGGCTTTAAAATCTCTGGTTGATTCGACAGACCGAAAAGGCGTCCGCAAAAATTTAACGACGGATTTGAGCTTTTTGGAAGGAATTTTTACTTCTGCTGACGGACACACAATGTGCGAAAATTACGGAGCCGGAAACAAAAATGGTTCTGTACCGGAGCGGTATACTCAGACGGAAGACCGGGCAAGTCCTGTTTTGATTGCGGTTTACACCGGACAGGAACTGCACACGAACGCAAAAGCTTCGGCTCAAAAGTCTTACGATTCGCACAATTTTATTGAATTTAGATATTCGGAAGCGGTGAACATTGCTTTTGACGACGGCACAATTTTACAGAGCGAAGGCGGAGATTCTAATATCCGCGCAACAAAAAAAATTGGCAAAACTACAGGAAGCGGAACTCAGGACGAAAATGGCAACGGACTTATCGTCAATGGTTTTGCTTCAATCGAAAACGGAAAATTGCTCGCTTTTTCAAAAGATGACACAGATTCGCCTCATGCGCTTTACCGTCTTTTTAGCACAAAAGCCGGAGAAGAAGACAGCATTCAGACTCATCGCGTTCGTCTGAGCATAGCTGGCTGGACAAACGGAACTGTAAGTTTTAGCGACAGCCTGAATCCTTCTTTTAACGGCGAATATCTTTACTGGCCGGGTTGCATTCAAAAAGCAGAAACACCAGCAGGAATTGTGTATTCTCTCGAAAATTCCGCAATAAGTGATCTTTCTGGCAACATAATTGATTCAAAAGGTACGGAAACAAACCACAAGTTGCAGGTTTTGACGGTAAATACCTATTCGTCAGACGGAGAAAAAGACGTTTCTAAAACTGACTCTCTTTACGGCGAATGGGACGTTCTTTGTCCTGTTGTTGCTCCTGTAATAAAGTCCGAAACTTCATGGAACAGCTGGGCTTCGGAAGAAGATGCTGATGATTCGTACGAAATTTCGGGAACTTCAAATACGCCTTCGGACACGACCTTAAAATTTATCGAGATGCATTTTTTCGACAACGACAAAACTCAGGCTCAAAAATGGAATTCCTGGTGGCGGACAAGAAAAGGCTGGAACGAAGACGGAAAATTGCCTGAAAATCGTGGCGGTGCGCGTCCAGACGACAGTTTTTCAAATTCAAAAACTCTCGGCGGAATAAGGCTTTGCTCTCTTAAAAATGCAAATTCAAATTTCTCTTACAAAATAAAAAAATCCGACGATTCTGAAACCGAATCCGAAACAGGAGAATTTTCGTTTGAAAAAGAAACCGACATTTCTCCTGTCGTTTACGGAAATATTTTTAAAGAGCAGCATACAAAAACTCAAGCCGACGGACTTTACATTCGCCTTCCTTTGAGCGACAAAACCCTTGCACTCCGGACAACTTTCGAAGTTTATTATTCTCCTCAAGACAGTTACATAACGGATCTTGCCGGGAACCTCCTTTCAAGTTCATACACGCAAAAAACAAAATTCACATCGCTCGATGTAACTCCGCCTTCGATTGTCATGACGCTAGCCCCGATTGGCGAAAATAAAATTTATGCGATTTTTTCAAAGCAGCTTGCTTTTGGAAGCGAAAACAGATTCTTCAAAAATTTGAGCGAAGCGGACTTGAACGAAGCTTTGTCGCAGATTGCAAAAAGTTTTATTTTGGTAAAAAAAGGTTCTTCCGCAGGAGCTTCGGCCGAGGAAAACGCAATTACAAAAGCAGAATATGTTTCTTCTTCGGACGAATACACGGCGCTTTTGTTCACCCTCGAAAAAACAATAAATCTTTCAGACGTAGAAAACCTTTGGCTCAGAAATGTTGGCTATAATTCGCAAAAAGTTGAAGACGGAGTCGGAATTATTGTCGCAGACACAAAAATCCGCGACTTTTTAGGAAACTACATGACAAAAAATTCAGGACACGCTCTGAGCGACTTTGCAGTAAACGCGCTGGACGTTCTTTATGCCTATGCAAATCCAAAAGACGATGACGACTGGAACGAAAAAGGCATTTACGGCCAAAACACAGCTTCCGTTTCTAGCGACTACGCAGTTCACGATTTTACGGCGGAACAGGGAAACTACGGCGCGCTTGTCGAACAAAGGGACATTGCTCTCCAGATAAAAATAAACGGCGAAATGGAATCTAACAGAAGATTTTTACTCGTGCCTTCAAAAAGTTCAGCCCTTTCTTCAGAAATGATAAGCGACAAAATAAATCTTTTGCTTGGGACAGACTGGAGGGTTTGGCTTCCGACTTCTCTAAAGGCAGTTGCAACTCATCCGAATTCTTCTGTTATGAGCGAAAATTTTCCGGAAAGTGCGGACGGCGGCAACGGAATTTTGTGGAATTACACTCTCAAAAACGAAGATTACGGTTTTAAAAGCGGAGACGAAATTCAATTTTTGTTCAAATTTACAGACGCGGACGGAAACGACATTTTGCTTGACAACGACGCAGACGATTTTACAGGCGGTTCGGCAAATCCTTCCCATCCAGTTCCTCTTTATGCGCTTAAAATGCCGCTTGAAAAAATAAATGCCGGCGATTTTTCTTTTGTCGATTTGTGGTCGTTCAAGATAAAAAGCATAAAGCAGCAGCGCGGTGGAGTTACAATTCTCAACAACGTAATAAACGTAAATGCGCGGGAGCAGGCCGTTTTGGAAGTAAATGTGCCGGAAGAAGGAAATCTCAACGTTTTTGTCATGACTGTCGACGGAAACATTGTAAAACGACTCAATCACGGACGCGTAAACTCCGGAACTCATTATTACCGCTGGAACGGAACAAACAACGCCTCAAAACCGGTGGCGCGCGGACTTTATTTTGTGCGTGTTGTTGGCCCTGGAATCGACGAAACACGAAAAGTTTTGTGCGTAAAAGAATAAAACTAAAAAAAATTTGGACGGCATTGAACTGTCAAACCGGTCTTTCGCAGTTCCGCTTTCGCTCCATTAAAAAAGCGAATTATTTTCATAATCCGCTTTTTTAACGCTTTGCGCTGCTACAACCCGGCGTAAGTTTTTCGTAAAAAGAACATTTTTGTTTTATAAAAAAAACATTCCTTGACCTTAATTTTTTTATTGTTCATAATCGTACGGACATGGATTTTAATTTTCGAAAAGACATCCGCTTTAATGATTTTGGGCGTGCCGAATGTACGGAGATTTCTCCTGTTGCAGGTGCTCTCGAAGACATCAGTTTGAGTGGCTGTAAAGTTCATTATGACGCACCTGTTTCAATCAATATGGAAAATGATTACGAAATTCATTTTCGTCTTTCTCGCGCTGGTAAAGATGCCCTGGTTTTAATGTGCCATCCTCAGTGGTTTAATCAAAAAGACGACGGCTCTTCGGAAGTGGGATTTCTTTTTCTTCATTCTTTGGATTCTGAAGCGTTGCAATCTTATATTTTGCAGCTTCAAAAAGAAGAAATGGTTGAAAAATTCGATGGAATAATGCCTCAAGGTGACACATGCCAGTTTGTATAACAAAATTAGAAGGAACTGCTTTTCTTGCTTTTCCTGAATGTAAAAATCTCCTTACTTCTGAACTTTCCAGACGTTTTTATTATGGAAAAATTCTTTCTGCCGCAACAATTTCGGGTTCTGCTTTTGCCAGCCAAAACTGCCAGTGGTTTGGCGATTTGCTTTATTGTCCTGATTTTTGTGTGGATTCCAGACCAGAAACTAAATCTGCAAAAAACGGAGATTTGCCGTATTGGGCGAGCGTTGCCCTGACAGAGCCGTTTTTGCTTCGTTTTGAATCAATAGGAGAAGCGTCTCGCGCTCTAAAAGAAATTCAGCGGAATTGGGCGCCTTATCAGTATCAATTTTTTAGACGCGGAGCTTTGATTCAAGAAAAACTGCCTTACATCAATTTAAAGGACAAGAATTTTTTTAAGGTTGATGAAGAAACCGGCGAAAAACATTTTTCTCTCGAAATTCCAAAGTCGCCGATGGGACTTTACACTTTAATTGACGAAAAGACGATTTTTGCAGGAGCTGTAACCTCGAGTTCAATTCCTGCCGGACTTATAAATTTTGTAGAAGACCACGAAAATCCTCCGAGCCGTGCGTATCTTAAAATTCAGGAAAGCCTGACTTTGGCGCATCATTTTTTTGGAGTTGAGCTTCCCGGAAAAAATTCAAAATGTTTTGAAGCCGGTGCCTGTCCTGGCGGCTGGACTTGGGTTTTGCGCGGTCTTGGAGCGGACGTTTTTGCTGTTGACCGGGCCGAACTTGTTCCTTCCCTTATGGAAGATTCCCACGTAAAATTTTTGGCACACGATGCGTTTACCTTAAAACCGGAAGAAGTTTGCGCAGAACTTGACTGTCAAAAACTTGATTGGGTTTTTAGCGATGTAATCTGCTATCCAGAGCGCCTTTTAGAATGGATAAATCTTTGGCTGGAAAGTGGCCGCACAAAAAATATGATTTGCACGATAAAAATGCAGGGCGAAATCGACTGGGAACTTGTAAAAAAGTTTGCCGATATTCCGAATAGCCGTGTTGTTCACCTTCATTACAATAAACACGAATTAACCTGGATGCATGTAGAAAAATAGCGGTCAGATTACTTTGTAGCAGTTTTTTAAGCGACAAAGCTTTGAGAATGTTAAATTTTTTCGAGGTCGTATGGCGTGTCCTGATAAACGTAATAGTTTAGCCAGTTGCTGAAAAACAAATGAGCCGTGCTTCTCCAGACGTTGTATGGTTTTTGTTCAGGATTGTTTTCTGGAAAATAATTTAAAGGAATTTCTATCGGAAGCCCTTTATTTCTGTCGCGCCAGTATTCTTTTGAAAGGGTTTCTGTGTCGTATTCAAGATGTCCCATCATAAAAATCGAGCGGTTGTCTGAACTTTTACACAAAGTAATTTCGTTTTCCTGATTTTCTGCCAAAACGGTCAAATCTTTTACTTTTAAGATTGAGTTTCGGCTGACAGTTGTATGTCGGCTTGTAGGAACTGGAAAAATATCATCAAATCCGCGCAGGAGAGGGTCGTTTTCTGTAACCTTATGGTTTGGAATTACGCCGAATGCTTTTTTTTCGAGCTGAACTTTTTTTATGCCGTAATTGTGATAAAGTCCTGCCTGTGCTCCCCAGCAGATGTAAAGCGTGCTGAAGACGTTCTTTTTTGCATAGTCCATGATGTCGCAAAGCTCATTCCAGTAATCGACATCTTCAAACGGCATCTGTTCGACAGGTGCGCCAGTAATTATAAGACCGTCGTACTTGTTTTTAAAAATGTCGCTCGACGGAATATAGAATTTTTCAAGATGCTCTAAACTTACATGACTTGCAGCATGATTTTCCATTCTGACAAGCGAAATGTCTATTTGAAGAGGAGTGTTTCCCAAAAGCCGCAGAAGCTGTGTTTCTGTTGTCTCTTTTGTTGGCATTAAATTGACAATCGCTATTTTTAGAGGACGAATATCCTGTGTGGCGGCCCGGTTTTCCGTCATTACAAAGATATTTTCGTTTTCCAGCACTGTGCGTGCTGGCAGATCGCTTTGAATTTTTATTGGCATAGTCGTAACTGTAGCAAAATTTTTAATATTATGCTATTGTGCTATTCTATTATGAATCTTTCCGGAAATCGCAAAGCCGCATTAAAAAAACTGAAAAACTTATTTTTCTCGTTAAAGTCCGATGTAAAATCGTTTAGAGCGAAATTTGATTCAGTTTTTACAAATTCGCTCTTGCCTAATAACGTTGAATGTTCAGAACGTTCTTATGCTGGAGTTAATTGCGACCTTTTTTTGCCGGAAATTTACATTACAAAACGGATAATTCTTTATATTCACGGCGGATGCTTTGTCGGCGGTTCAAAACAGGCTTACCGTAATTTTGCCGCTTCTCTTGCCGCTGCTGCAAGCGCCCGTGCCGTTGTTCCGGAATTTCGGCTTGCTCCGACCCACGCTTATCCTGCTTCCCTCGAAGATGTTCAAAATGTTTTTAGGACGATTTATACTGAAGAGCTTGTTGCAAATTCACTTGAATACGATAATTCAAAAAATCCCGATGATTCAAAATCAGAAATAATTATAATGGCTGACGGTTCCGGCGCTTCGATTGCGCTTGGCCTTGTTTTGAGCCTTTCTGAAAAACTTCGTTCTTCGATTGCAAAAATCGTGCTTTTTAGTCCTTGGCTTGATCTTGGGGCTGATTCTAAAAAATTTACAGAAAAAAAAGTTTGCGATGAGCTTTATACCGCAGAATCAATGTTCCGTGCCGCAGAAATGTACACTTTTCAAAATAACCGGGACATTCCTTTTGTTTCTCCGCTTCGCGCTACAAAAGAGCAGCTTCGTTCTTTTCCTCCTGTTTATATTCAAATGGGAGAAAATGAATTTTTGCTTGATGATGCTGAACGAATGGAAAGAATTCTTCTTGAAGCCGGCGGAAAATGCACTTTGGATGTCTGGAAAAATATGCCGGCAATGTTTCAGCTTGCGGATGAATATTTTGAAGAATCGCATCTTGCCGTTGAAAAAATCGGACGGCTTTTTACAGTACAAAAAATTAAGGAAGGTTAATAACGATGGAATTGGTTTGCCCTGCTGGAAATATCGAAAAATTGTCTTATGCGTATAATTACGGAGCAGACACAGCTTACATTGGACTTAAAAAATTTTCATTGCGCGTAAAAGCCGACAATTTTTACGAAGATGAATATAACCGCGTAATTGAATTAAAAAAACGCTTTCCTGGAAAAAGACTTTTTTGCGCATTGAATATTGCTTTTCACAATCAGGACATAAAGGCTTTTTTGGACAATCTTGACTATTTTAAGCAGTATCCGATTGATGCATTTATCGTGCAAGATTTGGGAATGGTCGACATTTTGCAAAAGAATTTTCCAAATGCCCATCTTCACCTTTCAACTCAAGCCAGCTGCATGAATAAAGAAGCCGTAAAAATGTACAATAGAATCGGCTTTAAAAGAGTTGTTCTCGGACGCGAAACAAGTTTGAACGAAATTCGTGAAATTAAAGACGCAAATCCTGATGTAGAGCTTGAATGTTTTGCTCACGGCGCAATGTGCATTGCGTATTCTGGGCGTTGTCTTATGAGCGCCTACCTTACAGGCCGCAGCGCACAGTCCGGTTTTTGTTCGCAGTCCTGCCGCTGGGATTTTGACGTTGGCATTAAAAATCCTGAATTCCACCTTTCTGACGGAAAAACTGTAAATCTTCTCGAAACTGTTCCTTCCCTTTCTTGCGCAGATGGAAGTCAGTCAAAATTAACTCAGGCTCAGGCAAAAGCTCTTGCTCAGAGCGGAAACCTTGTTCTTCAGGAACATAAACGTCCTGGAGAATATTTTCCTGTTTTTGAAGGCGACGACTTTACGGCAATTCTTTCTTCAAAAGACTTGTGCATGATTGACCATCTTGCTGATATGAAAAAGGCCGGAGTCGATGCAATCAAGGTTGAAGGACGGATGAAGTCGATTTATTACGTTTCGATGGTTACACGTGCTTACCGAAAAGCGCTCGATGCCCTCGAAGGAAAAATTTCTGCCGAAGAAGCGGCTCCTTTTATTTCAAGTTTAAAAGAAGTTCCTCACCGCGAAAGTACAACTGGTTTTTATTACAGCCGTGCCCATGCTGACGAAACTACAGTTGGAGCAAGCGACAGTCCTTACGATATGGCTGGTTCTGTTATTGAAGAAATTACCGGAAGCGACCTGGAAAAAGTCTTTAAAAATGGCGAAGAGCTCGAAAAAGCACGACAGAAAGAACTCGAAGAAATGGATCCGCGCATGCGCTCCGCTGTAGAAAAGGATCTTGAAGAGCATCCGGAAAAAGTTGTTCACTCTGTTAAAAAAATTGACGGATACAGGCTTTATCTTTATGAATCGCTCAACAAAACGGACAAAGGAACTGATCTGGAACTTGTAAGCCCGGATATTCTGTCAGAAAAACTTTGCGGAAACGACTACATTTTTGTAAATCCAAAAAACGGCACAATCCTCGACTGGGTAAATCCAGACCACGACTGTGCAATTTACACAAAAGCAGAAATTCCCGCTGGAACAATAATCCGCACAAAAAATCCTGATTTTGTCGAAGGTCAGGTTCGTTATACAGGACGCTAAAAAACTTTGTAAAAAACAAAGCCCTGCCAGAGCATTGTTAAAAACTCTAGGCAGGGTATTTTTTTGCAGATTTACACTTTTTTTTGAGGCAGTTCCCTTACGGCCCACGAAACATCGACCATTCTGTGCTCGATATTTTCGATTCGCTGGAAGGTAAGACAGTCTGCCCTGTGGACCATGATTCCGTTTCGGGTGCTTGAGTATCCTACGATTACATCGCCCGGTCTTGGACGGCAGCAGCCTGCAAGTTTATAGAATACATTTTTCATTCCTTCGACTTTTACTTCGCCAGTGTAACGCTCATCAATCTTCTTTTCTGCAAGTTCCGGATTTACGGAACGTTTTCGCTTTTTTTCTTCCTGAATTGCGCGCGCTCTTCCGTTGTTTGCCGCTAAATCCGCCGCCCTCTGGGCTTCTGCAGCCTTGTCCACAAAAGTAGGATCGTTTGCAACAAGCCAGCTGTGGATTCTGGAGCGGGCTTTTGACGTGTGCACAGATTTTAGCTGATTTTCTGTCGGATGAGCCTGCGGATTTGTTATAATTTCGATAATCTGTGTGTTTTTGAGCGGCTGTGTGAGAGGAATGATTTTTCCATCTGCCTTTGCGCCTACGATTTTTTCGCCAACTTTTGAATGTACGCTGTATGCAAAGTCAATTGCATTGCTTCCGGCAGGAAGATGAATGACGTCGCCTTTTGGAGTGAATACGAAAATTTCGTCAGAAAGGAGTTCTCCTTTTAATTCGGCAAAAAAACTTTCGTCCGAGAGTTTTTCGTTTTTGAGAGACTGCAATTGGTTGAAAATTCCGAGATTGCTTACATCAACTTTGTCGTGATTTGTGCCTTTTTTGTAAAGCCAGTGGCTCGCAACACCGTGCTCCGCCTGTTCGTGCATTTCTTGTGTGCGGATTTGGATTTCGAGAGGCCGGCCTTCGCACATGACGGTTGTATGGAGCGACCGATAGCCGTTTGCCTTTGGCATGGCAATGTAATCCTTAAAACGGCCTTCCATAGGTTTCCACAGTCCGTGGACAATTCCAATCAAGGTGTAACATTCTGCATTTGTCTGGCAGATTACACGCAGTGCGAGAAGGTCGTAGAGCTGGGCTGCAGGAACGTTGCGTTTTTGCATTTTTTTGTAGATTGAATAAAAATGCTTTGCCCGGCTCGAAACTGTCACTTTTATTCCTGCCTTTTCCGAAGCCTTGTAGATGGCTTGAACTGCCTTGTCGAGGTAAGAGGCTCGTTCTCCCTGTTTTTGGTTTACAATCGCCTTAATTTGCTGAAAAACGTCCGGGTTTGAATATTTTAGGCTTAAATCTTCAAGCTCGTTTTTCATAGTTTGCATACCAAGACGGTCTGCAAGCGGAGCCCAAATGTCGATCACTTCAGCGGCAACAAGACGCTGTTTTTTTTCTTCGATTGATTTTAGGTGGCGCATCCGGTCAAGGCGGTCGGCGAGTTTTACGAGAATTACGCGAACGTCGTCAATCATTGCGAAGAGCATTTTTCGGATATTGTCCGCTTGCTGGATTGAGCTTGCATTGATTTTCATGCCGGTGATTCTTGAAGTGTCATAAACAATTCGTTCGATGACTGGTCCGAATTTGTCTTCGACCTCTTTTGTTGTTATGTCTGGAATTTCAAAAATTGAATGCAAAAGACCGCAGACAATACATTCTCCGTCCATTTTTGATTCCGCCAGAATTGAAGCGACGCGCATTGGATGCAGATGATATGGTTTTCCACAGGAACGCGTTAAGGCAGATGTTTTTTCGCAGAGAAAGTTCCATGCTTGTGTAAACAAGTCTTTTTCCTGCTGAGTATAATTTTCTCCAAATGTGGCAAAAAACTGTTTTAACAGAATTTCTTTGTCAAATTCCGTGCTGTTTGTAATGATGTCGAATGCCATAAAACATCTCCCATCAGATTTTTATGTATCTGAATACAGGCAAATTTGTTTAGATAATACCACAATTTGCAGTCATTATAAAGTTATTACAAACTGTTAAAAAAAATAAGTGTTTTCTTATTTTTGATTTTGCATTTTCTAATGAAAAAACTGGAAATAAAAGATTATAATAGAAGAATAAAAAGAATTTATAGGTAAAAAACAGACAAGGGATTTGTGCGTGCAAGCACGCTGCGAGATTTTGCTGGCGCAAAACAAATAGACAAGGGATTGAAGTACCGCCGGAGGCGTTCCGGAGTGCAACGCAGGAATGGAGCGCAGGGGCGCGGAAGTACGGAAAGCCCGGTTTTTGCGAAAGCAAAAATGGCCCCAAAAAAATATAAAACAGGAATGGCTTTTGATGAAAAAGACGGTTTTTAAGACAGTTATTTTTGTCGGAATATTGCTTGTGGCAAATGTTTATGCGGCGGAAAATGCTAAAAAATACGCTCTTTCGGTGGAAGATGCGGTTAAAATTGCAAAAGAAAACAATGTTTCGATAAAAAGGCAGAAAATTACTCTCGATGCGGCTTTGCGCGCAAAAAAGGACAGCTGGAATTCTGTGAGTCCGAGCGTGGTTGTTGGCGCAAGTTCGACCGTTCCTGTTGATTTTTTGACGGGAGGCGACCAGTCTTCTGACTTTGATGCGAGTTTTGGCGTTAATGCGGGCGTTTCTGTTTCGCTTTCGGCAAATCTTTTTACTTCGATAAAGAGCGCTCAGCTTGGTTTTGAACAGAGCAAAATCAGTTTTGACGAGGCTGTCAGGCAGATTGAGCTTTCTGTCCGCCAGTCTTATTACGGACTTTTGTACGAAAAGGAAAATATTGGACTTCAGGAAGAAAATTTAAGAATTGCAAAGCAGCAGTACGAAAGCAATCTTCAAAAATACAATGCCGGCAGGTTGAGCGAAGTTGACGCTTTGAGCGCGGAAGTAAACTATAAGTCGAAGATTCCGACGGTTGAAAATGCTTACACGACTTATATCAACGACCTTGATAATTTTAAGCAGGTTTTGGGGCTTGCGATTGCTGACGAAATTGAATTTACAGGTTCTCTGGACGATTATCTTTATTTGGGCGAAATTAAGGTTGAAGAAAAAAATGTGACTTCGGCGACCATTCAAACCCTCGAATCTCAGCTCGAAAGCGCAAAGGTTTCTGTAATGGACAAGCGTTTTTCGGCTTTTGCGCCGTCTTTGAATGCAAAATTGTCCTGGCAAGATTCTTCCTGGTATGTTGGAAAAGACGATGCGTCTGATCCTAAAAAAACGGCTTCGGTTAGTTTGAGCGCGTCAATTCCTTTGGACGGAGTTTTGCCGTGGTCGCAAAAAAACAATGCAATCGACAGTGCAAAGGATAAGGTTTATGATCTTGAGCTTCAGATTGATAACGAGAGAAAAACTTTTGTTCGGACGATAAATTCAAGCCTGCGTTCAATAAAGCAGAGCCAGGAAGCAATAAAATACAAGCAGGCGAATGTTGAGCTTGCCGAAAAAAATTATTCTATGACGAGCGAAGCGTACAATCGCGGAACAAAGGATTTGCTTTCCCTGCAGAATTCAAATAATACGCTTTTACAGGCAAAGGTTTCTCTTAACAGCGAGATTTTGACCCTTGCAAAAACTATAATCAAATTAGAAAGCACAATCGGTGCTGATTTTGGGAGCTTGACAAAATGAAAATACGAAAATCGTTTATTGTTGCCGCTGTTGCGCTTATTGCAGTTGTTTTGACGGCAGTTTATGCAAAAACAATCGGAAAATCTTCTGGAAAACCAGCTGGTGTTGGAGGAAGAGGTGGACGCGGCGGAAACAGTGCCGTTGTTTCTGTCCGGACAATGACGGCAGAAATTACAACTCTCCACGGTTATGTAAACACGAATGGAGAAGTTGAAAGTCAAAATTCTGTTTCGGTTTATCCAGATATGGGCGGAAAAGTAATTTCGACTTCTGTCATGCTTGGTTCCAGCGTAAAGAAGAACGACATAATCGCCTATGTTGATCCGAGCGAGCCGGGAACAAATTACCGTTCAAGTCCAGTTTACGCACCGATTTCTGGAAGCGTGATTTCGACTCCGCTAAAAAACGGCAAAAAAGTTACTACGAGCACGGCGATTGCGATAATCGGCGACATCAATAATCTTCAGGTTACGGCAAATGTGCCGGAGCGTTATGTTGCGGTTTTAAAAAAGGGGCTGAAGGCAGAAGTTTCTGTCGAAGCGTATCCTGGCGTGATTTTTGAGGCAACGGTGAGCAGAGTTTCGCCTGTTGTCGATGCGACAACCCGCACAAAAGAAGTTATTTTGACTTTTGACCGCCACGACGAACGCATAAATGCCGGAATGTTTGCAAAGGTTAAGCTTTACACGGAAGATTACTCGGGTGCTGTCGTAATGCCGTCGGATGCGCTTGTTCAGAACGGAGATGATTTTTTTGCATATATCGTAAATTCTTCTGGCGACAGCGAAACTGTTTCTAAAGTAAAAGTTGAAAAAGGAAAAACCGTTGACGGATATGTTCAGATTTTAAGCGGTGTAAAAGCAGGCGATAAAGTTGTTATACAGGGAATGACGAGTTTGGGTGACGGTTCCAAAATACTGGATATTTCCAGCCCGAAAAAAAAGAACTGATGACTGTGCAAAAAAAGTGAGGAACTTATGTCTATTTCAAAAAAAACTCTTGAGCATCCTGTTTTAACGTTAATCGTTTTTGCTCTGCTTGGAACAATCGGAATTTTTACTCTTAAAAATGTTGCTGTAAGTTTGATGCCGGATGTTGATTCTCCTTACATAAATGTTCGTACAACTTATAAAAATGCAGGCCCGGAATCTGTAGAAAAAACGGTTACGAAAGTTTTGGAAGGGCAGCTGGTTTCTTTGAGCGGATTAAAATCTCTTACTTCCACATCTTCCGAAGGTTCTTCTTCAATCAGCCTTGAATTTAACTATGGAACGGACTTGGAAAGCGTTACGAACGACATTCGCGACAAAATTAGCCGCGTAACGCGAAGTCTTCCGGACAATGCAAGTTCTCCTTCGATTTTTAAAATGAATGCGGATTCTATGCCGATTATGAGAATTGCAGTTCGTGGAAACCGTTCAAACGACGACTTAAAAATAATCGCCGAAGACCAGATTGTAGATCTTCTTGAGCAGGTTGACGGAGTTGCAGAGGCGAGCGTTTCTGGCGGACGTGAAAAAATCCTGAGAGTTGATGTTTCTCAGAACAGGCTTTCGGCTTATGGTCTTACAATGGCAAATCTTTCGGCCGCTCTTTCTAAACAGAATCTTGAGCTTGGCGGCGGAAAAATCAACGAAGGTGAAACAGACTACACAATCAGAACTACAGGGGAATTTTCCAGCGTAGAAGAAGTTGCGGACACGATAATCACGACAAAAAATAATTATGTTGTGCGCTTAAGCGACCTTGCAAACGTTTACATGGGTTACAAAGACAAGTCGAGCGAAGTTTACATTAACGGACTTCCAGGCATTTACGTTTCTGTTACAAAGCAGTCTGGAAAAAATACCGTTACCGTTGCAAAGGCGACCCGCGAAAAAATCGCAGAAATTCAGGATATTATGCCAAGCGATGTAATCCTCGATGTAATTTCTGACGACTCAGAATCGATTAACGATACGATTGCAACTCTTTTGGATTCGGCATATTCAGGACTTATACTCGCAGTTTTGATTCTCTTTTTGTTCTTAAAATCGGGAAAATCAACCTTAATAATCGCAATCTCAATTCCTCTTTCAATTATAATCACTCTTTTAGCAATGAATTTTGCCGGAATTACCCTCAATATGATGACTTTGACCGGTTTGATTTTGGGCGTTGGAATGATTGTAGACGCATCAATCGTTATGATTGAAAATATCTATGTTTACAGAAGCCGCGGTGCAAAACCGAAAATTGCCGCTGTCTTAGGTTCGCAGGAAATGCTCATGAGCGTAACTTCTGGAAACCTTACGACAATCTGCGTATTTTTGCCATTTATCTTCTTTATAAAAGAACTTGGAATGATGGGGCAGATGTTCAAGGGAATTATTTTTACCGTCGTAATTGCGCTTGTTTCTTCGCTTTTTGTTGCAGTGTTTTTGGTTCCAGTTCTTGCAGGTGTATTTTTGCCTCTTACAAACAGGGCGGAAAAACCGATTCGATTTAAACCGCTTGCTAAATTCTACGAAATTTTAGAAATTCCAATGACATTGGTTACAAAGGCGTATAGAAAAGGTTTAAAAGCCGCTCTTGAGCACAGGGCTTTGACTGTCTTTGTCTGCATTTGCGCGCTTTTAATGTCGTTTCTTTTGATTCCAACCTTAAAAGTCAACATGATGAACAACGGAACGGACTCGAGTGTGACGCTGAATTTGACTCTTGCAAACGGAACTCCGCTCTCTGAAACCACAGCTGTTTTAAAAGATTTTGAAAAAATTGTTGAAAAAGAGATTCAGGGCTACACGACTGTAATCACTTCGATTGGAACAGGCCGGACTTCAAGCACAAACAAAGGTTCAATTCAAATCAATTTGCCGGAGGATTCCAGCAAGCAAATTGATACTTCCGATACCGTGCAGGCTAAACTCAGAAAATATTTTAATTCATATCCAGGCGCAAGATTTACTTTTAGTCAGGGATTTGGACGGCAGATGACAGGTTCTGAATTTAAAATCCGTGTGCGTTCCGACGATTTGGACAAGGCGATGAATATTGCCTCTCAAATCCGGGATGTAATGGAAAAAATTGATGATATTGGAGAAGTTTCAATAGATACAGACCGCGGACTTCCAGAAATTCAGATTGTAATCGACAGACAGCGCGCTTATTCTTTTGGAGTTGATGTGACGACTGTCGCTAAAGAAATCAATTACGCAGTAAACGGTGTTACGGCGACAACTTACCGCGAAAACGGCAAAGAGTACGATATGGTTCTTCTTTACGAGCCAAACGACAGAAAATCTACCGCAAACCTTGAACAGATTTACGTAAAAGGCACAAACGGCATGGTAAGTGTTGCAAATTTTGCGGAAGTAAAAAAAGGTCTTGGTCCTGTCACAATCCGCCGCGAAAATCAGACACGGCGTGTTACTGTGACGGCCGACAAGAAGACAGACCGAAATTCGACAGAAATTGTTCAGGAAATAAAAGATGGAATTGCAGAAAGTTTTATTATTCCAGAAGGCGTTTCTGTTGTTTACGAAGGAGCCTGGAAAGACACAAAAGATCAGGGAAGAACATATCTTTTGATAGGAATAATGGCGATTCTTCTTGTATTTGGCGTAATGGCAGGAACTTACGAAAGTTTCAAAGCGCCGATAATCAACCTGACGACAATTCCGTTCCTGATAATTGGAGTTGTATTCATATTTAAATTTGCGGGGCAGGCTTTCAGTATGACAAGCGCGGTCGGAATTATCATGCTTGTCGGAATCGTAGTAAACAATGGAATTATTTTGGTTGACTACACGAACCTGCTTATAGACCGCGGACGAAAAATGAAAGACGCGTGCCTCGAAGCCGGGGTAAGCCGCCTGCGTCCAGTATTGATGACAACCTTAACGACAATTCTCGGAATGATTCCAATGTGCTTTGCGACAGAAGGAAGTGCGGCTATGGTTCAGCCTATCGCAGTTGCCGTTGTTGGAGGACTTACGTCATCAACCTTTGTAACGCTTTTCTTTATTCCGGTTTTGTATTCACTTATAATGAAAGAAAAAAAACGCGAAAAAAGCCGGATCGAAGTAATTTTGACGGGTGAAAAATAAAACAAAATTGCTTCCTTGCAATTTTGTTTTAACGAGAAAAATTTGTTCACCAAAAGGCAAACAGATTTTTCTCTCTTTACATTATTGCGCCATCCTTGGCGCACTGTTCTTTTTATTGGGGGCATTATGATTCGTTGTGAGATTATTGCTAATCAGTCGGTTCAGGAAGAAATAACGGTTTTGCTGGAAGAAAAAGTTCCTGATATACAATATACAATCGTGCCTCTTGTGACCGGGCGCGGAAAAAATAGTTATAAACTTGGAAATTCAACTTGGCCAGAAACAAATTTTCTTTTGATTTCGTATATTGACGACAAAGATTTATCCATGGTTAAAGCTGTTGTAAGCGCAGTAAAACAAAAATTTACTGGCGAAGGCATAGAGCTTTTTTGTGTAAAATCGTTGACATAAAATTGCTTCCTTGTAATTTTGTTTTAACGAGAAAAATCTGTTCACCAAAAGGCAAACAGAATTTTCTCTCTTTACATTTTTGCGCCATCCGTGGCGCAGTGTTTTTTATTTAAGATTATGATTTTTTATAAAATTTTCATAAAATTGCGTTCCTATAATTCAAACTCCTGTTATGCGTAAAAAACATATTCCTAAGATTAAATTTTATTTTCTCATGAACAAGAAGTCTGGTTTTGTCTGTTCTACGGTAAGCGACAGGCGGCAGACGGTTTATGTGGCTTTTCCAAAAGATATTTTGGCTGACGAAAATGGCGCAAAGCTTCATTCTGTTGGCAGGCTTGACGCAGACACGGAAGGACTTTTGCTTTTTACAAACGACGGCAAACTTTCTGATTTTTTGACGCGGCCTCAAAACAAAATCGAAAAAACTTATCTTGTTGGACTTAAAAATTCAGTTTCCTCTTCTGAGCAAAAAAATTACGCTAAAAAAGCAGAGAATGGGCTTGTTCTTCCGCCAGAAAAAAAAGCAGGTGAACAAAAAAGCGGTGGAGCAAAAATCGACTGGTTAAACGAAAATGAATGCAAAATCACTCTGACAGAAGGAAAATTTCACGAAGTAAAAAGAATTTTCCGTGCGCTTGGAAACGAAGTTGTTTTTTTAAGGCGGATAAAAATGGCGGGACTTGTTCTTGACGAAAGTTTAAAACCCGGAGAATACAGGACTTTGACCGAATCAGAAATTGAAGCTCTTTACGCAATGCTAGAAAAAGCAAGGCTATGAGGTTTTGTTCCGGTTACATCTCTGAGCATGTCGTTCAGGTCTTTTTCGATGTGAACGTTTTTAAAACCCGTCTTTTCAAAAAGTTTTGCGGTCTGTTCGGCATTGTATTCTCCAGTTTCCATTATCAGAGTTCCGCCACAGACAAGATGCTCAAAACACTTGGGAACAAGCCTTTTTATCAAAAAAAGTCCATCTTCTGTTCCAGAATATTCTCCGTCAGAGCCAACATCGCCGTCCAAAGCAAGCAAAGGTTCGCTTCTGCCGTCTTTTAAAAGTTCAAGACTCTCAGAATGAGGAACATAAGGCGGATTTGTCAAAATGTAATCAAAAGAAAAAGGTACGTTTTCAAACAAATTGGACTGAATAAACCGGATTTTTAAAAGAGCGGAAGTCAGGTTTTCCGGATTGTTTAATTTTTCGCCTTTACCCAAAAGCCTTTCTGCGTTTTTTTTGGTAATTTCCAAAGCATCTGCCGAAATATCGACAAATGTCATTCTTGGCAGGCAGTTTACCGAAATTCCGTCATTTTCTAAAAGCGCCTTGAGGACAGAAATTCCAACGCAGCCGCTTCCGCTGCACATGTCGCAGATTTCGGGAATTTTTTTTATGCTTCCATCTTTATTTTCGTTTTTTGAATAAAAAAGCGCGAGAGAATTTAATGCCTGGTCAATGAGAATTTCAGTGTCTGGTTTTGGAATTAAAACTGCCGGTGTTACATAAAAATCGTAACCGTAAAATTCCTTGTGTCCGGTAATATAGGCAACCGGAAGTCCTGTTTTTCGCCGCTTAATTGCATCTAAAAAGTTTGTTTCCTGTTCTTTTGACAGATTGCAATCCCGTTTTAAAAGGAGCTGCGTTCTGTCAAAACCTGTAACAAACTGCAAAAGCACAGAAACGTCCAGGTCGGGAGAAGGAGAGTTTTTAAGCTGCTCCTTTCCGTATTTTTTTGCCTCAAGAATATTCAAGGTTGTATTTCCGTTTTATGCGTCAAGTTCTTTGAACTGTTCTTCTTTTGCGTAAACGTTCAAAGCGTCGAGCATTTCGTCCATGTTTCCCATCATAAACGAAGGCAGGTTGTGCAAAGTCAAGTTGATTCTGTGGTCAGTTACGCGATCCTGCGGATAATTGTACGTTCTGATTTTTTCAGAGCGGTCTCCGTTCCCAACCATATTTTTGCGGGCAGCAGAGCGTTCTGCATCGAGTTTTGACTGCTGAAAATCAAAAAGACGGGCGCGCAAAACTTCCCACGCTTTTTCTTTGTTTTTGATTTGCGATTTTTGATCCTGCTGAATTACAACAATTCCGGTCGGAATATGAGTAAGGCGAACAGCAGAGTCGGTGGTATTTACACACTGGCCTCCAGGACCGCCGGCACGCATAACGTCAACACGAACATCACCCGGATTGATTTTTACATCAGCTTCTTCGGCTTCCGGCAAAACCGCAACCGTAACGGTCGAAGTCTGCAACCGTCCCTGAGATTCAGTCTGCGGAACACGCTGAACACGGTGAACTCCAGATTCCCAGCGCAGAGTTCCATAAACAAATTTTCCCTGAATTTGAGTTACGATTTTGTTAAAACCGCCGACTTCAGTTTCCTGCGCTTCAAGATTTTCGTATTTCCAGCCCTTTCTTTCGCAAAGATGGCAGTACATTTCCCACATATCGCGCACAAAAAGCGAAGCTTCGTCGCCACCGGCAGCAGAGCGGATTTCCAAAATAATATTTTTTTCGTCGAGAGGATCAGGCGGAATCAGTTTGAGCTTAAGTTGTTCTTCAAGAACAGGAACTTTTTCTTCGAGTTCTTTCATTTCTTCACGGGCCATTTCCTTCATATCAGGATCATCTTCGGCCGTAATCATCATTTTGGCATCTTCAATGCCAGACAGACATTTTCTGTATTCGTTTCCAACTTCGAGCACGTCAGTCAAATGCCCATGTTCACGCATAACATCCTTGTATTTTTTCTGGTCTTTAACAAGGTCTGGATCTTGAACCATTTCGTTAATTTGTGCAAAACGTTTATCCAGTTCATCAAGTTTCTTTAGTAAATCCATTCCCACATCTTACAAAAAACACGCGGATTTTTCAATTATCGCGCAATTTTAACCAAAAAAAACAGGACGGCATTCCACCTAAAAAACGGAAATCAGCCAGACATTGCGCAGCAAATTACCTAAAAACCGGCTGCTTTGGGTTCGGTAACCCTCATTGGCACAAAAAAACAGGTTAGTTTAGAAACCAACCCGTTTTTCCGTGCCAACTCCGCCCGCCGCATCCGGCGTAAGTTTCGCCTTCAAATCAAAAAAACAAAAATTGACAAATAAAACAGTTTGTTATAAAGTTTAGAAAAAGTAAGAACTAGAATAAAAATAGGGCGTATTAAAAAAACATTGTTTTCTTGGCACGATCATTTTTATTATATGCAAGACAACGGTGCAGATGGCACAAATTTTTACGAAAATTCAAAAAAATTAAATCAAATAGGAGCGGCAAAAGTTGTTAAAAAGTAAATATTTTTGCATTGCGGTTTTTGCCGCTTGTCTGTGGTTGTTTTTTTGCTGTAAAAAAAATGATGTGCAAGACTTTCTTGCTCATTCTCAAAACGAAAATGCTGTTATGCTTGCTGTGCAGTCTGGAAATTGCGGTGTTTTAAGGGAACTTTTACAAGACGGTCAAAAACCGGACGCTTTTTCGAGTGGCAGAATAACGCCTTTAATGTGGGCTTGCCGTTGCGGAAATTTAAAACAGGCTAAACTTCTTATAAAATATGGCGCAGATCTGGATTTGGAAAGCAGCGAAGGAATAACTTCTTTTGAATATGCATGCATTTCTAAAAATCTTTCGCTTGTAAGGTTTTTGCTAAAATTCAATCCGGATATAAATCACTTTAACAAAGGCGACATGACTCCTTTAATGACTGCTTCTGCCCAGAATTTTTCTGCGCTTGCAAAACTTCTTATAAAAAAAGGCGCAGATGTCAATTTGCAGAATTCAAACGGCGACACGGCGCTTATGTTTTCGATTTATGCAAATTCTTCAAAAACCACAACTCTGCTTTTAAAAAATGGGGCAGATCCGTTTATAAAAAACAACGATGGATTGTCTGCTTTTGATATTGCGGGCAAAACTGAACTCAAATAAAAAAAGTCCGCAAATGCTGCAGAATGCTGCAGGAGGAGATGCACTTGCGGACAGAAAGTCATTTGAAATTCAGATTAGTATTTTGTTCTGCTTGAAATTTGACCTTCTTTGTTGTTCTTTACAGTGCAATTTGTAATTGTCTGCTTTGCGGTGTTTCCGTTGGCATCAATTCCGTACTTGAGGTTATATGTTGATTTGCATGAAAGAACTCTGTGGCTTACATTTTTGTATTTTGAACCGAGCTTAAATCCGTTTCCGTCGCCGTCAGGTGTTGTCTGGAGCGAAGAATTGATATATCCGTTGTAAGAGGCTTCGCAATTGTTGAGAGTTACCGGATATGCCTGGCTGTAAAGATCCCAGCCGTCGTCAGAATTGTATTTTGCAACACAATAGTTGAATTTGATGTTTTTTCCGCCCGAAAGTTTTGCTGCAAAACCATCGGCATTTTCGCCGTTTGTCGCTTTGTCGTAGTTGTAGTAAGATTCACATCTTGTGATTGTTACGTCGTGAGCCGAGTTGTAAACCTGAAGTCCTGAGTCGCCGTTATAGGTGAATTTGCAGTATTCGGCGCGGTTGTTTCCTCCGAGCTGGAAAACCATTCCGCAGTCTGAAGCTTTTGTAACTGTCAATTTTCTGATTGTCCAGTAAGAGCCGTTTACTTTTACGCCCCAGCCTGTAAATGCAGAGCAGTTGAGCGTTTTTCCGTTTCCGTCAAGTGTGATCACTTTTCCAGAAGAACCGCTTCTTAAAAGCTGAAGCTGCTTTGTAAGATTGATGTTTGCGGTCAGTTTGATTGTGTCGCCTGGATTAACTTTGTTTGCGGCTGTGTACAAATCAGAAGCTGTTCCTACAGAATAAGTTGTTCCCGAAGACGCTGCACGGCTTGAATCAGAAGAAGATTCAGAATTTTCGCTTAAATCGGAACAAGACACGAACATTGCTGCAGCCGAAACCAAAGCTGCTGCCATTAAAAATTTGGTTACTTTCATAAATAACACCTCACTTTTTTTAATAAACGTCGTCTCACGTAGAATAACTATATATTATAAACCGCGCAGTGCTTTTGGATTAAACAGACATCGTTTTTGGATAAAAAGAAGTTTTAAGCATATTTTATAAAAAAATAGAAAAAATATTACGAAGAAATAGCGGTAAAAAACGGTTTGTTATATACTGTGGTAAGAATTTGTAAAAATTGCTGATATTTTGAATAAAAAAGACGCAAAAAACAAAAAAAATGCACCAGCCCGGAGGAAGACTGGTGCAAGAAGCAAAGTAGGAAGTTTTTTTGTAACATAAAGAGATTGTTTTTTGTCGCTTTATACTTGGAAAAACAACGTAAAGGGAAAAGGTTACAAAAAAATATTTTTTTGAGAATTTTATTTTGGATTTGATACAGAACTTTGATTTCACTATAATTTTTCGTATGTCTTTTTATGATTCATTTGATGTTGCTGTAATTGGCGGCGGACATGCTGGAACAGAAGCCTGTCTGGCCTGTGCCCGAATGGGGCTTAAAACTCTTCTTGTAACTCAGACAATTGATTCGATTGCCCGCTTGAGCTGTAATCCTTCGATTGGTGGCGTTGCAAAAGGAAACATTGTCCGGGAAATCGACGCTCTTGGCGGCGAAATGGCCAAGCTTATAGACAACTCGATGATTCAGTTTCGTATGTTGAATAAAAGTCGCGGTCCGGCCGTTCAGTCGCCTCGTTCTCAGGCAGACAAAATTCTCTATGCTTCTTTGGCGCGGCAGACTATCGAGACAACGCCAAACCTTTCCACTTTGATGGATACGGTCGTTGATATTTTGACAACGGCTTCTTCTTCTCCATTGCCTCCGGACAGCGATACTTCCGCAGAAAAAGGCTCTATTCCTGGAGAATTCCGCTCCGAAAGTTTGACGGAAGCTGCCCGTTCTGGAAAAAGACAAAAAGTTACTGCGATTGTTACAGAGCGCGGAAGAATTATTCCTGTTCGCTCTGTTGTTCTTACTACCGGAACATTTTTGGGCGGACGCATTTTTATCGGTGAATACGACGCTCCATGCGGAAGAATTGGCGAAGGCGGTGCTTTTGGTCTTACTCATTCGCTCAACCGCCTTGGATTTACAACTGGCCGCCTAAAAACTGGAACACCTCCGAGAATTTTGCGTCATACAGTTGATTTTTCAAAGGCTGAGCTGCAGGAAGGCGATGAGGAAGTAATTCCTTTTAGTTTTGATGATGAAAAAATTGACCGTCCGATGGTTCCTTGTTATCTGGTTTATACAAACGAAAAAACCCACGAAATTATCCGAAAAAATATAAATCGTTCTCCTCTTTATTCCGGAAAAATCAGCGGAATTGGACCTCGATACTGTCCTTCAATTGAAGACAAGGTAATGCGTTTTGAAGAGCGCGACAGACATCAGCTTTTTGTCGAACCTGAAAGTTTGCAGACGGATGAAATTTATCTTAACGGTTTGAGTTCAAGTTTGCCGGAAGAAATTCAGGATGCTTTTTTGCGCACAATTCCTGGTTTTGAAAACTGCACGGTAAGCCGTCCAGGATATGCCGTTGAATACGATTATGTTGAGCCGACTCAGCTTTATCCGAGCCTGGAAACAAAACGCGTTGCCGGACTTTTTGACGCTGGTCAAATAAACGGAACTTCTGGTTACGAAGAGGCTGCCGGCCAGGGACTTGTTGCAGGAATTAACGCCGCTCTTTATGCCAGAGCTCACCAAAAACTTTGCGGACCTCTCTGTTCTCCATCTTCTGGAATGGGACAGGCTCCTGCAAGTATGGAAAAAGGCGCTTTTCAAAACAAGCCCGGCATGACAGACGAAGAAATTGCGGCTTTTGCGGAAATTTCTGCCAGAGAAACAAAGGCGATAAATTCAGCCTTGCAGAAAGCGCAGAGCGACAGCGGTTACGAAAATTTTGAGTCGATTCCTGAATGGGAACCTCTTATTTTGGGACGAGATGAAGCTTATATCGGCGTTTTGATTGACGATTTGGTTACGCTTGGAACAAAAGAGCCTTACCGGATGTTTACCGCTCGCGCCGAGTACCGCCTAAAACTGCGGCATGACACAGCTGACCGCAGGCTTAGCGAAAAAGCCTTTGCTGTTGGCTTAAAAACCGAAAAGCAGATTCAGTCTATGCGCGCAAAATATGCTTTGATTGATGAAGCCGTGGCGCTTTTGCTAAAGAAAAAAGACGCTCAAAATCCAGGTTACGCGCCAGAAATTTGGAAAGTTGCCCAGGAAGATTTTAAATACAAGTATTATATCGAAAAACAGGATGCCCGCGTTGCAAAAATGCACAAAATGGAAAACCGCAAGATTCCGGCAGACTTTGATTACGGAGCAATTCCTGCTTTGAGCGCCGAAAGCCGCGGAAAACTTGAAAAAATCCGTCCGTTGACGCTCGGACAGGCAAGCCGGATTTCCGGAATCCGAAATTCAGATATTATGCTTTTGATGGTTTATCTTTAGCAGTTTTTTAAGATAGAGAGCATTTCTTCTTTTGTAAAAAGCCCGGTGTTGCAAAGTTCGCTTGCAAACTGGCTGATTGATTTATTAAAAAGAAGAATGCTCTGCGTTCCGAGAAAAGTTTCTATTCCTGCTTCTAAAAATGAACGCATTCTTTTTGCCTTTTCTGAAAAATCCATTTTTTTGTCTTTGAATTGGGTTTCCGGCGTTATAACAGTTTGAATTGAGTTTTTTTTGAGCAAAGCTAAAATTTCGCCAGAATTTGCCGCGCTGTCTGCGTTGATCAGAACCTGTGGCTCAAAAAAATCCAAAACCCTAAAAAAATCATTTGCCGAATCGCAAGGACTTAAATTCACCCGAATTTTTAAGCCGTTTTTTTTTGCGGTTTGAATCAGTTCCTTAAGTTCTGCTGAATTTTCCGTCAGGCTAAGGATGTTTTTTCCATAAAAATAAATTCCTTTGAACAGTTCTTTTGAATTTTCGTTCGATAAAAAGGATTTTGCGAACTGCAGGGTGTTTTCCCTAAAATCAGCTGAATCGGCGTCGAGTGCGAAAAAAGCGTCTGATTTTGTGCGGCCGCTGTATTTTTGAATCTTAGTCTTTAAAAGTTGGAAGAATTCACAGTTTTTTTCGCAGTTTTGAAAAAGCTTGCTGTCGATTGCTGCGTTTGTCTGAATTATGTTGTCGGCAAGGTTTTCGGAAATTGAAAGAAACAGAAGTTTTTTTATGTCGTCTTCTGTTGCGATTCTCATAGAAGTGTATTCGTGAACCTGACTGCGCATTTCGATTTTGACAGGCGAGCCGTCTTCTGGAAAGTCCGGGACATAAAATCCTGCCCATGTAACAAAAGAAGGGTAGCGCATTCCTAAATCAAGGCTTGAATGAAAATCTTTTTTTGGAAGCTTTATAAAATCTGCAACTGACGTCATTTTTTGTTTTTCCAGGCTTTTTCAACTTCGGAAATGGCTTTTTCTTTTTCTATTTGGCTTAAAAACGACGCTTTAAAACTGTTTAGAATGACTTGTTTGAGTTCTTCGTGCGAAAAATTCATCTGGCTGTAGGCGTTCCAATATTCGTCCAAAAGTTCAACTCCGAAGAAAAGCGGATCGTCGGTGTTGAGAGTTACGAGCATTCCCCGGTCAAAAAAAGCACGGAATGGATGTTCTGAAAGAGATTTTACAAATTTTTTTGTAAAAACGTTGCTTGTCGGGGCAACTTCAAACGGAATTTGCTTTTCTGCGCAAAAATCCATAAGTTTTTCGTCCTGGATTGCAGAAATTCCGTGTCCAATTCTTTGCGCATGGCAGATTTTGAGCGCATCCCAGATTGACTGCGGGCCCTGGTCTTCTCCAGCGTGTGCAACTGCATGGTATCCGGCGGCAAGCGCTTTTTCAAAAACAGGACCGAAATCTCTTGAAGGACCTTTTGATTCTGCGCCTCCAAGTCCGATTCCTATAAAGCCTTCAAATGGATTTTCGCTGAACATTTTAAAATTGTTTTCGGCGTTTTCAAGCCCAAAAGTCCGGCTTACATCTCCAGAGAGCCAGACTGTAATTCCTGTTTCGTCTTTGATTTTTTTTATGTTTTTGGCGAAATTTTTTGTCATTTCTTTATACGAAAAACCTTTTTTTATAAAGGCTGAAGGAGCAAAAAAAGCTTCGCAGTGGATTATTCCATTTCGCAAAAGATAATTTTTTAAGTCTTCAAAAACAAGGTCAAAATCGCTTACTTCCGTAAATAAATCCTGAACTTGCAAAAATGCGGTAATAAAACCGTTCAGATCCGAGTATGAAAATAATTCTTCCAGCGAACTGTCAGAAAATTCAGTTCCGTTCTTTTTTAGATAGAGCTTTTTGATCGATTCCTTGCTTATTACGGCTTCGATGTGAATGTGAATTTCTGCTTTTGGAATGTTTCTGTAGAATGAATAAAATTCTTTTTTTTCCATACTTCTGTTCCTCGCAAATTTTCTGTCAAAACGCCATTGAACAGCTGTTTTTCAATGAACGTTCCGGCAGGCACTGCAAAAAAATGCTGTACCATTGCCGTTAGATTATCGGCAGAAAACCTGCCGTTCTTTAATAAAATCCAAAGTCCGGGAAAAAATTAGAGTTTTTTTAAGTCATCGACAATCTGTGCAAAAGTGTCCAATGCGTCTTGCACAGGCTTTGTTGAAGACATATCAACTCCGGCAATTTTTAAGCTTTCGAGCGGATAACGGCTTCCGCCAGACTTTAAGAATTTAAAATAATCTTCTTTTTCTTTTTCGCCGCCATTCGTAACCCTTTTTGCAAGAGCAAGGGCTGCCGAAATTCCGGTCGAATATTTATATACATAGAAAGAATTGTAAAAATGAGGAATTCTCAAGCCTTCCATGTCGCTTTCTTCTTCAAAGACCATTTCCGGACCAAAATATTGAACTAAAAGCTCGCGGTAGATTTTTCGCAGAATTTCGGCGTTGAGAGGAGTTCCATTTTCGACAAGTTCATGGGCCTTGAGTTCAAATTCTGCAAACATTGTCTGCCGGTGCAGGGTTGCAAGAATGTCGTCGGCGCGCATTGCCAGAAGGTAGGCTTTCATTTCCTTTGTTTTTGCGTTTTTTAAGAGATATTCAAAGACAAGCTCTTCGTTAAAAGTCGAGGCAACTTCCGCTTCAAAAATCGTGTAGTCGTAGCACATAAACGGATTGTTTGTCTTTGAAAAATAAGAATGCATTGAGTGTCCGCCTTCGTGGGCCATTGTAAAGACGTCGCGGATTGCATCGTCCTTGTAATTTAACAGAATGTACGGATAGCCGCGGTAAGCTCCTGAACTAAATGCGCCGGAACGCTTTCCCTTGTTTTCGTAGCGGTCAACCCAGCCATTTAAAAGACCGTCGCACAAAATGTCGGTATATTCTTTTCCGAGCGGAGCGAGCGCGTTGCGGCAAATTTCTACGGATTGTTCATAACTTGTTTTTGTTTCAACGTCTTTTACGAGCGGAACATAAACGTCGTAATGGCGAAGTTCGTTCAAACCGAGCATTTTTTTTCGGAGCGAGTAATAATCGTGCAGGGCCGGCAGGTTTTTGTGAACAGTGTCGATTAAATTTTTATAAACAGCCGGTTCAACTTTGTTTGAATAAAGGCTTGCTTCGAGGCTGGAATTAAAACCTCTTGCGCGTGCATAAAAAATGTCAGAATTTACGTTTCCGGCGTAAAGCGAAGCAATGACGTTCTGATGTTTTACGAACGACTTATAGAATTTTTTGTATGCGTCTTTCCGGACATTTCTGTCTGGATTTCTGATTAAAAGAGAAAAAGTTGACTGTGTTAGAGGTTCTTCTTTGCCATTTACAGTCACGCTTTCAAAATCCATGTCAACGTTTTCGAGCAAACTGAACGCATTGTCAGGAGTTTGCAAGGCTTCGGCGGCAAGCGAGAGAATTCTCTCTTCTTTTTCGCTTAAAACGTAAGGTTTTTCGTGCAGTTCTTTTTGAATAAAGATTTTGTAGTCGGCAAATTCCGGCAGGTTAATCCATTCGTTGAGTTTTTCGTCAGGAATTGCCATTAGTTCCGGAGAAAAAAACGAGGCTTCTGCGCCGGCTTTTGCATAAGCCATCATCGCTCTGCCTTCCATATCCTGGAAAGAACTGTCGCTTTCGTCGGAAGTGTGGCAAAGGCTTGCGTAGCAGTAAACGGTTTCGAGGGTTTTAAAAAGCTCTTCGTAGGCTTTGAGCGCATTCAAAAGCGATTGTGAAGAATCTTTGAGTTTGCCCTTAAAACTGGCGAATTTTTGTGTGAGAGGAGCAGTTTTGGCAAGATCAGCCTCCCACTCCTCGTTGGTTTTATACAAAGTAGAAAGATCCCATTTGTCAGAAGCCGGGATTTCGCTGCGATTAGGAATTAAAGAATTAGACATACGATAGATAATAACACAAATTTTGCAAAAGTAAATAAATTGCGTTTTTTGTGTTTTGCGGTAGGGATTGGAAGGGCGGCGAAGCCGTTGCGGAGCAATGCCAACCCTGCAAAGCCCGACGGCACTTTGTGCCGGACCGCCCGGATTTTTCTTCTTATTGAGAAATTGGGCGTAATTTATTATAATTTTGTCTTATGGAAACTCGTAACATTTTTGAAAATCTTTCTTGTATCGACCACCGCTATTCTATTTCGGAAAAGGCGGTTTTTGACGGACTGTCGCAGTATATTTCTGAACAGGCTTCTATCCGTTCTTGCGCTAAATGCGAGGCGGCTCTTGTAAAGGCGCATTTGAAGGTTCGCGGCCAGCTTACTGACGAACTTGCTAAAAAACTTGACGATGTTGCTTCTGCGATTGACCCGGAAGAAGTTTATGCTGAAGAAGAAAAGACTAAGCACAATATCCGCGCTCTTGTAAACGTGATGAAGACGAAGGTTGATTCTAAAATCGGACCTCTTATTCACCTCGGAGCAACTTCTGTTGATATTTTGGATACGGCTCTTTCTTGTCGTATGCGCGATGTTACTAAAAATGTTGTGCTTCCTGAACTTAAAAAACTTGAAAATTATCTTTGCGACATTGCAGAACGCGAAAGCGCAACTCCTCAGGTTGGACGCACTCACGGTCAGCACGCTGTTCCTATTACTTTTGGCTGGGAAATTGCAGAATTTGTTGCCCGTCTTGGTAAATCAATCTTAAAAATCGAAGAACTTTCTGACGACCTGGTTGGAAAACTTGCCGGTCCTGTTGGTTCTTACAACGGTCCTTCGATGATTGTAAAAGATCCTGAAGAACTTGAACGCATTTATACTGAATTTTTGGGACTTAAACCGTCTGAATATTCAAACCAGCTTGTAGAAGCAGAACACGTTCTTCGCCTCTTGCTTGAGATGAATGTTGCCTTCGGTATTATTGCCAATTTGGCGGACGACCTCCGCAATCTTCAGCGTTCAGAAATTGGCGAGGTTTTTGAATATTTTGCTGCAACTCAGGTTGGCTCTTCGACAATGCCTCAGAAACGCAATCCATGGAACTCTGAACACGTAAAATCTTTGTGGAAGGCTATGTGTCCTCGCGTAATAACTTTCTATATGGATCAGATTTCTGAACATCAGCGCGATCTTTCAAATTCTGCAAGCCAGAGATTTATTACTGACTATATTGCCGGCTTTACAATGGCAGTAAGCAGAATGAATTCTGTCGTAAAAGGATTGCAGGCTGACCGCGACAACATGGCAAAAAATCTTGAAAGTGCTGGTGGAAAAGTTAAGGGTGGCGTTCTTGCTGAACCTGCATACATTCTTCTTGGCGAAGCCGGATACAACGACGGACACGAAATTATCCGTCAGATTACGCTTGAGGCAGAAAAGTCTGGAAAAACTTTCTTTGAAGTGCTTAAAACTCACGAAAAAGAATATGCAGATATTACAACCCAGCTTGAAAAACTTGGCGTAGAAAATCCTGCAAATTTCTTTGAACATCCTGCAAACTACTGCGGACTTGCTGCAAAAAAATCAGCTCGCCTTGCAAAAAAATACCGCGAGTTGATGAAATAATCTGCGCCTTGGACGGTGCATTTTTTTGGTTAACGCCCGTATAATTTTTTTTCCGAATTTGAGTGAATTAAAAAATTATTCGCTTAAATTCGGATTTTTTTTGAAAAAAATTGTTCGGAGCGCTTTTATTTATCTTCGTTTTGAATTTCCGCCTGATGTAAAAAATCCTTTAAGTCTTCGATAACTTCGTCTGCGTTTAAACCGTGAACCATTGCCGCTTCTTCGAGTGTTTCCATTTGAGAAGCAAAACAACTTATGCAGTGCATTCCCATGAGCATGAGAGGTTCGGTAAGTTCAGGATAAAATGCTACAAGCGTGCTTACGAGCATGTCTTTTGTAAGTTCCGGTTTTTCGGTTTTTTCCTGATTTTTTATATCGTTTTGATTTTCCATTTTATTTTTATCCTCAGTTTTTAGATTGAATTCCGTTTGCGTATCTTGTCCGAAATTTAACCTTATAAGAAAATTTTCTTCAATAAAGATAATAATTTTTTTTTGTGATGTGTGCAAATCTTGCATAAAAATAATGTTTTTTTTGATATAGTAATTATATGAAGAATTTTGGGTTTTTGCGTGTTGCGGCTGTTTCGCCGGATGTTGTTGTTGGAGACGTTGAGCAGAATGTGCTGAATATTTGCCGGTGCATTGACGAATTAAAGCAAAAAGGTGTTCAAATTGCAGTTTTTCCGGAACTTTGTATTACGGGCTACACTTGCGCCGACCTTTTTGAGCAGAATCTCCTGCTTGAAAGTGCAAAAAACGCTTTGACCGTGATTTTGGCGCATACTCAGGGAATTGCGGTTTTTGTCGGTTTGCCGTTGCGCTCATTTTCTGGTTCTCTTTACAATGTTGCGGCTCTTTTGAGCAATGCCGAAAAAATTCTGATTTATCCGAAAACTTTTATTCCAAATTACGGCGAATTTTACGAAAAACGCTGGTTTACGCCTTTTGAAGCAAGTTGTGGTTGCAATGAGCAAATGTTTGACTGGCCGGTTGGCGGACTTTTAAAAATAAATGACGATTCAGGTTTTACAGGTGCGGTTTTGGCGGCAGAAGTCTGCGAAGATGCCTGGGTTCCTCTTTCTCCTTCGACAGTTTTTTGTCTGAACGGAGCAAATGTAATCGTCAATCTTTCGGCTGGAAACGAAGTGATTGGAAAGGCTTCTTACAGGAAAGACTTGATTTTGGGAAACAGTGCAAAAAATGTCTGTGCCTATGTTTATGCAAATGCGGGAATGGGAGAATCGACACAGGATTTGGTTTTTTCGGGACATTCATTGATTGCCGAAAACGGAAGCCTCCTCGCAGAAAAAAAGCCTTTTGACGAAAAAAATAAATTTATTATAAGCGACATTGATATTGAAAAAATAAATCACGAACGCATAAGAATGGAAACTTTTTCGCAAAATAGCAGTTTTTTTAAAAATTCTCAAAGCTCAAACCAGTCTTTGCCGGCAAAATTTCAGGAAATAACTGTAAAAAGCACAGATTTTTTGAAAAATGAAAATCTTGAGCGGAAAATTGACGGACATCCTTTTGTGCCTCAGGTTCAGGAAAAAATGTGGGCGCGTTGTGCAGAAATCACGCAGATGCAGGCCTGGGGGCTTGCAAAGAGAATAAGGCATACTGGAGTTGAAAAAGTTGTCGTGGGAATTTCTGGCGGACTTGATTCTACTTTGGCTCTGCTCGTTGCCTGCCGGGCTTTTGATATTCTAAAAAAAGAGCGGAGCAATATTGTTGGAATTACGATGCCGGGTTTTGGAACTACTGGGCGCACTTACGAAAATGCAAAGATGCTTGTAAAAAGTTGCGGGGCTTCGCTTGAAGAAATTTCTATAAAAGAAGCGGCTAGCGGTCATTTGAAGGATTTGTCGCATGCGCTTGATGTTTACGATGTTACTTACGAAAATGCCCAGGCCCGCGAGAGAACCCAGGTTCTTTTTGACTGGGCTAACATGCACGGCGCAATTTTGATTGGAACTGGCGACCTTTCTGAACTTGCGCTCGGCTGGTGCACTTACAATGGCGATCAAATGAGCAATTACGGAGTGAATAATTCGATTCCAAAGACTTTGGTGCGCTGTCTTGTTCAGTATTATGCGGATTTTGTTTTTAAGGAAAACGAAAAACTTGCAGAAACCTTAAATGATATTATTGATACTCCTGTAAGTCCTGAACTTTTACCGCCCGACAAAGATGGAAAAATTGCCCAAAAAACAGAAAATACTGTCGGCTCGTATATTTTGCACGATTTTTTTCTGTACAACTGCGTGCGAAACGGTTTTTCGCCTGAAAAGATTTATTTTCTGGCGAAAATTGCGGTTAAACAGAAAAATCTTGAGCCGTTTAGCGACGAAACGATAAAAAATACGCTTAGAATTTTTTATAAAAGGTTTTTTGGCCAGCAGTTTAAGAGGTCTTGCATGCCTGACGGTGTAAAAGTTGGAACTGTGAGCCTGTCGCCGAGGGGCGACTGGCGTATGCCGAGTGATTCGTCGGTTGAACTTTGGTTAAAGCAGGTTGAAAATCTGAAATAAAATTTGAAAAGACTAAATCGGAGAGCGCAAAAGCGGCTTTTTACACAATTTTTTGTTTTTGCTGTTTTGTTGTTTTGTTGTTTTGTTGTTTTGCTTGAATTGAACCAGATTGTGTTTTAAAATCGAAGAATGTTTTATTTTATAGTGAATGAGCACGGTGGCTCAGGACAGGCAGTCGGAGTTTGGAACAGGGTTCAGAAAATTTTAGATGAACGCGGTGTAAAATATCAAAAATTTGTGCCAGAAACAAAAGGCTATGCGGCGGTTTTGGCGGAACAGATTAGCGAAAAAGAAGATGATGATATTCGCCTGATTGTCGTTGGCGGTGACGGAACGATTAACGAGGTTTTGAATGGAATCCGCAGTTTTGAGCGGTTAAAGTTTATGGTAATTCCTACTGGTTCGGGCAACGATTTTAGCCGCGGATTGGGTTTGCCCTTAAAAAACACAGAAAAAGTTGTCGATATGATTTTGAATTCGACAGGAATAAAAACAATTGACCTTGGAATGGTCGAGTCTGGTGGAAGAAGACGGATTTTTGGAATTTCATCGGGACTTGGACTGAATGCTCTTGTCGGAACGGAAATTAACCGCTCAAAAATCAAAAATATAATGAACAAGCTGCATTTGAATTCTCTCAGTTATGCCGTTATGACGGTAAAAACGCTTTTTACAATGAAGACTTCGACTTTTAAAGTGAGCTTTGACGGCGGAGCACTCCAGGAATTTGACAGGGCGATTTTTCTTGCTGCGATGAATTTTCCGTGCGAGGGCGGAGGTGTTCCAATGGCGCCAAATGCAAATGCAAATGACGGAAAACTCTCGTTTACTCTTGCGGCGAGAATCCCAAAATGGAAGTGTTTTATTGCGTTTCCTTTTTTGCTTGCGGCAAGGCAGGATTTAATAAAAGGATTTTTTATGAAAGATGCCCGGACTGTAGATGTGTTCACCTCTGAACCAAACGTTAGCCACACTGACGGCGAGCTTTTTGGAAAAGTGAATAAAATTCACTACGAATGTCTGGCTCGAAAACTAAAAATTTTGCTTTAGTTTTTGTTGTTTTTAAGGCGAATGCGCGGACTTTTTATAGTCCGCGTTTTTCGTTTTAAATGCCGTTAATTTTCAGACGTTTGTTCTTCAGCCTGCGGTTGTTCAGACTGTGGCTGTTCAATTTGTTGTTCAAGGTCTTCGGCTTTTACTTCAAAAATAGAACGCAGGTTTCTGTCTGCAAGCAAAGTTTCCGGTTTTTCGTCGAGCCTAATATAAGAAGAAAGATTTGTTTCAGAATTTTTGCCGATTTTTAATGTTCGGATTGTTTTTCCAGACTTTTCTGCTTTGACGGTAAGTGTCTGGGAATCTGTAAAACCATACCTGTCGAGTTCGGAAGCGGCCGGAGAGCGGCTTACTGTTCCGAGTGTTTTTATGTTTTTGATGGCGTCTACCAGAGCTTCGATTTTCTGGTCATCGCCGCTGTTTTTTTCTTCACCTACGTACCACAATCCGCCTTCATAAAAAAGTTTTACGGTTTGCGAAGAGTTTTCGATTATAATTGTGTCCGGTTTTTCCCGCAAAATAAAGTTTTTTACAGGAGAACGAGAGCCGGTTACAAGTTGAACGGCGTAAATCGCTGCAAGAAAGGCGATTGCCGTCAATAAAACGATTTTTCTTATTTTTGCATTTTTTAAGTTCATTTTGTTTCCTCTGTCTTAATTTCGCGGCTGTCATCTGGATTGTATTTTTCGCGGATTGCCTTTTTCTTAGCTGTAATTTTTGCAAGAACTGCAAGACCGCACAGCGCAACCAAAATTACAAGTCCAAATTCGTTAAAATATTTTGCAATGTCTGCCGAAATGCCTTTTTTAACTTTTAAAGTGTTTAAGCTCAAGCCTTTTGTCCGCATTGAACACAAATCAATTTCGCCGTTCATGTAATCGATGACGTTGCGCACAAACATTGCAACCGGCTGTCTGCCGCTTTCGTCCATGACTTGTCCCGTTGTGATTTTTGAAGAACCTGTCACAAAAATTTTGCCGTTTTGAACGCTTTTTGCGTAATGGTCGGTAAAATTAAATTCGCCGTTCTGCTCTTCTGCTGGATTTTTTTCAAAAGCACTTTTGAATTTTCCTTCTACGAGAACTGCAAGGTTTTGGCTTTGCATTGCGCTTTTGTCGGCCGGTTTTCGAATCATCTGAGGAATTGCTGTAACGTTGTCCTTGACGATCCAGCTGTTTTTAGAAGATGAAGCAAGAACCGTAACTTTTGCGTCTGCGTTTTTTTGAGCGTCTTCTGCGTTGACAGAACTGTTCTGAAGCATAATCACATAGCCAAGATTTTTTGTAATCGGGCTGTTTTTTGCGAGGTTTGATTTTTGAAGCACTGGAGCAAAGTAGAGCGGAGTTGAACCTGAACGCTGATCCTGGTTTACATAGCAGTTTTCGTCCATGACGTAATCTTTTCCGACAGAAATTCCGTATTTTGAGAGAATTGTTTCAAGACCGTTGTCGACAGGTTTGTACTGCGGAAGCTGGTAATATGCGTTTTGTCCCTGCGGATAAACTTCTTCAAACTGGTCGTCAAAAATAATTAAATTTCCGCCGCGAAGCAAAAACTGGTCGAGTTTGTAAAGTTCAATTTCTTCAAATTTTTCTTTTGCGCCGTTTATAACGACACTTTTTATGCCGGAAGGAATTTCATCATCTTTTAAATTTAAATCCTTAAATTCGTAGCGGTCAGAAATAATTGAATTGAAAACCGCCGCGTTTACCTGCGACTGTGCGTTTTTGTAGTCGAGTTCGCGGTGTCCTGTCACATAGCCTATAATATTTGGTTTAGAAACAAGGCTTTTTAAGTTTTCGCTCAATTCGTCTTCAATGCTGTCTGTTCCAGAAATTATGTTTCCAAAAAACGAACGCGCCATTTTTACGTTCAAAAGCCTAAATTCCTGTCCGTATTCAAGAACAAGCCCGATAACTCCAGTTTTTTCGCCGTCGGCGTCCTGCCAGTTCAGGCTTTGAATTCCGTATTTTTCGACAAGTTCCGGAATTTCTTGCTCAGAAGGATCTATTGTTTCAAATTCGATTCTGTCCATGTTTTTCGCGTTTACAGATTTATATGCGGCAGAAACGTTTTTTTCAAGATTTTTGAGGCCGTTTATGTTGAACTGCTCAAGTTTTTTAGTCAGATAGAGAGTAAGCTTTGCTTTTCCCTGCAATCCTGCAAGAGCCGAAGTTGTGCTTATAAGACGGCTCATTGTGGTTGTGAGAGTGTATTCAAGGCCGTCGGCAGAACTTAATCCGTCGATTATTTCTGTGCGGTCGGCGTAACTTACAGTCAAAGCCATCCAGACCTGCTTAAAGCCGACTTCGTTGTTCTTTAATTCTTGAATTTGAACTTGAGAGATTCCATAATTTCTTGCGATTTTTTGATTTTCTTCTTTGTCCATGTCAAAAAATTCAGCGGAAAAATTTGAATTTGAAGCGCCTTTGTATTCGACCAGAAGATCGCGGATATACTGATCGATTGTGTTGTAGGGAGCCGGCAGATTTTTTGTAAAAAATACTTTTATCGAAAGCGGTTGTTCAAGATTTTTGACAATCTGCCTGCTCGACTGCGAAAGCGAATAAGATTTTGGGGCTGTAAGGTCAAGGCGGAAAAATGCCTTTGAGCATACAAGATTTAAAAGAATAATTGCAGTTAAAAAGAGAAAAATGTCGCTTTTTGGACTTTTTAACCATTCAATAAATTTTTTCATATTGTTGTTTTAAACTCCAGTTTTATAGAATTTTTATTTTTGACCGTTTTTTACAGAGCGGACAGTCAGCGCAAAAAAGATAACCGTAAGCGAAACAAAATAAACAATGTCGCGGCTGTCGATAATTCCGCGGCAAATAGATTCAAAATGGCTTAGCGAAGAAAGGTAAGTCACCGTTCTTACAAGAAAAGCCGGCAGAAAAACCGCAAAATTTGAAAGCAGAGTCAGAATTATGCAGATTGCAAAAGCCTCAAAAAAAGCAATAATCTGGTTTTTCGTTGTGCTCGAAGCAAAAATTCCAATCGCGCTAAAACCTGCTGTTAAAAAAATTGAACCGAGATAACCGCCCAAAATCGGGCCTGCATCAGGAGAGCCAAAAATAAAGCAGGTTAAAACGTAAAAAAGAGAAGGAATTAAAAGTACAAGACCAGAAATAAAGACAGCCAGAAATTTTCCTGCGACAACATCAAAAACTGTCACTGGAAGAGTGAGCAAGGTTTCGAGAGAAGTCGATTTTTTTTCTTCGGCAAAACTCCTCATAGAAAGGGCTGGAATAAAAAAAGAAAAAAGTACCGGCAAGAGCCCAAAAAACTGTCTTAATTCTGCGCGGTTTGCAAGAAAAAATGTATTAAAAAACAAAAAACCGGAAGCCAGCGTAAAAAGTCCGGTAACGATATAAGCAATCGGGCTGGAAAAATAAGATTTTAATTCGCGGCACATAATTACAAAAGCCGGATTTTTTGCCTTTGTCCTTGAACTTGTCTTTTCCGTTGAACTTGCTGTGGAGAGCGGATTGTTAGATTCTAAAATATCAGTCATTTTTGTATCCTCTTTATTTTTTTTCGGTTAATGCGTTTTCTGCAGGCGAATCTTCCGTCAGAGTATGGAAAATATCTTCAAGACTGTTTCTTCTGAGCGAAAGTTCATAAAGTTCAAAACCAGCCTTGCCCACAGCCTCTGCAATCTGCGGCCTGATTTCAATATTATCTTTAACCTGAACAAGAACTCCTGTTGTTTTTTCGTTGTGTCCAAGACCCGCATTTTCCGTTTTTTCCGCCGTAACGGCGCCAACACCGTCAATTTTTTTCAATGTTTCAGAGAGTTTTTCAAAACCGCAGCCAGAAACTTCAACAAAGACACTTGCGCTGGTTCCGTATCGTTCCCTCAGTTCTCCGGTCGGACTGTCGGCGACGAGTTTTCCGCCAGAAATAATAATAACCCTGTCGCAAATCATTTCCACTTCGCCGAGAATGTGTGTCGAAATAATGACAGTCCTTGTTTTTCCGATTTCTTTAATCAGTGCGCGCACTTCGCCAATTTGGTTCGGGTCAAGTCCGGAAGTCGGTTCGTCCAAAATTAAAATTTCCGGATCGTTCATCAATGCATGCGCAAGTCCGACTCTTTGCCTGTAACCGCGGCTCAAATCAGAAATATTTTTGTGCATAACTTCTTTAAGTCCGCATTCCCTGCACAAAACAGGAACTTTTTCGTCAGGATTCTGTCCCTGAATCTGGGCAACATAGCGCAAATAATCGTCAACAATCATTTCGCCGTACAAGGGCGCGCTTTCCGGCATGTAACCGATTTTTTTCTTGCATTCGACGGCGTTTTCTTCAATATTTTTGCCGTCAATCTTAATCAAACCGGAAGTCGGCTGCAAAAAACCGGTAATCATTCTCATCGTCGTTGATTTTCCGGCGCCATTTGGCCCCAAAAGTCCAACAATTTGTCCTGTCGGAATCGAAAAAGTGATTTCATCGACAGCCTTAAAACTCCCAAAATGCTTTGAAAGCTTACAAACTTCAATCATTTAATTTTACCTCTTTTTGGACGGCATTCAAATTTTTATCCGAATTTTGCCTGTCTTGGCGCTGAATTTTCCCGAATTTCCGGCTGCTACGGGTTCGGTAGCCCTCATTGGCGGCTTCGCCTCCAACTGCGCCCTTCGCATCCGGCGTAAGTCCACCGTCAGCATTTGTAAACTACAATAAAATATAACAAAAAAACAAAATTTTAGTTACGCAAAACTATAGCGATAAGCAAATACAAAATTCACCACTTTTATAAAAAAACATTGTCCTGTATATTAGGACAATGTTAAAAATCTTTCTTATTGTTTTTGTTATTTCGATGATTCCGCTGATTGAACTTCGTGGCGCTATTCCTGTCGGAGTTGCCCTTGTCTCTTCTTTTTTGGGGCTTGGCGAAGAATCTCTTTCTGTAAAATACATTGTTTTAATAAATCTTTTTTCAATGCTCGGAAATATGCTTCCTGTTCCGTTTATCTATTTTTTTGCCAGAAAATTTCTTGAATGGGGAAGCTCAAAAAAATACATTGGAAAACTGTGCAATTTTTTTCTTGTAAAAGGTAAAAAAGGCGGCGAAAAACTTGAGCAAAAGGCTGGCAGCGGCTTGTTTTTTGCGCTTTTTTTGTTTGTCGGAATTCCATTGCCAGGAACAGGCGCATGGACAGGCACTTTGGCTGCCAGCCTTCTCGACATGAAGCCGCGCCAGACCGTTCTTGCTGTTTTGAGCGGAGTTTTCTTAGCGGCAGTTGTAATGACCCTTGCTTCTTGCGGAGTTTTTGGCGCGGCTGGAGCAATTTTTGGAAAATAGCGGCATAAAAGTCAAAATAATTCGCAAAAATATGCGTTCAATCCGTCTTCACGTAAACCGTTTTGGAGAAGTTGTCTGCACTGCGTCTTTTTTGGAAAGCGAACAAAAAATTCAAAAATTTATCGAAGAAAAAAAAGACTGGATTGAAAAAAGTGTTCAAAAAGTAAAAAAATCAAGGCAAAACAGCGCTTCCTTAAATCCGGACGGAGTTGCGGCAAAGTCGGGCTTTTTGTCTTCCGACAGAATCCGGGGACAAAGCAATTTCAAGTATTCAGCCTTGTGGAAAAAATCTGCGCTTAAAAATTTTATGCAGAGCGCCGGCAGGCTTTCTTCTTTTTTTGAAAAAAAAGCGTTGCCGGAATTTACTGTAAAAGGGCGGTCAATGCACTCAATGTGGGGCAACTGCAACACAAAAAACAAGACAATTACCTTGTCCTGGGAACTTTTTAATTTTCCTCAGGAATGTATAGACTATGTTGTTTTTCACGAAATGACTCATTTTCTGTATATTTATCACGACAAAAATTTTTATTCCTATATAGAACGCTATATGCCTGATTTTAGAAAAATCGCCAAAAACTTATCTTAAAAATTTTTCTAAAACACTTTTTTCTTTCTTTCCTGCTAAACAAAAAAATTCACTTGCCGAAAATATAATGAAGAATATCTCTAAAACTGCATTTTTAAAGATTCTCTTCTATAAGATGTGGGAGGCTAAAAATGGGATTCATCAACAATGCTTATGCGGCATATCAAAACACAGGAATAAAAACAGCGAGTCAGGGAAAGCTTGTTGTTTTGCTTTACGAAGGCGCTATAAAAAATTTAACCAACGCATTGGAATGTTTTGATTCAGATTCAAAAATCGAAGCAAAAAATATCGAAAAATTTGGAAATTATATAATGAAGGCTCAGGATATAATCAGTGAGCTTCAGGCAAGCCTTAACATGTCGGCTGGCGGAGAAATTGCTTCAAACCTTATGTCGCTTTACATTTATTTTAACCGTGAACTTATGGCGTCAAATATCAACAAGGACAAAAAAAAGATTGAATTTGTCCTCAATATGCTTAATCAACTGTCTGCTGCTTGGGTTCAGGCGGCAAACAGTCAGTCAAATGCTGTAAACACCGGTTTTGGTGGCGGTCTTAATATCGAGGGGTAATTTATGGAATTAACTCAGGCACAGATTGACGAAAGAATTGCTGTTTTAAAACGTTTTAGAACTTTGCTTGAACAGCAGCGCAATAAATTTAGAGAATATCTGCATGTGCTTGAGTGCCAGCAGAATAAGATTGAAGAAGAAGACGGAGATGCGCTCGTAGCTCATGCTGAACTTGAACAGCAGATTGTTTCAAATATTTCAAATTTGCAGAAAGTGATTGAACCTATGCAAAGCATGTATAACGCGGTTTCGCACGGAACAGAACTTGGCGCAGAAGATAAAAACAGCGTAAAAAGAATGCAGGCGGAACTTGCAGATTTACAGAGAAAAGTTCTTGCTCAAAATGCACTCAATCAGGATTTATTAAAAAAACACATCGAAAGCGTAAAAAAACAGCTTGCAGAAATTCATAATGCCAATCCATATTTTGGAAAGCGTTCAATCTATTCAACAACTGCCGCAGTAACTGGAAATTTTGTTGCCGAAGCGTAGTTTTTCTGTTTGTATAATGATGCAAATTTTATTATATTTATAGTGTGCCAATCTAAAATTTTCCTCTGGCAATTTTTTAGAAAGTCTGGCAAATTTTAAGACGTTACGATACAACGATTTTATCAACACTATAAATTTTTGAGGAATAAATGAGCGACGATCAGAAAAACGAACAGGACAAACCGTCATTTGTGCCGGAACCAAAAGAAAAAAAAGACGAAAACAAACAGAAAAAAAACTCCGAAAAAAAGCCGGCAGACAAAAATAACGAAAACAAGCAGAATCCTCAGGATTTTGATCCGTATAGTTTTTTTAAACTTTCAATTGATGAACCGGAAGATGGCGGCAAAAACGGTGGAAAAAAGCCTTCCCGCTTTCCATTTTTTACAATGCTTGCCGTTACAGTTCTTGCGCTTGCATTCATCAATATGTTTTTGCTTCCAAAAGCCGACAACACGATTCCTTTTTCGGAATTCCGTAATCTTGTAGAAGACGGAACAATTGTCTATGTCGAAATGGGCGAAAATTCATTTACAGGATATGGAGTTCCTGTCGCCGAGAATACAACTTCAGCTCAAAGCGATACTTCTGATTCAGTTTTAAAATCGCCTCAGCTTCCATGGAACAAAATTCGCAGGGTTCAGACCGAAAACCGAAAAGTCTACCGGACAACTGGCGTTTTAATGCAGGATTTTGTTTCTCTTTTAAACGAAAAACATGTTGAATATAAATTTATCATAAAACAGACAAACTGGTTTGTTCAGCTTCTGTTGAATTTTGCATTCCCGATTGGAATTCTCCTTTTAATGTATTTCTTTATTTTCCGCAAAATGGGCAGCGGAATGGGTGGAATGGGTTCAATTTTTGGAGCAGGCGGAAGCCGTGCAAAGACAGTTGAAGAAGGCAAGGTAAAAACACGCTTTTCTGATGTTGCTGGCGTTGACGAGGCAAAAGAAGAGCTTGTCGAAGTTGTTGACTTTTTGAAAGAACCAAAAAAATATACTGACATTGGCGGTAAAATTCCAAAAGGCGTTTTGCTCGTTGGTCCTCCGGGAACAGGAAAAACTCTTCTTGCGCGTGCAGTTGCCGGCGAAGCTGGAGTTCCATTCTTTAGTATTTCGGGTTCGGACTTTGTAGAGATGTTTGTTGGTGTCGGAGCAAGCCGTGTGCGCGATTTGTTCCGTCAGGCCCGCGAAAAAGCTCCGTGCATTATTTTTATTGACGAAATCGATGCCCTTGGAAAAAGCCGCATGAACGGTTATGGCGGTGGAAACGACGAGCGTGAGCAGACTTTGAACCAGCTTTTGGTAGAAATGGACGGTTTTGACAACGAAAAAGGACTTATTATTCTTGCTGCCACAAACCGTGCAGATATTCTTGATCCTGCGCTTTTGCGTCCAGGCCGCTTTGACCGTCAGGTTCCTGTTGAAAAACCGGACGTAAAAGGTCGCGAAGACATTTTGAGAATTCACTCTAAAAACGTAAAAATCGATAAAGACGTTGATTTTGTTTCTGTTGCGCACGGAACTGTAGGTTTTGCCGGTGCAGACCTTGCAAACGTTGTAAACGAAGCTGCTCTTATGGCAGTCCGCAACGGCCGCAAAAAAGTAACAATGGAAGACTTTAACGAAGCAATCGACAAAGTTAGCATTGGTCTTAAAAAGAAGAGCCGCAAAGACAACAAAAAAGAAATGCGCCTTGTTTCTGTTCACGAAACTGGACACGCTCTTGTTGCCGCATTTACTCCGGATTTTGCTCCGGTCAACAAAATTACAGTCGTTCCGAGAAGCCATGGCGTCGGCGGATTTACACAATATCGCGAAGAAGAAGAAAAAAACTTTATGACTCGCAACGATATTATAAACGAAGTTGACAGTTGTCTTGGCGGACGCGCTGCGGAGGAAGTTGTTCTCGGCGACATTTCTACAGGCGCTTCAAACGACATTGCCCGTGCGACAGACCTTGTAAAACGCATGATTACAGATTTTGGTATGTCCAGCAAATTCAGAAACATGACGCTTGGAAAAGGTGTTTTGGGACATCAGGGCGCGGATCCAAATATTTACCGTGAATTTTCGGAAGAAACTCAGCGTTATGTCGATGAAGAAATTGCCCGCGTAATGAACGAACGCTATGCTCATGTTGTTGAATTGATGAAAGAACACAAAGATTTGCTTGAATTCATTGCAAACCGCCTTCTTGAAATCGAAACAATGGACGGAAAAGAATTCTACGAAATTGTAAAGGGCGAAGTTCATTGCCGTGAACTTGCAGAACAGGCAAAACTGAATGAAGAAAACACAACTTCAACTGATGAGGAAAAATAATGAAAAAAATATTTGTATTGATGGTGCTGATTTTTACCTGTTTTTCCGGATTTTCTGTTTATGCTCAGGGAATTTTAACCGCGGCGGCTTTTTTTCAGAATGTTTCGGCAGAATATGGAAAAATCGAAGATTATGAGGCCGATGTTTCAATCAAGACTGCAAAAAAAGTGATGGAAGGCCATGTAAATTTTAAACGCCCAAATCTTTTGCGCATTGATTTTACAAAACCAGACAATCAGGTAATCTGTTTTAACGGAGATTTGCTTACGATTTATCTTCCTGAATCCGCTGCGATTTTAAATCAGACAGTTGAATCTTCTGGAACAGGAAGCGCTGCAAGCCTTGCAACTGCACAGGGACTTTCTTTAATGAGCAGGTATTATTCTGTTGCGTACGAAAGCGGACAGGAAGCGGTTCCTCTCGAAGACGGAAGCACTGAAAATGTAGTAAAACTGGTTTTGAGCCGTCGCAATACATCTGAAGCGTTCCGCTACATCAACCTTGCAATTTTGCCGGAATCAAAGCTTATCCGCAGAATTGAAGCGATTACGCCTCAAAACGAAAAATTCCAGTTTGATTTTTCAAATTATTCGATAAATCAGGGAATTTCGGATCAGCGTTTTATTTATGATCCTCCAACTTCTGCTAATAATTACAACAATTTTCTGTTTACCGAACAGTAATTTGTAAAATTTTAATTTATCGCATTTTTTTTTCAGGTTGCTTTTGAAAATGTATTTTTTTAAAGGCAACCTTAAGATTTTTTAAAGTAAATTTTTCAGGGAAGAACAAAAATGGAAAGTTATGGCACAATTCTAAAAAACAAAAGGGAAGAAAAAGGACTGGAACTTGAAACGATTTCCAGAGAAACTTCAATTACTTCTACTTATTTGAAGGCTCTTGAAGAAGAAAATGCCGTAGTTTTTCCTGGCGAACCATATCTTGTCGGTTTTTTGAAAATTTATGCTGAATACCTTGGACTTGATTCTCAAAAGCTGCTCCAGCTTTATCATGCAAAGACTTTGCAGGAATCTCCGATTCCAGATGGTTTGATTGTCCGCAGACGGCCGAAAGTTTTAATTACTGTGATCATAATAATTTCGGTTCTTGTTTTTGCAACAGGAGTTACTTTTGCGGTTTTGTTTATGAAAAAGAAAGCCGAAGAGCATGCATTGCTCGTTGCTTTGCAGAACGATTTTCAGTCAAAAAAATATGAGCTTACAGAAAAACCCCTTGCGACAAGAATTTACAAAGGAGACCAGTTGATTTTGGGAACCCGCAGCGGTGATGTTGTTGTGACTGTTGCAAACACTGTCGGAGATTTGAGCTTGGAAACTCCTGCAGGAATTCAGCATATTGAACTTTCAGAAGAGCTCGAAGTCGATGTTGACGGCGACTCAAAGCCGGAACTTATTGTCTATGTTTCAGACGTTTCTACTGGAACTAATGACCGTGGCGCTGAAGTTAGAATTCTTCTTAAAAACGCTTCGAACGCTGCCGCAGGAGAAACAAAAACTTCCGAAATTCCAAGCGTTGAAGAGCTTCCTCAAAACCAAAAACGCACTGTTATTCTCGAAGATACAAGAGCTTATCCGTTCACGATCCGTGCGGACTTCCGCGCAGGCTGTCTGTTCCGTTATCGTCTGGACAGAAAAGATGCTGTCGAAGATTATCTTGCAAACGGCGACACTGTAAATATGACTGCAAGCAACGGCGTTCGCCTGTGGATTTCTAACGGAAATACTGTAAAACTTCAGGTAATTGCTGCTACAAAGACATACGACATTGGAGTAACAAAGGCCGGAGAAGTTATTGTTCAGGATATTCGCTGGATAAAAGATACAGATGGAAAATTCAAGCTGGTAATAAATGAACTCGATTAAATTTTTTATTGATCAGCACGGTTGTGCAAAAAATCAGGTAGATGGAGAAATCTTAATTTCGCATTTGACAGGAACTCAAGAGTGGGAACAGACTTTTGAGCCTTCTGAGGCGGATTTGATCATCATCAATTCGTGTGGATTTATCGAATCTGCAAAAACCGAATGTCTGAATGCGGTTTTAAATGCAAGAAATAACTATCCGAACGCAAAAATTCTTTTGGCAGGTTGTCTTGCCGAGCGTTACGCAGAAGACTTAAAAGAAAATTTGCCGGAAGCCGATGGTTTTTTTGGAAACGGCGATCTTTCAAAAATCGTAATTACCGCTAAAGAAGTTATGCAGAATAAGCGTCCAGTTCACAAATTCGCTCAAAAAGGAGTTTGCGGCGCAAACCGAAACCTTCTTCTTTCTTTTGCTGGAACTGCCTTTGTAAAAATCACTGAAGGCTGCAACAACCGCTGTTCTTTTTGTGCAATTCCAATCATCCGCGGAGAATTGCGTTCTCGTCCTGCCTCAGAAATTATCGAAGAAATTAAAACTCTCCTAGAAAAAGGCGTTTACGAAATCAACTTGATCGGACAGGATTTGGCAGCTTACGGAACAGGCTGTTCTGACAACGTTTTTGGAACAGGCCGCACTTATCTTCCTCTTGGAACTCCTGGAAGCGATGCTGAGCTTGCCATCGAAGACAAAGGCGAATCGGGACTTTGCACTTTGCTCAAAGAAATTTCAAAAATCGAAGGAACTTTCCGTCTTCGTCTGCTTTATATTCATCCAGATCATTTTAATCCGGATATTTTGCCTGTAATAAAATCCGATGAACGCTTTTTGCCTTATTTTGATATTCCTTTTCAGAGCGGAGATGACGAAATCATTCTCAAAATGCACAGAACCGGAAATCACAAAAAATATGCGCAAACAATCGAAAAAATCAGGAGTTTTTTTCCAGACGCGGCAATCCGGACGACTTTTTTGGCAGGTTTTCCGGGCGAAAAAGATGCCCAGGCAGAAAATACTCTTAACTTTTTAAAAGAAATTTCCACAGATTGGTCAGGTTGTTTTCCGTATTCAAGGGAAGATGATACTCCGGCCTATAGTTTAAAAAATCAGGTTCCTGCAAAAAAAGCAAATGCGCGTGCCGAAAAACTGGTTGCGCTTCAGGAAGAAATTACAGCACAGCGCTTAAAGGAGCGTTGCGGCAAAGATTACGATGTTTTGATTGAAGAAGTCCTCGCTCAAAACGAAGATTCTCCTGAAGAAGGAATTGCAATTGGAAGGGCTTGGTTTCAGGCGCCGGAAGTTGACGGTTCGGTTGTTGTAAATTATGACCGTTCAAATCCAGAAGAGCAAAAAGCGGTTCTTTCCGGAAGACTTGTGCGCGTTCATATAAACAGCGCCGGCACTGTTGATTTAAACGGCGACTTTGTCTGCGACAGTCCGCTTAACGAAAAAATCAAAAAAAACAAGTTGAAATTTGCACAGGAAATAAACGGTTAGAACTGCAAAGGTGGCAAAATGGATGAGTTTTTAAGCGTCTTGAATCCAGAACAAAGGGCGGCCGTTGAACATGAAGGTTCTCCTCTCTTAATTCTGGCAGGAGCTGGTTCAGGAAAGACACGCGTAATTACCACAAAAATTGCTTATCTCATTTCCGAACGAAACGTTGATCCGTATCAGATTCTTGCAGTCACCTTTACAAAAAAAGCGGCAAACGAAATGCAGCAAAGGGCTGTTGCCCTCGACAGCCGGGCGCGTTATTCGCAAATCAGGACATTTCACTCTTTTGGCGCCTGGTTTCTCCGTCTTTTTGCAGCGCAGGCTGGAGTTGACCCGAATTTTACGGTCTACGATGACGACGACATGGTAACTCTCCTTTCCCGGGCAAATCCAAATCTTGCCAGAAAGCAGGCAAATCATTACGCGCATTTAATCAGTCTTTGCAAAGATTACGCTTTAACGCCGGACGATTCGGTCGAAATTGCCGAACTTATGGAAGAACTTGGCGAAGAAATCGACAGCGAAGATGATTTTGCGCAAATTTATTCAAACTATACAGCCCGTCTGCGCGAAACCGGCAACGTTGATTTTGGAGATTTAATTCTCCTTCCAATGCTTGTTCTCGAAAAAAACGAAGCTGTCCGCACAAAAATTCAAAATCGTTTTCGGGTAATAATGGTTGACGAATATCAGGACTCAAACGTGGCGCAGTTTCGGCTTTTGCAGGTGCTTGCCGGAAAACAGACCTATGTTTGTGTTGTCGGTGATGATGATCAGTCGATTTACCGTTTCCGTGGCGCTGAAGTAAAAAATATTCTTCAATTCAAAAATCATTTTCCGAAAACTCAGATAATCCGTCTGGAAAGCAATTACCGCTCAAAATCAGAAATTTTGACGGTTGCAAACGACGTTATAAAAAATAATTCGGCTCGTCTTGGAAAAGAACTCCGTGCCGAACGCGGAGAAGGAAAAAAGCCTGTACTGATTTTTTTGCCCGACCAAAACGAGGAATGTCAATTTTGCGGAGATTTAATCGAGCAGACACACAAAACAGGAATTCCATATAGCGACTGGGCAATTCTTTACCGCACAAATGCCCAGTCAATGGGATTTGAATCAGAATTTTTGCGGAGAAAAATCCCATACCGAGTTGTCGGCTCTCTAAAATTCTACGAACGCGAAGAAATAAAAGATATTCTCGCTTATCTTGCGCTGCTTGCAAATCCAAAGGACGAAATCGCATTCAGAAGAATTATAAATAAACCTGCGCGAGGAATCGGAGCAACGTCGCAGGATAAACTTGTAGAAGCCTGCCGTCAGGAGATTTATAACTCGGTCATGGCGGAAGAAGAAGACCGCCAGAGAAAAGAGACTTCTCAGGAGCAGATTCAGAGTGTAAACTATGTAGAAATTTGCCGCAAAAACGGAGCATCTTTTTCAAAAAAGGCAAGGGAAGGAATCGCTTCTTTTGTCGAGGCAATGGACGCTTTTTACGAAAAAATAAAAGAAAATATTAAGCAAAAAGACGAAAACGAGCGGATTTTGGCAGAAAATGCAGAAATTGTAACTCCAGTCGAAAAACTTTCGGTTTTAATAGATTTTATTGCCGAAAAATCAGGCTTAAAGACGTATTATTCAGAAAAAGACGAAATTGCCGGAACTCAGCGCGATGCGAATATTCAGGAACTTTCAAATTCGGCGGTTTTTTATGATTCGACGCAAGAAGGGCTTTTGGAATTTCTGGACCATATTGAATTGGACAGGACAATAGAAGAATCAGACGGCGAGGACGGGGCAGACAGCGTAACCTTAATCACGCTTCACAACACAAAGGGGCTGGAATTTAGCCGCGTTGTAATTACCGGAATGGAATATGGAATTTTTCCGCGGCAGGACAAATACGGAAATGAACTTGAAGAAGAGCGCAGACTTTGCTATGTTGGCATTACCCGTGCAAAGGACGAGCTTTATATGACAGCCTGTTCCAGACGAGTTATGTACGGCCGTACCGAATACATGGCGCCAAGTCCGTTTTTGCAGGAAATAAACCCTGACAATATAAAAATTCTGGGACATCTTCCGTTCGGATTTAAAAAAACTTCATCACAAAATGCTTCTTTTTCGCACAACGGCGATTTTGGAAATTTGGGCTTAAGCCATCCTGACACAGAAACCGACCCGATAAAATTAAAATATCACCGCGGAACAAAAATCTATACCGACGATTATGGTTATGGAATTATAACTTCGGCATTTACGACAACCGAAGGCGAGTACGCAGTCACTGTCAATTTTGAAAACGGCGGAATAAAAAGATTCTTGCCAAAATATCAATACAAAAATCTGGAAATTATAAAAGACTAAACAAGTGAAAAAAAATGCTCCGCAGTTTCCCGCAATGACGCTGTACAAACCAAGGTCTAATCGCCATTGCGGGTAAAAGCGAAGCAATTTACAGTTTTAAGCCTGCTTGTGAACAGTCATGGCTTTTTCTGTCCGTTTTTTAATAAAAATCAAAGTTGCAAACAAAAGTACAATACCAAAGCAGAGCGAAATTGCAGAGCAGAGGGCAATGTTAAGTTTTGAAGTAAAACCTGCCACGATAAAAGTAAAGAACGAAACAACCGCAACAGTCATGGCGTAAGGAATCTGGGTTGCAACGTGGTTTACGTGGTCGCACTGAGCGCCGGCGCTTGCCATAATCGTCGTGTCAGAAATTGGAGAGATGTGGTCGCCACATACAGCACCGGCCATGCAGGCAGAAATAGAAATTATTCTCAAAGAACCTTCCGGGAAAGCCGCAATACAAATAGGAATCAAAATACCAAAAGTTCCCCAGGAAGTGCCAGTTGCAAAGGCAAGGAAACATGCGATTGCAAAGATAATTGCCGGAAGAAGCATTTGAAGCTTGTCAGCGCTTCCAGAAACAAGACCTGCGACAAAGTCTTTTGCGCCAAGACTGTCAGTCATAGATTTAAGAGTCCATGCAAGACAGAGAATCAAAATGGCAGGAACCATAGCCTTAAAACCGTCCGTCAAACACAGCATTGCCGCCTTAAACGAAATAACTTTGCGTCCAAGATACCAGACGATAGAAATGATAAGTCCAAACAAAGAACCGATTACAAGTCCTACAGAGGCGTCAGAATTTGCAAAAGCGTCGACAAAGTTAAGGTGAGTGTCTCCTTCGCTAAAGAATCCGCCGGAATAAATCATGCCGATAACGCAGAAAACAATAAGAATAGCGATTGGCACAACCAAATCAGCAACAGTTCCCTTCTTTTTTTTGCCGGCATCTGAAGATTCCTCAGAGACAGGAATTTCTTCATCGTCTTTTTTCATAAATTCTTTTGCTTTTTCATACTTAGACATTTCGCCGTATTCAAAACGCATAAAAACGAGGGCAAAAAGCATTACGATTGTAAAAAGAGCATAAAAGTTAAAAGGAATCGCCTTGCAGAAAAGAGCAAGACCGTTTTCGCCTTCAGTTACAAAGCCAGAAACCGCAGCCGCCCATGAAGAAATCGGCGCAATAATACAAATAGGAGCCGCAGTAGAGTCGATAAGGTAAGAAAGTTTTTCTTTGCTTACACCGTACTTGTCAGTTACAGGCTTCATAACAGAACCAACCGTCAGACAGTTAAAATAGTCATCGATAAAAATCAAAATTCCGAGACAGATAGTAGCAACCTGAGCGCCAAGTTTTGTTTTAATGTGTTTTTTTGCCCAGTTGCCAAAAGCTGCAGAACCGCCTGCCTTGTTCATAAGGGCAACCATAGTTCCGAGAATTACAAGAAAAGTGATAATTCCGACATTGTAGCTGTCAGAAATACACGAAATCAAACCGTAAGTGACAGAATCATCTCCTTCACCGACAGTGTTATTCAAAAGATGCGAAATAAATCCCGCAAAACCCGAGCCAACGCTCACAGAATAAAAAACCGCGCCGATTACAATACCAATAAAAAGCGAAGAATAAACTTCTTTAGTAATCAATGCCAGCGCAATAGCAACAACCGGCGGTACAAGCGACCAAAAAGTTCCAATCATATTCATTTTAAGCAAAATCTCCTAAATTACTTTTTTATAGCAGAAAAATCAGTGTTGAGCGGATCTTTAACGCCTTCTTTTTCCAGTTTTTTTAGAACTTCGATAGCGTAATCGAGTTCATCGAGCGAATTTGCAGAAACATAGGTTTTAACCTGTTCCAAAGCCTTGATAGCTTTCTCGTTATTCATAAATCCTCCAAAAAAAAGCGTAAACAATCTCCAGTAAAAAACATATCTTAAAAAATATGTTTTTGCGACAAAAATATTCTATCAGCAAAAAAAATGTATATAAATATTCAACTGCACAAAAATAAAGATTTTTTTAGTAATTCGGGGCCATTTTTTCGTTTTTGCAAAACGAAAAAACCGGGCTTTCCAGGGTTCCGCGCTAGCCGCGCTGCATTTGCGGTTGCAGGCAACCGCAAACGGCTCCGCCGCCCTTCCAATCCCTTGTCCGGGAGGACAAGGGCGTTCGCTTTAGCGAACAGTAAAAAAACGAGTTTTGCGCAAGCAAAAGTCGCAGCGTGCGTGCACGCAAAAATCCCTTGTCCGGGAGGACAAGGGCGTTCGCTTTAGCGAACAGTAAAAAAACGAGTTTTGCGCAAGCAAAAGTCGTAGCGTGCGTGCACGCAAAAATCCCTTGTCCAAGGTTTCTAATAAAAATTGACATTTTAGAGTTTTTCGCAAAAAACAATTCAAAAATTTACAACAAAATTTTAAAAACTTTAGAAATATCTGAAAAGTCCAAACAACCGTTTGTTTTATATTTTCCTTTTATACGATTATATAATAACAGATATTTTTATAACAAAAAAATATCTGCAAAATCAGGAGGAATTTAAAAATGAAAAAAAGTTTTTTTAAGACTGCAATTTTTGCAATGGCCACTGCGGCATTGATTTTTGCAGGCTGTAATTCGGATTCTGGGGGGGGGCGACGATTATCCGGAAATTACAAATGTCACAATTTCTGGAATCCCGGAAAGCGCTGTTTCAGGGCCAGTTGAACTTACAGCAGATGTAGATGGCAATAATCTCGAAGGAGCCGGAATTAAATACAGTTGGGAATTTGCAGAGGAAAGCGGTTATGCTTCTTTTGAAAATTCAGATGCAAAAACTTCAAAGCTTGTTCCAAATTGTGCCGCAGAAGAAAAAGAAGTAAAAATTAAAGTTACCGTAACTTTAAAAGGCACAGAAAACAGAAAGTCTTCAGAAGTATACACAGTAAAAATCGCGGCAAAACAAGAATCAGGCACAGAAGGTTCAGGTTCTGGAAGCGGCTCAGGCACTGGAAGCACAGAAGGCGGCACTACAGGTGGTAACACAGGAAGCGGCTCAGGCACAGAAGGCGGTTCTACAGGCGGAAACACTGAGAGCGGCTCAACAGCCGAAACAGGAAGTGTTTCTGCTGTGGTAAACGCTGACGGTTCTATTAGCTGCGGAAAATGCGGAAAAATTTACAACTTTACAGAACAGGCTAAAAACTGTGAACATTACAAGTGCGCAACTTGCGGCTCTGTTTATTATTCACAGTCAGAAGTTGATTCTTGCACTTCGCACGTTACTGTAATTTTTAAGGATAGCGGCGAAAACGGAAACGAAAGCGTTACAATGGTAATCAAGTCTGGAAGTACTGTTATTCCTCCAAGTTGGGAAAAAGAAAATTTTGCACTTACCTGGATTGATGAAAATGGAAAGGAAGCCGATTTTGACGATTTAATCTCTCTTTCAGAAGGCGAAACTGAAAAAACAGTAACCTTTACAGCAAAATGGGAAACAACTTATACAGTAACATTTAAAGACGAAAGCGGAACAAATGCCGACGTAACAGTTGATGTAATTTCGGGAGAAGTTGTTGGAAGTGTTCCTGAATGGACAAGAGAGCACTTTACATTTGCAGGCTGGACTTCAAGTGTTGCAAGTTTGACAACAGATTCTGCAATTACAGGCGATGTGACATTTACGGCAAAATGGACAGAAGATGCAAAATATACGGTAAAATTTGTAGATTCTGAAGGCACAAATGCTGAAGATACACAGACCGTTTACAATGGCGAAAAAGCAAATGTTCCAGCTTGGACAAAAGAAAACTACAGACTTTCCTGGACAAGCAGTGTTGAAGGACTGACAACAGATTCTGCGATTACGGGCGATGTTACATTTACAGCAAACTGGACAGAATTGCCAAAATGCACAAACTGCGGAACTCATTATGCAACAGCGGACGCAGCAAATAACTGTGGAAAACAGGAAGGTTGTCCAAAATATGGAGCTTTGACAACAATCACATTTAGTGGAACGAAGACAGCAACAGTATCTTCTGACAATGATGCGATTACTGCGGTCGTTATTGGTAATGTTACTAAGACAGATTATGTTTATAACGGTGAAAAATATAATCCTTTGCTGAAAATGGAAAGTTCTACGTCTTTGAAATTAACCGGTGTAAAAAACAAAAAAATTACAATAATAACATGTGGATATAAAACAGCAACTAAACGTAATATAAAAGTTGCTGGTACAAACTATGCTGCGAGCGAAAACGATGAAGTTATTATCGAAGATATTTCTGATGATGAAATAGAAATTACTAAAGGTGATCAACTTAATGTTGCTGTAATCTTTATCGAATAAAGAATGCAAAAACGGAAAACGTTGTTTTGACGACAATTTCGGGCAGTGGGAAATGTGAATGCGTTAGGGGGTGTAGGGGCGCGCAGCGTTGCGCAGCAATGCAACCCCGAAACACCCGACCGGCGCTTGCGCCGGGAACGCCCGATTTATAAAAAAAAGATATTGATGGAGAATTAAATGAAGAGATTTTCAAAAATCTTAAATAAAGTTGCTTCGCTTGCTATGACGGCGATGATTGCTTTTTGTGCGTCAGGATGCTCTGATCTTGGAGCTGATGAGCCTTCTAGCGCTGGCGATGGATGTGGAAGTGTTTCTATAAGTTTTAGCCATGGCCGTGCAGTAAGCTACGATTCTTATACAGACATTAAACTTTTCTACAAGGCTTCTGGCGCAAGCGGATTTACTAAGGCTGCAAGCTGGGCTAGCGAGAGTGAATTGAGCGCGGTGAGTGTACCTGTCGGAACTTACACCTTCAAACTGACAGCTAATGTTGCAATGAGCGACTCTGAACTTGGCCTTAGCGAGTCTGTTGCAATGTCAGGCGAAGCTGATGCAACTGTTAAAAACGGAGAAACAACGGATATTTCTTTTACGTTGAAAAGAACTAACACAAGCAGCGGTGACGATAATTTTGATGCTGATACTGAGGCAGACGTTACAAATGCAACTGTAAAAATAGTAAAGAGTGAAGGCTGGTTAAACTCTGCTTATGTTGTATTCAATCAAATCAGCGGAGCGACTTACACTGTGAAAGTTGATGGAACAGAAATCGATAACGAACTTATCCGTTTTTATGATACTTACAATTATTATGAAAAGAGTGAGGCGGCAAATCTTGCTGTCTCTTATTCAAAGAAAACTTTGAGCAATGTTGTGCGTGCTGACGCTCTTGGACTTACTGCTGGAAAGCACACCATTGCTGTAAGTGTTGACGGTGGAAAAACAGAGTCAACTGCTGTTATGACAGTTCTTGATAATGACCGTTCTGGATTTGCGTTTACGGATGGAGCTGTTCCTGGTGCATACAATCTTGATGGAACATTGAAAGATGGCGCAATTGTAATTTATCTTACTGAGGAAAACAAAAAGACTGTTACAGCAACAATCGGCGGAAAGGAATATACAGGAATTGCTGATATTACTCAGGCAATAAAGACTAAAAATACTGGAACAACTCCTGTTGATATCCGCATTATTGGAAAACTCACGCTTGATGGCCTTTCTTGTTCTGATATGTCTAGCGCATATGCTCTTGGCGTAAAAGAAGCTAATTATGTGACGATTGAAGGTGTCGGAGATGATGCGACTATGGTGGCTGGAGTTGCAGCGTTTACTTCAGATTTTATTGAAATCAAAAACCTTGGCCTTATGAAATGGGGAGGCGGACACGACGGCGATGGTGTTTCTCTTAAGAAAAGCACCTATGTTTGGGTTCATAATAATGACTTTTTCTATGGAGATGCAGGAAGTGATGCTGACCAAGTTAAAGGCGACGGTTCAATGGACTTGAAAGACAATTCTCAGCACGTAACAATTTCCTATAACCACTTCTGGGACAGTGGAAAAATGTCTCTCTGTGGAATGAAATCTGAAAACGGTCCAAACTATATTACTTATCATCATAACTGGTTTGACCATTCAGATTCACGCCATCCGAGAATTAGAACAATGTCTGTCCATGTTTACAACAATTATTTTGACGGAAATTCAAAATATGGCGTTGGCGTAACTTCAGGTGGAAACGCTTTTGTTGAAGGAAACTTCTTCCGTAATGCGCATAATCCGATGATGATTTCTAAGCAGGGAACGGACGCTCGTGGTTCTGGAACTTTCTCTGGCGAAGAAGGCGGCGGAATCAAATCTTACAATAACAAATTTGAACAGAACAATACAAACGGTGTCTCTTTCCAGTTCATAACAAACAAGTATGACTACACAAACAATCAGGAGCTTGGAGAGTATAAAGAATGGACAGAGACAATTGGAACAAAGAACTCTGACGGAACTTGGACTATTTATGATTCTGTTGTTACGGATTCTACCGATACAATTTCTTCAAATTCTCTGATTGCAATAGAAGATGCGGCAAAGAAAGGCGCTTACTATCAAGGTTCAAAAGGAAAGACTATGTTCTATCTTGATGTTCCTGCAAACACGGCAAAAGTTATCTTAAAGGCTAAAACAGGATCTTCAACATCAGGAGCTACAACGACTGTAAGCGTTAACGGTACAAAGAGTGGAGCGATTGCAAACACAGCTTACGCAGATGTTGAAATTGCTGTTTCTGTGACAAAGGACAGCACAATTGCTGTTGTGAATTCTGGTTCTAATTCGCTTAATATCTCTGAAATTAAGGTTATTGCTGCAACTGGTTGGGAGACAACTCTTTCAAGCGGAGCTAATATGTCCGACATTGATGCTTACGAGGTTGACGAACGCAGTGAGACTGTTCCTGCGACTGTTCGCTCAAAGTCTGGAAACTATGCTTATTCAAATTTTGATACAACTTTAGGTGATACAGGTCTTGGTCTTACAAATCTGCCGACATCTCCTGATGTTGCAAAGGCTTCCGTTCTTGAATTTGCTGGCCGGCACAATCCTGATTTTGCTTGGAATTTTGATAATTCAACTGATGATGCAAGTTACGCTGTAAATGAAGAATTGAATTCTGCTTTACTTGCTCATACGACTGGTCTCACAAAAATCGGACAGTAACCTGTAAAAAAAGATTGATGTAAAAATAACTCCGTCGGGCGTTTGTCTGGCGGAGTTTTTTTATCTGTGTTTTTGAAAATCTTTGATGTTTTATATTGTCCTAAAAAATCATGATTATTTCTTTTACTTCCATATTTTCGCGTTTTTTTGTAAAATACAGTTTATGAAAACCGTAGACGAAACAACTCTTTCTAATTTACTTCAGCTCAGCCGGCTTTCTCCAGAAAGTACAGATATGGCTACTCTGAAAAAACAGGTTGACGAAATTGTCGGATATTTTGATATTCTTTCCAAATATGACGACTCAGAAAATCCTTACGACGCTTATCCTTCGACAGAAGCGGAAAAACTCCGCGAGGACGAAGTTGTTCAGGGACTTGAAATTCCAGACATCAAGCAGACAACAGACAAATTTATGGACGGATACTATCAGGTTCCTAAAGTTTTGGGCGAAGGCGCTTAAAATAAAATCTGCATAAGGTGAAAATATGTTTTATACAATAGAAGAAACTGTAGAGGCGTTAAAATCTGGAAAAACAACTTCCGAAGATTTAGTTCGCTCTTCAATTGATACTTTTGAAAAAGATAAAAAATCAGAAAAACCGCTCAATGCTTTTCTCGAAGTTTATTCTGATGTTCTTGAAAAGGCAAAACTTGCAGATGAAGAAATTGCTTCTGCAAAAAAAAGCGGCACAGTCGAAAAACTGTTTGAGCAAAAGCCTCTTTTAGGTGTGCCGTTTGCCGTTAAAGACAATATTTCTGTAAAAGGCAAGAGCCTTACCTGTTCTTCAAAAATTCTTGAAGGTTACCGCGCTCCTTACAACGCAACTGTAGTTGCCCGCCTTTTAAACGCTGGCGCAATTCCTTTTGGTCGTTGCAATCAGGATGAATTTGCCATGGGCTCTTCGACCGAGTATTCGATTTACGGCCCTACGCGCAATCCTATTAACCGCGATTATGTTTCTGGCGGCTCTTCCGGCGGTTCTACTGCGGCTGTTGCCGCAAACCAGGCTCTTTTTGGTCTTGGTACGGAAACTGGCGGTTCTGTGCGTCTTCCTGCTTCTTACTGCGGAGTTTATGGTTTAAAGCCTACTTACGGAGTTTTGAGCCGCTGGGGCGTTGTTGCTTACGGTTCTTCTTTGGATCAAGTTGGAATTATCGGCCACTCTCCAAAAGACATTGCGCTTCCTCTTTCTTTAATGTCCGGTGTTGATTTTTACGATGACACTTCTGCCGATTTGCCGAATTGCGACAAACTTAAAAATCTTGAGGCAATAGACGTTTCTAAGCTTAAAATTGCAGTTCCTAAGCAGTTTGAACAAGCCAAGGGAATGGATGCCGATGTTGCCAAAGTTTTTGCCGATGTAAAAGAATGGTTTGTTTCCAAAGGCGCAAAAATCGAAATCGTTGACCTTCCGGTTTTGGACGCTTCAATCGCTTCTTACTATGTAATTGCGCTTTCAGAAGCCGCTTCAAATCTGAGCCGTTTTGATGGAATTCGTTACGGAAACCGCATTGACAACGAAAAAGGCTACGATCAGCTTTATATCGACACTCGTTCAAACGGTTTTGGTCCGGAAGTAAAGCGAAGGATTATAATCGGAAACTATGTTCTTTCTGAGCAGTTTTCTGGAGAAACTTACAAAAAAGGCATGAGCGTTCGTGCGAGAATTCAGCGCGAAGTTGCTTCCCTTTTTGAAAATTACGACTTGATTTTGTGTCCGACCTGTCCGACAGCTTCGTTTAAGCTCGGCTCAAAAGTTGACGATCCTCTCGAAATGTACTTGAGCGATTTGTTTACGACTTTTGTAAACCTTGCGAGAATTCCTTCAATTTCTGTTCCTGCTGGATTTACTTCTAAAGAAAACAAAAATGCTTCTTGCATGCCGGTTGGAATTCAGTTTGCCGGAAAAATGTTTGATGAGCTCAAAATTTTGCAGACTGCGCAGGCCTGGGAAGAAGACCATAAAGGCTGCGGAATTCCTGTTCAGGAACAGGTTCAAAACTAAAAGTCGGATTTTGCGTTAGGGGGTGTAGTGGCGGCGAAGCCGTTGCGCAACAAAGCAGGGCGAAGTGGAGCAATGGAGCACGGAAGTGCGAAACCACGGAACACCCGGCCCGAACGCAAGTGAGGGAAACGCCCAAAAAAGTTGGAGAAAATTATGGCAATTGACAAATATGAAATAGTAATCGGCTGCGAGATTCACACACAGCTTTTGACTAAAACCAAGGCTTTTTGTGCCTGCGAAAATAAATATGGCGGTATGCCGAACACTCGTGTCTGCCCGGTTTGTCTTGGACTTCCAGGAGCAATGCCTCGTATTTCTAAAGGCTATGTTGAACTTGGTGCGGTTGCAGGCATGGCTTTGAACTGTAATATTTCGCGTTTTACAAAATTTGACCGCAAGCACTATTTTTATCCTGACCTTACAAAAGGTTACCAGATTACTCAGTACGATATTCCTCTTTGTTTTGACGGGCATGTTGATCTACCTCTTTCGCATTATTCAAAAGAAGAGCAGGAAGGCGGCGAAAAATTTCGTCCGAATAATTTTAAAGGTGAAAACTGCATTGTCGAAAATGAAGGCAAAAAATACCGCCGTGTGCGCATTGAACGCATTCACCTTGAGGAAGACGTTGGTAAGTCGCTCCACTTGCCTGGAAAACATTCTTACATCGATTACAACCGTTCGGGAACTCCTTTGATTGAAATTGTAACTAAACCTGACATGACTTCGCCAGAAGAAGCTGCTCTTTTTATGCAGACTGTTCAGGAAATCTTGCGCTACGTGAAAGTTACAAACGGAAACCTTGAGGAAGGAAACATGCGCTGTGACGCTAATATCAACCTCAACGTTTGGGAAGACGGAAAACTTTACCATACTCCGATTTCTGAAATTAAAAACCTTAACTCTTTTAAATCTATTCGCGAGGCCTGTGCTTACGAGGCAAAAAGACAGCTTAAGGAATTTATGGAAGACCGGCAGGAATTTAACCCTGGCTACAAAAATACAATGAACTGGGACGAGGACAAGGGCGTTACTCAAATTATGCGTACGAAAAACTCTTTTGTTGACTATCGCTTTGTTGTTGAGCCGGACATTAAGCCGTTCAAGGTAAACGAAGAGCTTATTGAGCGCGCAAAAGGCCGTGTAGGCGAACTTCCTGAATCGAAGAGAATTCGTCTTCAAAAACAGTTTGGTCTTTCAGACTTCGATGTTGAAACTTTAACTTCCACCCGCGAGCTTGCGCTTTGGTTTGAAGAAGCGGCGGAAGGCGCAAAAGACGTAAAAAAAGTTGCAAACTGGATTTTGGCGGAACTTCTGGCGGTTTTGAATGAGCAGAGAAAGACTATAAGCGAAGTGAATATCACTCCAAAGCATATAACTGAGCTTGTAAATGCGATTGCGGATAAAAAAATCTCCAATGCCCAGGGAAAAACTGTCTTTGCAAAAATGCTCGAGACTTCAAAAATGCCTGCCGAAATCATCAAGGAAGAAGGAATGGAGACCGTTTCTGATTCCGGTGCAATCGAAGAAATCGTAAACAAGGTAATTGAAGAAAATCCAAAGGCCGTTGCAGATTTTAAGGCCGGAAAGACAAATGTTGTCGGCTGGCTCACCGGACAGGTTATGAAGGCTTCTAAGGGAAAGGCAAATCCTGGAATGGCTTCTAAGCTTGTGGGCGAAAAACTCGCAAAACTGTAAAAAAGGTAAAATGACAGAAATCAATATTCTTGCAGAGAGCATAAGATCTCGTTTCGGAACTGTAAAAAGGGCGCGCGGAAATTTTTTGTACACAGAAAAGCGCGTTCGTCTTACAGATATGTTTTTGGAAGGCGGCCGGGCTGTTTTGGGCTGGGGAAGCGATTTTTTTAGCGGCTGGACGATTTTTAAGAACATAATAAGCCGCGGTCTTACAGGAAGTTTTGTTACGGATTTTAATGCTGTTTCAAAAAATTCTGGACTTTCAAGACTGAGCCGTGCCGTAAGCGCCCTGCTGGACGATGAAAGGATTGCGATTATCTGTAATTCAAAAGAAGATGCCCTTAAAAAAAGCCTTGCCATAAGCAAAGACGGAACTTTTGTTTATCGTCCGTGGAATGCGCAGAATATTGACTGGAAAAATGCAGCCTGCGTTTTGATTGCTCCTCCGCTTGCCTGGGCGCAGAATATCTGGATTGTTGCCGTAAAAAGCGAAGTTGTTGAAAACTTACAGACAGATTTTTGTTCTGCCCTTATTCCTGCGGCTTTAGAAGCTGCGGTAACGCGTTCTTTTTATGATTTAATAAAAGCGCTTCAGGTTCGCGAAGAAAAAGATTGGTTTAAGTACGACAAAATTTTGACAAAATACTGGACAAGACATGGACCATGGCTCTTTCCGAAAATTCCTCAGGAAAAATACGAGAGCTTTGTTCAGCATTGTCTGGACTGTGAGCTTGTCGTAAGTCCGTTTTTTTCTGTGCCGAGCATTGTTCCTTTTGGAGCGGATTCTGGAGTTTTTAAAAAACTGGAAAAATCACCTTTTGACTTTTAAAAATTTTAAATTTGGAAGGTAAGAAAAATGCTTGAAAGCGAAGTGATTTTTTACATTGTAAAACTTATTTTTGGCGGAATTACCGCTTTTCTGGCAATTTTGCTTTTGAGCCGGACTCGTGATTCTGCCTGGATTTTTATGATTTGTGGAGCTATTTTTAGTTACGCAGGCCTTGTTTTTGAGCTTCTCTTAAAAGTTGGAATTGTAAGCGATTTTTCTTTAAAAATTTTCAATCTTCCGTTTATGTCGCTTTTTTTTACGGTTGTTCCGGCAATTTTTTTTATAATTTCTTTTATTCTAAAAATAATCCGCACAAAAAAACAGGAAATTTAAAATGACAGTACTTCAATTTTGGAATGAATATTTGGCAAAAACCGGTCAAAAACCACAGGACGCGGTCTATAACGGCGAGCTTTGTTTTGAAGATTCTGGCTGGACAGGACAGTCGCAGTTAAATCTTGTGCTTGGCGAAAAAAAAACTGCAATCTTTACACCTTTTCCTTCTTTTGAAATAAACCGCGAAAAACTTCCTGTTGCCGGCGAAGTTTATGTCGTGGAAGATACTCAGGAAAATCCTTGTGCTGTAATCCGCGTAAAAGACGTAAAAATAATTCCGTTTAGCCAAATCAGCTGGGAACTTGCTCAGCAGGACGGCGAGGACGAAAATCTTGAAGCATGGCAGGAAAAAGAGAGGGACTTTTTTGAAGAAGAAGCCGACCTTTGCGGTTTTGATTTTGACGAAGAAATGCCTGTTGTCTGCGAAATTTTCGAATTAGTCTACAAAAAAATTTAAAACTTTTAAAATCCAAAGTTTAAAATCGAATTTTTGTGTGCTATAATTTTATATTAGAAAAACATTTTAAAAATGTTTGGAGGAATTAAATTATGGCAAAAAAAAGTTTTTCGGTTGAAAAGTTGATTATTCAGCTTTCGCTTGGTCTTTTGCTGGCTGTCGGCGGTATTTGGGGCTTGCAGGGCGGCGGAGATTTTGGAATTAACTCTCTAAAAAGCGTGTTTAGCGGCAGTGCAGAAAACATTGCGGTAATTGTTTTTTCAATAATTGAACTTCTTGCAGGAATTTATCTTGTTCTTGAACTTTTTATCGGTAGTCTCGGAAAGTTTAAAAGCATTCTGATGCTCATTATTATGATTGTCTGGATTGTTGCAATTGTCTTGAGCGATTTTATCGACGGAAATTTCCACAACTTTATGAAATGGCTCTGGAATTTTGCAGGACATCTGGTAGTTTTAGGCTCGATTCTTTTCTGCAAGAACTAATTTTGGGCGCCACCCGCTTTTGCGGGTCGGAGTACTGCGGGCTTCGGTGCCCTCGGTGCTTTGCACCGGCTGCGCCGCCCTCCGTGTTCCTGGCGCTTTTTTTATGACTCCAACGCGAGTCGAACGCGCGACCTTCCGCTTAGGAGGCGGATGCTCTATCCAGCTGAGCTACAGAGTCGAATGGTCTAATTCTAACAAAAAACAAAGATTTTTTCAAATGCCGCGCGCTTTTTCTAAAAAGTATAATAAAGACCTCGTTCTGCAAAACCTGCAAAACCGTCATCTTGAGGTAAAAATTCCCTGTGGTTTTCGCCGTAGTGGCAGAGAAACATTTTTTTGCGCATTTCTTCTGGAAGCGTTAAAAGCTCATCGTAAGAAGAATGAACAGGACTCTCAAAGAAAATGCATTCATGAAAAATACATTCCGGTTTATAAGTCTGTTCAATCCAGTCTAGCATTGGACGGTCAAATTTTGTATCTCCGCTAAAGAAAATCCTGTCATCTATTAAAACTCCGACAGAATAAAAAATTTTGTTCCAGTCTGCATTTGGGCAAAGAATATGTCTTGTCCTTAAGAGTTTTAAGTTTATGGAACCTGCATTTGCCTCGTAAACCGGACGCGGAGTGTTTTTTAATTCAACTGGACAGATTTGCTTAAAATAATCGTCAAAAGTAAAAAAATTGTCTATTCCTTTTTCCTCGCCGTAAGAGCAGGCTCCGGCCAGGCTTTTTTCCCAAAGAGTTTTTTTGTAAAAATCTGGAACAATAAGCGAAGGCTTTTGTCTTGTCACATAGAAATTTGTGTAGGCAATTTCTTCAAGGCCGCCAATGTGGTCAGAATGTGAGTGCGTCGGCAAAATCGTGCGGATTTTTGTGAGCGGAGTGTTGTACGTTTTTAAGGCGTAAGAAAATAAAGTTCCGCAGTCAATCAAAACATGGTCCTGGCCTTTTATTACAAGCAGGTTGTTCTGAAAATCGACTTTGTTAAAGGCGCTTCCAGTTCCGATGAAAAAAATCTGAAGTTTTCCATTGTTTGTGAGGTTTATTCTGTCTTTAAATGTTTCGATTTCCATAGAATTTCCGTAGAATTTTTTTCTTAAAACCAGTACAGATTATAACACAATATAATTATATTACAAAACTTCTGGAAGCAAATAAACGTCTTTTACGCCGTCAACAAGGATTGCGCCCATTCCAAGTTTTAACGGCAAATCAAGGTCAATATCGTAACGGTCTCCAATGCTTATGCATTCTTCAAATTTTATTTTTGTGTTAAGTGCTGTTCCTGCGGTTTTTGCAGCAAGCTCAAAAATCTCTCTGGCAGGTTTTGATTTGAGAGTTGTATCAAGACCGATGATTTCCGGAATAAGCCCGGAAATTCCCAGCGCTTCGAGGGTTTTTCTTGCTGTCAGAACAGGATTGTTTGTTACGCAGATAAGATAAAATTTTTCTTTTAAGTCGGAAAGAGTTTTAAAAAGCCTTGCGTCTGGTTTTAAAAATTCAGAAGGATTTATAAGTTTTTTTCTCCACAAAATGCTTTCTTCAATCGAAATTCCAAAATGAGTAAGAAGGTTTCCAAGGCTGATTTTTTGTCCGGAATGCGTTTGCGCCCAATTTTTTCTAAAATCAGAAAAAAGCCTGCGCGCTTCGTCAGCAGAAATTTTTCGTATTTGGGCAAAATGCCGGATTTGACCGTCAATCTGCTCATTTGCGTACTCAGGATTTGTATATAGCGTGGAATCTACATCAAAAATCAGGACGCGGACTTTTTCTGGAATAAAATAAATCTTCATTAAAATGCGGCGTCTGTTTACGCGTGGTCAGCAGGCATAGCCGGAGTATAAATGTGCGATTTTTTTACAAGGACAAAAGCCGCTTCTTCTATCGAGTCGTAATAACCGAGCGAAATTCTTGCAAGAATGTTGTCGCCTGCAAGTTCCGCATCCACGCACTCAGTCACAACAAACGGAACGCAGAGAGTGTCGCATTTTATCTGGGTCCATTTTTCGTTCAGAGCCTGGCCGCCGGTTACGGTAATGCTTCTCGGCTGTGGAAGGCCTGCTTCTTCCGAGGCTTTTTTTAGAATGTTGAGGGCCGCCCAAAGCTGGTGAGTTACATCGTGAATAATCGCAAGCCCTTCTTTTTTTTGTTCGTCCGTCAAAATCTGCGGATTTTCAAGAGTCGGAGTGTCTACAATCTGCGCAACGAGTTTTTTGTGCGTAATTTTTGTTTTTAATTCATCTTCAACCTTTTGCTTAAAAATTGCAAACCTGCTTCCTGTATCTGGAATAATTACCGCCGCATTCCACATTCCCGGAATAATCGACGGCATTGTGCGGATATTTGGCGAATTTAGCGGAATAGGAGTGCAGAGATTCAGTCCCTCGCTTGAACCTGAACGGTCGCATAGCATGCCGGTGTCGAGGGTGTCTGTTCCAATCAGCGCAACGACAAAATCAGGCGCGCCGCAAAAAACCAATGTTCCCTCAAGAAGACCTGTTTCTTCGGCTGCCTGCTTAGTAATTTTTCCGGCGAGAGTTCCAGGTTTTACAAATGGAGGCAGTTTTTTTATTTCGTCGTCAGAAAAACCTTCTGCCTTGAGCTGTTCTTCAGTCCAGTAAATTTCTCTAAAACGTTCTTCCGGCAGGATTGTTACGGCGTTTCCTGTCAGACGGTAAATCAGGTATTCTGGAGTCCCAAAAATCTTGTCTGATTCGTACCAGTGGTGAGTGTGGAGTTTTCTAAAGGCGTCCAGCCGCGGAATCCATATTGATTTTTTGTCAGAAACGGAAGTTGGCGCATTTTTAGACCAGAGAAGCGTCAGCCCGTTGTTGCTTACAACCGTCGGTCCGTTGCCAGAAATACAGATTGCTTCAATTCCAGTGTCCGGAGATTTTTGCTTTAATTCTTCGACAGCCTGTTTTAACGCCCCGACCCATTCCCGTGCAATTTTCGATTCGTCTTTTTCCGTAAAATTCGCGCGTGCATAGGCAATGCTTTTTGGCGAATCCGGCATAAGAGCCGCTTTTAACGAAGAAGTTCCAATATCAACACAAAGAATAGCATCTTTCATAAAAATCTCCAATTTTTTTGTCGGGGCCATTTTTGCTGCCGCAAAAACCGGGTCTTGCGGGGTTTTATTCCAAAAAACCGGCTCAGCCGCCAGTTTTTCGGAACGGCTTTGCCGCCCCTCCAGCCCCTTGTCCGAATTTTTTAGCTTCGAGGCTTATTTTTATTTTACAACAATTTGTGGAGATTTGCCATTTTTGCAAAAAAAAACTGCCTGAAAAGGACATTGCCTGTCAGACAGTTTTTAATAATTTTTTTATTTATGCCTGGGTTTCTTCAGTATCGTCAGACTTTTTAATCAGCTTGTCGATAATCGTTCTGTTGTCCAGAAGATCGCTCAAGCTCTGGTTGTGATGAATTCTTGTAATTACATTCGCAAAAAGACCAGAAACATTGGTGCTTATAAACCATTCTTTTTCTTTTAATTCCGGATGGTAAACGGCATTTGTTCCGATTATGCGGTAGAACTGGCCGTTTTTATAAGCTTCGTCGAACAGTTCAATTGCATTTCCTGTAAAGAACGGAAGCGAAATTGCGGCGATTACCTTTGTTGCGCCCTGTTCCTGCAAGAACTGCATTGCTTTAAGGAGTGTTCCACCTGTTCCGAGCATATCGTCTGCAAGGAAGGCAACTTTTCCTTTAACGTCGCCAAGAAGTTTAACGCTTTTAATGTTTGTCTGTTTTGCATTCTGCGTTACGACAGAATAATCGCGCTCTTTGTAAATCATTGCGAGTGGAACTTTTAAGCCTGTCGCATAGAATTTGTTGCGGTCGATTGCGCCTGTGTCAGGACTTACTACAACTAAATCTTCTTTGTCTGGACCAGAAAGGTTTACAACTTTTGTAAGTTCGCGGATAACCTGATAAGAAGCATGGAGGTTTTCGAGATGTGTTGTATTGAATGCGTTTACAATTTCGCGAGAGTGAATGTCGAGAGTAATTACGCGGTCAACTCCACGCATTTCGTAGATGTGGCAGAGAAGCGCTGCTGTAAGACCTTCGCGGCCCTTCTTTTTGTGCTGGCGGCTGTAAGGAAATGCCGGAAGTACAAGAGTGATTGATTTTGCTCCAGCCTGCTGGACAGCATCGATTGTTACGAGAAGGGTCATTACGTGGTCGTTTACAGAGAATGTAACAACGTTCTTTCCGCCGTTCATTTCGATTGGCTGGTGGTTTTCTGCATCCTGAAAAATGTAGATATCTTTTCCACGGACAGAATCCATCAATTCTGCTTTGATTTCACCGTTTGCAAACCAGGTAAAAGCAGTGTTGATTTTAAAGTCTGGCGCACGGTATTTGTCGATTGCTCCGCGTACAACAAGGTCAGAAGTTACCATGTCGTTGCGAAAGTTGATGTCCTTAATCAGTTTGTCTTTGTCTAAAGTATATCGTTTAGAAATTACGTCGTTTTTTAATGTAAAACGATGTTTGTACATGTGACGAAGGTGAGTGATTACTTCGTCCGCAAATGCAGCACCGCCTGGACATGCGATTACACCCAGGTTGGTTGGTTCTGAATAAGGCATTTTATTCTCCCATAAAAATGTGATTGATGTACACTAATACTAGCACTTCAAGGCGGCTGTGGTCAATAATTTACGCTAGATGTAGTGTTTTGACAGAAAACCTTGTTTTAACTAAAATCTTTTTATATGAAACTGACGGTTTTGGGATCAGGAACAAGCCATGGCGTGCCTGTAATTGCCTGTAATTGCAAAGTTTGTAAGTCTGGCGACAAAAAAGACAATCGGCTCAGAGCGAGCGCGCTTCTTTCTATAAAAGATGTCTCAGGCGACAGAAATTTTCTTATTGATGTCGGCCCGGATTTTCGGGAACAGGCTCTCCGTATAAATCTTTGCAAACTTGATGCGGTTTTCCTTACACATCCTCACGCAGACCATATTCACGGAATTGACGATTTAAGAATTTTTAGCCACAAAAACTCCAGCGCAATGAACTGCGATGAAAGACTTTCCAAAAAATTTCCAGAAACTGCCGGAAAAGGCCTTGCAATGTACATGAGTTCAGATTCTGAAAAATGCGTTAAGACAAATTTTCATTATATTTTTATGACTCATGAAAAAGGCGGCGGAACTCCAAAACTAAACATAATAGATGTTGATTCGTACAGCGAAAAAAATCCGCTTGAACTTGGAGAACTTTGCGTTGTTCCTGTTCCGATGGAGCATGGCTGCATAAAAACGACAGGCTGGATTTTTTCTAAAAAACTAAATGGAAAAAAACATTCAATTGCTTATCTGACCGACTGCAATTTTATAAGCGAAAATTCCTTAAACCGGGTAAAAAATGCCTGCTCAGACGGAATCCTTGATCATCTTGTAATCGACGCTCTTCGTGCAGATAAACATTCTTCGCACAATAATTTTGATCAGGCGCTTTTTTATGCAGATAAAATTGGAGCTGTGCATACCTGGTTTACTCATCTTTCCCACGACTTTTTGCACGGAGAAATTCAGGATTATATTGATAAAAAACTGCCGGAATTTACTAATCTGCAAAAAATTGTTGAAAATGGCGGAACTGTCAGTCCTGCGTTTGACGGTCTTGAACTGGATTGTAAGTGAGAGTTTTGTCTTTTTGTAAGAGAAACTAATGCGCTTCGGAATCGATACAAAAAAACTGATTTTTGGACAAATTAACGCATAAATTTGGCATAAAATTAGTATTTTGAATTGACATAAGCGGAAGAATTTCTTAAAATAATGAAACTCACGTTGAATTGATTTTGAGGTAGGTATATATTATGTCAAGAGTTTGTGATGTTTGCTTGAAAGGTTCAATGACAGGTAACAAAGTTTCTAAATCATACAACCACACACGCCGCACTTGGAGACCAAATCTCCTTAAAGTAAAGACAGAAATCGCTGGTACAACACGTACTTTGAACGTTTGCACTCGCTGTCTTCGCAGTGGTTTTGTAACAAAGAAAATCAATGTTGTTCCTGCAAATGCTGGTGCACCAAAAGCTGAATAATTATTGAATCTTTCTGAATAACCGGTTCTTCGTGGGCCGGTTTTTTTTTATGTCCAGAGAACTTTTGTGTGCGCCAGCCAAGCCCAAATTTGAATGCCGGCTGCGCACGTTTTTGTTAAGTTCTATTTTTTGCCGTAAGTTGCCTCGATTTCCTGTATTTGATCGCGGATTGCGGCTGCCTGTTCGTATTCAAGCCGGTCGGCACAATCGCTCATTTCTTTTTTCAGGGCTTCGATCAGTTTTTTGCGCTGTTTCGGGTCGAACAGGTTTGCGTTCTTTTTTAGAACTTCGAGCTGCATTTTTTCGTTTTCTTCGGCATCTTTTTGTTGACGCACGAGTATGTCTTGAACAGCCTTGCTTACGGTGTGAGGCGTAATTCCGTGCTCTTCGTTATATTTTTGCTGGATTGCACGGCGGCGTTTTGTTTCTTCTACGGTTTCTTTTATAGCCGGCGTGATTGCATCTGCGTACATTACGACCATTCCGTTTTCGTTGCGGGCTGCGCGCCCTACAATCTGGATTAAAGATGTTGTCGAGCGCAGGAAGCCGATTTTGTCTGCGTCGAGAATTGCGATAAAACTTACTTCTGGAAGGTCGATTCCTTCGCGCAGAAGATTGATACCGATTAAAACGTCGATTTCGCCCAATCTAAGGCTTTTTAGAATTTCAACACGCTCAAAAGTGTCGATTTCCGAGTGAATATATTTTACTTTTAAATTCAGTCCAAGAAGATAGTCCGTCAAATCCTCTGCCATTTTTTTTGTCAGCGTAAGAATAAGGCTCCGCTCGTGTTTTTCAATGCGTTTTTTTACTTCGTTGTAAATGTCTTCCATTTGACCTTCGCTCGGGCGGACTTCGATTATTGGATCCAAAAGTCCAGTTGGGCGGATCAACTGTTCTACAACTTGGGTTGACTGTTTTATTTCTTCTTTGCGCGGAGTTGCGGTTACGTAAATGACTTGATTCAGTTTTTTTTCAAACTCGTCAAATTTTAGAGGGCGGTTGTCGAGGGCAGAAGGCAGGCGGAACCCGAAGTCTATAAGATTTTGTTTTCGGCTTCTGTCGCCTTCGTACATAGCTCCAATTTGCGGAACTGTAACGTGGGCTTCGTCAATCAGACACAAAAAGTCGTCTGGAAAATAATGCAGGAGAGTTGCCGGCGGTTCGCCTCGTTTTCTGCCGGAAATCGGGCCTGAGTAATTTTCAATTCCAGAACAGTAGCCCATTTCTTTCATCATTTCTACGTCGTATGTTGTCCTGCTTTTTATCCTTTCTGCCTCGAGAGGTTTTTGTTCAATCTGGAATTTTTTGACCTGTTCAGCCATTTCTTCGAGAATCCTGTCTGTAGCCTTAAAAAGCGCATCCTGCGGTACTACGAAGTGCTTTGACGGATAAAATTGCATTTCGTCCAATTCTTCTTCGATTTCGCGGGTGAGAACATTAAAACGCTTTATTGAAGAAATTTCGTCAAAATCAAGTTCGATTCTGTATGCGGTGTCGGTTTCCATATATGGCGGAAAAACTTCGATTACATCGCCTCTGACACGAAAATTTCCGCGTTCTAAAACCATATCGTTTCGCTGGTATTGAATTGAAGTCATCTGCCGTTCAAATTTTCTCGTATCAAAAATTTCACCTTTTTCGATATGAACACGCATTTCTTTGTAGAGGTCAGGCATACCAAGACCGTAAATGCAGCTGACTGTAGCTACAACAATCACATCGCGCCTTTCCATAAGGGAATATGTAGCTTTTAGGCGAAGCTGGTCAATTTCTTTGTTTACGTCGGCATCTTTTTCTATATACAAATCCCGTGCAGGAACGTATGCTTCTGGCTGGTAATAATCGTAATAAGAAACAAAATATTCGACTGCATTTTCTGGAAAGAAAGATTTGAATTCTCGGTAAAGCTGGGCAGAAAGCGTCTTGTTGTGCGAGATGATGAGAGTCGGACGCTGAACTTTTTCGATTATTTTTGCCATGGTAAAGGTTTTTCCAGAACCAGTAACACCCTTTAACGTCTGGTACCTGTCGCCACGCAAAAAACCTTCGCTTAATTTTTCTATTGCCTGTCCCTGATCGCCGCTTGGCTCGTAAGGAGCAACTACCTTGAATTTTCTCATGCCTTGATTATACAGCCTATTCTTTAAGTTTTGAAATAGCTTAAAAAAATAATAATGGGGAGAAAAAGATTAAAGAGACAAAGCGCAAGATTATGCTTTTATAATTAAATTAAGCTAATGTTTCTCTTGAAAAAAACAAAATGTTTAGATAAAATATATCATTGTCTTGGAATATATCTGTTGGAGGATATTTATGAAATTCTTGAATAAATACAACTATATCTCTTTTGTATTGTTGTTTTTAGTTATTGTTGCTCAGTTTGTTCCTTTTACAAACTCTGCAAAACTTTACTCTGAAGTAGAAGATATGGGAAAAACATGGGCTGAGCTTCCTGTTGGAATTACTGGAAAAGATAAAAGTTCATGGCCGCCAGAGATTAAATACGGTGAATTTAAAGATTGGGAAAAATCTGTACAGGAAAAATATCCATTGTACGGCGAAAAAACAATTTCCCTCTTTACTTACGTTTGGGATCCTGCTGGCGCTCTTTACGGTTCAAAAGTAAACGCTTTTATTTTTGCCCAGGTTGCTTTTATCGCTTTCCTTTTGGCTACTTTCCTTATCAAAAACTTTATGGCTAAGGCTGTATTTGCATTTATTCTTGGAATTGCTCATATCTGGGCTTTTGTTCAGATGTTTGTTTTGAAAGGAACTGGAGATCTTTCTCCTTATATGGTTGTTCCTGTATTTATGGCAGTAATTGCTGTTCTTGCAATTGCCGCTGGTGTTTACTTTATCCCTGAATACTTTAGAGAAAAGAAACACAACGAAGAGATCAGAAAATCTCTCTAGTTTGTTATTTACGGCCCGGATGTTGTCCGGGTCTTTTTTTTGCTTTGTGAAAAAATATTTTGTGCTAGAATTATAAAATGAATAAAAAAAATTCTTGGTTTGCAGTTTTTGTTATTTTTATTTTTTTTGTTTGCCAGACTGGAATTTTTGCACAAAAAAGCGGATATAAAATTGTTCAGGTTGAATTGCCCTGGGGAAAAACGGTTTTATATTCGACATTTTACTGTTTTAACGATTTGGAAACAGGCAGAAACCTTGCCGAAAAGCTCTACGGCGTTAAAAATCTTGATAAAATCTTAAAAACCGGACGATTTAAAAAATTGATGGCAGTTCCTGTCGGTTCGGAACTTAGCGCATATAATTTTGCGATTATGACTCACAATAAGGAATTTTGGTTTTTTGAAAACCGTGATGACGGCTGGTTGTGGGGGACTGGCCGCTATTAGTTTTTTTGTTGACACTTTTATAAGATTTGTCATTTTGATATAGTAAATTGTAGTTTTACAAAAATGGAGATAGAAAAATGTCGGATTTAATTCCTCAAGAAACAGAAAGCAGACAATATTATAAAGAAGATTTGTCTTTTAACTGGGAAACAATGGTGTTTTTTAGCCAGTGCAATATAAATAAAAATTTAAGCCTTAACGAACTTTTAAAACTTACTTCGGATATTGCCGTTGAAGATTTTGCAAGACGCGGAATGAGCCGCGAGACTCTGGCAAAAAACGGAATTGCGATTCTTGTTTCGAGAGATTCGTTTAGAATTCATAAATTTCCGAAAGAAAACCAGCGTATTGTTGTGCGCACTTGGGAAGAAAAAAGCGAAGCCTTGCAGTTTGTGCGCGCTGTCGAAATTGAAACTCTGGACGGAGAAAAACTTGTTAGCGGAATAACAGCCTGGCTTTTGGTTGATTTGAATAATCGCCGTATTTTGCCGATTAAAAAGTTTGATGAAATGGGATTGCGTACACCAACCTTGAAAAAAACAGAGCACGACTGCCTTCCTTATGGAAAAATCCAGCTTCCTGAAGACGCGGTGCTTTTGGACGAACGTTTTATAAAATATACGGATTTGGATGCAAACGGACACACAAACAATTCGCGGTATGCGGCTTTTGCGGTCGATTCTTTGCCGGCTGAATTTCAGGGAATTGAATTTAAAGATGTCAGAATAAATTTTGCTAAAGAGGCAATGCTTGGACAAAAAGTGCAGGTTTTTGGAAAAATTGACAAGGAAGCAAAGAAAATTATTCTGGTTGGAAAAACCGAAAGCGGAACTTCTTTTGAAGCCGAACTTTTGTGGTAGTTTTTAATTTGGCTGTCTGTTAAAACGGACGGACAAGGGGGTGGAGTACCGCCGAAGGCGTTCCAAAAAGGTTTTCCTTTTTGGAATGGAGCGCTGCGACGCGGAAGTACGGAAGACCCGGTGGGGCTTTTATAAGCCCCATGGCCCCAAATTTTATGATTTTAATTTGAAGGTGAATTCAGCATCCATGGAGCTTTTTCTTTTATGGATTCCATGTCGATGTTTTTTACGAGATTTATAACTGTGTTTACCAAATTCATAATTTTGTCGAGCGCTTTGTAGATATAAATAAAATAGTAAACCTGAGTGCCTTTTTTGTGGCTGATTATCATGCCCGCGTCTTTTAGAATTTTCAGGTGGTGCGAAATTGCCGGGCGTGAAAGGCTGATTTTTGCAGTTATGTCTTGAACGTCCATGCCGTCTGTGCCGGATTCTGCAAGGATAAGGAGAATTTTTTGGCGTACAGGGTCGCTTAACGTTGTCAGGTAAGGTGTGCAGACTTCAAACTGGTCGCGGATAATGCTGATTTTTTGTTTAAATTCTGTTTCGTTGGGTTCTACCAAAATGTGTGCCTCTATTGGTTTATTTGTTTAATCGGTTAAGTTTATAAACGCTTTGACGAATTGTCAAGTTTTTGTGTTTTTTTTGAACGTAAAAAACTGTTTTATGATTGATTTTTATAAAAGAAATCGAAGAAAGCGGAAGAAAAGCGGAAGAAAAGCGGAAAGAAAACAAAAAATTGTGATTTTTTGGGAACGCTGTTATCATAAAGTTTAGCTATTATTGAAAATTTCCGAAAAAATAATTTTTTTTTATTCGATGTTAAAAAATGCTAAAAAAAAACTATTTTATTGACGTTTGAAATTAAAGAGATTATATTTTGTTTATGCGTTTAATTTCTTAAACTTATAAACAAAAAGTTGGCATAATTAAAAAATGTGCTGAAATTTTGTGTGTTTTACAGAAGGAGGATTTATTAAATGAATCGCTTATTTAAGCATCCATGGCTTATTATTGTAACAACTTTTCTTGTTACAGGTCTGCTTGCATTCCAGCTTAAAGATATTAAGATGGACAACTCGACCAGATTGTATTTTCCTCAAAAACATGAGTCTTATCAGCGTTTGATTGATTCGGAAGATCGGTTTGGAAGCACTGTTGTAATCGGAGTTTCTCTTGAAACTGACAAGGGAACAATTATTACTCCGGAAAATTTGCAGATTATCGACCATATTTCTACGGATGTAGAAAACCTTCCTTGGGTTGATAGAATTGATTCCCTTACAAAAATTGACTTTATTGAGGATGTTGACGGTGCCCTTACTGCTGGAAATATTATCAATGCAGAGCGCGACGAAAACGGATACCTTCCTCTTTTGACTCAGGCTCAGGTAAATGAGCTTAAGCAGAATCTTACTGACTGGGACGAAATGTATACGCGTTCGATTATTTCGGACGACAATAAAGCGGCTCAGATGCAGATTACGCTTGTTACAAACAATCACCCTGGCGAAATTGCATATTTGAGTTCTTTGTCTGCTTCTCAGATTGATGCTCTTGCAAATGCCGGAATTAAGACTTTTGAGGAGTTTAAAAAGGCTCAGAAGGCCGGCAAACTTTCTTCTATTGAAGGTTTGTCTGAAGAAGAACTTGCTTTTCTTACAGAAACTATAAACGAAGCTACAAAAACTCAGATATCTGAATCTGACCTTGAAGCCGAAACACTCGCTAAAGTAAAAGAGATTGCCCTCAAATATACAAAAGGCACAAATCTTAAGGTTATTTTCTTTGGTGATCCAGTTGTTTCTGAAAACTTTATGGATTACATGACTTCGGATTTGACGAACTTGATTCCTCTTGTTTCGATTGTCGTTCTTTTGACTTTGTTTGCCAGCCTGAAAACTTTGGACGGAACTCTTTTGCCTCTCGTTACGGTTTTGCTTGCAACTGCCTGCACTTGTGGACTTATGGCTGTTTTTGGATTTACATTCACGATTGTTTCGAGCGTAATTCCTGTTGCATTGATTGCCTGTGGTTCCGCGTACGGAATTCACGTCATGACGCATTACTATATTGCTCTTGACGAAGCAAAAGCTCAAGGCGTTGAAATTACAAAAGAAAGTCACAAAGATATTATTTTGAAAGGCGTTGCCAGCTGTAGCACTGCGGTTTTCCTTGCTGCAATTACAACTGTAATCGGATTTATTTCTTTGATTTTGAGTCCTATGGGACCTCTTCACAGTTTCTCTATCTTTACCGCCGTTGGAATCGCGCTTTCATGGATTTTTGCAGAAACATTTATTCCAGCAGTTTTGATGATAAAGCCTGTAAAGAGAATCGGCCAGAAATCAAAGCTCATTATGAAACTCTCAAAAAGGGCAAAAAAGCACATTATTAAGCGCGGAAATGAACGCAAAGACACTTTGTACAACATCTTCCTTTTCTTCTGTGGTTCGCGTCCGAGAATGTTTGTGTTTATGATTTTCCTTGTTGTGGTTTCTGTTTTTGGTGTGCGCAAGGTAAAAATCGAGTCTTCAATGATTAACTACTTCCCGCCAGATTCTCAGTTGCGTCAGGATATTGATTACGTTGACGACAGATTTGCCGGAACAAACTTGATTTTTATGCTGGTTGACGGTCCAAAAGTTACTGACGAAAACGGAAACTTCCTTGACGAAAACGGAATTCCTGTTATGAACAAGGACGGAAAATTCCTCGATGTAAACGGAAACATCATCAAAAAATCTGATGGACGTCATTTTGCGCTTGTTGAAGGTTCTATGAAAGATCCTGATATTCTTGAGGCGGTTGACGGTCTGCAGGAAAATATTCAGAGCAAATTCCCATATATCGGAAAAATAGTTTCGTTCCCGACTTTAATCAAGCGAATGAACCAGGTTCTTCACGCTCCAAGTGCAGAGGCGGTTGCTGTTTCTTCAAGTTCTGGCTATTCTGATGATTTTGGTTCTGATGATTTTGGATTTGATTCAGGTTCTGACTTTGGTGATTTTGGCGACTTCGGAGATTTTGGCGAAGCAGAGGATTCTTCTGACGAAGACGAAATGCTTCCTGGCTATGTTGATCCGAACGTTGAATATGTAAAAAAACTCAACAGCACTCTTACAGTTGATGAAGGATTTAAGCTTTTGTCTTCGGCTTATGCTGAGGCCGGTGGAAAAAATGCTTCTCTTGACGATGTTGTAAAGGTTCTTGAGAGAAAATTGAATTACAAGGGAACTGATTATTATGAAATTCCTTTTGATGAAGCAAAATATGGTTATAAACAGCATGCAGCCCTCAAAAATATTGTTGGAAACTTCCTTTCTATGCTTTCTGACAAGGAAACTTTGGGACGCTGGGCAAATGACCCTCAGAACGAAAACGTTTTGAACCCGAACCGTCTTCGTGTTCAGCTTGTTTCACGTTCTAATTCAAGCAGCGATATTGAAAAAGTAATCCGCGAATGTAATTCTTATGCTAAAAACCACTTCCCTGAAGGCTACACAATTTCGTTTACTGGAAAGGGAGAGCTTGAAACTGTAATGACAGAAATGGTTTTCTCAAGCCAGATTCAGAGTTTGATAATCTCGCTTTTGAGCGTATTTGTTGTTATTGCAATTTCGTTCCGTTCTATTTTGGCAGGACTTTTGGGCGCAATTCCTCTTTCCCTTACAATCTTGCTTAACTACTGGACGATGGGAACTTTGGGAATTAGCCTTGACCTTGTTACTTCGATTATTGCTTCTGTTGCGGTCGGAATTGGAATTGACTATACGATTCACTTCCTTGAAACTTACAGAATGGAGCGCGCAAAGACAAGCGATGTTCATGCCGCTGCAAGACGCACATTTAAATCGAGCGGAACTGGAATTTTGACGAATGCCGTTGCCGTTGGTCTTGGATTTTTGGTTTTGTGCCTTTCAAGATTTATGGTTTTGCGCTACATTGGAATTTTGGTCGCAATCGTAATGTTTACAAGTTCAATGCTTGCAATGACAATTCTTCCTGGATTCTTGACAAACTTTGACCCGAAATTCTCTCGACCAAAAGTTGAGCCGACAGAAGATTTGGGTGCTACCGAAGATTTGATTGAAAAACCTGAAGAAAAAAAATAAAAACTAATCTGCAAGAATGCAGTAAGGAGTGTAAGATAAAAACAGCCGAAAATGACGTCTGTTTTTATCTTTAACAAGTTTGCGTTGCAAACTTTCTTATAATCTGTTGTTTCTCACTTTGTTGCGAAACAACTTAAAAAGTCAATTTTAAAACTGAAGTTTTAATCTTGACTTTTTATGGGAGTAGTCTATGAAAAAGAGTTTTAAAAAATCAATTTTGGCTTTGGCTGTTGCTATGGTTTCGACTGTGGCTTTTGCTCAGGATGCGCGTTCAATTGTTGATGCGGCATTGAACATTAAAAAACCTGCATATAACCATTCGATTATCGAAATGGATCTTATCAACAAAGCCGGCAATATCGAGGAACATCGTATTATTGACGAGCTTGGACGCCACAACGAAAAAACAGACACTTCTGACGTTGTAATGAACTTTAAAGTCAGCAACAACAAGTCAAATCAGGGAATTAAATTCTTGCAGATGGAAAACAAAGGCAAGGACGACGACAAGTGGATTTATATGCCTTCTCTCAAAACTACTCGCCGTGTAAATTCTTCTGAAGGAAGCAAGTCTTTTACTGGAACTGACGCAAGCTACGACGATATGTCTACACGCGAGCTTGACGATGATACTCATGAACTTTTGGCAGAAGAAAACAAAAACGGTTATGACTGCTGGAAAATTAAATCAACTCCAACAGCAGCAACTGTTGCAAAAGCTCAGTACCAGTACCGCATTCAGTGGATTGACAAAAAAACAAACGTTCCTGTTTATGCAGAAATGTACGACAAAAAAGACGGAAGCCTTTTGAAAGTTTTGACGGTTGATTCTCTCGAAAATATCCAGGGATATACGATTACAACTTCGACAACCCTTAAAAACGTAAAATCTGGACATTCGACAAGAATTGCAGCCCAGAAAAATCCAAAGAGCCCGAACGGTTACAATATCATTCTTGATAAGCCGATTCCGGACAATGTATTTACACAGAACTATTTGAATACAGCAAAATAATTGATTTAACTCCGTTGCAGCGGTTTGTTTAGTTCTGTTGTGGCGGAGTTTTTTATTTATAGGAATAGTTTATGAAAAAAATAAAATTTATCGGGCTTTTTACAGCCGCACTTTTTACAGCAGGTTTTGCCTTTGCTGATGATTTTGATTTTGGCGATGATTTTGGAAGCGACTTTGGCGGAGATTTTGGTGATTCGTCCGCTTCTTTTGCCGGCGGTGCCCTTGAAGTAAACGGAGAAGCGCAGATTGATTTTCGCGCTTATTTTGATGATGAGAATGAATACGGACTTCCTGTTGACGAGTGGAAAACCGACACAACTCCAAAAGGAAAAATCAATTTAAAATATTCAAATTCGGCAGTTTCTGCAGAAGCAAAATTCGCATTCAGCAAGGACGTTCTTGAAAATTACAGGGAAGATGTAATTGACGAGCTTACACTTGAATCTTATCTCGGAAATTTTGTTGTTCAGGCAGGAAAAATGAAGGTTGTCTGGGGAAAAGGCGACAAGCTGCATGCTATAGACAATTTTAACGCAAACGACTACACGGATTTTATAATTCCTGACTACATCGACAGAAGAATTGCAGAACCGATGATTCGTGTGCTTTACAATGTTCCAAAAGACGTTGGCCCTTTTTCTTCGAGCAGATTTGAACTGGTTTGGACCCCAACAATGACAGCAGACCGCTATGCCGCTTCTGGAAGATGGGTTCCGGCTCAGGTTGCAGGTTTGAAAAGCGAGTTGACTAATAAAGCTGGAACTGCGATTGTAGTACAAGGAGTCAATGCTGGAACGGCAAATGCAGAATTGGCTAGCATAATGGCATCTGCATCAACAGATGAGCAAAAATTAGCGGCAAAAAATAAAGCGGTAAATGCGCAGTCTCTTTACACAGCAATGCTCAGCAACTCATCTTCTCTTGCAGACAATCTTTATCCTGACACAAAACAACTCAAATATATGCAGGCAGGTGCCCGTTTTACAACTACAACAGGCTCTCTTGACTGGGGATTGAGCTATTATGTAGGACGTGATAAGCGCGCTTCGTTTGATAACTCAAAAATCGACTCTTTTGTGAGCACTTATCTTTCAAAGGGAAGTGCGGATGACGACGACAAATTTATTGACTACGACTTTTTACAGGTATTCGGTCTTGAAGCGGCAAAAACTTTCGGCGCATACAACTTCCGCGCAGAAGGTGCATACAATTTGACAAAGGACACAGCTGGAGACGATCCGAAGGTTCATAATAATTCAGTAGGCTGGGTATTTGGTTTTGACCGCGACTTGCCTTTAAGCGAACTTAACATGAACGTTCAGTTTCAGGGAAAATACATTCTTAACCACGACAAGATCAACGATTTAGGAGTGCTTGATACAGAAAGCGGAACTTTTGAAAATGACAATAAAGTTGTCGTAAATATTTCTGACAGCTGGAATCATGGAAAAGTTAAGCCAGAAGTAAGCGCTGTTTACGGTTTCCAGCATTATGATCTGATTGTAATGCCAAAAATCACATGGTATGTTTCTGACGGACTTGAGTTCTGTGCAAAAGGAATGTACATGGCAAGCTACAAGAGCGAAAAAACTGAATTTGAAGGCTGGCATAACAACGGTTTTGTTCAGTTGGGAGCAAAATACACGTTCTAATAATCGCCATTTTCGGGCAAGGGATAGTAGTGGCGGCGGAGCGGGTGCGCAGCACCGGAGGCGCGTAAGACGCCGTAGCCACGAATAGCCCGGTTTTTTGCGCAGCAAAAAATGACCCCAAATTAAAATTTAAAAATAAAAAATCCCCGAATTAAGCTAAATGACTTTTTTCGGGGATTTTTGTTTACGCAACTGTTAAGAAATTAGTCCTTTGCGCGTTCTACGAATGAACCGTCGCGTGTATCGATTACGATGCGGTCGTCTGTGTTACAGAACAAAGGAACTTTTACTTCCATTCCTGTGTCGAGAGTTGCAGGTTTTGTTGATTTTCCAGAAGTATCGCCTTTTACACCTGGTTCGCAGTATGTGATTGTGCGTGTTACGTTTACCGGGAGAACAACGCCAACTGGTTTGTCGTTGTAGTAAGTGACAGAAACTTCGTAGTCGTCATCTGGAGAGATGTAGCCGGCATTGTCGCCAAGATAATCTTTGTCCAGCATGATGTCATCGTAAGTTTCCTGATCCATAAAGTGATATTCGTTGCCATCGATGTAAGAAAGTTTTACAGTTTTTTTAACAAGGTCAACTTCCTCAAATTTTTCACCGGCATCAAGACCAAGCTGCATTGTTGAACCTGTTACGATATTCTGAACGCGGAGGTTTGTAACCATGCCCTGGCGTCCGCCTTTCTGTCCGAGAAGTTTCTGAACAATAAGAGGGCTGCCTTCATACATAAAAGCTGTTCCGACTCTGATTTCGTTTGTCATTAACATAATATGTTACCTCAAAAAAATAAACGTTTATTCTATAATATTAGTGCTTATTGGACTTTTTTTCAACTACTGCAAGGTTTCAAGAAAGTTGAGCAGGTTTTTTGCAAGGTTGCCGTTTTGAAAAAGATTTTCAGAAAAGTTTTCAAAATAAGCCGTTAACTCGCCTTGTGCTGATTTTTGAAGAAAGTCATAAAGTTCGCTTTCGTTTAATTCTGCGCCTGGAGTGTTGTATTCGTTCCAAAGCGATGAAAGCTCGTTTTTTAAGTTTTTGCCGCAAACAAAGGGCAGTATTTTTTCTAAAAGGGCATTAACCTTTACGAGCTGGTAATTTTCGTCCTGAACGTATGCATGCCAGAAAAATGGTTTGCCGGAAAGACAGGCCCTTGCAAGGCTTTCTTCGCCACGGACAAAGTTAAAGTCGCTTGTGCAGAGAATTTTATCCCATTCTTCCTGCGTTAAAAAAGGCAGTTGGACGAAATTCAATTTTTTTCCGGTCTGCTCCCAGGCTTTTTTTGCAAAAGGCAGGCTTTTTCCTGCGGCCGCAAGAACTTTTACGCAAAAGTCCGGATTTTTTTGTCTCTGAGCTTCCTGTATGCGGTTTAGAGAGTTAAAAATCTGAACAAATTCGCGTTCGTAAGAAAAAATTGTAACGCAAAATTCATTTTTGTTTTTTGGAAGAGTCTTTGATTCTTTTAAGGTTTTTAAAAACTGGCTGTCGATTAAAAGTCCTGCCGTTTTTTTTGTAAAGCCCGGCATAAAAAACATTTTTTTTACGTTTGGACTTCGCGTATAGCATTTTAAAAGATGAAAGTCGTCGGCATATTCTTCTGCCGTTAAGTATTCGATATTAAAAATATGGAAAATTTCTTTTGCATTCTTGTCAAAAAGAATTTTTTCAAGCCACTCTGGCCGTCCGCACTGAAAACATTCGAGAATAATTGGAAAAGGCTTTGAACTGAATGTAAAATCTTCGCTCTGGTTCCAGTCTAAAATTTGCCATCTTGTGTTTTTGTAGTCGAAAAATTGAGATTTTTTGTCGGGCTCAATTTTTTTTGCCATTGAAGCAAAACTTTCCAAATTTGAACAGACAATTGTAAGGTTTAGAGAAGAATCGAGGTCGCTCAAGGCTTTTGCAAGTCTGTAGACAACTCCAATATCGCCAAAATTGTCCACAACCTTGCACAAAATCATTATATTCTTGTTTTGCATTTAGAATTTTATTCCAAAAGACAGGTTTGGTACTATCCGCATTTTTGAACCTGTCCAGACCTGGCCTGTTGTTTTTAAGCGGTATGCGTCGTCAAAGGCCGCATCGTTAAACTCTGAAATATGCATATCTAAATTTGCCGCCATAAACAATTGAGTTCTGTGGCGAGGCTTGAACGAAAGAGAAAATCTTACGCTCGGCACAACGTTGAAGCGGTCGTCTTTTTCTTCGATGTCGTCGGAATAGGCATAAAAAAGATTTGCAAAAATTTCTGTATCGAGAAGAATTTTGCTTACTAAAATGCTCTGATGTCCAATTCCCGGACTTGCCTCGAATGAACGACCGATTTTTGCGGCATTGTGTCCTAAAAGCAGCGAGCCGTAGATTTTTGTTGAACCGGCATGGATTCCTGCGTTGAATGAACCGCTTGTTGAAGTAGAAAATTCTCCCAGCACCCTGAATTTTGAAATATTTTTTAGATTTCCTTTTTTGCGGATTATATTGGCTTCTGGATTGCCGATTTTTTCAAAATCAATTTTTGTAAAGGCTGGAGTTAGAGTTTCTGAATGGCAGCTGTAAATTTTTGAGTTGTATGGATATAGAATTGTTTCTTCGGATTCGTCAATAAAAACTCCGGCGGCAGAATAATGCTGGACGGAAACTTTTAACATTGTAGGAATAATGCTTTCTTTGCTTACCGCAATTTTGAACTTTCGGTTTACTGGAAGTCCGAGAGCAACCTGTCCTTGAAGAAGGGAATTTGCCGCCAACGGAAGCTCTACTTTTGAAAAATTAACTTTCCCGTCTAAAATTGTTGCTACGACTTTTCCGTCGCAGTCAAAAACTGCATAGTCGCCGGCGCCTTTTAAGAGAAGAATGTCAGTTCCGACAGATGAATAAACATTTTCCGCATCAACCGACATAATCCACGAAAGGTAAGTTTCCATTGCGTGCATATCGGCAAAGCAGTTGATTAAATAATTTATATCAACATCGAAATTTTTATAGCACCACCGGGTTGCCGCTGCAAAAATTGCACCCTGTTTTTCTGTCCTTGAAACTGGTTTTTCTTCGGTTTTATTTTCGACTTTTGTCTCGTCTTTTTTGGGAAAAACTCTCCAGAAAGCAGAAATTGAGCGGTCGTGAAGTGCTGTAATTCCGTTGTAAAAGTTGTAAACGTTTTTGTTCAGTTTTGAGAGAATTGTAGTGCATTGAATCGGCAAAAATGGACCTGTCGTAAACGGACAGTAGTCGCGGAGCATGAATTTTTTAAAGTATTTGTTCATTGCAGGAATATATTCTTCTTCGTATTTTTGAGGATCGGTATTCCAGTTGTTTATTAAAACTTTTGTCTGACCGTATTTTTTGTATTTCCAGCTTTTGTAATTTGGCGGAACTGTCGGAACAATGTCTTCGGCATTTACAATATTCCAGATAAAGTCGTATTTTTTGTCATAAACGCTGTCGTTTGTCGTAACGTTTGGAGAGGCAAAGGTGTATGTGTAGATGTAATTTGTGTCAAAAAGTTCAGCATCGCACAATTGGGCTGAAAGAAGGTTTGCAATTGCCGCTCCACGGGAGTGTCCTGTGATTAAAAAGCAACTGTCGTCAATGTCGATTTTATTTCGCAAAAGAAAGGCAATCAGCGCGTTTTCGACGAGTTTTGTGGTCTTGAAAAAACCTTCGTGATATTCGGCTTCATTGCCGGTTTTGTCGGAAATATTAACGTTTGAAATCCATTCGTTTGCGTTGAGCGGAGTTCCGCGGATTACAATTATAATCAGATTTTTTTTTGAATTTGAGCCGTTGATTTGTTTTATCGCAAAACTAAAAGCCGCCTGGTCGTTTCCCCAGACCGGATTGTCGTAGTTGACAGAATAATGAAATTCAATCTGTTTTTCTGAAATTCCAAGGGCTTTGTAGCATTGAAGAATTAAATTTGAATTTTTCCCGATGTCGCTGTCTTCGTAAGAAACGGCAGAAAAAATTCCGGCAATACGCGCAATGTTGTGGTTATAAATAGAAGCCGGTTTTTCGCCGAACCATTTTTCATTCCAGTCTGCCGAAATCATTATTGGATTTTCTTCGATTGTAATGAGGCTTTTTACTGGAAACGAAATTTTCTCTGCTTGCAAAAGTGCCGCCGCTGCAAAAATGGCAACTGGGATGAGAGTTTTTTTTATTAAATTCATTTTTCTCTTTCCTTAAATTTTAAAGCGAAGTTCCTCTGGATTCTGAATCGGTGTCAATTCCATCGAGAACAAGTTTGATTTTTTCAAAATTGCCGTTGCGGAAAACTGTCACGGTTACTGTGTCATTCGGTTTTTTGGATTCGAGCGCGCTCGTGTAATCTGCGTAAGTGCGAATGTTTATTCCGTCGATTCCTGTGATTATGTCGCCGCCAAGGTAAATTGTAGATGGATTAAAGCGGCTTCCGTATTGAACAGGTTTTGTTCCGCCCAAAATTCCTGCTTTTTCTGCGCTGCTGCCTTCTTTTACCTGGCTTACGAGAATTCCGTAATTGATTTTTAAGCCTGCATATTGCGCAATGCTTGAAGTCATCTGAACCGGAGATATTTGGATTGTTCCGCGGCGGACTTTTCCGTATTTTAACAGGTCGTTTACAACGCGTTGCGCCGTGCTTACAGGAACTGCAAAGCCAATTCCGGCAGATGAGCCTGAATTTGAAATTATCATTGTGTTTATGCCGACCATTCTTCCTTTTGTGTCCAAAAGCGGTCCTCCAGAATTTCCTGGATTGATTGCGGCATCGGTTTGAATCATATTTCTGATAATTACATTTGCGCTTTCCTGAATCGGTCTTCCCAGTCCGGAAATTATTCCTGTTGTCATTGTTCGTTCAAGGGCAAAAGGGTTTCCGATTGCAATAACTTTCTGTCCAACTTTTAACGTGCTTGAATCTCCAAAATTGATTGTCTTAAGCTTTACATTTTCCGGCGGATCAAATTTTAAAACCGCAATGTCGCTTTCAATATCTTTTCCTATGACTGTTCCTGGATAACTGGTTCCGTCAGCGAGCGAGATGTTGATTTTGTTTGCCTTGCTGATTACATGCACGTTTGTAACCACATATCCGCGTTCGTCGATTATCGAGCCTGAGCCTGAGCCTCCGTCTTGAACGACAGGCTCTAAAAACCAGTTGATTCCCATAACCTGCGTTGTAATGTTTACAACTGCTTCGTTGCATTTTTCGTAAACAAAAATATTCTGCTCTTCGTCCTGAGTGTATTGAGAAACCGGAGAGGCGGCCGGTGTTACAATATTTTTTTGAGGCAAAACTTCTTCAACAAATTCTGCTTTTTCGGAATTCTGCTGGTTTTGAACGTCCCCGGTCTGTGTCTGGCTTGTTTTTTCAGAGTTTTCAGACTTTAAGTTTTTTTGAACTGCAAAAAATGCCGCGCTAGCACAAATGGCGCCTGCAAGAATTCCAGTTAATGTGTTTTTTATCATCTGCTGTTTTGAATATAATTTCATCTTTTGCCTCCAGTTTTTATAAAAGCATGGAAATTCCGGCTTCTGTTTTTAAATAAGTTTGATTCTCAAAAATTTGTGCGTTTGAGCGCAAATTTAGATTTAGAGAATTTAATGCAATTTGGAAGTCGAATCCAACATCAACCGCTCTTAAAAATTCGATTGAATTTGAACTTCTGCTGTCGTTTTCGAGGGCTGTTGTTCCAAAAGAAGAATTCAACGCGCTGTAAATTGCAAACGAAACTGACTGTCCCTTTAATTGAAAGCATATTCCGTTTCTTAATACTTTATCGTAATTGTCGTTTTTTGTGTTGAATGTGGAAGTTGCAAAAGTGAATTCTGATGAAATTCCTGCATAAAAATTATTAAAATCCAGTCCAAAAACAAGGCCTCCGCCAAGACCGTAGCCATTGTCTGCTCCGTAAGGCTCGAACGGTTTGTTTTTAGCTCCTCCAGCTCTTATCAAAAAACCAAAATCCATGTCAAAATCAGCCTGTTTTTTTGAAGCGGTAAATTTTAAGGCTGAATTTATAAAAGGCGAAGAACCTTCGTGTCCTGCGTTTAACCCGACTTTTGCTGAAAGTTCGACATTTTTTGAAAAAGAATAGGCAAAAAAAGTTGAAAGCGGCGCGCAATAAAAATTTTTATTTTCAAAGGCGCAAATTATGCCGGCATTTACGCCGACACAGAATGTTTTTTCAGGAAAATTAAAGGCTGCCGGAAGAATTCCAATTCCAGAACCGCTTGCCGTAATTGAGGCTGAAGGAATTTTTATCGAGCTGTCTGCCGAAAAATCAACCGAAAATTTTTGTTCGCCGGATTCGAGAATTGCAGTGTAAGTTCCGTCTTGAATTTTTGTTCCGTTTTGTGCGATTCCGTCCCAAATTACATTTTGAGTCCAGGTTGTAAAGCCAGGCAAGTTCCGGCTTATGACGGAATTTCCCAAAGAATCTTTTATTGTTAAGGTTCCGTTTCCGAACGAAGTAACTTCAAAATTGAATTTTATCTGACCTGCAGAACCTTTTAACGCCGGATTAAAGCGCTCCTTGTTTGCCCTGAAATTTGAAACCGAAAACTGTGCTTCCTGAAGGCGGATTGTGATTATTTGATATGAATTTCTTGGAACGTAGATAGATGAAGATTCGCTCTTGTAGCCGAATTTTTTTGCAAAAACCGTGTGGCTTCCTTCTTCAAGTTTAACGATGTTTCCGCTGATTTTTGTGTTGTCGACATAAATTAAAGTTTCTGGTTGAACTGCAATAAAATTTACTGTTCCTTCGTACTTTTCAAGTTCTACATAAAAAACGCGTTCTTCTCCCTGGGGAACATTTATCCTGTAGAATTTTGGTTTATAGCCTGTTTTTTTTACGCGCAGATTGTAGCGGCCGGCGGGAAGGTCGTTTACCGTTAAATTTGTGTGGCCTTCAAAATTGCCGTTCAAAAAGACTTCTGCATTCGGAACGTTTGATTTTACCGTGATTTTTGTTTTTTCTTTTTCGATTGCAGATTTTCTGTCAGATTCTAATAATTCCGGATAAGTTGAATATGCCTCATCAAATTCAAATCCTTTCTGAACGGATTTGTCTTCGACAAAAATTCCCGAAGAAGATGCGTTTTCGTCAGAAAATAAAGCACCTGCCGAAATTATAAAAATTGCTAAAAAAGCAGTAAATCTTTGCAATGACATAAATTAACTAGACCTTTATTATAATTTACCCGATTATTCACAGGTCGGCAACAGACCATGTTCAAGAAAACTAAAGTAACTGTTTTTTGTTATAATTATGTGGTCGAGCAGGGGAATCCCTAAAAGTTCACAGCCTAAGGACAGTCTTCTAGTCGTTTCTATGTCGTCGTCAGAAGGCTCCGCGTGTCCTCCCGGATGATTGTGAGTCAGAATAATTCCAGAGGCGTTTTCTTTGACAGCTTCTCCGAAAATTTCAGAAGGCTTTAAAACTGCCATGTTTTTTCCGCCAATGCACAGAACTCTAATTGTAAGAATTTCTTTTGCGCCGTTCACGGTTACCATTACAAAGTGCTCTGCTTTTTGCATTGCATAGTGCTTTATGAACGGAATTACGTCCTGCGGCTGATTAACAACAGCCTGTGGATTTCTGTTGTGGCGTTTTCCAAATTCCAGCGCCGCCAGAATTGCAAGAGCCTTGCTTGTGCCGACTCCTTCGATTGATTGCAGTTTTTCAAGCCAGTTTTCCGGATTGTGAGAGCAGATTACTTTTAAAATTTCTTCCGACATATATTCGATGGGCATTTTTTTTGTTCCTGAGCCTAAGACAAGCATTATGAGCTCTTTGTCGTTTGGGTAGGAAAGTCCATTTTTTAATGTCAGCCGTCTTAAATCAATTGGTTCGTTAAAATTGTTCATACTATATATATTGTCCTGAAAATCAATATTCACCGATTTTTAGTGAATTTTTTTGAAAAAATAGATTTCTGATTTGAATAAAATAGAAGCGTTTGCGGATTTTTCAAGTATCTTCTTGTAATTTCTATATTTTTCTATTATGATTTGGTTTCAAGGTGCAGAGGGCACTTTTATTTTAACTGCGATTTTTAGGCCTTTTAGTGTATTTTAGAGGCTTTTTTGTCGCCTTTGGGATACATTTTATGAAAGACTCAATTTTTGATGCTGAAAAAACGGCAGATTATGGTGTCGGTTCAGCTGACAAAACTCAGAAAATTCCGGAAAATCTGGAAATTTCAGAAAACGAAAATGACGAAGAGCAGTCAGAAGAAATTTCTTTTGAAGACTTAGGACTTGACCAGAGAATTCTGGAAGCAATCGAAAAAAAAGGTTTTAAGACTCCTTCTCCGATTCAGGTTTTGGCAATTCCACGCCTTCTGAACGGCGACACAAACCTTATTGCAAAGGCAAGAACTGGAACTGGAAAAACTGCGGCTTTCGGGCTTCCGATTGTTCAGAATATTCACGAAGAAAGCGACCATGTGCGCGCTCTTGTGCTTGAACCGACCCGCGAACTTGCGATTCAGACTTGCACGGAAATGCAGAGCTTTACTTCTGGAAAATTTCCGCGTGTTACCGTTTTATACGGCGGAGCTTCATATTCAAATCAGATTAAAGATTTAAAACGCGGAACAGAAATTGTCGTTGGAACTCCTGGTAGGATTAAAGACCATCTTGAGCGAGGAACTTTAAAACTCGACAAAATCGATTATTTTATTCTCGACGAAGGCGACGAAATGCTCGACATGGGTTTTGTCGATGACATTAAGTCGATTTTTGCACAGGCAAATCCAGACAGCCGAATTTTGCTTTTTAGCGCAACCATGCCAAAACCGATTCTTCAGATTGCAGAAGAATTTATGGGCGAATACGACATTGTTCAGGAAGAAGGTTTTGTAGAAGAGCCTCTTTTGATTGACCAGAAATATTGGGTTGTAAGCGAACGCGACAAGATTGAAGCTCTTGTCCGCCTTATCGACATTTCGCCTGATTTTTACGGACTTGTTTTTACAATGACAAAAAACGATGCCGACATGGTGAGCCGGATGCTCGACGAAAGAGGTTATGAGGCGGCTGCTTTGCATGGCGATGTTCCTCAGGGACAGCGTGAAAAAATTCTTGCAAGATTTAGAAATAAAAAAACGCGTATTTTGGTTGCAACCGATGTGGCCGCCAGAGGAATCGATATTTCAGGATTGAGCCACGTTGTAAACTATTCTCTTCCGTTTGACGCCGCAACTTATGTTCATAGAATTGGACGAACAGGACGTGCCGGAACTTCTGGAATTGCAGTTACCTTTGTTCGCCCGGAAGAAAGACGCAAGCTTGAATTTTTAAGAAAGCGAATTCGCGCTGCGGCAAAAGGCGAAATGAAAGAAGAGCAGGTTCCTTCAATCGAAAATGTTCTCGAAGTAAAACGAAGCCGGATTCTTGAAGAACTGAAAGAAAAAATCGGTTTAAAGGCAAAAAAAGAATTTGTGCCGGAACCGAAAGAAAAACAGTTTGAAAACGACGAAGTTGTTGCTTTGCCGGCAGATGTTGAATCCGAAAAAACATTGGAAAGCGAAGAGCCTTCTTCTCAAATCGGCCAGATTTCTAACGAAAATGGCGAACCGGGCGAAGCAAAAGAAGAATTTGTTCCTCAGCTTAAAAAAGTTGAAGAATTGTACAAAAAAATGGCAGAAGATTTGTGCGCAAACCAGAATGCAGTAGAAGTTCTTGCCGCTGTTTTGCAGGTTAATTACGGAAAGTCTCTCGACGAAAGCCATTATGGAAAAGTTCAGAGCCAGAAAGGCGGAAGTTTTGCCTCTAATCCAAACCAGAAGCGTATTTATGTTCAGCTCGGAAAAAGGGATGGCTTTAACGCCCGCTCAATCGCCGAATATTTTAGCGATTTATTGAATATTCCTGGACGAATGGTTGACAGAATCGACGTAAGTCAGAATTTCTCTCTTTTGAGTCTGCCGACAGGAAATGCGCTTCGTGCTCTTGAACTTTCAAAGAGCCGCACAAACTTGCCACATATGCACCTCGATTCAAAAGAAGATGATAATTTTGGAGGAAGACGCCGCAGAGGCGGACGTGACAATGCAGACCGTTTTGAAGGACGCGGACGACGTGGTTTTGGCTCAAATCGTTATGATGTAGCTAAAAAAGACGGAGAAAGACGCGGTCAAGGACGAAGCCGCCGGGCAAATGACGGTTTTAAAAGCGAGCACGGACGCACACGCGTTCACACTTCAACCCAAAGAAACGGTGCCAGTGCTTATAAAAAATCAAACAAAAAGGCAGAAGTGTTCTAAAAAATGCTTTTAAAAAGTTTCCTGTAAAAAGACAGGGCAAATAAAAATCCCGAAACATTTTGCGGCCAAAAAACAAATTCCGCGGCAGTTTCGGGATTATTTTTTTTAGTATACGTTATATGCTTATACGCCCGAATTTTGTTAAAAGCAATTTTTATAGTTCGGGCGCCTGCATTTTTTTTCTTTCTCTTGAAATCTTACATTCTTACAGGAACGCCCATTTTGTTCAGATCGGCTTTTATTCCGCCGACTGTGTAGCCCATGCTGTGAACCATGCTCGCAATGAGGGCTGCATCGGCTTTTCCTTCTTTTAGTACATTCGCCAGATGTTCTGGAGTTCCGCCGCCGCCTGAAGCGATTACAGGGACACCGACACTTTCCGCAATCATTTTTGTAAGGTTTATTTCGTAGCCGTTTTTCATTCCGTCTGCATCAATCGAATTTAGCACGATTTCTCCGGCTCCAAGTTTTACGGCTTTTATTGCCCATTCTCGCGCATCAAGATCGGTTTTTGTCCGTCCGCCGTTTATAAAAACCCTGTAACCGCTCGGACAGGTCTCGTCTTTTGCCGCATCCATTCCAAGAACAATGCACTGGTTTCCGAAAATTCGCGCACCCTGACTAATAAGTTCCGGATTTTTTACAGCCTGGCTGTTCAAACTTACTTTTTCTGCCCCGGCAAGAATTGTCGAGCGGATGTCTTCTATCGAACCGATTCCTCCTCCAACGCAAAAGGGAATAAAAACCTGCTCTGCAACGCGGCTTATAAGATCTAGAATTGGACCTCTGCCACGCGCGCTTGCCATAATGTCGTAAAAAACAAGTTCATCAACTCCCTGCTCGTAGTATTTTTTTGCCATTTCGACAGGATCGCCAATATCAACATTGTTCTGAAATTTTACGCCTTTTGTCGTCCGGCCGTCTTTTACATCAAGACAAACAATAATTCTTTTTTTTAACATACTTTCTGACCTTTTTTAGATTCGGATGTATTTTTTGCTTTAGCGGATTTTTGCCTAAAAATTTTTGCCTAACCGTTAATAAAATTTTTCAGAACCTGAAGTCCGCATTTTCCCGACTTTTCCGGATGGCACTGAAAAACCGTAATATTTTCGCTTTCTACGCAGGCTGGAACCTGTGTCCCGTAATCGACCCAGGCTTTTACAATAGTTTTGTCCTCCGGCTGGATTAAATACGAGTGAACAAAATAAAAGTCCGAGTGTTCAGGAACGCCTTCCAGAAGTTTTGAACCGCCGTTTGCAAAATTCAAATCGTTCCAGCCAATCTGCGGAACTTTTAATCCCGGATTTTTTCCTTCTTCTTTCCAGACCGTGTTAAAAAGTTTAATTTCGCCTTTTAAAAGTCCAAGACAATCAACATCGCCTTCTTCCGAATGTTCAAAAACAATCTGACTTCCAAGACAGATTCCGAGCATTGGCTTTTTTGATTTTGCCCAGTCTTTTAAAAATGAATCAAAACCGGTTTTCTTAAATTGTTCCATTGCGTATTTTGCTTCGCCAACTCCTGGAACAATAAGCCGTTCACAATTTTCGAGTTCGGACGGTTTTTTTGAGAGAATAAAATTTGCGTTCAAAGACAAAAGCGCGCGTTCGACACTTTTTATATTTCCTGCATTATAGTCAACAATTCCAATCATGGCTGAAATTCTAGCGGTGAGAGATTTTTTGGTCAATGCCAGCAGTTTTTAATCTGCAAAAAAAGTTTTGTTTTTTCGTATTGAAAAATTTACGCTGGTTTCCGATAATTTTTATATGAATGAACTTTTTCAGGTAATAAAAGCAGTTTTTTCCAACAAAAGTGTAATTGCCGCGGCGATTGGTTGCGCCGTTATATTTGAATTCATCAGTTACATAAGCAATTACCGGAAAAAGCCGCCAAAACAAAAATTTAAGAAAGTAGTTGCCTCAGTTCCTCCAGCTTCTTCTGAAAATGACGGAAATTCCGCCTCAGAAAATAAAGACGATGAATAGACTTTGCCGTTAAAAAGCGTCTGAATAAAAAACGCGGTTTTTCTGCCTTTATGTCGAGATGGTTTTCCCAAAATCCACCGAGTTTCTTTATTTTTTTGCTGTCAAAAAGTTGCGTTAAAATTTCCTGCATATCGCGTGCTTCCCAGACATTTTCCTTAAAAAAATCTCTGTCCCGCAAATTGAACTTTTGGGTCAAAATATTCACAGTTTCGTCTTTTGTAAAAAGTCTTCTGTTCCGTTTTATGAATTTAAATGCAAATTCAGCGTCGTCTGCGCGATAATCAATTTTTTTTCCAGATTTTTGCGCATCGCAAATGTCGCAGCCCGAACAGATAACCTGTTCTCCGGTCAGATAGTTCATCATAAATTCTCTGCGGCATATTTTTGAATTTGCAAAATCTCCCATCACTTTTTCGCGGCTGTTTTTTTGCGCCTGCCGCCATTTTGCCTGATCTTTGTGGCTCCAGATTAAGACTGATTTTACATCATCGCCTTTTCTTCCGGCACGTCCTGCTTCCTGAATAAAATTTTCTATGTGTTCCGGGGCGTCAAGGTGAACCACAGTGTAAATGTTTCCCTTGTCCATTCCCATTCCGTATGCGCAGGTTGCCGCAAGAATCCCGTCTTCCGAGTCAAAAAACCACTTTTCAACTGCGAGTTTTTCTTCTTTTGTCATGCCGGCGTGGTAAAATTTTGCTTTTTCTGAACCAAAATATGCGGTCAAAAGGCGGGCCGTGTCTTCCGTTTTTCTCCTGCTTGAGCAAAAAACTATCATCGGTTTTTTTAGTTCGATGCAGGCTTTTAAAACGGCTTTTTTCTTTGCGTATGCGTACCTTACTTCGTAGTGAATGTTTGCGCGGTCTGCTGAGCTTTGAACAAGATGCGCGTTTCCGTCAAAAAGAACTTCATTCACCCTTGCAAGAACCGGAGGACTTGCCGTTGCTGTAAATGCGGTGACGGTTTTTACTCCGAGTTCCTTTATGATTTTTCCGAGCGTAAGGTATGCCGGTCTGAACGAATCTCCCCATTCAGAAACGCAATGCGCTTCGTCGATTGCAATGTGGGCAATTCCGCATTTTTTTAAGCGGCAGATAATTTTTTCATTTTGCAAAACTTCCGGATTTGCAAGAATTACCCGTGCTTGTCCGCATTCTATTTTCCGGAAATTTTCTTCCCTTTCTTCCTGCGTCTGGCCGCCCTTAAAAACAACACACGAGAGGCTTCCTTCCTGCATTCTTCTCTGCTGGTCTGCCATCAAAGCCAAAAGCGGATACATTACAAGGGTCGGACCGTCTAAAAGCAGCGCGGGTGTCAAAAAGCACAGCGATTTTCCGGCTCCGGTCGGCAAAAGAACAATCTGCTTTCCGCGGCACACTCCGTCGTTTTCGTTTATCTGGCCGTCTATCTCAAAATCTTTATTTTCGGCGCCTGAACTGTCCAGAATATTTGCAATTACAAGTCTTTGCCACGGAAACAAAAATTTTATGCCGAATGATTTTTGCGCCGCAAGGGTTGCCTCATCGCAATAAAAAAATTCTTCCTCATCAAAACTTTGCGCAGGAAAATCTTCTCCCTCAATAAAAATTTCTTTTTCTGCCATATATATTGTCTCCCAAAAAAACTTTTCGTTAGCGGCTGGTATGGATGGCGAGAATGCATCCATCAATAATATATATGGCGGCAAAAGTCAGTTTTTGCACAAAAAACAAAAAACTTTTCTTATCTGTCAAGAATCGTAATTTCTACGCGGCGGTTTTTTGCCATTCCTGCCTTGTCCGAATTTGAGGCGACCGGAACTTTTGAACCAAAGCCCTGCGTAAAAACGTGTTTTTTTTCTCTAATTCCCAAATTCGTCAAAAAATCTGCAACGGCTTCCGCCCTCTGTTCGCTCAAAATCTGGCACGACTCTTCACTTCCAAAACGTGCGGTATGCCCCGAAACTAAAAGGTCGTTGTCAGGATAGCTAGAGAGAATTTCCCCGATTTTTTTGATTTTAGTTTTTTCGCTTTTTTCGAGACGCGCGCTGTTTGCTTCAAACTGAATATTTTCCAAACTGATTGTAAGTCCGCGGTCAGTTTTTGTTACCGAAATGTCTTGCAAACCCATTCCGTCAATTTTTTCGAGAACTGCCTGCACAGCCTCTTCTGTCGCCGTCCGCTTAAATTCTGTATATTCGACCTTCGTTTTTCCAGAAAACTGATATTCATTTCCGGTCAAAGTTTCAATCACGATTCTAAAATTTTCTTCGTAATGGTCAATCTGTCCTTTTTCAAAATCCCACCAGATTGTTCTGTCCGAAAATCCCATCGTCGTAACCGGAAAATCAGCCGTAAAGCCATTTTTCGTCTGCTCCATTTCCGTTTCGTAAAAAAGCGTGTATTTTGCAGAAATTACGGCAAAAATCTTTTTTGTCCTGGAACTGTCCGAAGAAAAACCTTCTTCATCTCGCTCATATTTGTATTTTGCCGTAAAAGGCACAAAAAACGGCTCTTCAACGTTCAGCTGCCGCCTCAAATCTTCCGCTTCGTAGCCTTCGGCAGTCCACTCGTCGCCGGTTTTTAGCATTTTGTCCGGAAAAACAGGAAGATCGCGGATTACCGGCATAAAATAGCTTGAGTCAATTTCAAAACGGCCGTCCTTTGCCCTCCAGAAATTGCTTTCAAAGTTTTCGCCCCATTTCCAGCTTCCGCCGTTATTGTCCGCCGAATGAGACTGCTCGCTCGACATAAAATTTCCGCATATCCAGCCGCGTCCGTTTTCATCGACTTTTTCGACTCTCTCAGTAACACGGCTTACGATTTTTGCGCTGTGGTTGAGTCTGCCGTTCACTTTAACAGTCTCGTCAACAGTAGAAATCAAGCCAAAATTGTCGCCTTCTCTGTATTTAAACTCAAATTTTCTGCCTTCGTCAGCAGCAAAAAAGAAATTTGCGGCAAAAATAAAAAATCCGGCAAAAAAAATCGTTTTCTTCATAAAAATTCTCCATAATAAAATTTGGGACGCACAAGAGGCTTTCTAACCGCTGTTACAGGCTTCGGTGCCCTCGGTGCTTTGCACGCGCACGCGCCCTTCCACATCGGGCTGCAAAGCCCGGGCGAGCTTTAGCTCGCAGTTATATAAAACAAGTTTTGCAAAGCAAAAGTTGCAGCGTGCACCGCACGCAAGCCATCGGGCTGCAATGCAATATAAAATGTATGGTATAATCACTTTATGAACATTTTATTTGAGCGTTTTATTCACAATCCCGCACTTTTATTTATTTTCGGAATAATTATATTCATTTTAATCGTTTTTATCTCCTGGAAAGCCGGAAGAATCTCTGCCGAACTAAAATTTCGCCGTGTCTTAAAAACTGAGCGCGCAGATGCCGTAAACCGTTCAAAAGCTGTTCTTTCCGGGCTTGCAGCCGAGCAGATTGCGCCTTTTTTGCCGAATTTTCCATGCAATCCTGCCGACTGCCGTTTTGTCGGAAAACCTGTGGATTTTGTCGCTTTTAGCACAGAAAATGATGGCGAAGTAAAAGAAATTTTATTTATCGAAGTAAAAAACGGGACAAGCCAGCTTTCAAAACGCGAAAGAGAAATTAAAAAGTGCGTTGAAGAAAAAAAAGTGCGGTACATAGAGTACCGCACCAATTTAGAAAATAAAAATTTTTAGTCAGTGTAGCGGATGTCCTGCCAAATATTGTTGTATTTATCCAGGTTTTCGCCAATGTCGAGTTTAAGTTTGCAGTTATTCATCTGGCTTGCTTCGTACATTGGTTTTTTAGTCGTAAACTGAGCTGCTTCTGGAATTACAAAGCAAGGAAAGTGGAATGCATCAAGGAATTTTGCATAAACTTCCGGACGGTGAATGTAATTTATAAATTCATTTGCAAGTTCAGCGTGTTTTGCAGTCTTTAAGATGCACATGCTGTCCAGATAAGACGGACCGCCTTCTTCTGGAATAAAAAAGTCGATTGTATCTTCCCATTTTTCTTCCGGAACTTCACCGTAAACAACTTCTGCATATCCCTGACAGAGCCAGAAATCTCCAGAGGCAAATGATTTTCCAAAGCCTTCTGCGTCAAATTTTACAAGGTTTGGTTTCCAGTTATTTACGATAAGTTCTTTTGCTTTTGCAAGCTCGCCATCATCTGTCGTGTTAATGTCGTATCCCAAAACTGTAAGTGCGTCACCGATAACTTCGCGCATGTCGTCCATCATTGTGGCATGGCCTGCGAATTTTTTGTCAGCAAAGATATTCCAGTTCTTTTCGTAAGTTCCAGCCTGAACTTTTGTTTTATTTACGCTTACGCCTGCTGCTCCAAGGTAGTATGGACTTGCATATTCAAAATTTGGATCATAAGTCGCCATTTTTGAAAGCAACGGATTTATTTTTGAATTATTTGTCTGCTTTGACGGATCGAGCTTTTGCAGCATTCCCTGAGCAATCATGATTGAAGCATAGTCCTGCGAAGGAACAACAATGTCATAACCTTTTGCGCCGGCCTTGAGCTTTGCATACATTTCTTCGTTGGAAGCATAGCTGTCTACTTTTACCTTACAGTTGAATTCTTTTTCAAAGTCGCGAAGAACTTCGTCTGGAGTGTAATAAGTCCAGTTGTACAGGTAAAGAGTTTTTCCGTCATCTCCACAAGAAGTAAAGAGACCCATAGCGGCAAATGCACCAAAAGCCGCAACTGCAATTTTAGAGGCGATTTTCATAACGCTTAACTCCAAAACCCGGAAGCACCATTGCAACCGGGAAAACATTAAATAAACCGCTCACACAGAGCGTTTTTTACATAAAAACAGAAAGGTCTTTTAGTGTGCCGCAGCAAAACCTTTTAAGCCTTTTCTCAAAGAGAAAGTCAAAAGTCCGATTGCAACGATTAAAACAAACGAAAGCGAGTTGATAACCGGGCTTACTCCAAAACGAATCATCGAATAAACGTAAAGCGGCAATGTTGTGCTTCCAGGTCCGCTTACTAAAAAAGTAATTACATAGTCTTCAAGGGACATTGTAACGCTCATCATAAAACCAGAGATAATTCCAGGCATAATTGCAGGAATAATAACCTTTGTAAGTGTCTGAATTTCGTTTGCCCCGAGGTCATGGCTTGCTTCGATAATCGAGGTGTCAAAATCATCGACGCGTGCAGTAACCATTAAAAAAACAAACGGCAGACAGAAAGTTGTATGGGCAATAAAAATCGTAAAAAGCCCAAGGCTCATTTTTACGGCGCTAAAAAAAATCAAAAGCGAAAGGCCCATAATTACTTCCGGCAAAACCATCGGCAAAAAACTTATTGTCTGGATATAACCTTTGCCCTTAAATTTATACCAGCTTACTCCGATTGCAGCCAGTGAACCCAAAACCGTTGCAACGACAGAAGACGAAATTGCAACGATAAAACTGTTCAAAAGCGAATGCCAGAGAGGCGCAGAGTCAAAAATCAGTTTTTGATACCAGACAAACGAAAAACCTGTAATTTCTGTATCTTTAGATGCATTAAATGAATAAAAAATAATTACCAGAAGCGGCAGAAACAAGAACAAAAGACACAAAAAAAGCACCATTTTTGAGAAGCTGAACTGCGGAGCACGTGTTTTCCAGCCACGTTTTGCATGGCGGAAGTTTTCGCTCTGTTTTACGCGGTTTGGTTTTGTAAGGTTAAACGGATTGAGTTTCATTATTTTGCACCTCCAAATCCTGTCGTGTCTTCTTTTGTAGAAACTTTTTTGAGTTCAGCGTCTTTTTTGCTGGAATAGAGCATCCACAAAATACCTGCCATAGAAAGAAGTGTTAAAATCATCGAGAACGCAGAAGCAAGAGGCCAGTTTCGAGTTTTCTGAACCTGGTCAACGATTATATTTCCAATCATATAACTGTCTTTTCCACCGACAATATTCGGAACAGTGTAAGAACCAAAAATCGGGATAAAAGTAAAAATCAAGGCCGAAATAATTCCGCTGCGAATTCCAGGAAGCAGGACTTTTAACATTGACTGAGGTTTTGTTGCTCCAAGGTCGCGTGCTGCTTCCAAAAGAGAAAAGTCAAAACGGTCAACAGCAGTAAAAATCGGCAGAATTGCATAAGGCAGATACATATAAATGCTCAAAATAATAACTGCGCCTTTAGTGTACATAAACTTTACAGGCTCAAACTCGGCAGGATTTCCGGTTATTTTATGCCAGAAATTTACAATAAAACCCAAAAACATATTTAAAATTCCATTGTCGCCGAGGATTGTAATCCATGCAAAAATTCTTATGAGCGAGTTTGTCAAAAATGGAATGATTATAAGAATCAAAAGCAATGTCTGACGCCGGCTTCTTGCCATGGCATAACCGCATGGAAGGGCAATCAGAATCGTAATAAAAGTCGAAAGTGCCGTAATCCAAAGCGTGCGCAGAAAAATAATTCCATACGCTGGAGTAAACATCTGTTTGTAGGCTTTTAAACTGAACTCAGCAATAACCGAACCATAAACATCGCGCTTCATAAACGAATATGCAACGATAATTATGAGTGGAATTACAAAAAACAGACTGAACCAAAATCCCATTGGCCAGGCATAAACAGACCCTGGATTCATCTTTTTGTATTTTTTGTCTCTTGCAGCCTTTGCAAATGCCAGCTGTGGACTTTCTTTTTCTTTTTTCATTACAAACTTGTCCTTTTGTCTTTCTGTCGTTTTTTATTGATAGAAATGATAGAAAAAAAATGCGAATATGAAGATATTAAAGATTATTTTTCAATATCTTCAACAATATATCCGTCTTCTGCCGACCACGAAATATAAACAGTGTCATTCCACTGAATTTCCGGACCGTCATCAAGATAGTTTGTATGCTGCTTAAAGACTTTTACGATTGTGCCTGTCTTTTCCAATTTGATGTAGAATTTTGACTGGAAACCTGTGTAAACAGGCTCTTCAACTACACCCTTAAACACGTTTATGTCCTTGCGTCCGTTTACATTTGGTTCTTCGAGGGTGATTCTGATTTTTTCCGGGCGGATAGTAAAGGCAACTTTCTGTCCTTCGTCCGTGTGTTCGTAATCTGTTACAAGAATGTTTTTGTCTTCTTCTTTTGTTGCCTGTGTGTCGCCTGTAAGCTGAGCCTGCATTCCAAGGGCTGGAGTGTTGAGGGTTACCATGTATTCTTCGCCGCTTTTTGCCTTGTAGCCTTCGCATTTTACGACAGTCGACTCAAAAAGGTTTGTTTCGCCGATAAACTGGGCAACAAACTGTGTAGCAGGGCTTTCGTAAACTTCAAATGGAGTTCCAATCTGAAGAACATTTCCCTTGTTCATGATTGCAATACGGTCAGAAACTGCAAGCGCTTCGCTCTGGTCGTGAGTTACAAAGATAAAGGTGATTCCGATTTTGTCGTGCAGACGGTCAAGTTCAACAAGAAGGCTTGAACGCAGTTTTGCATCGAGGGCGGAAAGAGGCTCGTCGAGCAAAAGCACTTTTGGTTCGTTTATGAGCGCTCTGGCAATAGCAACGCGCTGTCTTTGTCCGCCCGAAAGCTGGTTTGGCTTTTTGTACATGTGTTCTTCAAGCTGAACCAATGACAGATATTTGCGGACTTTTTCTTCAACAGTAGCATTGTCAACTTTTTTTAAGCGGAGAGAAAATGCAACGTTTTCAAAAACGGTCATGTGCGGAAAAAGCGCATAAGACTGGAAAACCGTATTAGAATGCCTTTTGTTTGGCGGAAGTCCTACGACGTTTGTATCATCAAAAAGAACGGCACCGTCATCAGGATTTTCAAATCCTGCAATAATTCGTAGAAGTGTCGTTTTACCACAACCTGATGGACCTAGCAAAGTGAAAAATTCACCTTGATTAATAGTAAAATTAATGTCATTCAGCGCAATAAAATCGCCAAATTCTTTCGATACGTGGTCAATCTTTACCTGACTACCGTTCAATGTGAGTACCTCTTTTTATTACAGCCCGACTTCCGGGGGTTTTGATGAATAACAGAAAAACTGCATAAAAACTAAAATATGATTATTAGCCCAAATTGTCTACACATTTTTTAAAAGTTTTATAAATTTTATTTTTTATTTACATGTTTTCGGACAGTTTGGGCTGCGGACGGCTGGGGCTAAGATTAGAAGGAAAAATTCTAAAGAAGTCGTTCAAGTACCATAAATAAAATAGTTCCGCCAAAAATGCTTATCATGCTGTTGCCTTTCCACAAATGCAGAATAATTGTCAGTAAAACTCCGGCAATTGCAGGAATTCCCCATGGTGAAGAACTAAAGGTCATATATTTTGGATCGGCAAGGCAATAGACGATTAAAACTCCGATTACCATTGCAGGAATATATTTTTCAATAAACGAAAGAACCTTAGGCGGCTTTTTTCTGCTGAAAAGAATAAACGGAAAAGCCCGCAACAGATACATAAGGGCTGCGGTTACAAGTGTTGCAATAAGTGCCTCTGAAAGTGTAAGTCGCATTTATTTTTCCTCCGTTGAATTTGATTCTTCTGTGTTTTTTTCGTGCTTTATCTTCTTTGTTTTTACTGTAATTCCGCGCACTAAAATCAAAACTGCAATTCCAAGCGAAAGCGCTACGATTAAAATCTGCTGCGATGGAAGATAACCGAATTTTGAAAGAAGAATTGCCGCTATTGCAGTACAGATTCCGCAGAAAGAAGGGAAAATGTCTTTGCTTTGTTTAATCTGTTCAATCATAAGTACAATAAAAAGAGAATTGAGCGCAAAATCGACGCCTGTAAAGTCGAAAGGCAAAAAAGTTCCTAAAAGCGCACCGGTTACGCTGCCCAAAAGCCAGTAAGACCAGTCGAGAGCGGCGATAAGGCTGTAATATTCGCCGTCTTTTTCTCCAAGTGGAACTTCGCTTGTTGTAATGAGGGCATAAGTTTCGTCAGTAAGAGCAAAAATCAAAAAAGGCTTCCATTTTCCAACGCGCCTTTTGTCATATTTTTTTAGGAGCGAAAGTCCGTAGACAACATGTCTGATTCCTACAAAAAACTGTGTTACAAGAAATGCCGGAAGCGAAGCTCCAGCCGCCATAAGGCTTATACCGATATATTGCCCTGTTCCGGAAAAAATTGTCATTCCCATAAAAAGAGCGAGCCACCACGGATAACCGTTGTTTACAACCATCAATCCAAAAGGAATTCCAATTGAGATATAACCAAAAAAAATAGGAAGCGTAAGTTTTGCGCCTTTGCAAATGCTGTCTTTTTTTAACATAGAGGCGAGTATAGCACTTTTTACTGTTTGATAAAATATGTTTTGTATGCTAGAATTTTTGTGAAAATTTTGAGTTGGAGGAAACTTCTAAAAATGACTGCGATTATTTTTGGACTTTTGCTTATTTCGTTTTTTGTATGCGCTGCCCTGCCACAGGGCTTAGGCTGGGGAGATTTTATAATTTCCGCACTAAAAGGCGTTGGTCCTCTGGTTGCTGTTCTTGCAGGAGTTGCCGCTTTTTTTATCGGTTTTGCCGACATTCAGGACAAAAAGGAAGCCCGCAGAGAAGAAAAAGAAGCCTTTGAAGAAGCAAAAAAATCTGAAGAAAACGATTAGTTCTTATAAAAGTCCAGTACCCTTAAAAATTGTTGTTTTAATGGCTTTTTAGAGCGTTTTCATTTTTGTTTTTATTGACCAAAATCGATAAAAATTTTAATATTTATATCCCCGTATATGCGCAGATAAAAGCTTCAATATCTGCGGAGTGTGATTTTTGAAGATGCAATCAAAATGAACACAAGAGACTTTTTAGTACAAGGTATATACAAATGAAAACTTTATTCGTAAAAGATTACGAGCAGAAACGCGACTGGTACATCATCGATGCTGCCGGCAAACCGCTCGGACGCGTTGCAGCAAAAGTTGTAGCAGTTGTTCGTGGTAAGAACAAGGCTTCTTACACTCCAAACCAGGCAATGGGTGACTTTGTTATTGTTATCAACGCTGACAAAGTTGTTGTTTCTGGAAACAAAGCATCTGACATGCTTTATCGCCATTACACAGGCTATGTTGGTGGTCTTCGTGAGTATTCATTCGAAAAACTCATCGAAAGAAACCCAATCGAACCACTTTCACGCACAATTGCAGGCATGCTTCCAAATGGACGTCTTGGACGCAAAATGATGGACAGTGTAAAAATTTATGCAGGTTCTGACTACCCACATAAGGCTCAGAATCCAAAACCACTTGAAGTTTAAGTCAGGAGTCTATGATGGTTAAGAATATTGCAATTGGAACAGGTAGAAGAAAGACAGCTACTGCACGTGTATTTCTCCGTGACGGTAGTGGAAAAATTGTTGTAAATGGAAAAGATGTTGCTGAATACTTCAATTCAGAAGAACAGGTACGCAGAGTACATCAGCCACTTCTCGTTACAAGCAACGAAAATAAATTCGACGTTTTGATTAACGTTGTTGGCGGTGGATTGAACGGTCAGGCAGATGCTTGTCTTCACGGACTTTCACGTGCCTTGCTTCAGGTAGACCCTGATGCTCACACATCACTTAAAGCTAACGGCTTCCTTACTCGCGATAGCCGCATGGTTGAACGCAAAAAGTACGGTCAGCGTGGTGCTCGCCGTCGCTTCCAGTTCTCAAAACGTTAGTTTTTATTCTGTACAATATGTACAAAATTTCGCTTTTGGTTTTTCTTTTATGGAACAGCCGGAGGCGAAAAAACTTTCGGAACAAAAAATGCGCATAAGTGCTATAAAACAGACTTCGTCGGACATTGTAGAAATTTCAACGGACGGTGGGTCTGTTTTTTTTGTAAGATTTGCTTTTCTCGATTCTGTCAAGCCGGAAGATTTTTTTGTTGGCGCAGAATTTTTTGAAGACAGGGAAATGGAAATCGTAGACGCCGCTTTGGCATTTGCCGCGGAATGCAAGGCGGAAGAGTATCTTGCCCGCTGCGAGCAGTGCAGGGCTGGACTTGAAAAAAAACTTTTTCAAAAATCACATTCAAAACAGTCGATAAAACAGGCCTTGGATTATCTTGAAGAAAAAAAACTTCTTAACGACCTTCGTTTTTCTGAAATCTGGCTTAGAAATCATATTATTACAAAACCTCAGGGACGTATAAGGCTTTTGAGGGAACTTATCTCGCGTGGAATTAAAACAGGCGACGCAAAAAAAGCCGTTGATGATTTTTTTAAGGTGAATGATGAAATTCAGCTTTGTCACAGAGCATATAAAAAAGCGTTAAAAAGCGGAAAAAAAGATGAAAAACTTATAAAGTACTTAATGGATTCTGGTTTTTCCTATAAACTGATACTTTCTGTTGCGGACGAAGAGTAACATATTTTGTGAAAAAGAAAAGAGGCTTGGGATGTTAAAAAAAACTGACAAACCGGAAGTTTTTTCGGCACTTGAAGTTGCAAATATTTGCGGTGTTGTTAATCAAACTGCGATAAACTGGATAAAAGGCGGTCATTTAAAGGCTTTTACTACTCCAGGCGGACAGTACCGCGTTTATCCCGACGATTTGGCTTCTTTTATGAAAGGCCGCAAAATGAGAATTCCTGAGCATCTTGCTAAAAAATGCACAGGAAACCTTTATGAACACGGTGATATTCTTATTGTTGATGACGATAAGGGCTTAAACTGCGTAATTGCAAAATTCTTACAGAAAAAATACGAATCTTTTGGAGTTGAAATTTTTCAGGCGTTTGACGGTTTTGAAGCCGGAGTTTTAATGACAGAAAAGCATCCGAAGATTTTAATTCTCGATCTTGATTTGCCGGGCGTAGACGGATTTAGCCTCTGTAAAAAAATCCGCGAAAATGAAAATTTCGGAAAGCCGATGATTTTTGTTGTGACGGCTCTCGAAGATGCCGAGTCCGAAAAGCGTGTAAAAGAACTCGGCGTAAATTATTTTTTCAAAAAACCGCTAAACTTGATTGAACTTGCCCAGATTCTTGATGAAAATTCTTAGTTAGAATTTTCCGTATGAAAGAAGAGGAGCCTGCCCAAAAGCGGAAGCCGGATTTTTTATTGAAGAAAAACCTTCTAATAGAATAGAACGCAGGCTTTCGCTTTTTTCATATCTAAAAGTCTTGAACGAAAGATTTTCTGACTCAAAATCTGATTTTATGGATTTTTTTGCTTCGTCAAAAGTAAAAATTTCGTCGATAAGGCCGTTTTCTTTTGCCTGTTTTGCCGAATAAATGCGTCCGTCCGCTATTTTCTGGACATCTTTTATATTCATATTGCGGCTCTCGCTTACAATCTGCGTAAACTGCCCGTATGCTTCGTCGGAAAGGCTCTGCATAATTTGAATCTGTTCTTCTGTCGGCTTTTCGTTGTAATTAAGCATATTTTTGTTCTTGCCGGTATGAATTGTAATCGACTTTATGCCTATTTTTTCGAGAAAGTCAGTCGCGTCGATTGAACTTGCGCTTATTACTCCAATTGAACCTGTAATCGTGTTGCGGTTTGCATAAATTTTATCTGCCGCGCAGCCAATGTAATAGCCTCCGGAAGTTGCCATTTCTGCAAAATACGCATAGATTTTTTTTCCGGTTTCCTTGTATTTTAAAAGTTCGAGATATGCTTCGTCGGCATGATAAACTGTTCCTCCTGGAGAATTTACGTACAGGAGAATTCCGGCATTTTTTTTGTCATTTTTGAGTGAACGGATTGTGCTCAAAAGCCATTTTTGGTTGTATTCGCTTCCTTTTTCCTGGATTACGCCCGAAATATTAACGACTGCAATGTAATAATTTGAATCTTTGTTGTAAGAAAAACTGTTCTGCGCCGGCTGTTCAACTTTTTTTGAATTTTTTGAAATAGAAAAGAAATCCGTTGAGAAAATCTTAAAAAATCCCATCAAAATTGAAATCAACGTGATTGTCAGCAAAACAGCAAGTCCGTATTTTGTGCTTTTTTTGTTCATTTTGTATGCTCCAGTCTAAATAAAGTCACTTTCTGTAAGAATTCCTGTACGAAGCGCGTGCATTTTTAAACTTTTGTATGCGTTTGTAAAAGACATATATTCATAAGGTTGAATCCACAGCTGCAAAATTCCAAAAGTAAAGGTTGAAAGAAAATGCCAGCCAAAAAAACTTATATACATGACAAAAAGGTCTGCCTTAAAACCTTTTGTAAGCGTTTTGCTTATTTGCATTGCTTTTGCAACTCCAATTTTTGGATTTTCGGCAAGTACAAAAAACATCTGCGAGTAAGAAAAAGCCTTTACGATTCCTGGAATAAAAAACAGAAAACTCCAGAGCACAACCCAAAGCGTAAACCAAAGACCTGCAAGCGCGCCCTTAAACCAGTGCGTAAAACCGCGCAGATATTCGGCGAACGAGATTTTTTCCAGGGTTTTAAAATACTCATTGTAAAGATGGCACTGCGCAAGAATCAAAATTCCTGTGATAGAAATTGTCAAAATCGAAAAAAGCAGGCTTACGCCAGAATCCGAAATTGTAGAAACGCTAAAAGCATAATCGTCCGCAAAGTCGTCTTCCGTTTCGTAAATCCAGGAAGCAGTTTGTGCGTAGGCTGAATTGCTGTTTATTATTTGAGATGTATGAATTTCGGAGCTTGTGCCCAAAAACAGCAGTATGAACGTGGTAATCAATGTTGCAAGGACTGGAACAGTTCTTCTTCCGGCAAGTTGCTTTTTTGCAGTCTGTTTATAAAGTTTTCTGTTAAACATCATATTCTCCCATAAAAATTATAAGAATGTAATTTTTATAATTCCTTCTCTTAAACTCCGCATTAGTGGCGAGCCACGGATGTCTCCTGTTTTTCTCCGAGCATTTGCGAGTAGTAACGGTTTTCGATTTTGTCTTCCGGAATGCCGCATTTTGAAAGCATTTTTAAAAGTTTTTCACGCGATTGAGATACGGTTTTTTCGCTGTTGTTTTCGGAAAGAATTTCGATTTCCAGAAAGTCGCCGAGTCTTGCAACATGGCAGAGTTCCAGGTTTGCGCCGTCGTAGTGCCAGCTGAGCACGGTTTTTTGCTTTTTTAAGGTTGTTTTAAAACCTGTATCAAAAAGAAAGGCTTCGATTGCATCTGCATCTGAGAGAAAAAGTTCTTTTTCGTCGTTTACTTCGATAGTGGTTCCGTCTTTTTCGAGAATTTCTTTGCGCTTATAGGTAAAAATTACCGATTTTTGAGAAGTTGTCTGCGGCGCGTTTGGAACTTCCTGTGTGGAAAACGGAGTTTCTTTTCTAATGCGCACCTTGATTGATTTTCCGTTTATTGTGTTTGAATAGTAAGTATCGTCTTTTTCAACTGCTCCAGAAAAAGCTGCAAATTTTTCAAGATTTTGAATTACAGATTTTCGGTCTAAGACATGTGCTTTTAGCTCAATTTCGTACATTCTATTAATATAGCACATTTTATTGTAAAAATGAAAAAAATCGCATCTTAAGAGAATAAAATGTTTGTGTTCAATAAAAATGTATTCTATTTAAACTTGTTAAATTTGCCATAAAAATAAAAAGGCTGTAGAATTGTGTAATTATGACAATCACTTTAAAAAATTCTAATTACGAAGTCGTGCTCAACACTCACGGAGCAGAAATCAATTCTTTTCGCGGAGCTGACGGCACAAAGTATGTTTTTGAAGGACCGGAATCTGTGTGGAAATTCCATGCGCCGGTTTTGTTTCCTCATGTTGGACGCATAAAAGACGGTTTTTATACATACAACGGCAAGGAATATCATCTTGTAAACAACGGAATGAGCCGAGATCTGGAGCACAAGTTAATCGAGCAGTCAGAAACGGCGGCAACTTTTGAACTGACAGACAGCGCAGAAACCGCTGACAAATTTCCGTGGAAATTTAGCCTTAAAACGCATTATGAACTTAAGGACGACGGACTTATTTTTACAACGACTGTAACTAATACTGATTCTTCGACAATGCTGTTTTCTATCGGAAGCCATACAGCTTTCTGCTGTCCGCGCAACACAGATCCAGCCGGCACTGTAAATTCTGATTATCAGTATGAATTTGAAAAGAAAGAACCTTTGACGACAGTTTTGCTCAACGACGCTGCCCAGCTTGCTGTTGACGAAGAAGGAACTGCTCCTTGTACAAAACTTTACGGCGAAAAAGAAAATGGAATTATTCCGATTGACGCAAAAGGTTTTGGAAACGGACATTTCTTTACAAAAATTACTTCTGACTGGGTTGGCCTTCGCAACAAAAAGGACGGAAGTCTTGTAAAAGTTAATTGCAAAGGTTATCCGTATGTTATGGTTTGGCAGGGCGGAAAAGGTGAAGAAGGCGCTGCCGGAAACGGCTTTAACTGTATTGAGCCTTGGTACGGAACTGCCGATGCCGAAAATACAGAACACGAATGGGAAGAAAAGTCAGGTTTGATTTCTCTTGAACCTGGAAAAAGTTTTACTGCTGACCAGTCGATTACGATTGAAAAATAATCGCAGTGTTTGAACGCATGTATAACGGAAGTTTTGGAAAATCTCCTGGCTTCCGTTATTTTTTTGCCTGAGAGAAATTTTACAGATATTTTGCTTCGTATGTTTTGACCGGAAGTGGCTTAGAAAAATAAAAACCTTGAAAAAGCTTGCAGTCCATTTTTGAAAGTGCGAGCATTTGGTTTTCAGACTCAACACCTTTTGCAATAAATTCCATTCCCAAGTTGTTTGACATAGAAATCATTGTCTGCAGGATTATTTTATTTTTTCCGGAAACCTTTGATTCTGACAGGAACGAAGTGTCCATTTTTATTCCGTCGGCAATAAAGTCTTTTAGCACGTTGAGAGAAGAGAAACCTGTTCCAAAATTGTCGATGTAGACTTTTATTCCGAGTTTTTTTAGCTGAGAAAAGATTTCGATTGTTTTTTCCGGATTTTCGAGCATTGCCGTTTCTCGAATTTCGACTTTGAAGTTTTGAGGCGAAATGTCGTATTTTTTTATAAGCTCGGAAAAGGTTTTTATTATGTCGATAAAAAATTTGTCCTTGCTCGAAACGTTTACAGAAATAAAACGGTCAGAAAATCCTCGTTCTTTCCATTCGTGCAGTTTTTTTGCCACAAGTTCCCAGACGTAGACATCAAGCTTGTAGATTAAACTTGTTCGTTCAAGAACGTCCAAAAAAGAACTTGGCGTCAAATTTTCATATTTCGGATTGTTCCAGCGTACGACAGATTCTGCTCCGAGAACGTTTCCGTCGTTGTCAATAACCGGCTGAAGTTGAATCGAAAATTGTTTTTCGTTCAGCGATTTTTCAAAATCGTTTACAATGTCTTTTTCCTTGAGCATTTTTTCCATCATCGACGGGTTATAGAATGAAAAAATTTGATTGTCAGAATCTTTTATTGCGTCCAGTGAAATTTTTGCTTTGTCATAAATGGACTGAATTGTATCTTTTTTATCGTAAATTTCGTAAATTCCTGCCACAATTTGAATGTTGTAAAGAGTTTTTTCGATTATGCAGCTGACTTCGTTAAATACTTCTTCAAAAATATCTTTGTCAAAATCCTGTTTTTCCATCAAAATCGCAAATTTATCGTCTGCAATGCGTCCGATTATGCTTTTTTTGTGTCCGGGAAGCCTTTTCATGACTGCTGTCTGGTTTTGCAAAACGGAATCTCCGACTTGTTCGCTGTAAATCGTGTTTATAAGTTTAAAATCTTTTATGTTCGTACAGATTAAAATCGGGTTTTTGAATGTGTTTTGATACAAGGCTTCCTGCATTTTTTTGAAAAATCCGGAACGGTTAAAAAGACCAGTGAGCAGGTCGTGAGTCGCAATGTAATTTTTGCGTCTTGATTCCAGTGTTTCTTTTGTTTTGTCCTGGAGTCTCAAATATGATCCGATGTTTGAATTTGAAATAAAAAAATCCTTGTATTCGGTAATGTAATAGCGTTCTTCTCCGTTCTCGAGCTTTAGAGAAAGTTCTGTAGGACGGTTTTTTAAAAAGTTCTGCCGGAATTCCTTTGCAAAGTTTTCAAGATTGTCATTGGATTTTTTAAAGACGTTTTTTGCGGCAGAATTTGCATAGATTAAATTTTCCGAAGAATCGTAGCAAAAAATAATGTCGTTTATGGATTCGGTTATGGCGTTTAGAGGACCGATTAAAATAGGAGCAGAAAAATCTTTATTTACGTAATTTGCTATAAAAATTGAACTTGCTACGAGCATTAAAAGCGAAATGTTTAACGGCAGATTCAGCGAATTAAAAACATAATTTGCGATTAAAACTAAACTTTCGCTTGTTAAAATTGTAACGTATTTTACTTTGTTATAAGAAGGCGCCTTTACAATGCTCGAAATAAAAAGTGCAAGCGAAGAAAAACTTAAGATTGCGCAGACTAGTTTATGAAATCCGAATTTTGAAGTGTACTCAATTCCCCAGTAAAAAAATCCTGCCTTTGTATGTGCTGGAACAAGGTCAAAAATAACATTGACTCTGGCATTTGCAAGAAGCAGAACGCTGTCGATAAAACACAAAATAAAGTAAAATTCTTTTATAAAGCCGAGTTTTTTTGTCGTGTTTGTAAATGCGTGATTAAAGGAAAATGTCAGATAGTATGTCCAGATTGCGCATACCTTATAAACACAGAATAAAATGAGAGCCTTGCTGTAGAATTCAGGCAGCGAGGACATCAGAAAAAGCGAATAGACTAAAAGCATTGCAGAAATTGTGCATATTACAAAGATTGTCGGTTCTTTTGCGTCAGTACGCGCCTTCGAAATTGTGCGGACAAAATGAAGCAGAAAAATTGCCGAAACAACAGAAAAGGCACTGAAAATTTTAAAGAATAAGTGCAAATTCATCTTGTGCCTCCGGATATATTTGTCTTTGAAATATAATTGCTTTCAAAATTTGCAACAGTAATCGGTTTTGAATAAAGATAGCCCTGAAAAAAGTCGCAGTTGAGATTTTTTAAGAATTCGGCCTGCTCTTTGTCTTCGACGCCTTCGACAATAATTTTTATTCCGAGTTTTTGAGCCATTTTTATAACGGATTCGAGAATTTTTTTGCTCCGTTCCTTGTGTTTTGTTTTTGAAAGGAACATCATATCGATTTTTAAAATATTTATGCTGATGTTTTTTAGAATTGTAAGAGAAGAATATCCGGAGCCAAAATCGTCCATTTCGATTGTAAAACCAAATTTTTGCAGGTCTGTAATGATTTTCTTATGACGTTTTAAATCGTGAACCAATGCAGTTTCTGTAATTTCAAGCTTGAGTTTTTGAGGCGGAATTCCGTATTTTTTTACAAGAGAAGTAAAGGTTTCGTATAATGGAATAAGATAAAAATCCCTTGTGCTTACATTTACCGAAATATGATGGTCGATTCCCAAAAGCTGCCATTTTTGAAGAAGTTGGACAGCCTTTTCCCAGATAAATTTGTCGAGTTCGTGGATTAGTCCGTTGTCTTCGAGAATTTTGATAAACGAGGCTGGAGAATGAATTGCGCCTTTTTCTGTTTCCCAGCGGACAAGAGCCTCTGCGCCAACAACTTTTTCGTCTGAGCATCTAACCTGCGGCTGAAGATACATTTTAAAATGATTATTATTCAAAGCATCGTCAAATGCGTTTATTACTTCATGATTTTTTTTCAAAATTGAAAGCATGTCGTTGTCGTAGTAGGCAACGTTTACCGAATAATTTTCGGAGATGTTTTTTATTGCCAAGGCTGCTTTGTCAAACATTGAGCTGACATTTTCGTTAATATCAGTAATTTTGTAAATTCCGACAAAAATATGAAGTTTGTAGTTTAATGAAACAGTAAATTTTTCAAGTTCCTTGATTTTTTGCAAGGCGTCTATTTCGTCAACTTCAGTTTTGTTTATAAGAATTGCAAAACGGTCGCCTGTAATTCTTCCTGTCAAAATAGTTTTGGACTGAGTGTTTTTTAGCTTTTTTGCAAACTCTTTTAAAAATTCATCTCCTTTTTCTGAACCAAAAAGGTCGTTTACGAGTTTAAAATTTTTAATGTTCGTACAAATCATATAATATTGAGAATTTGGATCGCTTTTTAAGATTTTTTCTGTTTCTGAATAAAAAGCATCTCTTGTTAAAAGTCCTGTCAAAGCATCGTGTGTTGAATCGAAAAGTTCTTCTGACGCCTTGTATAGTTCTTCCGTAATGTCGTTTAATTTTAAAATATAGCCATAAGCTTTTTTCTGGCTGTCGAGAAGATAGCTGAATTCTTCTGCCAGGGTAAGAGTCTTATCGTCCTGCTTAATTTCTATGTTGCGTTTTACAAAATCTTTGCGGAGCGCAAGGAGAGATTTTAGTTCATTTAGAATTTCATCTTTTGCTAAAAAGAATTTTTTTGCGGTGGTATTTGAATAAATGCATTTTCGTTCAAGGTTAAAGCAAAAAATTCCAATGTTTATGTTGTCGGACAGCTGCTTGAGCATTTCGTTCTGAATGTTTCGTGGAATCGTAACCAGCGTAAAACACGAGCAGATAATCGAAAAAACTGAATAAAAAAGAACTGAAAAATCAAGATTAGTTTTTGATTTTAGAAAAATGATGTTTACGGCAAGCGTAATAAGAAAAACCGCAAAAACCGAAATGTATTTTGATTTATAAAATCTGTTGGCTTTAATTATTTTTACCAGAAGAATTCCAAAAATTACTGCCGAAAGCGCAAAACAGAGGTAAAGGTGAATGTTGAACATCCAGAAATATTTTGCGTTCCAGCATAAAAAAACGTTGTGGTTTATATAAAGCCTTGAAAGTTCAAATTCGTGATGAAAAAACGGATTGAGTATTAAAATAAAAGAATCTACAAAAAAAACATAAAGCCAGATTTTATTAAAAACCTTGATAAATTTTTTGTATTTTGGTGATGAAGACATTTCTGTAAAGATAAATATAAAATCTGTCAGAAGAATCACCAAAAAATGAATACTTATATAGTAAAGGCTTGTTATAAAATATGCGGACAAAAGGTTAGTTGTAATGAGAGAAATATTGTAAAGAACTGTGGATACAATGGCTCCAAGGTGAAGATTGAAAAGACTTTTTGACAGCGGACTTTTGTTTTGTTTTAAATAAATGCAATAGACTCCCATAAGCACAATAAAAATGCCCGAAAGAGTCATGTAAACAGTTTTCAAATAGATCCTCGGTTTAACTTTTTTAACTTGAACTTTTTAACAGATTTTTATTATATACTAAAAAAGTTAAATTGCGAACTTTTATTTTAGATTTTTTTTAGTCTGTCTTCCGGGCATTTTTCAAAATACTGAAAAAGCCTTTCCCTAGCGTCTTCGTTGTTTTTTGCGTTTAGCATTTGTGTTTTAAAATAACCGGCAAAACTGAAATTCTGACAGTAATATGCGAAAAATCTTTGGAGACGTGTTTGAAAAAATTCCGGTGGCTGAAACTTTTCGACGTCGGAAATAAAATCAAGCGCAAAATTGAGCATGTCGAGTTTTTCTTCTGGCAGAATGCCTTTTAATTTTGCAAAAATCCACGGTTGTGAAGCGGCCGCCCTGCCAATCATAACTCCGTTTACGTGAGGAGCGCATTTTAAGGCGTAATCAAGGCTTTTTTTGTCTTTTATTTCGCCGTTTACAATTATTGGAATTTGAGGATAGCGCAGAGAAAGTTTTTCTGCGTATTCGTAGCGGGGAAGAGCGCGCGCAAATTTTTCTTTTTGGGTGCGCGGATGCAAGGTTAACTGCTGAACTCCTTCCGAAACAAGCATATCCGTAAAACTAAAAAATCCGCTTTCGGTAAAGTTGTCTGCTCCGAGCCTAAGCTTAACGGAAAGCCGCGACGGAGTTTTTCCGTCTTTTGCGCAGTTTTCGAGGGCGGACTTTACTTTTCTGACGAGATTTTGGGTTTCTGCTACAGGTTTTAGCATCCACGAAATTCCTGCTCCTGTGTTTGCAATTTGCGGAGCGGAACAGCCCATGTTTATGTCGATTCCAATGCCTGGAAGTTCAGAAAGAATTTGCGCTGCCTGAGCCATTGGTTCTGCTGTGGTTCCTGTAATTTGCCAGACGAGTTTTTGGGACTCTGGAGTGTCGCCGGTGAGTGTGTAGAATTTTTCAAAACGGCCTTTGTGCAAAAGTGACGGAGCGTTTATCATCTCGTTGAAATATTCATCGCAGCCACCGAATTTTTGTACGCTGCGTCGGAATGCTTCGTGACTGAGTGTTGCCATTGGAGCAAGTAAAAATTTTTTGTCCATAAAAGTAAAAAGTCCTTTTTTTGAAAAAACTGAACGCACCAGCGCTGGGAACCCCGAAGTTGCGGCGGTAATGAAATTGCCGCCGCAATGGAGCAAAGCGGAAGGGTGGACATAGCGACCCGCGGATGCGGGTGGTGCCCGTTTAATTTTGGATTATCGCAAGTGCGGCATCCAGAAATTCTGCTTCGAGTGTTTCGATTTTTCCACTGTCGACCGCCTGGCTTATTTTTGGGTCAATCGGGATTCTTGCAAGGAGCGGAATGTGGAATTCCTTGGAAATCTGCTCGACGTGGCTGTCTCCAAAAACTTTTATCTGTTTGCCGCAGTCCGGACACTGAACGTAACTCATATTTTCGATTAGACCGTAAACTGGAATTTTCATGGTCTGCGCCATTTTTACGGCTTTTTCGACGATTACGCGAACAAGCTGCTGCGGACTTGAAACGATTATGATTCCGTCGAGAGGAATGCTCTGAAAAACCGTAAGAGGAACGTCGCCTGTTCCTGGAGGCATATCGACAAACATGTAGTCAACGTTGTCCCAGAAAACTTCTTCCCAGAATTTTTTTACAAAGCCGTTTATCATTGAGCCGCGCCACAAAACAGGATCGTTTTCGTTTTTGAGCAGGAAATTCATGCTCATAAGCTGGATTCCGGATTCTGTCGTTTCCGGGGCGATAAGGCCGGTTTCGTCGCAGTAGACTCTCTCTCCGTTTGAACCAAAACTTGTCGGGATTGAAGGGCCTGTAATGTCTGCGTCCAGAATTGCGGCTCTAAGTCCTTTTTTTGCTGTTTTTGACGCCAAAAGCGAGGTTACGAGGGATTTCCCGACTCCGCCTTTTCCAGAAACTACGCCGATTACGTGTCTGACGGTGCTTTTTGGATGCAGATGAAATTTAAAATCTTTTGATTTGCAGTTTGAACTGCAGGTTGAACAGTTGTGGGTGCAGCCTTCTTCTGACATGTATTTGCCTCTTTTTTGTTTGTAATCTTTCTAATAAATATGTCTGACTATTGTAATAGAATATTTTTTTGTTTGCTATAGCGTTTTCTTCCTGATTTTTTGTTCCGATAATTATTGAGTTATGGAAAATAAAAAATATAAAACCGTTTTGATTGGAACAGGCCGGATTGGATTTTTGCTCGGATTTGATAAAAAACGTGAACAGCCGGCAAGCCACACTATGGCGCTTTTAAAAAATAAAAAAATTGAACTTTGTGCTGGCTGCGACACTGACTTGGAGCGGTTAAAAATTTGGCAAAAATACGTAAAAAGCCATGGCTCTGAAGGGCTTGTTTTTGAATCGGGCAGCGAGCTTTACAAAAATATAAAAAAAATTGATATTGCGGTGGTTGCCGTAAACGAAAGCGCGCATTTGGAAGAATGTATCCGTGCGATTGAGGCAAGACCGAGGCTTGTGATTCTTGAAAAACCTGTTGCCTTGAATTCTTTTGAGGCGCAAAAAATTGCAGACTGTGCGGAAAAAAATAAGGTTCCTGTTATGGTGAACCACGAGCGCCGTTTTGATAAAAATTATGCGCTTGCAATGCAGTGGATGGAAAAAATCGGGGAAATTCAAAAGGTTGAGGCCGAATTGGATTCAGGACTGCGCATTTACGCAAAAGAATTTGAAAAAGACGGAACTTACAGCCTCTTGCACGATGGAACCCATCTTGTTGATATTGTGCGGTTTTTGTGCGGAACTGAACTTGAAAAACCTGTGGTTACAGGCGTTTTTAAGGACGAGAAAAAAATTGTGCGGAATTTTTGCGCGCATTACAATTTTTGCAAAAGCGAAAAGTTTGGAGACGTTCCTGAAATTTGCATAAAAATGAGCGGGCGTTCAAAATTTTTTGAATTTAGAATTGAAATTTTGGGAACAGAAGGCAAAATCTGCATTGGAAACGGAATTGCCGATTTTTATTTGAGAAAACAGAGCAAGCTTTATACAGGATTTTATTCGCTCGAAAAACAGAAAGTAAGGCTGCCTAAAAAAACTCAGTATTTTTCGGGAATGGTGGAAAACGCGGTCGGTTTTTTGGACGGAAAAATGCCGCTTTTAAGTCCGTTAAAAGAAGCGATTGAGGATTTGAAAGTTCTGGAAGAAATTAAGGAAAAACTGTAAACGCACAAAAGATTGGAGTGGCCGCAAGGCGGGTGCGGAGCACCGGAGGCGCGTAAGACGCCGTAGCCACGGAAAGCTTGGTTTTTGCAAGATTCTTGCAAAAATGTGCCCAAAAAAAGTGGAGATAGCCGGATTCGAACCGGTGACCCTCTGATTGCGAACCAGATGCTCTACCAACTGAGCTATATCCCCATGCTTAAAAAAATATCATATTTTTCTAAATTATTCAATTTTTTTGAATGCGGATTTTGAATTAAAAATTATCGAAAAAGTTTTATTATATGGAAGATTTTGAACCGAATAAAAGTGAAAATTCTTAACTATAAAAATTTGTTTACGGGGCAAGATATTCAAGTTAAGTGCAGATTAAAAATAAAATCACTATTGAAATTGATTTTCTGAATTTGTATAATTGATAAATTACACAAAAATTTAATTGATTTTTTTTAGGGGATTTAAAATGGCTTATTATTTTGAAGAACCTTCGCACACTTTTGGCGAATATCTTTTGGTTCCTGGTTATTCTTCTGCGGAATGTACTCCAGACAGAGTTTCATTAAAGACTCCGGTTGTAAAATTCAACAAAAAAGCTGGCGAAACTTGTCCGCTTACAATGAATATTCCAATGGTTTCTGCCGTAATGCAGGCTGTTTCTGACGACAAACTTGCAATTGCGCTTGCGAAAGAGGGCGGAATCAGTTTTATTTTTGGAAGCCAGACAATCGAAAATCAGGCTGCAATGGTTGCCCGTGTAAAAGCTTACAAGGCAGGTTTTGTAACTTCTGATTCAAATATTCGTCCGGATCAGACTTTGGAAGAAGTTGTAGAATTGAGCGCAAAAACAGGCCATTCAACTGTTGCTGTTACAGAAGACGGAAGCCCGAACGGAAAACTTCTTGGAATTATTACTTCAAAAGATTTTAGAATTGGTCATTGTCCGGCAGGTTCAAAGGTAAAAGACTACATGACCGGTCTTGAAGATTTGGCAACTGGCAAAGAGGGAATTGATCTTTCAGAAGCAAATGATATTATTTGGGAGAAAAAAGTAAACCAGCTCCCGATTGTTGATAAAAATGGAAATCTTGTGAGCCTTGTTTTCCGCAAGGATTATTCAACTCACGCAGAGCATCCGAACGAACTTCTTGATTCTAAACAGCGTTATATTGTTGGTGCAGGAATTAACACACGCGACTACATGGAACGCGTTCCAAAACTCCTCGAGGCTGGCGCAGACGTTTTTGTTCTTGATTCTTCAGAAGGTTTTTCTGAATGGCAGGCCCGTGCTCTCAAAGATCTGCATGCCGCTTTCCCTGGAATTAAAGTTGGTGCTGGAAACGTTGTTGATGCGGAAGGCTTTAACTTTTTGGCAGATGCCGGAGCAGACTTTGTAAAAATCGGTATTGGCGGCGGTTCAATCTGTATTACACGCGAACAGAAGGGAATTGGCCGCGGACAGGCAACTGCGACAATCGAAGTAGCAAAAGCACGCGATGAGTATTTTAAGAAAACTGGAATTTATGTTCCTGTTTGTTCTGACGGTGGAATTGTTCACGATTATCATGTAACTTTGGCGCTTGCAATGGGCGCAGATTTTGTAATGCTCGGACGCTATTTTGCACGTTTTGATGAGTCTCCTTCAAACAAACTCGTAATCAACGGAAACTATGTAAAAGAGTATTGGGGCGAAGGTTCAAACCGCGCACGCAACTGGCAGAGATACGACCTCGGCGGTAAAAAAGGCATGGCATTTGAAGAAGGTGTAGATTCTTACGTTCCTTATGCCGGACACTTGCACGACGGAGTTGGAATGACACTGAGCAAGGTTGTGCACACAATGTGCAACTGTGGAGCGCTTTCTATTCCAGAATTGCAGGAAAAAGCAAAAATTACACTTGTTTCGCCGGTTACAATTCAGGAAGGTTCAGCTCACGATGTAACTGTAAGAAACACGACAAGCGTTCAAAACTAAATTTATGTTTAGTTGAATATATGCTGATAAACAGCCCGGTTCGTCATATAAAAACTGTCGAATTCGGGCTGTTTTTTTTATAATTTTGATTTTGTTCAAAAAAATTGCTGATATTTACGAATGTTTGCGAAAAATTTTTCTATTCAACAATTCTATATTTTTTTATAGAATAGGCTTGGAAAATTTGTTCACGGAGAAAAATTATGGAACAAGACCTTGCTACATTACAGCTTATTTCTAATACTCTCAAAGAAGATCCGAACGCAAGTCAGCGTGTTTTGGCAAAAAAAACAAATGTGTCATTGGGAATGATGAATGCGATTTTGGGACGTTTTGCCGAACGTGGCTGGATAATGCTTACAAACGTGAATAAAAGAAAATTCGCTTATGCTTTGACAAACGAAGGAATGAGGGAACTTCGTAAACGCGGAAAGAATTTTGTAGAAAAAACTTTTAAAATCGCAAATTCGTATAATCAGATAATGACAGAAGAAGTTGCCCTTGCAAAAAAACATGGAAAAACAAAGGTTGTGCTTTACGGAGAAAGCTATGTAAAGTTTCTTCTGGAATATGCCTGTTCAAAAAATAAAATTGAATTTGAAAAAGTTTCTGAATTAAAAGAGCCTGAGATAAAAGATAACGAATACGCCATTGCCGGCGAAATGAATGATAAAGAAACAAAAGAAAAACTTTTAAAGGCGGGCTGTACGGATATTCTGGAATTGATACAGTCAAACTCGTCCGAAGATAAGATTTTTTAGGTTTTTTGTACAGGGAGTTTTATGGAATACTATTGCTTAATGGTTAGAACCGGCGAAGAGGAAGAATTTAAAAAAAAGGCGCGGAAGGCATTTTGTGAGCAGGCTTGTACGGCTGAACTGTATTATTTCCAGAGAACGTTAAAAACAAATCAGGGAAAACTGTATGAAAAACCTCTTTTTCCAGGATACTTGTTCTTTCAGACGGAAAGTCTGACACCTCAGATTATGCAAACCCTAAAAAAAATTGACGGTTTTATAAGAATTCTTCTTGTATATCTATGGGGTTTATAAAGACGCGCAATCAGGACATGGCAGGCGCATGTCGCCCACCGCGTCCTGAAATTAAAAATTTACGCTACCGTTACAACAGAATCAATGTTTGCGGTAAAGTAGGTGTTGCCCGGCTTGGTGACGATGCTCACGTTGTAGCTTCCTGCTGCAAGTTCGCTCGGAACTGGCGAATCGACTACATTCGTGCCACGGCGGTTGTAGACTGAAAGGCGGGTGAGTCCGTTTTCGTTTTCCAGAAATACGCCCTGGTTTTCGTCCGTGATGTCGAAGGTGAGGTTACGACCGTGCAGGCGGAGCGTCTTGCCTTTGCTTACGGAAAGGTTCGTGCTTTCGCTTGCGTCGTCGTTCAATGCGGTTACACGGTAGAGCTTTGCTTCACCGGTGATGTCAGGCGGAAGCTGCTTGTATTCGAGCTTTGCCTTTACATTTGCGGTGGTCGCCTCGTTTGCGTTGAACAGAAATCCAAGTGTGTGGTTTCCACTTCCCAGCGTAAAGCCGTCCTGAATGTTAGCACAGGTACCTGTGGCATTTGCTCTGAGAGTTCCGAAAGGAAGCTCCACGCAGTAACCTTTGGCAAGGTATTTTACGACGATGTTCTCCATTACGGAAAGCATACCCAGATAGTCTGCCTCCGTGAAAGAAGAGTTCCAGTCAGCCATTTCGCTTGCGAGCTCTTTCTGGCTGAGAGACTGTGAGCACGAACTTCTGAAGCAGAAGCCGTCTTTTGATTCATCTGTAATAAGAAGATTCTTTACAGTTTTAATGTTTAACATAATGTTGCCCTCCTATGGCAATGTTTAAATGTGGTGGTGGAATTTGTCGAAACCACCTGATTTTGCGATATTTCAGAAGTCATTTCGACAGGTTCAATGACCGTCTTTGACCATCTAAAAATATTTTTTGACAAGGAGAGCCGATGTGTGATATAATTCTTTAATTCGTTAAGAAAAGAGAATCACATTGTGGCTCTCGACCGTGGAAGCTTGTTTAGTAAGTGTTGGCGCATTTACTAAGACAGGCTTTTTTTATACCCATTTCTTCATAGTACCTCCTGTGCATTGAATTTTTGCATAAGGCCTTTCTGAATGCCTTTGAGCATTGTCTTGTCGCCCTTTTCTGCAATCATTCGCCCTATGTGGAACTGCTGTTCCAAAACCATCAAAAGCATTGCAACGCCGGAAAATAAGGTCGCTTCCATTTCTCCAAGGTTGCTCTGCTGTGTGTGCCTGAGCATTATATGGGCAAGCTCATGGAATATAATCTGCATTACTTCTGCCGCAGATTTATTGTCGTTGTAGGCAATCATGCGGCAGGTCGCGCCCGTCTGCGGGTCTGGAAAAATAAGGCATAAGCCTTCGTTCCAAAGCCCTATAGACACCTTTTGCAGTTCCAGAAGATTTTCGCTTTTAAAAGCCGAGTATTCCTTTAACACAATGCCCTTTTTGCGAATCATCTCCATATAGTCAAAGCCTTCTCTAAAATAGCCTTCCTCGCTCAAAAGGTTTACCACCGTAAGGATAATCTGGCTTACCTTCCAGCTTGGAAGCGTTTGGGGCTTTGTAGTACAATCCGTTGTTTTTTCCGTTTGTTCAGTGCAGTTTTCCAATAGTTTACCTCCATGTAATGCTGCATTTTTACACCTCTTGGGCAGTTTTGTATTCATCCATCAGGATTCCCACAAGCTTTTTCTTCTGGTTCAGGCTAAGGTTGTCTTTGCTGGAAGCCAAAAGAATTTCAAGCTGCTCGTAGCCGTAATGGGTGTCGTTACCCGTAAGGTAGTCGCTTGTTGTGTTAAGTGCATTTGCGATATTCGCAAGCACATCCGTCCTGGGCAGTCTTCCGCTGGTCATATAGCGGCTGAATGCTGCCTCTGTAATACCGCAAAGCTCGCACAGTTTTTTCTGCGAGAAGCGGTTTTCCTTCATTAAATCTTTTACCCTCCTTGAAAAAATGTTTTCCATTGTTTCTGCCATATTAGCCACTCCTATAAAGGCTAGAATTACGAAACCTTGCGGGTTTCCTTTGCTTGTAGGGCGGGAGCAGATTTGTTCGCCTTACATACATTAAATTATTATACTTTTGGTGAATTGTCAAGCGGAATATAATAAAAAATTCGCCGAAAGTATAATAATTTGTGTGTAAAAATTAAGAAAAATTTTTTGGCAGGATTTTAAAAATTATGATATGATAAAAAAGGTGTATTATGGGCGAAAATAAAGCTTATCTGTCAACGAAGGTCGATATACTACATTCTCTTTTGGCGAAACTCGTCTTAAGTTTATAGCACCTTATTCTTTGGAACGCTATGAATCTGTAGTACAGTGGGATAAAGGATATCTGGTGGTAATGGCAAAATATGCTCATAATAATGATTTGGAAGAAGAATATATTGATTTGATTCCAATTTTAAGAAGCCTTTATATAAATCCAGATGAATTCTTAAAACCGATAAAAAAAGTGGAGGTGAAATATGCCTGATTTACAAAAGGTCATACCGGGAAATAAACAAAATTCAAGCCTTTATAAAAGATAATTATCAGGCTATGTACGACAAATGGCAAGAATATAGTAAAACAAGTTTTTATACTGGAAAATAGCTCAATTGTGTTTTTATGAGTCGTATGTTTGCAGAATAATCTGTATTGTGCCATAAAATCTTGAGCGACGCTCAGCAAAATGTTTTTGTACATACAGGATAATGTTTTGCGACGGGCGGGAAAGTGTTGTGCGACGGTTAGTGGAATGTTTTTGTACGGAGAGGATTTTGTGGACGAGGCGGGAGAAGAAACTTTTATTTTGGAATAAAAATCTGGGAGAGCAGTTCCTCTTGTATGTGCCTCTAGGATCGCAGATGAAAAATTTGGCTTTTTTGCTGGAAGCGGCAAATGTTAATGATGAAAACAAAATTGTGATGACGACACACAGTCCCTATGTGCTTTCGTATATAACATTAGCTGCAAAATCGTATGAACTTATGAAAAAAGGTGTTAAATGTGATTCAGCACGCAAAAACAAACCGAACAGCAATAGGAACGCTGCTAAGTAATGACCAATTTGCAATGCGCATGTGTAATCCCTATATTCTCTTGGACATTTGCTTGTTCTTTCGGACATTTTGTATTAAAAAGACATCGAGATTTAAAACAGCGGGGTAGAGAGCTATGCATGAACTTTAAGTAGTTTAGGAATTTGCCGTTTTAATGTTTTTGCACTAGGAGTCTGACCATCTGATTTTCATGAAAACGAGCACCTAACGAATATCTTTCGGGATATTATTTTTATTGAATATCAGGTGGTTTCTTTATTTTTCTACATTTTTGCAAGCGAAAGGTTTTTCAGTGCATACATCCGGCTTACATTGTATGAAATTGTCACCAAATCCCATTCAATACCGATGTTTTCGAGACCACGCATCAAAAACTGGCGGAATCCCATTACACGCTTTATAATTCCAAAGACAGGTTCGACAGTTGTCTTTCTTTTTGAGTAGATTTTCTGTCCCTCTTGTGTTTTAAGGCGGATCCTCATTTTCTCTTTTGACATGGTTTCACCAGATTATTCTTCTGGAAGTCTTTCTGGCAGTTTTTCAAAAATCTGTTTGACGGTTTTCCCATGTGGCTCTCGTTCAGTAGCACAAATTACTTTTACATCTGGATGTTCCTTGCGTTCCTTCATCTTTCTCTCGTATTCTTCTTTTTCATGCTCGTAGATTTCTTTTTGTGTTTCTTCCATCTGTTTTACGGTATTCTTGACTGGAATTCTACAATAATTTCTATTTCTTTGTGAAGAGTCTTGGAAAGATGGTCAGACTTCTAGATTATATTTTTGATGACAGGTTTTCTAAGCCGGAATTGTTTAATGGCAGTTTCTTTTGAATTTGAGGGAAGTAAGAATTTAGCCGGCAGTTGATGAAGGATTTGGGGCTATAGAGCCTTTGTTGATTTCCTTTATCTGTAACATTTCTATAGTTGAAAATATCAAAAAATCAACTACAGAAATGTTGATTTTTTTTTGACTGCTTATGTTATAATATACATAATGAGGTCTTTATGGAGTGCAAAACAAAGAGAATTCTTGATGTTTCAGATTTAATCAAAAAGAAGTCACTTTTCTTGTTCGGACCAAGACAGACAGGAAAATCAACTCTAGTTGACCAGCTTAGTGATGAAACCTTTGCCTTAAAGTGGAATCTTCTTAAAGGAAAGCTCCGCTTACAGATTCAGAGAAACCCCAGCTATTTGACGGAACAGGTTGAACTTCTTGGTTTGCATGACTGTGCGATTTTTATAGATGAGATTCAACTCTGTCCTGAGCTTACAAGGTTTTAGAAGATACTTTGCTGGGCTTTATGGTTGAGCCGTACACTGCTGGTAAAAAAAGAAAAAGCGTAAGCGTTTCAAAATTTTACCTTTTCGACATTGCTGTTGCCAGGACGCTTCAAAATATTTCTGTTCCATATGAAGGAAATGAAGAATTTGGACAATACTTTGAGCAACTGATCTGTTTGGAGTTAAAAGCCTGGATTTCTTATAAGAGTCCGCGTTCACGCCTTACCTTCTGGCGTACAACAAGTGGGAATGAAGTTGATTTTTGTCTTGATGACGACCTCGCAATAGAAGTTAAATCTACAGACACAGTTACAGATAAACATTTAAAAGGTCTTAAAGCATTGCGGGAAGAAGAAATCTTTAAGCGTTACATTGTAGTCTGCCGAGAAGAGTTTCCGCGCAAGGTTGACGGCATTGAAATACTTCCGTGGAAATACTTCTTTGAGTCTTTGTGGGCATAATCAATGCAAAGTGTTTATTGGAGGCTGTCTTTTGGTCATAAAGGGGTAATTGTGATATAGCAATATTCAGAAATTGAATATTGTTTGCTATAGTAAATAGCAATTATGACTCAAAAATGAGAGGTATACAGATGATGAAAATAATTGAATCTTATAATAACATTCTAAAATCAAAGGGGTATGTTCAAATAACATCAGATGAATTACATTTGTCATCACAAATAGAATATAAACTCAGAAATTATTTTATATGATGAAACTAGAGTTCATTTTGAAAAAATCGATTCTCTTGTAAAATTCTCCAATAAGCTTGAAAAATATAAACTGCTTCATACAAATGTATATTTTCGTGGTCAACAGAATTTAAATTGGTCTGTTCTTCCAAGTATTTTTAGAGGCAACTGGATTAATCATGAGAAAGATTTTGTTCACGAAATGCTTATTAGTAATCCGCAAGATTTTGCAAATCTCAATACAACGCTAGGAAAGCTCACGAAAATGCAACATTACAACGCTCCTACCAGACTGTTAGACATTACTAGTAATCCCTACATTGCTTTATATTTCGCTTGTGAAAAAGATAAAGCCTCTGATTTCTCTTATAGCGGTGAAGTGTTGTTCTTTCAGTCTAAAGAGACTGAAAAATATTATGATAGTGATACAGTATCTATCGTATCTAATCTTGCAATGATGAAAGATACTTTTGATATTGGTAATGACAAATTAGAACCTGAAGATTTTTGTGAACAGGGTGATATTCCTTATTTGCTTCATCAAATTAAATTTGAAAAGCCTACTTTTTTGAATATTATTAATCCAGCTGATTTACATAAATGCTTTGTTGTTCATGTTCCACTTGATAATAAAAGAATTCTTAATCAGCAGGGGTTATTCTTACTTGTGGGAATGGGGAAATCAAAAGCCGAACCTGCGTCCATAGAAGATTCAATTTTGAAAAATAATGATAAAAAACTTCTTTTTCTTATTCCAGATAAAAATAAGGAAAAAATATTGGATGAATTAGATGCAATGAACATCAATAAACGATTTATTTATCCAGAAATTGATGATGTGGCTGATTTCCTTAAGAATCAGAAGTTTAAGCAATAAATTCAAGGAAAAAAATATGAGTGAAATCAGTTCTGATAACCTACATCATTTTACACATAGTTTTGAAGTTCTTCAGTCAATTCTATTGAACGGATTTTATCCTCATATAACTGAAGAGGACATTTCTTTCATTCTTATATACTAATGAAGGGACGCAAATTATTTACTAAGCAGGTTGTTAAAAATTTGGGAATGTAAACAGCTGGAAGCTGAATATTCTGAAAAAGTCAGGAAAGCTAAAAAAATATATTTTCGAATAAACTTATAAAAAATACTGTAAGTTGAAAATTATTAAAAATCTGTATATACTAGGAGTACAGGAGGTTCAGATATGCCTATCGCTGTATTACAGGAAAAATTACAGACTCTTCCAGAATCATGTTTTGCTGAACTTTTTGAATTCATGGAGTTTCTTGAATATAAGAATTCTCAGCAGACTAATGGACTGGATATTGCCATAGCCGAAGAAAAAAATGGTGATGTTGAAGTCTTCAATTCATTTGATGCCTTTAAGGTGGCAATGGAAAAATGAAGTATCAGTTAAAAATCACCAGAAGTTTCAAAATTGATTATAAGAAACTCAATAAACAGGAAACTCAAGATACCGACGAAATAATCAAAAAACTTCTGGATGATTCTCCTTTAGAAGAAAAGAATCATGACCATGAACTTACAGGTAATTATTCAGGATATCGTGAATGTCATGTACATCCGGATTTGTTACTTGTTTATAAGAAAGATTCTGACGAATGCGTACTTGTGATGACTTGTTACAGAATCAGTTCTCATACAAATATTTTTGATATTAAAAAAAGCCAGAAAAAATAATTTTCCCCTGGATAAAACATTCGTGATTAAAAGCAGACCCGTCTCGTCATGTTGTCTGAAAAAATTCCATCTTGCTGTACTCCTATGTGTTGCGAAACGATGATTGAAATTAATTCAGCAGTGGGCAGTCTGCTTTTGTTTTTAATTTAGAATGCTAAAAGCACATCTCCATTTTTGGCTGTTTCTTTTTTGGAGTAACAGTCTGACCATTTTCCGCTGCAAGAGTACGGCAGATTTCTGCACCTCTTTTATCAGCTTCAAATAAAATATTTGAGAGAGTTGGCATTGTCTTATCACGTTTGTCTGGATCACGAATATCGTTTTCCAGCGTTGGCATGATTTTTTCTTTGAACTCTTCTGCAATCTGTGGATCAACAGAAAGTTTCATTCCTGAACGGCAGGCAGCGATGTAAGTGACAAGGTATTCCTTTGGTTCGCTGGTTGCAATGACCATTGAAACATCTTTAAGGTTATCCATCTGCTGAATTTTGTCCTTTGAGGCATTGATAATACCTTCAGGATTTTGAGTCTGTTCTGGGAAGAAAAGAGATGCTACATGGATTTCTCCCTGTTCATCTTTGAAGTTGTAGAAAACACCTTTTTTGTTTTATTTGAGAGTGTTTTCCATTGCTCCAATTGAAGTGCGTGTAGCTACTACATTTGATTCATAGCCGTTTTCCATTTTTGCAAACTGAACAGGAATAAGGCGACCTGCTGGAAGACAGTAGTCAGAAGCTGCATTGTAGATTGGGTCTACTTTGGTGTATCCATATAAATCTCCTCTGATGTAAGTCATATATGTATTTGCTGGGAGACAAAAAAAATTAACTTATAGTACAATAAAAAATAAATTAAATGTACTGATAAAAAGGCGTTTGTGGTTAGGGGGTGGAAAAGTGAAACAGATGGAGAACTAATACTTCTTCCAGGAGTTGATGGAAAATTAGCCCTTGTATTCTCAACCAATGGAAACAAAGTAAAAAAACTTGATGGAATCATAAAGAAATTAACAAAGTCAGTTTCAAATGGAATTTTCTTATTTCCAGCTTTGTTTTGGTATAGGCTTACTTCAATAATTCAATTCAGGAATTCAAAACAAACTTTAGTAAATGGTTTGTATAACTTATATGCAGAAAAAATAAATGAATAGAAATGTGAAAAAATGTTAGAACAAGTAAGAGTAACTTATGCTCAGAAAAAATTACTGAATTTACTTCAGGAAAGAAAACTGAAATCCTGGTGTGAAGAAAAAAATGTGCCTCACGCTACACTTTATAAACTTGCAACTGGAAACATGGTGCCATCCTTCATAGTAATGAGTTCCCTCGTTCCATACTTTGCACCAGCTGAATGAGTATATTTTACGGATGAAGATATCCCTTATGAAGTAAAAACTTTGGAAGTTTGGAACCCAGATGATACATCTTTGTTCATAAAAAAACATAAATATGATTACATGATGTTGTGGAAGAATCAGCGTGGACTGATAACAATGAAATATTTTTATTTCCATCTCTATTTTGGTATCGGTTAGCTTCAATAATTCAATTCAAGAATTCAAAACCAACTTTGGAATCATGGAATCCTTAAGATACCTCTTTGTTCATAAAGAAATATAAACATGATTACATGGAAGTTGCAAAGAAATATGAAATCTCAGAAACAAATGCCAGAAATATTTTTGTAAATCGTCGTGCAAACATAACTTTGCTGCAGATGCGAAAAATGGTAAAAAATGTGAACTCAGAAGAGTTCTTCATTCCAGCTGATGAAACTACAGATGGTATTGAGATTGTAGGTGAAAAAGACAGTTATGTTGGATTGGTACAAACTGTGTCTTCCTATACTTATAGCAGAAAATGTCCTGTTGTGGTTGATAAGATAAATTCTGGTAATCCTTTCGAAAAAATATTGGCAAAATTTAACCAAATTTTCTAAAAACGTTCTAAACTTGAACACATTTTGTTTACTAATTTTCATAAGAATATTAAAATGTTAAATAGAGCGAACATTTTGTTCATGAAGATATTTGAGCTTATTATTAGAGTAGGGATGTAAATGGAGCAGGACTTAGCGACTTTACAGGTTATTTCGGAAACATTAAATGAAGAGCCTCAGGCCAGTCAGAGAACTTTGGCAAAAAAAGCAAATATGTCTTTGGGAATGATGAATGCAATTCTTGGGCGATTTGTTGAACGAGGCTGGATAATGTTGACAAATGTAAATGGTCGTAAGCTTGCGTATGCTGTTACTGCTGATGGGATTGCTGAACTTGCAAAACGGGGTAAAGCTTTTGCGTTGCGGACATTTAAGCTTGCAAATGTTTATAGTGAAACATTTTGTAAGAAGTTTATGGAAGCAAAAGCTGCCGGTAAAACAAAGGTCGTTTTGTATGGTGATAGTTATATAAAGTTCATTATTAAGTATGCTTGTAATGAAGTTGGATTGGATTTTGAACATAGGGAAGCAACTGCAACAATTTTGGCTGATGAAGTTTGTCTTGCTGGTGAATTGAATGATGAAGATGTTCAGAAAAAGTTGATTGAAAAAGGTTGTTTTAATTTAGTTGAAATTATTCAAGATTGTAAGTAGGAGATTGAAATGAATTATAGAATGATAGATTTTCCTGTTCATGGTGATAATCGTGGAAAGCTGGTTGCTTTAGAAGGTGGAGTTGATCTCCCTTTTGAAATTAAACGTATGTACTATATGTTTGATACCCTTCCAAATGAAAGCCGAGGATTTCATGCTCATACAAAGCTGGAGCAGGTAATAATTGCCATGGATGGAGCTTGCCGTTTTGTTCTTGATGATGGCGAAAAACGGGAAACTGTGTTACTTAATCGTCCTGATGTTGGTTTATATATAGGGCCTGGCATGTGGCGAGAAATGCATGATTTTAGTTATGGATGTAAACTGGTTGTTCTTGCAAGTGAGCATTATGATGAAAAAGAATACATCCGTAATTATGATGAGTTTTTAAAGGCTATTGGTAAAGATGGAAGATCAGAATAGAAATAAACGTATAGCAAAAAATACACTGTTTTTATATGGACGTATGATTTTTGTTATGCTCGTAAGCCTCTACACAGTGCGTGTAATAATGGCTAATTTGGGTATAGCTGATTATGGTACGTATAATATAGTTGGTGGGGTAGTTGTATTATTTACCTTTATAACAAACTCTTCTTCTGCTGCTACTGTACGATATCTTAATTTTGCATTAGGCGAAAATAACAGTAATAAAGCTCATAAAGTCTTTTGTGTAAGCGTAATAACACATTTTTTTGTAGCTTTATTAGTATTGCTTTTATCAGAAACAGCAGGTCTTTGGTATGTAAATAATATTTTGGTAGTACCAGAAGGTAGGTTGAAAGCTGCAAATATTTGTTATCAGTTTTCAATTTTTACGACTTTGTTAGGTATAATGAATATACCTTATCATGCTTCTGTTGTAGCTCATGAGCGTATGTCTTTTTTTGCTTTGATGAGTATATTTGATTGTGTTGGTAAGCTTATAATTGCCTTTGGATTAAGTATCTATCCATATGATAAACTTATAGGATATGGTATCTTCCTGAGTATAGTTGCTTTACTTAATTTTTTAATGTTTAGATTTTTTGTACGTCACAATTTTAGTATTTGTCATTTTAAGATTACAAAGGATAAAGAAATATTTGGAGAATTATTATCCTTTTCTGGTTGGAGTCTATTAAGTAGTTTTGGTTCTGTGTGTACTACACAAGGATTAAATATGATACTTAACAGCTTTTTTGGTGTTATCGTAAATGCAGCTATGGGTACAGCAAATCAAGTAAACAATGCAGTTTATCAGCTTGTAAGTAGTTTTCAGACAGCATTTGAACCTCAGATTATAAAGTCATATGCAGCAGGAGATAGAGAGTATCTTTTAGGATTGATACAAAAAACTTCTAAGTTTTCGTTTTATCTTTTATGGTTTTTTGTTTTGCCATTAGGTCTTAACGTTGATATAGTATTAAAAATCTGGTTAAAAACAGTACCAGAATATGCTCCAGTTTTTATAAGGTTAATTTTAATATATTCATTAATCGATGCAATATGTGGTCCCCTTTGGATGGTGTCGTATGCAATTGGTAATATTCGAAACTATCAAATCGTTGCAGTATGTATGTCGTTGATTACAGTACCTTTGGCTTGGGTTTTGTTTAAATTGGGATTGCCACCTTATTGGGTAATAATCTTAAGATTGTTTAATAATGTAAGTTTTTCGATATATAGATTATTCTACCTAAAAGTGCGAATGGATTTTCCTATATTAAACTTTGTAAAAAAAATTATATTACCAGTATGTTTAGTATCAATATTTACATTTGTGGTGTCTTATGTAGCTTTTTATTTTACAGCTTTTAACGTGGTTGTGCAGTTTTTTGTATCTTGTACAGTAACTGTGTTGGCAAACGTATTTGCAATGTATTCTATAGGCTGTAATAAAACAGAGAGAGATTATGCATTAAGTTTGGTAAAGAAAGCGATGCGAAAAGTAAAACATAAATGAGAGGAGATTTTTTATGAAAACAGTATATTGTGGCATGAGTGCGGACTTAATACATTCAGGTCATTTGAACATTATTCACGAAGCTATGAAACTTGGTGAAGTCACAGTGGGTGTATTAACAGATGAAGCCATAGCAAGTTATAAACGACTTCCATATTTGACATATGAACAGCGTGCTGAAATTGTTGAAAATATTAAAGGTGTAGCTAAAGTTGTACCTCAAACAACTTTGGATTATGTTCCTAATCTTGAAAAATTAAAACCAGATTATGTTGTACACGGTGATGACTGGCTTACAGGTGTTCAGCAGGAAACACGTCAGAGAGTCATAGACTGTATTTCAAAATGGGGTGGAAAAGTAGTTGATATTCCATATACACCAGGAATTTCATCTACAGCTCTTAATGCTGAAGTAAAGGAAATCGGTACAACTCCAGAAGTTCGCCAAAAGATGCTTCGTCGTCTTATTGCTGCAAAGCCAATTGTTCGAATCATGGAAAGTCATTCTGGTCTTACAGGACTTATTATTGAAAAAACAAAAGTTAAGGTTAACAACAAAACAGAAGAGTTTGATGGTATGTGGGCTAGTTCACTTACTGACTCTACAAGTAAAGGAAAGCCTGATATTGAGGCTGTTGACCTTACAACACGTTTACACGGATTAAATGATGCTCTTGAATGTACAACTAAACCTGTTATCTATGATGGTGATACTGGTGGCAAAATTGAACATTTTGTGTTTACAGTAAGAACTCTTGAACGTCTTGGTGTTTCTGCAGTTATTATAGAAGATAAGGTAGGTCTTAAAAAGAACTCCCTGTTTGGAACTGATGCCATTCAGACACAGGACACAATCGAAGGATTCTGTGAAAAAATTAAGGCTGGAAAACGTGCTCAGATTGCAAATGATTTTATGATTATTGCAAGATGTGAAAGTCTTATTGCTGGAAAACCTATGGAAGATGCTCTTGAAAGATGTTTTGCATATGTTGATGCAGGTGCTGACGGTATTATGATTCACAGTAAGGATAAATCTGGTGAAGATATTAAGGAATTTTGTTTGAAGTTCCGTGAAAAACATTCTTCAGTACCAATTGTTGTTGTTCCAACTACATATAATCATATTACAGAAGAAGAACTTCAGTCTTGGGGTGTAAATGTTGTTATTTATGCTAACCACATGTTGAGAAGTGCTTATCCTGCTATGGTTAATACTGCAAAATCTATTTTGACAAATCACAGATCATATGAAGCCAATGATATGTGCATGAGTATCAAAGATATTCTTGAACTTATTCCAGGAACAAAATAGAGAGTTGTGTTATGAATCAAACAATACTTAAAGCTTCTGAGAATTATAAAGAACTGGATGATTATTTTCTCTCTAATTCATACAAACATATCTTTCTAGTTTGTGATGCTGCCATAAAATTTCTGAAACTGGATTCATATTTTACTGATATAACAAAACGATTAGATATTGAAGTAACACGTTTCAGTGATTTTCAACCAAATCCTTTGTATGAATCTGTAGTAAAAGGAGTGGAGTTATTTAATAATTCCAAATGTGATGTGATTGTTGCTGTAGGCGGTGGAAGCTCAATGGATGTGGCTAAATGTATTAAGCTATATTCTAATATGAATCCGAATGAAAATTACTTGAAGCAGACAATTGTTCCAAATAATATTTCATTTCTTGCAGTTCCTACTACAGCAGGGACTGGCAGTGAGGCAACACGCTATGCTGTAATTTATTTTGAAGGAGCTAAGCAGTCTGTAACAGATTACAGTTGTATTCCTTCTACAGTATTGTTTGATTCATCTGCGTTGAAAACTTTGCCAGATTATCAGAAGAAATCGACTATGCTTGATGCATTGTGTCATTCAATTGAATCTTTCTGGTCTGTAAATTCGAATGATGAATCTAAGGAATATTCAAAAAAAGCTATCCAAATGATTTTTTCAAACAAGGATTCTTATTTGAAAAATGAGGAATTTGGGATTTCGAATATGCTTCAGGCTGCAAATCTGGCGGGAAAGGCAATTAACATAACACAGACTACAGCTGGTCACGCTATGTGTTATAAAATTACCAGCTTATATAAGATTTCTCATGGGCACGCAGCTGCTTTGTGTGTAAATAAATTATGGCCATATATGAGTTCAAATATATCTGCATGCATAGACCCAAGAGGAAAAGAATATTTAGAAAAATTATTTAATATGATTGCTGAAGCAATGGGGTATGATTCCGTTGAAAAGGCTCAGTCTGGATTTTCTGCTTTATTATCATCTTTAGGATTACCTGAAGTAAAAAATATTAAAGAGGAAGATTTTGATCTGTTGAAAAATTCAGTTAATCCAGTACGTTTGAAAAATAATCCGGTTGGATTGACTGAAGATGCTATAAATAATTTATACCACGAAATTTTAGGAAGATAGAAAATGAAAGTAGAAAAATTTTTAGAAATAATTGGTTCAGATTTTTATACTGGTGTACCTGATTCACAGTTGAAAGCATTATGTAACTATTTAATGAATACATATGGAATTGATCCCAAGCACCATATTATTGCGGCTAATGAAGGAAACTGTACAGCTTTAGCAGCTGGTTATCATTTGGCTACTGGAAAGGTTCCTGTTGTATATATGCAGAATAGTGGTGAAGGAAATATTATTAATCCTGTTGCTTCATTGTTGAATGATAAAGTTTATGCAATCCCAGTAGTGTTTGTTGTAGGATGGCGTGGAGAACCTGGTATACATGATGAACCTCAGCACATTTATCAGGGAGAAGTTACTGTAAAACTTCTTGAAGATATGGACATAAAAGCTTTTGTTGTTGGAAAAGAAACAACAGAAGATGAATTGAAGTCTGTAATGAAGGAATATAAAGCAGTTCTTGATTCTGGTAAGGATGTTGCTTTTGTAATCAGAAAGGGTGCTCTTTCATATGATGCTGAAGTTGAGTATAAAAATGATAATGTAATGGTACGTGAAGATATCATTAAACATATTATTGCTGTTACAGGGGAAGATCCAATTGTATCTACAACAGGAAAGGCAAGCCGTGAATTATTTGAAGCTCGTGTAGCTAATGGACAGAGCCATAAATATGATTTTCTGACTGTTGGTTCAATGGGGCATAGTTCTTCTATTGCTCTTGGGGTTGCTATTAATAAGCCTGAAAGAAAAATCTGGTGTGTTGATGGCGATGGTGCTGTTTTGATGCATATGGGTTCTATGGCTGTACTTGGTGCAAATGCTCCTAAAAATATGGTTCATGTAGTAATCAATAATGGTGCTCATGAAACAGTAGGTGGTATGCCAACTGTTGCAGCAAAGATTGATTTGGTAGCAATTGCAAAGGCATGTGGTTATCCAAATGCAGTTTGTGTTGATAATTTTGATGATTTGGATAAAGAACTGAAACTTGCAAAAGATAGAAATGAATTATCTTTAGTTGAAGTGAAGTGTTCTATCGGTGCAAGAGAAGATTTGGGAAGACCTACTACTACTGCTATTGAGAATAAAGAAAATTTTATGGAGTATTTAAAATAAAAATTATGAAATATTCTAAAATTCCTTTTGTACGGAAATTATATAATAAAATAAAAGCTCAAGATTCAAAAATTGATCTTTTAGAACACGAGATAATGCAAGTAGCAAAAGAAAATTTAAACCTAAGACTAAGGGTAAAGAAATTTAATAATGAAAAAATTAAAGTTGTTTTCATATGTAATCGTCCAACCGTGTGGTCAAGTCTTAATACGGTTTATGAATCTATGAAAAATGATAATGATTTTGATATAAAAATGGTAATTGTTCCATCAAAAAAACAAATTGGTACAGATGCTGCTGGTTATAATCATAATGTATTTGAAAGTGAAGGTGTTGAGGAATATTTTAAGAATTACAAGCCAATAGTTGGATATGATGTAGATAAAAAAGAATGGATTAATCTGCAAAGATTAAATCCTGATTATGTATTTCTTCAACAACCATATAACATAAAGTTGCCAGATGAGTTAAAAAGTTGGAATATATCGAAATATGCTAAACTGTGTTATGTAGCTTATTATGCATTTTTTCAAAATAATGAAACTAATTTTATTAATGATGATTGCACTCCAATTGATTATCTTAAGAATCTTTCATTTTATTTTGCACAAAATGATGAGGATTATCATTTTATTACAAATAAATTAAAGATTAATGGAATTAATACAGTAGATGTCATTAAATCCGGATTTCCAAGATATGATAACGAAAATATAAATAAAAGAAGTGATTCGGATTTAATAACATGGAAGAGTGGTTGTAAACCAGCTTTCAAGGTTTTATGGACACCTCGATGGTGTACAAATGAGAATAATTGTCATTTTTTTGACTATAAGGATAAAATATTAAATTTTTTTGAAAATAATGTTGAATATGATTTGATGTTTAGACCTCATCCACAAGCTTTTATTAATTGGATAGCAACGGGAATGATGTCAGAGGCTGAGATTAGGAATTTAAAGAAACGATTTGAAATTAGTTTAAATATGACATTAGATGAGGAATTTGAATATTTACCTAATTTTTATGCTTCCGATTGCTTGATCACAGATACTTCAAGTATTGTAGATGATTATTTTCTTACTGGTAAACCTATAATTTATTGTCATAAAGAAAATAGTTTGAATTCATTTGCCAAGAATAAAGGTTATACGAAAGGTTTTTATTGGGTAGAAAATTGGAATGAATTAGAGAGTACGATAAAAATGTTAAAAAATGGGAATGATCCCTTAAAAAAGGTAAGGCAAGAATTGATTCAGAAATGTTATTATAGGCCAGATGGGGGGTCTGGGGTATTTATTAAAAATTGTATAAAGGAAGATTTTTACAAATAGGATTAATAGAATGGAAACAGCATTGACCATAATAATGTCAAATTATAATCAGGAAAAATATATAGCTGAAGCTATTGATTCTGTATTGATGCAGAAAGTTAATTTTAAATATCAATTACTAATCACTGATGATAATTCAACAAAAGATAAGAGCTTGGAAATAATTAGGGAATATGAAAATAAATATCCCGATAAAATAAAGGTTTTGTATAATAAGGAAAATGGAAAGTATCTAACAAATATTCTTAGAGCTAAAGCGATAACAAAGACTCCATATTTTTGTTTATTGGATGCGGATGATTATTGGTCAGATGATGGTTATTTACAAAGGGCATATGATTTTTTAGAAAAAAATCCTGATTATGTAATATATTATGAGAATATAAATAAATTATATTCTGATAATTCATTTGAACCATATATAAAATCAAAGATCAAAACTTGTTCATATGATATAAATGATTATTTAAATGATAAACTTCCTGTTGTACAAACAACAGGGCAATTTTATCGTAATGTTATTTTTATAAACGGAATACCTGAAATTATGACTAGTGCAGTTGGGACTGTTTCAGAAAGATCTTTTGAAGGTGATTATGATAGATTTATAATGCATCTTAAGTATGGAAAAGTTTATTTTAATAATAGAATTTGTGGTGTCTATAGAATTTTGCCTAATGCAGGAATTTGGGCAAAGTTAAATATAGTTGAAAAGCATTTAATTCAAATGCAATCATTGTATGACTATAATAGATATTATAATGATGAATATAAATCTTTTTTTGTAAATAAAATGTATTATGAGTTAAGAGAAATCTTAAAAAAATTTACTGATTGTTACTTAAATTTTGACACTTTTAAATTAAAAGAGGAAGAACTTAAACAATTAAATAATTTATATGATTATTTAATATGTAATAAAAAAAATATTAATTTTCCTAAGAAAAAAATATATGATTTTACAATAAAAGAGATAATTAAGAAAATATTAAGGCGAAGTTAAAAAAATGATAGTTATACGACAATATAATAAAGATACAGATTTTGATATCTGGAATAATTTTGTAGTAGGTGCAAAAAATAGTCTTTTTATGCATGATCGCAACTTTATGGATTATCATGCAGATAGATTTGTTGACAATTCATTAATGTTTTTTGATGACGAAGACTTGCTTGCACTTTTGCCATGCAATAAAAAAGATAATGTGTTGTATAGTCACGGCGGTCTTACATATGGTGGATTCATTACAGATACATCTATGAAACAACACAAAATGCTGGATTGTTTTGAAGTACTTAAAGAATATATGAAGCAAAATGGGTTTAAGTCTATTATTTATAAGACTATTCCATATTGTTATGATACAAATGCCAGTCAGGAAGATTTGTATGCTTTGTTCCGCAATAATGCGAAAGTTCTAAAAATTGAAGCATCTACTCTTGTAGATTTTATGTATCCAATAAAAATGCCAAAGGGGCGAAAAGCTCAGATTGGCAGAGCGAAACGAGAAGGTGTAACTATTGAACTTAGTACAGATTATGAGTCCTTTATTGAACTCGAAAATCAAGTATTAAGTGAACATCATAATACAAAAGCTGTTCATACAGGTGCAGAGCTTACAAAACTTCATAATAACTTTCCTGATAAGATTGAGCTTTATGCTGCGATGTATCAGGGGAAGATGATAGCAGGAACTGTAGTATTTGTATACAACAATGTTATACATACTCAATACATGGCGGCAAATCCTATTGCTAGAGAAATTGGTGCTTTGGATTATGCTGTAAGTGAAGTTATCGCAAAATATAAAGAGAGCAAACGCTATCTTGATTTTGGAATCTCTACAGAAGAAGCTGGCCAGATATTAAATGAGGGGTTGATAAGTCAAAAAGAGGGTTTTGGTGGACGAACCATTGCTTATCAGACTTGGCAATTAGATATATAGGAGTATTGATATGACAGTACCTTTTTTAAGTTTAAAAGATGTAACAGATAAATATTCAAATGAGATTCACGAAGCTGCTTTACGTGTAATTGACAGTGGATGGTATCTTCAGGGAAAAGAAAACGAGCAGTTTGAAGCAGATTATTCAAAATATATTGGTACAAAATATACGGTTGGCTGTGCAAACGGTTTAGATGCTCTTATCTGGATCTTTAGAGCCTACATAGAACTTGGTGTTATGCAACCTGGCGATGAAGTAATTGTTCCTGCAAATACTTACATAGCTACAATTCTTGCAATAACAGAAAACGGCCTTGTTCCAGTTTTGGTAGAACCAAGTATTAATACTCTGCAAATTGATGATTCATTAATAGAAGAAAAAATTACTGCAAAAACAAAAGCTATTTGTATAGTTCATCTTTACGGACAGTGTGCATATACAGATGAAATTGGACAGTTGTGTAAAAAATACGGTCTCAAACTTATTGAAGATAATGCGCAAGCTCACGGATGTATATTCAATGGTAAAAAAACAGGCTCTCTTGGTGATGCTGCTGGTCATAGTTTTTATCCAGGAAAAAATCTTGGTGCTCTTGGCGATGCGGGTGCTGTTACAACTAATGATGAAGAACTTGCTAATGCAATAAGAAGCCTTGCAAATTATGGCTCAAGTAAGAAATATGTGTTTAGATATACAGGACGTAATAGCCGTCTTGATGAAATACAGGCAGCAATCCTTGATGTAAAACTTAAGCATCTAGATGAAGATGTTGCAATTCGTAAAAGTGTAGCAAAGCGATATATTGAAGAAATTAAAAATCCAAAAGTTACATTACCAAAAATAATAGATTGGAATCAGCATGTATTCCATTTATTCCCAATTATATGTTATAATCGAGATGAGTTGCAAAAGTATCTTACTGAAAAAGGTATTGGTACAAATATTCACTATCCAATTCCTCCTCACAAACAGGAATGCTATAAAGAATGGAACGGTATTAATTTGCCTGTGACTGAAAAAATTCATAATACAGAATTAAGTATTCCAATGAGTCCTTGTTTGACAGATGAACAGATACAGTACGTAATAGATAGCGTAAATGAATGGTAAGATGGATTAATAAGATGGGAAGACAAATATCTAATCCTTTAGTTTCTATTTGTGTTATTACATATAATTCATGTAAATATATTTTAGAAACATTAGAAAGTGTAAAAAAACAAACTTACAGTAATATAGAACTTATAGTATCAGATGATGGATCAATCGATGATACTATTTTAGTTGTAAAAGAATGGATTGAAAATAATAAGCAAAGGTTTAAGAATACAAAAGTAATTACTGTTAAAAAAAATACAGGAGTAACTGGAAATTGTAATAGGGCTTATAAAAGTGCATCTGGAATTTATATAAAAGATATTGCGGATGATACTTTGGAGCCTACCTATATTGAAGAGTGTGTAAATTTTTTTTCTCAAAATTCAGAGTGCAAAGTATTGTTTACAAAAATGAATTATTTTTATTCCGAGGAAATATTTGATTTTAAGCAACCGCTAATTGATGAAACCTTTTTTTCACTTTCAGCTGAAAATCAACTAGAAAATATAAAAAAAAATAATTTACCTCAATATCCAACACCAGCTGTAATCTATAATAGAAGTGTATTTGAGGATATTGGTTTTTTTGATGAAAGGATTCCTATGTGGGAAGATGGACCGTTCTATTTTAAGCTTGCACAAAATAAAATAAAAGTTTATTTATTGGATAAAAAACTTGTCAATTATCGATTACTTTCTGGTTCTTTGTCAAATAGTTTTTCTGTAACAATGAAGAAATCTGTTGCTTTGTTTTACATTTATTATAAGTTTAAACAAGATTTTGAATATAAACCTATAAAAGCTCTTCTTAAATATATTAAATATTTTTTTGGATATTATGTTTTATACAAATTGAAGGTATTTAAATAAAAATATGGATAAATTGCTGATTAAAACAAGAAGTAAAAAAATATATATATCTTCAATGTTTGTGTTTTTGTTTTCAGTAATAGTTGCTTATCAGCTATTAGGAGAAAGTCTGGATTATGCTAATTATGTTGACATTTTTTCTGACACTAAACATAGAATAGAACCTATTTGGATGTTGTTACGTTTATCAAAGTTGTATATTGGATTTTCATTACCGACATTGTTTTTCTTTACAACTTTTTTTTCATTACAATCTAAATTCAATTTTTATTATGAAAGTTGTGAGAAATATTATTTATTTTTAATTGCTAGTTATATTTTTACTTATTTTTGGATTCATGAATATACTCAATTTAGGGTTACATTTGCCTTAGCAACTTTTGTATATTCATATAAAATACAAGACAATAAAATTAAGTTGTTGTTGATGTTTTGTGTGTGTTTACTTATGCATTATTCATGTATTGTATTATTTCCATTGTTATTTTTTTTAAATTTCAAAAAGAAAGGTACATATGTAATAATTCCTGTTTCTTTGTTTATTATAGCTATTTTATTTTCAAATAGGCTGAGGAATCCAAGTTTCTGGTTTGAATTATTTTCGAGAATAAATATGGAATTTTTTACTGTTGTTATTATGGCAAAACTCGGAAATACGTTAGATTTTACAGTTTTTAATAAACTATACTTACTTTTATTCATACTGTTTATTACAAGTTACTATACTGGAATAAAGAATCGAAGGGAACCAGATAGATTGTTTTACTTTTGTTTTAAACTAACTTCATATTCTTTATCATTGTTTTATTTTTTTGCGCTTACGCCTTTTCCTGTAATGGCTTTTCGTTTTTCGGAATTCTTTTTACCATTTTCATTAGTGTTATTAATTAAGAATATTGATTATATAAAGGAAAAATATATATATTTAATTTTTATATTTATATATATATTTATGGTTTCTTTAAAAATGCTAACTTCTACAGGACGGTTATAAAATGAAAATTATTGCTTTAATAGTTACATATAAACCTAAGAAAGAACAGGTCAAATCTTGTATAAATAGTCTTATAAGTCAGGTTTCTGAAATAGTTGTAGTGAATAATGATTCATCTCCTATATCGTGGATAAACAATACAGAAAAAATAAAGATAATTGAGCTTGGGGAAAATTTTGGAATTGCTTATGCACAAAATATAGGTATAGAATATTCACTAGATAAGGGATATGACTATGTTCTATTAAGTGATCAGGATACAGTTTTTCCTGATGATTATGTATTCAAGATGGAAAAAGCTATTTTAGATAATAAGAGATATAAAGTTGCTGTCTTTTCACCTTACTTCTTTGATTTAACAAAAAATGAGTATCAAACATTAATGAAAAATAAATTTGATAGTTTTTCTTGTGATAATAGTAAATCTTATTATGAAGTTGAACATGTAATAGCGTCCGGAATGGTAATTCCAAGGGAAGTTTTAGAAGATGTTGGAAAAATGGATGAAAATTTATTTATTGATTGGGTAGATAATGAATGGTGTTGGAGAGCTAAAGATAAAGGATATAAGATAATTACTTGTTCGAATATAATCATAAAACATAATCTAGGAGATACACCTAAAGTATTCTGTGGAAAAAAATATACTCTACGAAGTGCTATCAGATATTACTATATTGTTAGAAATGCGTCTTATTTAAAAAATTCCTTGTATTTTAGCAGCAATGATAAAAGAAGAATGAAAAAAAGAATTTTTAAAATGATTTGTGGAATTATTATCTTGACAAGATTCAATCACAAAAATATACGTTATGTAAAAATGGCTTTGTATGATGCAAAACACCTGAGAATGGGTAAGTTTAATAGTGATAATTTTTGGAGTGATGTATGAAAAAAATTCTATTTATTTCAAACCATGCAGGTTTTTCAAAATTTAATGCACCATATATGCAATGGTTTCATGAACAGGGATGGCAAGTTGATAATGTTTCACCTGGTATTGAGACGGGCTATTATGATAATCAGTATGATTTACCTATAAGTAGATCACCGTATTCTTTCTCAAATTTAATAGCATTAATACAACTTAGAAAAATATGTAAATCGAATCAATATGATTTAATACATTGTCATACTCCTGTAGGAGGAGTTCTGGGAAGGCTATGTTTAGATAAGCAATTAAAAAAGACAACAAAGATTATTTATACAGCTCATGGATTCCACTTTTTTAAAGGATCTTCAAAAATTACATGGATTCTCTTTTATCCAATTGAAAAGTTGTTATCAAAAAAAACGGATTGTATCGTAACTATAAATGATGAAGATTTTGATATTGCAAGTAGAAAATTTCATACTACAATAAGAAAAATTGATGGCGTTGGAGTTAATCTAAATAGATTTAAGCCTATAACACAGCAAGAGAGAATAAATGTAAGGAAACATATTGGTTTTCAAGAACAAGATTTTATTATTGTTTATTGTGCGCAATTTATTCCTAGAAAAAATCATAAATTTCTTATTGATAAGATGAAAATATTAAAAGAAATTATTCCTAATATAAGGTTGTGCTTGTTTGGAAGTGGAGAACTAGAAGAAAATATAAAGAAATATGTAGATCATAACGACCTTACAAATATAGTAAAATTTTTAGGATATAGAAAAGATGCTGAAAAACTCTATGCAATGTCAGATTTATTGGTATCGACGTCTCTGCAGGAAGGGTTTCCTATAAACTTAGTTGAAGGAATGGCGTGTGGATTACCTATTGTTGTTTCTAATATCCGTGGACATAGAGATATTGTTGGTTATGCAAATAATAATATCCTTTTCAATTTTGAAGATGATTCTTTTGAGAAAGCAATTTTAAAATTTTATAATAATCAACAGTTAATGTATAAAGTAGGGGAAGAAAATATTAAAAAATCTGAGCACTTTTCTGTACAGAATTCTCTTAAAAGTATGGAGATTATTTACAGAGAAGTAATGGGAACATTATGAAGAAAGTATCAATTATTGGAACAGTAGGTGTGCCTGCCTGTTATGGTGGATTTGAATCCTTGGTAGAAAATATACTGGATTACACTCCGTCTGATATTGAATATATAGTTTTTTGTACTTCTAAAAAGTATGAAACAAAACTTGAATCATATAAAGGTGCAAAACTTAAATATCTTGATTTAAACGCTAATGGTAAAGACAGTATTATGTATGATTATAAATCAATGAAAATGTCATTAGATGCTGATATTATGCTCATTCTTGGCGTTAGTGGTTGTATGTTTCTTCCATTTATTAAGAGAAAGTTTAAGGGCAAGATTATAACAAATATAGATGGTCTTGAATGGAAAAGAGATAAATGGAATTTTCTTGCAAAATGGCTACTTCATTATTCAGAAAAGATGGCTGTAAAATATTCTGATATTGTAATTGGTGATAATAAAGGAATTACAGATTATGTAAAAGAAGCATATAAAAAAGATGCCGTTCTTATTGCTTATGGTGGAGATCATGTAAGTAAAATCAATGATGATTCTTTGTATAAAATATATCCTTTCTGCAAGAATCCTTATTCTGTAACTGTTTGTAGAATTGAGCCAGAAAATAATATTCATATAATTCTTGAAGCATTTTCAAAAATGCCAGAAAATCAGCTTGTAATGGTTGGAAACTGGAAAAATGGAGAATATGGTTCTGAGATGAAAGATAAGTATTCAAAATTTGAGAATATTCATTTATTAGATCCAATTTATGAAAGTCATACAATTAATTGGATTCGAAGTAATGCATCAGTATATATTCATGGTCATAGTGCTGGTGGAACAAATCCTTCTTTAGTTGAAGCCATGAATTTTGGATTGCCAATTTTAGCTTTTGATTGTGTTTACAATAAATCTACAACTCAAAATGAATGTCTTTATTGGAAAAAATCAGAGGATATTATTTTATTAATGAATGATAAAAGTAATTATGAAAAAATTGCTACTAAAATGAAAGAAATTGGATCTAAAGAATATTCTTGGAAAAAAATAGCAGAACAGTATAATAGTTTATATTAAGTACGGAGAATAAAGTATGAAAGGCATTATCTTAGCTGGCGGCTCAGGCACCCGCCTATATCCAATTACAAAAGCAGTTTCAAAACAGATTCTGCCAATTTATGACAAACCAATGATTTATTATCCATTGTCATGTCTCATGCTTGCTGGTATTCGTGAAGTTTTAATTATTTCTACTCCACGCGACCTTCCAACATTCAAAGAACTTTTTGGTGATGGTTCTTGGCTTGGAATGCATTTTGAATATGCAGTACAGGATAAACCTCGTGGTCTTGCAGATGCCTTTGTAGTAGGAAAAGATTTTATTGGTAATGATGATGTTGCACTTGTTCTAGGTGATAATATTTTCTACGGTCAGAGTTTCACTGCTACACTAAAATCTGCAGCTAAAAAAGTATCAGACCAGCGTGGTGCTGTAATCTTTGGTTATTACGTTGCTGATCCAACTGCTTACGGCGTAGTTGAGTTTGATAAAGACGGAAATGCACTTGGAATTGAAGAAAAACCAGCAAATCCAAAATCAAATTATGCTGTCCCTGGGCTTTACTTTTATGACAATTCGGTTGTTGAAATTGCTGCAAATGTAAAACCTAGTGCTCGTGGTGAAATTGAGATTACTGCTGTAAATAATGAATATCTTGCTCGAAAACAGCTAAAAGTAGAACTTCTTGGTCGTGGTATGGCTTGGCTTGATACTGGAACTTATGAAGGTCTTCAGGAAGCAGGAAATTTTGTTGCTACTATTCAGAAACGTCAGGGATTCTATGTTGCTTGTCTTGAAGAAATTGCTTACAACAATAAATGGATTACAAAAGAACAGCTTCTTGAAATGGCTAAGGGATATAAAACTGAATATGGTCGTTATCTTGAGTTTATTGCGAATATGAACATTAATTAGGAATGAGGAGTGAGGAATTAGGATAACTGTTTAATTAGGAATTAGGAAGTAGGAATGAGGAATTGGAGACAACCTTAATTCATCATTCCTGACTCTTCTTTCCTAATTCAACCTTCCTAATTCCTAAGTTAAATATGGCTTTTGAGTTTAAGAAATGTGATATTGAAGGATTGTACGAAATCCAGCCAAAAATCTTTGGAGATAACCGTGGATATTTTTTGGAGACTTATTCTGAAAAGGATTTCTTTGAAGCTGGTCTTACAATGAAGTTTGTTCAGGATAATCAGTCTAAGTCTACAAAGAATGTTTTACGTGGACTTCATTTTCAGACAAAACATCCACAGGGAAAACTTGTTCGTGCTTTGGAAGGTAAAGTTTACGATGTGGCTGTAGACCTCCGTTTGGGAAGTGCAACTTTTGGAAAGTATTACGGTGTTATTCTTGATAGCGAAAAGCAGAATATGTTCTATATTCCAGAAGGCTTTGCACACGGATTCTGCGTTCTGACTGAAACTGCAACTTTTGCTTATAAATGTACAGATTTTTACCATCCAGAAGATGAAGGGGGCTTGATGTGGAATGATCCTACAATAGGAATTGACTGGGAATCAATTCTTCCGGGTATCACATCAAATGCAAATCTTAGCGAAAAAGATAAAAAACATGCACCTTTTAGTTTAGAAAAAAAATATTTTGATTTAAATGCTAAATGGATAGGGGAATAATTAGGAGTGAGGAATTAGGAAGTAGGAATTATGAGTGATAATATTTTACTTGATAAGTCCAAAGCTTTTGCTCTTCGAATAATTAAGATGTATAAATATCTTACGGAAGAGAAAAAAGAATATATACTTTCTAAACAAGTTCTTCGTTCTGGAACTAGCATTGGTGCTAATGCAAGAGAAGCTTCTAGAGGTCAATCTAAGGCTGATTTTTATGCAAAGTTATACATCTCTTTGAAAGAAGCGGATGAAACACAATATTGGTTGGAACTGCTTTATGAAAGTGGTTATCTTCCTGAAAAAGAATACAAAACTATTTATGAGGAATGCGAAGAGTTGGTTAGACTTCTAGTTTCTATTACAAAGAATCAAAAAAAGAATTCCTAATTCCTCCTTCCTAATTCCTAATTTAAGGAGTTTATATGAGAAAACTTAAGAACATATTAATAACTGGCGGTGCAGGCTTTATTGGCTGTAACTTTATCCACTACTTATTTGGTCTTTCAAATTCTGGAACAGACTTATTTGGTGATGCAAACTTTACTGGTAACGTAGTAAATGCAGACTGCCTTACATACGCAGGAAACCTTGAGTCCCTTAAAGATGTAGAAGAGAAATTTGGTGGAAAAAGATATTTCTTTGAGAAAGTTGACATCTGTGACCGTGCAGAAATTGAACGAATCTTCAAACAGTATGATATCGACACTGTAATTCACTTTGCTGCTGAAAGTCATGTTGACCGTTCTATTCTTGGTCCAGAAGCTTTCATGAAGACAAACGTAATGGGAACTTACACTTTGCTTGATGTTGCCCGCAATTACTGGAAATGTTCTCTGGACAATATTCGTGACGATGTTCTTTTCCATCACATTTCCACTGATGAAGTTTATGGTTCTCTTGGTGAAACTGGATATTTCTTAGAAACAACACCTTATGATCCTCGTTCTCCATATTCTTCTTCAAAGGCAAGTTCTGACCACATTGTAATGGCGTATTATCACACTTATGGTCTTCCAATCACTTTGTCTAACTGTACAAACAACTATGGTCCATTCCAGTTCCCAGAAAAACTTCTTCCATTGATGATTTCTAATATCAAGAATGGCAAGAATCTACCTGTATATGGAAAAGGAGATAATATCCGCGACTGGATTTATGTTGAAGACCATAATCGTGGTGTTTGGGAAATCGTAAACAAGTCTCCAGCTGGTGAAAAATGGAATCTTGGTGGTGAAAACGAATGGCAGAATATCAAACTTTTGAATGAAGTAATTGATTTGACATCAAAGGAAATCGGTAAGTCTGCTGAAGAAGTTCGTGCAACTATCACTTATGTAAAAGATCGTCCAGGTCATGACAAGCGTTATGCCATTGATTGTACAAAAGCAAAAACTCAGCTTGGTTGGGAAAGAAAAATGACTTTTAAACAGGGCTTGCTTGCAACTATTAAATGGTATTTGAATCATGAAGAATGGATGAATCATATTCTTTCTGGTGATTACAAAAACTGGGTTGCAAAAAATTATACAGAACAAGGTAGATAATATGATTTGGGTAATCGGTTATAAGGGGATGCTTGGCAGTGAAATCTGTCGGCAACTAGGTGAAAACAACATTCAATTTGTAAGAACTGATGTTGATGTAGATATAACAGATATTGAAGCATTGGATCAATTTGCTAAATGTTGGGCTGTGACTTGGATAATTAATTGTGCAGCGTATACTGCTGTTGATAAAGCTGAATCTGATATAGAATTAGCCCACAAGCTTAATGTTGAGGGACCAGAAAATATAGCTAAGGTTGCAAAAAAATATGGTGCAAGATTAATTCATATATCTACAGATTATGTCTTTGATGGTACAGGTGACACTCCTCGTACTGAAGATATGCCTGTTGCTCCGATTGGTGTTTACGGTGTAACAAAGGCTAAAGGAGAAGAAGCTGTACGAAATAATACTGATAAATATTATATCCTTCGTACTGCATGGCTTTACGGTTGGGCAGGAAAAAACTTTGTTTATACCATGATTCGAGCAATGAATACTCACGATGCAGTGAAGGTTGTCAATGACCAGAAAGGAACTCCAACTTTTGCAGGAGACCTTGCAAATGTAATTCTCACAATCATTTCAAAAAAGGGAACTGTTCCTTACGGAATCTACCACTGTACAGATCTTGGTGAAATTACATGGTGGGATTTTACAAACGAAATCAAAAAGCAGGGAATAGAAAAGGGCTTGGTAACAAACAAGGAATGTGTTGTGAACCCTTGTACTACTGATGAGTATCCGACTCCGGCAAAACGTCCTGCTTATTCTGTTTTGAGTAAAGATAAGATTCAGAATGCTTTGGGGATAACTCTTCCTGATTGGAAGGAGAGTCTGTCAAAATTTTTACACTCAGAATTATTTGATAAATCAAGAATAGAATAATTGGTAAAAAAAGGGGCTGTTCAGACTTCAGTTGATGTTGAGCCTTTTTGTAAAAAAAATTGGATAGAATTGTCAGCAGAAGATTATTTTTGTGAGCAAGGAAATATTACAAAATTATATGGCTGGATTCTTTCTTTGATACTCGCTCAAAAAAAGAATGAAAAGTTGACAAAATAGGTATAGGCGTGTATATTTAAATAAACGGGGACGCAAAGCAAATGAGCGACCGCCTCCGTTGAGTTTTAGTGAAAACCCGCCTAGAGTTGGAAGCTGAGGGCGGGTTTTTTTATGCTCTTAAGTCCTATTTTATTAGGAAGGTGAGCAAGTCTATAACAATTGCGATGATTGCAATGACAAGCATTGCTTTTTCGTATTTTGTCACAGACGGGCTCTAAAATGCGCTATTTAGTCAACACAAAATTTTTACAGGTTTAAGGTAGATGTCCTCGTACTTGAGACTTCTCCAAAGACGCTCAATTCTGATGTTGTCTGCTCCTTTTTCTGTGTTGTTTTACGTGCTCATTTTACATTTCTGAATAATTGCCAGCTTCAATAGTGATTTTATAAGTACGGAGATTTAAACTGTTACTTGAAATCTCCGTACTTTTATATATAATTAAGACATGATTAAGCGACGAATTTCTCAGGACTTAAAAATTGGTATGGAGGAATATCCTGCTGTTACTCTTTTTGGACCAAGACAGTGTGGAAAAACGACAATTGCAAAAGAATTATTTCCATCGTATTCCTACGCAAATTTGGAAGATTCGCAAACTAGGCTTCTTGCAGAAACTGATTATCAGGAATTTTTTACGAAATTCCCAGAACCTGTGATTATCGATGAAATTCAGAGAGTACCGGAACTGCTTTCTGCAATTCAGGTTCGTATTGATTTGAATCATAAGGCCGGTCAGTACTTGATTACAGGAAGTCAGCAGATACCGTTAAAAAATGCAGTGGCACAATCTCTTGCAGGCAGAACCCTTGTGATGAATATGCTTCCACTTTCACTGGCCGAATTGTCTGATGCTGGAATTAATCTTGACCGTGACACTCAGCTTGTTGCAGGATTTATGCCTTTTATGTATAAGGAAAAAGGACATGCTCCGTCGGATTATTATAGAAGTTACATTGATACATATTTGGAACGGGATATTGCCGGTATAAATGCCGTTCAGGATTTGTCCAAGTTCAGAATTTTCTTGACGCTGTTGGCAGGCAGGGTGGGGCAGCTTGTAAATAATTCATCGCTTTCTGTTGAAGTTGGAGTCAGCAGCACTACCATAGGGTACTGGCTTTCTATTTTAGAAGCTTCGCATATTATTTTTAAGCTTCAGCCTTGGTATGCATCTCGTTCAAGTCAAGTAGTAAAAACTCCGAAAGTATATTTTTGCGATACAGGACTTTTGGCGAGCCTTCTTGGAATAGAAACTCCTTCCCAAATGCTCAGGGATCCGCTTCTTGGAAACGTTTTTGAAAATATGGTTGTGCTTGAAGCTTTAAAAGAATCTCTTAATTCAACAGTTGCCAAAAATCTTTATTTTTTCAGAAATAGCAACGGACTGGAAATTGACCTTTTGGAAAAGCAAGGAGAATTTTTGTCTTTGTTTGAAATTAAAAGCGGAAAATCTCTTGATAAAAAATTTATCCGAAGCATTAAGAATTTTAGAATGCACTATCCTGACTTACAGGGAAATGATGTTCCTGGTACTGTAATTTATTCTGGTGAAGATGTTCCTTCATTTGATGGTGTGTCTTTTGTAAATTACAAAAAAACGGCAAGCCTTTTTTCTTCCAGGAAAGAAAAGTTTCGGTTAGAGTTTTAAGGGATGCAAGTGTTTTTCTTTTCTATTATATATATTTTATCTAATTGAAATTAGTCAAATCATAATTAGATAGAATATGTGGCAGTGATTGGAAAGGCTGGCACAGCCTGTTCCGAAGCGTAGCAGAAAAATCATTTATTCAAGTGGTGCATTGTTGATAACTGTGAAAGGCATGATTCAGGGTGTGAAGAAAATGGCAGAGATTATAAAAAGTTGATGTGATTTGAATGTTTGGTATTAAAGTAACCGTCAAACGAACCCTATTATACAACATTAACAAAGCAGCATAAACTTCTACCCATGGTGGTAGAAAATGAAATCATTATTAAGCAAAGACGAAAAAACAAAACTGCTGGAAACTCTCTCTATGCCAATATAGTTGTCGCCTAGAGAGGTGGCAAAATGAAATATACAACAAGTTTTAGGAACTCGGTGTTGAAGAAGATTCTTCCGCCGTCAAATCGGAGTGTAACTTCAGTTTCGAAGGAAACAGGAGTTGCTGTAGTAACAATAAACAACTGGCTAGGGGAGGCTGCTAATCATAGGATTTGCAGCCTTTTTTTAATTAGGATTTTCTTTGACTATTTGTGTAAAATACACTATATTTATATAGTAATCTGAATTCAGGAGGTATTTAAAATGACATTACGTGTAGTTTTGCGGATTGTGTCAAATTTAGTTCGCAATTTCATTCCTGAAAAAAGCCATAAATCCATCATGCTGCGTTGATTATTCCGCGTGAAAAGCACCATCAAATTCAAATTTGAGCAACAGCAATTCACGCGTGGAGCACCACTAATATTTAGTAGAGCACCAAAA
>NZ_FUXC01000005.1 GCF_900167025.1 Treponema berlinense | reverse complement strand
CACAGAAAATAAAGAGCCTTATATAAGCACAAAGGCAAGCTCGGAAAAAATCACGGTTTCCGGTGTTGAATACAGCCTGTACAACTCAACTTCTGTAACGGTTGCGGCAAAGGCAAAAGATGCGACAACAAACGTCTCAAATCTTCTATATAATTTGAACGACGAGAAAGACAGTTCATCTTCATTAGTCTGGAAAACCGTGGACAACGGAAACATCACCGTGGAAAACCTTGCGCAGGGCTTAAACACGCTCAAGATAAAGGCCGCCGACGAGGCTGGAAACGAGACTTCACCGTTTGCGATTTCATTCTTCGTGGATTCCCTTGCTCCGGCAGAACCGGCTTTGAAATCTGTTGACAGCGACTCTGACGAAGGCTCAATGGCGGATTTTGCCGCCCAGAACAAGCAGAAGCTCGTAAACGGAAAAGAAGATGTTACGTTCACCCTTGAAGCCACGGACGACACTTCAGGCGGAGAAAACTCTTACAGCGGAATCGCCTCTGTTGAGCTTACAAAAATCGGAAACAAGACCCTTGCCAAGGCAATTTCCGGAACTTTTGTTTCGGAAGGAACCGGAAAAAAAGTCTATTCAATCACAATTCCGGCTGGCGAGCTTGCAAGCGGATCTGCAAACGTGACTGTAAAGGACAAGGCAGGAAACGCGACAACGCTTGGAATGTTCAATCTTCTTCTCGACAAGAATGAGCCAACTGTAACTTTGACGGCACCAGCGGACGCAGACAGCTCAACTTCTGAGCTCGATGTGAACAAGACAATCTCTCTGAGCGCAAGCGCGAGCGACAACCAGACTTTGGACGAAAGCTCAGTTTATCTTGAATACAGCACGGACAATGCAAACTGGGAAATTCTCACAACAGAAAACGCGGGCGAGAATTACAAAGCCGAATGGAATTCAGGAATTTTAGCAAGCGGAATCGACACTTCAAAATTCGCTGACAAGTCAACTGTTCATATCCGCGCGGCGGCGAAAGACGAGGCTGGAAACACTGGATATTCTGACCCTGTTGCGCTTTATGTAAACCAGGACTCTGACCGTCCGATTGTAAAGATAGACAATCTTGCAAGGCTTGGAGACGGAACTTTCATCCTCAAGTACGGAACAAACGCCCAGATTACAGGAACTCTTTCCGACGACGACTCAACTTCAAGCGCAGTTGTAGAGGAATTTGTTATTTCAGAAACTTCTTATACAGGAAGCGAAAGTGTAAAGGGAACAACAACTTTTGACAAGAAGACAGGCGATTTCACATTCACTCCGAGCAGCAAGGAAGACGGAGAAAAGACATTCTACATCTACATAAAAGACAACGGCGGAAGCGAATTCTACACAACGGCTTCAACCGGCACAGATTCCAGCGGAAAAACAACATATCTTAAAAACCCGCGGATTTATCTAAAAACTGATGCTCTTGAAGATTCACTTGCGGCTTCTTCATTCACGTACAAGTCGGATTCGGCTTCTCCTCAGGTTGGAAATGTCGAGGGAAAAATTTCATCTTCTGCTGAAAAAACATCGTACAGCGGAATTTCTGTAAGCTTTGTTGCAGGAGGCGACGACAGTCATCTAAATCTTAGAGTTACAGCAAACGACGCAAACGGAATTGACGGAATTTTGCTTGATGTTACAGATTCAAGCGGAAACACGCTTTTCAAACGCGCAACGGCTTCTGTAATTGCGGAAAACGCGATTGATTCTTCAACAAATGAAAGCGACGGAAACTTAAAATATTATGTGAATTCTTCTGATTCAATAACCGAATCTTCTGACGGAACATCTTACGTTTGGGAGCTTGCTTCTGCTCTTGACTTGGGAAGCGTTCCGACAGGCTCGCTCACAATAACCGTAAAGCCTTACGACAACTCTGGACTTTTCGGAAACGGCTCTTATACATTCATGGTCGATAATTCCGGTCCTGCTGTAAAGATGACAAGCCCAAGCTCTTCAACGATTGTTTCAGGCTCTTCAATCAGTGTTTCTGGAACAGCAACGGAAATCGGCTCAAGCTCGGTTGACTCAATTCAGTGGCTGATTCCTACTAATGAACAGAATGAAAATCTTAATTCGCTTGAATGGAAAGGCGAGCTTAGCAAAGTTTCAACAGCAAGCGCGTGGACATTTGTGTTTAACGGAACTGACAATGCTCTTTTAAGCGAATATACAAAAGACTCTACATATGCACCTCCTGACGGTGATGGTGTTTATACGCTTCCGATTTATTTCAAGGCGACAGACGCGCTTGGAAACTACACAATCTGCAAAGATTATTCAATCAGATACAATCCAGATGCAGACCGGCCTGTTACACAAATTACTTATCCAGATTCTTCAATATTGACGTCAGAAGGATATGCGGTTCTTGGCGGAACAATTCGTGTTACAGGAACTGTAGAAATTCCTTCTGGCGACAGTGTTGCTTATCAAGTCTATCTTCAGGTTTCTAATGATAAGGGTAATTTTGATGATAAAAACACTGCTGTAACTTATGGATTTAAGGTTCTTGATGCTGATGGACTTGAGAAAGAATGGCAGTCATCACAGGGAAGCACAGCGAGCCTCAATTTTGCTGACAGTACAAAGCGCACTGACTGGTGGGGAATTCCTGCAACGCTCTACAGCTCAAAAACTTCCTGGTATATAAAAATCAACGAAGATGGAGAGATGGACGTAAAAGATGACACAAATAACGTAAAAATACGGGTTTGTGGCGTTGGCGAAAACGGAAAAGTTGGACTTTGGTCAGACGCTTACTCAATCCACATTGATAGTCAGGTTCCGCAATACTCGGATTCTCCGCTCTTGTATCAATATTCAAATTCAAGCGAACTTTCAACTGGAGACAAATTCCATAATGCTAATCCGACTTCCTCACAAGCATATTCTTCTGGAATTTACTTGAAAGGACAGTGGTATCTCTGCACAAGTGTAACAGACGAGACAAATGTAAAAGTCAACAGCGTTTCCATTGGCTCAACTTCCCTTTCTTGCGGAAAAGATTATTTTGTTTGGCCTGAAACTGCAAACAACAGCAGCGGAAATGCGAACGGTTCTGAGCAAAAGGATTCTTCTGGAAGAAACATCGCTTATGTCTACATAAAAATTGACACTGACAAGACATCAACACAAAGCTACACAATAACTGCGGAAGATTCTGAAGACAGCGGAAAAAACAACATTTCAACTGCGACATTTGAGGTGAATGCGGACAACGTTGCGCCTGTATTCTCGCTTAACTCTAGCGGAAAGCCTGTGGTTACAGACGGCAACGATTCTGAAATTTCAATGACAAAGCTTAAGAATTCTGACCACGTTGTAACATTCGGCTCGACTGCGACAGATACAGGCTCTGGATTTGAAAGAATAGCGTTCTATTTTGTGCGCACATTTGTGCGCACAGTTGGCGAACAAAAGACCGTTGAACTTCCAATACCTTTAAATAATGGTTCTGCCTGGGAAAATTCTTCTTCTGCGGCTTATGTTGGAGAAATTGCTTCGTCTGGGTCTGTCGGCTTGCAGACAGACAAAGATTTGACAGCTTCAGATGACACAAACTACAGCGACAATGCTCTTTACGGTGTAACGCTTTCAGGAAATTCAACTGTTAATTCTTCTGCAAACACAACAACTTTCACAGCCGATTCTGGTATTTCTAATTACAAATTTATCCGTAAGGGCGGAATTATAAAGCTCTCAGGCATTTACTATACGATTTCAAGCGTAAACGTAGATGAAAAAGCAATTACGGTTGATGGCGCAATTTCGACAACACCAACAACGGCTTTTGTTCCTGCAGCCTTAATTGTGGACAATACTTCTGCCGAATCAATCGGAACTTGGTCTAGTGGTTTTGTAATCAACGGTGATGACGGAGACGGAATCATTGAGTCTGTAAAGAAGAGCGGTTCAACCTGGACATGGAACGCATCGGTTTATCTTGACGAACTTAAAGACGGACCTGTTACCCTTGTAACTATGGCATTCGATAAAGCAGGAAACGTACGTACTCTCGAAACACCTGTGATGATTGCAAATAATACACCTCGTCTTGCAAAAGTCTATCTTGCGACAGACTTGAATGGCGACGGAAAATTCTCAGACAATGAACTTGGTACAAGTAAAATGTCTGACACAAACGTAATTCAAAAGTTCTACAGTGCGCTTACAAACGGAATTAGCGGTCGTTCTCAAGAAGTTCTTACAATTGAAAGCTCTCAAGGTTCTGGAAATACTGGAATTACAATGAGAAACGACCTTGGACTTTCATTTGAATTTGTAGGAAGTGGATTTGAAGGCTACGGAAGTGGAAACGGACAGCTTTTCTACAAACTTGACGTTGCCAAGCCTACAGCAACCGAGGGAACTGTTACTGATGATTACAAGTTTACTGAGGCAACCAGTGGAATTGATGGCGAACTTGTTGTGGCAACTGCCGATACTTATGACAACACTAAAAACTCAACAACAGCTGGCATTATAAGCAGTGAACTTACAGGATTCAAAATTCCGACAAGCAAATTTAACAACGACTCAGAAACAAGCGGATTTAAGTACAATGAATGGGGAGACAATAACAAGATAAATTATATTGGCGTAACATTGTGGGATTCAACAAAGGGCACAACACCAGGAATAGGCGACACAATTGATAAGCAAGGAAATATTACAGAGTTTGGCTCTCAGTGGACTGTTGTAAATATTCCTTTGTATATCGACCTTGTTGATGACCAGTTCCCAGTTCCTAAAATCGCTGCCCCGACAGCGGTCCTAGTTCCTTCAATTACTGACCCGACAGCGCACTCTCCAATCGGACACGTTGATTTAGGCAGCACTTTGCCAGCCGCAAATTTTACTGGAACAAGCGAAGAATTTGACCCGAAAGAATTTGACACGGATACAAAGATTTCTGGAACTGTAGTCTTTACAGGAACAGTAACTGACGAAAAGCGCGTTGAAAGCATTTATCTTACGAGCAAAAGTTTTAGTTCGGAAGCTGTTGATATGGAGGTTGCAACATACGAATCTGGAAAACTCACTGAGAAAGAACTTCCAGCAGGACTTACTGGACTTACTTTTGCAATAACAAGCAACGAATTCAGTACAAAAAACGGACATACCGTTGGCTGGAGTTTGACCGTTGATACAAGTAAAGTTGAAGGTGTTGCTGCCAGTGACGTAAAATTCATAGTTGCCGCATACGACGGAACAAATAAAAACGCTTCCGGTTCAAAAGTTAAGCCTGCTGAATATCAGGCAGACATCGTGCCGTATATTACGGGAATTGAGAGAAGCTCGACAACAAAGAGCACCACGACAATGAACCGCTCTACTTACGGCGAATATCCAGTTGCAGTTGGCGATACATTGAAAGTTTCTGGCTGGAACTTTGGAACTTCACCGACTGTAAATGTTGGAACAAAACCAGCCACGGCTTCAGGGGCAGACGGAACTTCATTTACGATTAAGATTGACGCGCCTGAAAAATCTAGTGGCGCACTAACAAATTCCGGTGAACTTACAGTAACAAATTCCGGTGAACTTACAGTAACAGTAAATAAAATGGTTTCTCTGAACGACAAGAATAACAATGCCTCAAAATCAAACCTCGACTCAGACGGCAAGTTTGACAACAGATATATCCGAGTTTGGGACGTGGGACATTATTTCTCTCAGAGTTCAAGTGGAAATATTCCTACTTTGATAGCAGATAAAAAAGGAAATCTTTTCTCTTCTTGGACGATGATGGGATCTGGAACTGTCCAGCTTCAACGAAATCTTTCAAGTGGAACAACTGGTTATTCTCAAAAACCGTCTTATGCGGGATATGACCAGCCTGACAAAATAACTGCATTTGCTGTAGATAATTCAAAAGATAATGGGGACTTGAGTGTGCTCTTCTTGCCTGCAAATGTAGGAAATGGAGGAAAGGTAACTAATATAGGTTATGCTAATGGAAAAAATATTGGCGGTGCATGGGGGCAGGGAATCAGCAATAGTTTAGGTAATATTTCTGTTTCAATGGGACAGAATAAAACTGTTAAAATTACAGGTAACCCAACACATGCTATTGACGGTACGACAAATGTTGCTGGCTTCCAAATTGCAAGTTACGCAATGGGACGTGAAGTAAGCGTATTTGATGCACCAAGAACTGCAAGATACGGAAATAAATTGCATTATACATATTATGATTCTGTGAATAAGGCTCTTAGATATTCGTATATAGACATGGATGATTATAGTCTAGATACAACATCAAATGCTTACAGATATAATGTTGATGGCTGGGTTCTTATTGATGGAACGTCTACAGGAATCGACAGATTGCATGAAAAGGTTGTGTCTCCGACTGGAACTAAAATTACCAGTGGTGTTAGTAGAGAGGTTGTAAAAACAAATACTGATATTTTCGGAATTTATTCTACGGCAATAGATTCTACTTCTCAGTATAAGGAGGAGAAAGATGGGAAGAAAACAGCTTATGACTACACTAGTGATTTTTCTAATCTTGTTGCAACTGTTAAAGTTTCTAACAAATCTTATCAGACTGCAAATGTCAAAATGGCACAATATTCCGATATGGAAAATGCTTATTCAACAAATGGTATTTCTATAGCTTTGATGTATACAGATGGTTCTGGTAACTTTAAGTATGATTTGCATGATTTAAGTTCAAAACCGACTTATAGTGATGGGGCTTATACATTTACATGGGATACATCTGTTTCCGGAGAAACCCCAACTGGTTGCAGCAGATATACAGTTGCTATATATTTTGGTGCAAAAAATATTGTTTCATCAGGAAGTTCTTCATCTTCTGCTGGTAAATATCAAAGTCTTGCACTTACTTCTAACGGAAAACCTGTGATTGTTTATTATGATGCTGAACATGAACAGTTAAAAATTGCTTATTGTTCTGCGTCTTCAAATGGTGCAACGGCTTCAAATTGGACTCGTCAGGCAATCCCTGACGTTCGCGGTGGAACTTACGTTCAGGCAAAGATTGACGGCGACGATTGTCTGCACATAATGTACCGCAACTCACTCGGCGAGCTCTGTTACTTGAAGTCAACCTATAATCCTGACAATAATCCTGAAAAAAACGGTTACAAATTCGGCAGTCCTATGACAATTGACTCAAGCGGAACTTATGGAACTCTTTCTGTTATGAAAACTGATTCGGGTTACGTTCCTTGTGTATCTTGGCTCAACAGCGAAGGCACTGCAAACGGCGTAAAATACGCGCTTCTCCGCGATGTTGACACTGGCAATGGAAAAACAGAGAGCCTTTGGGACGTTCAGATTGTTCCTGCTGTTGTTGATGGCGGAAACCATTATGTAAGTGGCGGCGAGCTTGTCTACGTTGAAGGAAAGTCTGGCTCATGGAGTGTAAAAGAAGACGGAGTTTCTATGGCTGACTGCGATTCTGTAGTGGGCTTTAACACTGGTCGCATGGACGTTGTGTTCTTAAAGAGTGAAAAATAGTTTTTAGAGGCATACTAGAACAAAAAGCCCGAAAGTTCGAAAGGCTTTCGGGCTTTTTTTGTCTTTTTTTCGGGGAGAAACACCTGTTGAGGCTTATTTTGTGCAGAGCAGACTGTTTTTTATCTCCTCTACCTCGGCAAGGGAAAGTCCGGTACATCGGGCAATCACCTCAGGAGAAATATTCTCTCTTAAAAGGTTTGTGGCATCTTCAACTGCCTTTTGGTGCAGTCCACTGTCATAGCCATTGTCGTAACCTATGCTGTAACCCCGTTCTTTTTCGTAGTTTAGTTCTCTTGCCCAGTCCATGTACTGCCTCCTTGTAAGTGCGTTCTGTTTTGCTTTGGCGGTGCACAGTTCCAGTTCCTGGGTGTAGCTGTCTTCTGTTCTGCCGGTTATAAGCATTTTTAAGAACGCTTTTAGTTCTTTGTCGCTTTCTATCCTATCATAGTTTTCTGCTACGAAAAAGTGTTTAAGACTTCTGTCGCCGAGCCTTATTCTGGGGTTTTGGAGGCAGAGGTTTTCGAAGGTGTAATGGGCCAGCCCCTGTTTAAAGATGTCTTTCAGGCAGATGAATATCACGTGGCTTTCTTTTAATGCTCTGTAGGGCTCTCCGGATTTGAGCATGTCCACATCCATAACCCCCTGGTAATATCTTGACCTCTCCGGCAATTCCCCCGTGTCCTTAACCTGCATCTCCACGTCAAAAACCCTCTCCTCGTCTTTGACGTACACATCCAGCCGTATGCCCTTGGATTCTGTGTCGATTCCTAAGGATTTTTCCCCCAGGATTTCAATTTTTTCGATTTTAACGTGCAGGAGCAGTTCCAGAAGGCGGCGGCAGGTGTCGGGGTTTTCGGTCATCACCTTGTAGAAGATAAAGGTGTCTGTAAGACCTGCCCGCTCCCATTTTTCTTCGGTAGTGAGCATCTCTGGTTCTGTCAGACCTTTATGCGTTTGTGGGCTTCTCAAGTTTTCTGTCTTTTGCAGCATCTCCTGTCTTGCGAGACTTTTTGGCATTTTTGATGTCTCCTGTTTTTGCGGCACCGCTGGTTCTGCCAGTCTTTTTGTGCCTGTGGGATTTTGTGTCTGCATTTGTGCTCCTGCCGGATTTGTTTTTTCGTCTCTGTTCATAAATCTCTCTCCGTAAAAAGTTAACGAGGAAACATCAGTTTCTGATTTTGTGTTTTACGTCGCTTTATGCGAGCTTTCTTGCATCTACTATTTAATTGTTTCTGAAATTCAAATTTTGCACATTTTCGTGGGGAAAAATTGAAAATTTTAACTTTTTTTGCTGGTTTTTCTCCGGAAACTGGCGCCGGATAGTAGAGGCCGCTTTGCGGGTGCGGAGCACCGAAGGCGCTGTGACGCCGGAGCCTCGGATAGCCGTTTGTGCGTAATTTGTGCGCCTCCTTTTTATTCTTTTGTTTGCTAATTAAAAATTTCGGTCGTATAATTAAATCAGAAAGTTGCTTGCGGGCGATTTTTGAAATTTGCTGGTTTTGCTTTTGCGAAACTGTTTTTGTTTGCCGGGAATTGTGTTTTCCGGCGAATTTTGGAGGATTTATGAAAAAAATTTTAGGTCTGCTTTGTATTTCGGCCATGGCTTTTTCGCTTATGTCGTGTGGTGACAAGAAAAATGCTAAAAATGCCGGCGAACTGGTTGTTTACGGTTCTTGCGAAGAAGAATATCTTGCTGCTGCCTGTGCAAAATTTGAATCTTTGACTGGCGTACGGACTACTTTCCAGAGACTTTCGACTGGCGAAGTTCTTACAAAAATCGAAGAAGAAAAAGGAAATCCTTCGGCTGACGTTTGGTTTGGCGGTACTACTGACCCTTACAACGAAGCTGCGGCTAAAGGACTTTTGTTGCCTGTTGAGCCGAAAAATGCAAGTCATCTTGTTGGCAAGCAGTTTAAAGATGCTAATAACAACTGGTTTGGTATTTACCGCGGAATTCTGGGCTTTTTCTGGAATACGGAAGAACTTCAGCGCTTAAAGCTTGAGCCTCCGAAAGATTGGGACGACCTCTTAAAACCTGAATATAAAGGTCTTGTTTCTTTTGCAAACCCTAATACTGCCGGTACTGGTAAACTTATTGTAAATACGATGGTTCAGCTGAAGGGCGAAAAGGCTGCTATGGATTATTTTGCTAAGCTCGACAAAAATATCTGTCAGTACACTAAATCTGGTTCTGGTCCTTCAAAGCTTGTTCCAACTGGCGAAATTGTAATCGGCATTGGATTTTTGCACGACGTTGTCTATCAGATTGTAAATAACGGTTACACAAACATTGGAATGACTTCTCCTTCTTCGGGAACTTCTTACGAAATCGGTGCAACTGCAATCTTTAAGGGTGCTAAAAACCTTGACAATGCAAAAAAATTCATCGAATTTGCGCTTTCTCCAGATTGTGTAAACCTTGCCCAGGACAATGGTTCTTATCAGTTCCTGGTTATCGACAACGCAAAACCGGTTGAAGTTGCCATTAAGAACGGTTTGGACAAGATTGAAACTATGGTCTACAACTTTGATGATGCAAAAACTAACGGTCCAAAATACTATGCTGAATTCTTTGAAGTAATTTCAAAAGATGACCGCGTAAAGACTAAGTAATTTATTTGTATTTTTGAAAGGTCTGGCTGTCGGAAGGCGCATAAAAGTTATAAACAAAATGCGTTTTTTGGCGGCCAGACTTAAATTCCTGCTTTTTATTTTTGATTTTTTTTAGTTATATACAAAGGAAAATAAATGCCAAAATCACAAGGACGAGCTTTAGACAGAAAAAAACTGCTTGCAGATCCTATTCTTGTTGCTGCAATTATCGGAATTTTTCTTTTTTTATTCCTATTTATTTTGTATCCGCTGGCTATTCTTTTGACGGACAGTGTTGTTGTTGAAAAAAATATAAACGGAACGACTTTAAAGACTATCGGTTTTGCCAATTTTATAAAAATTTTTAAGATGACGAATTTTCGCCATGCCATTTCGAATACGCTTTGGCTTGGTCTTATCTCTGGAATTGGTTCTACTGTAATAGGTTTTTTGTTTGCCTATGTTGATTCGTACGTTGATGTTGGCTCTAAAATCGTAAAAAAACTTTTTGGCGTTGTGTCTATTCTTCCTGTTGTTTCTCCGCCTTTTGTTCTTTCGCTTTCCGCAATTCTGCTTTTTGGGCGGACTGGCGTTATTACCCGCGGACTTTTTAATATGAATAATACCCAGCTTTACGGCTGGCGCGGAATTGCTCTTGTTCAGATTCTGACTTTTTTTCCTGTCTGCTACATGATGCTTAAAGGGCTTTTAAAAAACATTGATCCGTCTCTTGAAGAAGCTGCCCGGAATATGGGCGCCGGCAGGTTCAAGGTTTTTCAGACGGTTACTTTTCCGCTTTTGCTTCCGGGAATCGGAAACGCTTTTTTGGTTTCGTTTATTGAATCTGTAGCGGATTTTGCAAATCCAATGATTATTGGCGGCAACTTTGACACTCTGGCGACTTCGATTTATCTTCAATTGACTGGCGCTTATGATAAATCTGGAGCAACTGCTATGGCTGTTGTTCTTCTTGTAATTTCGATGGGACTTTTTATTCTGGAAAAATACTGGCTGGAAAGGAAGTCTGTTGCTACTTTGACCGGAAAGGCAACGAGAGGAAGGGCTGCAATCACCGATTCAAGCGTAAGAATTCCTTTGGTAACAATATGTACGCTTTTGACGGTTTTTGTAATTTCCATGTATATTCTTGTTCCTTTTGGTTCTCTCTTTAAAATTTGGGGACGAGACTATCATCTTTCTCTAAAATGGTACGAATATATTTTTAAAAATAAGGGGTATCGTGTTTTTACGGATTCAATGCTTCTTTCTGCAATTGCCTCTCCGATTACGGCCTTTCTTTCTATGATTATTGCATATCTTGTCGTTAAGCGAAAATTCTTTGCCAAAGGGTTTATGGAATTTGTCGCAATGCTTGCAATGGCTGTTCCGGGAACTGTTCTTGGCGTTGGTTTTATCCGCGGTTACAATTCTGGACTTTTTCATTCTGGAATTTTGTCGGGCCTTTACGGTACAGGAGCAATCCTCGTAATTGTTTTTATTGTCCGTTCGCTTCCAATCGGAACTCGTTCGGGAATTGCGGCTTTAAGGCAGATTGACCGGTCAATTGAAGAAGCGGCCTACGATATGGGTGCAGACAGCGCAAAGGTTTTTCAGACGGTTACGTTGCCTCTAATCAAGGAATCTTTTATCAGCGGACTTGTAACAACTTTTGTGCGCTCAATTACTGCAATTTCGGCAATTATTCTTCTTGTAACTCCAAAATATCTTTTGATTACAGTACGAATAAATGAGCATGCAGAAAAAGGCAACTACGGAATTGCCTGTGCTTACGCAACAATCTTAATCGTAATCACTTATGTTGCAATCACGATAATGAATTTTGTTCTTGGAAAATTGGGAACAAGCAAACCGACAAAAGAGGTGTAAATTATGGAAAGAAAAGAGCCACAGGGCGTTAAACTCGAAAATATTACAAAAATCTATCAGGATCCAAAAACAAAAAAGGATTTTGCCGCTGTTGACAATGTTTCCCTTGACATAAAACCGGGAAGCTTTGTAACGCTTTTAGGACCTTCTGGCTGCGGAAAAACTACAACTCTGCGCATGATTGCCGGTTTTGAAAGTCCAGACCATGGCGAAATTTATCTTGGCTCAAAGGCAATAAACGAACTTATGCCAAACAAACGCGATACGGCAATGGTTTTTCAAAGCTATGCGCTTTTGCCGCATTACAACGTTTTTGACAATATTGCCTACGGTCTAAAACTCAGAAAACTTCCAAAAGAAGAAATAAAAAAACAGGTTTTTGACATGCTCGACCTTGTAGAACTGACTGGAATGGAAGAAAGAATGACAAACCAGCTTTCTGGAGGTCAGCAGCAGCGTGTAGCTCTTGCGAGGGCTCTTGTAATGCAGCCGGGAGTTCTGCTTTTTGATGAGCCTCTTTCCAATCTTGACGCAAAACTCCGCGTAACAATGCGCACAGAAATCAGAAAAATCCAGCAAAAACTCGGAATTACAGCAATTTACGTAACTCACGACCAGAGCGAAGCCATGAGCCTTTCCGACGAAATTATCCTTATGAAAAATGGCAGAATCGCGCAAAAAGGCACACCGCAAGAAATTTATTACAGCCCAAAAAGCGAATTTGTCGCGGATTTTATTGGCGAAGTAAGTTTTCTTTCTGGAAAAGTAAAATCAGTTTCCGGCCAAAACGTTGTCGTAGATGTAAACGGCATTGATGTAAAAGCCGAAAGTTACGGAAACCTTGTTGCAGGGGATTTGTGCAAAATAGTCCTGCGCCCGGAAAATGTCCAGCTTACGGATACAGGAAACGCCATTCCTTGCGAGGTCGTTTTTTCAACTTTTATGGGCGCCTACCAGTATTATCAGGTCAAAGCGGAAAACACCATAATAAAAATAAACGATTACAATCCGCGCGCCCACAAGATTTACAAAGCCGGCGACAAAGCCTATCTGAACCTGGAAAATTCAAAACTCCATGTTCTCTAAGTTTTTAGGAGCGCACCACAATCACAAACCGGCTCTGCACGGTTCCGCTGACGCTACATTCAAAAGACGGAATTTTTTTCCGCCTTTTGAACTGACCCCCCAAAAGCTCCGCCAGTTAATTTTGGCTATGTTTATAAAGACAAAAAGCAGGCGCGAACATTCAAATGTACTGTCCGAATTATTCAGATGTACTGTCCGAAAGATTCAGATGTACTGTCCGAAAGATTCAGATGTACTGTCAGAAAGATTCAGATGTACTGTCCGAAAGATTCAGATGTACTGTCTGAATTATTCAGATGTACTGTCCGAAAGATTCAGATTTATTGTCAGAAAAAATTTATGTTTTTCACGCTGCATTCGTCTTTTTATGTCCATCAAATGTGGACAGATTTCATTTATCAGGGGGCATTTTTGCAACGGCTACGGCAACGCCACTTTTTTATTGATAAATCGTGATGTTTTGAAAAAAACTGTGGTATTACCTGTTCGATGGAAGAAAGAATGACAAACCAGCTTTCTGGAGGTCAGCAGCAGCGTGTAGCTCTTGCAAGAGCTCTTGTAATGCAGCCGGGAGTTCTGCTTTTTGATGAGCCGCTTTCCAATCTTGACGCAAAACTCCGTGTAACAATGCGCACAGAAATCCGAAAAATCCAGCAAAAACTCGGAATTACAGCAATTTACGTAACTCACGACCAGAGCGAAGCCATGAGCCTTTCCGCGGAAAACACCATAATAAAAATAAACGATTACAATCCGCGCGCCCACAAAATTTACAAAGCCGGCGACAAAGCCTATTTGAACCTGGAAAATTCAAAACTCCACGTTCTCTAAGTTTTTTTAGGAGCGCACCGCAATCACAAACCGGCTCTGCACGGTTCCGCTGACGCTACATTCAAAAGACGGAAATTTTTTCCGCCTTTTGAACGCTCCGCGCCGTTCCGATCCGGGCTAAAACTCGGCTTTTTAATGCGCTAGCGCATTTGCGCGGTTTCGATGCAAGAGCCTGTGCTGCCAGAAATCTGGTAAGCAAAGACTGCATTTTTTGAACCATTGCCGTAGCACTGGCTTGTTTCTGTAGAAGAGTAGCCGTTTACGGAAATGCTGCAGGTGCTTGTGCCAATGTTTGAATCTGCCGGTGCATTGCCGTCTGTTGTAGACCAGTTTAGTTTTCCGTCTTCATCCTTGAACACTCCTATGTTAATCTTGTCTTCCCTGTTTGTGGTGGGACGGCTTGGGGTCGGTAATACCGTTACTTCCCAGGCTCCCGTAAACCGCTCGTAATCATCAACACCGGCTGGCACTTTGCCTTTTGTCGTGTCTGAAAGCCAGGCATACTTTGGAGCCTTTATGGCTGCCGTAAAGTAGCCGATGTACGGAATACTGTTTCCTTTTTCGTCCAGGGCCACGTCCAGAGTCAGGTGTTCTCCTACGGCACCGGAAGAGTCCACCGTGCAGGAATTTGTTCCTTCGCTGTATGGCGAATTATATCTTTCAAGATAAGCGTATTTTACGTCACCGTTACCAGCGTAGGCTGCAATGTGGATGTGGTTTTCTGCGTCCACAACAATCTGGCAGTATTCGCCACCTTCTTCAAAAATCGTTTTTGGTGTAGACCAGCCTGTTGCCTTACTGTCGCCTTTAAGGTTTTCCCAATTGCTGATGGGGTCTACGTAATAACTGTATTTAAGGCAGTTTTCGTAGGCATCGAACCATACAACACAGACGGCGTCTTTGTTATTTGTGCCGTTTGTTGCAACTGCAATGTCCACGTACTGTCCGGCACCCCGCCCTGAGATTGGGGCAACTTTGGTAGTGCTACCGCTGTCATCTGTAAGGAAACGTCCTCCGCTTACAGAGTTGTTTGCTATTACCTGACAGTTAGCCGTGCTGTAGTAGGATGGGGTTTGACCTTTATAAGTATCTGTAAAGCCTCCGGTAAATTGGTTTGTTGTACTGTCAAAAGTTCCTGCCCTAAAGCGTATTTCGTCCGTAAGGGCATCGTAGTTTACCAGATACAGGTTTGTGGAAGAAGAAGCAAATTCCGAAGAAAGATACCGGTACTTCATAAGGGAATAGTCAAATGTTTCTGGGCCTGTTTTTATGGCTATTTCTTCAAGCCTTAGGGCATTTGAACCGCCGTATGTTCCACCTGTGTTTCTTGTACCTAATCCCCAGCGGCTTGTGTAGAATGCGTATTTATCAACATGACCTTGAGCATTTGTATCTCCACCGCTGGCTACGGAGTAGGTGTTGCCACTGGCGTCTACGTGGAAGCCTACGCTAGGGCCTGCAAAGGTATCCCAGTCCCCTGCCCAGTAATAGCTTGAGTAGTCTGTATCCCCCACTTTTCCGCCCATGCTAAAGAACAGACCACCGTTTGCAAAGGCAAAGTTCAGCATTTTTGAACTCTGGTTTACCTGCATCTGCACTCCTGTGGCAAGACCGTTAATCGGCTTTGCTGCCCTGTCGTTAAATTCCCACACGTCAAACACAAGGTCGTCTGTAAGTATGTTGTTTGTGTCGCCGTTTGCCTGCCTGTTGTACATATTTTTGCTGGCAGTTCCCTCTGTTTCTGCAGTTCCCATGGCATCGTTGTCGTTGTAGTTGTTGATAACTTCTACGTTATTTACACTCAGTTTAAGCGTACCAGAAGCCAGGTCTGCAACGTTGAATGTGATTTTTGACAGGTCAGTGGCTGTCTGTTCAGAAACATTTCCGGTTATAACAGCATTTTTCCTTCCTGTTATTGTTACCGAAGTTCCGTTCAGGTTAAAGCCGTGCAAAGTTACGTCTTCCGAAGTTTTGGTGTTGAGTATTCCGCTGGCAACATTGCTTACAACGGACTGTACCGGATAGTGTCCGAGGGCAGAGCGGTTGTAGACAGACCAGTTGGATTTTTTCTGTTTTGAAAGTTTTGTTTCAACTTTTACGACATACGGCACAACGTCCACCCGATATTCCGGTCTGTTGAAGATGGTTTCGTCTTCTGTTTGGGCGGAGGCGGTCTGCCAGCTGTAGTTTCCTTTGTGGTCTTGGGCGGCTATGCCTATTACCTTGTCTGCTCCGACAATTCCGCTGACTTTGCTTGTGTCCCAGTCCAGCTGCCAGGTTACCCGGTGCCCTGTCTGGGAAATTCCACCGTCTGTTACCGAAAAGTTCCAGCCGTAGTCATCCATTCCGCCTTTTGTTACTGTCCAGCTTCCATTTTCGTAAGTTGCCAGCTTAACCATGGTGCGGGTTTTTGAGCCACTGCTTTCTGTGGTTGTAATGCCGGTTGTTTCCAAACCTGTGGAAGCCGTGGAGTTTGCGAAAGTAAAATCGTCGATTACAGCGTAAAGGGCGGTCAGGTTGGTGTTGTCGTAAGCAGACCCCCGGATTGTGATTTTTCCAGAAACTTTAGGGTCGCCGTCGAACTGCCCGTTTGTTTCGCTGTCTTTGTAGCCGGTGGCTTTTTTCCAGTCGGCTTCAAGTTCAATGTGGCCTTTAAGGTCAGAAAAACTTTCTGATGTTTCTGAGCCGTAGATGGAGTTGTCTGTAAGACTGTTCCACTGGAACGGGTCTATTACCGCATTTGGAGGGGTATTGTCTTTCTGGGCAATGGAAAAATTCTTCACAAAAAGAACCGAGTACTGGCTGTTTGTTCCCTGTTCTGTTTCTTCGGTTTTGTCCCAGAAAGTAAAGCTCATTCCCCTGTTTTCTCCGTCATCTCCCAGTTCATTTTCAGATATTACAAAGGCATATATGGAATTTGCTTTTGCATTTGTTGTAAATTTTTGACTGGTAAATTTTGGAGAATCGGAACTGTCCATAAGGGTCTTTTCTGTTCCTGTAACTGTAACGTCCCTGGCAGAAGCTTCTGTTACGGTGCCTGTGGTTTTTGTGGTGTCCGTTGCCGTCAGGTTGGAAATCATTCCTATGGAGCCGTTTCCGCCGGTAAATTCCGGGATAACCGCAAGATCTTTTTTTATCTTGAAGATTCCAGACTCATATTTCGGTGTTCCGTCGGATTTTTTTGCCGTAAAGTCCAGTTCATATTCCTTCTGTTCGTTGCCTTCTGCTGCCAGAATGTTGTATTCCACAATCTCTTTAATGTCAGAGCTGGAGGTGAATTTTCCATCGTTGTTCAAATCCGTACCCAGCCATACTTTTGCAAGCCTTGGTGCGTTGTTGACAATCATCAGGTTGTAACTCTTTCTGCTTACGTTTCCTGCTTCGTCAAAGGCCATTATGACCAAAGTTACAGGGCCGTCCGGCATATTGTAAGAGTGAATTGTCGCGTCCCAAGTCCATGTAGTTCCTGTCTTTGAGAATGTTTCCGGCATTCCGTCGCCGTCATCTCCGCTTTCAAAAGTGAATGGATTTGCCGAATTGCTCTTTACTTTTTCGGTGGCTGTGTTGTCGATAACCTGGGCAATAGGGAAGTATGCGGTTACAGAAGCTTTTGCCTCGGACATTGCAGGTTCAAATGTGACTGTTGTTCCGTCAAGTTTTGTAATTTTTCTGTACAGACCGTCAATGTAGATTAGCCCGCCAGTTCTAATATGAGAATCTGCCGATGTAAGAAGTGTAAACGTGTCCTTCGTGGCGCTTGAAGTCTGTGCTTTTGCATACAGATAGAATGTTTTATTTTCCTGCGTAACTGGCAATGCGGTCAAAGTTGAAAGTTCGATTTTGCTTTTGTCCGTGCCTGTTGTAATCATCGGGTCGAGAAGAACTTCGTCAGTAATCGTAGTTTTTGTTATGCCTGACTTTCTCATAAAGTAGAACAAAACTCTTTCTACTCCGGAACCTGAATCTTCGGATTTTCCGCCTACTGTGTAGACATAGTTTGAATCTTCGATAATTCCGTTTGGTGCCAAATCTTGACCGTTTCCTGTAAGGCTTTCGAGTGTTGGCGCTGTGTTGTCGAGTCTAAAAGAGAATGTTTGGGTTGCAGTGTGTTCTTTATCGTTTGCCGTGATTGTGTACGAAACAGAATCAGAATCCTTATCAATAGGAATGTAGAGCCTGTAACCGTTTTTAGACTTGTCTTCAACGTTGCTTTGAACAAAATATCCGCTTCCTTCTGTAAGCGAGGTTGTGTCCTTTTGAACTGAGTAGCTTGTAACTGCAGTTTCGTCTAAGAGAGTAACTTCAAGATACCACTGTTCTCTCAAGAACATATCAGAAACGTAATTCTGACTTGCTTTACACTCTGGAAGTTTCGTTGGATTTGAAGTGATTTCGTCTTCTTTGTACTGTTTTACAATGCTGTTGATTACTGGCGCTTTGTCATCAATATGAATTGAAATTACGTTGTCGCCGCTTGTCCATGCGCCGAATTTTCCTTCAGCATTTATGCCACAGGTGCGGATTTTTATATTCGTTGTAGAACCATCTGTTTCTGGATTGAGTTCTCCTCTTTCGTTAAGAATTATGTTCCATGCGGCAGTTCCGTTTGCCTTAATTCCCCACCAGGCGTCCATTTCGGCCTTTGTTGAGAATCCAAACTTTTTAAGCATAGAATCATCAATAGTTCTTGAAGTTGAAGAATAATCTGTTCCTGTTATTTCTTTTACAACGTCATAAGCTGTTAAAACAGCGTATCCATAGTTAGTTGAGGCAGCAGTTTTGTCAGATTCTGAGAAAGAGCCGTTTTCGCCTGCAATCTGGTAATAAACGGATCTTACGGTAGTTGTTCCGCTTGGAATTACCGCGCTTCCCGTTGCACGGATTGTGCCTCCAAGAACAACATATTCAAGGTCTTTTCCATAATCGGAAACGGTAGGGTAGAGGAAGTCGAGTTTTGGCTTGTCGCCGTCAGGGTTATGGCGCAGAGCATATTTTTCATAAATCGAGTAATTTCCGATTGCGTCTGTTGCCATAAAATAAACTGGCAGTGCATAGATTCCGTCTGTTACATTTGTTGCAAAAACGTCAGAATCATAAACGTCGAGAGCCGGGTTTCCGCCTTTGAAAATAAAGTTTGCCGGGTCGGAAGCTGCATCGTCGTTTTTGCCGTCAAAGTCGAACTGCCATGAAGTAAGTGTCGCTGTTGCCGCAAGCGCGTCTTCGCCTCCATTCCAATTCAAACTTTTCAGATATTCAAGTTTTTCTGTGCCTGTTTTTGTATTTGCGACAGTCACAAATTCTTTTTTTGGAATAAGCCATTGAATATTTGCGGTTCCTGAGCTTCCTGTGTCGGTTGCGGTTCCTGCAATGCTTACGGTTCCTGTAACTTCTTTTCCGCTTATTGGGGAGCGAATCACGATTTCTGGAGCGGAATTGTCTATGAAGAATGAGTATGAGCCGTTTCCTGCAAGACCTGCCTTGTCGTAAGGAACTATTTTTGCGGTGTACTGGGCGGTGGTCTTACCTTCTAAATCTATAATTTCCGTTGTCCAGATTGATGTTGTCGGGTCTGTCTCATTTGGTTTTATTTGTTTTTGTTCTATTGTTCCGCTTGTTGTAAATCCGCTGGCACCTGTTATTGAATCAGGAGTCTTTAGTTTTAAAACGGAATTATTTGCCTCATCAAACAGTTCAAGCGTCATTCCCTCAATTCCGCTTGCGTCATTTGCTTCAAACTGGAATTTTACGAATCTTCTTTCTGAGCCGCCGGCAACAAAACTTGTGTTAAGAGTTGAATTTGAGCTGGCAAAATCGAAAGTTTCGCCATTCGCGTCTTTTGCGGCATTTTCTCCTGCATTGTCCGAATAAAGGACACCTTTTCCTGCTGTTACTGTCGGGCTGTTCGAATCCGATTTATAAGAAAAAACTTTTGCCGCAAGAGAGTCATCGAGTGGTTCTGTCTTTAGGTACAGCTTCGGGTTTTTAAGATATGCTGTGCTTCCGCTGGAATCCGCGCCTGTCGGAGCCGTTGTGTAGAATTCGCTTCCGCCGTTGTCTTTTATATAGAAGTAAAGTGTCTTTGTCCCGTCTTCTGTGTTTTCCGGCTCGAACGTAAAGTCGCCTGTGGCAGAATCGAATTTTTTTGCAAGATTTTTTACACTTTCACTTCCTGTATAAGGGGTCTCAGAAATAACAAATTCTTCTACAACTGCGCCTGAAGTTGAGTCGTCGTCGGAAAGAGTTCCCGTAATCTGGGCGTTTGTTCCGTACTTGAGGATGAAAGTTCCGTCTCCAAGCCTTGCAAGATTGTCTATCTTTACAACCGGACGGTCAGAGTCCTGGTTTATTCTGAGGGCTACCTCTTCTGACTTTCCTTCATTCTTCGCCTTGTCGCTTATAACTGCCCTTACGTAGACTGTGGATTTGTCCGCAAATTTTGTAGTGTCAAAGCCTGTAACGCTTATTACAGAATCCGAGATTACAGCCTTGTATTCTGGGCCGGCATTATCTCTCGAAAGTTTTGTCCAGTTTGTTTTGTCGGTACTGTATTCAAGTTTAAGCGTGGCCCCGTCGATTTCCTGGTTGTCGGTCGCGCTTGCGCTCAGGGAGATTGTCTTGTTTACATCGCCTGCAGGAGAAGACATGGAAACAGCAGGAGCCTTGTTGTCCAAAAGGAAGTTGAACATTCCAAGCGTTGTCGAGTTCCCTGCCTTGTCTTTTACAGTCACGTTTGCAGATCCGCTTGCAAGCTCGCCAGCCGGAACTGTGATTGAATAGACTTGTTTTCCGTTTTCTTCTGAGACAAAAGTTCCGGAAATTGCCTTGGAAAGGGTCTTGTTTCCGATTTTTGCAAGCTCAACAGAGGCGATTCCGCTGTAAGAGTCTTTTCCGTCTGAAGTGTCGTCCGCGGCTTTGTCTGCCACCTCCACTTTGAATACGACATCAGAATTTCCGTTCACAAGTTTCTGCTTGTTCTGGGCGGCAAAAATCTTCATTGAGCCTTCGTCAGAGTCGCTGTCAACAGATTTCAAAGCAGGCTCAGCCGGAGCAAGGGAATCCACGAAGAATGAAATCGCAAACGGTGAAGTCTCGTTTCCAGCCTCGTCGGCGGCCTTTATCTTGAGCGTGTTTAAGCCCTGCGCAAGGTTTTCCACGGTGATGTTTCCGTTGTCCACGGTTTTCCAAACCAATGCAGATAAACTGTCTTTCTCGTCGTTCAAGTTGTAAAGCAGGTGTCCGACGTTTGTTGTCGCATCTTTTGCCTTTGCCGCAACCGTTACAGAAGTTGAATTGTACAGGCTGTATTCAACACCGGAAACCGTGATTTTTTCTGAGCTTGCCTTTGTGCTTATATAAGGCTCCTTATTTTCTGTGTTGTCTGTGTACCAGTAAGGAGCTGTGGTGTCGGTCGTAACGCGGCAGGTTTTAGTTGAAGTGTTTCCGACTTTGTCTTTTGCGGTTACGGTGTAAGTGTGTGAGCCGTCATTTGTCTCGTCTGCGCCTGCCGCGATTGAAGAAGGCTTCAAAGTTACAGACCATTTTCCACCGCTAACAGTCGCCTCGTATGATTTTGCAGAATCAAGAGAATCTGTTATAACGACAGATTTTACACCGATATTGTCTGAAACAGTTCCACTCAGCGTAAATTCGTCTTTTGTCGCATTTTCAGGATATGACGAGATCGCAACGGTTGGCGCGGTCGAGTCAATCATTACGTCATCGATTGTTGTTTCTGAAGAATTTCCAACGCTGTCCATTGCAATAACGCTGATTGAAGCAAAGCCATTCGAATCTGGAGTTACAGAAACTGTTCCAGTGTAAATTCCGTCATCGCCTTTTACAAGAGATGTTGAGTTAGCCGAAACGCTTGCAACTCCAGCAACATCTGTCGCAGTTACAGAAACGTTGAATGAATTTGAGCCGTAAACTCGGTAAAATTTTTCATTTTTTGTATAAGTCAAGCCTGAATCAGGCACAGAAGCCTTCAAATTAGGTCCAGTTTTATCGATGTAAAGACTGATATAATTATAGTCTTCGCTTCTGTTTCCAGCATTATCTTTAGCTTTTATATGAACTGGATAATTTTTTCCTTCCTCAACATTTAAGTCTGTAAGAGAAATAGTCCAGCCTGTTTCGCTTTCGGTTTTTGTGAGATTTGCAAGAATCCAGCCGTTTTCTGTCGATGGAATCTCTTTTCCTGTGATGTCGCCAATGTAATAGTAGACGCTGTCTATTCCGCTTCCGCTTTCGTTGTCGGCGCAGGTTCCTTTTATCGTCTTTATGTTCTCTGGGTTGAGATAGAAATTCAGTGGTTCTGTAAATCCGTTTTCGTTTTTAATCGAGTTGTATTCTGTTATTTTTACAGTTGGTGCTACGTTGTCTACAGTGAATTCTGCTTCCGAAGAGTTTGATTCGCCATATTTATTTTCAGCAGTAAAGCGAATCGTGTAGTTTCCGTTGTCAAGAGATGCCCCTGAATTGAGAGAAACTGTCCATTTTTTCGCATTTACTTCTGATTTGCTGAGCAGAGCGGTATATTTTGAAAGCTCTGTTTCGTCGGCATCTTTGCCACCAATGTTTGCCTTTGTAAATTTGGCGCTGACAGTTGCCTGGTCGCTGGAAACTGTTCCTGTAAAGCTAGGTGTAGCCGTCAAGTAGGTTTTTACAGAGTCAAGGCTTATGGTTGGAGCTCCCGCAGAAACAGCAACAAAGAAAGGACCGATGACAGTCGTCTTCGCTTCTCTTTCCCCAGAAAGTTCTGTCGATAAGATGTCGTCTTTCGCAATAACTTCAACCTTGTACACTCCTTCGGCTGTTGGAAGCGCAAAGGAAGCACTGTAGGTTGATTTTCCAATTTCGTCTTTTGTTGTCGAGTCGATTACCTCTCCTGCTTCGCTGGAAACCTTCATCGTAACGCTTTTTATAAGGTCATCGTCAGAAACAGATACTGAAATCTTGTTATTAGAAACCGTTCCAAACAGATTCTCATCCACACTTATGCCGTCAGCGCTCTTTATCGCTGGGCTTGCATTATTCAGCGTAACAACCGGCATATCCGTCTTCTGAGCAATCTTAAGTTCCTTATAATCCTCCAGCGCAGTCGAAGAAACACAGGTTTCGTTTCCTACCTTGTCTACGGCTTTAAGTCTTATTTCCAGGGCAGAGTCATCTTTCAGTGTGGTAGTGTCAATTTCGTAATTGATTGAATATTTTTTACCCAGGCTGGCATTTGAAGCCTTCTCTACAAGAGTGTCACCAGCATAAACTTCAACGGCAACGTTTTCCAGGTTTGTTTCTTCCACATTGCCTTTTACCCAGATTGTCCCGTTTACAAAAGGGCCTTTCTCCTCATCGTATTCATCAACCGTCGGCGTAATCGAAGTAATTTCCACCGCCGGATTTTTCGAGTCAATCTGAAGGTTTAAAGTTGAAGAGCTTTCGTGGCCAGAAGAAGCCTTTCCCCAAACTTCCAGAGTATAAAGGTAAGATTTTCCAACTCCCTTCACAACCTTAAAATTATCGTTACCCAGCTTGTCTGGGGTAAAAATCCAGTTTTCCTTATCAGTAAATTTAAGGGCAGCGGTTTCTGACCAGGGCTTGTCTAAGGCAGAGCGGGTCAGTGTTTCCGTTACAGTGCCAATTATCTTATCAGAGTCCTGATCCTCTACCGTAAGAGTTACAGAAAATTCCGAAGTATAGAGAGAAGAGCCTTTCAAAGTTGCTTTACCGGTAAAGTCAAAATTAGAAGACGGCACAAGATTTTTTACAGTTTTTGCCTTGTCCCCATAAATGTCGTCGATGGTCAAAGTCGGTGGAATTCCCGCTTCGTTTCCTTCAAAACCGTAAATCTTGCTCTGAGAAAATTCAACATTGTCAATGTCCCGTCCGGTTACCACCAGAAGATAATACTTGTTCAGGGCGATAGAACCCGCCGGCAAAGTTACAGAGAAAGTCTTTGTAGAAACAGAGCTTTCCCCGGAATTGTTCTGACCGTAGTCAAAAATCAGCTTCCAGCCTTCAATTTCAGTTACAGGAACTTCTTTCGTTCCCTTTACATATTCCACAAAACCTTCATTTCCCTCGTCTTCCTGGGCCTTTACCTTCGGAGCCAGAGTCTCCGTAATCTCCTCTTTTACCGCCGCTTCGTCCAAAGGTCTGTCAAGAAATTCCTTCATCCAAACCTTTACCGTTGAATTAGACTTTTCGTTTCCGTCCGGATCACCGTCCAAATCAATCATAGTCTGGTCAAGTCCCTGAAGAACAGTCACAGAAACAGCATTTCCGGCAGAAGCCTGCTGCAAATAATCGTCTTCCACAAAACTGTACTCAAAACCGTTTACGTTATAGGTAGGGTTTGCCTCTGGATTTAAAGAAAAATAAAGCCTTTTTGAAGCATCTCCAGCCGAGTCAGTGTTTTTTTCTTTCTCCAGAAGAAAATTTCTGGCTTCTTTGTTATCCAAGGTACAGTTGATTAAGTTTTTCAAATCCCCGGCACTGAGTTTTTTGCTTTCAGGATTTTTCTGGCTCAAAAGGGCGTTATAAACATCGTCGTAAAGATAGATGCTGCAGGTTGAATTTCCCTTTTCGTCCAGAGCAGCTTCCTCCGCCGACCTGGAATCGCTGAGTTCAGGAGGATTCACGTATTTTTTTGCGTTGTCGGTAAGTTTTATAGAACAGGTGAATTTTTGAGTGCCCGAACCCTCACCGTAAATCTTGTTGTACCTTCCGTCAGTAGAGCCGGACTGGGCAATAATTACGCTGGTACCACCGGCAATTTCAATGTCCTCTTCCACAAATGCCTGTAAAGTTTCCCCGTCGTAGAATTCTTCAGAAACACAGTTACCGGCTTCGTCGTAGACAGTTACTTCCATAGAACTTACAGAATGGAGTTCCGAGATTGTTCCTTCAACCGTAAAGATAGAACCGTAAGCCGAAGGAGAACTGGTTTCGGTTTTCAAAACTCCCGGATTTTTAATCACAAAGACAGGAGCGGTGTTGTCAATTTCAAAAGAAGAAGAAGTGCTGCTTTTTTCGTCAGAACTGCTGTCGTGGGAACCGTCATAAGCCCGGACAGTAACGGTATATTTTCCGTCCGCAAACTGCCAGCCGTTGTATTTGTTTTCCTCAGAGTGGGAATTCAGTTTGATTCTCCAGTGTTTCTGGTCAGAATCCACCGTAGCCGGCACATCAGAAAGCACAGTAGTCCCGGTGTCGATATTCACAAGAGTAATTTTTACCGCCGTGATCTGCTTGTCGTCGTCGCAGTCGCCGTAGAGTATGAAGGTGTCGCGGATTATGGCGTTTGTGTTCGGATCAGGATATACGATTTTTACAGATGGCGCCTCGGTGTCTACAGAGTCCCCAAGTCCTACCTTGCAGGAGCCCGCCGCGCAGACGAGGGCGCACAGCATAATTGCAAATACCCCCCCCCGTATTACTTTGAGAGGTTCTTTCCCTTTTCCTAGATTAAAAACACTTTTTTCCATGAAAAATCACCTTCCTAAAACAAAATCAATCTACATGTGCTAATCCTAGAAAAAAATTTCTAGAATACATTTACACGCAAACCTACAGAGATTTGCGGAACCAGGTTGTCAATATCAACGTCCGAACTTACATCTGTTGGAATAAACCACAACTGACCTTCTGTATAAATTGAGAACGTCCTGAACATCTTCTGCTTTGCAAAAGTCACCCTCGGGAATTCAATCTGGGCAAGCAAGGCAGAAAGAACCTGCGGCTTACCAGACTGACCTTGATTAAATCTCGTAAAGTTTGCACCGACAGTCACGTTTGCAGAAAGCCATTCGTAATCGCGTCCAAGGAAGTACATAAATGGAATATATGCAACGTTTGCAAGAATTTTTGCTCCCAATACGCTGTCGCCGCCATAACGCTGGTTTGTTTTTGTAAACATTTCGCGCTGTGTCTGCGTAAACTGTCCCCACTGCACCTGAATACGAACGTTGTCGTCAAAGAACGAAAGTCCGGCACCAATATCAAACAGAGTTGCGCCCCAGAAATGCCAGTCAAAATACAATCCCTGAATAAAAGCTGGAACTTCGTAACTTGACTTGTCACCTTTTCGCAAAGCAAGAGAAACGCTCTTAAGCGCAACATCGTCGTGTGCAAGACCGTTAAATTCAATGCTCTGGTTAAAGCGTCCGCCTTCGCCCGGGCTTATGAGCTTAACAGTCGGCTTAGTCTTATCAACCTGAACAATAGTTCTTGTAACCGCTGTCTCGCCGTTTTTCATTGTCGCACGCACGAGCATAAAGTGATAGCCTTCGGTAATGTCTTCATTTTCAATGCGGTAGCGCCATTTTCCAGTTTTTGAAATTTCTTCAAATGATTTTCCATTGTTGAAAGAAATTTCAACTTTTTCTACAGTTTTTGCCAAGGTGGCGTCTTTCATTTCTTTTTGAGCGCCCTTTGCCTTTGCAGCAACAAGTTCCGTTTCAGAAATTGCATATCCGGCATCGCCAACAATGTACGGTCTTTCGATTGCAAAATCTCCGTAAGTAAAATTGTCGATTGTAACCCAAGGACCAACAGAAGTGTAATTTATAAACTGTTCGTTAGACATAATTGTGCTTACATTTGCAAGATTTGCCTTAACCTGAATTTTGTGCTGTCCGTCAGTAAGCATTTCCGGCGAAAGATTAAATTTGTAATATCCGCTTTCGCTCAGTGTTGTTTCTGCCGTTTTTTCTCCGTCAACCAAAAGTTCAAGGCTTTCAATGTTGATTTCGCTTACTGCCGTTCCATAAATATTGAATACGCCTTTTACAAATTCTCCATTGAGCGGATACAAAAGATCAACCTTTGCCATTGCGGCGCGTTTGTCCAGCTGAACGTTTCTTGAAACGCGGGTAATGTTGTCTGCCGCGTCCATTCCTGTCAATTCAACATTGTAAAAACCGTTGTCGAGAGAAGACAAATCTATTGATTCTGTAATGATTTCTCCAGGGGTCAAGTTGATGTTTGCAAGTTTTTGACTTACAGTTTTGCCTTCAAGAGAACGAATCGTAATATAAAGTTTTTTAAGCCCAATATTATCCGTTGTCTGACCAGAGAAGAACAGCATTTTTGTTGTTTTTGAATCGTCAAGCGGCAATTCAAGGTCAATGCTCGGAGCGGTGTTGTCAATGTTTATCAAAGATGAATAAAGGCCTTCGATTCCAAACCAGTCAACAACTTTCATAAATACAACATGAGTTCCGTCTTCTACGACTCTTGTGTCGAATTCGTAAGACCAGTCAGAAACTTCATTTTCGTGGGCAAAATTTCCAGTCGCCTCGTTATAAGTATTTCCGTTGTCTACAGAAATATAAACCTTGCTTATGCCGTTTTTATCAGTTGCTTTTCCTGTAAGCTTTACCCAGCCGCGGACTGTATTGTCAATCGGAGGAGTTATAACCGCGCCCTTTGGTTCTTCAAGAGAAATTTTAAAGTTGCGGACAAATTCCGGTCCTTTTACACCATTCAAGTCTTCTGCATAAACAGTAACCGAGTGTTCGTTGTCTTTCATCGTTGAAAGAGGAACATCGATTGAAAAACTTGTGCCATATTCTTCAGAAACAAGCTTGTATTCACCGTTGTCGATTTTGTAATAAACTTTTGAAGGTCCATCGTCATCAACTACAACGCCCGAAACAACAAAGTCTGTCGTTATTACGGCATCTTCTTCCGGCATATGAACTTCTGCAATTGGAAGATCCGATTTCTGGTCAATTATAAAGTCCCAGCGGCGGAGCGTTTCGACATTTCCTGTCTCATCATAAAAATTGAATGACATCAAATCGCTAATCTGCTTGTCCGCTGTTCCAATATGAGTAACAACCATAGGTCCAAGAGGAAGTTCAACTGGCGCAGAAGCGGCATTTCCGTTTTTAGGCGCAACATATTCTGCACGGCTAAAGTGTCCGCTGTCCTTTACAATAAATGCGATAAGATTTTCGCCGTTTACAACATCATCTGCGCAAGGAACAACAACCTGAACCTGCGGAGTCTGAGTATCTTTTTGAATTACTGTCTGAGCATAAGAAATTTTTCCTGCAATGTCTTTTACAAACACGTCAACAGGAATGATTCCGTCTTCAAATGATTCAAGATTGAGCGCGGCAACATAAGTTCCGCTTCCGTTTCCTTTGCAGGGATTCCAGTTTCGACCGCCGTCTACCGAATATTCAACGCTTTCAATTCCATTTAAATCGCCGGCTTTTACAGTAAGCATTGTGTTTTTTTGAATCCACTTTTGCAGCTCAGGAGCAACAATTTCTACGGTTGGAGCAGAATCATCAACTAAAAGTTCTATCACAGTTGAATTATATGTTACGCCCTGACTGTCAGTCACTTTAAGGCCGACATTTTTATAAATTCCTTCTTTTTCTGCAATAATGTATGCAAAATTTCCGTCCGCTTGAACAGTAAGTCCGTTTTGATAAGTTGAAAGAGTCGCCGATACAGGGCCAAAAACGTTTACAAATGCTCCAAATTTTTCGCCGGTTTTTAATACATAGCGGGAATTTGCAGTGTCGAACGGAGTTTTTTCTGTCGGCGCCCAGTAAATTCTATTTTCGTTGTCCACAAGAGCAGAATCCCTTTCGCGCACAATTCCGACAGTTCCCTTATAAAAAGCATTTCCGCCAGCAGTTTCTGCCGTTATTTCAAGAGAAGTAAGTCTTGAAGGAAGATTATTCAAAGGAATATTTGCTTCGTAATGAGTTGAATCAATTTGGCGGATTTGTTTTGCATCAACTTTCCCGCTTTGTTTTTCGTCACCGCCAGGAAGCTTTTCTCCAGAAATAGCCCAGTTTACGGAAGTTACAGGGAAGTCGGAAACAATGCTCACACATGCGTTTTTTGGAGAATTAGAATTTCCGCGGGGAAGTGCAATTCTCATTCCGCTTGCGTAAGTTTTTCCGTCAATTTCTGAAATAAACACTTTTGCAGAACCTGGTTTTTTTGCAGTGTATTTTGAAATAACTTTTCCGTCGCTTGCTTTTACCGAAAGTTCTGAAGAACCGGCAGCCATTTCTGAACGGAAGAATGTTCCGCTAAAATTTGAAGAAGTAGTCTGAGAAATAATTACATAGTAAACGTCTTCCGCATCAATCCACGAATAAACAGGTTTTGCCGGAGTGATTTTTTTGCCGTCGGCTGTTTTTGAAGGCAATTCCGGAAGATTTCTGATTTTTACAGAATCTGCCGCCGTTTTTCCGTTGTTTGCTACAATTTCGACTACAGAAATTCCCTTTCTGAGCTCAGCAGCATCAATTTCGAACTCAAATCCGCCTGTTTTTGCAGGAAGTTCTGCAAATTGTCCGAACGAAGGAGAACCTGCTCCTGTCACCAGCGAAGGAGTTTTTAAGTCAAAAACAGCAGGAACTGTTATAATCCGGTATTTTAGAGAAGTAAGAGGTGTTTCTGAAGAAACCGCTCCAGAAATTTTTATTTTTGAACGTTCTTCTATCGGGTTTCCGTCTTCGTCAAACTGCTGTTCAAGATTTTCTTCAGTTTTGTCAACGGCAACTTTTGGCGCCGGAGAATCCGAATGGAAGATCAATTCGCGGCTTTCGTAAGCAACATTGTCCTGAGAAATTACACGTACTTTTACAGGAGATGAAGTTCCGAGAGCGTCAGTTGCAGTCAATTTTATCGTAAATTCATCGTACTCAATTTTTGCAAAAGGAGTTGCAGGAACAATAGAAGCGCTTTTTATTTTTCCGCCGGCAAAATATCCGGAAACAGGATGTTCAATGTCGTTTGTAATGTCGCCATTTTCGCTTATGCGGCTGTCCTCAAAAACAACCGCCGGTTTTTCGACATTTATCTGAGTAAGATCCAAAAGTTTTACAAGTTCAATTTTCTGAGATACGCGATTATAAATATCAATCGCCGTAATTTTAAGATTTACCGCTCCATAAGCAACATCATCACCGCCAAGCGCAATGCTTACAGGAACTGATTTTTCTCCGCCTTTGAGGGCAACTTCTCCGGTCTTGCTTCCGTTGTCGCCCCAGTTTAACTGCCATGCAACCGAAGAAATTCCGCAGTCGCTCAAAACTGTAGTTTCGTATTTTGGATTAGACTCAGGATGAACTGCCACTCCTGTGAACACAGGTTCGCTTCCGAGGCTTGAATTGATTTTTCCCTCTTCAATCGCTGGAACTTTTCCCATAGAAACAAAGGTTGAAGTTACAGGATTTCCGCGCACACCGTGAATGTCGGTTGCAATTACCGTTACGCTGTGTTTTCCTGCCGAAAGGTCATTTTCTTCGCTGAGAGGAACATAGAAAACACCATGAGTTTCGAGAGTTTTTGTTTCTCCGTCGTCGAGTTTGTATTCGACAGAAACAACTCCGTCATCGTCCGCCGCAATTCCGCGCAAGAACAAAGTTCCGGCCTCTCCTTCGACAATTCCGTCCTTTGCAGGATATTCAATCGTTACGACAGGCTTATCAAGTTCCTGGTCGATTGGAATTGCCTTTTTAACGGTCACTTCGTTTCCGGCAGTATCCAAAGCCGTCACCGAAAATTCAATTTTTTTTGTATTAAGACCGATTGTGTCTATTTCGTGATACCAGTATGGGTTTCCTGGAGTAAGTTCAAATTCGCCGGATTTTTCGCCGCAAGCCCATGTAAGTTTCTGAACGCCGATTGTGTCTTTTGCATAACCTGCAACTCCAAAACGGCCGTTCATAACTTCGCCGTCAGCAGGAGAAACAATTTTTACGTCTGGTTTTGTGTTGTCGATAAAATAAAGGAACGAATTGTATCCGACAGAACCCATTTTGTCCGTTGCCTTAAACCAGCAGACTGCCGCTCCGTCCGGAGATTCTTTTGTGTTGATTGGAAGCTCAAAGGTGCAAATTCCAGTTTTTTTGTCTTCATTGATTTTTACTTCGCTAAAGGTTTTTCTTCCGTCAAGTGAATATGAAAGAGCTTTTATGCCGTTTCCGTCAGAAACTGTTCCTTTGAGATTGATTTTGCCAGAAACAAGAGTTCCGAGCGCAAGATTTGTAACTTCTGTAACAGGAAGCCTGCGGTCAAGGTTCCAGGTTACCTTTGCGTTCTTTGAAGGTTTTGCCGCAGAAGAAAGTCCGTTTATATCAATTCCATAAACTTCGATTGTATGAGGGCCTTCCGAAAGTTCCGTAGTATCAAGATAATAAGACCAGAATTCTTTTCCTTTTGCTTTGACAGGTTCTGCTCCGTCAAGGCTAATCCAAACTTCGTCAACTCCGTCATCATCAATACAGGTTCCGACAATATTCAAGTTGCCCGGAACACGCATATTTTTAATCGGGTTTGTTATACCAGAAACAGGATAATCCGAATCAGGATCAATAAAAATATTATAAGGTCCGCCGACAATTTCGTTACCGCCTTTATCCTTTACGGTAACCATGGCATTGTACTTGCCTTCTTTTTTGCCGCTAATATCAAATTCTTCCTGCCAGCTGTCCATCTGGGCAACGTCGCGCTCATCAATATCGCGCTTGCCACGTGCAAAAACAGATAATCCACAGACAATTAAAACAGAAAAGAAAAACGCACTTTTTTTCATGCTCGTCCCCTTATATAACACTTTTTTATTACTTCCTAATACTATAACAAAAAACTTATAAGCGCAAATTTCCGGAAATAAATAATTTCTCGATTATATTTATCGGCATATTATAAAATATTATAACAATTATGGAGAAATTCGACATTTTGTTCAATTCTCAAATATTTTTTCTAAGTTTTTTGTTAATTTTTACCAAAAACATTGACTTTATAACTTTACAAATTATAAAACTTGTAAAATTTAGAAACAGTTTATTTTTTTATGCAAAATTGAATATATAAATATATAATTGATAAAAAATTCTATTCACATCCGGCTGATTAAAACCGGCAGTCAAAAAAAATAAAACAAAAAGAGGCGGAAGACATGGACGAAAAAATTGAACAACTTCAAAAAATGATTGATGAAAGTTCACGGATTGTATTTTTTGGAGGCGCTGGCGTAAGCACAGAGAGCGGAATTCCGGATTTTAGGAGCCAGGACGGTCTTTACCAGCAAAAATGGAAGTATCCGCCGGAAACAATAATTTCAAGAAGTTTTTTTGACACCAATCCAAAAGAATTTTACAGATTTTATCGCGAAAAACTGATTATAAAAAACGCAAAACCAAATATTACGCATTTTAAGCTTGCAGAACTTGAACAAAAAGAAAAACTTTCCGCAATCGTTACGCAAAACATTGACGGTTTGCACCAAAAAGCAGGAAGCAAAAAAGTTTTTGAACTGCACGGAAGCACTTTGCGCAATTTTTGCATGAAATGCGGCAAATTTTACGACGAAAATTTTATTCTCGAAAGCCAAAATTCTCCGGACAGCCTTCCGCACTGCACAGAATGCAACGGTCTTGTAAAACCGGACGTTGTTCTTTACGAAGAAGGCCTGGACGACAATGTTGTTGAAGGAGCAATTCAGGCAATAAAAAATGCGGATATGCTCATAATCGGAGGAACTTCACTCGTCGTTTATCCGGCAGCAGGCTTTATCCGCTATTTTACCGGAAAAAATCTTGCAATGATAAACAAAACCCAAACTCAAGCCGACGAAATGGCAAATTTAGTCATTCATCAAGGTCTGGGAAGCGTTTTTGAACAAATAAAATAGAAAAAAAGCCCGAATCTAGTGGTTTATAAAGTCAAACAAGCGGTTAAAATCGTCCTTGCTAAAATACGAAATCTCAATTGAGCCTTTTTCGTACGAACCCTTAATCTGAACTTTAGTTCCAAGTTTCTGGATAAGCTGAGTTTCGACGTCGATTAGATCCGGATCGCGCGTCAAACTTTTTGCACCATCGTTTTTCTTAATCTTTGGCTGAGGATTATTGATTTCCGATGCCATAACTTCCGTCTGATGAACAGAAAGTCCCTGGCCTACGATTTTTCCGAACAAAATGTGCATATTCATTTTGTCCTTTACCATTAAAAGAGCGCGCGCGTGTCCTGCGGTAATCTGTCCGCTCACAAGCGCATTCTGAATGTCTTCCGGAAGTTTTAGGAGGCGGATTGCGTTTGCAACAGTGGCGCGATTTTTGCCGACTTTCTGGGCAACCTCTTCCTGCTTGAGTCCGCCGAGTTCCATAAGCTTGTAATAAGCCCGGGCTTCTTCGACAGGATTTAAATCCGCGCGCTGGATATTTTCGATAAGCGCGACTTCGAGTTTTTTCTGGTCGCTAAATGCAGAAAGCTGGACAGGGATTTTTTCAAGTCCTGCAAGGCGGGAAGCGCGGGTACGGCGCTCACCGGCAATAATATAAAAAGTGCCGTCCTTTGCATCTTCAATCGTGACTGGCTGAATTACACCGTTTTCTTTAATCGAATCCGAAAGTTCTTTTAACTGCTCAGGATCAAATTCCTGACGCGGCTGGTAAGGATTTGGGCGCAAAAGTTCCGGGTTAATCCAAAGTTTTCCAAATTCGTCCTGTTCAATTCCGGCAGGCAGATTTGTCTTTACAGATTGAAAAGAATTCTCTGTTTTTGCCGGTTCGTCCTCTTTTGCAGAAGAGCCTAGAAGAGAATCAAGACCGTTTCCAAGCCCAAATTTTTTAGCCACGGCGGATTACCTCCCCAGCAAGTTTTTCATAACTTTTTGCACCGACACAACTCGGGTCGTAAAGGCAGATTGGCACTCCGTGAGAAGGAGCTTCCGAAAGACGGATATTTCGGGGAATAATTGTATTAAAAACAACATCCTTAAAATAAGCCTGAACCTGACGCACAACATCCTGGGCAAGACGGGTACGGCTGTCGTACATAGTAAAGAAAATTCCGCCGATTATAAGTTTTGGATTTATTGATTTTTGAACTTTTTTTACAGTCTGAAGCAAAAGAGTAATTCCTTCGAGAGCAAAATATTCGCACTGCATAGGAACAATTACAGAATCTGCGGCAGCAAGTCCATTAAGAGTTAAAATTCCGAGAGATGGAGGACAGTCAATAAGAATAAAGTCGTATTTTTCTCTAAGCGGCTCAAGCGCCTTTTTTAAGAAAAATTCACGGTTTTCTTCATCAACAAGTTCGATTGCAGCACCAGAAAGGTCGGTATCTGCGGTGATTGCGTCAAGATTTTCAACCGGAGTATTTTTTACAGCCTGCTCGCAAGAGCACTGGCCGGCAAGAAGTTCGTAAATCGTAGGTTTGTCTTTTTTTGCGCCAACGCCACTGGACATATTTCCCTGAGAGTCAAAATCAACAAGCAGAACTTTTTTTCCTGCCTTTGCAATATACGCTCCAATGTTTATGGCAGAAGTCGTTTTGCCAACACCACCCTTCTGATTAACAAAAACAATAATTTTTCCCATATAAATACTATACCGCAAAACAACATTAAAAATACAGTCCTTTGAGAAACATTTTTTGTTTCTCAAAAATCCGGGCGTCCCCCGCTTTGCGGGTCGCTACGGCCGCAGTTCCGGCTTTAGCCTCCATTCCTGAGTGCCGCGCGCTCAGGAACGCTTCGCGCTGCTATCATCGCTGACGCATTTTGGATAAAATACAAGCTATGCTTTTATCCGCAACACTTTCTAAACCTGCAAAAAAAACAAATGACAACCCGGAAAGCTCTTATATCCGGGTAAAAATCAAACTTTCTGTCTCTTCAAACCTGGAACAAAACCTCTATCTTGCCGAGTTTTACACAAAAACCCAGGTTTTTCATAAAAAAATGAGCGCCGTGGAAGTTGCAGAATTTATCCAAAAAAACATTCCTGCAAATTTTAAAAACTGCGTTGAACGCACAGAAACAGAAGAAATTACGGTTCTTGCAAACAAAAAAGGCGAAGTTACCCGTCTTGTAAAAAAACTAAAAAAAGAGAACGCGTTAGGGGGTGGAACCGCGCCGAAAGGCGTTGCCGAAGGCAATGACAACGGTGGAACACCCGACCCGGCAGGGGAACGCCCGATTCCGTACAAAAATCTTTTAACCGGAAAATCCTTTAATAAAAAGAAAAATTACATTCTGCCGGAAGGAAAAAGTGTTCCGTTTTTGGTGCGGCTCGGAATTATGACGGCGGAAGGCAGGGTTATTGCGGCAAAATACGACAAATTCCGGCAAATCAACCGTTTTTTGGAAATTTTTAAGGACGCGGCTCTCGAGGTTTTGGCAAAAAAAGGCGGCGGAGAACTGAGCGTTGTTGATTTTGGCTCTGGAAAAAGTTATCTGACGTTTGCTGTTCAGTATTTTTTGACGGAAATTTTAAAAGTTCCGTGCAGAATTTTCGGGCTGGATTAAAAAAAAGACGTGATTGAATACTGCTCAAGACTTTCGGACGAGCTTTGCCTTAAAAATTTGAGCTTTGCGGTCGGCGACATTGCAGAATTTGGCGAAGACAAAAAACCAGACATTATAATCACCCTGCACGCCTGCGACACTGCGACAGACTACGCCTTAAACTATGCAATAAAAAAAGGCGCGTCCGCGATTCTTTCTGTGCCTTGCTGCCAGCACGAAATAAATTTGCAGCTTAAAAAAAATAAGGCCGGCGAAAATCCGGTTTTTGAACCGCTTTTAAAATATGGACTTATAAAAGAGAGGTTTTCCGCACTTGTTACGGACGCTGTCCGTGGCGAACTTTTGGAAAATTTTGGATACAAGGTGCAGATGATTGAATTTATTGACGACGAAGGCACTCCAAAAAACCTTATGATCCGCGCAATAAAAAAAACAGGTTTTGAAAAAGAAACTGTCGCAAAAAAAAGTTCCTGCAAAATTTTACAGGAACTTGGTGTAAGCCAGACTTTAGAAAATCTTCTTAATTAGTTTTATGCAGATTTTTATTTTTGGATAAGTTTTCCGTTTTCAAAAATCATGCTTGCGGTGTCGAGATATTTTTTTGGAATTTCGATTCCGCAGTTTTTTGCCGAATCCAGGTCAAACAAAAGGTCAAAGTCTTCTGGTTCTGTCATAAAGCGGACTGGGAGTTCTGACGGTTTTTTGCCGTTCAAAATCTGAAGAACCATTTCGCCGGTTGCGCGGCCAGCCTTGTAATAGTTAAATCCAGAAGCAATTACACATCCGCCGTTCATTGCGCCAGTAACGTCGCCGGAGAAAATCGGCTTTTTTGCCTTTTCAAAAACCTGAATAAGGCTTGAAAGAGCGCTAAAAACGGTATTGTCGGTTGTAAGGTAAATTCCGTCAACGCGGTTTACGATTGTTTCTGCCGCCTGTTTTACTTCGCTTGAATTTGCAATTGACTGAGTTACAAGGTTAAGTCCGAGTTTCTGGCAGGCATTTTTTACGAGCTCGAGAGAAGAAACAGAATTTGCCTCGCTCGATGTGTAGATGTAGCCGAGTGTCTTGATTCCGGCAATTTCCTTAAAAAGCGCAATGTGCTGTTCTGTCGGAATCGCGTCGCTCATGCCGGTAACGTTTCCTTCGCCGTGGTCAAGAGTTGTTACAAGTCCAGCGCCGAGAGGGTCTGTAATTGTTCCAAATACAACAGGAATATCTTTTATTGAATTTGCAAGGGCAAGTGCTACAGGAGTTGCAATTCCTACGGCAACATCCACGTTTTCGTCCTTGTATTTGAGCGCAATCTGTGCGGCTGTATTTACGTCGCCGTTTGCATTCTGCAAGTCGTATTCCGCATCAATTCCGTTATCTTTTAAATAATCGACAATGCCCTGTTCAACAGAATCCAAAGCAACGTGCTGAACGATTTTTGCAATTCCAATCTTTACTTTTTTTTCAGAATTTGCTGATTTTTTTGAGCAGGAAAGAGTTCCAAAAAGCAAGGCCGCGGCAATTGCAGAAAAAACAATTTTATTTACGAGTTTCATAAAGTTCCTCCAAAACAAGTGATTACTTCATAATGTTACTATAAATAGAAACATTATGTCAAGAAGAATTTTCTTTTTGCTGTTTTTTTTATTTTACTGAAGCATCAATGCGTCGTTTGAAACCTGTATTTTTTTAAACTGGGCGATTAAGTCTTCCATTGTAAGATTTTTTTTCTGCTCGCCGTTTATGTCCAGAATTATCTGACCTTTGTGCATCATGATGAGGCGGTTTCCGTAATCGAGCGCATGCTGCATATTATGAGTAACCATCATCGTTGTAAGTCCCATTTCGCGTGTAAATTTGAGGGTAAGCTGCATTACAAGGTCTGCATTTGCCGGGTCAAGGGCGGCAGTGTGTTCATCAAGCAAAAGCAAATCCGGCTTGCTCATAACCGCCATCAAAAGCGTAAGAGCCTGCCTTTGGCCGCCAGAAAACTGGTCAACATTGTCGTTTAGGCGGTTTTCGAGTCCCATATTGAGCTCTTTAAGCTGTTCGCGGAACTGCTCGCGAAGACGGTTGTTCAGCGAAATTTTTAAGCCTTTGTTTCCTTTTTTGCTGGAAATCACCATATTGTCTTCTAGCTTCATTTTTCCGGCTGTTCCCAAAAGAGGATTTTGAAAAATGCGTCCAATGTAGCGTGCGCGCTTGTACTCAGGATCACCTGTTATATCGCGGACAGAACCGTTCTGTTCAAGAAAAATTTTTCCGGCAGTTGGCTTTAAGGTTCCTGCAATTATGTTGTAGAGAGTTGATTTTCCGGCTCCGTTTGAACCAATTACAGTTATAAAATCTCCGCGGTTAATTTTTAAATTTATTCCTGACAAAGCCTTGTTTTCGTCAGGCGTATGCGCATTAAATGTAATTCCAATATCTTTTAATTCAAGCATCGTTTTCTCCCATAATGAAGTTTAGACAAAGTTCTCTATTGGTCTTTATTGTTTTTCCCAATTTTCAACTTACAGAAGGCCTTTTTAAGTGTTCCTTAAAATATGCGCTAATATTCGTTTTTGAAATTATCAGGCAGACGATGATTAAAAGTCCGGTAATAAGTTTTAAGTCGTTCGGCCCAAGCCCAACAACGCTTCCATAACGCCGGGCAACGTACATAAGAGCGCGGTACAAAATCGAACCGAGAATTACACGGAAAGTCTGCCAGCCGATTTTGTTTGAACGAATCAAAAATTCACCAAGCATAAGAGAAGCAAGTCCCGATACCACAACTCCAGTTCCGCTTCCAACATCGGCAAACCCCTGATACATTGCAAACATAGCTCCAGAAAGTGCGGCCATTGCGTCTCCAAGGCAAATTCCAACCGCACGCACAAAACGCGGGTCAACACCCTGGCTAATCACCATCTGCGGATTAGAACCTAAAGCGCCCATCGTCAAACCAAAATCCGTCGAAAAAAAAGTGTTGAGCAAAAAAGTAAGGATTGCAACAAAAACCGCAATAAAAATCACGATTGCCCAGTCGCCGGCAGCAGGAAAAGCCCCGGAAAGACTTTTAAAAATCGTATTGAGCCGCAAAAAAGAAACATTTGCGTGGTTCGACATAATCCGCAGGTTCACGGAATAAAGCATTGTCATAACCAGAATTCCGGCTAAAAGGTCAGGAATCCGCAGTTTTGAATAAATCAAAGTGGTAAAAAGACCGGCAACCGCGCCGCCGCAAAAGGCAATCAAAAGCGCGCAGGAAGGCGAAATTCCGTGCGTAAGGCAGGCAGCAAGAATACACGCGCCCATCGGAAAAGAGCCGTCAACCGTCATGTCGCAAAAGTTAAGGACGCGAAATGTCATAAAAACGCCCAAAACCATAATGCCGTAAATAAAACCTTCAATTAAAATTCCAGAAATCATTTTTTTTTGTGTCCGTTTTCAGTAATATTTTGTTCTTATATAGAGTAACAGATTTTTGAAATTTTGTCAGTTTTTATTTTGGAGCGCAATTTTCCGTCTTATCCGGCTCTTACTGCAAGTCCTCCTTCGCTCCGCTCGTCCGGTCTTTCCGTGGCGATCCGGGCTAAGTTTTCCGGTCAAACAAAAAAAACTCCGCACGAAAAAGCATTTTGTTTACTTTGCCGTACGGACAATTTTTCAATTTATCTTAAAACCGAACCGCGTATCCGCTTTACGTTGCGTGCCTGTCCAAGAGAAAAAGCTCTCTCTTCGTGTTCAGGCTCAACGACAAGATGAACAACGCTGTCCACCGGATTTTTTTCTACAGAAACTGGAGTTCCAACAATTATTGCAAGTCCGTCCGGCATTTTTTTGTCGTCGTATTCAAGTTCAAGCATCATATTTTGAGTAATTGCGCTTTCCGCAACATGAACTTTTCCCTGATAATCCATTCCATTCGCTTCAATTTGTTCGAGTTTTACGCTGTCCGCATTGAGCTGCTGTGGAGTCAAAATAATTTTTCTGTTTATTCTGAGCAAAAGTCCTTCCCTCTGCTCCGGAGTAATCGCCATTTTGTCCAAAAGTCCGCGGAGCATATCAAAATGCTCTTTTCTTTCTTCGTCCGTAGTTATAACTCCGTAACTGTCGCTTCCTTCGCTTTCAGAAATTGCTCCGCTCCTAAGCTGTGCTGTTCCACCGCCCAAAAGCGCACTTCCTGCAGTTCTGTTTATCTCAAAAACTGGAAAAGCCGGTCCGGAAAATTCGCTCTTTGGCGTCTGAATGCTTCCGATAAAGTCCAGTCCGCTCTCTTTTATCAGGTTCTGAGCTTCTTCGTCAGAGGCAACGTTCAGCAAAAATGCGCCGGGTGCAATGATTTTAGAAATTTTCGGAGAAATCGAAGGGTTGTTCTGAACCAGGACTGTGCTTTTTTCATCAACTTTTAGAACATAGCCTTTGTACAAGCTTGCAGAAGAATAAGAATTGCTCCAGTCCTCAATGCTCACAAGAAGATTTTCCGGAAGTTCATAAGCGCAGAATTTTTTTATAATTTCCAAAATTTCTTTTTCGGCCAAACCGCTGTCCAAAGCGCGCATTATGGATTTTCTGGTAATCTCAAAAACCGCCGCAGTATCAAACTGCTTTAAGTCCATAATTCTCATAAGCGGTAAAAGCTCTTTCAGAGGAAGCCCCGGAAAAACCGTAACATTAAAGGCCGGATCGATATTTAAAACCTTAGGAAGCTCAGGTTCGGCTCCAATTCCTGTTCTAGAAACAGTCTTCTTAAAAAGAACGCCGCCTTTTACAAAAACAGTTTCGCCGTTTTCGTCCTTTCCGTATTCCTGCAAAATTCCAAACATTGCGGCGCTGTCGCAGAGTCTGTCCATAACCGCAGAAGGATTTTCCAAAATCGAATTTGCCGAAGAATTTTCATCTTCTCCCTGAGCGCGGGCCAAAATCGAATTAAAACGTCCGCCACCAAAAGCGCGCTCCGACGAAGAAAATGAAGAAGGATCTTTTTCAAAAAGCAAAAATGCAGTTCTCAAAACGCAGGTGCGCGCAAAACCAGTTGCCGGCAAGGAATTTGCTGTTTCGAGAAGGAGCTTTGCCTGGCTCATAAGAGCAGTGCGGCTAAAGCGTCCGATTCCCGCGACACACAGATAAGCATACTGAAGTTTTTCGTCAAGCCCGGCAAAAGAATTCAGTCTTGAACCGTCGATTTCATAACCGTTCAAATTTTCTTTTACGAGCGAAAGATTTATAAAAGCGGTAAAAATATGCTGAAAAACAGGCGCTGTTCCAGAACCGAATATTTCTTCGAGTTTTTCGCAATCGCGTTTTTTTATAGTTCCGTCCGCCTTGCAAAGTCCGGGATTTGTGCAGACAAAATTTATAAAGGCGGCAAGTTTTTCCGGCGTAAGCGACAAAGGGACTTCTTCGTTCCGGGTTTCGAGAACCGGCAATGGCAAGAGAATTTTTTTGCTGAGAAGCGGAAGAATTTCATCTTCGAGCATAGGATTCAACGAAATCAGGGTTTTGCGCGTATTTTTGTCGCCGTGGCGGTAAATCAAGAGTCTTTCTTCAAGATTTAAAAGTCTCTCGTAAAGTTTTGCAAAATTGATTGTTTTGTCAAAAAAATTGGAAAGTTTTTCGGTTGTCGCATTTGGAATATAATAAACGGCGGCAAGAATTAAAATGTCGCTTTCGGACAGAAGATTGATTATTGTGCGGCGGTTTTCTTCTTTTCTCAAAAAAGCGCCGAGCTGTTCAATGAGTTTTTGCTTGTTGAACGGGGAATGAATTTCGCCCAGATACATTCTAATAAGCTCAAAAAAATGATTATCCGGCAAAGTTATAAAACTTTCTCTCCAGTCAATTATTCTCTGCACCTTAGGATCAACTTTTATCATTTTATTCCCCCTCAAAAACTACGGCTTTTTTTTGATTTTTTCTGACGGCATAAATCCGTTCAGCTCAACAACCGCATTTTTTAATTACAGCAATCTGAAAGCACCAGTTCTGTTGAATTGGAAACTCTCACGACGCGGTAAGCATATCCTTGTTCCGCCAGAAATTTCTGACGATTAGAACCAAAATCTTCTTCGACCGTGTTTCGCGTAATCAGCGTAAAGAAACGGCTTTTTCGCTCTTTCGGGCGCAGAATTCTGCCAAGACGCTGGGCTTCTTCCTGACGGCTTCCAAAAGTTCCGCTCACCTGAATCGCCATGCTTGCATCCGGCAAATCAATTGCAAAATTTGCAACTTTTGAAACAACCAGAACCCGAATTTCGCCCGACCTGAATTTTGCATAAATCTGATCGCGCTCTTCATTCGGAGTTTTTCCGGTTATGACAGGCACTTTCAGCATTTTTGCAATTTCGCCGAGCTGCTCCAGATACTGTCCGATAACCAGAATTTTGTCTTCGGGATTTTCTTTTACGAGTTTTTCGACGATTTTATATTTTTCAGGATTTTCACTTGCAATCCGGTGTTTTTTTCTCAGAGGAGCAACTGCATATTCAAGCTCTTTGTCGCTGCTCAAATCCAACCGCAATTCAATACATTCGGCGGAAGCAATCCAGCCCGTAACTTCAAGGTCTTTCCACGGAACATCGTAGCGTTTTGGACCAACAAGGCTAAAAACGTTTCCCTCGCATCCGTCTTCGCGCACCAAAGTCGCAGTAAGTCCGACACGGCGAATCGCCTGAATTTCTGCCGTCACGCGAAAAACAGGAGCCGGAAGCATGTGCACTTCGTCGTAAATTATAAGTCCCCAATTGCGCTGCCTAAAAAGCGCAAAATGCGGATAAGGTCCGTCTTTTTCCGGACGCCATGTTAAAATCTGATAGGTTGCAACTGTAACAGGCTTTACAACTTTGTTTTCTCCGGTATATTCTGCAATCATATCGCGCGGAAGGTCGGTTTTGTCGACAAGCTCATCAATCCACTGATGCACAGCAGAAATATTTGTCGTAATAATCAGAGTGCTGGTCTTTAATAAATCCATTACCGTCATACCAACAACTGTTTTTCCTGCTCCACATGGAAGGACAATGGTGCCAAATCCGGTTCCAGGACCTTTATCGCCGACAAGAGCTGCGGCCGCTTCTTTTTGATAATTGCGAAGTTCAAAAGGACGTCCAGAATTAGTCACTTTCCGAAGGTTTACTTCCAAAGGCTCGCCTTCTGCCAGAGGGACGTCGTCTTTTACAGGCCAGCCAAGTCTCAGCAAGTCCTGCTTTACAGTTCCACGGTCGGTCAAATGCAGCATAAAGCAGTTGCGTTTTTCGTTTTCGGAAACCTTTACTTTTTTATCTTCGCTTATTCCGGCAGGCTCTTCATACTGACACTCGGTCAGCATTTTTTTTCCAACGCTACAGGCGGCAATTTCGCGGTAAACGAGAGAACTTTCTGTCACCAAATACAAATATTCTTCCGTAACCTGTTTAGAGCCTTTTTCGCCTTCAGAGTTAGCCGCAGTCAAAGGAACTTCAATTTTCGGTCCCTGCACAAGACGCAGTTTTCCAAAACGGCCGGCAGTTTCCAAAATCCACTGCTCGACAGACTGTGGCACATCGTAACGCGCAAATTCCTTAAGAACGCCAATCGCCTGTTCAGGTTTAAAACCTGCGCCGGAAGCATTCCACAAAGAAAGCGCAGTTAAACGGTAAGTATGCAAATGTTCGGGAGACCGTTCAAGCTCGGCAAAGGGAATCAGCGCATTGCGGCATTCGGCTGCACGCGGAGCATGTACATCAAGAAGCAGAGTTCTGTCACTTTGAACAATTAACGGATTATCAAATTGCATAACAGATTATTCTAGGCGATTAAAAAAGTTTATTCAATCATTCGCAATTGACTTAATCCGCAATTATTAACCTGTAATCGAAACTTCTAAAAGAGGCGCAACCTTATTCAACTCGTCAATAAATTTTGAATAATCGTTGATTTTTGGAGCGCTCACAGAATAATGGACAATCGTCTGCTCTGTTTCGAGCAACTGCGTAATATTCACATCGTTAATCACAAAACCTGTTTCAATAACAACTTTACGCAAATGCGTCATGTCCATTTTTCCGACATTAAAAGTAAGATGAAGCGATTTTGAGCGTCCTGCAGGAAACCATCTTTTTTCAATTTTTTCGAGCAAAACCAGAGACAGAATAAAAACTGTCAAAAGAAAAAACGAAGGAATATAAAGCCCTTCTCCAATGCAAAGCCCGATAGTCGAATCTGCCCAAATAACCGCCGCCGAAGTCAAACCTTTTACGTTGAGTCCGGTTTTCATAATTACGCCAGCACCTAAAAAACCAATTCCGCTGATTACGCCGGCAGCAATACGCGCAGTGTCAGCCGCTCCACTTTGAATTGCAATCCATTCGGACAAAATCGAAAGCATGGCCGAAGAACAGCAGATTAAAATCAAAGTGCGCATTCCAACAACCTGCTGGCGAAATTTTCGTTCCAGACCAAAAACAAAGCCTGCTATAAACGACAAAATAATTTTAAACACGCAAGAAATAAAAAAATCACTCATAAAAAATCCAGACAATTCAGGCAGTTGCTTTTTGAACTTCCCTATTTTTTAAAAATTCCAAATCCCCCAGGAACTTTTGCTCCTGCCTTTATCCAGCTCACCTTCTGTTTTGCAGAAAGCTCTTTTTTTAAGTCGTCAAGTTTAGAAAGATATTCGCAAAGCCAGGCCATAAAAGCAATGTCGTTTTTTGAAAGCTCGTTAGAAGAATCACATTCAACCAAAACTGGAATAACGTCGTCCGCTTCGCAAACTGAAGCCGCAAAATTTTCAGCAAAGACCTTAAATGCGACCGAGGCCGAAGCAACAAGGGTTTTAGAAAGAATCCGGTTTTCAAGACGGAGATTTGGATTTTTTACGGCATCCGCCTCGTTCACATTTGGTTTATAGACAAAAACAATTTTTCCGGGATTTTTTTCTAAGCCGGCAATTTTTCGTTGGTTAAAGCGCAACAAAAGTTCCGCAGTCAGATACTGATAGCCCAAAATCAATTCGTCGCAGGCACGTGTGCTTTCGGCAGGACCGGGAACTCCAAATTTTGGAGCAAAATATTCTTCATCAAAAATCAAGACAGCTTCATCAAGGTGGCCGTTTTTGTTCGATGCAGAAATTAAAAGGGAACGCGAAGAAAGAGCAGAGCCTTTGTTCCAGGCAACAGGATTTGAACCGTCCGCCAAACCTGTATCCGTCGCATCGCTTTCGGCAGTAATAAAAACAGTTCTTCCATGTAAAACAGCAGAAGAAGCTAAATCTTTTCCGGCCGGAACTTCTTTTCCAGCAATAAGAATTGTCTTGTCCATAGAAAGTAATTATATCATTACCGGTTATATATGGCAAAGGGCGGATTTTTTTAATATAATTTTATTCATTATGAAACTTTGGATTAAATATTTGATTGCAATAGCTCTTGGACTTGGAGCGGCTTTTATTCTTCCGGCAAACAACACTGCAATAGCGTCTGTTGTTGCTTCTTTGAGTGAATTTTCTGTCAGATTTGGAAGATACACACTTCTTCCGCTTCTTTTTTTTGGAGTTTCAACCGCCGTATTCCAGTTAAGGAGCACAAAACTCCTCGGAAAAACAGCGCTATGGACAATAATCGCAGTTTTCGGAACAACGCTGATTCTCGCACTTCTCGGTCTTCTTTCCATTTTAATTGTAAAACTTCCTAGAATTCCGATTACTGGCGAAAAAATGTCTTCTCTTCCGGCAATCGACATTAAGTCGCTCACAATGCAGCTTTTTCCGTATTCCGGCTTTGAAGCCCTGCTGCACGGAGCATATCTCCTGCCTTGCTTTATTTTTGCAGGATTTGCAGGAGCCGGCTGTACAACAGACCAAAGCGTCTCAAAACCTGTAATCTCCTTTTTGGATTCTGCGGCAAAACTCTGCTATTCAATTATGTCATTTTTTATCGAATGGCTTTCTGTCGGCATGATTGCAATTTCTGCCTGGTGGATGTTTTCTGCACGCCCGGTTTTTGCTTCAGGAACATATACTCCGCTTTTTATAATGCTTTTGGTCGATTTTGTTCTCGTGCTTGGATTGATTTATCCGCTTATTCTTTATTTTTTGTGCAAAGACCAGCATCCGTATCACGCAATTTACGCCTGCATTACCCCGATAATCACAGCGTTTTTTTCTGGCGACTCAAACCTTTCTCTTCAGGTAAATCTCCGCCATGCCCGCGAAAGTCTTGGAGTTCACCAGCCGTCTTCTGACGTTACAATTCCGCTGTTTTCGATTTTTGCACGCGGAGGTTCGGCCTTAGTAACAACAATCTGTTTTGTTATGATCTTGCGTTCTTATTCAAGCTTGGGATTCGCTTTTTTTGATATTCTGTGGATTTTTTGCGCGTCGCTTGTAATAAGTTTTGTCCTTTCTTCTCTTCCAACCGGAGGAACTTTTGTAGCGCTTACAATTCTCTGCACAATATACAGCCGCGGTTTTGAATCCGGTTATCTTCTTTTGCGTCCAGCCGCTCCTGTTTTTTGCAGTTTTGCAGCAGCCTTCGATGCAGTTTCCGCTGTTTTCGGAAGCTATGTTGTAGCTGTAAAAACAAGGCAGTTTGAACACGTTGAATTAAAGCACTTTATCTAAAAAACATGCAGAGTTTGCGGACAGATTTTTATCTTTAGTCCGCAAACCATTATTTTTCCGCCGGTTTTTATTTATCTGTCAAAACGAACATCCGAGCGAATATATTTTTCCCGGAACTGATCAGCCGTGCAAGGCCGTCCAAAATAAAATCCCTGGAATTTATCCGGATCATAAACTTTTAGTTTATCAATATCTTCGGCAACTTCAATTCCTTCCATACAAACTTTCAAGTTCAATTCATGCGCCATCTGCGTAATGTGCTTTATAACGTAACTGTCGCCCTGATCTCCGCCAGTCGCCTTATGAACAAATGAATAGTCGAGTTTTAAGGTATAAGCGTTAAGATACTGCAAATAGCGCAAATTTGAATATCCGGTTCCAAAGTCATCAATGTCAACCTTTAATCCGAGTTTATTAAAACTGTGAACCAAAGTTTCCAGTTCATGAATATCGTCCATATAACCGCTTTCTGTCAGTTCAAGCGTAATATTTTCCGGTTTTACGCCAGAATTCATCAAAGCCATTTGAACATCTGTCAAAATGTCGCTTTTTTTTACCTGAATATACGAAAGATTCAGGCTCAAATGAAAATCTTTTTGAACCTTATTCCATTCCCAGCATTGCTTAAAACCAGTTTTAAAAAGCCAGCGGCTCACAGGAATTATAAGTCCGGTTTTTTCAAGAATCGGAATAAATTCTTCTGGCGAAACAACACCGAATTCAGGACAGGAATAGCGCATCAGTCCTTCGGCTCCAATCACGTTTGTAATTGTCTTGTCGCTGTCCAGATAAATATTTTTTGCGTCCACAACCGGCTGATAAAAAATCTGAAATCCTTCGTAATTATTCTTTATTGCAAGGCGCAATTTTTCCTGAAGTTTTAAGTCGCGCTGATGTTTTGAATAATCCGTAGCATTGAACATGGAAAGGTTGTTTCCGCCCTTTTCTTTTGCCACAGAAACCGTAAAATTTGCCTTTTTTAACAAATCGTCAAGCTGCACGCTGTCCTTAAAAAACGCAACTGCACCGGCAGAAACCGTAAAAACTTCTTCATAATCAATCCGCTGCTCAGCTTCGGCAAGGGAGCGTTTTAAATTTTGATAGAACAAACTCGCATCAACGGCGGTCGCTCCTTTCAGGTTCATGCAGATAAATTCATCGCTGTTTATTTTGTACGCAACTCCAAAGTTTTTTATGCTGCGTTTAACAGAATCAGAAATCATAGAAAGAATAAAATCTCCGACACGAGTTCCATGCCGCTCATTTATTTCGCCCATTTTGTCAACGTCGATTTTCATAATAAATCCGCTGAGTTTTTCTTTCTGTTTGTAAACTTTATCAAAATCTTTTCTGAGCTGAACTTCTGTAGGCAGTTTTGAAACATCGTCAAGCTGAATAATATCGTCGATAATTTCAATTCTTCCGACCAAAATTGATTTTTTTTCTTCGCCAAAGCAGACTATTTTTCCGCGCAAATTTACCCAGGTTGAATTATGGCTTTTTGTCAAAGCGCGATAATTTAAATTAAAATTGTCTTTTTTTCCGGAAATAACATCGTCCAGCTCATTAGAAAAAAGACTTTGGTCTTCTTTTGCAACAAGCCTCAGCAAAATGTCGGTTGCATGATGAAATTTTTTGCCGGGAAGGTCAAATATTGCACCGGCCTGCTCAGAAATAAAGACCGAATTATTTTCTACATCAAGCAAAACCAAAAATGAATCTGTACAGTCGCTCAAAATATCAACAAGAGCTTCAAAAGAACTGAATGAAATGTCTTTAAAATTCTTAACCAACATAAAACTCCAAAAAAATAACAAATTTATTATAAATCATAATTTATTTTTTTTCGCTAATTTTGCGTTTATTTTTTCATTTTTTTTTGACAGAATTTTATAAAGTTTTTACGGAAAACTCCAAGATCAACAAAATATCATTTTTTAATTGCGTTTTTAAGAGCTTCGGCCGTAAATTTCTAGAATTTTTTGAGTATATTTTCCTTCCTCGTCATAAATTATCAAATCTTCAAGCTGAACTTTTTCATCACCTTCAGAAATTTCAGTTTTGTTTTTTTGCGCCAGATTTTTTTTCGCCATAATCAAAACCATTGTCGCGTCCTTTTCCTTAAAAGGTTTTACGTTCTGCCAAAAAAAATTTTTAAAGCCGGACTTTTCAAGCGCAAAAAAAATGTCGTTCAGTCTTCCGGCACGATGAATCATAAAAAAGTTTCCACCGTCTTCAAGCAAAAAATCCGCGGCACGAACAACATCTTCAAGACAACACAAAATTTCCTGGCGGGCAACCATTTTTGCAAAATTATCGCTCTGACGCCCCTGAGAAACGACCATATACGGCGGATTAGAAACAACTGCCTGCGCAAATCCGCCTTTTAAATTTTGGGGAATTTTTTTTATATCACCTTCCAGAATTTCAATCCGTTCTTCAAGCGAATTTATTTTTACAGAACGGCAAGCCATTTCTGCAATTTCCGTCTGAATTTCAATTCCCTTAATTTTTACACGCGGCCCGGTTTTTGCGGCAAGAAGAATTGGAATTATTCCGTTTCCAGTTCCAAGGTCAATAAACAAAAAATCCTTGTTCGTCTCAAAATCTTTAATCCTGCTTTTTGTATTTTTTAAGGCAAAATCCGCCAAAAGAACGGCATCAATTCCATAACAGAACTTTTTTTTATCCTGAAGAATTGAATATCCGTCCAAATGAAGTTTATCCAGCCGTTCTGCCATTTATTTTCCGTTTTTTTTCAAATCTTCTTTTATAAGATTCCGTAAACCCTCAACAGCAACTCTTACAGAAAGCTCTGTATCGTGAACCTGCGGATTTGGAAGTCCTTTTTTTGCCCTTTCCTGATTTGCAACAACCAAAAAGCACGAACCAACCCTTACCCGCAAAAAACTTCCTGCAATAAAAAGAGCGGCGCTTTCCATTTCGCTTGCAAGACAGCCCATTCTAAGCCAGGCTTGCCATTTATTTTCAAGTTCATAGCTTACAGGCATAACTTCCGGCTCATGCTGCCCAAAAAACGAATCCTTGCACTGAACAACACCTGCGTGATAAGAAATATTTTTGTCCTTTGCAGCCTTAATCAGAGCATTTACACATTCAATGTCCGGAACTGCCGGATACTCAATCGGAGCAAATTCACGGCTTGTGCCTTCCATTCTTATTGCTCCAGTTGCAATCACAATGTCGCCGCTCAAAACATTTTCCTGCATTCCACCGCAAGTGCCAGTTCTTAAAAAAGTATGCGCTCCGCATTTTGAAAGTTCTTCAATTGCAATAGCCGCAGAAGGGCCGCCAATTCCTGTCGAAGTAACGCTTACCTTTACGCCTTCGAGTGTTCCTGTATAAGTCGTGTATTCGCGCACATCCGCAACAAGACGAGGATTGTCAAAATGAGAGGCAATCTTTGCACACCGCTTAGGATCGCCCGGCAAAATTACATATTTTCCAATATCTTCAGGTCCGACGCCTGTATGGTACTGTTTTCCAGAACCTTCAGCATAATCAACCATAAATTTTCCTCTTAAAAATAAAAATCGCCATGCAAAATCCGCATAAGCATTCACATTATAACATATTCAGTTGATTTTTCGCCAAAAATTAAAATACAATGTGCGTACTAACAAAAAACTGGAGGTGCATTTTATGCCAATGATAAATTCAAAAGTGACAGTTTCTCTTCCACAGGAAAAACGCGACATTTTAAAAGCAGAGCTCGGAAAAGCCGTTGCAATTCTCGGAAAACCAGAAAGCTACCTTATGCTCGGTTTTGAAGACAATTATGACCTTTATTTTGGCGGAAAAAAACTCGAAAAAGGCGCTTTTATTTCTGTCGAAGTTTTGGGCGATATAGATTCGCAGTCAAGTTCAAAAATGAGTGGCAAACTTTGCGAAATTTTTGAAAAAGAACTCGGAATTCCCGGCGACAAAATCTACATCACCTACAGCGGCTACAAAAACTGGGGCTGGAACGGCGGAAATTTCTAAACTACCCGGTAATTTTATGCAGCCATTTACCGGATTTTATTCTCCAGATTCCGCAGACAGTTTTTAAAATCTGTTCGGTTTCCAGACAAAGCAAAATCTGGTAAGGTTGCAGTCCAAGCTTAAACGAAGCAATATAACCGAGAGGAATAGCAAAAGCCCACATCCAGCCATTATCAATCAAGGTTCCAAAAATCGTATCTCCGCCAGAACGGCAGATTCCGACAATTAAAAGCATATTAAAAGCCCGCCACGGATACAAAAATACGAGGGCAAAGAGCATGGATTGTGCAATTTTTACAATATGCGCATCAACGTTAAAGATAAATGGAATTAAATAGCTCAGCGGAATTAAAAAAAGTCCGATTACAAATCCCAAAATCGGGAAGAACCAGCAAAATCTGTGCGTAAAGGCGATCACGCTTTCTTTTTCGCCGGCACCGATTTTTTTACCGAGAATAATCGCCGCGGCATTTCCCATTCCAATAAAAACAACCCAGGTTAACTGGCTAATCGTGTTTGTAATGCTGAACGCCGCAAAAGAATCAGTTCCAGTATGAGCAAAAATTGAATTCTGAGTGGAAATTCCAAGTCCCCACAAAGTCTCGCTAAAAATTACAGGCAAGCCGACTTTTAAAAGTTTAAGCAGAAAACCTTTTGTAAACGAAGTCATTTCCTTAAAAGAACCAATCGCCTCAAATTTCTTTATGCGGCCATAAAAAACCGTAATAAAAAATTCAACAGTTCTGGAAAGCAAAGTTGCAAGAGCAGCGCCGGCAACTCCCATCTGAGGAATACCAAGGCTTTCAACACCAAAAATAAAAATCGCGTTTCCGGCAACATTCAAAACAAAAGAAATCGCGGTTGTCGTCATTGGCAAGATTACATGCTCCGTGCTGCGGTACGCCATTTGGCAGGCAAACGAGACAGCCATAAGCGGATAACTCAGGGCAACAATTCTAAGATATTCAGAAGCTTTTTGAATAACAACAGAATCTCTTGTGTAAAGCCCGATTAAAAATTCAGGCTTAAAAATTCCAGCAACGGTAAAAGCCAGCGAAACGAAAACGCAGACAATCAGCATAATTCCAAAAGTCTTGCGGATTCCTTTAAAATCTTCCTGTCCCCAAAACTGCGAAATAAAGATTGAGCAGCCGGAAGAAACGCCAAAAACAACCATATTCAAAATAAAGAAAATCTGGTTTCCAAGTCCAACAGCAGCAATTTCGACAGAACCAAGCCGTCCGACCATTACAGTATCCATCATATTGACGAAAGTCTGCAAAAGGTTCTGCAAAATAATCGGAATTGCGATTGAAAAGAGAATTTTATAAAAACCCTTAAGGTGATTTTTTTTGAGAGAATTAGAAGAATTTAAAAGTGTCATAGTTAAAAAATTTTATAAACCTAAAAAATGTGATGTTATATTCTGGCGTCAAAACCAGTCAGGTCGCCTTCGTAATCTATTCCTTTAAGCTTAAAGACCAGATTACCTTTTTCGTCGTTTGAAATTTGCAAACTTGTCGAAACCCATTCATCGCCAATCTTTACTTCAAAATTGTCGCCAAATTCAATGTTTGTAAAAGGAAAACTCTGTTCGTCCTTTGCAATTGCAAATTTTCCGTCAAATTCGTTAAAAACCAGAATTCCTTCCTTTTTTTCCATAAAAACTCCATATATTTTTTCTAAACAACTGTATACAGGATATAAAAAATAACTGCTTTTGAAAATAGAAAAAGAACCGGTCTCAAACTTAAAACGTATAATTAAGAGAAGAAACAAAAAAATGAATTGAATTCAAATTAAAAAAAACAAAAAACCGTCACTGAGCCTGACCGTTCATCGAAATAATCCATTTTAGGCGGCGGACGGTTTCGGGAAGACTGTCGCGAATCAGTTTTGTACGTTTATCCTGCGGATTTAAATTCTCAACTTCTTCCATTAAATCGCTCATAACAGGAGGAACAGTTCCAAAAATATTCAAAATTTCTTCCTGCATATAATTTTTATGCGCAAGAGGCGTTTTAAACTGAGACAGTTTTTCTGTCGGGTAAAATTTGCACGGTTTAAACATAATCTTGCCGTTTTTAGAGCGGCTTCCACAACCGCCAAACAGACGGCAAATGCAGGAACGGCCACCGTAAATCGTACAATGATATGAATTATGTTCATTCCAAAACGGACAGCCCTTGTTTTTTTCAAACGGAAAATTTCCCTCTGCAATTTTATTTACAATTTCCGGCTGATTTTCCATAAGCCAGGCCGCCATGTACAGAGCTTCACACTCAAGCAAATCCGGCTCAAAATTCCGGCAGCACTCACCGCAACCGCTCGTACAGGTAAAAGAAGATTTTTCGTACCATTTATTCTGTTCGATGGCAATCTTACTGTAAGCATTTTCCATCTGCAAAATAATTTCCGCTTCGTTTGTTCCTTTCAGTTGATTCAAAATTTTTTCAACCATCATTTTTTTTACCCATAAAAAAAAAGCCGTAAAAATGCTGTAACAAGCAGAATAACTGCTCCTTACAAGATTCTTACGGCTTCTTTGCCAAATTAAATAAATTTATGCAGGAATATTAGCGAAATGAAAAAAGTTTTTCAAGAAAAAATAAAAAAAATATCAAGCAAAGAACATTTTATTTATCGCGAATTTTCTGAATTGAATTTTATGAATTGATTGAATAAAAAACTGAAAAAAAAACAAAGACAGGCATAAAAAAAACCGGTCTTTTGACCGGTGCAATTTTCGTGAGACTGACACGATTCGAACGTGCGACCTCCACCTCCGCAGGGTGGCGCTCTAATCCAACTGAGCTACAATCTCAAACAGTTTAACAACACTTTGAAGGAAGCGTTCGTTTCTCGGAGGCGACAGGAGTTGAACCTGCCCAGCCCGTAAGGAACTGACGGATTAGCAATCCGTTGTATTACCGCTCTACCACGCCTCCAGGCGTCATCAAAAGAAACGGAGCGAGAGGGATTCGAACCCCCGATACATTGCTGTATAACGGTTTTCAAGACCGCCGCCTTCGACCGCTCGGCCATCGCTCCAGTTGATGCTCTATTAAGATATATTTTTTAAATATTTGTGTCAAGCACACAAAAGCATTTTTTTCTAATTTTTTAAGGAATTTTTAGGCGCATTGATTAAAAATAAAGAAAATTGTAATCAAAAGCTTGTTTTTTAAAATAAGCATGCCATTTTTTAGTTTAATCCGATTTTTTATAGACTAAAACCCGACTGTATGATTATATTTTAAACTATGGATAAAAATAAATTTATATTATCGATTTTAGTTGCTGTTATCGGACTTTTAATGCTGCTAAGTCCGCAGACTTTTATTGCCTTTGCAGTAATTATGCTTGGGATTGCTTCTGTTATTGACGGCGTTTTTATAATGGTTGCAACCAGAAACCTTGTTTTGGATCCGGATTATCGCCTTATGATGACAATCCGCGGAATTTTAAGCATTGTTGTAGGAACCGTTGCTGTTATTCTGCCTATTGTAACAGCGGCAATCATATGGAAAATTATGGCATACGTGCTTGGCGGATATCTGCTCGTTTCTGCAGGACTTGAAGTTTATGGAATTTTAAAACTTCACCGCAACGGCATTATGATAAAACAGTCTTTAATCGAAACCATAGTTCTTGTAATTCTTGCGATCGCACTTTTTATCATTCCTTCAAAAACGGCAGGAGGCATAATCGTGGGAATCTGCGGTGCGCTCTTAATCTTTGCAGGCGTTTTCAGCGCATTTTTGCAGTGGAGAAACCGTCCAATCACCGTTGTTCCAGATTCTGTCGTAACCGAAAACCCTGACGATTCAGAAAAAACTGATTCTGACGAAAACACTGAAAATATCTAACCATAAAAAAACAGTCCAAGGTTGACATAAAAATGGCAGTCCGGACTGTTTTTTTTGTTTCAAAAAATCTTAACAATTCAAAATTCTTCATAAAAATAAAAAGAAAAAATCTACAAAACCATCACAAGAGTTCCTGCGGCAAGAAGAATCGAGCCGACCAGCGATTTTAAGGTAAACTGCTCGTGTAAAAATACAAAAGCAAGAATTAAAGTCAAAACAGTGCTCATCTTGTCAATTGGAACAACTTTTGACGCGTCCCCAATTTTCAAAGCCTTGTAATAACAAAGCCAGGACGCTCCGGTCGCAAGTCCGGATAAAATCAAAAAAATCCAGCTGCGCTTTCCAATATTGAAAATGCCGTCTTGAGAGTGCGTCAGAAAGACCATTCCCCATGCCATCAAAAGCACAACAAATGTTCTTATGGCAGTTGCAAGGTTTGAACTTACACCTTCAATCCCAACCTTTGCAAGAATCGAAGTTAAGGCTGCAAAAACAGATGAGCCGACTGCAAATAAAATCCACATATACAAAATATATTGAATTGATTTTTTTGGTTCAATTGGTTCAGTTTTTGCTTGTTTTTTGAAGATTTTTTATGCTTTCTGCAAAAAGTCTGTTTTGGTCATCGCGCACAGGCACGCTAAAAGCAGGACCGCCGTCTTTTTCAGAAATTCTATAAATATTTTCCGAGCCGCCAGAATATGCAGGACTTTCAACATTGTTAATCCACCAATCGAGAACGCTAACAAGGCACATTGCATATTTTATCAAATTAGCATTTGTCGCAGCGCTTTCGCCCTGAGATTTTCTGCCTAAAAGCACATCGAGCCTTTTTGAAACCGGATTTGGAATATCGAATTCGTATTTTTCCCAGGGATTTGAAATTCCTAAAACAAGACCTTTTGTTCCAGCCTGTCTGTCGATTTCCTTGGAAAGCGAGGTCAAATTCTGGCGCAAAAAATCAGTGCGAAGACAGAGCGGAATATACTTGTCGTCGCTTGCAGGTTTTTCGAGCAAAAGCTGTTCAAATTCAAAATGCGGCAAAAAGTTATATTTCGTCTGCCACAAAATCGAAGTTAAAAGTTTTTTTCCAAAAAGTGAATTTTTAAAATCGCTCTGAGAATACTGCTGGTTTACAAAATCGCAAAGCTGCTCGCAGTATTTTTTTTCAAAAAGCTCTTCACGGTAAACTGTCCATTCGTTGAGGGCAACCGAAAGTTTGTCCGTCCTTTTATTTGACTTGAACTGAGATCCGTCATCTTCTTCCGTAAAAACAATGTTTCGGCAGCCTTGAAGCAAATCTTCGATAATCCTCAAAAGCGTAACGACAACCTGCATTGGATTTTGCGGGCTCAAAAGGTTGTAACCGTCACGGAATTCATAAATCGGCTGAAAATACGGATACAAGTCCGGCATTGAGTCAAGCCTTGAAAATCCGGCATCTGGAAAAAGTCTCTCAAGAAGCTTTATTCCGGCGTCCACGATTTCTGTATGCTTTCCGCGTTGAAGTTCCGGATTGTTTTTTTTGCGTTCTTCTTCCTTTTGCTTGCGTTCCTGCTCCGCCTTTTGCTGAGCCGCCTTTATATCTTCTTTTTTTTCTGGAAGAATTATGTCGAATTTAGAAATTCCAAGAAAAGAAAGAATATTTGCCGTTTCTTCTGTAAAAAATGCCGGAAAATATTCAAATTTCGGACTGCACATACGCATTAAAAGCGGATACATTCCTTTTATAATCTGGGTGTAAACATAAAGCCATTCGGTAATTCCCTGCTTAGAAAGCATGATCAGCTTTTTTTGATCCGAATTTGGATACTTCATCAAATCGCTGTAGATTTCCTTAAAAAAGCGCGGAATTGCGTTTTCGCCAATGTAATAAATTTTAAGCAAATCCTTGTAAACAGTCTTTACAATCGGCTGCATCATTGCAACTGTAACTTCTTCCGGATGTTCCTGAACGTCGAGCGCCAAAATCTTTAAATTTTTCATTGTCCAGCCGCCGACAGTCCTCAAAAACTTGAATTTTGCATCCTGACTGCTGACAATTTTTGACTTATAAGTTTCCGGGCATATTTGAATTAAAGATTTTACTGTCGTTATAAAACTTTGGTAGTGGTCAAGATGATTCTGCAAGTCGTAAGAAATGTAGCCTGGACGCAGAAGTTCCGTTCCGTTTTTTTTAAGATAGCGGACAAAGTTAAAGATTCCAAAATTCGGCTTGATCTTGTAATCTTCGCTCATCATCAGTTTGTCCATTAAGCCGCGTTCTTTTGAAGCAATTTCCGGCAGTCCGTTTTCTTCTCTTTTTCGGGCTGTTTTTGGAACATATCCGTATTTGTCGCCTTTTTTTTGTTCTGAAGATGAATTTGAATTTTTTGTCTGGGAATTATTTGCCGACAAAGAAGCGACATCCGCCGCCGAACGTCCATTTGCCCTGTGCGAATAATGCCTTTCTTTTTGAGGAAATGCAGAATAATCAATCGGTGCCGATTTTTCCTGCAAAATTTCGCCGCCAAGAAGTTTTGTCATTCTGACGGCTTCTTCCTTGTCGATTGGACCGATTGCTCTTCTTGTAGCATCGAGTGTTCCAGGTTCCCAAGACTGTTCGACTTTTTTCCGACCAAACTCATCGCTCATTTTCAAACCCTCAACAACTGCTCTCTGGCGAGTCCGCCAAAACCGCTTACAGTTATATCTTCTCCGTCTTTTGTCTTAAAAACACCTTCAAATTTTCCATAAAGGTTTAAAACTACGATTTTAAAAGCAAAAAGGCTCAGTTCCCGGTAAATTCTAGAAACAGGAACAAAAGTCAAGTCAACCATGTTTTCTGTGTCTTGAATTATCCACTTTTTGTTTACACCAAAAGGCTGTGTCATTTTTACAGGCGGAAGAGTCGTGCAGTTTCCATCGACCATCAAAACATTCTGATTTACAGCTTCCTGAAGAGAAACAGAGTCCAAAGAATTATTCAACACAAAAGAAATGCTTCTTCCTTTAAAATCTCCGGAAGCAAAAATTTTTTGTTCCTGAGTTCTGTAACCGTAATACGCGCGTTTTATCGAAAAAACAGAAGTTTCGTTTTCTACATTTATAACCTGTCCGGCAGATTTTTTTGTCTTGCCGATTGTAAGGGTTCCACGCAATTTTTGCGAAGTTACATAAGTTGCGCAGCAGCGCCGCCTGGATTTTAAAGGAACGCACTGAGTAACTTCGTTAGAGGCAGGGTCAGAAAAATGCCCGGTCAAAGCCGCCTGGACAGAAGGACTTCCAGAAGTTCCCTTTAGGTTGAATATTATCGAAATTCTATCGCGTTTGTGATCCCAGCTGATCCGTACATAACGACGCGGATTAAAACTTGCGCAAAATCCCTGTTCAAGATTATGAGGAATAAAACGGTGTCTTGGTCCCATCAAATTTCTGTAAACATATTTGCGGCCGTTTTCTTTATTCCATAAGTCAATTTCTACAAGACCAAACATTTTATTGTCAAAAAAACTGATCAGTCCCTGATAAGACCCGGCATTAAAATTAAAAAGAAGTGAGCTTTTTATACGGAAATTTGAAATGAATACAGGAAGAGGAACTCCACCGAACGGCGAGTGCAATCCACGAATGTCTAGTTGAGAAACATGCCCCGCAAAAGTTCCGAAAAGCGCGTGTCCATTTTTTACAAGCGCAGGAGGCGGTTCAAGCATTTGCCTAAAATACATTCTGTAATTATATATCAGCACCTTGGATAATTGCAAATAGAAGCATAAAAAAACTACTTTTTTTGCAAAAAAAGCAAAAGTCAATAATTAAATGTTGTAAGTCGATAAATTTCACAAATAAAAAAAAGAACTCAGTTTGACTTTGCGAATAAAGCTTAGACAAGTTATAATATTCTTATGAGGCTTTCTATTATGAAAAACACAATAAAACAAAAATCTGCTGCAAAATTTATCACAGTCCTGCTTGCAATCGGGATTGTCCTTTACGCAACCATCGTAGTCTTTGTAGTAAACAACCGGCTTTCGAGCGGAATTGTTTCTTATTTTGCCAGCGAAATCGAAAATCAGTCAAAAACTCTTACCAAAGAAATGAACAAAACTTTGGAACAGGCACAGTCAACAGCTGCAAATATCCAGCTCGCGTATGCAACAATATATCCAGAATACGGTTTTGACAGAACAATCATGAACAGTTTTGCCATTGGCGCAAGAGAATATTACGGCGCAAAAAACATTGTATTTTTTAACAGTTTTGGAATGCAGGTTTCCAGTCCAAAGTACGGTGTCGTACCAAAAACCTCCATTATCCGCGAAGTTTTAAATGGAAAAGAAGTTACAAAATTCGAAAAAGACGGAGCGGACATTTATGCAACCGTTATTCTTCCTTTAAAATCAAAAGATAAGATTTTTGGCGCTGTTGAAATAAGAACTCCGGTTTCGACCGAAGATGTCGTTAAAGAGGCTGCTTCTTACAGCGACTGCGATTTTACAATTTTTGACGGAAATACCCAGTACGTAACTTCTCTGGGCGAAATGGCAGGAACAACACTTGATGATGCCGAAGTGTTTGAAACCGTAAAAAGCGGCCAGACAGTTACCTTGCACTCAGTTTTTAACGGCCATCGCTACATTTCTTATTACTTTCCGTTTTATGACAATGACGGAAACTTTTTAACCACTCTCTTTATCGGAAAAACTCTGGATATTGCAAAGAGTCTTTCAGGCTCAATCTTCCGCTCGTTAATCGGCGCAATTGTTTTATTCTCAGCGCTTCTTCTTGTAGTCCTTTCATTTGCAATTTACAAAAAAATGATAAATCCTCTCGAAAAAATCAGAAAAGCAGTCGGAAATCTTTCTTCCGGAGATGCCGATTTGACAGTAAGAATTCCTGTTAAAGGAAATGATGAATTCTCTGGACTTGCTTCGGATGTAAACAAATTTGTCGAAATGCTCCAGAAAATAATTCAGGATTTGAATCTTTCTCAAAACGCGCTTAACGAGGCAAGCGAAAGCCTTGAACAAAGCGCCCAGGGTTCTGCTTCTGCCGCATCGGAAATTCTTGCAAATATTGAAAGCGTACGGAAACAGTCAAAAAACCAGGCCGATTCTGTTATAAACACATCTTCGGTTTTGGATTCATCTTCGAAAACAGTCGACAAGCTTTCGGAACTGATTGAAAGCCAGGCAGCCGGAATTGCACAGTCATCTGCCGCAATTGAAGAAATGCTCGGAAATATTTCGACGGTAACAACTTCCGCAGGAAAAATGGCAGACAGTTTTGCAGAGCTCTCAACGACAGTCGGCAACGGAAGTTCAAAACTTACAAGCGTTGACAAAAAAGTCACTCAGATTGCAGAGCAATCAAAAACTTTGATTCAGGCAAACAGAATTATTTCTCAAATTGCCTCAGAAACAAACTTGCTTGCAATGAACGCCGCAATCGAAGCAGCGCACGCAGGAGAAGCAGGAAAAGGCTTTAGCGTTGTTGCAGAAGAAATCAGAAAACTGGCAGAAACTTCAAGCGCACAGACAAAGACAATTTCTTCCGAATTAAAGGGAATTTCCAATTCAATCCAGGAAGTTGTTGAACTTTCTCACGAATCAAGCACGGCATTTGAAGCGATTGTTTCAAAATTGAATTCAACGGATTCGATAATTCAAGAAATTGACGGTGCAATGGGAGAACAGCAGACTGCTTCAAAACAGATATTCGAGTTTTTGGCAAGAATGCGCGACCAGTCTGGCGAAGTAAACAAAAAAGCAGACGATATGAAGGGCGGAATTGCAAACGTTTTAAGAGACATGAACAATGTTTCTCAAATCTCAACGACAATCCTCGGCAGCATGGACGAAATGACAGTCGGAATGCAGCAGATTGGCGAAGCCACACAAAACGTTTCTACCCTTGCAGAAAGCACAAAAGAAAACATTGGAACTATGAGCAGACAGCTCGGACAGTTCAAGGTTTAAGTCAATCATAAACAGCAAAAAAAAGGGGCTGTCCTAGAAGTTATTAACAGACTTCAAAAAGGGCGGCCTTTTTTATGTTAAATGAATTTTGTAGATTTTTGTTTATTGTTTTTTTTCTTAGGTGTTCATTAATCGAATCAGCTGCTTGAAATCATATCCCAGCATCAATAATCCCCATTCAATTCCAACTTTTTCTTTTCCCCGAAGATGAAATCGCCTGAATTTTAAATTGCCTTTTGTCTGTCCAAAGACAGTCTCACATTCAGTGGAGCGCTTTTTCATGAGAGTTTTATATTCTTCACTGGAAAGAAGTTCTTTTACTTTTGCTTTCTGTTCAAGCCAGTGCCCGTTTCTTTGAATCACTCTGCCATATTCAGATTTTGTACATAACTCTCTGAACGGACAGCCTTCGCAGTTTTCACACTGGTAAACTTCGTAAGTCTGTAAATATCCGGATTTATTTTTCTTAGTCACCGTCTTTCTGTAAGGAACTGGATTTCCGCAGGGGCAGGTATATTCTTTCTGTTCAGCATCGTATTTCCAGTTTTCAGTGTTGAATGTCTTTTTCTTGAAACTCCTTTTTGTTTCTTTTTCATAAGTTGTGTACTTTACGATTCCTGTGATTTCATTTTCTTCCAGATAATCGTAATTCTCTTCGCTTCCATAGCCAGCATCCGCAATTGCAAACTTAAACTTACATCCAAGACGTTTCTGAACATTTTCAAGATGAGGAATAAATGTCCTTGTGTCCGTAGGATTTGGAAATACGTCATATCCTATTACAAAATTGTTTTCAGTTCCAACCTGAATATTATAGCCCGGTTTGAGCTGACCATTGAGCATGTGGTCTTCCTTCATCCGCATGAAAGTTGCGTCTTCGTCTGTTTTTGAGTAGCTGTTTCTGTCATTAAAAGTGGCGTTAGCCTTCTCGTATTTCTCTTTTCCAGACGAATGTGTATTTATTTGCGGCACTTTCAATTTTTGTTCCGTCAACGAAATATTTTTCAAGGCTGACATAACCTTAAGCAGCATGACCGGATTGTATCTGCTTGCTCCGCCGCCTTTTGTGTTTCGTGCAAATACTTCTTCAATTTCGAGTTCATCTACTGTTTTACTGACAATTCTTACAAAATGATTTTGCGGAACCAGTTGTCCAGACTTGGTGGCAGGAGCCACTGCCCGCCCTGGTTATATGGTTTGTATGTGATTTTATCGCTTACGCCTCTGCTCATATTTAAATTTTAGCAGATTTGAATTCTCTTGTAAATTTAAAATAATTAGGGCTGCCCATTTCTTTTTGGACAGCCCCTTTTTTTTTAAATTATTGCATTTGTTTTATTTTGTAAATGCAATAACCTTGTCCATAAGGTCTTTTCCGTAAATTTCAGAGAAGATTTCAAATACGCTCTGTGTAGCCTTTTTGAATTCGCCAAGGTCTGGTCTTGTTACAACCATTCCTTCTTTTTTAAGGCTTGCAACAAGGCTGTTTGTCTGATCTTTTACAAGAGTTCTGTTAAGGTTCTGTGCTTTGATTGCCGCATCCTGAACAACTTTCTTTTCAGCAGCAGAAAGCTTGTTCCAGACATCTTTTTTGATTACGAGAGGCATTGCATCGTAACTGTGGTTTGTAATTGCAAGATATTTCTGAACCTGATAAAGCTTGTTGTTGTAAATTACAGGAATCGGGTTTTCCTGAGAATCAAACTGACCTGCTTTTAATGCGGCCGGCAATTTTCCAAAATCAAGAGGTTCCGGACGAGCACCCAAAGCTGTCATTGTTTCCATTACAATCTGGTTTGCAGGAGTTCTGATTTTAAGGCCTTTCATGTCTGCAACTTTTGTTACTTGGCGGCTTGTTGTTGTAACACAGCGGAAACCGTTGTCATAATGAGCAAGAACTACAATGTTAGATGATTCAAGTTCTTTATTAACGCCTTTTACAATATCGCTGTCCATGAATTTCCACGCTTTGTCAAAATCTGTAAAAAGGAACGGCAAAGCAGAAACACCTACGTTTGTAGCATAAATACCGAAGTTTCCTGCGCTTGATACTGTCATATCAACAGGCCCTCTGTTGATAATGCTTTCTATAAGGTTTGTGTCCGAAGCCTTCATTCCAATTGTTGGAAGTCTTGAACTGTCATAAAGTTCAACAGTAATGCTCCCTTTAGAATTTTTTTCAACCTCTTCCTTAAACAACTTTGAAGCTACAGCGCGAGGATCAGATGAACCTGTCGAGTAACCTAACTTTATTACAGTTGCGGAAAAAGCACTTGCAATAAATGAACCAGCCATGAGGGCTGCAAGAATTGTTTTCTTCATACGTGTACTCCTTAAATAAGTCTTAAGATTATTAAATTATATCACTTTTTTAAGAAAATATAAAAAAATTCTAAAAAATATGAATATTAAAACTAAGTTTTTAACAGAAAAATTTTTGCTATATTGATATAAAAAATAAAACAGACTGCGTGTTGATTTTTATGTTCTGATATGATAGATTCTCTGTATTGCCAGGATCTAACAAAGTCTGCTTTAAGCACCGTGTCAGAGGGGGAACCCAGCAGCACACTTTTTGCAGTCTTGTGTATAGACATCCTGGCTTTTTTTATGCCTAAAAAAAACTGGAGCAAAAAACATTTTTTACAAAAAGCCATGCCCCAGTTTTTCTAATTTTTTAATCCAGCGAATAAACCTGATTTCCCAAATAAAAAGTCGTATGAACGCGTCCGGTGAGTTTTTGACCTTCAAACGGCGTTGATTTTCCTTTGCTCTGGAATTTTTCTGAACAAACCGTCCACTGCTCATCTGGATCCACAAGAACAAGATTTGCTTCGTAACCTGGAGCGAGTTTTCCAGAATTGAGCTTTAAAAGTTTTGAAGGATTTTCTGACATAAGCTGGCTCAGGCGGCACAAACTTAAACCTTCGCGTTTTACAAGAACCGTATTGCATACAGCGAACGAAGTCTCAAGTCCGGTAAACCCCGGACTTCCGGCGGCCTTATCCTGCTGAGTATGAGGCGCGTGGTCTGTCGAAATTACATCGACAGTTCCGTCTTTTATTGCGGCAATAAGGGCAGAACGGTCTTCTTCGCTTCTGAGAGGCGGATTTACGAGCGCACGAAGATATGGAGAATCAGTACCAACAAGTCCGATATGGTGAGGCGTTACTTCGACAGTACATTCAAAGTCTGCTGAAGTTTTTCCTTCTTTTCTGAGGGCTTTTGCGCGTCTTACAGCGTCCATGCTGATTGCTGTGGAACAGTGGCAAACGTGAATATGGCAGCCGGCAATTTTTGCAATTTCGATATTCCGCTCTGTCGCCGCATCTTCCGCAAGAGCCAAAAGCTGGTTTGCCGCCGTCAGACAGCCGTCAATTTCAAAATTTACGGAATCAGGAACATTCTGCGTTACTACATTCACCTTGCCGGCAGGAATATTGTAATTTTCCATAAATTTTAAGGCACGCTGACGATACGGTCTTGCAGCAGCAGCCAGGAAAGGATCTTCGCAGTGGCAGCTGACAATTATGCTTTTTTTTCCGGCAGCCTTCATTCCTTCAAGCATAACAGCAGAATTTGCAACTTCGCGTCCGTCTTCGCTGATTACAGGAAATTCTTCAACTGAAAGATTTTGAATTTCAGAAACATCATCGCCTTCAAAATTTTTTGTAATGCTTACAGTCTGAAAAACGCGCGCAAGTTTTTTTTCTGACGCCTCGCTCATTATTTGACGGGCAAGTTTTGCGCTGGAAACAACAGGCGCAGTATTTGGCATTGTAACAACTGTTCCAAAGCCTCCTGCCACAGCCGCCCTTAAACCAGAATCAAGGTCTTCTTTTTGAGTCTGCCCCGGATAACGAAAATGCACGTGCATATCAACAAATGACGGCATCAAGACAAGTCCTTTTGCGTCAAACAAAACAGGACTTCCCTTAATTTCTGGCAAAACAGAACTAGCTATAACAAAAGCCATTTCTGAATTTTTAACTTCGCCAAGAAAAACTCCGCAGATTTTGCCGTTTTTTACAACGACAAGTCCAGGATTTTCTATCGAAGAATCTACTAAAATTGCATTGTAAATAATCAGTATTTTGGAGTCCATTTTATTTTCCTTGTTAAAACTTATTCGATTTTTCCTGCGGTATAGAAAGCGTCGCAGTATTCGCAGCGGTAAGTTGCCTTTTTTCTGTCAGCAAGAATAAAAACCTGAGGAACATAATGTTCGGTCATTGTTATACAGCGCGGATTTTTGCATTTTATAACGTTTTCTACACGGTCTGGAAGTTCCATTCTAATTTTGCGGACTATTTTTTCGTCTTTTATTATATTAACGCAAATATTTGGATCCACAAAACCCAAAACCGAAAAATCAATATTGATGATATTGTCGATTTTTATAATGTCTTTTCTTTCAGCCTTTTTGCTCGGAACGTTCATAATCAGCGCGCTTGTAAAACTTGCCTTATCAAGTCCAAGCCAGTGAAAAATTTGCGGGCCGCAGCCTGCCTTTATGTGGTCGATTACAAGACCATTTTTGATTGTATCAACATTAAGCATTACAGAACCCCCAGAATTTTTGCAATAAGAGCCATTCTCGCATACATTCCATATTTTACCTGCTTAAAGTAGGCGGCACGCGGATCAGAGTCAACTTCCGGTGAAATTTCGTTTACGCGTGGAAGCGGATGCAAAACAATCATATCTTTTCGGGCAAGCTCCATTTTTGCCTTGTCGAGGATATAACTGTCCTTTAAGCGCAGGTAATCCTGTTCGTTAAAAAAGCGTTCCTTTTGAACCCGGGTCATGTAAAGAATATCAAGATCGCCGATTACATCTTCCAGACGGCTTGCGGTTGAATAAGGAATATTGGCTTCGTCCAAAAAATTAGAAACCCAGTCAGGAATTTTTAATTCTTCCGGGCTTATAAAGACGAATTTTACATTTTTGTAACGGCACATTGCTTCTGTCAGAGAATGAACGGTTCGTCCAAATTTCAAGTCGCCGCAAAAACCGATTGTGTGTCCTTCAAAACCGCCTTTTAACGCACGGATCGTCACAAGGTCGGTTAGAGTTTGCGTCGGATGATAATGTCCGCCGTCGCCGGCATTGATAATCGGGCATTCTGAAAATTTGCTCGCCAGAAGAGCCGCGCCTTCTTTTGGACTTCGCATTGCAATTACATCAACGTAAGAACTTACAACGCGAATCGTGTCCGCTAAAGTTTCGCCTTTTGAAGTTGAACTGTTGGAAGCATCGCTAAAACCTTCGACAGTTCCGCCCAAATGCAGCATGGCCGCTTCAAAACTCAAGCGCGTTCTAGTGCTTGGCTCAAAAAAAAGTGTCGCAAGAATTTTCCCGCGACACACGTCCTGAAAAGATGATGGATCAACAATAATCTGTTCGGCGAGAGTACAAATCTCGTCAATTTCTGAAACAGTCAAATCGTTTGGCTGGATTAAACTTAGACCTTTAAGCATGGCTTGAGTTTACCACAACGAAAAATTTTTACCAATAGAAAACAAATCGCTTACAAAAATTTTTTAAAATAAAATTTCCGCTTAACCGCCCACGTGCTCATAAAAAAGCCTGATTTTGAAAACTCAAAACCAGGCTTATGTTAAAACTTTTTATCTGTTAGCGTTCCTTCTTAAAACTGTAAATCAAGTTATCGGACAGGGCGTTGTCTACGCTGACAAGAACCCAACCAATGCTTTGAAGCTTTAAAAAATCCGATTCAGAAATGTTTTCTACCGTTACAAAAGATTCCATAAAAGAGCGATTCCTCCAGCGCTTTTGAATTTTGTTAACACTCTCGAAAACTTTTTTAACTCTTATAACTGTATTTTAGCACTAATCCGTAAAAAAACATAAAAAAAACGAACTTTTTTGTGCAAACATAACGTTTTATTATTTTTTTGAAAAGAAAAACCTACGCCAGATTGTAGCAGCGCGTAGCGTCCGCCTTTGGCGGATGGAGCAGAAGCGGAACTGCGGAAAGCTGGTTAGACGGCAAAATTCCGTCCGCATTTATAGTAGACTTTTCAATAACTAAAAGTTACGGATTAAAATTTTGACTTGTAAAAAATCCTCATATATCATTTAAAAGTCATCTAAATATTGATTTGTTCTTGAGGAGGAATATACAGATGAAAAAAATTTTGCTTGCTGCAACAGCAGCATTGTTTTTGTTTGGTGCTGCAGGTTGTAAAGAAAAAAACAACGTTTATCCAAAAAAAGGCGTTACTATGATTTGTCCATGGGGCGCTGGTGGAGGAACTGACGCAATTCTTCGCGCTGTTTGCTCTACTGCCGAAAAATATCTTGGAACGACAATAACTGTTGAAAATAAAACTGGTGGCGCCGGCTCTATCGGTTTTCGCGCAATCAAAGATGCAAAACCGGACGGCTACACTCTCGGTATGATTACTTTTGAGTTGAATTCAAACCCATGGCAGGGACTTCAGGATTTTACTTACGAAGCTTATGATCCGCTCATTATGGTAAACACTGACGCTGCCACAATCACTGTAAAAGCTGACGCTCCATACAACACTCTTGCAGAATTTGTTGACTACTGCAAAGCTCACCCTGGAAAAGTAAATATCGGAAACTCTGCTCCAGGCTCTGTATGGCACATTGCAGCCGGACTTTTTGCCTCTGAAGCAGGAATCGACGTAAAACACGTTCCTTTTGAAGGCGCTGCTGGTGCTGTAACTGCTGTTGCCGGCGGCCACATCGAAGCCGTTTCTGTTTCTCTTGCAGAAGTAAAATCTCAGCTCGACGCTGGAAACGTAAAAGTTCTTGCAATTATGGATTCAAAACGTCCAGAAGCTTATCCAAACATTCCAACAATGAAAGAATGTGGTTATGACGTTGAATTTGGTACTTGGCGCGGAATTGGACTTCCAAAGGGAGTTTCTGCAGAAATCAAAGCTGTTCTTTTTGACGCTTTCACAAAGGCTATGAAAGATGAAAACTTCATCAAAACAGCTAAAAACCTGAACCAGAACGTTACTTACATGGATTCTGAAGTTTTTGCAACTTACCTTAAAAACAACTACGAAGGCACTGGCGCTACAATGAAGCAGCTTGGACTTACAAACTAGCTTCTAACTAAATATTTTTGGGCTGTCCAAAAAGTTTGAACCGGCGGTAAGATTTTCTGTCAAAATATTTGCGCAGAGGATTTTGCCGCAAGAACTGCTTTGGATAGCCTTTTTTTTACTGGAGACAAAAACATGAGAATAGCCAACATTGTTTCGGCAATAATTGGAATGCTCTTCTCTTTGGCCGCATTCCTTAAAACTCTTACATTCAAAAAATTTACTAACGTTCCTGTCGGTCCGGAATTTTTTCCGCGTATTCTCTGCATTGCGCTTTTTATCTGCTGTCTGATTCTTCTTATTACAAATATTTTTAAAAAAGATGACGGCAAAAAAGCTCCTACAATCAGTCCGCTTAACAAAGACATGCAAAAATGTATTCTTGCCCTTGCGGTAATTGTCGTTTATGCACTGCTGTGGAACGTAATCGGCTTTTTGTTTGCCACGCCGCTCGCGCTTTTTGCAATGATGCTGATTCTTGGACAGAGAAATTATCTTACTATGACGATTGTCGCTGTCTGTGCAGACCTTGTGATTTTCTGCGCATTCAAATTTCTTCTTCAGATTGAAATGCCTATGGGCTTTCTTGACGGATTATTCTAGGAGGTGGAAAGATGGATTTTTCTTTAATTTCTTCAGCATTTGGACAAGTTTTCTCGCTTTCTACTATACTATATACTTTTTTAGGTGCGGCCGGCGGAATTTTGATCGGCTGTATTCCAGGTCTTACCGCAACTATGGGAATTGCGCTTCTTGTTCCGTTTACTTATGGACTTGAATTTATTCCTGGCGTTGCAATGCTTTTGGGAATTTTCTGCGGCGGAATGTACGGCGGTTCAATTTCGGCAATCTTGATTCACACTCCGGGAACTCCTTCTGCCGCGGCAACGGTTCTCGAAGGCTTTCCAATGAGCCAAAAAGGTCAGAGCGCGAGAGCTTTAACACTTTCGCTTTTTTCTTCTTTCTGCGGTGGAATTATCGGCGCAGTCATTATGACTTTTCTTTCTCCGACAATTTCTAAAATGGCTTTAAGGTTTGGACCGGCAGAATTCTTTGCACTGGCATTCTTTGGTTTGAGCGTTATTGTTTCAATTTCTGGAAAATCGATTTTAAAAGGCTTGATTACGGCAATTTTTGGACTTTTAATCTGCTGCGTTGGAATCGACAAAACCTGCGGTTACATTCGCTTTATAAATCTTCCTGGATTCTACGACGGAATTCCATTTATTCCTGCCTTAATCGGACTTTTTGCAATCAGCGAGGTTCTTGCCAATTTTGAACATCTTCTAAAAGGCAATCCGGCTCCAAAAAATATAAGCGCTTACAAAGCCGGCAATGCAATCGGAAATTATCTGCGTTCTGTAATCAAAAACGTAGTTCCAAGCAAAGAAGACTTTAAGGCAATTTGGCCGCACATGCTCAAAGGCGGTTTAATCGGAACTTTTATCGGTGCAATTCCTGGAGCAGGCGGCGATATTTCGGCATTTGTTTCGTACAGCGAAGCAAAAAGAAGTTCTAAACATCCTGAAGAATTCGGACACGGAGCACCTGAAGGAATTGCGGCTGCTGAATCTGCAAACAACGGTTGTTCTGGCGGCGCGATGATTCCAATGCTTGCGCTCGGTGTTCCTGGAGACTCTAACACGGCGGTTTTGATGGGCGCATTTATTATGCACGGATTCCAGCCGGGACCGATGATGTATGTTGAACATCTCGATGTCGTTTACGCAGTTTTTGGTGCCTTGATAGCGGCAAACCTTGCTTTCCTTATAATCGGAATGCTAGGCGTAAACCTCTTTTCTAAAGTAATCAATATCCAGCGTTACATTTTAATTCCTTGTATTCTCGTTCTTTCCCTTGTTGGTTCTTACTCAATCAACCAGAGTATGTTCGACGTTTATTTTGCAATTGCAATGGGCGTAATCGGTTACCTTATGCAAAAATATGAATTCAACCTGTCTCCGATTCTCCTTGCCCTTATTTTGGGACCAATGTCAGAATCAAACATCAGACGCTATATGCAGATTGTCGACGGTAACTTTATGCAGATTTTTACCCGCCCAATCTGTATTATTTTCTTTGCACTCGCAGTTTTCTCAATTATTGCAGCGGTTTTGAACCAAAGAAAGATTGCAAAAAGAATTGCGTCTTCTCAGGCTGATGACACAAACGGCGCAAGTGTTTAAATTAGAAGTGGAATTATAATTTTTTTTGAAAACCGATTGTCGGGTTTTTGACAGTTTTGAATATTTTTATAAACAGTTATTCGGACTGCCAAAAATCTGTCTTTCAAATTCAAAACAAAATTTAAAAATTCCAGACTTTAAGTGAATTTTAAAAACGGAGGAATTCATGTTAAAAAAATTGACTGCGGTATTGCTTACTGCAGGAGCATTCTTTTCTGCAAACGCCGCTCCTAAAGTAACAATTTCCGGAAAAGGAGCAGATGCTTCTTTCGACACAATTCAGGCGGCAATCGATTCTGTAAAAGACGACGGTGAATACACAATCAGCTTGCCAAAGGGAACTTACAAAGAAGTTCTTTATTACAACGGACCGGCAACAATCAAACTGTCTGGTCAGACAACAGAAAAATACGGAAAAGACGTAATCATTTCCGAAGCAAATGACGGCGACATCTGTCTTAACAAACGCGCAGACAGCGCACAAAAAAAACGCTGCATTATCGAATTTGAAGGAACTGGAAACCTTATTCTCGAAAATCTTACCGTTCAGAATACTTTTGAACGCGGTTCTGTAAAAGGTTCAAACACACAGGCAGAAACACTCGGCTACGACGGAAGCGGATTTGTTGCAGCTTATAACTGTTCGTTCCTTTCTCATCAGGACACATTGCGCACGACCGGAAAAACCTGGTTCTACAACTGCTATGTAGAAGGCGACACTGACTTTATCTGGATGGAATCAACAGGAAAAGTAGCCCTTTTTGAAGAATGCGAAATCAACGCGGTTTACGACGAAAAACACACTACAAAAATCGCCTATGTCGGAGCACCTCGCATGCAAATTGGTCCTACAGCAGGCAAAGGTCTTGTAATCTACAATTCAAAGCTTATAACAGACCCTCGTCAAAAAACATACTTAGGCCGTACACCGTGGAGAGCAGGCTATTACAACCAGATTGCCTACATCAACACAAAGGCAGACGGAATCGAAAAAGAAATCTGGCTGGAACAGCCATTGACCGCTCCTGGAGTTCCGCAGAATATAATCGGCTGGAAAATGGACAGCAAAACTGCAAAAAGCCTTAAACTCAACACAAAAAATCGCGCCGACATTATTCCAGAAGCAGACGTTAAAAACGAATTTAACGGTCGCAATGCAATCGTAAACCGCTATTTTGATATTTTGAGCAACAAATACAGAAAAGACAGCGACACAGAATGGGATCTCAATTCACTTGCCGCAAAATCTGGCTGGAAAGTTTCAAAAGACAAGTCTTCCGCACTTGCAAAAGGCGAACAGGACAAAAAAATAGTTTACGCATTTGACGGCACAACAGACAATTCCGCTCTAAAACTCAACGGATTTGCAAAAGAAGAAGGCAAATCTCACGTTGAGGGAAATGCCGGAGATTCAATTACAATTCCACTTTCAGCAAAGGCAATTGTAAAAGTTACAGGCTACAATCTCGGAACAGGAACTATCAAAGCTGGAAAGCAGGGACCTGTTTCTTACTATTTTAGCAACGGCACAACCGACTCAACTCTTTCAAAATCTTACGTTGTTTACGAAAATAACAGCGAACTTTCAATAACGGCAGACACAAAAACCTACATCACAAAAATCGAAATTCTGCCGGACGACAGTTTGACATTCCGCCCGGTAACAGCAATCAAGGTAAATACCTACAAAAACCGCAAACAGCTTCAGGGCAAAAAAACAATGCAGATGAGCGCAGTTTTAACACCGCAGAACCCGACAAACGACGAATACACCTGGTCAGTTTCTAACCCGGACGCAGCCGAAATCGATCCAAACGGTTACTTGACAGCAAAATCTGTAAAAGAAGACTGCGTAATCAAAGTAATTGCAACTTCAAAAGACCAGAACGGCGTAAAAGGCGAAGCAGAACTTAAAATCTTAAAACCGGAAGAAGGTGCGTTCTCGGCAATCTGGCTCAACAGCGAAGCCGCATCAACAACGCTCGAAGGAAAAAGCGACGACACTTCAGTTGCAAGCGTTTCAAAAGCAATTCCTTCAAAAGGAAACTGGGCTTACAATTCAGGCAAAATCACATCTGACATTGCAAAAGGCGCGCTCAGTTTTGGCGGTTACAGCGAACCAGTCAAAGGACGCGACAAAGTTTACATCGACTTCCCGATTACAGCAAACAGAAAAATTGAAATAACAAACATTGAAGTTTCTTACGGAAACCACGGAACAAGCAACATGGCCTGCCAGATAATGTGGCTCAAAAACGGAAACAAAGGCAACATAGCCGACGACACCGACCGCCAGGTACGCAACACAAAGAAAAGTTACCGCGCTTACCCGACAGTAATAGCCGAAAAAGGCGAAACCGTAACAATCCGCGTAATTCTTTACGGACTCAACGGCACAGGCGACATTCCAATTCCGACAGGAAAATCACCGACAATCGGAACCGTAATCATAAACGGCCGGGCAGCAAAGTAATTTTGCAAAAAAAAGAGGAGCGCATCTTCCGCACTCCTCCAGCCTTTCGCCCTTCCGCATAGCTCCATCTCAGGCTAAAAGCCTGAGACTACGGGGCTACAGTCTGGGCTAAGAATACTGTTCAAACCAAACAAAAAACAGTCTTTTTGTAAACTATTCCAAGCTATTCAAAAGATAAGCCGCAAGAAGCCTTTTCCAGCTAAAGTTTTCCAAATCACTTAAACAAGTAGATTGTGTAGATTTTTGCAACTGCTTAGGAATACTTGTACTTTGGTTTTTGCTTAATGCCTCACGGTTTTTAAGATAAATCGCTTTCCAAAAAAGTTTCATATTCGAATATTCATAAGAAGTGCCGGACTCAGAAGTTAACTCTTTAACAGAACCAAAGCTCTTAAAAAGATATTGAGTTTTGGTAAGCGCTGTAAGAAGAGAATTTGTTCCAGAACCAAGAGTTACAAGAACAGAAATAGAGCCTTCAGGAATCGATCCAATATCAGAACGCAATCCTGTCGAAGAACCATTCGGTTTAACTTCTTTAGAAGCATAATAAAAACTGACATTCAGCGTTGTGCTGGAAGTGCCGTTTTCAGAAGCGTAAGTTACAGGCATGGTGCACCAAGTATCAGAAGGTCCTGTCAAATCGTCCAAAACCTTTGAATCCTCTTCCGAGCAACCTGCAAAAAACAATCCGCAAAGCAAAACAGCCGCAAAACCAAAAATTTTATTCATAATATCTCCCAAAAAGCCAAAATAAAAATACAAAATCCGACAAAATATTCTAACAACAAAATAAAAATCAAAAAAGAGAAAATAAGATTATTTATTTCGCACCGGCTTTGAAAATCCGTAACCTCTTAAAATTTCCTCCAGAAATTCTTCTTTCCAGTTGTCTTTTTCGACAAGATGTTTTCCATTAGGCTTTATGAAAATCTGAAAATATGCCTTCTCATCATTCGAGTTTCAGATGAATTTACCAAAAAGGCATTCCCTGTAAAATTTTGAATCACCACAGACAAGACAACGGGGAAATGCCATGACTGAAAACAGCCTGATTACATTGTATTGCATAAAGGAGCGTGGCAGGAATGTTCCGCAAGTTTTTCTACAGCATTTCGGCGTTTTTGCTCCAACTTGCTGACGATGCAAAACAATGGTTTTTGCAGAGCTGTCCTGTCGTTGCAAAACTCGAATTTTGACCTATCCGTATTTTTCCTCGTAAAATCATTTTTTATTACATTTTTGACAATAATCAATTTTATAGTTTAATGATTTTGCATAGTCTTCTGCTTCTTCAAAAGTATGAAATTCTTTATATAAGCCTTGTCCAAGACCACCATGTTTTCGAACTTCATCACATGGCATCTTATGAATACAAACTCTTTTATTAGGTTTATTCTCGTAAGTTGTGTATTTTTCCATAATATTTTCCTCAAAATATATAAAAACTTCCGCGCCGCAAAACTGCGGTACGGAAATTTTTTGCGTTTTAGTCTGCGTTGCGAGCAGGACGTATGCCAATCCATCCAGTTTTTGTTGAAGCATAAGAATAATAATAAGAACCATAAGAATAACCAGAAAAATAACCATCAGTTGTTCTATCAAAAATAGTACAGTACTGAGAAGATGTATATAAACTTCCCCACTTCAAAAGTGTATACTTACCATTCCAATGCACTGGATTTGTCAATTCCCCGGTTCCCCAATCTGCGTAAAAATCAAAACACCATTCTGCAACATTTCCACTCATATCATAAAGACCAAGCACATTTGCCTTTTTTGTTCCAACTTTATGTGCTTCTTTTCCGCTGTTGCTGGCATACCATGCAACTTCTTCAATTGTGTTGCTTCCGGCATAAATATACTTGTCATGCTCGGCTTCGCTTCCGCCGCCGGCGGCAAATTCCCATTCACATTCTGTTGGCAGGCGGTAGCCGTTTTTGCTTTTATACCAGCTTAATGAGCCGTTAGTGCTGGTGTCGTCTTTCCAGACAGCGTTTCCGCGGTAGTACACTGGTTCGTAGCCTTTGTATTCGCTGTAGGCGTTGAGCCATACGCATGCCATGTCCCAGCTTATGTTTGTGGCAGGAACAAAATCTTTGTAGGCGTCGTTTGCGGCGTAGCCTTTGTCTGCTCTTGTTATGTTGTAGCCGTTGTCTTCTGCCCATCGGTAAACTTCAAGCCATAATTCGTAGGTCAGTTCGTACTGTGCAATCTGGAAGCTTGAAAGCGTGATTTTTGGTCGGTTTGTGCCGTAGTTCGGGTCGCCTAAATAGAAGTTTCCTCCAGGAACTGTTACCATTGCCGCATAGTCTTTTCCCCACTGGGCGTAAAGCGTCATATTTCTGCTTGGGGTCAGATTGGAACCAGGCGCGTAAGTTTGTCCGCTTGCGCCGTCTGTGCTGGTTGCCCATTTTGTAAAAGCATATCCGGTTTTTGTAAGATTTCCAGTATTTGCGCTTACCACAAAAGAAGAGCCTTTTTCAACCTGCACTGTTTCCGGTACACTTCCGCCTGTAGCTCCGTTTGAATTGTAGGTAATTGTGTACATTTCTGTAACCCATTTTGCAAACAGAGTTACGTCTTCTGCTGGATAAAATGGAAACGTCACTTTATTTTCATCGGTACATTCTGAATCTAAATACCAGCCGGCAAATGTTTTGTTGGTTTTGGCGGTTTCCGGGCTTGTTTCTATAAAATAGCAGGAAACCGGATTTATTGCAGAACCACCGTTTGCTTCAAATCTTACGGTGAAATTCTGTTTGTAGAATGCGTAGAGCGTTGTATCTTTTGTAATTGTCAGCGGGAAAACTGCTTTTGTGTTCAAGCTGGAATCCAAGTACCATTCGATAAATGTGAATCCTGGTTTTTCCGGCTGTTGAACGTTTTCTATAGTTCTTGTCTTAAATGAAGCAATTTCGCTTCCGCCGTTTGTTTCAAAAGTTACAAGATATGTTGGAAGCCATTTTGCATACAAAGTTATATCCTGAGTTACAGTGTATGGCGCGGCAATTTTTTCTCCGCTTAAAGAGGAAGAAATATACCAGCCGGCAAATTCATAATTTTCTTTTTCTGTGAATGGAAGTTCCTGAAGAACGCCAGTTTTAATAGAAGAAATTTCTGTTCCTCCGTTTGAATTAAAACTGACTGTATAATTTTTATTCCATTTAGCGTAAAGTGTAATATCGGCATTTAAAGAAAGCGGAAACGAAACGGCTTCTCCAGAAAAATCTGCGTTCAAATACCAGCCTGCAAAAGAGTAATCTTCTTTAAATGGTGTTATGCCGCTTTTAATTTCGTTCCCTGTAAAATCAGAAACCGATGTTCCGCCGTTTGATTCAAAGTGAACTGTGTATTTTTGATTCCACCGCGCATAAAGAACAGTATTCTTTTTTGGTTCATAAGGAAATGAAACGGCGCTTCCTTCAAAATTAGAAGTTTCGTACCAGCCAAGAAATTCGCAGTTATTTTTTGTTGTTGCCGGCTGAAAAACAATTTTGTCTGTGTTTACAGTTGAAACTCCTGTTCCGCCATTCGATTCAAAGCTGACTTCATAAATGCCGGCGGCTTTCTTGAAAAACTGGTTCTCGCAGGAAATAAATTCAATTCCAATAATAGTAATTGCTGCAAATAATGCGCATATTTTCTTTATAAAATTAAATTCTTTTTTCATAAAACTTGCTCCTTGAAATTAAAAACGTAATCCTGTGCCAAATCCAACGGCAAAAATGTACGGATACCCAAAGCGAGCCATTGGTTCTATATAAAAAGAATCAAATTCTTTTCTAAAGCCGAATCCTGCGCCAGCTTCAAAAGCCGTGTGAATATTTTCATTTGAAAAAATAATATCCGCACCGGCTGATCCTTCAATATAAAATCCTGTGGAAGGCTCTCCGCTTGGGGAAACCAAATAAACTCTCAGAACGCCCAATGGTTCAAGTGAATAAATAGAATTTTCTTTTTCAAACGCATCGTAACTTACAATAATTTTTCCGCCCAAAGAAATTTTTCTGAAAAATGAATAGTCAAAATAAATTCCTGCTGCAGGCGCAACATAAGAGATGGAATTTTTGTTTACTTCTGCGCAAATTCCGATTGATGTCTTGTAGTAATTGGCCGCGCGTCCAAGCAATTGTTCTGACTTTGAGGAACGTGAGAATTCATAAGTTTTAAAAAGAACATAAGAAGCTGTTTCCACATCCAGAAGCCGAACCTGAAGATTATATTTGTTGTCTAATTCTTTAATCTGACCAAAAACAATCGCATTTGCACCCAAACGTTTGCAAATTGAAAGAGCCGTTTCATCACTTATAAGGCCGGAAAGCTGGTAATTCAACTCGTTGTCTATTTTTCCCATATTGCTGCGGGTTACAACTTTCATTCCATTTTCTGTAACTTGCGATGTAAGCTCAGTCTGAATGTATTCCGACATTTCTTGTGTCGGCGAATTAAAATCCAGAATACATAGAATTGTTTTTGTGCTGCATATTGATGAAATATCGTTTGCAACTTTTAAAACGACAGAGTCAATTTTTTCCTGGGCAAAACAAAATGCTGAAAAGAATACTAATGTTAATGTAAGAATTATTTTTTTCATAAAACTCCCAATTTGTGCTGAATTTTTTAGGTTTTCTGTGTTTTAGCTAATAATATTATTATTCAAAACACAATTTTTTACAATATTTAAACGTTTAATGAGTTTTAGTGAATAAAACAAACCTGAATATCAATGGAAAATGTTGATATGGGAATTCGACATACTTTTATTCAAAACCTAAAGTTTTACAGAAAACAAGCCGGGCTTACACAAGAAAAACTTGCCGAAAAAATAGGAATGAGCACTGCGTATATTGGCGATATGGAAGCCCGGGAACGTTTTCCTAGTGCCGAAACCATCGATAAAATTGCAGATGCCCTGAATGTCCGTCCTTCTATACTTTTTGATGAATTTGGTTCTCCGGCCAGCATTAATGATTCATTTAAAAAAATCTACGCAAAAACTCTCCAGCATGAACTTAAGGAAAAACTTGAACAGGCCGTGGAAGATGTTTGCAAGATGATTTAGTGCAGCTCGTCTGAATATTGAATTTTTTGTGATAAAAAAAAGCGGAAATCCCAGAAGAAATTCCGCTTTCAATTTTTTTGGTTAGTCTTTTTCTACGTCGTAACAATTGATGTGCAGGTCTTTGAGCTGCTGCTCGTCAACTGCACTCGGACACTCGTCCATAGGCGAAGCCGCCAAATTGTTTTTCGGGAAGGCGATTACTTCGTGGATGCTTTCCTCGTGGCACATGAGCATTATAAGGCGGTCGAGGCCCGGGGCGATTCCTCCGTGCGGTGGCGCGCCGAACTTGAATGCCTGTACCAAGAATCCGAACGCTTTTTCTGCGCGCTCGCGGCTGTAGCCTACGATTTCAAAGATGCGTTCCTGCAGCGCCGGGTCGTTGATACGCATTGAGCCTGAGGCAAGCTCGTAGCCGTTCAGGACAAGGTCGTAAAGGTCGCCTTTTACAGAACCCGGGTCGCTTTCCAAAGTGTCCCAGTATTTTTTCTGCGGAAGCGTGAACATGTGGTGCTCTGTTTCCCAGTGGTTTTCTTCCTCGTTCCATGCAAAGTACGGGAAGTCGATAATCCATGCGAAGTGGAATTCGTCTTTCGGGTTGTAAAGGTTCAGGTCTTTTCCAAGCTGCTTGCGGACCGCTCCGAGCGCAACGCACGCTGTCTGCCATTTTTCGTCGCTTACAAACAAAAGAAGGTCGTTCTTTTCCGCTCCAAGCCTTGAGCAGATTTCCGCTTCTTTTCCGGCGAAGAACTTTGAGATTCCGCCTTCAAATTTTCCTTCCGCGTCAACCTTCATCCAGGCAAGGCCTTTAGCATGGTTGATTTTTGCAACTGCTTCAAGCGCTTCAATGTGCTTTCTTGAATATTTGTCCGCGGCGTTCTTTACAACAAGGGCTTTAAGTCCGCTTCTCTTGTGGCGCTCGATGTTCTTGTCTGCGTTTGCACCTCCTGCCTTGAATGCGTTAAAGTCGCTCAAATCCGCCATAAAAGCCGCATCCTGCATCTTCATGTCAAAGCGCAAGTCCGGCTTGTCGCTTCCGTAAAGGTCAAAAGCGTCGTCCCAGCTGATTCTGTCAAAATGAACCGGAAGCTCGTAGTTCAGGGTTTTCTTGAAAATGTGGCGCATAAGCTCTTCGGTTGTTTCCAGAACTTCCTCGCGGTTTGTAAAGCTCATTTCCATATCAATCTGGGTAAATTCCGGCTGGCGGTCTCCGCGGGCATCCTCATCGCGGTAACAGCGCGCAATCTGGAAATACTTGTCAAATCCCGAAACCATCAGAAGCTGCTTGTAAAGCTGCGGCGACTGCGGCAAAGAATAGAATTTTCCCGGATGAACACGGCTCGGAACAAGGTAGTCGCGCGCGCCTTCCGGAGTTGATTTAATAAAAGTAGGAGTCTCAATTTCCAAAAAACCCTTGGAAGTCAAAAATTCGCGTGTGGCAAAAGTTACAGCCGAACGCAAGATGATGTTGTGCTGCATAGGTTCGCGGCGCAAATCAAGATAGCGGTATTTTAGGCGCAAATCTTCGTTCGCAACAACAAGAGTTCCATCCTTCTGGCGGACTTCTTCAATGCTAAAAGGCAATTCCTGCGACGTTGTAAAGATTTCTATGTCGCAAGCTTCAACTTCAATCTCGCCGGTCGCCATGTCCTTGTTCACGTCTTTTTCAGCACGTGCGGCAACAACGCCCTCAACAGCGATACAATATTCCGACTTTAAGGAAGCGGCGATTTTTTTAACTTCGTCCGAAGCATTGTCGCCAACCATTACCTGAGTAATTCCATAGCGGTCGCGCAAACGGATAAAAACAAGTCCGCCCAAGTCGCGCGTTCGGCTGACCCAACCGTTCAATACAACTTTCTTGCCAACGTCAGCCTTAGTAAGCTCGCCGCAAGTTACAGTTCGTTTAGAATTTTCCATAAATATGCCTTTCGCGCCAAAAAAACAGCGCACATTTTAAGATTTTTCTATTTTAATGACTAAAACATTTTTGAGCAATTCAAAAACACGGGTGGTTCGGCAACAAATTGCCGACGGGCTTTTCATTTTAATGCCATCTGCTAAACTTTTTACCCGGCAACGTCTAGTTTGCTATCACCGGGCAAAAGCCATTCCGCCCATCAGCAGAACAGAAAGCACCGTCATAAAAACATCGGGCACACGCCTTACAATTTTAGCAGCGGGAATTTTCGTTTTTGTTCTTGCGTGCTGCCCGACTTCTTAAAGTCCAGTTGAAGCGCATTGCGCGGAGTCTTCAGTTCAAGCTCCCTGAGCTCATCTTTTGCCGTATCATCCAATGAATACTTTTCAGAAATTTTTTCCGTAAAATCCACAGGAATAACACGCTCGCCGTTTTCAATCGCAGAAAGATAAGAAGGAGCAATCCCCATATCCTTAGCCATTGCCGCAAGCGTCTTGTCCTTGTCAATCCTGAGCTTCTTAAGATATTTTCCGTATTCAGTCGCCGGCATATTCCAAACCCCTTGTAAAATAAAATTGCAAGTAGAAAATTTGATTTTTCCGGACAGATTCCGCATTTTATTCATAAATACAGTTTATAATTAAGGGAGAACAATTTGATTTTCTTCACACACTTGTTTTATGATTTTTAATTGCTTTACGGATAATGTTTTATAAACCTCGCTAAATTTAGTTTTGTGTTCTGTGGATTTTTCGATATGATAAAGGAGCTCTTTCACGGCGACAATATCTTTTGCCCGTTTTTCTTGAGGCTCACGATTAGGATTTGTAAGAATTTTTTGAATCACATATGCAGAAGGTTCTGGAATTATGAGCGTATATTTTTCTCCATCTGTTGCAGTTGTCTCAATTTCTCTGGCAAAATCTGAAAGAATATTTATGGCACGTAATTCCAAGAGGTTTAATATTCACCTTTCCATCAGTTCCTGCCCCAAGAACTCTTGTAAGAAATTCAAGTTCAAGAAGATCTTCTTTATAAAATCTGGAAATTCCATCAACTTCGTCATAAATATAGCCAATATTCTTTAGTTTTTGTACAACATTGATTTTTTCTTTTGGAATATTAACGTTTCTGTAAAAGAAATCCACATCACGAGTTCTTAAATTAGGCATAAAATCTGTTTTTAATAACGGCGGAAATAAATACTCAGCCCAGCTACCGATAATCATTACATGACGTAATAGACCGATTTCGTCAAATGCTTTAATTGTCTGCCAAAAAGCCTCTTCCTGCTCTTTTCTCATTTTAATGCCTTTAATAAATCCTTTTGTTCGAGTTTTAATTTTTTTATGAGTTGCTTATATTCATTCCGCTTATCTAACTGCATCTGCAATTCATCTGAATCAAACGTTTCATTTTTCCCCAAAAATTTAGAAATAACTTTGTTTCCTTCTCTGTAATTTAAATAGAAATATTCATGATTACCTATTTTTCTCTTATAAATAGACCCTTTAGGGAGATTTTCCAATTCTTTTTCATAACGAGATACTAGGCGCTGGTTTCTTTCTAGTTCATCCTGAAAAACCGCTTTTACCACATCCGATTTCATATAAACACACTTACACTACAAATATGTTAATTTTGATTATTTGTAGTGTAACTATAATTTACACTACATTTTTCAATAATTCAAGATATATGTAGTGTAAGTTTCAAAAGCTGGACATTTTTGAGCAATTCAAAAACACGGGTGGTTCGGCAACAAATTGCCGCTGCTCCATTGTCTGCCACAAAACATAGCCCCGATTGGAACAGCGCCGGAGGCGTTCGGCTTTGCCGAATGCAGCGTATAGCGGAACTGCGGAAAGCGGGTTTGTGAGAAAATTGCGCTCCGGTTTATTAAAACAAAATATTTTTGAGTTTTTTATAAAAAGTTTGCTCCCGGAACTTTGATTTCCGTTCCAAATAAGCGTAAATAAATTTCTTTCTATTCTAATGAGATATTCTGTTCTTTGTTCAGTTTTTTTTCTATATTCTCAAGTTTTGATTCAATCGTTGTCAGCCGAGGAAACATAATATTCTGCATCATTGCGCAAATCATATTCACTTCTTTTATGTTAACGTCTCTTTCGCTTGCAAACAAATCTCCGCAGGAAATGTTCAGTTCCCGACAGATTCTGTCAATCAATGACGCAGAAGCGAATTGAACGCCAGTTTCAATAAATGAAAGATGTTTTTGAGAAATTTCCAGACGCTCTGAAAGTTGCTTTTGTGTTAGTCCAACTCTTTTTCTATGCTTTTTTAAATTCTGAGCAAAGACTTGTGCAACATCAGCTTTGTTTGCATTCATAGATAAAAATTATGCAGACATTTTTGTTTTTTAGAACTCTTTTAAAAGTAATATTTATTACCTATTAAATTGATTTTGTAAGAATTTATGCTAAAATATTTTTATGAAATCTAAATTAAAATTCCTTTTTACAACCTTTTGCGTAATATTAAGTTTTATTATTTCTTCTTGTACAACTATTGATTCTTTACAAGAAGCAATTTCTTCTCTTTTCGAGAGTCAAAATTCCAACATTCAAAATAATGAAACTCAAAAAATTAAAAAAGTTTCTTCAACAATGTATAAAATTCCAGAAGATTACGAAAAAGCTTATTCTTTTAGAACAGATACGCCGCATCCTATGGCAAAGAAAATTCCTACAAACATTGCAAAGTTAAAAACTTCTAATCCGGCAGAATACGTAAATAAATGTTGCGAATTTATAAATTCAAATTCTACAGATGATTTTGAAAAAGTGAAGATTGCACATGACCTCGTTGCTTTAAATGTAAAATATGATGCTAAGAATTTTTGGGCAGAAACAGTTCCGCCTCAAAATTATGAAAATGTTTTAAAAACCGGCTATGCAGTTTGTGAGGGATATTCAAATCTTTTGAAGAAATTTTTGGACACTTTAAATTTTAAAAATTCAAAGGTTTCCGGCTATGCACGTGGAGTCGGCACTTCCCTTATGGCAGAAAACAATATGGATTCAAACCATGCATGGAATATGGTAAAAATTGAAAACGCCTATTATTTTATCGATAGCACTTGGGATTCTGGTTACATGAACGGAAAAAAATCCGTCCAAAAATATACAACTGATTGGCTTTTTATAAAACCAGAACATTTTATTTTTACACATCTGCCAGAAAGACAACAACAACAGCTTTTAAAAGAGCCTGTTTCAAATACCGAGTTTTTAAAACTTGCAGACTTTCAGCCCAAATTTTTTGAAGTTGCTGAAAATTTCGTAATTAAAAATGGTGAATTACCCCAAAAAACAAATCACGTCTTAAATTCGATTCAATTTGAATATGAAACAAAAGCGAACTATTACTTAGATTTTTCAGTAGTTCAGACAGAAAAAAACAAGAGAATTGAAAACTCAACTTTTACACAAACGAAAGGAAATATTTCAAACACCGTAATTCAATTTCCAGAAGCAGGAAAGTATCAAATTCAGATTTTTTATTATAAAAAGACAGAAAGACAAGGCCTTGGATGTGCAGAATTTTTTGTGAATGCCCAAGATGGAAGTCAAATTCGTTATCCTCGAATTTATCAGAATTCTTTTGATGCAAAAGTAATTTGTCCGATTGAAATGCCTTTAAAAAAAGGTGAAACCTATCATTTTGAAATTAATTGTCCAAGCAAAAATTTTGCAGCAGTGATCTGTGGTAAAAATTTTTCGCAAATGCAGAAAAATGATGACGGAACATTTTCTTTGGACTTTACTGTTCCAACAAATATTTCTCAACTTAATATAGGCGTTTCTTCTGCAAAAACAGGTTCTTATCAGACTGTTGCAACATACATTTGCAAATAATTTTATTTTGAAGGGGAAAGTATGAAGTCTTTTTTTATAAAATGTAAGAGTGTTTTTTGCCTCGCTAAAATTAAAACAAAAATGTTCTTTTCTGAGCTTTTTTTTAAGATAAAATTATTTTTCAAAAAAATTATTTCTGCAATTCAAAATTGGTTGACTTCAATTGGCTTAAAACTTCTTGGCTTTAGAGAAAAAATCTCCAAAGTTCATAAAAAACCTCAAAACAATTGCAATACAGAGGATTTTTCGCAGCCAGAAACAAAATCTAAAACAGAACAAAAAACTTCTGACGAAACAGAGGTTCAAACTCCTTGCAAAAAAACAAATTCATTCAGAAATAAATTCGGACGCGGGATTTTTCACTTTTTTGACATTATTTTTGAAGTAATCTTTGCCTGCGGAATTATCTTTTATATCCGTCATGATTTTTTAAATTTTGACCAATTAGAAAATTTTTTTATTCACTTAAACGCTAATACAATAATTATACTAACTAGTTCTTTTTCTTCATTAGAAAATATTTCCGAAACCGCCGTTTTTTTAATTTTTGCACTTATTATTTTTTACCTTTTATTCAAATTTTTTTATTTGCTTTTCTTAGCCAACGGCGCAAATAAAATCGTTGCAATTCTCCTGCTTGCAATTTCTGCACTTTGCCTAAGCCTTGTAAACGATAAATTCTTGATTTTTCTTGCGCTTTATATTTTGGTGTTTTTTTCGTTTCAGTTTACCTGCGGCTCTTCTTTTTTAACAATTAAAAGAAAATTCTTTACAGTTGTAATCCTCGACCTTATTGCTTACTTTGTAATTTTAATAATTTTTGACAATATTTTTAGAAATTGCATTTTATTTCTTATTAAGAGAATTGCGCTGCCTGTAGGTTTATTTTAATTCCTGCCACAAAACATAGCCCCGATTGGAACAGCGCCGGAGGCGTTCGGCTTTGCCGAATGCAGCGTATAGCGGAACTGTGGAAAGCGGGTTTGTGAGAAAATTGCGCTCCGGTTTATTAAAACAAAATATTTTTGAGTTTTTTATATTAAATTAACAGCTTTTTTGCTATAACTTTTCTTAATATTCATTTTTTTGAGTTAGTTTTATGAAATTCGTTAAACAATTTGCAATTTTTGTAACAATCTGCTTTATTGGCGAGGTTTTGCACAAAGTAATTCCGCTGCCTGTTCCGGCTTCGATTTACGGTCTTGTGCTCATGTTCTGCGCGTTAAAATTTAAAATTATGCCGCTGCAGGAAGTCGAAGTTTTTTCTGATTTTCTTTTGGAAATTATGCCTCTTCTTTTTATTCCTTCGACCGTTGGTTTAATCGTTGCCTGGCCAATTATTCAAAAACACTGGCTTCCGATTTTAATTATAACTTTGCTCGGTACGACTTTTATTTTTTTTGTTGTCGGTCACGTAACTCAATTTTTTGCAAAACTTGTGAGTTCCCGAAATAACCAAAAATCTTCCGGCAATGCAGAATCTCAACAGTCAAATTCTACGGCAGGCAATAAGGATTAAAAAAATGGAACATATTTCAACTTTTTTAACAAATTCTGTTTCTTTTGGATTTTCAATAACGCTTATAAGTTTTTTGGCAGCAACCTGGCTTTACAAAAAAACTCACTTTGTTCTTTTTTCGCCGCTTTTTGTTTCCAGCGCAATTGTAATCGCTGTTTTGATTATTTTTAAAATTCCTTATTCCGAATACTTAAAAAGCGCCGACTTTTTGTATTATCTTATGACGCCGGTAACGGTTGCCCTCGCAATTCCTCTTTACCGCCAATTCCAAAAACTTCGCGAAAATGCGCTTGCTATCGTGCTTGGAATTGTGAGCGGAATTATTTCCAACGCTTTTTTTGTTCTTGGAGTTTGCCTTATTTTTAAAATCGGGCACGAAGAATACGTTTCTCTTCTTCCAAAATCGATTACAACGCCAATCGCAATTGCAATCACCGAACAGAACGGCGGACTTGCAGCCCTTACAATTATGATGGTCAGCGTAGCAGGAATTTTTTGCAACACTTTTGCCCTAATTCTCTGCCGGCTTTTTAAAATCGCAGAACCTGTAGCCCGCGGTGTTGCCTGCGGAACTTGCGGACACGCAATGGGAACTTCAAAAGCTCTGGAAATGGGCGATGTTGAAGGCGCAATGAGCGGTCTGAGCATTGCTGTCTGCGGAGTTCTTTCCGTAATAATTCTTCCGTTTTTTATGGGATTGAATTAGTTTTTTGGCAAAAACTTGGTTCATTATTTTTGTAGATTTTTCTATAAAAAATGCTCATTGTAGTGTTATAATAGAAAGACTATGAACCAAGGAATTGCAAAACGCCGCGCTTTTTTAACTCAACGCAAAAATCAGGGAAACCGCGTTACTGTCGGTTTTACAGGAATTGCCGATTTCCGTTCATTTATCGGTCAAGAATACATTGCCGGCATGATGAAGGCGGCCTCTGATTACGACTTGAATTTCATCAACTTTGCAGGAGCAATCAAATATTCGCTTTTTGACGATATTGATTTTATTTCGCACTATCTAAAAAATTTCCGTTTTATGAAGGCTCCTCTCGTTGACGGACTTGTAACCTGGACTTCTTCGCTCTGCTCTTTTTTAGACACAAAAACCATAGTTCAAACTTTTAATGCTTTAAAACCGCTTCCAATGGTAGACATTGGTTATCTTGATATTGAAGGAATTCCGTGCATCCGCATAGACAACAATTCTTCGATAGCGCTGATAATGGATCATCTTATAAACAGGCACGGCTACAAGCATTTTGTCTTTATTGGTTCAAAAATTTCAGAACCTCATATGCGCCGTCTGAACGCTTTTCAAAACGAACTTAAAAAATATGGAATTTCCGAACTGCCTGATTCAATTTATATGACAAAAACGATGGATTCTATCGATATTGCCATGGCAGTTAACAAACTTTGTTCTGCTTACAACTTAAAAGACCACTCAGAAATCGACTGTATTATAACATCTTCGGACATTATTGCGGCCACTGTAATCGAAGAGCTAGACAAACAGAATATCTGCGTTCCAAAAGATGTTGCCGTAACAGGCTTTAACAACCAGTACAATGGAATTACCGCGCGTTCTCCAGTTACAACGATGGATCTTGAATATTTTAAGCGCGGTTATGCTGCTGTTGAACTTTTAATCGACAGAATTATGTCTCCGGAAGAACAATTCAAGACGCGGCTTGTTCCTACAACCCTTCTTATCCGCCAGTCGTGCGGTTGTTTTGAGCAGAGCATTGAAGATGCAGGCGAAGAAATAAACACAGCAAACTCTATGCCTGGCACAAATCTGTCCGAAGAAGAAGTTAGGAATTATCTTTTTCGATTAACCCGGAATATTTTTTCAGGACGTCCGGAAATAGAAATTAAAAATCTTATTGATGCTATTTTTGATGATATTTACGAACAAAAAAGTCCAAGCTCAATATTGCGCTGGTTTCAAAATCTCTTGCAAAATATCCGCAAAGATTCTGTCCTTGTAAACAGCGAACTTCAGCAAAATATTACAAATCTGCGCAAAATCATTCTTCCAATGGTAAAAGATGACGACAAACAATTTTCTCATATCGAAAATATTTTTCATCAGCTGCGTTCTCTTGTTTCTGTTTTTATTGAATACGATACTCTCTCAACCCGGGAAAATTCTTATTTAATGAACAATTTGTCTCAAATTGCCATGAATTTTGCGAGCGCGACGACTGGAAAACAAATTCAAGATGTCTTGCGCTATCAGCTTTCAGAAATGGAAATTCCGGGAATTGTGCTCTGTCTTTCCGACAATATGACAATTGATTTGACTTCTTCAAACATTGAATTGATTTTGCCGGAACCGCCTCTCGACATAAAGGAAAAACTTCCTTTTAAGGTTTACGACCCGGCCTGTATTCCAAAAACTTTTTTTCCGCACAGCAGACGCTACAATCTTATGCTCGAAATTCTTTATCACGCTGACAGATATTTTGGCTATGCTTTTTTGGAAATCGGTACTCAAAACATTTCTGTTTACGACACTGTACGAATGCTTTTGAGCAACGCGCTTCATTCCGTTTACTTAAAAGAAGGCCGCACAAAAGAGCGTTCAATGTTGCTTTCAAGCGAGCAGCTTGTCGGAATCCTGCATTTAAAATCCGAAAATTCGCAGGAAAATCGAAATGGAATTACTGTCCGGCAAATTACAAATTATCTGGTTGAACATCTAAGTGAAATGACAAATCTCGACAAAATGGCAGATGAACTTATGGTAAGTAAATCTCATCTTGTGCGCAGGGCAAAGGAATTGACAGGATTTACAATTCAAACCTTGCACGAAAAATTAAAAATTGAGCAGGCAAAAAATCTTCTGCAAGTTGAATCTATAAAACTTGCAGAAATTGCTTCGCGCCTTGGTTTTCAAAATCAGAATTATTTTAGTTCCGTATTCAAAAAAAATACCGGCATGAGCCCACGTGCATGGGCACACCGGTATCATTAAAAATTAAAATCCTGCTTTTAATCCAACGTAAGCGGCAAAACCTGTTACGCCGAAACTTCTTGCAAAATCTGCGCCCCGGGTTTGAACTCCGGCGTCGATTTCAAGAACATGGGCATTTATCATAAATCCCATTGAATGTTTAAAGATAAGATTTTCGTATGCTGTTGCAAATTTTAAGCCGACAACGTTCAGCAACCTAAAGTCTGCGGACAAATTGTATTCACCGTAAACCATGCAGTCGCTTGAATAAGGATTTCGCACTGCAAGATCAACTTTCGGACAAATTTCGCACCACGCTCCAAAAGGTCTCCATGTAGCTTCCAGACCCAAAATAAACGGTCTGTGCACTTTTTTTGTTTCCTTGCTGTAAACGGTATCGTCTTCTCCATAATCTTTTGTATAAGAATTTGTCTCGTCAAAAATACCAAAGGCATTCTGCTGTTCAAAAACTCCCCAGAACCGTTTATAAGCCTTGTATTTTAAGCGTCCTGGAACAACTGGAATTCTTGTAAAAAGTCCAAGATCAAGTTTTTTTCCAAACGATCTTTCAACTTCGCCCGAAAAGTCAAAGCCGGCGCTTTTTACAAGTTCAGAAAGTGTTTCCTGAATAAACGCAGAATCTATTGTTTTATCGTCAATTCCTTCCAAATCAATTACAGAATAAAGATTTAACGGCAAATCTGCTTCTGCTCGCATTAAACCGTTTTCGTTCGACGTGTATTTTGCAGTTCCCTTTGTTTCCGTAACATGAATTACAGGAGCAAAAATTGTCGGCGTAAAATGCACTCCATAATCCTTTATCTTTGTCTTGAATGTTGCTCCAGTCTGAACGTAAACATCGCTAAAAATCTTTAGATCAATCGATTCGCTTGAATTTACTTCAAAACCTTTGCAAAAAAGATCGAAAAAGTTTTTTGAAATGCCTGTATATCCTGAACCGTCAATTCCCCAGAAAAAATTAAGTCTGAACTTTTCGTTAAAATTAAGCGCAAACCAGCTTTTTACATTGGCATTAAAATCTATTATAAAACCGTCATCGGAAAGTTCATTTGAAACTTCATCAAGGTCAATAACAAGGTCTTTTACAAGCAAGTCCGTTAAACGAATAAAATTGTTAGAAGCTCCAGCTTCTGTTTCAATTCCAAATTCAAATTTACGGTCGTAACGTTTTAATTCAGCAAACGAAAAAGAAGCGCAAATAAAAGTCAAAAAACAAATAAGCAGTTTTTTCATCTTAGTTTTCCTCCTTTTCGTTTTTATTCCAGATTTCAACCTGTCCGCTAAGTTTTATTTGAACATATCCTGACATTCCAAATTCAGCATTGCGAGGAATTTGTCTTAACTGTCCGTCAGCCGTTATTTTGATCGGGATTTTTGGAGTAAAAGGGTAATGGTCAAAAACATTTTTTATCTCTTCGCCAGTCAGTTCAAGTTTTTTGAACTCAGCGCTTGGTTCGCTTTGTTCAAACGAGAGAGTTTTTTCTTCTATAAGATTACTGTCGTCTTTTATACTTCCTGAAATTTCCAGCTGAGTAGAATTTGTTGCCTTGTAATAAATCGAAACCGAATCTACAAGGTCAAAATATTTTTTGACATCTTTAAAATCTTCTTCACTGTCGCGTTTTAAGAGGTCTTCAGTTTCGTCAAAGGTATCGCCATTGCCGTTTATTGTATTTATAAGACTGCGGACATCGGAAACCGTCACATAATCGTCTGCTACATGCGAATCAAGTGGAAAATCAAACTTGTCTTTCAAAGTAAACTGCAGCGGAACTTTAAGAAGAATAAAAATCTGAACCGACTTTAATTCAGTCAACTTTTCAAAATCTTCGCCAGTTAATTCGAGTTCATTTGTCGCATTTGAAAAACCGCTCAATTCGTATTTGATTTTTAAACTGTCCGGCATATCGTTCAAAAGATTGCAAACCGCAGAATCTTCCGTCTTTACAGAATAGTTTTCTGGAGAAAGAATCGACTTGTCTGTAATCATATAATTTTCGTCGGCAAGCGCATCCAAATCAATTTTAGTTTCTTTAAGACCAAGGCTGCCATTTACAAGCTCAGAAGTTTTAGGAATTCCGTCAGTCTCGTAAACAGCTTCCAGTTTACAGTTCGAATAATTGACTCCTTTAAAAACCTCAATTCCCGGCTGAATCGCAAAAACATAGCCTTCAACTCCAAAAAACTCAATATTTTTTATAAGGTCGCTCGCATCTCCAAGATTATCCTTTAACAAATTAGAGAAATTCAAGCCAGTGTCAACTTCGCCAGTCAAATCCGAAGCCTCGCTCAAAGCGGAAATATTGACTTTAAGGCTTTTGATTTTATCAATCTTACAAGAACCACCGATTTCTACTTCCGGATTGGCAGTTGCTTCATCAAAAACAAGAGTCGCATTTTCAAAACTGACAGAAACCTGTCCGCTTACCTTGACGTTTCCTGCAACATTGGAAGGTTTAATAGTCTGATTTTCGAGAACTGCCGTTTTATTGAAAAGATATTTTGTAGATTCTTCAGCAGATAAGGTTTCGTCAGAAAATTCATTTTCAGAAACCTTAAAACCTTCTCCCTGCGAAACATTTATTTTTTCAATGCCGGCAGTAATTCCGCTCCAGCCTTCCGGAATTGTGCTGAACACGTTCATTTTTCCCGATTTGATTTCCGCGCTGATTAAATAATCGTTTACGCCGCTAAAATCAAAGTCGCTCTCAAAAGAAACACAGCCGTCAGGAGTTTCTGGATTACTGTCAAGATCTCCAATTTCTTCGGCAGTCATGGTTAAACCAGTAACCTTCTGTATCTTGAAAGAATCTGCCTGCATAGAAACTTTAAAACTGTGAACGGTGCCTGCTGTTCCGCCCCTCATTGTTCCAGAAAGCTTAAATCTCATTTCCGGTTGCAGAATTTTTCCGCTCAGGTCGAGCACAAGAGGAGAATTTCCTGTTCCAGAAGCAATATTGCGCTCTTCACTCGAAGCAATTTCATTTCCGCTTCCGTCACACAAAATTACTCTTGCGTTCAATTCAAAATCTTCGGAAACTGTTCCTTCTGGATTTACAGAGATTTTAAAATTTCCGGCAGAAAGTTTAATTCTTGAAAAAGTCGGAGCCGTAATATTAAAAGGGATTCCCTTATTTTCTGGAATTACCGACTCAATGCCAGTTTCTATAATTGTATAAGATTTTTCCTCAATCGTGAGGGCTTTTCCGATATTTTCGTTCAAATTTGAAATTTCAATCTTTGTCGAAAAATTAATATCGTTTGTGCCGTCAGCAGAAAGACCAAGCGATACTTCTTTTATCGGATATTTTATTAAATATTGAAGCACATCGTCGTCGCGTTGAGTCGGATTGTAATCGTAAACTTTAATTTCTTCCGAGCCTTCTGAAAGGTTTTCGCTAAAATTCTTACGCAGCTCACTTGCACTCATCTTGTCGCGAATCAAAAAAGAGCCACTGCCAAGCGGAAATTCGTAATTTGTTCCACTCGTCTTTATGGAAATTCTTTCGGGAGTTTCCAAGTCGCATGAGAAAAAATTAAAACCTGCAAATAGTCCGCCAAGGACTAAAAAAAATTGCCATTTCTGTTTCATACTTCAAGTATAAAGCAAAAATGGCAAATTCCAATAATTCAGCGTTATTTTTCTAATAAATAACGCTTTTTTTCGATTATTTCTGATTATTGAAGAAAGCTGCAAACGGATTGTATGACAAGCCGTCATCGCTTCCTCTGCTGGCATTAGGACGCCTTGAACCAGAACCGGCAAAGGCATTCTCCCTGGGCTTTTCACCTTTTTTTACAACCACAACCTTCCGTCTTGGAGCACCTTCCTCCGAAGACCTAGGTTTTTTGCCTTCATTGGTCTGACCAAGCCGAGTATGGGCGTCGCTTTTTAAGGAAAGAGAAATTCTCTTACGGTCTTTGTCCAAATCGATAATTGTAAATTCCTTTACATCGCCAACCTTCACCACTTCCATAGGGTCAGAAACAAAACTGTCGCTTAACTCAGAAACGTGAATCAAAGCGGTTTCGTGCAAGCCAATGTCAACAAACGCACCAAAGTCAACAACGTTTTTGATTTTTCCTGTAACTTTCATTCCGACGGTCAAATCTTCAAAATTTACAACGCCTTTCTGCATGATTGGAGCCGGATAGCCGTCGCGAGGGTCGCGGTTTGGTTTTCCAAGTTCTTCTATTATATCGTTCAAGGTTGTTTCGCCGACGCTGTATTTTTCGCAGAGAGATTTTTTTACGTCAGCAGGAACTGCCTTTTTCTGCTGAACGTAAGACAATACTTCGCGGGCAACTTCGTAGTTTTCCGGGTGAACCCAAGTATTGTCGAGCGGATCTGAACTTTCTGCAATTTTAAGGAAGCCTGCGCACTGTTCAAAAGCCTTTGGTCCAATTCCAGGAACTTTTTTGAGTTCTTCGCGGCTCTTGATTTTTCCGTTTGCGTCGCGATAAGCAACGATTTTTTTGGCTGTTGAAAGGTTGATTCCAGAAACGTATTTTAAAAGCATGTAAGAGGCAGTGTTCAGATTAACGCCAACATTGTTTACAACTGACGAAACTACTTCATCAAGCTGTTCAGCAAGTTTTTTCTGGTTTACGTCGTGCTGATAAAGTCCAACACCAATTGCTTTCGGGTCGATTTTTACAAGTTCGGCAAGAGGATCCTGAAGACGGCGGCCCATCGAAATTGCACCACGTACCATAACATCAAGTTCCGGGAATTCTTCTGTCGCAACAGGAGAAGCAGAATAAACAGAAGCTCCGCTTTCATCAACAACAGTGTATTTTACATCAGAATCAGAATAGTTTTCAGAAAGAACTTTTGAAACAATCGCCTGCACTTCCTGAGAACCGGTTCCATTACCAACTGCAATTACCTGAATGTCGTATTTGTCGATTGCATTGTTAATTTGCTCGTAAGCGTCCTGTGGATTCTGTTCCTGGAAGATTTTGAAAAATCCAAGGAATTTTCCAGTTTCGTCGAGAGCAGCACATTTTGTTCCGTTTCTGTAGCCAGGGTCAACGCCAAGAACGCGGCTTCCCTTGATTGGCTGTGTCATAAGAAGGTTTTTTAAGTTTTCTGAGAAAAGCTCGATTCCGTGGTCGTCAGCTTCGTCAGTTTCGTTGCTGCGAATTTCGCGGACTACGGCAGGAGAAAGAAGACGAACAAGTCCATCTTCAATCGCATCATTGTGATATTTATTAGAAGGTTTTGCTTTTTTCTGCAAAAGAGCGATTGCACCGTCAACCGGCACATTGATATTTACAGAAAGAGCGCCTTCGCGTTCTGCGCGGTTCATTGCAAGAATTCTGTGTGGCTTAACCTGATTCAAACTTTCAGAATAATCCCAGTACATCTTATAAGTGGAAGTTTTTTCCGCAGTTTCTGCATCAACTCCTTCAGGAACAATTCCTTTTGTTTCGATTGTGCCTTCCGCCATGTAAAGATCGTGAACGTCCGAGCGGTTCTGAGGATTTTGAGAAGTTCTTTCGGCAATAATATCCTGTGCTCCGGCAATCGCATCCATAAATGATTCAACATTCAAAGCGGCGTCTTCGTTATCAGTCTTGATGAATTTCTGCGCTTCGGCTTCGACTGCGGCATCGTCGTTCTGACCTTCCATAAAATCCGCCAAAGGTTCGAGTCCTTTTTCGATTGCAACCATTCCGCGGGTCTTCTTCTTTTTCTTGAACGGAGCCCACAAATCTTCAAGTTCTGTCAAAGTTTTTGCGCCCATAACGGCATTGTAAAGGCTTTCGGTCAATTTTCCCTGGCCAAAAATTCCGCGGACAATTTCCAGACGGCGTTCTTCAAGATTTTTATATGATTTAAACTTGTGATCACATTCAGCAACTTCAACTTCGTTAAGATTGTCGGTTTTGTCCTTGCGGTAACGCGAAATAAAGGCAATTGTACAGTCTTCGTTAATCAAACTTATAACGGCACTAACCTGACTTACACGGATATTAAGTTCTTCCGCGATTTTTTTCATAATGTCCACTTCGTTGACAACGAGGGCGTCGATAGATTCTTGTGTAAATTCCATAGTTTTTTTATTTTACAAAAAAAAAGGTTCATATTCAATTTAATTTTTTTTCCGGCTAAATGAACTCAAATTCTTCTCATAAAATTTAATTATAACCTTGAAAAGTTAACGCTTGTTCGATATATTTTAGTTACCGATTGTTCGGTAACTTTTTTTTACAAGGAAGATGTCGTGGTTCAAAAAACTTCAACAAAACAGCTTATTTTAGACGCAGCATTCTCTTTTTATAAACAGCCGTGTTTTAAGGATTTTTCGATGAGCCAATTGGCGGCAAAAGTTGGAATTTCCAAAACGGCAATTTATCGTCATTTTAAAAACAAAGACGCTGTTGTAGAAAATATGAAGAAACAGTTTTTTGACATTTTTTACGCCCAGCTTTCGACAATTCAAAACAAAAATCTTGATTCAAAAACCTTTAATGAAAAAATTATAAAAATAATCAGTTTTTTTGCGGAAAATTCTCAATATATAAACTACTTTATAATTCTTCATGCGCAGATAAAAGATTTTGAAAAAAAAGTTTGCGATGAACTTCGTTCAAAGGGGCTAGAAGACGGTATTGCAAAATTTTATCAAAAAAACAAGCCGGCAAGGTATTCACGCATTTATTTTTGCGCAGTTACGATTTTGTATTTTATTAAACTTCGCGAAAAATCAATCATCTGCGGAAAAAAAACGGATTCAATCGGCGATTTTTCAAGAAAAATGGTCAATTTTATTCAAAAAGGAATTGTCGGAACAATCGGAGAATCTAGCCAAACTTCAAAAATTTCAAAAGAGCGTTTTGCGCAGCTCGACGAGATTTGCAAAATTAACGAAGAAGATTTGCCGGAAGAAGACAAGATTTTTACCGCTTTTTCAACTGTAATTACAAAATATGGAATAAACAACGTTACAGTCGAACACATTGCCGACGAACTCAACATGGCAAAAAGCAGCCTGTATTTTTATTTTGAAAACAAAAATAAAATGCTTCTTCATCTAGTTGCAAAGGAGTTTTCGCTTTTAGGAACAATTTGCGAAGAAAACTGCGCCGAAGCTAAAACCTACACGGAATTCATCTACATCAATATGAAAACCGAGATTTCGTATTTTTCTGCGCGGCCTTCGATTTTGGCGCTTTGCAGCTGGCTTTTGCAAAATGGAGCAGAACGCACTGTCGATGACGAAAAAGAATTTTTAGGACCGAATAATGTGTGGGAAAAGAGAATGAGCGAAATTGCAAAAAAAATTGACCTTGGATTTTCGATTCGTCCGGAACATATTACGGTTTGGTCAGGACTTTTGCCTGTTTCGCTTACAATTTTAAAAATAAAACATAAATTTTCGGACGAAGAAACTAACCAAGCCTTAAATTATATGTTTGATTTTTTGATGTACGGAGCAAAATTTTAAAATAAGGAACTGAAATTTGGACTAAAAAAATTAAAGCCATTACAGGATTTTGAATTTTTAACAGTCCTAAAATAAAAGTAAAAAAATTGGAGGTAAAGAAACAAAATGAAAAAATTACTTGTTGCATTCAGTTTAACTCTTTTTATTTCTGCAGGTTTTGCCCAGGAACAAAAAGAAAAAACAGAAACCGTTACTCTGACGATAGATCAGGCTGTTGAATACGCATTAAAAAACAGCCGCACCTTAAAAAGTAACGACATTGATTTAGAAATGAAAAAACGCGCTTCGAACGTAAGCTGGAACGTTTTTTTGCCAACAGTGCAGGCTACAGGAACCATGAGCCGTGCTAACGACTTTACTCCGGGGACGGGGGACATAATTGCGTCGGCAATGAGCAAATTGAATAATAATGAAGTTCCGCTTCCTACCGATTTCGACAAGGAAGAAGACCGCTGGAAAACTGTGGGAAACGTAAGCGTAAGCTGGAATTTTTCTCTGGCCTACTTTGGTCAGATAAAGGCTGCAAAAGCTGCCTACGAAGGTCAGAAAATCACCTGGGAACAGAGCCAGAAAGAAACGATTACAAACGTTAAAAAACTGTTTTATGCCCTTTTCCTTCAACAGGAAAATTTAAAGATTCAGAAGAGCACCCTCGAAAACGCCCGCCGCCGCATGGTTCAGGCAGAGGCAAACTTCAAGAGCGGACTTATTCCGGAAATCAGCCTTCTGCAGACCCAGGTAAACTACGAAAACACAAAACCTACGGTGGATTCTGCGGAACAGACTTTAAACCAGCAGTTTGACACCTTTGCATTTTTAATCGGTCTTCCAGTGGGCACAAAGATTGAACTGAGCGGCTCCATCGAACCGACTTACATCGAAGCCGACACGGATGACCTTCTTGCAAAATACGGCGACAGGGATTTGTCCATAAAGTCCCTCGAAAACAACATCAAAGCCATAAAAATCGGGCTTCAGGCTTTGGACTTGAGCACCTGGACACCGGCCTTTGTCCTCAGTTACGGCTGGCAGCCAGTTTACATCGGTGATGACGGTGCCTTCCACTTTTACAAGGGGCTGGGAAAGGACGACGACTGGTTCGACAACGGAAGTTTAAGCCTAACCCTGGCATGGAACGTTACAAATATGCTTCCGTGGTCATCAAACCGCCAGCAGGCAAAGGACTACAGGCAGAACCTGGCAAAACTTGAAATTTCCCTCGATATGCTCAAGGAAAACCAGAAAGTTCAGGTACGTAAAGCAGTTGATACTTTGAATCAGGCAAAACAGCAGATTGAAAATATGGAACGCTCCGTTCAGCTGGCACAGAAAGCCTACGACATGCAGCTGCGTTCTTATCAGAGCGGAACCACAGAGCTTCTGGATTTGAGGGATTCTGAAAATTCACTCAATCAGGCAAAACTCGGTCAGTTAAACCAGAAATATCAGTATATTTCGGCCCTTATGGATCTGGAAAACACCCTGAACGTCACCTTGACAGGCAGTGGAAATTCTACAGTAAAAAATTAAGGGCGGTGGGGCAAAAATTCATTTTGTGAATTTCCCAAAATACAACTGTCTTAAAGGCAGCATCTGACTTTTTAATGTGATTTATTGGAGGAAAATATGAAACTTAGAAAATTGATTTTTACTGTTGGTCTTTGTGCACTGACTTTGCCTCTGGCACTCAGCTGTGGCAATAAAAAAACGACTGCCGTAGAAACAGAAGCAGAGGTTGAACAGATTTTTGCGGTAAGCACTCTTACGACTTCTGCCGGAAATTTGGACGATTATCTTGAATTTGGCGGCGACATAAGTTCTGTAAACTCGGTGGCGGTTTTGCCAGATCAGGGTGGTAAGATTACAAACATTCTCGTGTCTGTAGGTGATTTAGTGAACAAGGGACAGATTATAGCCTATGTAAACCCTCTTCGGGCAGGAGCAGTTTACAACGACAGCCCGGTTCATTCTCCTATATCTGGAAGAATTACATCCCTTCCAACTACGGTGGGTTCCACTGTAAGTCAATCATCTCCCATTGCAACGGTTGCCCGTACAGATGATTTGGAAATCAAAATCAACATTGCAGAACGTTTTATAAGCAGAATTTCTCCAAAACAGAAGGCCACTGTCACCTTTGATGCTTATCCAAGCGTTGAATTTCCTGCCACTGTTTTTGAAATAAGTCCGGTTCTTGATACTATGACACGCACCATGGGTGTAAAACTTCACTTTGACCAGAAAGATGCCCGTGTTAAGGTGGGGATGTACGGTCGTGTAAAACTGGTAACCGAATCTGTAAAGAATGCAATCGTAATTCCAGCAACAGCGATTGTAACAAGAGATTCAAAAAACTACGTTTTTATAGTTGAACCACACACAGAAAAAACTTCAACCGTTAAACTGGTTCCTGTAACCATTGGAATAACAGTAGACAACAAGACAGAAATTGCAGAAGGCCTTAATGCCGGTGACGAAATCGTAGTAAAAGGTATGTCGCTCTTGAATGATGGTGCAAAAGTAAACATAAGTTCAAATTCAACAGCGAACTAGAAGTTTTCAGCAGGTGCTGATTTTAAAAGTAACCACATAATTCATTATTGGAGATTTATATGACATTTTCTGAAAGGTGTGTAAATAAACCCGTAACGACCCAGCTGATTTTTGTACTGGCAGTAATCTTAGGTCTTTTCTGTACGACCCAGTTACCGATAGATATGTTCCCGGAAATGGATTTGCCGTACATGATTGTATTCACGTCCTACGACAATGCAGGCCCTGAAGAAGTCGAACAGAGCGTTACCTCACTTCTGGAAACTTCCCTGTCTGGTGTTTCCGGCTTAAAAAAAATGCAGTCTCAATCTATGTCCGGGCTTTCTTTGGTAATGCTTGAATTTAACTACGGCACGAATTTGGATGCAGCCGGTGGAGATGTTCGGGATAAGATAGATATGGTGCGGGGTTATCTGCCCGACGATGCAGATTCTCCTGTTACAATTAAAATGGATCCTTCCATGATGCCTATTTTGAACTTGGCAGTTCGAGGTAATCGTACACCAGAAGAGCTCCGCACTCTAGCCTCAGACGTAATCGAACCTCGCCTTGAACAGCTGGATGGTATTGCCTCCGCAAACGTTTCCGGCGGTCGGGAAGAATCTATCAATGTTGATATTCCACGGGATCGTCTTGAAGCATACGGCCTTACAATCAGCAGTGTTGCCCAGATGATTGGTGTTCAGAACATTCAGTCTTCCGGCGGTACCATCACTTCTGGCGACATAAACTACACCATAAAAAATGACGGTAAGTACAAAAACATCGAAGATTTAAAAAATACGGTTATATCCTATAAGGCAGGCTCAGATTCTGCCCTTCGCACAATCCGCCTTCGGGACATTGCCGATGTTTACGAAGGATACAAGGACGAATCCACGCTGGCATATCTGGACGGGGATCCTTGTGTAATGATAATGCTTACAAAGCAGTCAGGAAAAAACTCCGTTCAGGCAGCAAAAAACGTTCGCAAGCAGCTGTCAAAAATTCAGGCAGAACTTCCAAAAGACGTAGAAATTATAGAAACTTCAAACACTGTAGACATCATTTCCCAGACAATCGGCGAAGTTGTAACTTCTGTAATTCAGGGTGCCCTTCTTGCCATTGCGGTACTGTTCATCTTCCTGCGGAGTTTAAAATCAACTTTGATAGTTGGACTTTCAATTCCTTTGTCAGTACTCATCACTCTTTTGTGTATGTACCTGAAGGGAATTACCGTAAATATGATTTCCATGGCAGGTCTGTTACTGGGTATCGGTATGCTTGTAGACAACTCCATCGTAGTTCTGGAAAATATTTACTCTTACATACAGCGTGATGCAAAGCCTAAGGTCGCCGCCATTTTAGGTTCACAGGAAATGGTTTCTTCAATCATGGGCTCTACCTTAACTTCTGTCTGTATCTTCCTTCCGATGCTGGTATTCCAAAAGCAGCTGGGTATGATGGGCCAGATGTTCAACGATTTGGCCTACACGATTATCTTCTCCCTTATGTCTTCCCTTATTGTTGCCGTTGCTCTGGTTCCTGTACTTTGTTCAAAATATGTATCAAAAGTTGGTGGAACAAGAAACGAAGGACGGGGATTTGCCTACGCTGTAAACAAGGTATTCAACAATTTCTTTGACAAATTGGATCAAAAATATTCAGTAGGCGTTACCTTTGTACTCCATCACCGAAAAATGTCCATAGGAATCGTCGTTGCTTTATTCTTCCTGTCCATGGGGGCAATAAAACTGGTAGGTTTTGTCTTTATGCCATCTTCAGCATCCAACAGCGTACAGGTGGACTTTAAGCTTCCTCAGGGAACAAAACTTTCAATAACAGAAGACACCATTCGGGAATTTGAAACCATGGCCCTTCAGGAGTTAACAGGGGTAAAATACACCAGCGTTACGGTGGGCGGTACAAGTTTGATTTCTTCATCGTCAGAAACCAACAGCGGTTCCGTAATTTTCAGCCTTTACGAGCCAAAAGACCGTCTTCCAGGCTACGACAACGAAAAAACAGCAAAAGCAAAACTCAGAAAATACTTTACCATGTTCCCTGGAGCCTCCCTCAGCTTTTCTGCAAATGCAAACAGCGCTTCAAGTTCATCGGGTGTGTCTGTAAACATAAAGTCTGACGATTTGAATTTGGTAATGGATACAGCCCGTCAAATCCGCAAGGTTCTGGAAGAAAAGGGTACAGACTGGGTTAGCGAAGTTGATTCCGACCTGGAAGATGGACTTCCACAGGCAAACATCATCTTTGACCGTGACCGCATGCAGGAATTCGGCCTCAACGTTTATACAGTTGGTTCAGAAATTGCAGGGGTAATCAACGGAACAACTGCCAGCCGCTACACAAAAGATGGCGACGATATAGACGTTATAGTGCGAGTTTCAGAAAAAGACCGGAGCCGTTTGGGTGATTTGGATTCAATTTCAATGGTAACATCCAGCGGTAAGAGAATTCCTCTTTCAAGTTTTGCCCGTTACGAAGAATCCACTGCACCAGTTACAATTTTCCGCGAAAACCAGTCTCGGATTATTCACGTAACAGCAAAACCAAATGATGGGCTTTCCATTGGTGTAGTTCAGTCAGAGGTAATAAAACTCATAGAAGAGAACGTTGCAAAAGAAGACGGGGTTATCATCAGTTATTCCGGCGATATGGAAGATATGATGGAGGCAGTTGTAAATTTTGGACTGGTAATTATACTGGCAGCCTTCCTGGTATTTGTAGTTATGGCTTCTCAGTTTGAATCCATGCTGGATCCTTTCATCGTTATCCTTACCATACCTCTTTCATTTATCGGTGTAATGGCGATTTACGCAATCACCGGCAACCAGCTCAACGTTATCACAATTATGGGTGTACTGGTTCTTGTAGGAACAATTGTAAACAACGGTATTGTTCTTGTAGATTACACAAACTTGCTTAGAAAGCGTGGCTACGAACTGGAAGAAGCTTGTATTCAGGCAGCCCGCAACCGTCTGCGCCCGATTTTGATGTCTACATTGACCACTGTAATCTCCCTTGCTCCAATGGCATTCTTCCCTGGCGAAGGTTCAGCGTCAATGCAGCCAATTTCCCTCACTGTATTTGGTGGAATGACCTTTGGTTCCCTTATGACACTCTTTATCATGCCGTCAATTTACTATATCTTTAATAATCGCCGTCTAAAAAAAGCTGCAAAGAAAGCAGCAAAAAGGAAGGCTCTTGAAGAAAAACTGGCACCACAGGCACAGATAGAAGATAAAACGTCCGGCGAAAATAAGGACAGTCAGTAAGGGATAAAAAGGATCTCTTAGTTGAAATCCCGGGAATTCTGCAAAAAAAATTCCTAGGATCCTGAAACAGGTCGGAGAGAGGAGGTCTTTATGGAGAACGAAAGAATGTCATATATCGACAATATCAGAAAACATGCGGGAAAACTTACCAGGCTTGAAATAATTTTTTCACAGGCTCTGGAAGAAGACTTTAAGGAAGAATTCAAAGAGCAGAAAGTCGCCGCCCGTTACACAAAACTTGCAAACGTAATGGGAGCCGGCTATTCAAATCCACGCCTCGGAGACGCAATCTGGCCGCAGCTCAACATAATGTACATAATTTACTGCCAGGAAGAAGAGGCCGAAAAAATAATCGCAATCTGCCAAAAACTCCGCGAAAAATACATGGCGGAAGGCATTGCCTGCTTTAAAAGCAGCGCCGAAGAAGTTTAGTTGTCCGCTAGTTGTCTGCAGGCACAAAACATAATTTTTCTAAAAAGCGATGGATAATAAATCTGTCGCTTTTTTTTATTTTGGGCGTTTCCTTCAGCCGCACAAAAACAGCAAGAACGTCATTGTCCGCCAGCAAGTGGCGGCAAAAAACATAAAAAAACACAATCCCGCACTAAAAAACACACAGGCCGCGCTTTCCGTGGCTACGGCGTCTACCGCGCCTCCGGTGCTGCGCACTTGCAGGCAACCACTACAATCGCTAACGCATAAAATGCCTGTTTTATATTTAGCCCTAAATTCGAGTTTTTAATCTAAGCGATGATTTCAGCCTGAATTGAAGAACGTAGGCTGAAATTGCAAAGCAATAGTAACGGAATATGCCGTGCATTGAGCGGGTCTGATGATATTCGAGAAAGTTATAACGAAGATTTATTTAAAGGGGGACATACCTTATTTCGTGAGGAAAAAAAGTAATTTAATTATTCTTGGCAAAAATCGAGATAGAATAGACTGTTTTTGTAGATTTGATTTAACACAAGTTAATACAATTAATTTTCTTAAGGAATGAATAAATCCATTTTTTCACCGTCAAGTGATTCTTCTTCATTAGATGATATTACAACATTGCAACTCTAAGCTGCTTTCCAAATACAGCCGCCACTTTCTGCAAAGTAGACAATCTTATATCTTCAGAATGGTTTTCCATTCTGGAAATTACACTTTTCTTTGTATTAAGTTTTTCGGCAAGCTGCTCTTGTGTCATTCCATTTTCAAGGCGCATTTCTTTTATCATCATTCCGATTTTAAATTCTTCATAACCTGAATCAAATCCATTTGCAAAATCAGAATCCTTTTCTTTTCTTTGAGAAATATAGTCATCTAAATCGAAAGTATCATTATTCATAATCTATAAATATTTCCACTAAGTTCTATCCTTACTTCGTAGAAATCCGTATCTGAAATCTTCTTATGGTGAAGGATTAACTCCTTGCTATACAATAAAAGGTTCTACCGCCCCTGAAAGCTGGGGAACTGTACCGGATTCATTCGATAGAGAATGGGAAGCTGCAGTCTGCGACTTTGAAGCAGACGGCTACCGCCTGCCGACAGAGGCCGAATGGGAATGGGCCGCACGCGGCGGAGAAAGCTATGAATATGCAGGAAGCGACAATATAGATGACGTTGCGTGGTATAAAGGAAATACGAATGGCAAAGGATCAAGGGAAGTAAAAACAAAGAATGCAAACGGCTACGGACTTTACGACATGAGCGGAAACGTAGATGAATGGTGCTGGGACTGGTATGGAAGTGTAGACAGCAGCACGCCAGGCTCAGGTATGTCGTCCGGTTCTGACCGCTGTCTACGTAGTGGTTCTTGGTTCTACGAGGCTAGCTACGTGCAGGTCAACTGGAACTACAACAGCCGCCCGTCCTACCGCTACAATACCTATGGCTTCCGCCTTGTTCGCTCCGCGCAGTAGTCCTATATGTAGAGGGAGCAGGAAGAAGGCGTAAGCCATACGTCTGGTCAAGGCACGCTGTGCTCAAGGCCGCGGCTTGGCTGGAGCATTCTTTCTGAAAGAATTTGTGAAAAGAATTTTTAAAAATTTTAGAAGGGTTTTATGGGAGAAATAAAAACAAACAAAATTGAATATGTTGATGTGGTTTCAAAGCCTGTTGGTATAACTTATGAAAAGGTTCAGGTTTTGGGAATTTACTGCTGGCAGTATGAAAAAAATGAAAAAAGGGCGGCATTTTTTCTTCCGCGCCTTTCATTCAACACAAACACTGACTACCTTAAAAAACTTTATCCTAGTATTTCTACAGACAAGGATTTAAAAGGTAAAGGCATTTTTACATCGCTTTGGAAAATAGAAAAATTCTACAACAAAGTTTCAATTCTTCATCCAGAGGAAGTTCTTTACAACGATTTTGCGACTTTAAGTGCTTTTAAAGCATGGGTAGAAACCGATCCTAATTTGAATGAAAAAAAACAAAAAAACGAAGAAGAATTTCTTCAGGTGTATGCACTTACTGACGAAGCGCGTTTTGCAAAATACAAATGCACGGAAGTTCAGAATTCTGCCGCGACAGCATATTACAGCCTAAAAGAAATTCTTGAAAGCGAAGATATGCTCGAAAGCCGGGCATAAAAAAATAAAAACGGTATTCTTCAGCAAAGATGAACAGGTGTGTCGTCCGGTTCTAACCGCTTTTTCTACAGCATTTCGGCATTTTTGCTCCACCTTGCTGACGATGCAAAACAATGGCTTTTGCCTTATAGTGTTATGTCATCTTTCTGACACGCTTTTATAATAACTCTGGCACTGTGCTATAGCTTTGCTGCAAGGCTTTTAACATTTTGATAAAAGCCTTGCAAAGGTTTGCAGAAAGCCTTGCGGAGTTTTGCCGGCACGCTTATTTAATCGTTCCAAAAGCCTTTTAGAGGAACTAAAACCACCTGGCTGAATAAGTTTTTATTGATTTGTTTATGCTGGAAGGATGGAAAATCTGCAATTTTTATTTTGTTGTAACAGAAAATAAAGTTAATGTTTTAATTTGCGCCTGTTGTTATAGAAGCCAACCTGAAAATCAATTCCGACTTGTCTTTTCACAAAATAACAAAATAGGCGGACTTATAGGCAAGGAGAACTTTAGTCAGTTGTATAATGTACACGAGAAAATTGTATATCGCCAAATATTATTCTAAATCTTCTGCCAATAACCTGTAAAACTCGTTTTTTTATGCTATAATGATTCCATGCAGAATATCAGAAAACTGCCGGTTGGCATTCAGACATTTGAAAAACTTCGCGAGGGCGGATATCTCTATATCGACAAGACGGATTTTGTCTACAATCTTGTTCATACCGGGCAAGTTTATTTTCTTAGCAGGCCGCGCAGGTTCGGGAAAAGCCTTCTTCTTTCAACTTTTAAGGCGTACTTTGAAGGCAGAAAGGAGCTTTTTGAAGGGCTGAAAATCGCGGAGCTTGAAAAGGAAAATCCCGACGCATGGAAAAAATATCCGGTTATCTATCTGAATTTTGCGCAGGACAATTTTTCGGAAAAGAAAACGCTTGGTGACTGCATAAACCTTCAGCTTGAGGAATATGAAAGAAAATACGGCATAACAGAAAAGCCGGAGCGCTTTGCCGGCCGCTTCATGAACATTGTGAAAACTGCCCGGGAGAAAACCGGAATGCAGGCGGCAGTTCTGATAGACGAGTACGACAAGCCGCTTCTGGACGCACAGAACAACGAGGAGCTTACAGGCAGCAACCGGGAGACGCTGAAAGGGCTTTACATAACGCTGAAGGCTCTTGATGAGAACCTGAAGTTCGTGCTTCTTACTGGAGTTACAAAATTCAGCAAGGTGAGCATTTTCAGTGATTTGAACCAGCTGAACGACATCTCGATGAATGAGCAGTTTGCAGAAATTTGCGGAATCACGGAAGAGGAGATGATTTCAAACCTGGAGCCGGAAATAAAGGCGATGGCGGAAAAAAATCAGATTTCCGAGGATGAGTGCGTACAGAAGCTTAAGCAGATGTACGACGGTTATCATTTCCATCACAACGGAAAAGGCGTCTATAATCCGTTCAGCCTGATAAATGCTTTGTATGCGAAAGAATTTTCGCTCTACTGGTTCGCCACGGGAACACCAACGTTTCTTATCAAGAAACTGAAGGCAAGCACGATGAGCTACATGGATCTTTCAAACGGAATCGAGGCGACGGCGCAGGAGCTTCAGGACTACAGGAACGACAATCCGGATCCGGTTCCGCTTTTTTACCAGACCGGCTATCTTACCATAAAGGGCTACGACCGCGAGTTCGGCGTGTACCTTCTGAAATACCCGAACGACGAGGTGAAATACGCGTTCATAAATTCGCTTGTGCCGGCCGTTCTTGACATCCAGAGCGCAAGCGCGCTTGACGTTGTTTCGTTCGCGCGCGACATAAAGAAGGGCGACATTGAAAGCGTGATGAGGCGGTTCAAGGCTCTGTTCGCAATGCTTCCGTACACAACGTTCGGCAAAGGAACGAAAGACAGCGTTATTGAGCAGAATTTCCAGAATGTGTTCTATCTGGTTTTCACGCTGCTCGGCCAGTGGTCAAGGGTGGAGGAAACCTCCGCGCTGGGCAGGGCGGACTGCGTGCTTGAAAACGGCGGCAACGTGTTCATCTTTGAGTTCAAGCGCGATAAAAGCGCGGACGAGGCTCTGCGCCAGATAGAAGAGTCCGGCTACGCAAAACCGTACGAAGCCGGCGGAAAACGCATCGTGAAAATCGGCGCAAGCTTTTCCACAAAGGAAAGAAGCCTTGTGGAATGGAAGATTGTGGAATAAAGTGGCGGTTCCTGGAACAACAACGCGAACAACTGCGCTGTTGCCAACCTTGCTTTTAGAGCCGGACTGTCTTGCAAAGTGCGGTTTTTCCGTGCAATGAAAATGTTTTTGCCAGTCTTGTGCTTTTGTAGCACACAGGTCGCTCTTTTGTGATATGATAAAATAGTTGTAAAGAAGATATGGAAAAAGAAACAGATGACCGCCTGACTGCAATCGAAGTGAAATTAGCCTACATGGAAGATTTTGTAAACCAGATTCAAAACGTTGCAGTTGAACAGGCAAAGACTATTGATAAACTTCAGAAAGAAATAAAACTGATGTCAGACCGAATCCGCGAAATGTCGAATACGATGGAAGGGGATATTCCTAATAGGAAGCCACCGCATTATTAGAAATAAAACCACAGTGAGAATGAATCCGCTTTGTGTTGTAAAAAGTTTCGATATATTCAAAAACAAGGCTCCGACAATGTTCGTAACCTTGAATCTGAAACCTGTATAGCCATTCGCGTTTTATCAATGAATGAATAAATCCATTGTATTTTGAAAAAAATGTGATAAATTATTATAAAAAAATTGCAAGAATTTAAAATTAGCAAAAACAGGATAAATATGGAAAAATTTAAGCTCATTTCAACTTTATTTATTTCAATTCTTCTAATTTTTTCAGGCTGTAATGTAGAAACAGATACTACTACATCTGGCTCTTCAGATTCTGGAAGCAGTTCTGAAGAAGATTCCAAAACACCAGAGCCTATTATCAAAACAGAAAAGCAACCTGTAACTTTCAGCAACACAAATGCCAATTTCACGATGATTGACATTTCTTTCATCGATGGAAGAACCTCAGACTCAATTATTTTAGGCGAAGATTTACTCGAAGTTCCCTACACGACGAATGTAAAACCATTCCGCCTTGCAATGTACGAAACAAGTTACAACACCTGGTATGAAGTTTTAACGTGGGCAGAAAACAACGGCTACACGATTGTAAATAAAGGCGTTGAAGGAGTTTTTGGCGAAGTTGAACATGAAAATAATATGTCAGAACCAGGAGAAAAGCCAAAACTTGTTGAAATGCCTGTTTGCCGTCTTACTTGGCGCGATGTAATGGTATGGTGCAATGCATTAAGCGAAATGAAAGGTCTTGAACCAGTTTACTGCACAGACAAAGATTTTAAAACACCTTTAAGAGATTCAACTGGAGTTGCTTTCAATGATTTAAAAAATTATGCGATAAAACCAGGAGAAGTTGACAATCCGTATGTTAACACAAATGCAGACGGCTTCAGGCTTCCTTATGTAAAAGAATGGGAATATGCTGCACGAAAGCGCTTTGATGGAACTGCAATTTCTGGAAGAAATGTTTCTGGAGATGAAACTGGTTCTGCAATTGAAACAACAGCTACAGAATTAATGAACGGATTATCGTTTCCTTTGTCTACAAAACAAAACGAATATTGCTGGCAAAGGCAAAACAGCGCTTCAAACGGACCTTCAAAAACTTACACAGGACAAGATGATACAAACACAACGCTTTCAACAAAAACAGGAAAATCCATCTCTGGAAGAAGAATGCATCTTTCAGGTGGAAAACTTCCAAATCATTTAGGATTTTTCGACATGAGCGGAAATGTTCCTGAATGGTGTTTTGACTACGATGTTCCTTACGGTTCAGTTTATAAATTTTCTACAGCACGAGGTCTTAGAGGCGGAGACCATTTAAATGAAATCGTAGGTTCACGCTGTTCCGGATACAAAGGCGGCGCTTTAGTTGGGCTTGCATTCGGTTTCCGTGTTGCACAGAATCATTAAATGAATAAACTGGTTCATGAAACTACGGTTTCAAGAACATCTTCTTTCTAAGATTTATTTTGTTTTCATTACCATATTGATTTATAAAAAAAAAGCACCCCGATTGATGGAGTGCTTTTTCAAATCATTGCATTATTGCTTATTTAGGCTGTTTTCCGATATATGCAAGAATACCGCCGTCAACGTACAAGATGTGTCCGTTTACTGCGTTTGATGCATCAGAAGCCAAGAATACTGCCGGACCTGCAAGTTCTTCTGGGTCGAGCCAGCGTCCTGCCGGTGTGCGTCCGCAAATAAACTGGTCGAATGGGTGGCGTGAGCCGTCAGGCTGTTTTTCGCGAAGTGGTGCTGTCTGTGGTGTTGCAATGTATCCAGGTCCAATTCCGTTACACTGGATGTTGTCTGCACCGTATTCAGAACAGATGTTCTTTGTAAGCATTTTAAGTCCGCCCTTTGCAGCTGCGTAAGCAGATACAGTTTCGCGTCCAAGTTCTGACATCATTGAACAGATGTTGATGATTTTTCCGTGTCCCTTTTTAATCATTCCAGGAATTACTGCTTTTGAAACGATGAATGGAGCGTTAAGGTCTACATCGATTACAGCGCGGAAATCTTCTGCTGACATTTCTGTCATTGGAATTCTCTTGATGATACCAGCATTGTTTACAAGAATATCTACAACGCCAACATCTTTTTCGATTTTTTTAACAGTTTCGATAACCTGATCTTCTTTTGTAACATCACAGATATATCCGTGTACGTCGTTCATTCCGTTTTCTTTGTAGTTTGCAAAACCTTTATCAAGCTGTTCCTGTCCACGGTCGTTAAAAACGATTTTTGCGCCAGCAGCATGGAATGCCTTTGCAATTGCAAAACCGATGCCATAAGAAGCGCCTGTAACCCAAGCTACTTTGCCAGTAAGGTCAAAGTCTTTCATTTCAAATGCTTTTGCCATTTTTTAATAGCCTCCAATAAGTATTACTTTAAAGATATAAAAATGACTTTGTAAGGTCAATAAAATTACGCCGTCATTTTTAACAAAATTATTTCGCCTTAAAAAGCGTCTGTTGAATTCTGACAAATTATTTACAAATCTTCAAGACCAAGAATAAAAATATTTTTATCTTCAAATTTCAAGATTTTTTTTATATTTTCTCTAGGAATTGAAATTTTGCACCTTGCCTCAACTTCATCATCTTCTTCAAGATTCTGAACGTCCAAAACCTGATCTGCAACTAAACCGTAAAGCGTTATTTTTTCGCTCTCGCCTTCCTGTTTTTTTACGGAAATAACGATAATTTTTGTATTTTTGTCCGGCTCTTTTTCTTTTAAGCCAAATTTTTTTCGCAAATTGATAACCGTAATTCCCTGTTCACGAGAATAAATCAGTCCTTCAATATAATTTTTGGCGCCGGGCATTATCGTAAAATTTCCATAATTCAGAACTTCGAGAACATTTGTAATTTCTACTGCGCAAATATTTGAATCCAATAAAAACGTTAAAAATGAATTTTTCATCTGCGTTTAAAATTCCTCAAAATCCGCGTCTTTAATTAAATCGGCGGTTGTTTTTCGAACAACAGTTCCCGAAATCGGATTGTCCTTCGGTTTTTCAGAAGTTTTTTCTTCCTTTTTTTGAACCTTTTCTTTTATTTTTTCTTCAGCTTCCTTTTTTTCGGCAGGCTTTTTAAGTTCAGTTTTGTCTTCTTTTTCCTGTTTTTTTGGTTCGTCCGGTTTTTCTACAGAAGTTTTGAGCATTTCCTCGGTTTCTGCCGCATTCTGGTTAAATTCGTCCGGAGTCTTAAAGAAAGCAATCGTCTGAACAAGTTTATGAGCTTCGGAACTGAGTTCTTCCGCCATAGCTGCCATTTCTTCGGCGGCACTTGCATTCTGCTGAACAACACTGTCAAGCTGGACAATTGCCGTAGAAACCTGCTGAGCTCCGTTGTCCTGTTCGCGGCTTGCAGTTGCGATTTCCTGAATAAGCATTGAAGTTTCTTCGATTGAAGGAACAAGTCCGCCAATCATTTTTCCTGCATTTTCTGCTGTTGCCAAAGTGTGGGCAGAAATTTTACCGATTTCTGCGGCAGATGCCTGTGTGCGTTCTGCAAGTTTTCTAACTTCGCTTGCAACAACCGCAAAGCCTTTACCTGCATCTCCTGCTCTAGCCGCCTCAATTGCAGCGTTAAGGGCGAGCATATTTGTCTGTCCGGCAATGTCTTCGATTACACCGATTTTTTCAGAAATTGTTTTTACAGCTTCTACAGCCTCGTTTACGGCAAGACCGCCGGCTTCGCTGTCTGCATTCGTTTTTGCGGCAATCTGGCTTGTTTTTGCCGCATTGTCCGCCGTCTGACGAATATTGCTCGTCATCTGCTCCATCGTCGCGCTCATTTCTTCGGTAGAAGCGGCCTGTTCACTTGCCCCGGAAGAAACAGCCTGGCTTGAAGAAGAAAGCTGTTCACCGCCTGCACGAACATTCATTGCGGATTCGCGTACAGACTGAATCGTTTTTATAAGCGAAGTAACCATGTTTGAAAGCGCATTAGTCATATCGCCAAGCTCATCCTTGCGGTTTTTGAGTTTTTCAACAAGCTTTAAATCTTCTTTTTTTATTATAAGATTTCCTCTCGAAAAGTTTGAAAGCGCGTCACGTATGCTATTGAGCGGCTTTGAAATTGATGAGGCATAAATCCATGAAATAATCACTGAACCGACAATAAAAATCAGAGTTACTACAAGCATAAGAATTTTCATCATATCGACAGAACCCATAAACGCTTTTTCTGGAACCATCATCGCAAAGGCCCAGTCTGTCGAGATTTTTTCATCTCCAATTGAAGAATATGCCGTGTAATACTTTTGTCCGTAAAATTTTATTTTTTCAATTCTGGATTCACCATTCATCATCTTTTTGCTAATGCTAGCAAGATTTTTAAAAATATTATTTTCCATTGAAAGCGCTTCAAAAGTCGAATTTCTTCCTTTTGCCGCCTCAATTGTATTTGCAATCAAAATTCCGTCTTTTCTGCTGATTATAAAAGACTCTGTCCCCTTAACAAACTCCATGCCTTCCGTAAAGTCATCCAAAAGGCTTGTATTTGTCTTCATTGCAAGAATTCCAGAAATATTGTCTTTTTCGTCACGCAGCGGAACTGCAAAATAAAGCGCAAGCGCTCCTGTCGTTTTTGCAATTACAGGACCGTCAACTGCAGATTTTCCGGTTATTGCCTGTTTAAAATATCCGCGTTCCTGAATTTCGCATCTGTTTCCGTTTGATGTGTATCCGTGTCCGTCTTTGTCTGCCAGAACAAAATAATTTGCTCCATAAAAATTCTTTTCGGCGCCTCTTAAAATAAGAGCTTTTTCTTTTATAGAGAGGTTTGAGCGTAAATCTTCGCGGCTTGCAAGCGCATTTACAACATCAATATTTGCCTGAATCTCTTTAGCCGCAAGTTTTTTTGTTGTATGAATAAGAGAACTTATTCCATGATTGGTTGTAATATCTACTGCGTCGCTGGCAAAAAATATTGAAATCCCAGCTAATGAAATTCCTAAAAACAACGAAACAAGCGCAACAAATCCGGTAACTGCATGGCGAATACTTTTCATAAAGACCTCTCACTAAAAGATATATTTTATCCGATTATTTTTTTGACAATGGCAATAAGTTTTTCTGAAGTAAATGGTTTTACAATCCAGCCGGTCGCTCCAGCAGCCTTGCCTTCTTCCATTTTTGACGACTGATTTTCTGTCGTAAGGGCGATTATCGGCGTAAACTTATAACCGTCGGTTTTTCTGAGTTCTTTTGTAAACTCAATTCCGTCCATATTCGGCATGTTTATATCTGTAATGATTAAATTGAATTTATCAGTCTTTGCTTTTGCCAGTCCGTCAACTCCGTCCTCGGCTTCTACAATTTCATAGCCTTCCTGACCCAAAATAAAAGAAATACTCTTTCTTATAGAAACTGAATCATCAACAGCAAGAATTTTTTTCGACATAGTTAGTTCTCCTACAAGTTGTAAAACAAATTATTTACATTTTACCATTTAATTATCATTTTCTGTTTTAATAACACGTTTTTATATGGTTAAAATTCATCTGCATGATTTTTGCTTTTGTGCAGACTTCTTCCGCAATCTTCTCCAAAGGCAGCACTTTATCGACCGCCCCGGCTTTTACCGCTTCGCCCGGCATTCCCCAGACAATGCTTGTTTTTTCGTCCTGGGCAATATTGTACGCTCCGGCGTCGTGCATTTCCTTCATTCCGTGAGAACCGTCATCCCCCATTCCGGTCATAATTACGCCGATTGCGTTTTTGCCGGCATATCGCGCGGCAGAACGAAAAAGAACATCGACTGAAGGCCTGTGCCTTGTCACAAGAGGACCATTTTTTATTTCCACAAAATATGAATTTCCTTCACGCTTTAAAAGCAGATGACTGTTTCCTGGGGCAATCAAAACCGTTCCGGTTTTTACAACGTCTCCATTTGAAGCTTCTTTTACGGTGACTTTAGAAAGTCTGTCCAGTCTTTCGGCAAAAGCCTGTGTAAAATGTTCAGGCATGTGCTGGACAACGACCATTCCCGGACAATCTTCCGGCAAGGCGCCCAAAAAGTCTTTTAAGGCTTCTGTTCCGCCTGTACTCGCACCAACTACGACAACCGGCTCAGAAAGTCCAAGAGAATTTGCAATCTGAGTATCGGGCTTTTTCATAATCACGTCGGCAGTATGTTTTGGTTCAATAATCCGCCTCTGAATATCGTTTTGTGCAAGGTTAGAACCTTCTTTTTTTTGAACAGATGAATGTGCCACAGCCTGCGAAGGAATCAACTGCTTAATTTTTCCAGTGCAACTGTACGCAGATTTAACTGCATCGCAAAGACGGATTCTTGACTCTTCGAGAAACTGTTTTGTTTGAAAAGACGGTTTTAAAATAACTTCGCACGCGCCAAGATCATAGGCCTTTAACTCTTCCGGAGAATTATTTTTTACGAGAGAAGAACAGATTACGATTGGGATCGGGTCAATTGTTTCATTCATCTTCCGCAAAAATGTAAGTCCGTCCATCCGGGCCATTTCAATGTCGGAAATTATTACGTCAGGACGTTCATTTTGAAGCATGTGAACGGCAACAATCGGATCAGTGGCAGTTCCAATTACACGAATTTCCGGGTCTGTTTCAAGAACCTGCGGCAATGTCTGTCGTACGAGTGACGAATCGTCAATTATCAAAACTTTTATAATCATTTTTTTTGTCCGTTTTTTGTCAGGCAAAAGTTCAAATTTCGTGCTTTTTCACAAAACCGAATTTAAACCTGCCTTTTTTACTCTTTTTTAAAAATTGTCGGTCCAACCGTTTTTAACGGCAACTCCATTCCAAAAATCGTCTCCGAATGTCCGAGAAATAAATATCCTCCCGGAACCAAATGCTGTAAAAGTTTGCGGATTACGCTCTTCTGAGTTGCTTTATCAAAATAAATCAACACGTTCCGGCAGAAAATTGCATTTTTTTGAGTAGTTTTTGGATAAACCGAATCCATAAAATTCAGCCTTTCAAAAACAACTTTTTCGCGAATTTGCGGTTTTAAGCGCACGCAAGGATTTTTTAAATCTTTGCTCTTTAAAAAATATCGTTTTTTTAAATCATAACTCAAACTTTCTACTTCCGACATTGGATAAACCGCATCAACCGCCTTATCCAAGACTTTTGACGAAATATCCGTTGCAAGAATAGAATAATCTTCGATTTTTCCGGGATTTTTCCTCATAAATTCCTGCATGACAATAGAAAGCGTGTAAGGCTCCTGTCCGCTTGAACAGCCTGCCGACCATAATTCAATTTTTTTTTCGTTTTTTTTGGCAAGCTCAGGAAGGACAACATTCGTTAAATACTCAAAATGCGCATTTTCCCTAAAAAAATTTGTAAGGTTTGTCGTAACCGCATTTATCATAAGAGCAATTTCTTCATTTCCTTCCGGAGTATTTGAAAAAGCAAGTTTTAAATAGTCGTCAAAATTGTCCATTTTCAGGCTTTTTAAGCGGCTTGTAAGACGGGATTGAACCATAAGCCGTTTTTCGTCCGGCATTTTTATTCCAACATTCGTATGAATAAAACTGGAAAGTTTATGGAACTGAGAATCTGTCAACGCTTCAGGAGCAAAAAATCCAATTTCGCACATTATTTTTTTCCTGTTTCTTTTGAATTAACTAAATCCGCCAGTTTATAGACATCGAGAATAAGGGCTACAGAACCGTCTCCCAAAATTGTGGAATTGCTTATGCCAAGACAATTCTGGTAAAGTTTTCCAAGAGGCTTGATTACAGTCTGGTGGCTTCCCAGAATTTTATCGACAATAATTCCAACCTGTCCTTCCTGAGAATTTATTGTGACAACTTCTTTTTTTTGTAAATAAGATTCCGGAACCTTAAAAAATTTCCGCAAGTCAATGCAAGGAACGTCTTTTCCGTGAACAAGCGTATGAGGAAAGAGAGTTTCGCTCTTTTTGCCAGTCTGTTCAAAGAAAAGACATTCAGAAATCATATTCACCGGAATTATGTACTTTGTGTTTCCTACTTGAGTGAGCATTCCGTCGATGATTGCAAGCGTAAGCGGAATTTTTAGAATAAAACTTGTGCCTTTGTTCGGTTTTGATTCAATCGAAACTGAACCTCCAAGCGAGAGCACGTCTTTTTTTACAACGTCCAGTCCAACGCCACGGCCGGAAACATTTGAAACCTTTTTTGCAGTCGAAAATCCCGGCTGAAAAATAAGATGAAAAATCTCCGATTCAGAAATTTTCTCGTCTTCCGAAATCAATTTTTTTTCTATCGCTTTTTTTCTTATTGCCTCTTTGTCCAGACCTTTTCCATCGTCCGAAATAGTAATTACAACCGCTCCAGTCTGATGCTTTGCCGAAAGAGTTACAGTTCCCTTTGGATTTTTTTTGTTTGCAATTCTTTCGACAGGAAGTTCAACTCCGTGGTCTACGGAATTTCGGATTAAATGAAGAAGAGGGTCATTGAGTTTTTCGACGACAGTCTTATCAAGTTCCGTTTCCGCTCCTTCAATAACCAAATCAATCTGTTTTCCGAGCTGTTCTGCAAGATCTCGAACTGTGCGGCGGAATCTTGTAAAAAGCGTTCCAATCGGCAGCATCCGGATTTCGAGGGAAGTGTCGCGCAAAGAAACCGCAAGCCGCGAGCTCTGCTCGCTCAAATTTTTTAAAACAGGCAAATCTTTTTCTATTGCAAGCTGCTCAAGCCGCGCATTAAAAGTTACAAGCTCGCCAATCAAGTCTACGAGAGAATCCAGTTTTTCGGAACTTACGCGGATTGAACTCTGAGAAGGCGACGAGCCTGAAACAGGATTTTCGCCGTTCATCGCCTTAAAATGCTGCTGTTCCGCCAGGGCCGACTTAATCTGCTGGTTAGAAACGAGCTGCTTTTCTACGAGAATCTGCCCAAGCTGCTTGTGTTCCTGCATAACCGAATCAATCTGGGTTTTAGAAATATCGTTCCGGTCAATGAGAATTTCGCCGATTTTGTGGTTTTCTTCCGGATTCAATTCGATTTTTTCGACGGTGAATGAAGATTCATTGTCCAAAAAAATAAAAACATCTTTAATGTCGTTTTCCGTTTTTTTCGTTGTAAGAATTATATCCCACGAAAAATAACATTCTTCTGCGTTAAGCTTTGAAAGTTCCGGCAAGGAATCATAAAAAGAAACGACGGTCGCGTTTCCCATTTCTGAAAGTTCTTTGACCAAAAGTTCAGGCCGCGTTCCGTTCTGTAAAACTTTTTTGCTTGGTCTGAATTTTATCCTGTAAGTTGAATCAGGTTCTTTTGTTTTTGCGGCGGGATTTTGATTTTGAGAAGAATTTGCGGTCAAATTTGCAGCATCTTCCGAAACAGTTCCGCCATTTCTGGCAACATAGGTTTTAAAAGCAAGGATTAAAGTCTGTGAAGTCTGCATTATTTCCGGCGTAATTTCCTGGCCGGCATCGAGCATAAAGCGGATATGATCACGGGCTTTGAGCAGCAAATCTATAAGTTCATTTGAAACAGGAACAATTCCGCTCCGGACCTGATCCATTGCGGACTCGGCTTCGTGCGTAAATTCAGAAATTGCATTAAATCCGAACATTGCCGACGAGCCTTTTATCGTGTGCATCGCCCTAAAAACTGCGCTGATTGTTTCTGAATCGGTAGGATTTTCCTCAAGCGTCAAAAGCTGTTCTTCGAGATTGTCTAAAAGTTCATTTGCTTCTTCAAGAAAAACTGAGCTGATTTGTTCAAGCATTTTTACTTTCCTCCGATTTTGATTCTGTTTTGTCGATTAAATCTTCAAAAGAAACTCCGCAAGCGCCAACGTATTCTAAAATTGCAGGAGGAATGCCGCTCTTTAACAAAATTTTTTTCTTCTGGGCGTCGGCTTCTTTTTTTGCAGCCAAAATCAACTGGATTCCCGTAAGGTCAATGTCTTCAAGCTCGCTCAGGTCTATAAAAACAAGCGGATTTTCGTCTATCGCTTTTTGCAGTTCAACCTTGAGCTTTCCTGCAGATTCAATTCCAGCAGTTTCCGTCCATTTTATGATATTTGATTTTTTTTCTTTTTTTGCAGCCAAACCAAGTTCCCCAAAAGCAATCTCTTTCATTTCAAGCGAATTCTTAAAATTTCAAATTTTGTAAATTCTCTTGTATAATAATTCTATCGTCAGTTTTAGGAGACGTCAAATTATGAATGAAAGTCATTTTTCTACAGAGTCGTTTTTTTCGTTCAATTTAAAAGATGAAATGTTTTCGCTTCCGGTCAAATATGTAAAAGAAGTTTTTGAATTTGAAACAATCACTCCAATTCCAAATTCTCTGCCGTATTTAAAAGGCGTGATGAATGTGCGCGGCGGAGTAGTTTCAATTGTCGATTTGCGTAAATTATTCGGTTTTGAAGTTTCTGACAATTTAACGGGAACCCAGGTAATCATAATGGAAATTCCTCAAAAAAACGAAAAACCGGTCTTGCTTGGAATTCTTGCCGACAAAGTTGATGTTGTGGGCAGGCTCAACATAATTCAGGCCGACTCAAAAGATTATGGAATAAACGAAGGTCAGGATTTTGTAAAATCGGTTGCGCGCCGTGGAGAATCTTTTATTTTGATTTTAGACCCGGAAAAAATTCTCTCATTTATCGAGGCCGACGTCGAAAAAGCGTTTGAAGAAGTTTCTAAAAAATCCAATTTTTAGTTAAAAAATTACAGACCCTTTGCAAGATGGTTTAATTCTGCAAGGTATTCCAGATATTTTTGCTCTTTGGATTTTATGAAGTTTTCATCGTCCGGATTATGCGAATCTATGTGTTTTAAAAATACTTTTGCATTAACCGGATCAAAAAAAATCTTCCGTGGCAAATTTCCGCCAGTATCAGAACTTTTTATTTCGACGTTGTGAGATTTTAAATATTCGAATGCAAAATCAATATTTGCCGCCCCGACAAGAGCTCTTCCGCTCTGTGGCTCAGAAGAATTAAATATATTTCCACCACCAAACACTTTTGCAAAACATCTTTTTAACGACGCGCCTTTTTTTTCCATGTCGGCAACAAGCATTTCGACCGCGTATTCTCCAAAACGCCCCAAAAGCCTGTCCTGAGAACCGTCAATATCCAGGTTAGTGTCCCTCGCCAGCATAAAATGATTCATTCCACCGACTTTTGCAATCGGATCAAAAAGGGCAATGCTCACGCACGAACCCAAAACAGTGGAAATCATTTCAGGACCTGCCGAAGACCAGTATTCTCCCGGATAAAGAGTGACAATATTTCTATTAAAATGAAGATCAAAATAACGGTTCATGTAAAATTAGAAGAAAGTGATTTCTCCCTGTTCTGCTCCATGTTCAATTTCAAAACCGCCGATTTTTCCGGCTGCTTCTTTATGCGCCGTAATCGTAAAGTGATTTATAATCTCGCTGAATTTTGAATTTTTTATGTTCCATTCAGAAATATTTTTTGCTGCAAAGAGTTTTGAACGTACAGACGAAAGTTCTTTTACCTGTTCAGACAAATTGTCGCGGCATTTTTTTAATTTAAGGTTCAGATTATTTATTCCGGAAAGATCTTCCGCCACAAGTCTGCATTTTTCGTCAAAACCTTCCGGGAAAACGTCAAAATGGGCAATTATTTCGTAAAGGTTTTTCTGCGTAATCTGAAGCTCATCAAAAAATTCAGTCTTTTCTTTGCGCAAATCCAACATGCTCTGATTGTCTTTTGTAATCGAATTGTTAAATTCAACAAGAAGGTTCGATGCTTCGCGGATAAATACAGACAAAAGTTTTTCCATAGAGTCGAGCGACAAGTTTGAAGAGTTTATCAAATCGTCCATGTCCGTTACAGAATCTTTTACCTGTTTTATCGCTTCGTTTTTCGCAACTTCAATCTGCTGCAAAATGCGCACGTGATGAAGTCTGCTCATAACAGGACGAAGATTTCCAAAAACAGTGTACATTGTACGCGCTTTTTCGTTTATGCTCTGAGTTACGTGGAGCAAATCTTTCTGAACGAGATGATAGCTGTTAAAACCGTCCATCATCTCCTTAAACCTGCCGATTACCGCAGAAAGGCGCATTGCGACATTTTCTCCGCTGTCAGAAGTTTCGTCCAAAAAACGCGTTGAAAAATTGTTTTTCTGAGATTTAATTGATTCAAGTTTTTCTGTCACATCGTTCCAGTTTTCGTCAAACTCAACAAAACCTTTAGAAACGTAATTTATAATGTCGTTCAAAACATCAACGCAAAGTTCGTAAAGCGCAATGTTAAAGCAAACCGAATCAAGCTCTTCATCGCTTCCAGGAACTTCCGTCTGAGTTTTTACTTCATGAAGGCAGGCTGTCACGTGTTCAAGTCCCTGGCGGATAATATCCTGAAGCTGCAAATTTTCCATCGCTTTCTGAATCGGAGGATAAATCAACCCAAGGTCGCTGTCCATTGTCGAAAGAGGGGCAGAAATCGAACTGATGATTGATTCAATTCCCTGCGAACCTGCATTTCCGCTCATCGAGACATTTTCCTGCGAAGCCAAAATTCCCGAAAAAATATCCTTAAGTTTATTGATGTGCTCGATAAGCTGTTTTTCTTCCGCCAAAAGCTGGTCAGAATACTGGAACATGTCGTTGGAAAGACGCTGCAAATTTTCGGTAATACGGCTGAATGCCTGGCCTTTTTCGCCCGATTTTATCGAAATTACCATTGCATTCAAGGCGATAAGTTCCATTTGCTCAGAATCTTCTTTTACGCCGGCAATAAATTTGTCAAGTTCCGAGAGCGTTTCGATTTTGCTGTTGAGCTGGTCGAGAAAAGGCTTGTATTTATCTTGAGAATTGTCAAAAATTTCTTTTTCTGACGCAGTTGATTTTTCGTTATTTTCGCTTAACTCTTTTATAACCGCCTGCAAATTCCTAAGCGACGGACTTATTTCTTTGTTCAAGAGTGATGGAAATAAATTTCCCAAATCCAAAAAATATTTTTGAGATAAGTCGCTGGTTTCCTTTACTGAATCTAAAATAAGCTGTAAATCCATTTGTCTTGCTCCCATTAAAATTGTCGCATCAGCATCTATTTTTCTGCCAGTGCAGCTGTAAATTCTTTATCAAGAATCTTTAAATCCTTGTCTTTCGAAATATCATCTGCTTCAACCCCATTGAGCTCGTTGTATCTGTAAGAGTGAATCATAATTCTTTCCGCAGAAGTTTCAATTCCCCTCACAAAACCAGAACCCGGATTTGCAAGTGCCAGAGGTTTTCTCAAGGCAATTGAAAAACTCACCTGTTCGTCTTTTGGCAAAAAACCGACAAAATCCATATTTATGCCAAGTTTTTTTTGAATAAGCGAGCGCAATCTCTTTGCCATTTCTAAATCGGCAGAATTTTGCCCTTGGTTGAATATAACCTGCGGTCTATATTTTAAAAGTTCTGTTTTTGCAGATTTTCCGGTTTCTGGAAAATTTTTGCAGATTTTTTTGACAAGCTCAACAAAATCCGCATCACTTCCAGTTTCCGCACTTTTTAAATATCCGTTTATAAATTCTCTTTCCGGACTCTTTGCCTTAAACTGCCTCATAAAAAACCGGAAAACCGCCGCCTTCAAAAAACTGTACGCATTCAAAATCGAAGTCAATTCGGGTGTCGTTACCAAAAGCGAATTATAAGTAAGCAGAAAAAAGTCCAGAGTGTTGTAAGTTGTTCCGGCTCCCAAATCCAAAATTACATAATCTGCTTCCTGAGCGTTAAGAGCCTTTATAATCCTGCGTTTTGACGAATTATCCATATTTGCGGTTCCAGGATACATGCAGTCGCCCGCAATAAACCTTAAACCGGGAATCTGCGTTTCTTGCAAAAGAGAAGAAAAGTCTTCGGTCTGACGATAAATAAAATTGCCAAGACCGGCGCGATTGTTTTTTAAGCCGAGCAAAGTATGCAAATTCGCTCCGCCAAAATCAAAATCCGCAAGAATAACATTTTTTCCTTTTTGAGCCAGAACTGTCGCAAGGTTTACAGCATAGGAACTTTTTCCGACACCGCCTTTTCCGCTGGCAATTGGTAACAGATTAGTCATTTTACTCAATTATAAAGGGCTGATGTTGATTTTACAATTGCAAAACTGTTATTCTTACCGTATGTTAAAAAATTTAAGAAAGATTTTTGTTTCAAGCGCTGTTCTTTTAAGTTCAGTTTTATTTTTTTCGTGCACAAAACCCGGAGATTCAAGCGTACAGCAGGCAGTCACCGCTTACGGAGCCGGCAAATACGACCAGGCACTCGAACTTTTTAACGAGGCTCTCGAAAAACAAACCCGCTATTCCGACGAATTGATTTTTGCCTTTATTTCAAACATTTATGCGGCGCAAGAAGATTTTGAGAACGCGGCAATCTGGATGGAAAAATCCCTCGAAAAAAAACCGGATTACCGGAATTACGTCACACTCGGAATGGACTGGCAAACCTTAAAAAATTACCAAAAAGCCGAAGAAGCCTACAAAAACGCCATCCAAATGAATGAACAAAAAGGCGAAGGCTGGGCAAGTCTGGGCATGCTCTACCTCGAAGAAGGAAAATCCCTCGAAAAATCGATCGAAAGCCTAAAAAAAGGCGCAGAATTCGCACCAAAAATCGCCGTAATCCACGCATATCTCGGAGTCGCATATTTAAAAAACGGTCAAAAAGACCTTGCCGAACAAGAATTTTCCCTCGCCCAGGAACTAAAGTGCGAAAATCTTGAGCAGATAAAAGAAAAATTTTTAAAATAAGGGCGGCTTTTTGCTTTGCAAAAACCAGGCTTTCCGCAGTTCCGCTATTCGCTGCATCCGGCAAAAGCCGGACGCTTCGCGCTGCTCCAATCCTTGCCGCAAAATTAAAATTACAAAATTCCACTTCCTTTGATGAAACTTTCCATTTTTTTTGTTAAACTCAATCTGTTATAAAAAAATTGTGAGGTTCAATATGAAAATTGCTCTTATCAACGAAAATTCTCAGGCTGCAAAAAACGCAGTTATTTTCAATGCGCTCAAAAAAGTTGCCGACGCACACGGTTTTGAAGTTGTAAACTACGGAATGTACAGTGCGGACGACAAAGCACAGCTAACTTACGTTCAGAACGGAATTCTGGCGGCAACACTTCTCAACTCAAAGGCAGCCGATTTTGTCGTAACAGGCTGTGGTACCGGCGAAGGAGCAATGCTCGCGCTTAACAGTTTCCCTGGCGTAATCTGTGGACACGTTGCAAGCCCCCTCGACGCCTACACTTTTGCGCAGATTAACGACGGAAACGCAATTTCACTTCCATTTGCGCTCGGTTTTGGCTGGGGCGGAGATTTAAACCTCGAGTATATTTTTGAAAAACTCTTTTCAGAAAGCTTTGGCGGCGGTTATCCAAAAGAACGCGCAGTTCCAGAACAGCGCAACAAAAAAATTCTTGACGGAGTACGCGAAGCCGCATTCAAGCCATTTACAGAAATTCTCGAATCTCTCGACAAAGACCTCGTAAAAGGAGCATTTGCCGGCGAAAAATTCAGCGAACTCTTCTTCAAAGACTGCAAGGACGACAAAATCGCAGAAACAGTAAAGAAATTTTTAAACTAAAACTAGCCTACTAGCACGGCAAACAAACGTATAGCGTTACTAGCACGGCAAACAGACGTAAATCTTGCAGACTTTTAGTTTGAACTCTATTGTTTAAGCATGATTTACGTCAACAAAGCCGATCCTTCAACCCTGTCCGCAACGGACAATCTTTTTAAAACACATTTTTGGGGAAAAATAAAAGACTTATCAGGTCAAACTCCTGTCTATTTCAACGTAATTTTTAAAAGCAACGCACAATAATCGCTAAATTATTCCAAAACGAGTCTGCCGCTGTTATAGAGCATTTCCAAAACCTTAGCTGTAGTAATGTAAATGTCCATTTCGCCGTGCTGCCAGATTCGTTTTATTGTAGAATCAACACGAAGTATAATAAACTCTCCATCTTCTGCCTTTGCAATTTTACAGGCAAAGGCAGCCTTTATCCGTTGAGCCGAATATTCTCCTGCAAGTTCGGACTGGTTAGACGAAATGAGAGATTCAAGCTGATTAACGTAAAAAAAATCCGCCGGAGCGCACATTGCGTTGTCAACAAGCGACAAATTAATCGGCAAAAAATCTTTTGTGCGCGACAGTTTATGAATTTTTTCAAAATAGATTTTGCAGCCTTTTTGAATGCAAATATGGTCAGCCATAAAGTACGAACTCAAAAAATTAAAGAGCATTTTTATGCCTGTATCCAGTTTTTCGATTTTCGTAAGCATCCTGAACACGTTAAAATGCAAATACATTGAACTTTGAGAACGGTCTTTTTCGGTTTTTAACTCGATATTTGCGTGTTTTTCCGGCAGATAGATTATAAAACAGTTTCTGCCTTTGTTTTTCCCACGATACAAAGCCTTGTCGGCAGTTTCCAGCAAACCTTCGTAAGTTGAATCATCTTCGGGAAAACGACTTATTCCCATAGTTATTGTCACATAAAGCCCAATAATATTTTGAATTTCGTTTGAATTCATAAATTTCATGAGCTTGTGAGCATTTTCCCAAACTTCCTTGTAATCGGTTATTTTTGGGAAAACAATTAAAAATTCATCTCCGCCAAAGCGGCCTACAAAACCTTTACCTTCGATAACTTTTTTAATTCTTTCTGCAACTTCTATCAGAACTTTGTCGCCAGTAATATGGCCGTATGTGTCGTTTACGTATTTAAAATTATCAATATCTACGATTGCAAGAGTAAATGGAATTCCCTCTGCAACCAGAAAATTTACGTAATCAACGACTACATCCCGAGTATAAAGTTTTGTAAGGCTGTCGAAAGATTTTTCATCTTCAAATAAAAAGTTAGGCCCCATATTCATTTTATTATAATGCAGTTTTTTCCTAAAACAAAAACATTTTATTAAATTTTCTGACGATAAACTTCATACAAAAGCACGCCAGCCGCAACAGAAACATTCAGACTGTCAATTTTTCCGCAAGTTGGAATCGAGACAATTGAATCGCACTGCTCTTCCAAAAGACGCGCAATTCCTTTTCCTTCGCTTCCCATTACAATGCAGGTTTTTGCAGGAAAATTTAATTTTGTAACATTTTCTCCGCCGGCATCTGCCCCGTAAACCCAAAATCCAGCGTCTTTTAGCTGCTGTACAGCGCGGACAAGATTTGTTACAACGCTGACCGGAACATAAGAACTCGCACCGGCAGAAGAACGGGCGATAATTTCGTTGTCAGAAAAATCGTTTGCACTGTGACGGGCAGGCATTACAACAAGACTTGCGCCAAACTGGTCGCAGGAACGAATTATTGCGCCGACATTGTGAGGATCAGTCACGCTGTCCAGAACAATTACAGTCTGCTTTTCATTTTCCAGGGTTTTAGACGAAGCAATCCAACTGTCAAAATCAACATCGTTTTCAGATTTTTCAGGAGCGCCTTCAACAACCATTACGATTCCACGATGATCACGCGCAACTTCCGGCAAAACTTTTACCAGCGAGTCTAGGGCATTTTTGTCGGCATTTATAACCGGAATTCCAGCTCTTTTTGCGCTTTCGAGAATTTTTTTTATGCGTGGGCCAGTCTTTGCAAGCTGAATAGAAAGTCCGTCGATTTTTCCGCTGTCGAGAGCACGGCGAACTTTTTCTTCAATCGCATGAAACCCTGTAACAATCTGTGTCATTCTATCTACCTTCCACAACAAAACAGACGCTCCCAAAAGGGAGCGTCTGTTTTAGCGGCCACAACATTTCTTATATTTTTTTCCGCTTCCACAAGGACATGGGTCATTGCGGCCGATTTTCTTTCCTTCGCGGACTACAGTCATCGGTTTTACATCGCCTACTTCATAAAGCCATTTTCCATTTACTTTCTTAAAGTAAGCATTTTCGTGATGAATTTCGTTCAAGTGATTTTTGTCAGTATAAGAAGCTTCAAATTCTACAAGACCTTCGTCATCAGCTTCCTGACCTTTCTGAGTGTTAAGAATTTTTAAACCGTGCCATGTAGATTCTTTTGACCACTGTTCAGTAGCCTTGCGGTCAATTTCGGCAATTTTTTCGCCTTCTTCGCAAGAATTGATAATAAAGTCAATTTCGTGTTTTACGTAAGAAGTATAGCGGGCGCGCATCAAACTTTCAGCAGTTGGAGCGTCTTTACTTCCTTTAATAATAGGCTCACAACATTCCGCATAAGTTTTACCAGAACCACAAGGGCACAAATCTTTATCTGCCATTAAAAAACTCCGTCGCCACAAAAATGCAGCGCAAAAAAATTAAAATAATATAGAAAAGTATACCAAAAATTCCCTGCCACTGTCGAGATTTTAAGGATTCTTCCAGTTTTTTTGGAGCGCAATTAGCCGTCAATCCGTCCACTGCGCAGTTGCGCTTATCGCTCCATCCGCCAAGGCGGACGCTGCGCGCTGCTCCGGCACGGGCTAAGTTTTCCGGCAAAATCGCATTCAGTTTTTTTCAAAAAATTCGCCGCAAATATCAGAATAGCGTCATTTGACAGGCTTTATCCCGAAAGTTAAAATACAGATATGAACGTTTTTTTAGGTACTTCGGCTTCGTCTGGAATTGGCATTGGTAAGGCTTTTGTTGTTCCTGAAACCGTCAAGAGAGTTATTCCGCGCAAAAAAATAGAAGAATCTGAGCACGACCAGCAATGGGCTCATTTTGAAAAATCACTTGCAAATGTTTCGACAGACATTTCTGAAAAAATTGCCGAATCTAAAGACAATAAAATTCAAAATCAGCTTTACGAAACTTATTTTTTAATGCTAAACGATCCCGAATTCATCAAGGAACTAAAAAAAGCGTTTTATTCACATTCGCTCAATATTGAATTCGTTCTCGACCGCCAGACAGCAAAATACGCAAAACAGCTTCGCTCAAGCGGAAACGACTACCTGGCAGAGCGAGCCCTGGATATTTACGACATTTTTGGAAAAGTCCTGGACGATATGCTGGATTTTCATCCTTTCGATATCGAAAGCGTTCCAAATGGAGTTGTAATTGTCGCAAATCAATTAAATCCGAGCGACACAATCATCCTTTCAAAACGAAAAATTGCCGGTCTTGCGCTGACCGAAGGCGGAATTTCAAGCCACGTTGGAATTTTGGCACGAAATTACGGAATTCCTGCGGTTTTTGCTCTGGACAACATTGCCTCTCAAATCGAAAACGGCGAAACTGTCGTTGTTGACGGCAACAATGCGGAAGTTTTTGCAGATCCGGACAATACTTCACTTGAAAATTTTCAGAAAAAAATCGACGAGGAAAAAGCTCACAGACTTATGCTCGAAAAATTCCGCAACGTCGAAGCCCAGACAAAAGACGGCGTAAAATTTCACATTTACGCAAATATCGGAACTGTCGAAGAAGCAAAACTCGCGTTAGAAGAAGGCGCGGACGGAATTGGTCTTTTTAGGACAGAATTCCTTTTTATGAGCGAAACAAACGGCGGACGCTCAAGCCTTTTTGACGAAGAAGAGCAGTTCAAAGCGTACAAGCAGGTTTTGCAGATAATGAACGGCAAGCCGGTTACAATCCGCACTTTGGACGCAGGAGGCGACAAACTTATAAATTCGCCGGAAATTCACATTAACGAAGAAAAAAATCCTCTCATGGGACTTCGGGCAATCCGTCTCAGCCTTGAAAATCCAATGCAGCTAAAAACCCAGTTGCGCGCACTTTACAGAGCAAGCGTTTTTGGAAATTTAAAAATTATGCTTCCGCTCATAACGAACGTTGAACAGGTAAAAAAGACTCTGGAAATTGCAGAATCAGTCCGGAATGAACTTGCTTCCGAAAAAATTGAATTCAATCCGGACGTTCCGATTGGAATTATGGTCGAAACCGCAGCGGACGCTCTGACAGCAGACTGTCTTGCAAAAGTGAGCGACTTTTTTTCAATCGGCACAAACGACCTTACCCAATACACAATCGGCGTTGACCGCGAAAATGCTTCCGTTGCTCCGCTTTATGACGAATTTCATCTTGCTGTTCTCAGAATGATTCAAAACACAATAAGCGAAGCGGAAAAAGCCGGAATCGATGTTTCTGTTTGCGGCGAAATGGCGAGCCGAAAAACAGGCGCCCTCGTTCTTGCAGGAATGGGAATCCGGAATTTGAGCATGAGTCCGGCAATGATTTGTAAAATCAAAGAACTTCTCTCAAAATATACGATAAAAGAATTAAAAAGCATCTCGTCAAAACAACTTAATTCGTTGTAAAATAAAGGTCTATGAAAAAAGCTAAAAAATCAAAGCCGGACTTTTCAAAGCCAAAGCCTCAGAAAACCGCGTCCGACGAACAAATTTTTAACGAAAACGACGATTTTAATTCATCGGAAAACGACTCTGTTCAAAAAAACGAAGAACTTTCGGATTCGGAAACAGGCGATGAATTTGGTCAAAAAGATGAAAATGCAACCGAAGAATTAAAATTTTTTCCAGATAAATCGTACATCAACCTGCCGACAGTCGCTATTGCCGGACGGCCAAATGTTGGAAAATCGACTCTATTTAACCGTTTTATGCACAAGCGTCTTGCGATTGTCGATCCAACTCCAGGCGTAACTCGAGATCCTGTCGAAGGAACTGCTTTTATCGGCGGAAAACCTGTTCACCTTGTTGATACCGGTGGTTTTAAGCTTGACCGCGATCTAAAAAGCCGTGAATCCGAAATGGACGAACTTGTAGTTGAAAAATCGCTTTCCGTAATTAAGCGCGCGGACCTGATTCTTCTTTTGCTCGAAGCCGGAAAAATCACTGGAGAAGACGAGGAATTTATTCACCTTTTGCGCCCGTATTGGGACAAAGTTGTGGTTGCCGTAAACAAATGCGAAGGCGGTTTTGGCGAAAACATCAGCTGGAATTATCTTCAGTACGGTTTTAATGAACTGCTTTTTATTTCGGCAGACCACGGCGACCACATAACAGAACTTGCAAAGGCAATTACAAGCCGCCTCGATTTTTCTGACGTAAAAGAAGGAATTGAAGAGCCTGTAATCAAAATTGCAATCGTCGGAAAACCAAACACTGGAAAATCAACGCTTTCAAACCGCCTTACGAACACTCAAAATTCAATCGTTTCTGACTATGCAGGAACAACACGCGATGTTGTTGAAGGAAGTTTTACCTGGGGCAAACGAAAATTTGAAGTTCTTGATACAGCAGGAATCCGGCGAAAAGCAAAGGTAAAGCAAAACGTTGAATATTATTCTGTAAACCGCGCAATCAAAACTCTGGACGAATGTGACATTGTTTTTTTGATGATTGACGCTGAGCAGGGACTTGCCGACCAGGACAAAAAAATCTGTTCACTCGCATACGAACGCGGCCGTGGAATCATCTTCGTTTTGAATAAATGGGACTTAAAAGAGCAGACAAAAAAAGTCTACAAAGACACTGTTGATTACATTCAGTATATGTTCGGACAAATGCAGTTTGCTCCAATTCTGCGTCTTTCAGCCTTAAACGGCGACGGAATTAAAGAGCTGATGGAAACAACAATCCGTCTTTACAAGCAGCTTACGACAAAAATCGAAACTTCTGCCCTGAACAAGGCTTTGGACGACTGGCTTTTCCGTTATCCGCCTCCGGCAAGCAAGGCAATACACTTTAAAATCCGCTATATGACGCAAACAGGAACAAATCCTGTTTCGTTCAGAATTTTTGCAACAAGTCCAGACAACGTTCCAGACAGTTACGTAACTTACTTAAAAAACAGAATTCGCGAAGATTTAGGTTTTGACCAGATTCCTGTCATGCTCGAAATGAAATCTAGCCGAAAACGCTGGGAAAATCGTTTTGAATAAAAATCAAAGGAAAGTTTGTGACATATTCAATCGGCGAAGCTGAGGAACTTACAGGCATAAAATCTCATATTCTGCGTTATTGGGAAGAAGTAATTCCCGGCTTTGCTCCAAAAAAAGATTTGGGCGGACGAAGAATTTACACAGAACGCGATATTGACTTGATTCTCCGGTTAAAATATCTCATAAACGAACGGAAATTTACAATTGAAGGCGCCCGGGACGAAATTTTGCGGGAAACGATGAATTACGACTCAAAAGCCGAAGTTCTCGATTCAATCCGGCAAATTCGCTCCGAATTAAGCCAAATGTATATGATTATCCGAAAATACCGAAAATAACCGGACAAAAAAATCAAAATCAGGAAGATTTTATGAAAAAAGAAGAAGCAAAATGGTACGAAAAGGCTTCCGGCAAAAAACAGCACAAAGCCGAAAATTCTGCAAAATTCGCCGCAAAAAATGAATTAAAAAAACAGCGCAAAGAAGAAAAAACACAGAAAAACGACGCAAAAACTGAAGATAAAAAAACTCCGCAAAAAAAGTTGAATGCTGAAAACCGCAGAAAAAACAATTTTTCTCAAAATAAAAGTTCAAAAACCGTTCCAATGTTTGAATTAAAAAACATTCCGGAAGATTCACTCGAAATTCTTAAAAATTTCGGAAAAATCATTGCCGAAACCAGAAATCTTTCGCCAAAGCAGCAGGTTCTTCTTCCAAAGCAGATAAAAAATTTAAGCCACCAGCTCACCGACGAAAGAAACAGCCGCCGTCTCGGCTACATGAACGACGCTTCCCAGCTTTCTGCGTACATCTCTTATTTTATGTGGTGGAATTTAATTCGCCTTACAAGACTTTTTGCAAATTTTCCAAAAAACGCTTTTAAACTAAAAGAAGAGGATGTTTGTCTCGACCTGGGTTCCGGACCTCTGACTGTCCCTTGCGCGCTTTGGCTTGCAAGACCGGAACTGCGCTCAAAAAAACTGACTTTTTATGTTTTGGATTTAAGCCAGGGCGCTCTTTCCGCCGGAGAAGAAATTTTTCTTTCGATTGCGGCAAAAACTCTGACAGAAGAACAAAATCCGTGGAAAATCGTCCGCGTCAAAGGCGCGATTGGAACACAAATAAAACAAAAACCTTCGCTTATAACCTGCGCAAACGTCTTCAACGAACTTGCCCAGACAAACGAAATGCCGCCGGATTTTCTTGCAAAAAATTATACAAACGACATACTAAAATATTTTGATAAAGAAACAGATTCGGCTCAGACAGTTTTGCTTATTGAACCAGGAGATCCGCACTCGGCAAGGCTTGTAAGCTTGATGCGCGATTCATTTATCCGAAAAAATTTTATGCCTTTGAGCCCATGTCCGCACATTCACGTGTGTCCAATGGCAGGAAGAACCTCTTCCAATCCGGGCGGAAAATGGTGCAACTTTGCTTTTGACACAGCAGATGCCCCGGAAGAGCTTTTAAAATTTTCTAAAAATGCGAATTTGCAAAAAGAGCGTGCTTCTTTGAGCTACGTTTTGGTCAGCAAAGAAAAAATTGCAAAACCAGAAGAAAAACCGTCTCAAAACAATTCAGAAAATCTAAAACTAAGAGTTGCCTCGGACTTTATAAAACTCCCCGAGCTGCACAAATCCGCATATTACTGCTGTTCAGAAATTGGACTTGTTCTTGCGGTTGATAAAACAAATGTCCACCCAAAAAACGGAGATTTGCTTTCTGTAAAACGACCAAAATCTTTAGAAAATGCAGATTATGACAAAAAATCCGGGGCTGTAATTCTCGAAATTTAAAATAAGTTTTTACAACGCACAAACCACGCTTAAATTAAAAACTCTAAAAATCATTTTTTTCCAGAGATTCAACCCATTTTTGCATAAGAATTCCAAAAGCAACTCCAACATTCAAGCTGGCTTTAAGACCTTTCATTGGAATTGTCACCCGGCCGTACGATGCTTTTTTGAGCGCTTCCGGGCTTACTCCGAGTTCTTCCGAGCCGATTATGCAAATTCCTTTTTTTGGAAATTTAAATTCTTCGAGCGGAGTTCCGCCAGTTTCGAGGACAAAAATCGGAATATCATTTTTTTTGGAATATTCTTCGAGTTCATCAAGACTTTTTTTCTGCCAGCCGAGGGTTTCAATACAGCCCATGCCGCTTCGCACAGCTTTTGGATGGTCAGGAGGAACGCACATTGGACTTACAAAAACATTTTCCGCACCCATCGCCTCTGCCGTTCTAAAAATTGAACCAAGGTTGAACGGAGAACGTATATCTTCCGCATAAACGCTCACGCCCTCAAAAAAATCCCTCTGCTTTACGATTCCATTTTCGTCAAAAACTTCCGGATGCGGCGCAATAATCAAATCCCATTCTGCCGGAAAAGTTCCAATTATTTTAAGCATTGTGTTGCGTGCAAGATTGCAAGAACGTTTTTCATCAAAAGGAATTTCTTCGAGCGCATTTTTTAAAATTTTTGCGTCCTCAGAAGGCATTTGTGGATCTTTTAAGCAAATTTCGACAATTTTTTTTACGTAGTCTGCGCGGGCAATAGATTTATAAGAATATTCGTTGCCTTTTTCAGGAACTCCATCAATGTCGCGTTCCAGCGCGCCTAGAGTGAGCGCAAGTTTCCTGCGTTTTTGTCCGCCTTCAAGCTGTGTTAATTTTCCAGGATCAATCATTTTTTTCCCTATTGTTAAAAATCAGTAGGCCGACTTTAAAATTTCAAAAAGAGTGTCGCTTGTCATTGAACACGGCATAAAATTTATCCAGTCGGTCGAAGCCGCATCTTCGGCAACAGAGGCAAGCTGCTCAATTGTTATAGAAAGCTCTTTTAAGCGGAGCGGCAAATTTTCTTTTGCGAGCCGTTCACGGATATTGTCCGCAAAAGCCTGAGCCTGCTCTGTCTCAGAATCTTTTTTTTCAATTCCAAAAAAATCCGCAAATTTTGCAACACGGTCAGCCTTGAATTTTGCGCAAAATTCAATCACGTACGGAAAAATAATCGAGGCAACGAGGGGACGGCTTATCTTAAATCTGGCATTTACCGCAAGAGCCAGAAGTCCTGCCGGTCCAAAAGACGAGGCGCTCGAAGCAAGGCTTGCCAAACATCCTCCTTCAAAAAGCAATTCCTCTTTTGGTGTCGTAATATTCAGAGAATTTGAACCGTCGAGAGCCAGGCGCAAAAGTTCCGCCGATTTTTCTGCGGTCATATCACTAAAAAAGTTCGCTTTTTGCGAAAAATAACTTTCAGCGGCAAGACAGACGCTTTCGACAGCCATTGAAAAAGTCTGATTTTCGGTCAGCGTAACAGACATTGTAGGGTCAAAAACTGTGGTTTTGCAAAGAGCATTCTGGACTTTTAAGAGTTTTAAGCCGTTCGTCCGAGAATCACAAATTGCAATTCTGTCCGTAAAAACACCCGGACACCTGCAAGTCGTGCTCAGAACAACAAGCGGAAGCGGAGATTTTGAAGGAACTTCTCCATCCGCAAAGTCATAAATACTTTTTTCTTCGTAAAAAAACGCAGCGACACAGCGGGCAATTTCTATGGTTTTTCCGCCGCCAACTGCAATCACCGCCTGAATATGAGAATTTTTTGCAAGATTGAGAGCCGCAGCCGCAGCCTTTGTGTCTGCCGACTCCGCAATTTCGTCAAAAATAAAAAAATCAACTCCTCGGTCAGAAAGAGCCTGTGTCATCTTGTCCGCAGCGCCCACAGAGCGCAAGACAGGATCCAGAACAAGCATAAATCTTTTTCCAAACTCGCAGGCAAACTGCCCAAGCCGGCTCGCAGCATAAGAAGAAATAATCACATTCGGCGAAACTCTAAACACAAAATCTGTCATACGCAGCCCACTCCTCCAAACTAAACAAAAAAAGCAGAACAAAATGTTCTGCTTCCAAAGTAATCAATAAACGGTTAAGTTAAAAACCCCAGGAATCCAAAATACGATCTGCGGCTGAACCAATTGTTACAGAATTTAAATAATTTGGATCTTTAATTTTTTCTTTAACAGAGGCAACAAGGTCAGAACGAACATCTGGAGTCTCTTCTGCAACCTGGCTCAAAAAATATGCTCTTGCAGCTTCTTTTGCTTCGTCAGAAACGTTGATTGAATCAGAAGTGTCTGTAATAGAAGTTCTTTCCATGCCATTAGTACGGCGAGAGTTCTGTACATTGTTGATTGGATTGATTCCATTAATGTTCTGTACCATCATTTAAAACCTACCTTACTTCTTAATTATCGGCATTGTCTTCCGAAAGTTGAGCATTTTTATTGCCCGAAATAAAAACTGCAAATTCTCCCAAAACCTTAGATCTTGAAGAAAATTCGTCACGCATCTCTTCTGCTGTACCGCCAATAATTTCTTCGTGCATTTTTGTCAGCTCGCGACCAACAACAACGCGCCGTGTACTATCAATATCGGCTATATCAGTCAAAAGCTTAACAATTCTAAACGGAGATTCGTATAAAACAACAGCATCTCCAGTTGCCAAAAGCTCTCTAAGCCTTGAACGCCTTCTTCCCGGTTTAGGAGAAAGAAAACCCTCAAAAATCAGCGTTTTTCCGCCAGCACCGGCAACGCTCACCAAAGTGGCAAAAGCGCTAGGTCCCGGAATCGGAACAACATTGTGCCCGCTTTCCCTTGCAAGACCTGCCAAAACAGCCCCCGGATCACTTATTCCAGGAGTTCCCGCATCGCTGGCATACGCAACCGACTGTCCTTCATCAAGCAGCTTGATGATTTTCTGACCGGCAATTGCCTCATTCTGCGAACGACAGGAAATCAGCGGCTTATGAATTTCAAAATGATTCAAAAGCTGCAAAGTATGCCTTGTATCTTCGGCCGCAATTACATCAACATTTTTAAAAGTTTCAATAGCACGAAAAGTAATGTCGCCCAAATTTCCAATCGGCGTACCAACTATATATAGCGTAGACACAACTCAATAATAATCTGAATAACACTAAAAATCAATATTTTATTTTTACAGACCGCATCCACCGTCAAGCCGGCTGCTCCGGGTTCGCTCACGCTCATCGTCCTCGGCTAAAGCCTGCGGTCGACTGCGCCATGCGCATCCGGGGTAAGTTTTTTTTATAAAAAAGGCATTTTTTGCTCAAGGCAGCATTCTTTTTTAGATTCTTTTTATAGAAAATTTTGAAAATTTGTTATAAACTTTTATACACGTTTTTATGAATTATTCAGACTCTGCAAATTTTGACGAAAATCCCGAATTTCTTACTACTCAAATAATCACATATCTTGGAAACAAACGGCGCCTTCTTGAACACATCGAAAAAGAAATTCTTCTGATTGCGGAAAAACTCAACTGTCAAAAACTTGTCTGTGCCGACCTTTTTTCAGGCTCTGGAATCGTTGCCCGAATGTTAAAAAAATATTCATCAAATTTAATCGTAAACGACCTTGAAAATTATTCCGCGGTCATAAACGGTTGCTATCTTATAAATAAAAAAGATTTTCCTGTCCAGGAATATTCGGCTCTTAAAAGCAAAATCGAAGAACTCTGTTCTATAGAAAAAATTTCTGGCATAATTTCGCAAAATTACGCTCCTCAAAACGACAAAGATATTCAAAAAGGCGAACGGGTGTTTTACACACGGCAAAACGCGCTCTTAATCGACACTTACCGAAGACTCATCGACGACGTTGTAAAAGAAGAGCCGTTAAAAAAATTCTTTCTTGCGCCTTTAATCACCGAAGCGTCAATTCACGTAAACACAAGCGGAGTTTTTAAGGGTTTTTACAAAGACAAAAACACTGGAATCGGCTGCTTTGGCGCAAGCGGAAAAAACGCGCTTCCAAGAATTTTCGGAAAAATCGAATTAAAGACGCCAGTTTTCAGCAATTTTGAGTCCGGCCTGGAAATCTTTCAAAAAGATGCAGTCGTGCTCTCAAAGGAATTAAAAAATCTCGACATAACGTATCTCGATCCGCCTTACAACCAGCATCCTTACGGCTCAAACTATTTTATGCTCAACCTTATCTTAAAAAACAAACTCGATGCAAATATAAGCAAAGTGAGCGGAATCGTCCAAAACTGGAACCGTTCGGTTTTTAACAAGCCTTATGCCGCCTTAAGCTCAATGGAAGAAATTATTTCGGGCATTTCAAGCAAATATGTAATAATTTCATACAATTCGGAAGGTTTTATAAGTTTTGACCAGATGTCCGGAATGCTAAAAAAATACGGAAACCTAAAAACAGTAGAAATCAAATACAACACTTTCCGAGGAAGCCGCAACCTTAAAAACCGCGACATTCACGTCCGCGAGTATCTTTTTGTTTTAGAAAAATAATTCCGGCAAAAAAAACAAACCTCTCTGTCCGCTTTTTTTGGCAACAAAGTCTAAAAAGTTGACAAAGCGCCACCTGCTCATTAAACTAACATTTGTTAGTTTGTCAGATTTTTGTATGGAGAAAAGTTAATGCCAGCTGAAAAAATCACCCATGAAAAAATTATTCACGCGGTTTTAGACTGTGCATTTATAAAAAGCGTAGGTGGAACTTCACTTGCGGACATTGCTGGCAAACTCGGAATCAAAAAAGCAAGTCTTTACAATCATTATGAATCCCGCGAAGCTATGCTCGATGATACGGTTCATTTCTGCGGCGAATATCTAAAAAAAACAACCCTAATTCCTTCGGAAATGACGGCAACCGCACAAAAATACACGGCAGAAGCGGTTTTAAAAGGAATTGTTCATCGCTGGATTAAAATAAACGAAAAAGAGCCTCTCCTTCAGATTTATTCTTTTATCGAAAGCGAAAAATATTTTTCACCAGAAGCGGCGGCAATTTCAAAAGAATCCAGAGCAAAAATTTTAAACCAGACAATAATCGCCTTAAACAGTTTAATCGAAGCAAAAAAAATTTCACCGGCTACAAAAAAAACTGTTTCAATTCATGCGGAAATTTTTACGAATATGCTTTTTAGCCTGCTTGATAAATATATTATAGAAAAGAAAAATTACATCCGCTCAAATCCTCAGTCAGGCGATGGCGAACTTTTTAGCGCGCTTCCGTTTGAACCGGATTTTACCCGGATCGACCCTCTTTTAGAAGAATTCTGCAAAATCCTGTAAAAAGCAAAATTAAATTTCAAGCAGTGGAAAAGATTTTTTTTTAGTAATATAATCGACCTTATGACATTTTAACAAATTGTGTCATTTTGGTGCTATTGCAATTTGGAGGCAATATGGAAAAAACTCTGCCAAGAATGTTCAGAGAAACTGCAAAAAAATATCCTGAATTAACTGCCCAAATGTCGCGGATCAGCGAAGGTGTTTGGGACAGCATTTCTTATAAAAACGCATTTGAAATCTCAAAAAATTTTGCCGGCGGTCTTCTTTCGATTGGAATAAAACGCGGCGATCACATCGGTATGATTTCCGACAACCGGAAAGAATGGCAGCAGATAGACATGGGCCTTCTTTCGATCGGTGCAATTGACGTTCCTCGCGGTTGCGACGCGACAATTGGCGATCTTGAATATATTCTGTCATTTGCAAAAACTCAGACAGTAATTGTCGAAAATAAATCCCAGATTTCTAAAATTCTTGGAATTAAGGATAAACTTCCGCTTTTAAAAACTTTTATTTCGATTGAAGATCAGGACGAAAAAGTTTTTGAAGAATGTAAAAACTCCGGAATTACTCTTTTTACTTTTAATCAGATTGTAGAAAAAGGTGAAGAATTCAATCAAAAAAATCCGGCAACTGTCGATGAAGAAATCAACAAAGGCCAGTGGGACGACTTGGCTTCGATTATCTTTACTTCGGGAACAACAGGACAGCCAAAGGGTGTAATGCTCACTCACGGAAACTTTTTATCGCAGCTCGAAGATATTGACGAGCGAATCTGGCTTAATCCGGGCGACCGCGGAATTCTTGTGCTTCCAGTCTGGCACGCTTTTGAACGCTCTGTTGAATATGTAGTTTTTTCTCAGGCGGCAACATTGTGCTATTCAAAACCAATCGGCCAGATTCTTTTACAGGACTTTAAGTCTCTTGACCCGCAGGTTTTGCCGGCAGTTCCACGCGTAATCGAAGCGATTTACGACGGAATTTACAAAAAAATGCGGAAAACAGGAGGAATCACCCTCAAAGTTTTCAATTTCTTTGTAACAGTTGCGCTTTTCCACTCAAAACTCGACCGCGTTCTTTTTGACAAAACCACACGCTACGGAATAGACAAGAGATGGTTGCAGTGGCCGGCATTTGTTATTCCATGGCTTTTGCTCTATCCAATAAAATTACTCGGCGGGGCAATCGTTTTCCGCAAAATCCGTGCAATGCTAGGAAAACACTTCCGTGGAGCAGTTGCAGGTGGCGGTGCGCTTCCTCCGGCAATTGATAAATTTTTCTGGGCAATCGGAGTTCCTCTCGTAGAAGGCTACGGTCTTACAGAAACTTCGCCGATTATTTCGGTTCGTCCGTTTAACAGGCCGGTTCTTGGCAATGTTGGCCGTCCGATCCGTGAGCTTGCGGCAAAAGTTGTTGATCCTGCAACAGGAAAAGAAGTTCCTCGCGGCAAAAAAGGCGTATTGCTCGTAAAAGGTCCGACAGTAATGAAAGGCTACTACGAACGTCCAGACCTTACAAAAGAAGTTATTGACGAAAACGGCTGGTTCAATACAGGCGACCTGGCCCGCCTTACGGCAAACGGCGAAATCGTTTTGTGCGGACGCATAAAAGACACAATTGTTCAGCTTGGCGGCGAAAATATCGAGCCTGTTCCTATCGAAATGAAAATTCAAGAATCGCGTTACATAAAAACAGCGGTTGTCGTAGGTCAGGACCAGAGGTATCTGGCGGCGCTCATAGTTCCAGAAAAATCCGAGATCGAACAGTTTGCCCAGGAAGCAAAAATTTCGTACAAAAAATACGAAGATTTGGCAAAAAGCCTGGAAATAAAACGGCTGCTCGAAAGCGAAATAAGCCAGCGTGTAAATTCCAAAAACGGATTTAAAATGTTTGAGAGAATCAACAAAATTGCAGTTCTTCCAAAAGAATTTGAAGTTGGCGTTGAACTTTCGGCCAAACAGGAAATAAGCCGCTATAAAATAAACGCAATTTACGCTTCTGAAATAAAAAAACTTTTTAAAGACTAAACAAATCCAGCCCGGTTGTAAAAATCGGGCTGTTTTTTTTGAGAAAAAAGCTGTTTTAAAATCTCAAAATTCTATGGTCAAAAAAAAGCACTGTATACAAGTTTATTTTTTTATTAAAATAATTGTATGGATTTTTTACAGTTTGATGATGTTACATTTTCTTATCCGCCAGTTGATGGCGATGTTGATTCCAATGGAAAACAGATTGTTCCAGCTCCAGTTTTTGAGCATTTTTCGGGAAGTCTGCCTGGTGGCGGTTTTATAAGCCTTGTAGGTCAGAACGGATGCGGAAAATCTACCTTTTTAATGCTTGCGTCCGGAAGGCTTTTGCCAGACAGCGGAAATATAAAACTTTTAGGAAAGAATCCTGCAAAACTTAATCAGGAAGAAAAAAATCTTCTTGCAAGCGTTATCTACCAGAATGTTGAATTTGACACCGAAGACAAAACTGGAGGACTGCTTGCCCAGGTTTATTCTGCAGGAGCGTTAAAAAACAACGCAAAAGCAATACGTTCTGACGGCGATTTGCTTGCAGAAATTATCGAAATTTTTGAACTCGACTCTCTTTTGGAACGTCCGCTTACACATTTGAGCAAGGGAGAAAAACAGCGCGTAATTCTCGCATTCAGTTTGCTGTACGGAAGCGCCTCTGTTTTTATGGACGAGCCAATGTTTGCAATGGAAGACCGCCAAAAAGAAAACGCCCTCGCCTATCTTAAAGAATTTGTAAAAAAGACTGGAACTACAATTTATTGTTCCATGCACGAGCTCGACCTTTCTAAAAAATATTCCGACTATGTTTTACTGTTCTATCCTGGAAGAGAAATGGCTTTTGGAACGCCGGAAGAAGTTTTGACGCCGAAAGATTTGGAAAAAGCGTATCAAATTCCTGCCGAAATGCTCAAACACAAAGAAGATATGACCCGCGAACAGTTAAAAGCCGTTGCAAAGACGATTGACGAGCAATTTTCCAAAAAAAACTAGTGCGCTAAAGCGCACGACCGGGCTTATAGCCCGGATTGGAAGGGTGCGGAGCATCCGCGTTAGAGGATGTAGCGAAAGCGGAACCCTGGAAAGCCGGTTTTTGAGACAACCGGGCGGTTTTGGCCGGAAAATATTTCTTTTGCAAAAAATGTGCTCCAAAATATAAAAATCCTTGATTATTTTTTTTATATCGTTTAATTTTTGCTATCTGAATTTTTGGAGTTTTTATGAATTATATAAATCTTGATATGCCAAAAGCCGGCGATACTGTTGTTGTCGGAATGTCGGGCGGTGTTGACTCAACTTTGACAGCACTTTTGCTCAAAAACAAGGGTTGCAGAGTAATCGGAGCAACAATGTCCATTTGGGACGGAAGATTGCCGGAAGTAAAGTCTGACAAACCGATTCGGGAAGCCTGCTATGGTCCTGGAGAAGAAGAAAACATTGCCGAATGCGAAAAATTCTGCAAAGAACACGACATTGAATATCACGTTATCGACGTAAAAGAAACTTATAGAAAAGTCGTTCTTGAATATTTTAAAAGCGAATATCGTGCCGGCCGCACTCCAAATCCGTGTATTCGCTGCAACCGTTTTATAAAATTTGATGCGCTGCTTGCCGGCTTAAAAGAACTTAAAATTGATTTTGACTATTTTTGTACTGGTCATTATGCGCGTGTTGTTCGTCCAGAAACCGGAATTTTTGGGACAGACGCAAAACCTGCCATGATTGCCGGAGCCGCCGATTCAACAAAAGACCAGACTTATTTTCTTTACCGCCTGCCGTCGGAACTTCTCGAAAAAGTAAGGTTTCCGCTCGCATTGATGCAGAAAAAAGAGGTTTTTGAGCTTGCAAAACAGGCAAATCTTGAAGCGGCAAAACGCGAAGAAAGTCAGGATTTTATTCCGCCTGAATATTTTGAAATGCTTTTTAACGACAAACCGAGCGTTCCCGGCGACATTATCGATTTGGACGGCCATGTTCTTGGACGGCACAAAGGAATCGAACACTACACAATCGGTCAGAGAAAAGGACTTGGCGTTGCATTGAATTATCCGGCTTACGTTCAGCACATTGACGCAAAAAATAATCTGGTTGTCCTTGCAAAAAATGACGATTTAAATTCAAATGCCCTGATTGCAGACGATTTTGTCTGGCCGGCAGGAATTGAACCGTCAGAACCTGTCGAAGCACTGGTAAAAATCCGGCTTGCAAGCAGACCGGCAGCCGCAATTGTAGAAAAATATGTTCCTTCTGAGGACGACAAAACTGTTTATTCCGGAACTCCGTGGAAAATCACTTTTAAGGAACCACAGCGCGCAGTTGCTCCAGGACAGTCGGCCGTTCTTTATATTGACGGTGTAATCCGTGGTGGCGGCGTAATAAGCCGTACAATCGAATAATAAAAACGACTGTAATAAAAATTCAAAAAGCAAAAAAAATGCTGGAAAACTGAACTTTTGTTCTGATTCCAGCATTTTTTATTTATTTGCAAAGTTAGCCGTCAAAAACTAGCCCTGCGTTTTTTTTATACAAACCAATTATTTTGCGTCCGAATTTGCAGAAGATGAATTTCCGTAAGTGTAAGAATATTCATTTATATCGATGAGTTCGTTTACAGTTGTTCCGAATTTCTGAGAAACGGCATAAGTTGTAGTTCTTGTAACGTTTCCTTTGTCATCGTATTTATAAATAATTCTCTTTACAAGTTTGTTTGATTCGTTGTAAGTCTGCTCTTCTGTAACCGAATATTTTTCGTCAAAGCGGAACACTACTTTCTGAGTAACAGTTCCGTCAGAAAGAGGATATGAGATTTCAGAAAGTTTTCCGGCGTCGTTGTAAGTGTAAACGCGCTTCTGCTGCAAAGAGCCGTCTGCGTTGTAAGAACAAACTTCGCTGTCGCGTCCTGCATCGTCAAATTTTATAATTGTTTTTCCGAGAAGTGCACCGTCCGCATTGTAATATGCTTCCTCGCTCTGTTTTTCCTGACTTATTTTCCAGATACTCTTGTTAACGAGCATATCGCTTGCATTGTATTCAGATTCTTCGGTTTTGTTTCCGTTTGAATCGTAAACTGTAACTGTTTTCCAGCTTATTTTTCCGTCAGAATCAAAACCTGTCGTTGAAGTCAAGTTTCCAGCAGCATCGTAAGCAAAAACTAAGCGGTCAACAACCGCGCCTTTTGCCGTAAATTCAGAAGTTTCTGTCTGTCTTCCGTTTGCGTCAAAAACATGAAGGTATTTTGCCTTTGGAGAACGATAATACTCACCAAATTTTTCAGTAATCGTATAAGTGGTTTTTGTATAATCCTTAACAGGTGCAGAAAGAGAAACAGCGGCGGCAGGATCAAAAGCATAAATATTGAATGATAAAGCGGCAACTGTCATAGCGATAAATGTTTTTTTCATTTTTAATTCCTCCGGATTCTGTTTTATTATCGGCAATTTTTATATATTATTGTAACTAATTGTATAAAAAACCTTTAAAAATTTCAATTTTAAGGTTTTTGAGGTTGAATTATGGATTTTTTTGAACTGAATGCTTTTTTGACTCTTTCAAAAACCCTTCACTTTGCAAAAACCGCCGAAAAAATAAATTTAAGTCCTTCTGCCCTCAGCCGTTTGATTACGAGGCTAGAAGACGAAACTTCCTGTCAGCTTTTTGAACGAAATAACCGCGAAGCCACATTAACAGAAAAAGGAAAGAAATTTGCCGAATTTGCGGAAAAGTGCCTGCAGCAGAAGGAAGATGTTTTTGCAAAACTGAATTCATCAAAATCTCTCATAACAGGAACCTTAAAGGTTTATGCTTCTGTAACAGCCTGCTATTCAATCATGCCGCCGTTTTTACAAAAAGTTGCGGAGCGTTTTCCAGACTTGCATTTAAATGTTCAGACGGGAGATCCTGCCGGAGCAATTCAGGCTGTAAAAAACGGAGAAGCCGATGTAGCCGTTGCGGCAATTCCAGAAACAGGTTTGAGCGGAATAGATTGTATTCCTGTAAGAAGCACGCCTCTTGTCTTTGCGGCAAGCACCGGAGGACCGTACGAAAAAGTGAGCGGCAGTCCTCAGGACATTGTCTCTTCAGTACCGCTGATTTTGCCAAAAACAGGGCTGGCCCGCGAACGGTTTGACCGCTGGATAGAATCACGCAACGTCAAACCGCAAATTGCCGCCGAAACGGAAGGAAACGAGGCAATTATGGCATTGGTTCAGCTCGGACTGGGAATTGGTCTTGTGCCTCACATCGTGCTTACAAACGGGCCTTACGAAAAAGGATTTACCTGCCACGCTGCCGGAAACGCACTCGGCTCTTACGAAGTCGGTTTTATTCAAAAAATGCAGTATTCCGGAAGCGAATCTTACAAAAAGATGCGGCAGGCCATCGACAAAATTTTACATGAGTGACTACTTAAACTGCTTATCAAGCCAGTCAAAAGCTGCTTTTTGCTGTTCTGCCGGGAAAGCATGTTCCATTCCAGGCACAATTTCGGTCTTTACCTTGTCGCCGGCATTTGCAGCAGTCCAGATTTTATGAACTTTTGCGTATGCTTCTTCAGTTCCTGCATTTGGATTTACAGCGTCCTTATCTCCGCCAATAAAGTACATTGGTTTTGGAGCGGCAAGACCTGCAATGTCTGGATAATCCAGGAATTTTGCCATTGTCGGATGCAGCATTGAATATGCGGAATTTCCCTTCAACTGTCCATCTTTTTCTACGATATGACCTTTCATCGTACCAAACCAGCAAACAGAAACTCCAGCCTTAATGTCGTCGCTGATTGCGGCAAGCTGCCAGGAACGGAAACCGCCCATGCTAAAGCCTATGCAGGCAACACGCTCTTTATCTACCTGTGGCAAACTTGCCAAAAATTTTGCAGCCCGGCAGTCTTCCTGGGCAATAAGTCCGGCAAAACTTGTTCCCATGTTGAACATATTCGAAGCCAAAGACTGCTGGCTTCCTGTGCTGAAATTTTTAACTGAACGGTCGCCCCAGCCAAGCGCATCAAAACTCAAAACAACATAACCGCGCTTTGCAAGTTCGTCGCCAGGATAAAGGTCGGAAAAGTATTGATTTGCCCATGCCTTTGAATTCTTGATTTTTTCGTACAAATCCTTGCTTTCTGGAGAAAGTTTTGCAGCTTCAATGCTGGCTTCCTTGTTGCTCTTGATTTTTAGGATTTTTTCTACAGCCTTGTCTGAAGAAAAAGCCCTTACCATTTTTTCTTTACCAATGGCAAAATTTGAACCGTGGTCGTGGAGCATAAGGGCAGCAGGAAAAGTCTGTCCTTTTTTTCCATTAGGAACCAAAAGATATGCAAGAACACGGCTGTCCTGAGAAATATTAAAAACTACTTTCTGAGCAGTGTAGCCGTCACGTTTTTCCGATTCCAAAACAACCATATCAAACGGCGTTTTGTCATCTTCCTGAATAATAAGCTCGCGGGCTTTTTCGAGTCCGTCTTTTTTCCACTGGTTAAAATCAACGCCGTCTTTGTAACCCATTTTAAAAGTCCAGCGAGATTTTATGTTCTCATAAAAAACAGGCAGGCAACGCTCCGAAGCATTAATTTCCTGAGTCACGTACTCTTTACTCCCTTTTGCAAACGCACTGAATACAAAAAAAACAGCAAATATTGCAAAAAATGATTTTTTTAAAAGTCTTTTCAAGCGAACCTCCATGCGAAAGCTTCCGCAATTTTTTAGAATTTCCGCGAATTTCAAAAATTCACTTTTAAAGAATATGACGCGATTTTGGATAAAAATATATAAAATATGCTAAAAATATCTAAAAAATAAAATATTACGCTTTTTTACCGATTGGCTGCCCATATTTTACGGTTGTTTCTTTACCATTTACAGTCTGAGCCAAAATTTCCTCATCAAGTTTTATCGTATTTTTTCTAAAAAGCATGACTATTGTTGAACCGTGAAGATCAAAATAACCTTTTTCCTCACCTTTAGAAAAACTGTAATTTTCGTGATGATTTTTTATTCCGCCGACGCTAAATGCACCGACTTCAACCTGAGCAACATCTCCAAAATTCTGCGTATGCAAAATCGTCCAGCTGCGTCTGTTTTTTGTATAAACCTTAAAAGTCCGGCAACAAACCGGCTGAACCGAATACAACTTTCCTTTTAAAAAGTGATTTTTTTCCAGCGAGCCAGAATCAATGTAGCAATAGCGGTGATAATCAGTTGCAGCAAGCCGAAAAATAAGCGCATTTCCGCCAGAAAAAGTCTTATCAAATTCATCTGTTTCAAAAAAATCTTTAAGCGTATAGTCAAAGCCTTTTATTTTAAAAGTTGAATTTTCTTCTATATTAAATACACTAAGAGCGCTGTCACAAGGCGAAATCAAAGTTTCTGACGACAGTTCCGGCTTACGGGAATTATCTTTTCTTGTAAAAAAATCATTAAACGACTTGAATTTAACGTCATTAAAAGCCGACATATCGATATTATTTTTTTTGACAAAGCCTTTTATAAAAGACTTGCTCAAAGGTGAACGCAAAAATGCTCCCATAATTTTAGGAATCTGCAAAAAAAGCGTCAAATTATACAAAAATCGTCCAAAAGGAGAACTGCACAAAAATACGACAGATTTACTGTTTCCCGGTTCGTTGCCATAAAAATCAATTGCACTCATAGCCACATTCTAGCAAATAAAAAAAAATTTGTCCGCCAGAGATTTTTTTTGCAACAATTTTTGTTCAACTTTTATATTTTTTTGCGTTTCATTATAATTTTATCTTATGAATGACAATCTTATTTCGCTAAAAGACGTGCGTGTTCAGGATTTGCACGGAACAAAAATTGAATCGCTTGACTGGCAAATGCAGGCTGGAGAAGCATGGCTTGTTATTGGACCAAATGGCGGCGGAAAGGCGGATTTTTTACAGGCTCTTGCCGGCGAAAAACAGTTTATAAACAACAAGACAAATAAAGTCGAAGACACGATTTTTGAAAAATCGGCAGAAACGGTTTCTCTTGAACGTGCGGCTCTTTTAATTCAAGAAGAACGCGATTTGGACGAATCTGAATATATTGATAAAATTGATGAGGGCCGTTCCGGAAGACGGTTTATCTGCGAGGTTTTGGGCGGACCTGACGCAAAACACAGACATCTTCCTTTGCCGCCAATTGCCAGCCGGCTGGAAACTTTGCCGGAAGTAAAACTCTGCGGGGTCGAAAAAATTCTTGACCGCGGACTAAAATTTATGTCGACGGGCGAAATTCGCCGTACACTTTTGTGCCGCGCACTGCTTTCCGGCAAAAAACTGTTAATTTTGAGCGACCCGTTTGCCGGTCTTGACGCACAGAGCCGTTCAATTCTTTTGGAATTTTTCCAGACAATGGTAGGCAGACAGAACGGTGGCGGTTTGAACGGAACTTCCATCATCATGGCAATGGAACGTTACCACGAAATTCCTCAGACAATCACGAATGTTCTGGAATTTACGGACAAAAAAATTTCATTCTGCGGAACAAAGGCTGAATACGAAAAAATCGTAGAACAGCGCAATATTCAAAAAAATGCCAACCGAAAGTCAGAAAAAGAGGCGTTTTTGAGCGAACTTTCCGAAGCCCAAAATGCGCTTTCTCAGCAAAATGCGGTTTCTCGGCAAAATGCGGTTTCTGCAGAACAATCTCTTGTATACATGAATCAGGTAAATGTCGGTTGGGACGGACATGAAGTTTTAAAAGATTTTTCATGGGAAGTTCTTCCGGGCGAGCACTGGTTTATTCGCGGTCCGAACGGTTCAGGAAAAACAACGCTTCTGGAACTCATAACAGGCGACAACAAGCAGGTTTTCTGCAACGACGTCTGGCTTTTTGGACAAAAACGCGGAACTGGAGAATCAATTTGGGACATCAAAAAAAATCTCGGAATCGTAAGTTATCGTCTTCATGTTGAATACAGAATGCTAGGCGGCACAGAACTCGAAAACGTAATAATTTCGGGTTTTCACGATTCAATCGGTTTGTACGAAAAAAAAACCGACATGGAAATCGCAGCGGCAAAAAAATGGTTAAAACTGGCAGGTTTTGAAGGACGCGAACACGAATCTTTCGGAAATTTGAGCTATGGAGAGCAGCGTGCAATTCTTATAATCCGTGCAGCTGTAAAATCTCCAAAAATTATGATTCTTGATGAACCATGCCACGGTCTTGACGAACAATATCGGCAAAAAATTCTCGATCTTCTCGAAACAGTTGCAAATTCTGGAACGACAACCCTTTTGCACGTAACCCATGATCCGACAGAAGTTCTCGAAGCCGAAAAACATATTTTGGAACTGTGCCCGGGCGAAAAACCGATGTACAAGATCATCGTAAAAGAATAATATTCGTTTTTTTTTAAAACAGCACGCTAAAGGCTCAAGTTTTTCGTAAAAACTTGAGTTTTAGTCCGGTTTTGCCGATAATAGACAATATGGATTCATTAGCCCTTGTTATAGCAATCGCCATTGCAATCGGTTTTGCAGCAATTTTGGTCGCCTTTGGAACTAGAAAAACCGGAAGCAAAAAAGGCAAAACAAAAAACCGCGCTCAAATTATACGTGAAGCAAGCCGAAAACTCGCTCAGGATCCTCATAATCCCGACGGTCTGATTGCATTAGGAAATATTTATTTTAACGAACACTCGTGGGAAAAAGCGTATCAAATTTACGATACAATGTTGAATATCGCTCCGGCTCATACGCAGATTGATCCGTTTCTTGCAGCTTTAAGACAGGGAATTTGCGCCCTTAAATTAAATAAAATTCAAGATTCGTTCCGCGGACTGTCTGCTGCTTTTCAAATAAATTCTTCAAATTTTGACGTAAGCTACAATCTCGGACTCGCGTTCTTCGCAAACAAAGATTATGACAAGGCAACTGCCTGCTTGAAAAAGGCGCTCATTGCAAAACCTGACGCTCTCAACGTAAACGCGCCGTTGGGAATGGCTTTATACAACGCTCATCATTTTAAGGAATCGTTGCCGTTTTTAAGACGCGCACTCGACGAAAACCCTGACAACAAAGAAGCTCTTTTTAGCATGGCAGATGCAATGCAGGAATGCGGATACGGCGACAAAGCAATGAAAGTATTTCTTCACTTGCGTCCAGATCCAGAATACGGAGCACGTTCCTGTCTTGCAGCAGGACTTATGCATTCAAAGGCGGCTCAGTACGAAAAAGCCCTTCAGGACTTTGAAATCGGCATAAAACATCAGAATATTACTCAGGAAACCGCTCTTGAACTGCGTTACCGCTATGCCCAGGCCTGTTTTGCAACAAAAAACATTTCAAGTGGAATTTCACTTTTGCGCGAAATTCAGGCAATGACACCTTCGTACAAAGACGTTGCCCAGCTTTTAAGCCGATATGCAGAATTAAACCAGAACAAGAACCTTCAAATTTATCTTATGAGCAGCACTTCGGACTTTGTAGCGCTTTGCCGCAAGGTAGTTATGTCTTATTATCCGCAGGCGCTCGTAAAAATTCAGGATATTTCGGTTGAACCAGACCATGTGGAAATTCAACTTACAGTGGACACAAACCGCTGGGAAGATACCGAAATTTTCCGTTTTTACAGGACAACAGGTTCAATTGGCGAACTTTTTATCCGCGATTTTCAGGCGAAGGTAAGCGAAAGCAAGGCTGACCGTGGAATCTGCTTTACAGCCGGAACATACACCGAGGAAGCGCAAAAATATTCGGAAGGCCGCCCGATTGACTTAATCACAAAAGACGGACTTATAAAATTATTAAAAAAAGTTGATGCGTCGTAAAAAAAATGCTGAACGCCTTTCAAAGACCATCAGACGCTCAGCATATATAACTTACTAAAAGATTTAGTTTTTCGAATCTTTTAATTCCCTTACAAAATCTGCAATTCTGTCGAGGGCGATTTTCATTTTTTCGATTCCAGTTGCATAGCAGCAGCGAATATGCCCTTCACCGCCAAGACCAAAAACGCTTCCAGGAACAACAGCAACGTTGTGTTTTTGAAAAAGTTTAGTTGCAAATTCTTCCGAAGAAAGTCCTGTCGAAGAAATATCCGGGAACATATAGAATGCTCCTTTTGGCTCAGGAACAGGCAACCCCATGTCGCAAAAAGCCTTGTACATTAAATTTCTTCTCTGCTGGTAACTTATGCGCATTTTTTCAACATCCTTCCAGCCGTGGCGCAAACCTTCTACAGCCGCATATTGAGAAAAAATCGGCGCGCAGATTGTGTTGTAACCGTGAAGTTTTACAATTTGCTGCAAAAGGTCGGCAGGAGCAGCAATATAACCAATTCGCCAACCTGTCATGGCAAAAGATTTGGAAAAACCGTTCAAAATAATCGAGTAATCTTTCATTCCAGGGAACGAACCAATAGAAACATGCTGTGCATCTTCGTAATGAAGCTCACAATAAATTTCGTCCGAAATACACCAAAGTTGATTTTCTACGATAACTTTTGCAATTTTTTCAAGTTCTTCTGCAGGAATCATAGTTCCAGTCGGATTATTCGGAGAACAAATCATGACAGCTTTTGTTTTTGGAGTAATTGCATCTTTAATCTGCTGAGCCGTCGGATAATAACCGTTTACACTAGAATCAATTGGAATTACCTTAACCTGACACAGTTCTGCCAAAGGAACGTAGTTTACATAACAAGGCTGAACGACAATCAGTTCGTCACCAGGATTGAGAATTGCGCGCAAAGAAGCATCAACTCCTTCGCTCGCGCCAACCGTAACGAGAATTTCATTTTTTGGATTGTAGTAAAGTTCATACCGTTCCATATATTTTGAAATTTCTTCACGCAGTTCAATCAAACCCCAGTTAGAAGTATAAGAAGTATGTCCTTTTTCAAGATGATAAAACGCTTCTTCGCGCATAACCCACGGAGTTGGAAAATCCGGTTCGCCGACAGAAAGAGAAATTACGTCATCATGACCAATCAGCATTTCAAAAAATTTGCGGATTCCTGACGGCGGAATATTCATCATTGATTTAGAAAATTTATCGGGTCTGTTGTTCATTTTTATGCCATGACTCCTTCGCGACGGTCAGTTTCGTCTTCAACGTAGAGGACATCGTTTTCTTTGTATTTTTTTAGAAGAAAATGAGTTTTTGTAGAACGCACACCGTTCAAAGTCGAAAGTTTGCTTGAAACAAAACCTGCAACTTCTTTTAAATTGTCGCCTTCGATTATAACTTTTAAGTCATAGCCGCCGCTCATCAAATAAAGCGACTTAACCTGCGGAAACCTGTAAATTCGTTCAGCGAGCGCGTCAAAACCGTGTTCACGTTCAGGCTGACACTGAATTTCAATCTCGGCAACAACCTTATCTTTATTCGCTTCGTCTTTTTCAGGATTTATAATGGCGGCATATTTTAAGATAACACCTTCGTTTTCCAGTTCGGCAATAATTTTTTTAACCTCATCTGGAGTTTTTTTCGTCATTGCGGAAATGTCTTCAACAGAAAGACGCGCATTTTCACGCAAAAGTTCAAGAATTTCTTCCTTGCCGTCCATTTTTTTACCTCGAAAAAATAAATATATGCAATTTTAGCACAGAAAAACGACTTTTTGAATATTTTAAAACCAATTTGAAATATTTTTAAGAAAAAAAATTCAATGGTTCAGTATTTTTTCTTCAAAGTGCCTTCAAAGTTGAATTTTACGTTATATTTCTTTATTATATTAGAAGATTTATTGGGTTTATCCCGAAAGGATTTTTTATGAAAAAACTGAGCATTCTTTTGGCTAAAGGAAGAATTTACGAATCTGTTGTTGAACTTTTAAAAGATGTCGGCATTTCAATTTATCTGCCAGACCGCACATATTATCCGATTACAAATCAGGACGACCTGGCTTTTCAGGTTGTAAAACCTCAAATTTCCAGCGCCCTGCTTGCCGACAACCGTGCCGATGTTGCTTTTTCGGGAAAAGACTGGGTTTTTGAAAACGGAGTTCAAGATCAGGTTGAAGAAATCATGGACTTGGGTTTTGATCCAGTGCGCATTGTCGTTGCAGTTCCTGAAACAGTAGATTTTGACGCACTTCTCAAAAAACCGGTTACAATTGCAACCGAATACCAGAATTTGAGCCGGTTTTGGGCAAAAGGAAAGAATGTTGACGGAAAAATTTTCCGCACCTGGGGAACTTCAGAAGGATTTGTGCAGGACAACGAACAGGCTCTTGCTCAGATTTTGATTGACAATACTTCGACAGGTTCAAGTTTGCGCGCAAATCATCTTAAAATTTGCGACACAATCATGGAATCTTCGACAAGAATGTACGCTTCTAAAGAGGCATTGAAAGATCCTGAGAAAAAACAAAAAATCATGGAACTTAAAATGCTTTTTGAAGCAGTTCTTGCAGCACGCAGCCGCGTAATGCTCGAAATGAACGTTTCAAAAGACAATTTCGATGCGCTTATTAAGGGAATTCCGGCAATGAAAAGCCCGACAGTTTCACCACTTTTTGGCGACAACGGTTATGCCGTAAAAATTGCCGTAAAAAAAAGCGAAGTTCCAACCCTTCTTCCAAAACTGCATCAGCTTGGAGCAACCGATATTCTCGAATACGAACTGAGAAAGGTTATGCAGTAATAAAAAAGCTGCTCGCTACAAAAACCACTTAAGGAACTATTTTTATGGAAAGAATTGCGGAAATTGAACGAAATACTAAAGAAACTCAAATAAAATTGACTCTTAATCTCGATGGAAGCGGAAAATATTCTGTAAAAAATCCAATCGGTTTTTTTAATCATATGCTCAATTCTTTCTGTAAACACGGTCTTTTTGACCTTTCCGGAGAAATATCTGGAGATTTGGACGTAGACCAGCATCATCTAATAGAAGACACTGGAATTGCTCTGGGAATGGCTTTTGCAAAAGCGCTTGGAAACTGCGCAGGAATTTTTCGGACAGGCTATTTTATCTACCCTATGGACGAAAGCCTTTTAAGATGCGGAGTTGATTTTGATTTAATTGAATCCGCCTCAACCGAAGAACGAAAAGATGCGACTTCTCAAGTAGCAGTTGACTTTGGAGGACGCCCGTACTGCGTATGTAACGCCCAGCTGACAGGAATTCCACTTTTGAGTCGCGGCGAAGACGGAAACGACTACCTTTTCCAGACAGATTGCTTTGAAGATTTTTGGCAGGGATTTGCGGCAAACGCAAAATGCAACATTCATTTGGACACAATCCGAGGCCGATCCGACCACCACAAAATAGAAGGCCTTTTTAAAGCCGCAGCCAGAGCCTTACGCCAAGCAGTAGCAATCGACCCAAGAAGAAACGGAGAAATTCCTTCGACAAAAGGCAAAGTTTAAGCGCAGGTTCGGGAAAAACGCCAGACAGACTACTTCAAGTCAAAAAGCAAAAAAATCTGACATTTTTTACGCCAAAATGCAATCATATTCTTCCAACAATGCTCCAAATTGCAATTTCTTAAACTTTTTCTATAATGTTTTATGGTGGTTAAAAATGAACAGGGTTGATCTTCACAATTCTATAATAAATAATTCTCAACTTTCGTTTTCTCGTAGCGGTGGGAAAGGCGGACAAAATGTTAATAAGGTGAATACTAAAGTTCATTTGGTTTTGCCATTGGAATTGCTTGAAGGAATAAACGAAAACGAACGAAATCGTCTTAAAACCAAACTTTCTTCTATAATTAACAAAGATTTTTGTCTTTTTTTAGATGTTGATGAAGAACGCTATCAGGAACGAAACCGGCAAATTGCTCTGGCCCGAATAGAAAACCGCATAATTCAAGCCCTTGCGATTCAAAAAAAACGAATAAAAACTAAACCAACAAAATCCAGCAAAGAGCGCAAATTAAAGCTCAAAAAAATCCGTTCCGAAATCAAAAAAAGCCGCGGCAAAATTTGGCAATAAAAATATAGTTCTATCTGTTCAAGCCGTTCAAATGCTTTCTTGAATATCTTACGCCAAGAGTTGTCTGCCATTGCCAGCTGTAGTCAAAGGGCTGAATATCTTTGTTTGTGCCCAAATTTGCGTTATCCCAGCTGAATGTTCCGTCAAGCAAAAATGTCCAGCGTTCAAAAACTGGAAATTCCACTCCTGCGTTCAAGGCAAGTCCTAAATAATTTAAGTGATATTCATCGCTCAACTGGTACATATAATGTATTCCAGGCGCAAAATTGAATGTCAAATACTTAAACGGCTTCCATTCTTCGTACGGACCTAAGAAGAAATCAAATCCATACAAAATCGTCTGCTTGGCAAATTGCTTCATTCCATTAAACTGATGCAAAAACGGATAAAGTCCTTCCATTCTGAATTTTAAATTGCATAATGATAAATTTTTTGTCTTTGCCGTAAAATACAATCCTGCCAGAGAATCTTGCCAGACAAAATTGCTGTTTTTGCTTTCCTTTTGAATTCTATGTACGTTTAAAAGTGCAAATCCATTGTCAAACGAAAAATAAAATTCTTCATCCAAAAGAATTTTTTCAACTTTTTCTTTTGTGCTTTCTTTGGCTAAAGAATTTTCATTTTCCTCACTTTCGATTACTTCGCTTTCAGTTATTTCGTTTTCCGCACTTGTTTGAGAAAATAAACTGTACGCACTAAAAATCAATATAAAGGCAAACGCGAATTTTTTCATTTTTTCCGCCTTATTTTGATATATGGTAAAGTGTCATTACGTTTGTAATTCCGCCCTTTGTCCAGGTTATGTACAGCATTGAACCGCGAATATCCCATTCTGTATTTATCGAAACTCCGTCTGTCGTCGAAAAACAGATTACATTGTCGATTACCGTATAATCGCCCTGAGTTACAGTTTTTTCTTTCGTGTTTAAATCAGTTATCGTAGCAACAAAGGTTCCGTCAGAAACAAAAGAAATTTTATTTCCGTTGTTGTCTGCCCAGGTTCCGTATAAAGGAGATGGAACATAACAGCCTGCAAAAAGCAAAACTAATTCTGCAAAAATAAGCCATTCAAGTGTTTTTTTTATATTTTTCATTCTTCTGTTTAGCATATTAACATTTTCCGTAAAAAAAATATCTGTTCTCAAAGTTTTATCTTCCTTCCTCGCCTACCAGCCAGTCGACCGCTCCCGATGAAAGAATTTCGTTTCCTTCAAGGTCGAAGGTTTTTACTCCGTAAGTTCCGCCACCAGCAGCACCGCTCTTAATTTCCAAATTTCCGTAATAAGCTTCGCCCGGATACATTCCGCTGCATTTTACTGTTCCGGACATTTTTCCGTTTCCGCTCATATTCGAAGTTGTATCCGTACTTCCGCTTTCAAAACAGAAATAAACTCCAAGTTTTTCATTGTTGTTTATCCAGAAATCTGCGTAATTTGTGTAAGGCATTTTTATTTCCGCACCAAGTCCCGCAATTTTTGCTGTATATCTGAGAGTTCCAGAAATTGTTCCTTCTACGCTTTCGCTTCCGAGTTTGTCCGTATCGTTTGGTTTGTGCATTAAAGTAAGTTTTTTCTGGCTGCTCATACAGGTTTTGTTGTATTCTCTAAACCATTGCTCGCGCGTCAATGCTCCATAACCAAGACATTTTATATTTTTGAACGCGTCTCCACCCTCTAAAACCGCATCGTCGTATTCAACCTGTGGATTGTTGCTCTTTTTTCCCTGTCCAAGTGAATTTATCGAAACAACCTTATAAAAATACGGAACTCCCACCTTTGCAAGACTTTCGCTGCTGTCGTCAATAAATTCTGTCTCTGTTACGGGATTTTCATTCAACTTTCTAAAACCGCTGTCGGTTTTTGCAGAACGATAAATGTAATAACCGGCAGGCTCGTCTTGAGCAGGTTTTTCCCAGGTTATTTTTACAGGATAAATATTATTTGAATTTGGAGCTAAGTCCGAATTCATAAAACTTGTCTTTGAAGCCGTTACATTTTGAGGCGCAGCCGGCATTGGAGCCGCGGCAAAACTCTGCGAACTTTCAAGCCCTTCGGAATTTACGGTCGAAATTTTAAAATACGGATATTTGTCAATTTCGTATTCAAGATAACCATTTTCGTTTTCAATTCCTTCTATTCCGCTCATAAGTTCAGAATAGAAATCTTCCTGCCTGCTGCTCACATAAATTTTGTAGGTAAAATTTTTGTGCTGAGAGCCAATTGCCTTTGACCAGACTAGAATAACTTTTTCCGAACTAGAACCGTCGCCAACTTCCAATTCTGCAGGAGCACTGAGCAAAAATCCAAAATTCTCATTTGAATTTTCTGTAAAGGCGCTTTTTATTTCCAGGCCTTCGTCAAGACAAACTGTCTGCACAAAATAATAATAAATCAAACCGGGAGAAACGCTTTTGTCAGTGTAAGAAGTCGCCGTCAAATTTGAACCGATTTTTTTATAAACCGAATCTTTTGAACTTGTTCTGTACAAATTGTATCTTATAACCGCAGTTTCTGAGGTTTTTTCGACTTCCTTCCATTTTATTTTCAATTCTGAGAGACTTGTTCCAAAACCGTCGGCAACTTCAACTTTTTCGCTGACAGCAGGAGCGCCTTCCACCAAAGAATATCCCATGTTCGATTTACTAAAAGCAGATTCAATTCCCAGGGAATTTACCGCCGTAATCTTGTAATAAAATTCAGTTCCCTGGTCTTTTGAAGAAATTGAATCATCGAACGATGTTAAATTTCCATAGACGGTTTTTATAAAACTGACGTTGTTTTCGTTTTCGCCACGGTAAATTTTGTATCTTGAAGCGCCACTTACCGAATCCCAGCTCAATTTGATTTTTGAGGTTGATTTACCTTTTGACGCATTCAGATTTAACGGAGGAGCAAAAAGCCAGCCTTCTGCGCGGGTCTGCGATAAAACGTTGTCAGAGCCTTCGCTTATAAGACCTTTTTCTTTATTTTCTGCATAGATTTTATAAAAATAGTGATAAAAATATTCGTCTTCCTCAATCTGCTCTTTTAAAATCACGTCAGTATACGAATTGTTTACGTTGTAAATTTCCAAAGAATTGAATTCGGATTCGTCAGGAACATTCCAGTTTCCGCTCGGATCGACCGTTTTTACAACCGCACGCTCGATTCTGTAACTTGTAGCGTTTTCGACTTCTGTCCAGGAAAGTTTAATTGAATCTGGATACAATCCCTGACTTGCAAAAACCTGTGCAGGAGAATCAAGGCTTTCTATTTTTGTTTCGGTTTTAAAAAGTTCACCAAGATTGACAAATTTTCCGTCTGTCTGCATAGAAACCTTGTCCTGAAACCATGCCGAACACGAAAAAAAGCAAAAAACAGTTAAAATGCCAAAAAACGGCGAGATTTTTTTTAGATTTTTAAGAATAAAGAATTTTCGCTTCATTGACTCTCCTGACTCTCCCACCACGGACTTTGGTAAACCGGAATTGCGCTGTTGAATGTCTTTTCTTCTGAGCCGTGGCTTGTTCCAATATCGTAAGGGAACCATTCAAGAAATTTTTCCTTATTTTCTTCTGTAATGCTTTTTACGACTTTGCCATCTTTTTTGATTGTTAAAATCCATGAAGTTTTTACTCCGTCACTTAATTGCGTCAAACCTTTATAACCTGCGGCTCCGACAGAAATAGAAAATTTAGATGAATAAGTCTTGTCGTCGTCAAATTTTTCCGTTGTTACAGTAATTTCCGTTTCCGGAAGATGATAAAGTGTTTTTCCGTCAACTGCTGACCTTTGTTCAATTTTCTTAAAATTCAATATAAAACAACTTGCAAAAGGCTCCTTGCCAGAAGGACTTCCGCCCTTAAAAATATGCTGATAATCCTCTCCGTCTGTCCCCCAATATACAGTTTTACTTGCACCGGTGTGACCGATTGTAAATTTTCCAAGCTTTCCAGAAACAGAGTTTTCTCCACCAGGGCTAATTCCACACTGAAATATTGCATCCGCAAGAACAAGAGAAACGCTCTTTGCAAATTCTTCGTCCGTAATATTTCTGTATCCATAAACCGAAAAATCGCTTCCGACACTTGCAGTTACGGTCTTTTCTTCGCTAATTTTTCTATATGCGACAAGCCGGTAATAATGCTTAAAATTTCGCAAGACTTTTAACATTCCAGACGTATTAGTTCCGCCAGAGCCAACATTCTGTCCGTCTTGCAAGTCAAAAACCGGTGCAATTTCGACCCAAGCCTTTCCAACCCCTTCTGGGTTAACACGTTTGATTTTTGCAGAATCTTCGTATGCGGAAATATCGATTTTTTCTCCAAAATCGTTGTTGGCTACATCAACATCAATTTTTCCGATTGTAGTCCAGCCGCAGGCCTTGTCCGGATTAAAAACCTGAAGTTCGTAATAATCAGGTCCAAGTTTTCGCTTATCGAAATCGTAATCGGTCCATTTGATTTGTTCGGTATAGCCCGAACCCGGAATATAATTTGCGTAAATTTTATCTAACGAAAGAATATATCCTTTATTCTGCTGCTCCAAGGGACTTTCTTCCGCCATTGTTTTTTTTAGTTTTTTTTCAAAAGAATCTGGGATTGCCGAAATTTCTGAACTTGCGCTTTCGTAAACAACAAGAAAATCGTATGCTTCTAAAGAATTTTCCGGAACAATCTGAGTTTGATAAAGCTCTTTGTCAGAACTTACAAGATTTCCTTTATCATATTTTTTCCAGGAACCATCAGAGCTTTTGCTTTCGCGAATATAAAGCGATGGCATTTTTGACTTACCGTCAAATGGCTGTTTCCATGTAATTTGGATTTTTTCGTTGTCTGTGGCTTTGCTAGCTTTTAAATCAAGTCCGTAACCAGATGTTCCGTTGCTTACAAAATCAAGATTCTCGTATAAAACTTTTGACTGTTTCGTAAGCCCAATTTTTGAATTTTCAGCCTCAAAAACAAAATCATCTTCCTCCAAAACAGGAATTACCGAATATTTGTATTCCAATCCCCAGACAATTTCCGACTGATTTTTTTTGTAGGCAATCTGATTAGTTTCGTTTTCGGTCGTATCAGCATATTTATCCGTCAAAGTAAACCTTCCGTTATCTAAAGTTACTTCAACACGCTCTTTTTCGACCAAAGAGCCTTCAATATTTACAGTTGTTCCGTCGGCACTTACAAAGTACGAATCCGCAGATTCCACAAGTCCGCTCAAGCCGTCTGCACACTTTCCTCGTCCTACGACATAACCTTTAGCACCGTCAATTTTTTTCCAGCTTACGCTCATTGAATTTCTGTCCGCTTTTCCGGCATTCAATTCAACAAGCGCAGGTCCCATCGTCGAGGTTTCAATCGTGCTTTCAGTTGAATTTCCAGTTCCGGTGTTTTTTGAAATGATTTTTACGGTGACAGATTGGCCGGAAATTTCCGCATTGTTCCAGCCAGAAGGTTCATTTATCGTGCAAATAAAAGTTTTTCCGTCTTCGCTCAAAATTGAATCTTCTCCGACAGAAATTTTATTCTCCGGGTTTTCGGTAAAAAACGCTTCTACAGAATATTCATCGGCTTTTTGAACTTTTTGCCATTCCACCTGAATTTTCTCATAGAATTTTTCTTTATTAGAAAGTTTTGCTTTACCGAGAGTTTCAGAAACATTTTGACAGACTCTGTTCGTAGTTATTTTGTTATTTTCTACTTCGAGAATATAGGTTCGTTTTTCGCCGGCAGGCGCTTCGTGAATAAATTTTGCAATTTTTTCGCCATTTTCTGCATCGCTTATGCTAAGCTTGTCTTTTTGAAGCGAAAGATACTGCTGTTCCTGCTCAACTCCATCCACAACCGGAATCCAGCAAAGATAATATACATATTCTTCTATATAACTGAACTGAATTTCAAATTTGTCAGAAAAACCGTCCATCACTTCAAAAGTTTTAATTTTTGGAACCAGCATTGAATCATCTGTCACAACAAATTTTCCGGGAATATTCGCCCGGGTATATGCGCTTTCCGGGTTTTTATTTTCTGTTGGAGCAATAAAAATTTTGTAGGTGTAATATCCGCTTTGCTCCTTCGGATTTTCAAAAATGCGCTCATTTTTAAGAAGTTCTTCAAAATTCTCAAATTCAAACTGCGTTTCCACAAGATTTTCGCCCGAAAAGTCAGTTTTTGATTCTACCAAAATATATGAATAGTCTTTTCCGAAATTTTCAAATTCGCCGTTAAAGCCAAAAATTATTTTTAAGTATTTTAAGCTGGAATCGTCAACTATGTAGCTGTCCTTTACACTCAGCACTGGAACCGAAATAAGCCAGCCATTTTCTTCTGCCGCACATTTGTCAGAACTAATTGATTTTTTTACATCGTCAACAAAAGCCTGAACTTTATATGAATATTGAATTCCGCGCTCAAGTTCGGTTTTGTCTGTCCAAAAAATTTTAGATTTGCCGACATATTTGTAATTTTCGCAAGCAACGGCTCCATCTTCAGTTGATTTTTCAACTCTAAGCCTTTCGTCGCTGCAAGTTTGTGTAAGACAGTCAAAATTAAAGATATTTTTTGAACTGTCGCCTTGCAAAACAGAACCGATATAATGAACAATTTCGACATAATCTTCGGTCGAATCTGTCTTTTTTCTATAAATCTTAAAATAAACCGGTCTTTGTTCAAAAATTCCGTTTCCAGCACTAACATCAACATATTGAGGACAATCCCAGCTAAGGCAAATTTCTTCAGCAGAAACGCCCTGTCCGACTTCGAGATTGGCAGGCGCTTCGGGAATCAGTTTTCTTGCGGTTTCTGAATCAATCATGCCGCTGGATTCAACATTTGTCTGTGCAGAAATGATATAGGCTTCCACTAAAAAATTATATTTTGTCTTTGGCTCTAAACCTTCTATTGTTACCTGAGTTTCGTTTCCAGCCACAGAAACTTCTTTTAAAACAGTTGAACCGTCAACTGAATAAACTTTTACCGTATAGCGAATCAAATTTTCGTAAGTTGAATTAGTGCAATTTTCCATCCACCAGTTTACAGTCGCAGAATTTCCTTCAGCATTCTGTTCAATCGCGGTTATAACAGGTCTTGCCAGACTTGAACCAGAAGCCACATTGCTAAAAGAAGAAAGAACATCCTTATAATTTTTAGCTTGAACTTTATAGAATTGAGATTTTCCCGCTGGAACAGAAACCGAATAAGAAATTTCGCTAGTTTCCCAAATCTGCACATATTCATCAAAAGGCGAATTCGCAGCAAAAATCAGATAACTTTTAGCGCCCCGTACAGACTTCCAGCTTAAATCAATAACCTTAAAACCGCCGTTCGTGGCCGTCAAATTCACAGGCGCGTCGATAGAATCCGCAACCTTTGTCGAGTCGTTGTCACCTTCACTTTTAGGAGAATCCAATAAATTATCGCTACAAGAAAACAAAAACAAAGAAAAAACAACTAAAAAAAATTTGTTAAAAGAATTTCTTTTATTCATTGTCAAATTATATAAAATTACACGAAAAAATTCACGTAAGATAAAAAGCGCATGACTGCAAAAAAAAGAATAAGTAGTTATATTTGGAACAAAATTGAACTTGAAACGCAGGTTTCTATAATCTCAAACCTTTAATATCTTTAATGCGTGATAAAATCACATTGCAGCTACAGAGTGGTCTGTTATAGCGGGTGCAGGACTCGAACCTGTGGCCTCCGGGCTTTGAGCAGACCAAGCATGAGCGTGGTTCTTACAGTATTTTCCCTAGGAACTAAAGTTGTGCTTGCCTATAATCTGGTGGTCAGTTCCGATTGGCTGGGCACTAGCAGACCTTGTTGGACTGGCGTATTATAAAATAAGGAAACAAAAACTGATTTGTTTTACAAAAGGAGTCATATATGAATAACAAATGTGTGGTATTAAATGCAAAGAAAATGAATTTTGACGGAAAACTGGATTTTTCTGTATTGTCTTCCGATGTAACCGTATACGATGATACAACAAATGAAGAACTTCCAGGGCGAATTCAGGGCGCAGATATAATTGTAACAAAGGAAATGCCTGTAAGTGCAGAAATGATCCAGAGATTCCCGGAATCCGTAAAACTGATCTGTGAAGCAGGTACAGGATATAATAATATTGATCTTGAGGCAGCACGAAAGAAGGGAATTACAGTCTGCAACATTCCAGCGTACAGCACAGAACGTGTGGCGCATACAGCAATAATGATGATATTGAATCTGAGCTCAACAATGCAGGTACAAATGAAGATGCTGGCAAATGGAAATCATGACAACTTTACAAAAAACCTTCAGGTTCCACATGTTGAGGTAAATGGAAAAACACTTGGCGTTATAGGTGCTGGTCATATCGGAAAAAAAGTCATAAAAATTGCCCAGGCATTAGATATGAATATACTTGTTTATACACGAACTCCAGGAGAAGACGAAAAAGGAATCCGCTATGTATCGTTAAAAGAATTGCTTGAGCATAGTGATTATGTATCACTACATTGCCCGTTAACAGAAAGCACAAAACACATGATCAACAAAGAAACATTGAAACTTATGAAACCTTCAGCGTTTATCATTAACACTTCAAGAGGAGCACTAATCGATGAAGCCGCCCTTATAGAAGCACTAAAAAATGGAAAAATCGCTGGAGCAGGCCTCGATGTCCAGGAAACAGAACCACCAAAAGAAACCAGCCCTCTTTACACCATGGAAAATGTACTGCTAACACCTCATATGGGCTGGAAAGGACTAGAAACAAGAAAGAGATTGGTTTCTATTCTGGCAGATAATATAAAGAATTTTCTAGCAGGAAATCCAAAAAACGTTGTATCAGAAGTATAAATATGAAATGACTTTCAGTAGTGCGCCAATCAGACGCACAACTGGAAGTCAAAGTTTTTTGAACCATTGAACAGTGACTTTTCAGGTTAAAAAAATACAATACTTTTTGAATATTGAATTAAGCTCTAATATATTCTGATTATTCACTGTCAGATTCTTTTCTGCAACTTTCAATGTTCCATAGTCATCATTTATAGAATATGAAACTGTATCTTCATAATCTGCAACATTATCGGTCCAAAGTTCGCACTGACTGATTACAGTTTTCAAAGCATCTTCCAGTCCTTCTGGTGGATATTTGTATTTCTTTAGAAGCTTTTTAACAATCATTCGCATTTTGGCACGAGCTGATTCTTTTTTCTGCCAGTCGATGGTTTTGTTTTTACGGAGAGTTTCGGTGAGTTCTTTTGTGAGTGCAACCAAGTTTTTGTTGGAATAGAAATCTTTTACTGCTTCTGGCTTTGTAAGTGCATCATAGAAGGCAAGTTCTTCGTCAGTGAGGCCGAGTTTGTTTCCTTCTTCGTTTGTAAGCATTCCGTTAAGGTAGCGATTAAGTGTCTGCTGGATGAGTTCGCTGAAGGCTTCTGATTTTACAAGGTTTGTGCGTTTGTAAACTTTTACCTGCTCTTCAATCAGCTTCTTGAGCATTTCTACTGCCAGATTCTTCTCTTTCATCTTTGAAATATTTTCTAGGAAGGTCGGGTCAAAGAGGTTTACTTTTTCACCGATGTCAGAGCCATAAATGCCTTATATATCTTTTGGTTTTATGATAGAATCGAAACATGATAGAAACAAATCCAATGGCTGAAATTTTTGGATTTCCACCTGAAAACATAGATAAACGTGCCTCATACTATAGGGAAAATAGGCTTTGTCCATTTTTTAACCGATTTCCAAACTGTACAAAAGATAAAGCAGATGATCCTCTTGGTGTATGCAGTATAAATCATCAAGGGAGCAAAATAATAACTTGTCCATCTAGATTTCGAGAAGATTGGATGATTTTACGAAATGCAGCAGCATTTGTTTGGCCGAAAGGTACAAAATGGACATCATTGCCAGAAATTCGACTCTCAGATGCAAACGGACAATCAGCAGGAAACATTGACTATGTACTTGTTAGTTATGACACAGATGGAAAAATTCTAGATTTTGCATCAATTGAAGTTCAAGGTGTTTATATAAGCGGAAATTTGCGTAATTCATTTAAGGAGTATATGACAAATCCATCTCCTGATTTTTCATGGGATGGTAAAAACTATCCTCATCCGGACTATCTTTCATCTTCGAGAAAGCGTTTAATTCCTCAAATGCTTTACAAAGGTGGAATCTTCAAGGCTTGGGGTAAAAAACAATGTTTTGTTATACAAAAATCATTTTTTGAAACATTGCCGTCTCTACCTCAAGTGAGCAAAGAACAAGCTGATATTGCATGGTTTCTATATGATTTAGATTATAGCAAAACCGACAATCAAAATCATCTTGTTTTAAAAGATATAATCTACACGGAATTCAAGGCCGCTCTAGATAAGGTTATTTATACTAATCCTGGTAAAATGTCAGATTTTGTTAATCAATTACAAGGAAAATTGGAGGAGCGGAAAGTTTGCCCACCAGAAACCCATTCCGTTTTTGAATTGTTATGACGATAAATGAATTGCAGCCATCGCTTTTTCCAGAGTTTGATATGGTTAATAAAAAAAAGTCTATTGTAAATGTTGCAAGCGTTCCTCAAAGAAGCCCTTTTCGCTATCCCGGTGGAAAAACATGGCTTATACCGATTGCAAGAAAATGGTTTTCTTCAGCTTCTGATAATGCAGAACTTATAGAACCTTTTGCCGGTGGCGGAATCATAAGCCTGACGGCAGCAGCCGAAAACTATTTTAATCATATAATAATGACAGAGCTTGATGAAGATGTCGCAGCTGTTTGGGAAACAATTTTTTCAGAAAAAGATTATGATTGGCTTTCAAACAAAATACTTAATTTTATTGTTACTCCTGAAAATATTAATGAAGTTGAATTACATGCAAATGAAGGAACAAAAGAGCGGGCTTTTTCGACTATAGTACGAAATAGAACAAATCATGGCGGTATACTTGCAAAAGGATCGGGTAAAATAAAAACAGGGGAAGGTGGAAAAGGACTTTCTTCTAGATGGTATCCAGAAACCCTTGTTCGCCGCATAACGGAAGCTAATAAATTACGTGATAAAATACAATTTATCAATGAAGATGCCTTTAATATTATGAGGCAACAACAAAATAATTCGAATGCTTATTTTTTTATTGATCCACCCTATACGATTGCAGGTCGACGGCTTTATAACCTATTTGATGTTGACCATAGACAAATTTTTGAAATTATATCGAAGTTACAAGGACATTTTTTATTAACATATGATGATACAACCGAAATTCGAAACTTTGCTGAAGAATTCAGCTTGTCATATAAAACAATTCCAATGCAAACGACACATTTAATAAAGAAAGAAGAACTTCTTATTTCTGATAATTTTGAATGGTTTGATGACAAGAAATGTCAATATGCATAGTACCTATGTTATATCGATATTTAGTTAATAAAAAAGCGTTAGGGATAGTAGCGGCGGCACAGCCGTTGCCTTTAGGCAATGGAGCGTTAGCGGAACCGCGGATAGCCCGACCGCCGCTTGCGGCGGGAACGCCCATGGAATAAGCCTCACTTGCATCCGTCTGCTCACGGCTCGGAGATTTTAATTCAAAAAGACAGATTGGAAGTCCATTTAAGAAAAGAAGTATATCTGGCCGCTTGTTTGAGTTTTCTATAAATGTCCACTGGTTAGCAACGATAAAAGGATTGTTCGAAGGATTATTAAAATCAGCAATGTAGATGATATCAGATTTAGTTTCGCCATTTGCGGAAAAGCTTACTTCAATACCATTCTGCAGGTATTCCATAAAAAGGGCATTTTTCTTTTTAAGTTCAGCATTTTCAAAGTGTCGGAGTTTAAGAAGTGCCTAGTCAATTGCGACAGGTGCCGCCTTTGGATTAAGCCGCCTGATAGAATTTTCAAGAACAGAATCATACAACGGAGAATGACAGTCGCGATCAACATCAGGGCCGTATACATGCTCCCATCCCATATTCTGGAACAACTCAATCAGAGCATTTTCATAGGCTTCTTCGTTGTAGGTGGACATATAATCAAAATTCCTTATTCTTCAATTATAAAATTATACTACAAAATACAGAAAATACCATCCTAACCTACTACAAACAAGACATACAGATATTACGCGAGACTTCTTTTTTAGTGTTGACAATTCAAAACAAACCGATATATTATATATTACACTTAAGGTAATACATTGAAAGGATACAATAAAAGTGCAGTCGAAAAATACCTAAAATTTTACGAAAATAAAGAGAGGTATTTCGAATGCAAAGGTACAGCAAAGAATTCAGGGAAGAAGCAATTTCGCTTTCAGATGAGATTGGACCAAAGAAGGCAGCACAGCAGCTGGGCATAAACTACGCAACCATAATTGACTGGAGAAAGAAAAGAAAAACAAAAGAAAAGAAAGAAAAATCAACAGAAGAACCAAAAACTGTCGAGGAACTGCAGAAAGAAATTGCAGAATTGAAAAAAGCCAATGACATACTGAAGGATGCCCTCGGTTTTTTCGCACTAGACCGGAAGAAATAAA
>NZ_FUXC01000009.1 GCF_900167025.1 Treponema berlinense | reverse complement strand
ATCCCCGTCCAAAAGGTATATCACCCACGTGTTACTCACCAGTCCGCCACTCTAGGCCGCCCGAAGGCGGCTTGCCGTCCGACTTGCATGCTTAAGACACGCCGCCAGCGTTTATTCTGAGCCAGGATCAAACTCTCCATGATTATTCTCAAACCCACAAGGGGTCAAGACTTACCATAAATCATCCGTCCCAACCAATAAATTGATAGGAACAGCCGGAACCTTCCGGTTCCGGCCTTCGTTTGCAGAACCGCTTCCGCGGTTCCGCCGGCATTCGTTCTATACTCGAAAAACTTTTCCACACAGACGGAAACCTAAGTCTCCGCCTGCTATCTTGTCTTTCCTTTTTCCTTCACTGATTTTCTTTTCAAAGAACTTATTATGTTACTGTCTTGCAACGAAAAATATACTAACACACAGACAAAAATACGTCAACACCAGATTTTTTATTTTTTCAAATTTTATCATAAAGTTTTTGTTATATCCTTAAATTATCTTTTTTTTTTACAAGCTGGCTGACATCGGCTAAAAAACTAAATCAAAATCTTAGCCTTGATTGCCCCTCGAAGTTGAGCCTTAGTCGATAAGGATTCAGAGTTCAAAATCGGAGAATCCATAAAGGACATGGATTTCAATGTTTCAAAAGCCTTCGGCTATGGGAAAGACCTCCTCTATAAAGACCTCACGGTAATCTCGGCAAGCAAAGACGGGAACAACATCATTTTCATGGATAAGAACCGCTCGTTCTACGAACTGCTGCGAGACAGCATTTCTGAAGGTTACAACGAGCAGCAGAAAAAACAGCACAAGGCAGAAATCAAGCACAGGGACAGTAACAGAATTAATATTGAGAGGTAGGTGAGAGTTCCGGCAGTTTTTACAATTAGTGCCATATTTTCATAAAGGAAAAATCTGGGAACAACAGACGTCAAGCCCTATTCCTTTGATTATTCCGAACTGGCAAAGGCTGTCGCAACGATAATAGAATCAAATTATACGGATGTGAATTTTACAATTTTTGAAACCCGCCAGTTCAATGAATTCATGAACCTTCAGATTGGAAAGAATACGATCATGGTTTCCATAGTCAAACTTCCGACGGAAGCCCCTGCATCTCAGGAGAAAAGATGGATGCCTATTCCGGAAAACTTCCTGGTGGATCTTGCGGCAGAGAAAATCCTTAGTGCCCTGATAGCACAGTCACAGATTGAGTACATCTATGAAGGATATCTGAATCATTACCAGATAGATACCAAAAAGATGTTACGCTATGCAGGGATAAATTACACGGTATATTTCCTATCCCGAACACTGGAACATGTTCTTCATAATAGAATTGAAAATTTAACTGATCAGGATAAAACGGAACTGTCTGAAGCGTTTGATGATTCATACGCAGATAATCTGGAAGGATTTTTGGCTTTTATAGCAGATGAAGTCTTTGCTGTGAAAGGTGATTATAAGCAGACTTGGGATTTCATAAAACAAGATACAAATTCTTTGAAACGGTACAGCAATTTGCATCTTTTGTTTGAAGCAAAAAAAAGACTAACCTTTCAGTCCACATCATCCATTCTTATGGTTCTGCATGAACCTCTTCTTCTCAGATCCTGATCATCAGCCCAAAATCCTTGTAATTCCTTTTGCGACCCTTTTCAGAGGCTCATCAAAATGCCCGCCTTCATTCCACTCAAAAAACAGTTTTTCGACATTCGGGTCATCTTTAAGGATTTCCGCCTGTCTACGGGTTCTGTCACCGACTTTTGACATAACCTTGTTCTTTGTCTTTTCTTCACGGTCCCCAAGGCTCATATAAATCGTACTCGGAGACTTTATTCTATGCAAACTTGCATATTCATCCCACTTATCAAACCAAAGAGATGAAGAACAGCAGACCGCACCATTAAACTTATCCGTTTCATATAACGCCCATAAAGAAAAAAGACCTGCAAGTGAGTAGCCGGTAAGAAAAACTTCACTTTTTGGGAACTTCGATTTTATTTCTGGCAGAAACTCATCCTCAAGAAAACGTAATGTATCATTTCCTTTTCCCGAAAAAGAATCCTTTCCAAAAACAGCAGGAGCAGTCCATGGAGAAAACTGAGCATTCCAGTCGGTCACATCAAAAACTGCGAGAGAGAAGTCGTTGTTCGTCAGTGCCTTCACTTCATCGAAAAGGCTTTCCGCAGTCTCCCCGTGGCTCATATCTAAGCCCCAGATGAATACGGGCGCATTTACCGGATTTTGAGTTGAAAATACATTCATTACTCATCATTGTATCATATTTTGGCGGACAGAAGCTTGATAAAGGCGCTTACGTTGAAGTAAAAGTTCTTGGTTCAGTAGATTCCAGAGCAAGCGGCAAGATGATAAAAATTGCTTTTTCCTACATATCCGAATTTTACAGTTATCTTAAAATATTTCATATTTGCCTCCATTTGTTACATCTATTAGAAGGGGAACAACCAGGCAGAAAGTTTTCCAAAAATATAGAAAAACAATGTATAATAATGCGTAGTGAGGTCTTTATGTCTACTTGGCGTGATATTTGGAAAAAGTCATTAAAAGCAAATCGTTTGTATTCCCTTGATCCTGAAAAAGGAAATAATGCATTTGCTGAATTGCAAGATGAAGTTGTATGTAAAGTTTTTGTTATATTTTTAAATTATCTTTTTTTTCCTTCATTTCTACAAGCTGTTTAACACTGGCTGAAAAAACTAAATCAAAATCTTAGCCTTGATTGGAACCCCGAAGTTGAGCTTGTGGTGAGGCAAGGCGAAACCGCAGGCTCAATGAGCGCAGGCGAAGGGTGGAAAGCAAGTTAAAAAATAAAAACTTTCTTTATATAAGAAAATTGCACCTTTTCAAAAAAATGCGCTCCAAAAACTCTGCAAAAATAAAGAAAAAACGTTTAAAACAAAAAAAGCACCTGCAAAAAAACAGGTGCTCAAAATTCAAACAAATTACATATCCTTAAAAACCGAACCAAACTTTTTTAAGTAATCAATAAACGAAGTGTAACTCAAAACAAGGCACACAACATAAAAAGCCTGGATTACAATTTTTGCACAAGGATAAAAGACCGTAAAATCAATGCCAAATTTTGCATTGCAAACTTCAACCAGCCCAAAACGAATAAAACTCTCGGCAGCAAGCATAAAAAATCCCGAAATTATATAAAAAACGGTCTTAACCTTTCCGCCTTTTCGAGCGGCAATTGCAACACCCTGACGAATCGCAAGCATTCTTAAAAAATTCTGGCAGAATTCGCGGTACATAATAAGAACAAAAATTACAAGCGGCATATAAGAGCCCATTTTTGCGTCAAACGAATTAAGAGCCGAAATAAAAACCGTCAAATTGAGCATTACGTCGGCAAACGGGTCAAAAAGTTTTCCTAAATCACTTACCTCGTTGTGTTTTCGCGCATAATGCCCGTCCCAATAATCCGTCAGTTCCATAACGATAAGCGAAGGAATCATGACACAGGCAGAAATAAACGCAAGAGTTTTATTGCCGGTCCAAATCGGAATATTATAAAGCAGAAAAAAAATCGGTGCAAAAATCAACCGGGCAACAGTAAATTTATTAGAAACTTTCATATTCCTAAGTATTCTGACAAGCCGTTAAAAAGTCAAGTAATAAAAAGGGATTGTAAAAATATGGGCGTATCGGCAACAAGTTGCCGCCGGCTGTTCCACCCCTCGCTGTCCGCTCGTCCGCCTTTGGCGGATTGCCTTGCAAGGGTTCCATAGCCTTACGCAAAATTTAATCTTAAAGCAAAAATTCCGCTACAGATTTTTTTCAAGCCTGCACGAAAGAATTTCTGTTTTTCTTTTAAATTTAAGCGTATAGACAGAAGGCAAAAGCTCATTCTGAGGAAGCGGAACAAGCAGGTTTTTGCGGGTTTTTAGAACCCATTCCCTGTAAGCCTTTATTTTTTTCTCAAAAAAAGAATCTTTCTGTCTATTTTTTGAATTTTCGTCTGGCAAAAGCTCACCAGAAAAATCAGATGAAAGCCGGATATTTTTTCCATCATCAATATAAGAAGAATCAACAGTTCCAATTACGCGGTACCAGACTCTCGGCAGAGGAATTAAAAGTTTTTTTGGCAAAATATAAACTTCGACCGCAAGACTTTTATTTTCCGGAGAATCTACAAAAAAAGTCGATTTTCCGGCTTCGATAAAAGTTTTATTCAAAGTAACGCTCATATTGTCCGGCAAAATTCCAAATTCAGAGTAAAGGGCAATTCCTGTAAAAGCCGAAAGCGCAATATAAAATGCAATCAAAGCAGGAAAAACAGTTTTCCAAAAAACAGCTCCCAAAAAGCCGGCGGCAAAAATAGCAAAAAAGAAAAATTTTTCCGTCAAAAATACAGAAAACTCAAAAGCTGGATTTTTAATAAAAATAAAGCCGCCGGCTCCAAACGCAACAACAACGCTTAAAAGCAAAAAAATTACAGAAATTCTCGCTTTTAAAAACTTTTTATGAAAAATTCTGGCAAAGCCTGCGCAAAAAAGGCAGCCGGCAACTCCGCCAAGACATAAACTTATTATTGCGAATGAAAGACAGGCGTAAAAACTCATTGTGGATAAGCCTTAAAATCCTGAACAACGTTTATCGCAGATTCAACCTTGTATTCCGGAAGTTCAGCCTGAGTAATTGTAAGAGCCCGCTCAACAATCGCTGTAGAATCTGCAACTCCGTGCAATATTACTTTTCCGTCACGCGCAGTCGCATGCAAGAAATTTATATTCAAGCAGTATTCGAGAATCAGCATATTTACAATTCGCTGGCAAACAAGCATCTCGTCAAGGCGCAAACGTCCAAGCTCTTCTTTTTTCTGGGTGATTGAAGCTTTTACAAGTGTAACAATCATTTCTGCGGCAGCATCCAAGTCCACAGCCGAAGTGTTAATCACAGCATGATAAAGAGTCGGGTCGTCAACCTGACAATTAAAAAAACTTTTGTAAAAACCAGACTTCTGTTTGTCTGCAACCGCAAGTTTTTTTTCAGCACGTTTTTCGTCAAGCTGCAAAAGCTCGTTCAAACGCTGAATTCGGTCATTTTTTGAAGCCAAGACTCTAAAGCAAAAATGGTTTTGAACAGAATTAAGAATCACAGAAGAACCGCGGCCAACAATCACACAGTTGTTTTCATCGGCAACTTCCAAAACGGCCGTCTGCAAATAATCAAGATATTCATCGCGGTCTTTTGCAAGAGAAGCAAAAAATCCCGGCGATTTTTCATCGTATTTATGAAGTTTTTCCTTTGGAAAGCCAAGCGCAACTATTTTCTTTTCCAAATCTTCACGACCAACAAATGTATAATTCATTTTTTTTGCAACAAGTTGACTAAGTTCATCTCCAAGTGCTGCCGACTGTCTAGAAAAAGTAATTATTGCCATAAATCCTCCATTGGAAAACTGCAAGGGCTAAAAATTCAACAATTTTAAATGCTGTAAAATTTAATTTTGAACGATTTTTTTCCCTTTAAACTTTTATCACTTTAAATATAATAAAATAAAGTCGATTTTAAGTCAAAACTTTAAAAATATTGCAAAAAATTACAAATTTTTTATAAAAACAAGGAAAAAAACAATGGCAAATTCTTTCAGCGACTCGCAGCTCGTATGGACAGAAGGCGAAAAAGAAATCCTTTTAAAAACTCCGATAGCAACAGTCTGCCAGACACCTGCAACTGCAAGCGACGGTCAAAAACACAATTACATTTCAATTGATTCAAGGGACTGGGTTGCCGTAATTCCTGTCAAAGATGAAAATTTTATAATGGTCAAGCAATGGCGGCACGGAGAAAAAGCGCTTAGCATTGAATTTCCGGGCGGCGTAATTGATGACGGCGAGTCTCCACTTCAAGGAGCAATCCGCGAATTAAAAGAAGAAACTGGCTGTGTTGCAGAAAAAATGCTCTATCTTGGAAAAATAAATCCAAACCCGGCTTTTATGACAAACCACTTTCACGTGTTTGCGGCCTTTGACTTAAAAGAAACAGGCTCTCAAAATTTAGATTCTGACGAATACTTAAATTACCTTGAAATGCCAAAAAACGAAGTTTACGAAAAAATGGGAACTCCGCAAATGCCTCACGCTCTTATGTGCAGCGCGCTAATGATTTTCCGGCAGGCGGAAGATTCTGGAAGTTTTTAGATTAAAACAAAAAAGGCAGAAAATGAAAATTTTCTGCCTTTTTTTACGCATTTTTTTATTTTTCAGCATTTACGGCAGAATAGCCGTCATACTTTTTTGAAGGAGAATAAACGCCTTCGCGATATTCACCTGTCAAACTAGGAATTTCCATTTTCATTCCAGGCATAATCAAGTTTGGATCGCTTGGTTTTGGCATATTAGATTTGTTTGCCTGATACAGATTTTCCCAAAGCAATGGATTGTTGTAAACATAAGGCCGGCCGGAAATATTCCAGTAACAGTCTTTTGTTTCTTCCCATGGACGAACAATATAATACTGCGGAAGCGGCGTAATTTCTTTTATATCGGCAAGAGCTTCTAACACTTGTTTTGCATAGGCTGCGGCTGTCGTGTAATCTTCTGTCTTGTAAGCATCATCTGCACTTGCATAAGCTTTTTGAGCGGCTGAATACGCCATTGGGAAATTTTTATCTGCATTGATTGACTTTGCATAATCAAGACGCTTTGAAGCATTTTTCATTACAGAATCAGCTTCCGATTTTGCAAGCATTTTCTGAATATATGCCTGAGAAAGGGCCGCATTTTCCTCTGCTTTTTTTGCATAGTCTTCAGCAAGAACATAATCTCCTGCATCCAAAGCATTCTGGGCCTTTTTTGTATATTCGTTAGCAAGCTTTTGATAAGTGTTATTTTTATAACTTACAGCAAAAAGCACAGAGGCAGAAATTACCGCCAATAAAACTGTAATACTTTTTTTCATTATTTAGCCTCCGATGTATTCTGTGAATCCTGAATTACCGATTCAGCGGCATTTGCGGCCGCATTTTCAACAGCAATTGCAGTTTCTGCGACTTTTTCTGCCGTTTTTGCAGTTGTACCGTCTTCAACATTGATTACCGCATCTTCCGGATTAGCAAAATTATCTTCTTCAAGCAAAACTGCATCTTCTGCTTCGATTCCTGCAACTACGCCTTCGAGAGGAGCGATTGTATCTGCTTCTTTTGCATAATTTTCAGAATCAGCAACCTTCTGTTTTGCAGCATCAATTAAAGCCTGCGCGGCAGCACGTTTTTCTTTAATCTCTTCGTACAAAGCGGAATATGTTTCTTTTGCAGTTTTATATCCGTTAAATGCGCCTTCGATATTCGCTGTCACATAAGAAGAATCCGCCTTCTTAAAAATTTCAGAAGCTTTTTTGTATTCTTCTTTTTTTGCAACACCAGCTCTTACCTTGTCGGCGTTTCTTTTTGCTTCGAGCGCAGCCTGTCTTTCGCGGGCCGCATTTGCCTTAAGACCTTTATTTACAACGTCATTGTAAGCGGCAAGCGCTTCATTTGCCTTTGCAAGAAGAGTTGCTCCGTCTTTGTCTGCTCCAAAAGCAGAATATTCTTCAAGAGCCTTTTTTCCATCGTCGTAAGCTTTTTGATTTTCGTTTGCAAGAGAAAGCGCATCTGCCTTTTCTTTAAGGGCGCTGGCCTGGCTTGCAGAAGCAAGAGAGTTATAACGGGCAGTAAGGTCTTTTATTTCCGCAGAATAATCTTTTGAAGAATCTGTTTCGACATTGTTTTTTATAGAAGTATATTTTGTTTCTGCAACAGAAAATCCGTCAGAAAAATATTTTTCCGCTCCAAATTCGATTGCGCTCTGCCGGGCAGCTTCCGTCAAAGCAAGAAGAGATTTGTTTGCCGCTGAAAAATCAACAGTCTCCTCTACATCTTTTTTAATTTCCTCTACTGCATCTTTTACAGTCGGCTCCGGCTCAGCTTCTGGAGTTGAACCGCAGGAAATTACAAAAAGAACAGCCATAATACATGCAAGTGCTGAAATTAACTTTTTCAATTTTTCCTCCAAATAAAAATTCAAAAAACAAAATGAATTTCATCATTACTCTGTTTTTTAATTTTTCTCATAATAAAAAATTATAACCCAAAATCAAGAATAATTATAATTAAGTTATCGGCATAGAGCAACATTCATTTACTCGTATTCAGAACAATAAGCGCCGTTTTTTATTATAATTTCGTAAATCATTAGAGATAGTAGAGTATCTTGAAATGCTGTTCCCGAAGAACGAATATCAATGTCTGTTTTTGAAAGCAGGGCGACAATCGCAGCAACCTGACCGCTAGACCAGATTCTGCTTGCCGAAGAATACTGAGACCGTGCGGTTTTTGAAGTAAAGCCGTTTTTCTTTAACTCAGCTTCGTTTGGAGAGCCTGCCGCATGCAACGACTGCCAAAGCGCAAGTTTTCTAAAGCAATACAAAAGCCCCGCAATTATTACAACGGCATCGCTGTCTTTTTTTGAAAGCCTGATTTTCTGAAGAATTTCCAGACAGTCTTCAAACCTTTTTCGCGGCAACTTCTGCTCAACCATTGCCCCAAAAAGTGTAAAAGCCGATTCTTCACGATTGTGCGCCAAAATCTGTTCAACATCGGCGGCAGTAACAAAATGTCCCGGCTCAAAACACATAAAAAAGCGGCTGCATTCATTTCTGAGAGCCTCGGTATTATTCTCTACCATTTCCAAAATCGAAGCCGCGGCGTCTGGCTCAAGGGCATAACCGTTTTTCTTAAAAAAAGAGTACAGCCATTGCTCCTTGCGATTTTCAAACATCTCCCAAAAAACTTTTTTATTTGCAGCGGGAACAAGTTTTTCAAGTTTAGAATCAACTTTTAGCTCATCAGAAACAAGAACCAGCACTGTCGTCTCTTTTTTTGTTTTTTCGGCAGTCTGAACCCACTGTGCCAGCATATCGATGTCTTTTTTGTCTTTTACAAGCTCCGCATTGCGGATTGTAACAAAGGTTGCAGGAATAAAAAGCGACTCTGTCATCAACTGAGCGACAACATCGCTCATATTCAAATCCGTTCCGTAATAAACAAAATCGTCACTGCTGCCCATTTTTTTGCGCAGTTCTTCTTTTAATGCGAGAATCTGATCATTTTTTTCACCGGCTTCAGGTCCGGTATAAAGATAAATCGGCGCTGACATTGCAGAATTTATTCAGTTTTAGTATGTGCGGACAATATTCGAGAGAATTCCAACAACGCGCAGTTCTTTTGCATAAATCGGCTGAAAATCAGGATTTTCCGGCTGAAGTTTTATTCTGTCTGACTCGCGATAATAGCGTTTTAAGGTGATCGCATCATCAATTACGGCAACAACAATCTGTCCGTCAACAGCAGTCTCGCACTGTTCAATAATCGCAAGATCCCCCTCGAGAATTCCAGCGTTTATCATGCTTGTACCGCGAACACGAAGCGCAAAATAACTTTTTCCAGGACGAATAAAAGGCTCTGTCAGGTTTATGTAACCGTCCAAATTTTCTTCGCTCAAAAGAGGTTTTCCTGCGGCGACAGTGCCGAGCAAAGGAACTTTTCCAATATAAGCAGGACGAGGAATGCTTTCATCGCTGCTGTCATTGCGGATAACACGGATGGATCTGGAACTTTTTGGTTTAATCGAAATACAATTCTTTTTTTGCAAAGCGGCAATATGATCCTGCACTGCCCGAATTGAAATTTCAAAATGCTCACTTATTTCGCGAACAGTCGGCGGATAAGAATTTTCCTTTGAAAAAACCGAAATAAAATTTAAAACTTCACGCTGACGCTCTGTAAGTTCTTTCATTTTTCCTCCCATAAAAAGTCAACGAGAAAATTTCAATTTTCGATTTGACTTTTTATGCCCATTCGCAATGAAATGAGAATGGGCAGTTGATAAGAAAGTTTGCAACGCAAACTTGTGAATAAAAACTTTGACGCTATCTTAGGCAAAGTTTTTATTACACTCTCCTTAATAAAACTCCGCGTTAGCGGCGAGCCACGGACGGCGAGAATCACAGTTTGTGAAAGCAACGCTTGAACAAACTGTAATGATAAAAATTACAGGGATGTAATTTTTATCATGCCTCCTTAGATTCGAAAATTTCTCTATTCTTCTTCAAATTTTTTATCAAAAAGCTGAGCAATGGCATCGGCGCATTGAACTTCATCAGCACCGTCCGTCCTGAGAGTAATATTCGTGTTGTAGGCTGCAGCCATTGTAATTACACCCATTATTGACTTTGCATTTACTTCGGCATCATCTTTAATCATTGTAACTTCGCAGGCAAATTTGTTTGCTGTCTGCGCAATCAAGGCAGCAGGACGAGCGTGAATTCCAGCACGGTTGCGTACTGTCAAAATTTTTTCTGTCATAAAAAAGACCTCTTTGCAGAAACTGCCAAAAAAGTAGATTTTGCGATAATTGAGTTATTGAAAGAACCTTATATAAAATATAAGCAGCATGGTTATTTCAACAGCTTAACAACCGCTAATAAAACTATTCAGGCAACTTCTTTTTATAATTTTTAGTAAGAGTCGTCAGAACCATAATAAGTGGTTTGTGCCTCTCCGGATTCAATCCATTTTAGAATATTCTGGTTAAAATCCCTTGCAGAATTATAACCCATTGCTTTTAAGCGTTCATTCATTGCGGCAGCTTCAATGATAATTGGAAGGTTTCTTCCAGGACGAACAGGAATTTCGATTGTAGGAACTTTTACTCCAAGCAAATCAGTACTCGTCTGATCAGTGCCAATCCTGTCATAAATTTTATTTTGATCCCATTCTTCCAGTTTGATTATAAGCTGAACTTCTTTTTGCTCGCGGATTGAGCCGACTCCATAAAGCTGACTTACATTTATGATTCCTAAACCGCGAATTTCCATGTGGTGGCTTATAAAAGTATTTGCGCCTTGCCCCAAAACAGAGTTTCCGTTTACACAGCGAATTTGAACAATATCATCCGCAACAAGCCGGTGTCCGCGCTCAACAAGTTCAAGCGCACATTCAGATTTTCCAACGCCGGAATGTCCCATGAGAAGGATTCCAATACCGTAAACTTCTACAAGAACTCCGTGCAATGTCTTTTTAGGAGCAAAAATATTTGAAAAAACGCGCAAAAGCCGCATTGAAAATTCAGAAGACTCAAGGCTCGTCTGCAAAACAGCACAGCCGTTTTTCTCCGCAATTTCCAAAAAAAACTCATCTGGCTCAAGGCTGTGAGTAAAAACAACGCATGGAATGTTATAAGAAAACAATTTTTCGATTGAAGAAGATTTTTTTTCTTTTTTGAGCTTTAAAAGATATGCCGTTTCTCCATGTCCAAAAAGCTGAACCCGGTCACAGTCAAAAGAATCATAAAAACCCGAAAGCTCAAGCCCCGGACGGTTTATATCTGGCACAGAAATCGTACGGTTAAGTCCCTTTCGACCAGCAAGACACCTCAAATTAAGGGCGTTGTGGCCTTTTAAATCCATATCGAGCAAATCGAGAACTGTAAACGGTTTATCCATATTCATCACTATACAAACAATAAGGACACTGTTCAAGACAAAAAAACTTTTTTGCGGCTATTTTTTTAATATTAAAAAATTTTTAAACCAGAAATTACCCCAGAAAGACAAAAAAAACCGTCCAAAAGTCTTATCAACTGTCAGACGGCATTTAAAATTTTACAAAATTTTTGAAAAAATCTTTTTATTCAACTTAAGCACAGATTTTTTGTGCAAAAACTGAACTAAACATTATTTTTCCTGAATTTTATCTTTTTCCTTTTTGATTTTTGTATCAAGCACGTCCATCATTTTGTTGAGTGCAGCACCAAAATCAAAATCCTTAGCACTGACATGAGCCTGAGTTCCCCAACGGAAATTGGCAGTCGCATCGAAAGAATATTCTTTTTCGTGCTTTACGCGAACCGTCAAATCAATTATAAGGTCATCCGCGTATTTAATTCTTTCAAGTTTTTTGTCAATCATTTCCGTCTGTTTCTGTTCCAGGTCGAATGAAGCTGATACATTTTTAGTCATAGTAGTTTCCTCCAGATGTAAAATCAGCGGATTTATTTTTCTAAATCTGCCCTCTAGAAATAAGTATAATATGGCTTTTTAAATAAGACAAATTTAATTTTAAGGATTTTTTGGAGCGCATTTTTCTTAAAAAGAAAAGTTTTCCGGCAATAATTGTACAGCTGCCGCAAAAACCGGCTTTCCACCCTTCGCCAGGCGCTCATTGCCGTTCCGGCAACTCCGGGGTTCCAGGCCGGGCTACATACCCGGTCGTGCGCAAATGCGCACACGAAAAATAAACGGGTTTTGCGCAAGCAAAAGCCGCAGCATGCGCCAGCATGCAGACCCGGTCGTGCGCAAATGCGCACACGAAAATAAACGGGTTTTGCGCAAGCAAAAGCCGCAGCATGCGAGACAGCATGCAGACCCAGACATGCGCTTTTAGCTCATGCAGTCTACTGTCTTGAATACGAAGAATCTATATTTAATTGGGAGCGGTATTTTGCAACAGTCCGCCGTGCAATTTTTATTCCGCGCTCAAGCAAAATGTCTGCAATTTTCTGATCGCTCAAAGCTTTTTTATCATCTTTGTGTTCTTCAAGAATTTTTTCCAATTCAGCCATAACGCCCTGTTTTGAAGCCGGAACCTCTTCTGTTTCCGGCAGGTTTTGACCGACAGCATTTGTAAAGAAAAATGAAAGCTTAAACAGTCCCTGGCTGCACCGCAGATATTTTTCGTTTGCCATGCGGCTTATCGTCGCTTCGTGAACATTGATAATCGCCGCAACGTCTTTTTGCCGCAGCGGCTTTAAATAACGAGGCCCTTTTTCAAAAAAATCTTTTTGAAGGCGCACAATCTGCTGACAGGCAAGCAAAAGTGTTTTTTTTCTGAATGCAAGACTTTCCATAAAATCATTTGCAGAGCGGACACTTTCCATTATAAACCTATGTTCGGAACGTTTTTTTTCTGATTCTTCGGTAGATTTTGTAACCCGGCTTCTGTCCAGCGAAAGTTCGTAAAAATCTTTGGAAAGTTCAACAACCGGCAAAATTTCATCATTTGCGCGGACAGTGTATTCACCGGTTTCCTCATTTTTTTCGACATAAACATCTGGCGCAATGCAGATATTGTCAGAAGGCGAAAATTCTGAGGCAGGAAAAGGATTGAGCTGTCTGATATAAGCAACAGCCTGTTCAATTTGAGTTTCGGTAAAGTCCAGCAAACCAAATTTTTGAGCGTCATCTGGATTTTCGCGGGCAAAATTGCGGATTTTTTTTAAAATTTTTGGAATTTGCGGAGGATTTAAAAAATCAAAATGTCCGTCCAAGATAAAAAGCGCCGCTTTTGGAGAATTTTCATTTGCTTTTGCCTGAATAAAAAGACTTTCCTCAAAATCTTTGCAGCAAGTTCCGACAGGATCAAGCTGCTGAATCTCAGAAAGTGTTTTTTCGAGAAGTTCTGGAGTTTGAGCCGAATCCTTTTTGTCTAAAAGAGAATAAGGATCAAAAATAAAAAATCCACGGTTGTCCAAATTGTGAATCAAGGCAAGTCCGATTTTTTCCTGCGCAGGTGAATGAAAAACCGACAAAAACTGCTGTTCAAGATGTTCAGAAAGAGTTTCCCGATTGTCAGGAGAAGATTCGAGAGCAGATTGAAAATTGTCGCTTGCAATTTTTCCAGCCTGAGTTACAGAACCGATCCTAAGGTTGTCAGAAGAAATTCCAGAAACTTTTGCATCTTTTACGCCGTCAAACGCAGCGTCTTTTGTAATTACAAGAGCAGGATTTCTGGCAACCGTCGTGTAAATTTCCTGACGCAAATCGAGGGAAGACATTGCAAGAAGTTTTACGGACATGAGCTGTTTTTGGCTCAATTTTTGCGCCTGAACCTGCCGCTGCTGTTGAGAAACGCGCTGCTGTAAAGAAATCGAAGGAATTTCTGACATATATAAATTATACAACTTTTTTTAACATCGCGTTAGGGGGGCAATTTGTAAAATTTAGATACAATTCTTGTCACAAAAAACGCACGTTTAAAAGGACAGAATTTATAGGTCAATATTTTTACTGAACTGCTCCGCAGGTGCCACAATTCCTAACGAAAAAAGCTATGGAAGTTTTGCCAAAAATTGTGCATAGTAATTATGTAAACGCTACTTATTCTGGAGAATAAAATCATGAATATTTGGACACAACGAAGCATAGAACTTGCAAATCAGCACGATTATTTAGACCAACTGTTCAAAGTTTATCCTCTTTCGGCAAATGAAAAACGTGATTTATCAAACGACGTTGTAGAAAAATTAAAAGCATTGCTTCAAACTCGCGATTCAAAAGGCTTGATAAATCTTTTGCTTGACCAAGTAAAAGGTAATGGCGATGAAAAGCATCCTTTCCCAATAAAATATTCTTACGTTTCATATTTGAAAAACGACCGCTCAGCAATAGAAAGAAATCCAAAAACAGTTGAACGAATCGCGAGTTATCTTTATGAAATGGGACTTGCTGGAATCCTTGAAAAAACATCTGCACCAAAAGAAACAAACAGACAGATGGGGCAACTTTTTAAAAACTATATTGACCAAGCAACTTTAGGATTAAAAGTTACAAAAGATGAAATGTCTTTCTTGAATAGCGAAGAAGATATAATTTTTAACTGTTCTGATTCACAAGGTGAAGATTTTGCAAAAAGAGTTCTTGGCTATCAACGAGATAAAGGACTCGATTTTATTGCAAAAGTAAAAGAAACATACATAATCGGCGAAACAAAGTTTTTAACTGATTTTGGCGGACATCAAAATGCACAGTTAAATGATGCGATTGATACTTTAACATCTTCAATTCAGTCGACAAGTTTTCATGTAAAGAAAATCGCAATCTTAGACGGCGTTTGTTACATAAAATCTGGAAGCAAGATGTATAAGGAAATAACAAGCTTCTCTGATGATACAGTTGTTCTTTCTGCAACATTGCTACGTGAATTTTTAGGCAGTCTGTAAGGAGCGAAAAAAATGGAACTTACTTACAACGGAAAAAAAACGAAAAAAGAAATCCTCGAAACTCTTCCACAATCGGAGTTGTCAAAGCCGATTGCAGAAAAAGAAAATATTTTGATTAATGGTGACAACTTGGAAGCCTTGCGGATTCTTGTTCACAATTCAAATCTAAAAGGCAAGATTGACTTAATTTATATCGACCCGCCTTTTGCAACTAACGGAACTTTCACAATCAGCGAGGAACGCACAAGCACAATAAGCTCAAGCAAAAAAGACGAAATTGCTTACACAGACAATCTTCTTGGCGAGGAATTTCTAGAATTTTTGCAGGAACGTCTTATTTTAGCACGTGAACTTTTAAGCGACCGCGGTTCTATTTATCTTCATATTGATTACAAAATCGGACATTATGTAAAAATCATAATGGATGAAATTTTCGGGGCTGAAAATTTCAGAAACGACATCACAAGAATAAAGTGCAATCCTAAAAATTTTTCACGCAAGGCTTACGGAAACATAAAAGACTTGATTCTTTTTTATTCAAAAACAAGTAATCCGATTTGGAATGAGCCTTTTGTTCCTTTTTCAGACGAAGACAAAGCCCGGCTTTACAAAAAAATTGACGAGCATGGCAGATTTTACACAACAGTTCCTCTCCACGCTCCGGGCGAGACAAAAGACGGAGTTACAGGCGGAACTTTCAGGGGAATGTTGCCACCAAAAGGCAGGCATTGGCGCACTTCTCCAGCAGAGCTTGAAAAACTAGACGAGCAGGGATTGATTGAATGGTCAAAAAACGGAGTTCCACGCAGAAAAATCTTTGCGAATGAACAGAAGGGAAAAAAACTACAGGACATTTGGGATTTCAAGGATTACCAATATCCAGTTTATCCGACAGAAAAAAATCTTGACCTTTTAAAGCTTATTGTTCAGACTTCCTCAAATCCCGAAAGTTTGGTCATGGACTTTTTCTGCGGTTCAGGAACAACTTTGATTGCAGCCCAAGAACTTGGCAGAAATTGGATTGGAATAGACAAATCCGAAAAGGCGATAGAAGTTGTAAGAAAAAAACTGAATGAAGAAAATGCCGCACTTTTTAAGACCGATTTTGAATTTGTTACTATTTTGGAAAAACAAGAGCAGAATTCGCATAATGAAAATATCCTTGTTATGCAGAAAACTCCAAAAGTACTAGTAACTGCGTGAGTTTGATTTTATTTTTCAAATTTCCAGTTTCGGCATCATGCCGATTGCTGACTTTTCAAATTTTTCAACTTCGGCGTCACGCTGAATCCCGCTTTTCCTAATTTATTTGTTTCGGCATTGTGCCGATTGCCGTCTTTTTCAATTTTCCTGTTTCGGCATTACGCCGATTAGCGTTTTTGCAAATTTCCAGTTTCGGCGTCGCGCCGATTGCAAACCTCGTTTTTTTAATCGGCAAAGCCACGCAAAAAAAACAGATATTTCTAAAACCCATGCTATAATTTTTATCAGGTTTCGCAACTGCTACATTGGCAGCGCGATTTATCAGTTCAAAAAGTTTTCAAAGGGGGAATTTATGAACAAACTTACAGCTAAAGCCAGAATCACCGAGGTGGACGGGCTTTCGGATTCAATCATCCGCATTTTCGGCGCGGACACAAAGGCTCAGGAAGACACCTTCCTAAAAGGCCAGATAGCGGAGCTTACAACTTTAAGCGACGCAATTACGGCTGCGATTTTGCAGGACAAGGCGGTGTCGAATCTTGACGAGGCGGACTCAAGGCGCGACGAGGCTGTCAGAAATCTTGGCGCGCTTCTTTCGGGCTACGCGGTTTTTCCGCTGGAGGAGAAAAAAGCTGCGGCTCTTTGTTTGAAGACGGTTTACGACAAGTATGCGAAGTCGGGAATCTTGAGCGCGAGCTATGTTTCTGAAAGCTCGATGATTGAAAGCATGCTCGGCGACTTTACGGCGGCGGAAGCTAAGGCGAATATTGAAAAACTTGACGGCGTTGCGGAGATGGTTTCGGCAATCAGGACGGCGCAGGACAATTTTACGGCGGCGAACGACGCTTTTGTAAAGGCGGAAGGCAGCAAGGGCGCGAGCGCGTCAAGCTACAAAAAGCCGATTCTTGCAATCATAAACGACAAGATTGTTCCGTACCTAAACACGATGGCGATTGTGGGGAACACGGCGGTCGCGGATTTTGCAAAAGGCGTTGAGAGCGAAATCAGCCGCGTGAACGAAACAGTCGCAAAAAGAGGAAAGTAGGATTTTATTTGCAATGCGCAATGAATAATGCGTGATTTTTATTGTGTGTTGTGCTTTTTCAGGCAGCTTCTGCTTTACGGTGGAAGCTGCTTTTTTATTTTCTTTTTAGGAAGCGTTAGGGATTGTAGCGGTGAGCGATTTTGCGTCTTTTTTGAATGCCGGTGTAAAATAAATTTTGTATTTCATAAATCGGCGAACGCTTCCTGTGCGGTGGCGTAGGTTTTTAGCGTGCCGTCTTTGACAGCGGCGTTGTACTCTTTTTCTCCTGATTTGATTGATTCCACAAGTTCTGCCGGATATTCATCTTCTTTTACATAGGAATAAACTTTTTTGCTCATCTTGTTTATCGCGTCTATCATTTCCACAAGTTTGTTGTCCGCGTTTTTTATCACAAGAGTCATATTTCGCCTCCTGTTTTGAATATAGCACAGAAAATCGGAATTTTCCATAAAGGAAGATGTGGCTTCTGCTTTTAGCAGGGGCTGTTTTTTTTAACAGATTGTCATTCTCTTGCTTGACAAGGGAATCTATTACACGTGATTGTCGAATCAAGTCCGACAATGACAGATGGTTTTAAGTACGGCAATGACAAAATTATGGCCGATATTTTCTTTTTAGGAAGCGTTAGGGGGTGTAGCGGTGAGCGAAGCGAAAACAGACGCCTGCGTCTGGTCGAAGGCGCGCAAGACGCCGCAGCCGCGGAAGACCCGGCCTGACATATTCTTTCAGAAAAAAATCTTTTTTCCCAAAAAAAAATTAAAACGACAAAGGCAAAACAAAAGTAAAAAAAGTCAGGAAACGCCCGAATACCAAAATTGACAAGGACGGCGGTAAAAGACATAGAACCGCAAGAAGCAAAGCTTGTTGCTTGACAAGGACGTCAAAGAATTCCCAACACGGGAAAAATTCGCTAGAATAAAACAATGAAAACTTTTGAAAAATTTGGAACTGCTATTCCGCAGATTCTTTTGCCAAAAAACATTGATTTGAAAACATGGTCGGTTATTGCCTGCGACCAATACACTCAAGACCGCGAATATTGGGAAAACGCAAAAAAAATTGCCGGCGAAAAGCCGTCGTCGCTCAACTTGATTTTTCCGGAAGTTTATCTGGACAAGTCGGACGAAGATGCAAAAAATGAACGCATCCATAAAATTCAGTCTGCAATGGATGAATATCTCGAAAAAGGCGTTTTTGATTCTCCTCAGGAAGAATGTGTCTACATTGAAAGAAAAACTGCCTACGGCCGCACAAGAAAAGGTCTGGTTATGTGCGTCGATTTGGACAGTTACGAATGGAAACCTGGCTCAAAAGCCTTGATTCGCGCAACAGAAGCAACTGTTCCTGAAAGAATTCCGCCAAGAATGAAAATCAGAAACGGCGCAAAACTTGAGCTTCCGCATATCATGCTCCTTGCAAACGACCCGAATGATGAACTTGTCGGAGGAGCCGGAAACCTTGCAAAAAAGCAGATGCCGGTTTATGACGGCGATTTGATGCAAAATTCTGGCCATATTACAGGCTGGGCGGTAAAAGGAAGCGACGCTGAAAAACTGCTCGAAAGCGCGCTCTCTGATTTGGCAAAAGCCGGAACAGATTCTGACGGAAACACCTTCCTTTTTGCGGTTGGCGACGGAAACCACTCCCTTGCAACAGCAAAAGCCGTCTGGGAAGAAAACAAATCCCGTCTTCCTGCAGATTCTCCGGTACGCTATGCCCTTGTCGAAATCGTAAACATTTATGACGAAGGACTGACTTTTGAACCGATTCACCGTGTCTTGTTTGGAATTGACAGCGAAAAGCTCATTTTGACCGTTGCACAAAAACTTGGCGGAAAAATCTGCGGATTGAAAAATGAATCTGAACTTGAAAAAGAAGTTGCTTCCAGGAGCGCAGACGGCGCACGGTACGGATTTATCTTTACCAAGAATGGAAAAACTTCGTTCAAAATGCTCGAAACTCCGGTCAAAGATCTGGCAATCGCCGCTCTTCAGCCTGTAATCGACGATTTCATGACCGAAAATAAGGCTCAAAAAACGCAGATTGATTATATCCACGGAAGCGACGAAACTGTCGGACTCGGAAAAACCGAAGGCAATACAGGAATTTTGCTGCCTCCGATTGCAAAAGACTGCTTTTTTGCGACAATCAACGGCAGAGGTCCGCTTCCTCGAAAATCATTCAGCATGGGCGAAGCAAGCGAAAAAAGATTTTATGTTGAAGCGAGAAGACTTTTTTAGTTTTTAATTCCAATTCTGCACAAAACCGATAAAAGCCACGTCGGAAAGACATTTTTCTAAGCGTGGCTTTTTTAATTTTAAAACTTTTGAATCTGCTCCAAAATTTCCTTTCCGAATTTTGCCGCCTTGTTTTCTCCGATTCCGTAGCAGTCCAAAAGTTCATCCATTGACTTTGGCTTTTTTGCCGCAAGCTCGTGCAAAGTCTTGTCGCCAAAAATTACATATGGAGGAACATTCATCTCTTCAGCCTTGTTTTTCCGCCATTTTTTTAAGCCGGAAATCATAAGAAGCGTATTTTGGTCGGGCGATTTTTTTTGAGAATTTTCCACATTCCCCTCAAAAGAAGAATTTTCCGTTTTTTTGAGAAGAACAAAATCCGCCCGAAGAGAAGATTTTTTTGATTTTCCGTTTTTTCCAGAAGGCTTTGGAAAAAGAAGTCCGCCGGAAGAACCTGTGCCCGCCCGGTTTTTCGGAACAAAAGTTCCCGTAGCCTTGAGAGATTTTTCAGACGGCAAGGCATTTTCGAACGGAAGAAGAATTTTATCCCGGTTTTTTAGCACGCCAAGACCTTCTTTTGTGAGCATCAAAATGCCGTAATCTCCGGTTTTTACAAGATAATTTTTTTCGATTAAAAGAGAAGCCAGTTCCATCCACTGGGCTTTATCAAGTTCCCGGCCGATTCCCCATGTCGAAATCATATTGTGCGAATTGTCGAGAATTTTTTTATTTCTAGAACCCAAAAGAACATCAGCAATATATGCCGCTCCAAAATGCGAATTTGTGCGGATTATACAACTCATAAATTTCTGGCAGGGAATCGTCATATCAGAAAGAACGGCTGGGCCTTTTGAGCAGATGTCGCAGCAGTGGGCGTTTTTTTCTTTTTCATTGTCATAAGATTCGCCAAAATACGCCAAAAGTTTTTTTCGGCGGCATTCACGTGCCGAGGCATAATCCGTCATCGACTGCAAGAGATTTTCTGATTTCTGAGGGTCGGCGGCATCCGTAAAAAAATGCCTTATTTTAAAAATATCAGCCCCGGAATAAAGCAAAAGCGCTTCGCTCGGAAGTCCGTCCCGTCCAGCACGTCCAATTTCCTGATAATACTGTTCAAGAGACTTTGGCAAGTCATAGTGAATTACAAAACGCACGTTCGGCTTGTCAATTCCCATTCCAAAAGCCAAAGTTGCCACCATAATCTGCACCTGATCGCGGATAAACTGGTTCTGATGATTTTTTCGCTCCTCGTCAGAAAGCCCGGCATGATAATTTAGAGCCGAATATCCAAGGTTTAAAAGAACCTGCGTAAGAGAGTCAACCTGCTTGCGGCTAAAACAGTAGATTATTCCGCTTTCGTCCCAATGCCTGCGAATACAATCAACAACCTGACTCACAGCATCATTTTTTCTGGCAACCGACAAAAAAATATTCGCCCTGTCAAAACTCGAAATTTCAACTTCCGGTTCTTTTAACGCAAGGTTTTGAATAATATCCGCCCGAACCTGAGCCGTAGCGGTCGCAGTGAGTGCAAGGCAAACCGCATTAGAAAACTGTTTTCTTACAGCAGAAATTTCAAGGAATTCCGGTCTAAAGTCGTGTCCCCACTCAGAAACACAATGCGCCTCGTCAATCGTAATGCAGCTGACTTTTACGCGGCTGTCGTGAAGCAAATCCTGGATTTTTGGAGAACTCAAGCCTTCCGGCGAGACATAAAGAATTTTTGTTTCTCCGCGACGAATCGAATTCATCGATTCAAGATATTTATCCCAGTCAAGAGTGCTGTTCAAAAAAACCGCATTTACTCCAGAAGCCAACAAACTGTCCACCTGATCCTGCATAAGAGAGATAAGAGGCGACACAACGACAGTGATTCCGTCAAAAATCAAGGCAGGAATCTGGTAACAGAGGGATTTTCCTCCGCCGGTCGGCATAATTGCAAGAGTATCTTTTTTATTAAGCACATTGGAAATTATTTTCCGCTGTAAAAGCCTGAACGAATCGTAACCAAAAACTTCCTTTAAAACTTTTTCCGGTTCGCAGCCAATATAATCTTTATTCATTGTTATTCCGGGTCAATTATACAAAAAAATCGCATTATAGTGTTGCAAAAAAATATTTTTTTCTGATATAATAGTATCTGCATTTGCCGAAGTGGTGGAATGGTAGACACGAAAGACTCAAAATCTTTTGCAGGCGACTGTGTAAGGGTTCAAGTCCCTTCTTCGGTATAAAAAGAATCTGTTTTTTTTAAGCAGGTTCTTTTTTTTACTTCGGACGCTTTTTTAAACGGCTTTTCCGTCTGCAAAATCAAGCTATTCTCCCGGCAAAACAAATTCCAAAGGCCCGCTGTTTCCTCTCAATTCGACAGCTTCTCTTAAGTCAGAAAATTCAATCCGCAAATGATTTTCCATATCGGCAATCGTCCTTGCAATTTTTAAGCACGCGCTCACTCCTCTTTGCGACAAGCTGTTTTTTTTGCGCTGATTTTCCAGAAAATTTTCCATTTCTCCGTCCAAAACGCAAAATTCGGAAATCTGCTGCGGACTAAGCCTCGAATTTTTCACGCCACGCTCCCGCTGTTTTTTTACCGCCACTGCAATTTTTTTGCGCAAAGCCCCGGTCGAAAAATCTTTATTTTCTTCACCGCCATTATTCCGCTCTTTTTCCTTTTCAACCGCCGAAACACAAACCCTCAAATCAACTCTGTCCAAAAGAGGTCCGCTAAATTTTCTCCAGTACATTTCTACAGAACGCGCGCTGCAAAGACAGATTTTTCCTTCAACTCCGTAATTTCCGCATGGACAGGGATTTGCCGCCATCAAAAGCTGAAAATTCGCCGGATAGACCGTGCTGCGCCCTGCCCGGCTCAAAGTAACTGTCCCTGTTTCGAGAGGAACGCGAAGCATCTGCAAAACACTCGTCCTAAACTCCGCCGCCTCATCCAGAAAAAGAACTCCATTGTGCGCCAAAGAAATTTCTCCCGGCCGGCAACTCACTCCACCGCCGCAAATTCCCTCTATGCTTGCAGTCTGGTGCGGCATTCTAAAATCACCTTTACGCATTATCGAAACGGACGGCGGCAAAAGTCCTGCCAAACTGTGAATTCTCGTTACGCTTTGGGATTCTTCCAGCGGCAAAAGAGGCAAAAGCCCCGGAAATTTCTGCAATGCAAGCGTTTTTCCACAGCCGGGAGGTCCAAAAGCAAGCAAATTATGTCCACCGGCCGCAGCAACCTGCAAAGCACGGATCAGTTTTCTTTGTCCGCAAATTTCCGCCATCTCAAAACCTTCATCAACCGGAGGAAAAAGCACATTTTCAACCCAAACCGAACCTTTTGGCGCTCCCTGGTCTTCAGAAAATTCACTACCTTCACAAAAAATTTCCGGTTTATAAAGCGCATCAAACGCCTCTGCAAGATTTTCCGCCGCAAAAACCTTCATTCCGCTAACTTCCTTTGCTTCGCCGGCATTTTGCGAGCTTACAATGCAATAATCAATTCCTGCCAATTTTGCGGTTCCGGCAGCAGCATGAACGCCCCGGACAGGACGCAAAAGCCCCGAAAGCTCAAGTTCGCCCATAACAAGCACACTTTTTTCAGAAAGATTTCCTTTTTGAGCATCAAGAACTGCCAGCGCAAGCGCCAAATCAAAACCAGCGCCTTCTTTTTTCAAATCCGCCGGAGACAAACTGATTAAAACCCGCTCCAAAGGAAACTCAAACCCGGAATTTCTGATTGCCGAGCGCATTCTCTCCCTGCTTTCCTTGACAGCTCCGTCCGCAAGACCAACAACGTCCACAGCAGGAATTCCGCGTCTTAAATCAACCTCAACGGCAACAAGCGAGCCTTCATATCCAAACGGCGAAAAAGAAAAAATTTTCATAAAACCGACCCCTTAATAATTCTTAAAAAGTTTCTATAATAATAAGTGGCCGTAAAAGTAAAAATTTTACAAAAAATTCACAAAAAAAATCAAAAATTTATTCTTTTGGGCGGCAAATTTCCGTCAAACCGGCTGCTCTGGGTTCGCTCACGCTCATTGCCTCCGGCAACTTTCGCCCGACGCATCCGGCGCAGAATTTTCCGTTCATAAAAATCTATTCTCTAAAATTCATTTTGCCCATTCAGTATTTTTAAAATCAAAATCTTCGCCAAGAGCAGGCTTTAATTCTTCAAACCAGAATCTGTCATCAATTTTTTTATTATCAAACATCCTGCCCAAATGCCTGTCCGCCCTTACACCTTTTCCGTGAAAATCACTTCCAGCAGTAACAAACATTCCAAGCTTTCTGGCAATTTCTTCAAGACGGTAACAATGGCTCTTTCTTGCTCCAGGATGCCAGGCTTCGAGTCCCATAACTCCTGCCGCATGGATTTTTTCAAGTTCTTCCTCAAGCCTTGCGATTCCTACAAAAAGCGAGCATGGATGGGCAATTACAGGAATTCCGCCAGACGTTTTTATCGCTTCCACCGCAGTTTCAAGATTTTCGCCAGTATGGTTTACATACCATTTTTTTCCGTGTCCTAAAAAACGGTCAAATGCTTCCTGACGGTTGCGGACAATTCCTTTTTTTACCAAAAAATCCGCAAAATGAGGACGTCCAATCTGGCTTGCAGTAAAATTTGACTGAATTTCTTCAAGAGTAAAATCGTAACCGTCTTCGTTCATTTTTCTGACAATCTCAGAATTCCGGTTAAAGCGGTCTTCCGTCAGATATTCAATGGTATTTTTTAATTCTTCGCTTTTACGGCGCAATCCCAAACCCAAAAGATGAAATTCGCCTTCTGGCCAGGCAACTGTAATTTCGATTCCAGGAATAAAATTCACTCCGGTTTCCAAACAGACCTTTGCAGCGTCATTTAAGCCGTCAACCGTGTCATGGTCGGTCAAAGCCCAGACCGTAAGTTTTTTTTCAAAAGCATATCTGGCAGAATCGGCCGGAGAAAGAATTCCGTCAGACGCAGAAGAGTGACTATGTAAATCAATCATTTTTCAAATATAGCACAAATCAAAAAGTTTTAGAATTAAACACTCTCAAATGATTTTTTTTGAAAATATGATTTAATCAGTTAAATTTTTCATCAAAATATGCTAAATCTTAAGGAACTAATTATAATTTTGGATTATAATTGAATTATAAAACCTGTATTCTATGGGAGAAAAGTTATGCCAAAAGTGATGCAATACAATAAAGGTTCAATCATTTATTTTGCAGGAGACCGCGACGACAGGGTTTTTATTTTGCAAAAAGGCTGCGTAATAATTTCCACAACAGACATAGAAACAAATCTTCCTGTTACAGAACAGATAAAAAACGGTGAATTTTTTGGTGTAAAATCGGCATTGGGTCATTTTCCGCGCGAAGAAACAGCTACGGTTTTAATCGATTCGGTTTGTCTTTCGCTGACAGTTCAGGAATTTGAAACGATTTTTTCTTCAAACAAGACTTTGATTTTAAAAATGCTCAGAGTTTTTTCAAACCAGCTGAGAAAAGTTCACACTCAAATTGAAGAGATTCTAAACAAAGGACAAAACATAAACCGTCAGAGCGGACTTTTGGGCGTAGCCCAGGCTTTTTTTCATGACGAAAAATGGCGCAGCTGCGCAGATGTCTGTCTAAGATATTTAAAATACTATCCAAATTCAGCAGACGAGAACGCGGTCAAAAAAATGTTCGTAACAGCCGATGCAAGGGCAAAACAATCGCAAAGCCTTGCTTTTGACGAAGGAACAGAAAATGTTTCGTTGAACGACAAATCCTTAAAAGTTTTTGAACTTCCGGCATTTGCCCGTTTTGCAAAAAAATATTCTTCTGGACAAGTTATCATAAGCGAATTTGAACCTGGAGAAAGTTTTTATCTGATTCAAAAAGGCACAGTCCAGCTTGTAAAATGCGTAAACGGTCAAAACAAAAATCTGGACATTTTAAAACCTGGCGAATTTTTTGGCGAAATGGCGATTTTGGACAATTCTCCGCGCTCAGCAACCTGTCTTGCCGTTGGAAACGTCCAGTGCCTGGAATTCAATAAATCAAATTTTGAACTTTTAATCACCGGAAATCCGCAGATTGCGCTCAATATTTTAAAACTTTTCTGCAAACGCATTTATGACCAAAAGCGGCGCTTTAAGATTCTGGTAATTCAAGACACACAGGCGCGCGTTGCGGATGTTTTTTGCATGCTCGACGAAATGAATCCACCGGTAAATCCAAACGAAAAACAGCGCAGATTTAACGTTACAATCCAGGATGTGGCGCATTGGGCGGCTCTTCCGATTGCAAAGACAACTGACGAAATAAACCGTTTTATGGCTTCTCGAAAAATCGAAGTTTTTGAAAACAATATTATTGTAAACAACATTGCCGACATGAAGCGAATCGTAGACACACGGACAACAAGCCGGCAGTAATTTTAAATTTCGCAGTCGCAGACCAGTTCGACAGGACAATGGTCGGAACCAAAAATTTCGGTATGAATTGCAGAACTTTTCATCTGAGCTTTTAGGGAATTGCTCACCAAAAAGTAGTCGATACGCCAGCCTGCATTTTTTTCGCGTGCATGAAAACGATACGACCACCAGCTGTAAACATTCGCTGTATCAGGATAAAAAAATCTGAACGAATCGGTAAAGCCGGACTCAAGAAGCTGTGTCATTTTTGAGCGCTCTTCGTCGGTAAAACCGGCATTGTGCCGATTGGAAGCCGGATTTTTTATATCGATTTCTTTGTGGGCAACATTCAGGTCGCCGCAGACAATTACACCTTTTTTTTGGGAAAGATTTAAAAGATAATTTTTAAAATCATCTTCCCAGCGCATGCGATAATCAAGGCGTTTTAATTCGGTTTGAGAATTTGGAGTGTAAACCGTCACAAGAAAAAAATTCTTGTATTCAAGAGTGATTACGCGGCCTTCGGTGTCGTGCTCAGGAATTCCAATTCCGTAAAAAACCGAAACCGGCTCGTATTTTGTAAAAATTGCCGTTCCAGAATAGCCTTTTTTTTGAGCATAGTTCCAATATTGAAAATATCCCGGCAAATCCATTTGAATCTGCCCTTCCTGAAGCTTAGTTTCCTGCAGACAAAAAAAATCTGCATCCAAAGAATTAAAATCCTCGTAAAAATTTTTGCCGGTAACAGCACGAAGTCCGTTAACGTTCCAAGAAATAAATTTTAAATTCATACAAAAATTATATAATAATTTTTACAGACGCAAAAGCACACGACAGGGTCTGCATGCTGGCGCATGCTGCGGGTTCTGCTTGCGCAAAACCCGTTTATTTTCGTGTGCGCATTTGCGCACGACCGGGTATGTAGCCCGGATGCTTGCATGCTGACGCATGCTGCGGCTTTTGCTTGCGCAAAACCCGTTTATTTTCGTGTGCGCTAAAAGCGCACGACCGGGCTTGTAGCCCGGATTGGAACCCCGGAGTTGCCGGAACGGCAATGAGCGCCTAGCGAAGGGTGGAAAGCCGTTTTTTTGCGGCAACTGTACGATTATGGCCGGAAAACTTTTCTTTTTAAGAAAAATGCGCTCCAAATTCTTTTTAAGTTTTTAAAATATGCTAAAATTAAACTATGGTTGAAAACAAAAAAATTTTTGATTTGGCGGTTATTGGCGGCGGACCTGCGGGAATTTCTGCGGCGATTTATGCCCGCCGTGGCAATTTTGAAGTTTTGGTTTTGCACAACGGTGGCGGTTCGTTGGAAAAGGCGCACAAAATTGAAAATTATTACGGTTTTAAGGACGGAATTTCCGGGGCGGAACTTTACAATGAAGGTCTTTTGCAGGCGGAAAATCTTGGAATTGCCGTAAAAAAACTGGAAATTACGCATTTTGAGGTAAATTCTGACGGAAATTTTGAAATTTTGGCCGGCGAACAGAAATTTGAGGCAAAATCTTTGGTTCTTGCCACTGGAAACAAAAAACTTCGTCCAAAAATCAAAGGCTTGCAGGATTTTGAAGGAAAAGGCGTAAGTTTTTGCGCTGTCTGCGACGCTTTCTTTTACAGAAAGAAAAATGTTGTAATCATTGGAAACGGAAAATTCGCGTTGAGCGAGGCCGATGTGCTTGCCAATGTCGCTTCTTCCGTAAAAATTCTTACAAACGGCGAAAATTGCGATGAATTAAAAAAATTGAACACAAAATATTCTATTGATGAACGGAAAATCGAAGAAATCAAGGGCGACGAAAATTCTGGACTTGTAAACTCGCTTGTTTTTTTTGACGGAGAAATTTTAAGCACCGACGGAATTTTTATTGCGCTCGGAGAAGCCGGGGCCGCAGACTTTGCAAAAAAAGCAGGCATTTTTTTGGACGGCGACAAAATAAAAACTGACGAAAAAATGCAGACTAATTTTCCGGGGATTTTTGCCTGCGGAGATTGCACTGGCGGACTTTTGCAAGTAAGCAAAGCGGTTTTTGAAGGGGCATTGGCCGGTTTGAGCGCGATCGCGTTTTTAAGGAATAAAGCAGGAAATTATCCAAAAAGCTGATAAAATTTTTTATACCGATTAGATGCAACAAACAGTTTTGCAATTTTTTACAAATCGTTGCAATGAAAGGATTTAAAACAAATAAAGCCAACTCCCGGACTTGAACCGAGTACCTGCTCGTTACGAGGGAGCTGCTCTACCAGGTGAGCTAAGTTGGCGTATTTAAATATGTTAGCAAAATTTTTTTGGAAAATCAACTGTCTGTTTATTGAGCTTTATTGACGCTAACTGTTTATTGCTTGATTTTATTTTTTGATTTTGGGAAAATCTTTTTTATGACTTCCCGCTCATTTAACACTGTTGAACTTATGCTTTCCCGGCCAGTTGGGTCGCTCATTATAAAAAACGCAATTCCAACTATTATTACGATGATGGTAAGCGCCATTTACAATACGGCAGACACTTTTTTTGTAAGTCAGCTTGGTACAAGCGCTTCTGGTGCTGTCGGTGTAATTTTTTCGCTTATGACGATGATTCAGGCCGGTGGCTTTATGATTGGAATGGGGGCAGGTTCTATTACAAGCCGTGCGCTTGGCTCTGGAAACCGCCAAAAAGCGCAAACTTTTGTTTCTACGGCAATTGTCTGCGTTTTTAGCCTCGGACTTATTTTTTCGATTTTAGGAACAATTTTTAACAAGCCTCTGGTTAGACTTCTTGGCGCAACTGACACAATTTTTCCTTTTGCGCTTGATTACGCGCGTTTTATAATTTTTGGCTGCCCTTTTATGATGAGCGCATTTGCAATGAACAATCTTTTGCGTTTTCAGGGCAAGGCCGCTTTTTCGATGATTGGAATGGTTACTGGCGGAATTTTGAATATGCTTTTAGATCCGCTTTTTATTTTTGTCTTTAAAATGGGAATTTCTGGAGCGGCGATTGCAACTTTAATAAGCCAGATTACAAGTTTTTTTATCCTGCTTTCTATGTTTTTCTTTAATCCGCAAGTTGTAAAATTCAATATAAAGTCGGTTGCAAAAAAATTTTCTGTTTATTTTGACATTGTTACGACTGGACTTCCAAGCCTTTTTCGGCAGGGCACAACTTCTATTTCTACTATCTTTATGAATATCGGCGCGGCAAAATACGGCGCCCTTATGTCCGGTTTTGCGCTGACCGCAGCTCAGACGGCAGATGCCGCGGTTGCAGGAATGTCTATCAGCAACAGAATTTGCCAGCTTTTAATGGCGGTTGCAATCGGACTTGGACAAGGTTTTCAGCCTGTATGCGGAATAAATCTCGGCGCAAAAAAATATGACCGCGTTAAACAGGCTGTTGCTTTTTTGGTAAAAGGAACTTCGCTCGCAATGGCAGTTCTTGGAACTGTCGTTTTTATCTTTGCCCCGCAAGTTGCACATTCGTTTCGTGACGATGAAGCCGTTATAAAAGTCGCTTCAATTGCTCTCAGACTGAGTTGCTGCGTTCTTGCATTCCATTCAATTATTTTTGGTTCAACAATGCTTTTACAAACTGCAGGCGAAAAACTTTCTGCAACAGTGCTTTCGTCACTCAGACAGGGAATTGTTTTTGTTCCGATGATTTTATGTCTGCCTTACGCCGTTCAGTTTTTTGGATTTGAACCAATTGCTGGAATTATGCTCACTCCGGCTTTGAGCGATTTGCTTTCTGCATTCATCACTTTGCCGTTTTTAATAAAATATCTTAAAAAATTAAAATGAGTTATAATCGGATTATGAAAAATTCATTTGAAAAAGTTGCGGCAAATTCTCTAAATCATAAATGGCAGGATGCGGTAAAGCGGGAAATTCCAATTTACGACCGGGGAAATTCAATTCGTTCTGATTTTGACAGAGATTACACAAGACTTTTGCACTGTCAGGCTTTTAGCCGGTTAAAACACAAAACTCAGGTCTTTTATTCTCCGCACAACGACCACGTATGCACACGAATGGAACACGTTCTTCACGTAGCCTCAGTTTCTGACACAATCGCAAAATATCTTGGGCTCAACACCGAATTAACCCAGGCGATTGCAACAGGGCACGACCTGGGACACGCGCCTTTTGGCCATACCGGTGAAGAAATTTTAAACAGCCTTATGGAACAGAGACCGGGCGCAAACGCTCCTAAAAAATTCTGGCACGAAAGGAATTCACTTTTTTTTGCAGATTATATCGAAACTCTTCCAGACCCAGACGGTTTTGAGCGTACATTGAATTTAACTTATGCTGTCCGCGACGGAATTGTCTGCCACTGCGGCGAAATTGACCAGCAGGGATTAAAGCCTCGCGAAGAAAATATTCCTCTTTACGACATAAAAGTTCCGGGTTTTGTACAGCCATTCACCTGGGAAGGCTGCATTGTAAAACTCAGCGACAAAATTGCATTTTTGGGAAGAGATTTGCAGGACGCACGGCGCTACCATATTCTCGACATGGGCTGTTACCGTCAATTGCGCGAAATTGTAGGCAGCACTCTCGGTTTTTCAAGCTCTGGAAAAGCAATAAACACAACCGTCTTAATCAACGATATGATCGTAGACCTCTGCAAAAATTCAAGTCCGGAAAAAGGCCTTTGCTTTAGCGAACCATATTTTAAGTTTATAAGCGAATTAAAAAAATTCAGTTTTCAAAAAATTTACAGCCATTGGCGACTGCTTGAATTTAAAAATTATGCGCAAAATGTTTTGGGAACGATTTACAGAACCTTGATGGGCACACAAAGTTTTGCAAAAAATGGCAGAATTCCATCTTCCATGCGCTATTTTAAGAATCTGAGCTCAACTTTCGAAGACTGGCTAATCCGGTATTCAAATTACATTCCTCAGGACGCTCCTGACAGAAAAAAAACACTCCGCTACGAAACGCCGGTCGTCTTTGATGTAAACGAATACGAAAATTACCAAAAATGCGTAATTGAATATATTTCTGGAATGACGGACAATTTTGCAATCGCCTGCTACGACGAAATCATCAATTTTTAAAAAACTCAGTCAAAAAAGTCCGAACGGTGCGAAGAAAAAAACGAAATTTTACATTCCTGTTAAAATTTCCGGGTGATATTCAAAGTGCATATTGTCAAAAATTATCCAGTTTCCGCCCCAAATAAATCCTTCATCTTCAAAAATATCGATTACTTTTTGAGGCGGCATCCAGCGCTTTTCGAGCGGAGTGAGCATCCAGTTTTTCGGATCTTTGTCGCGAGTCCAGCTCCAAAAAATTGCCTTTCCGTAGAGCCTTTTCGGAATCAAATCGACGGCAATTCCATACGAATGAAAAGATTTTCTTCCGCCAGTACCTTCAATTACGCGCCAGTTGTAGGCATCTGCCGATTTTAAATTTTTTACAAATCCGTCAATTTCCGGGTCGTCGTCTGCAAGTTTTAAAATCCGTTTTTCAACATTTAAAAGAGGAGTTTTTATCCGTTCATGAATTTTTGTCGGTTTTCCCAAAAAAGTTGAATAAGCTATGTGATCTTCAATTATCACCTTGGATTTTGCAGCATACAAAAAATCAAAAAAGAACATCGGCGTGCCCTGAGAAGTTTGCCTGTTTTTGCTTGAAGAAAAATTTCGCACTTCCTCGATTTCTTCCGCATTCATTTCTTTCGGATCTTTTAATTTTGAATATTGATAAATAAGTTTCCAATATTCATTTTTGTTTTCAAGCTCATCTTCCGGCAAAAGCCTGCCTTCCGCCCACCACAATTCTGTCTGTTTTTTTTCTTCTTTGCCTGGAAAAATCGGAGCAGAAATTTTTACAAGCCAGTCATTTTTTTCTTCGTCGTAAAAGCTTTCAAAAAAAACGTCAGGATAAGATTTTCTAAAAATTTCAAGTTGAACAGGTTCGTCCGGAAGTTTTTTTTCTTCTGCCAAACCGCTTATTTTTTCGGCAAAAATCGAATTCAGTTCATTTTGTTTTTTTACATTTTTAATTGCAAAAAAAGTCCCTGTCAAAAAAAATAAAACTGCTAAAAAAATGAAAAATTTTGCTGTAAACCTTGTATGTCTGAAATTCATCTGCCTAGAAAATATTCTATACCAAAATTCTTCAGTTTTAAACAAAAAAGCACAAAAAAAGACCTTGCTAATGATTTTCTCAAAAGCAAGGCCTTGACTAGTCTTTTCTAGTAATCCATTCCCATTCCAGGATTTGGAGCGGCAACTGGAGCCGGTGGTTCTGGAATATCAGTGATTGCACATTCTGTTGTCAAAAGCATGCCTGCAACCGAAGCAGCGTTCTGCAATGCTGAACGGGTAACTTTTGCAGGGTCAATGATTCCGTCTTCCATAAGGTCAACCCATTTTCCTGTGCGAGCGTTGTAACCAACACCTTTTTTCTCGTTCTTTGCTTTTTCTGCAACAACTGCACCGTCAACACCTGCATTTTCTGCAATCTGGCGGATTGGTTCCTCGAGGGCACGGCGTACAATCTTAAATCCAACTTTTTCGTCATCAGAAAGACCAGCAGAAGCCTCTTCTGTAAGAGCAGCGGCAGCTTCAAGCAAGGCAACTCCACCACCAGGAACAATTCCTTCTTCCAAAGCGGCGCGGGTAGCAGCCAATGTGTCTTCTACGCGGAATTTCTTTTCTTTCATTTCTGTTTCTGTGATTGCACCAATATTGATTACAGCAACACCACCAGAAAGTTTTGCAAGACGTTCCTTGAGTTTTTCTTTGTCGTAGTCAGAAGTAGATTTTTCAATCTGAGCCTTGATTTCTGCAACGCGGTCAGAAATTGCCTTTTTGTCGCCTGCACCATCAACCAAAGTTGTATTGTCTTTGTCGATTTTTACAGATTTTACCTGACCAAGCTGGCTAATATCAGTCTGCTCAAGTTTAAGTCCGAGTTCTTCAGAAATTACAGTACCGCCAGTCAAAATAGCAATATCCTGAAGTATTTCCTTTCTTCTGTCGCCAAATCCAGGAGCCTTAACAGCAACGCATTTGAGAGTTCCGCGGATTGAGTTCAAAACCAAAGTTGCAAGAGCTTCGCCGTCCATGTCTTCGCAGATAATTACGAGAGGTTTTCCAGTCTGAGCAACTTTTTCGAGCAATGGAAGAAGATCTTTCATTGTAGAAATTTTCTTGTCGTGAATCAAAACATAAGCATCGCTGTAGTTGATTTCCATTCTTTCGCGGTCTGTTACAAAGTAAGAAGAAATATAACCGCGGTCAAACTGCATACCTTCAACAGTCTTAACAGTTGTGTCCATGTTTTTAGACTCTTCAACTGTGATTACGCCGTCTTTTCCAACCTTTTCGATTGCATCGGCAAGAATTTTACCGATTTCAGGGTCGTTGTTTGCAGAAACTGTAGCAACGTGAGTAATATCTTCAGAACCTTTAACTGCGCGGCTGTTCTTTTTGATTTCTTCAACAGCAACAGCAACAGCCTTGTCAATTCCGCGTTTTACTTCAATTGGAGTAATTCCAGCAGCAACAGATTTCAAGCCTTCCTTAACAATTGCATAAGCCAAAACCGTAGCAGTAGTAGTACCGTCGCCGGCAACATCGTTTGTCTTAGAAGCAACTTCTTTAACAAGCTGAGCTCCCATGTTTTCAAAAGGATCTTTTAATTCAACTTCTTTAGCAACACTTACACCGTCTTTTGTAATAGTTGGTGCGCCAAATTTCTTGTCCAGCATAACAAGACGTCCACAAGGACCAAGTGTAACTTTTACAGCACTTGCAATCTGCTCAACACCAGAAAGCATCTTTTTGCGTGCATCTTCATTGAAAATCAACTGTTTTGCCATTTTCTATTTATCTCCTATAAAATTATTTGACAATGAATTTTATGTTTATTTATAGATAAAAATACAAAAACAAAGCAAAAACGGCAAGAAAATTCGAAAAAAGGGCTGAATAAATTTCAGGGCGTCTCCGCCTTCGGCGGCCGGGTCTTCCGCAGTTCCGGCTATCGCCTCCATTGCCTTACGGCAACGGCTTCGCCGCTGCTCCACCCCCTGACGCACGCCAGCCACAGCAGCAGACAAAACTACAGCCCCTTATACCTGAGAACAATCACCGTAAGGTCATCCTTCCAGGGCACACCTTCCGTAAAAGACTCAAAGGCATCCATTAAATCTTCCAGCACCTTTTTAGCAGTTTTTCCCTCAGAGTTACCGTTTTTCTGACAAGCCCGGTCAAAGACCTTTCCAAGGATTCTGCCATCCATTTCAAACCCCATAAGATTCCGGCTTTCCACCAGACAGTCCGTATAAAGCAGAAGATAAGTTCCTTTTTCAAGTTTTTCTTCCACCGTCTTCCACTCTTCCGGCAGACCTTCAATTCCTATAAAAGTACCCCTAAAGCCTTTTTTATCTTCACCCAGGGCCGCAGTTTTTTTACCAGGTCTTTTTATAAAAACATCGGGATGCCCCGCATTCACGTATTCAAGGGCAGAACCACAAACCCGCAAAAAAACACCAGTCAGATAGTTTTCCACCATCCCCTTTGCCTCCGTCAGGAAGCGGTTAAAAGCCTTAAGCATTGCGTTCAGTTTTTTATCAGAATACATCCGGAAAATTTGGGAAGCCAGATACTTAGACAAAATTCCTACCAGGCCGGAAGCAACCCCGTGGCCAGAAACATCAAAAAGCGAACAGCCGGAAAACCCTCCGTTTCTGTCCGCATAAAAATCGTACACATCCCCCGAAACGCTGGACATAGGCTTAAAGAAAAAAGCCGCCTCCCAATCCTTTGACTGCGGCGCCGCCGACTTATAAAAACTCTTCTGCACCAGTTCCGCCATCTTCATATCCCGAGCCTGAACCTGCTGCTGCTTCAAAAGAATTTTATTTTTCAGCATAAGGTCTTTCGTCTTTTCGGCAACTTCTACGTTTACAAGGGTGTCCAGAAGATTTTTTACAGTAACAATCCCGCGATACTTTCCTTTGGACAGGACAACCACCGGCGAATATATGTTTTCCGAATCCCTTTCCATAGCCTCCTGAGAAACTTTTATCAAAGATTCATTTTCGTCAGCAAAAAGAAAGTCCTTTTTCATAAGGCTACCAATAGTCTTTCGGGAATAAAGGTTAAACCCATACCTGGAACTAAAAAGCCCTAAAAATTTTGAGCGGGTAATGGTTCCCAAAACCCGGTTCTCCCCATCAACCACAACCGCCAGAAGACAGTTTACATTGCTCTGGAAAAGTTCCAGCACCTCTGGCACCGGAGTTTCAGCAAAAAAGGTAATTCCCTCAACACAAAAATCCCCGATTTTAGTCCTGCAGTCCTTCAAAAAAGGAGAAAGGGCACTATTTTTTTTGACGCCCTCCTTCTCCAGACTTACATCCTGTTCCTCAGAGCCGCCACCGCCGGCTTTTCCAGCTTTTCCAGCATTTTTTTTCGCATCAACACCACCAGACTTTTTAGACTTCTGCTCCCCTTCAACATTTTCGCTGTAACGGAAAGAAGCCACCGTGGCAAAAGATTTTTTTCCGGCTTTTTCAAAAACCTTCTCCCCTTTCCCGATAAAAAATCCCTGGGCAAAGTCCACCCCCCAGTTCAAGAAGGGCCTTCAGCTCATCTTCGTCCTCAACCCCCACAGCAACCCGTCTTTGTTCCTATACTCCGGCAGAAATCGACAAAATTTTTTGCCATAGAAAATTTCAGACTATCGTTTTGAATGTTTTTAACGGCAAGACGATCCAGCTTTACAAACTCGGGATTTAGACGGTAGACATTTTTCATACCAAAGTCTCTCATATTGTCCACAGCCACAGACAAACCCGCTTCCTTAAAAAAATCCGAACATTCCTTTATTTGAAAATCCAGTTCCTCAGAAAAATCCCTTTCAGAAAACTCAATGATAACGTTCCGGCAGTCGATGCCATATTTCTGAAAAGCCTTAACAAAATAGTCTTTTTGAAAATCCCGGTCAAAAAGAGAAGCAGCACAAAGGTTTATAAAAAGTTTTTTCCGCAGCCCCAGAGCCCGGGCAGTCTTAACAGCACTCTTAAAGCACAGTTTGTCCAGCCCCCACACATCTTTTTCCGCCTTTTTCTGGGCAAAGATATTTTCGGGAGAGAAAAAGGAATTATCTTCAAAACCTTCTCCAGCGTCAAAACGAACAAAACACTCATACCCAAAAACCGAAGCATCTTTCAAAGAAATAACCGGCTGAAAAACCGTATAAAGATTCTTTGACGTCAAAAAATCATCAAGCCTAAAAAGCGGCCCAAGTTTAAGTTTATCCATGCCCCCGATGTTACAAAAACAAAGTAAAAAAAAGGTTTTTCCCAGGTTAAAACACCGTTAATAACAATCTCCCAGAATTTTCCCCAGTATCCCATTTTTTACAGGGCGTCTCCGCCAGTGGCGGCCGGGTCTTCCGCAGTTCCGGCTTCTGCCTCCATTGCCTTAGGGCAACGCTTCCGCGCTGCTCCACCCCCTGACGCATCAATCTGGCTGACAAAAAAAAACAAACTTCGACCCTAAACCGGCAAATTTCCCCCGACACAGTTTTAAAAATATCAGAGGTTTACTTTACTTTGTCAAAGTGTCAATCAAAGCCCCAAGTTTTTCCTGAGTTTCGGTAAATTCACGTTCTGGAGTCGAATCGTAAACAATTCCGCCACCGGCCTGCAAACTAAAAATTCCGTCTTTGCACAAACAAGAGCGGATTGTAATGCAAAAATCCAAATCTCCGTTATTCTGGATATATCCGACCGCCCCGGCATAAAACCGCCTTTTAATTTTTTCCAAACGGCTCAAAATCTGCATTGCGCTTATTTTTGGCGCTCCGCTCACAGTTCCGGCCGGAAAAGACGCCCTCAAAACCTGAATCGGCTTTACGCCTTCGCGCACAAAACCTTCCGTATTTGAAACAAGATGAATTACATGGCTGTAACGCTCACATTCCATATATTGAGGAACTGTCACGCTTCCACTTTTGCAGACTCGTCCCAAATCGTTTCTTGCAAGGTCAACAAGCATAAGGTGCTCGGCGCGTTCTTTTGGATTTTCGCGTAGAGTTTTGCTCAATTCTTCGTCTTCGGCCTCGTTTTTTCCGCGATGAATCGTTCCCGCAATCGGATGAATTGACGCTTTTCCTTCACGTACGCGCACCAAACTTTCCGGAGAAGCTCCTGTCAACTGAAAATTTCCAAAATCAAGATAAAACATATAAGGCGAAGGATTTACTTTTCTGAGTTTTCCATAAACCTGCAAAGCCGTCGCCTTGCATTCAATCTGGACACGGCGGCTCGGAACCGCCTGAATTATATCTCCGTCAACAATGTGCTTTTTAAGTTCTTCAACTTTTTGAATATATTCGCGCTTAGACTGCTCAATATCTGTCAAAATTTTGTATTCAAATTTCCCAATTTCGTTTTCAACATAAGAAAAATCCATGTCGTTTATTCTTTTGACCATTTTTTCAACAGCCGCTTCTATATCGATTTTGTGCTCTTTGTAGTTAAAACCGAAAATGTGCATTGTTTCGGTAAAGTGATCAAAAACAATGTAAATATGTCCGGCAATAAAAAGGCTTTCAGGAACTCCAAGCTCATCTTCCTGCTCAAAAAAACGAATGTTGTCGCATCTTCTTGCAAATTCATAACTTAAATATCCCATTCCAGAAGCTGGAACCGGAATATCAGAAGAATTTTCAAAATTTTTGTGCTGCCGGGCAACATACAAAAGAGCGTCCAGAATATCAGCTGGCTTTTTACGGCCAAGAGCGTCAAGAGAATCCTCCACAGGAACAAAAGGCACACGGGAGCCGTCAATTAAAAAAGCAACTCCATCATCGTCCTGAACAATTTTAAAGGCTTCTTCAGCCATCAAAATCGAGTAACGTTCACGCCCTTTTGCAAAACTTGCCGATTCCAAAATGCCAACCGCCCCGATTTTGCGGGCCAACGAATAAGGCGTATAGCGTTCACTAGAAATACATTTATAAACCGAATCAAAAATATCTGCCATAAAAAAACTCCAGTCATTGTTTCTATTAAAAGAAACAATATATCAACATTCTGTTTCTGTCAATAGAAACAGGTAAAAAACAGCAACTTTCAAATACATTGTAAAGAGTTTTAAAACGCTTTAACGTTCCTCTGTTTTATTTTTCGTTTTTTGCTTATAATGCTTTTATGGCTTTTATTTCTGACGGGCAAAAAAATGCTCTTCTTGAACGGTTTTTACGGTATGTTCAGATTTGGACAACCAGCGACAGTTCCCGTGCCGATTCGGGTTTTCAGCCTTCGACCGAAAGACAGTTTGACTTAGCTAGGCTTCTAAAAGAGGAACTTGAACAACTCGGTCTTTCCGACGTTCAAATTACAGAAAAATGCTACGTTTACGGTCGGTTGCAGGCTTCGGACGGAGCAAATGTTTCAGATTCATTTTGTCTTCTTGCGCACATGGACACTGTAGAAGAATGTTCAGGTCAAAATGTAAAACCTGTTCTTACACAAAAAGACGGCGACACGATAATTTCGACGGACGGCTCAACACTTTTGGGCGCTGACGACAAAGCAGGAATTGCCGAAATTATGCAGACACTTGCTTTTTTTAAGGAAAATCCGCAAATAAAACACGGCGAAATAGAAATTTGCTTTAGCCCAGACGAAGAAACTGGACATGGAATGGACAACGTTCCTCTCAACCTAATAAAATCAAAACAAGCTTACACTGTAGACGGCGGAAATTTGGGCGAACTCGAAACCGAATGTTTTAACGCCTGCAAAAGCGAAATTAAATTTACAGGAATTTCAACTCATACAGGAAGCGCGCGCGGCAAAATGGTAAATGCGACGGTTATGGCGGCAAATTTTATTGCTTCACTTCCACGACACGAAGCTCCAGAAACAACCTGTGGTTTTGAAGGATTTTTTGCGCCAATGGAAATTTCCGGTACAATCGAAAAAGCAGAAGTTACTGTTTTTTTAAGGGATTTTTCCACAGAAGGAATGGAAAACCGAAAAGCTTTAATCGAAAAACTTGCACAGACAACGGCCCTGATTTTTGGCGGAAAAACAGAAGTAAAACACACTTTTCAGTATGCAAACATGAAAAACGGACTTGAAAATTCTCCTCAAACCGTGCAAAAACTTGTAAACGCATACAAATCTGCCGGAATTGAGCCGATTTTTCCGCCAATCCGCGGAGGAACAGACGGTTCACAGCTTACAGAAATGGGAATTCCAACGCCAAATATTTTTACTGGCGGCCACGATTTTCATTCTCGCTCAGAATGGGCAAGTTTGAACGAAATGAGCAAGGCTTTGGAAGTCCTTATAAATTTGTGCTCAATTTAAGCCGAAACAAAATATGAAAAAATAACACTTTGGAGAACAAAATGTTTGAATACAAAATCGAAGGCGGAATTCCAATCCGCGGAACCGTAAAAGCAAGCGGAAACAAAAATTCTGCTTTGCCGTGCATTGCGTCTTCTCTTTTGACAGACGAAACTGTAATTTTGCGAAATATTCCCGACATTGAAGATACTTCGGTAATGATTTCAATATTGCAATCGCTCGGAGCAAGTGTCGAAAAAATTGAACATCACACCTGGAAAATCGAAGCAAAAAAAATCGAAAAAACTGATATTCCAAGTGAATTGAGCAAAAAAATCCGTGCTTCAATCCTTTTTGCAGGTCCGCTCGTTGCAAGAGCTGGAAAAGCTGTCATGCCACCTCCAGGAGGCGATGTAATCGGCCGCAGGCGTCTGGACACTCACTTTCTCGCTCTTCAGGAACTTGGCGCACGAATAACAGTTGACGGTCCATTTACTTTTACAGCAAACAAGCTCGTTGGAGCAGATTTATTTCTTGACGAAACTTCCGTTACGGCAACAGAAAACGCAGTTATGGCGGCTGTTCTTGCAGAAGGAAGAACAAAAATCACAAATGCGGCCTCAGAACCGCACGTGCAGGATTTATGCAACATGCTCGTTGCAATGGGAGCAAAAATCTCAGGAATCGGCTCGAATATCCTTGTAATCGACGGCGTAAAAAAACTCCACGGAGTTGATTTTTCAATCGGACCGGATTTTATGGAAATCGGTTCGTATATCGGACTTGCCGCGGCAACAAAAGGCTCAATTACAATTACAGGAGTCCGCGCAGAAGACATGAGACCTTTGCGCGTTGCATTTGGCAAGCTTGGAATAACATGGACAATCGAAGGCGACACTTTGACAGTCGCAGTCGGTCAGGAAATGAAGGTGAATACTGACTTGGGAGGAATGATTCCAAAAATTGATGACAGTCCTTGGCCGGGATTTCCGCCTGATTTAACTTCGATTATGACAGTTGTTGCAACCCAGGTTGAAGGAACTGTTTTGATTTTTGAAAAAATGTTTGAAAGCAGAATGTTCTTTGTTGATAAACTTATAAGCATGGGCGCAAGAATTACACTCTGCGATCCACACCGCGCAGTTGTTTCCGGCCCAAGCACCTTGCACGGAGATAACCTTGTTTCGCCGGATGTGCGCGCGGGAATGGCAATGGTAATTGCAGCAATGGCCGCACATGGCGAATCGACAATTTCAAATATTTATCAGATTGAACGAGGATATGAACATCTTGTAGAAAAATTGCAAAGTCTTGGCGCACACATAAAACGTGTGGAAATCAGCTAAAACTGCAAAAATTAAAGCTACAAAAAACAACTTACGCCAGATGCGCAGGGCGTAAGTTGCAAATTTATTTGCAATGGAGCGGACAGCGGAACCCGAAGCAGCTGGTTAGAGCGCAAATTGCCGTCCAAAATTTTAATTCGTTTTTCTAGTCACAAAATAAAATACTGCAAAAAAGAAAACCACAATCCAAAATCCGAGGGCCACTAAAAGAGAGGCCGTTCCGGCGACACTCACGAGCATAAAATTAAAAAGCTCGGCGATTGACAAAATAATTTGAATAAACGCGTCGCATGCCAGGGTGCAAAATGGAATTATAAAAACCCAGACAAATTTAAAAACCTGCTCTTTGTGAATTCTAAAATTCCAGGCCAGTCCTGCAAAGAAAATTAAAATCGTCATCATTATGAGCGGATAAGTGATTCGTTTTATTAAAAATGCGCCGGAAATTTCGTTGGAAAAACCAAAATTCTGCGCTTTTCCGGCAGTTTTTAAAAGCGTGTCCAACGGCATTGTCCTTAATCCGGCGCTCTGCTCGCAAGCCGTAAAAAAATCTTCCACCGACATGGCAAGCACTGTCGAAATCGGCTGCGTTTTTTGGTCGGGATGCAGAGAATCTGAAAATTCGTATTTTGGAAGAATTATTTTTTCGCGTCCGTTTCTGTCCAGACTTTTTAACAAAATATACGGAACCCGTTTTACTTTTTGAGGCAGGTCAAGCTGAGCACGCAAATTTTCGTCAAAAGAGCTGACTGCAACCGAAAGCATTTTTGCGTAAGGAACGCTGAATGACTTTATAAAACTTCCGTTTTTAGCAAAGGTTGTCACCGTCAGACCGCGCAAATACTGCACCATTCCGCCGTTGTCATAAACCGGTGTAATTCCCTGAATGTAAACAACATCTGTCTGTCCGTCCGAATGTTTTACCGTAAAATAAACATTCAGGAAATTTTCAAAAGTTCTAAGGCTGTCGGTTTCGTCGATAAAAAAGCACTGTTTTTCCATACGGTTGCGCGCAATCGTCAAAAATTCCGTCACATCCGGATCAGAAGCCCATTCGACATCCTGCTTTGAAATTTCCACAAACTGGTAATAAGCTTCAATATTATTGCCCTCGGAGAGCGCCTTATACGCAGAACGCTTTTTTGCAAACAGGATCTGGTCCCGCGTCTTTTCTGAAGGAGAAACAGACTGCAAAACGTTCCATGCCTGGCTTGCAAGCCTGCGCGCTTCTTTTATGTTTATGTCTTTTTCTGAACCAGTGGTTGTGGCAAGCTGGGCAAAATAATGAGATTCAAACCATTTGCCTTTTTCTGCCGCCATTTTTGATTTATTGATGAGGGAAGTTACCGTTTCGCCAGAAATTTCATCAAAAATATGAAGTTCTCCGCCTGTTTTTACTTTTTCTGTTTCTGGAGAAATTTTCTTTATTGCTTTTAATACCGCTTCCGACTTGTCGATCAAATTTTTTCCTTCCGAACTTGCCGGCCGAATTTTTAGAATCTGACTTCCGTAACGGTGAGCCAAAACATAATTTTCGGCAGCAAGAGATTCGTTTCCAAGCTGAATATATTCTGTCAAAAGCCGTTCAGAATTTTCAGCATAGTCTTTTTTTCGCTGGACAATCGGAGATGCAATTTCTGCAACTCCGCTCATAACGGCAACTAGAATCAGCGACAAAACCATAGTTCTTTTAAAATCTTTTACAATAACCGGACTAAAGCGCATCTGTGCTTTTTCGGAATCAATTCCAAAATAAATCGAAAGAGCAACCAAAAAGCCGGAACTTAAAACCGCAGGCAAAAATCTAAAAAAACACAAAAATCCGCGGCAAAAAATATAAGTCCGCCGGTATTCCTCGAGAACTACGGGAACGCTTCCAATAAAAGAAGAAATTCCAAGGCAAAGCGCAAAAACCAAAAAAGCATAAGAAAAAATTATTGCAGCGGATTTTCTCATTGTTTAGCCTCTTTTTTGTTTTTATATTTGAATATGAATAAAAGAATTCCAGAAACCAGAATGAAGGCAAATAAAAAAAGATTTATCGCGACAAGAAGAGGTTCTGAATTTTCAAAAATTTTTTGAATAAAATTCATTTTTTCGCCAGGTTCGACTGCAAGCAAATGTTCATTCCATGAAATCCGCAGATTTTTAAAAATAAATCCTTTATAAAAAGAATAATTCACAAGACAGACAACGCCAGCGACAAACATTACGCTTAGCGCATTTATAAGCCGCCAGCCGCTCGTATATTGAAACGAAATTACCGAACAAAGCGCAAGAACAAAACTCAAAAACGAAATCCAGCTCAGCCAGCCACTATTCCAGGCAGAACGTGCATTTTCTATCAAAGTTGAATAAACCTGCAAAGGCACGAGCAAAACCAGAGGAAGCTTTACGACGTCGCGAATCAAAGTGTCTGAATATTTTCCGTCATAAAGTTCTTCCACAGAAGAATCAAAAAATCTGACGATAGAGCCTGCTTCTCCAGTAATTCCGCTCAAATCAATAAAAAGACCGTTTGATTTTCCATTTTCTTCAACCCGGGAAAAATAAAAAACGCCTCCTGCCTCCGGCCTGAAAAAACCAGACGACAAAAGTTTTTTTTGATTATTTTCTGTTTTTTTGTCTTCGTAAGATTTTTGAAGGTTAAAGCAAACTGGCACCAGACAAAACCAGGTAAGCGCGCACAAAAAAATATAGGCGCCAAGACGAAAAAAATGATTTTCCCGATGGCGGATTCCATAAAAAATTGTAAATCCGAGAACAACACTTACAGTCAGCGGAAAAGCGACAAAAAGACCGCGGACAAAAAAGTCCCAGTTAAAAAAATTCAATTTTTCGCCTGCAACCAAAAGTGTCAAATCGCAGCAAAGCATATAAATTCCTGCGGCAACAATCAATCCCAAAAATGTTGCAACAAGATAATAAATAATCATATTAAAAGCGGTCTTCATCAGCTTTTATAAACCTCATACTCACAAGTTATCCACAAGTTGTGCACACAAACTTTCGTTAGTTATTAAATTTTCGGCAAAACGAACAAACGTTATTAAAAAAAAATAACCGGTTTTAAGATTTTACCCATTTCGTTAATTTCATACAATACAACAAAATAACAAAACAGGCATTCAATTCGGCAAAAAACCGTTCACAAGTTCTGTCCTTTTTCATTCTAAATTTTTAACTATACGCACGTTTCTAAACATTTTATCCACAAGTTATGCACAAGTATCCACAACTTATACACAATCTTCCGCACAAAACCACAGTTTATCCACAAGTATTTCAAAAACGTATTTATTTACAAAACTCCTCCAATAATTTCTGTCAATAATTTCCACAAGCAAACTTCTGCCGAGTTTTATTTTGCCAGTTTTTTTTATTTTGGGCATAAAAAAATCCGCCTGCACTTTTCATGCCAGCGGATTTAATTTTCAAACAAAGTTTTACGCGCCACTTCTTTTGCTCACCTTCAAAAAGCACAAGAGCCGGCACAAAATTCCATGCAATTTTTTTATAAAAATTTTTATCCCAAAAAAACTGCGCCCTGCTGGTCAATTGCAAGAATCGACTTACATTCAGAACAGCGGAACCGTCCACTTCTTGTCGCCTTAAGGCGTTTTGAACAAACAGGACAGCTAAAAATCTTCGGAAAAACGCTTTCTTCAACCTGAGTTCCGTTTTTGAAAAAGTTGACAGCATCTCCCATCGAATCTTTAATATTAAAAAACTGGCTAAAGCCCAAAAGCTGGAAAACTTCGTAAACCTTCGGCTGAATTTCGAGAAGAACAACATCTCCGCCCTTCGGTTTTACCATTTTTAAAAACGCAGTAAAAGAACCAATTCCAGTCGAAGAAACATAATTCAGAGAAGCGCAGTTAAAAATAAGATTTACATAACCTGCTTCGACAACCCTTGCAATTCTTTTCTGAAAAAAGCTCGAATTGTAAGTGTCAATGTATCCAATCAAATATATTGTCAGGCAGTTTTCAACCTCTGGTACTTTTTCAAGATTTATTCTGAGACTGTCATCTTTTTCGTCATTAAATCCAGGAACAATATTGTTGTTACTCATAAAACCCCTGCTAACATTCGATATTGTTAAATTATAAGACAAAAATCGCTATTATGTCAAATTTATCAAATTCCAGAAAATCAAAAAAATACAGCACATCCACCGCCCGCAACCTGCTTTTCGCAGTTTTATCCGGCAAAGCCGGACGCTTCGCGCTGCTACAATCAGGGCTATATTTTCGGTTCACGTGAATTTTTATTTTTGCGCGTAAAAGTCACTTCATTTTCCGGCGTTCAAAGGACTCCATCCACGGTCAACTTTCAGCAAGACTCCGTTCAGATCGTCATTTTTTAGCAAAAACTCCGCCTTGCTGGCAATCGATTCCCTTTCAATCAATTTTTTTCCGGGCATTTTGTTTTTGCCTTCCTCAAGAATTTTTTCGCTCTGATATTCAGTTTCGGTAAAGCCCGGCAAAATCGCATTGCAGGTAATTCCGTCGTCCGAAAATCCGCAGGCAACCGACTGCACAAGAACGCCAAGTCCAGTCTTTGCGCCGGCATAAGCGGCATTTGTCAAAAACTCCGAACGAAAATTTGTTCCTGTTCCGCCAAAAAGCAAAATTCTTCCAAAGTGATTCTTTTTCATTCCCGAAAGAACCGCACTCACGCAAATTCCAGGAAGGGCATAATCTAAAAGCGAAATTTTCTGCCACTCAGAAAAACTCATTTTATCTAAACTTTTTTGCAAAAAAGGTCCGTAGCAGACGCACAAAATGTCTGTTTTTTGGATTTCATTTATAAGTCCGGAATTTTGCAGATTTTCAAAAGGTTCACGCTCAAAATCAAACGGCACAATTTTTATTTCCGGCTTATTTTCAAATTCACTTTTTAGCTTTTGTCTTGCTTTTTCAAGTTTTTGCAAATTTCGTCCATGAATTATTAAATTCGCTCCGTTCTTAAAAAGCATTCTGGAAATTTCAAAACCAATTCCACCGCTTCCGCCAACAACAAGTGCGGTTTTTCCTTCAAAATTTTTCATGCAAAAAATTATACAGCAATTTTTTTAACTAATCAAAAAATCAAAATTAAATGACAGCCTTTTGCAAAAACGCTAAAATGTCTTTACAAGTTTTTCATCTGGAGCAAACCACAAATGAACCTTAACAAAATTGCAATCGTCCTTGTAAATCCCGAAGAAAGCCGCAACGTTGGAGCGGTTTGCCGCGCAATGGCAAACAATGCGCTCTCTGACCTGCGAATTGTCGGCTTAAGAGAAAATTTTGACGACGAGCATGTAAGGCGGCTTGCAATTCACGCGGCAGACATTTGGGAAAACGCAAAATTTTTTAATTCGATTACAGAAGCCACAAAAGACTGCGCGCTTTCCGCAGGCACAACACGCCGGCGAGGAAAAAAACGCAAAGACAAACTCTTGCTCCCGGAAGAATTTGCAAAACTCGCCTCGGATGTTTCAGGAACAGAAAAAAGCAAAGGACAGACTGTCGCGGCAGTTTTTGGAAATGAACGCACAGGTCTTTCCGACGAAGAACTTTCAGAATGTACAATCGGAGTTACGATTCCTTCTTCGCCAGGCTTTGCTTCCCTAAATCTTTCGCATGCAGTTCAAATTATTGCATATCACTTTTTTAGGACTCAGACAAAAATAAGTCCGGGCTATGTTCCTGTAAACCTCGAGCGTCTGGACAAAACTGTAAACACGATTTCAGAAAGCCTCAAAAAAACAGGTTTTTTCAAGGTTGCCGGAAGAGAAGACATGGAAAATTTTTGGCGGGGAATTCTTTCAAGAGCGTCTCTGAGCGAAGGCGAAGCTTCCTATATTGAAAAAACCTTTACCAAAATTGCAGGTCTTGCTCAAAAAAATGAATCAGCTCAGGACCAATAACATTTTTATTGCAGTTTCTGACCGCTTTTGCCAGACAATTTTCAAGTTCGCGAATATTTCCAGGCCAGTCGTAATCTTGAAGTTTTAAAAGTGCGGTTTTGGAAATCGAAAAATCCAGTCCGCGCTTTTTAAAATATTCAGTAGAAAGTTCAGAAATGTCTTCTTTTCTTTTTCTTAACGGCGGAATTTCAATTTCGACTGCGCTTATCCTAAAAAACAAGTCTTTCCTAAAACCGCCATTTTTTATTTTGTTCCGCAAGTCCTGGTTCGTTGCAAAAATAAATCTTACATCGACTTTCCGGCTTTCATCGCTTCCGATTTTTCGGATTAAACCGTCCTGAACGGCAAGCAAAAGTTTTGGCTGAAGATGCAGCGGAAAATCGCCAATTTCATCAAAAAAAATCGAGCTTCCATCCGCCCTGCCAATCAAACCTTCGCGCTCACAGTTTGCGCCAGTAAAAGCTCCGGTTTTTACGCCAAAAAGTTCACTTTCGACAAGATTTTCGGAAATCGCCGAAATATTTTCTGTTATAAGTTTTTTGCCTTTTTTTCCGGCAGGGCTCATTTCGTGCAGAATTTTTGCAGCAAGCGACTTTCCAGTTCCACTTTCGCCAGTAAAAAGAACGCAGTCCTTGAGCCTTGCCGCTTGTTCAATCTGAAGACGTAATTTTTTTACGCTCGGCGAAGAACCTGCCAAGTTAAAAGAGACATTTTTTTTGCAAAAAGAATTTTCTTCGTCATCAGTTTCAAAATCAATCATTTTTAAAAGGTGCGGAAACCCAAACGGAAGATGAATTACATATTTTGGAATATCAGAACTGTGCTGAATCTTTGTCGTCAAAAAGAAAATTTTGTGTCCGTTGTATTTTGTTATTTCGTCAAAAAGCTCATCGCCCTTAAAAAGCTCATAATCGCACAAAAAAATACAGTTCGCAAAATGCAAAAGGCAATTTTTAAAAGATTTTTCTGAATTTAAAACTTCAAAACAACAGAAACCAGAAAACACATTTGCGCACATCGAAACAAATGCTGGATTTTGCGAGAAAAAAAAGATTTTGCCTTCCAAAAAAAACTCTCAGGAATTCTTTTTAAAAAGTCTGTACCAGAATACTAAAATTATATAACGCAAATACGGAAAAATGAGAAAAATTTTCAAAGGATTTTTAAAAATTTCCGCCCAAATTTCAAGTCCACGATCAAAAGTCTTTTCGCTCACTCTTTTTACGCGGTCAGAAAAAATTCCAATGCAATCTTTGTAATACAAAAAAATGCTCGAAGCAAAATTGTTCCGCCGATTATAAGCCCACAATTTTTTTTCTTTTATTCCATCGCTCACAATTACGAGGGAAGGCGACGCTTTGTAGATTGCCTGAACCACATCTTTTTCAATATCCTTTGAATAATAACCGACATAACGGCCGACAATCTGAAGGTTTGGCAAGGTTGAACGCAAATTTGACTCTGCCTTTTGAAGAGCCTTTTTTCGGCCTCCGAGCAAAAACAGCGATTTGTAGTGATATTCCATAACCGACAAAATCGCAATTACTGCGGAAAAAGGATTGTATCTTACGGGAACTGTTTTTTTTAAGAATTTTGCGCCCCAGATAATACTTTTAGAAACCGGCAAAATTAAATCGGCAGAATGTAAATATTTGCTAAAATTCTTTTTCTTTTTTCTGCCCTTTAACAAATCCCAGACAGAAAGAAAGACTATCTGTTTTGTGCCGGGTTTTGCGAGAATTTCAAGAATAACTTCGTCCATGTCGCCAGGATTGCAGACATCGACCGGAACGCCAAGCAAATTTATTCTTTTAAGTTTTGAATTTTCGTTTCTTAATTCTTCTGCCATATTTTTCTTCCCGTTACCGCATTCTGCACGCAGGCAATGCCATAAAGCGCTGCAGTTTCGCATCTTAAAATATTTGTTTCAAAGTGAACTGGAACAATTCCATTTTTAGAAAGGATTTCTATTTCTTCGGGACTTATTCCGCCTTCCGCCCCGCAAAAAACCGCGCAATTTTTTATTTTTTCAGAATCCGGGATAGCTTCGTAAAGATTTTTTGTTTTTTCGCTTCGTTCGTACAAAACGCAGGCAAAACCGTCTTTTGAATTTTCTCCGGCAATTTTTTTCCAGAAAGCGCAGGCTTCATCCAGCGTCAAGGTTTCTGCAATTTCGGTCGAAACCGGACTTCCGCTCTGCTGACGAGCTTCTTTTACAATCCGCTCATAACGTGAATTACGGAAATTCTTTTCTGCTCCGCCATTTTGCGTAAATTTCCCAGTCACAGGAATTATCTTTAAAACTCCACATTCTGCCGCCTGCCTTACAATCAAATCCATTTTTGAACTTTTTGCAATAAACTGAAAAAGATACAAATTTGTTTCCGGGCAATATTCGCTCTGACTTTCGCCTTCTTCTTTTAAAACTTCCAAAACAGAATCGCAAACTTGCAAAGTTACCGCGCGCCTGTTTTCATCAATTTTTGCAACCGTCGTGCCAGAAAGTTTTCCGTCTGGCAAACGGACATAAAGCATATCGCCGACAGAAAGCCTGAGAACTTGTTTTAAATAACGAAAATCTTTTCCGTTAATTTCGATGAGTCCTTTTTTGTCTGGATTTACTGTCGAAACAAACTGCCTCATTTTTTTTCGGCAGACAGCGATTCGTCTTTCAAAGCCGCCTCTTCCTGCAATTCTTTAAGAGTTTTTGTATTTTTTACAAGTTCTTCAAATTCAGCCTTGGTTCCGCTCAAAATATCGAGGGCCGCAACAAGCTGAACGTCCCAATCCAAATCGTAAAGCATTGTGCCTTTTGTGCGGGTTACTTCGTTTCTTACGAGTTTTCTGAGTGTCGGTAAATCGATTGCAGTGTATTTTTCGTGCAATTTTTCTGCAAAATCTGCAATCTGCTTTTCCGTCATATTTTTATTCTGTTCAACGACTTTTTCAATTTCGTCGCTTTTCATCAATTCGGTATACTGCTTTTCGCCATCTTCTGTAAAATCCGGGAATAAAACTTCTCTGTCCGGCGGAATTCCGATTTTGTCGATATTAGTATCGCTCGGAGTGTAATAACGCGCCATTGTAATTTTTATGCCGTCTGTCGAAGAAAGTGGAAGCACCTGCTGAACAGAACCTTTTCCGTAAGTGCGCTGGCCAACAAGGTAAGCCAGATGATTGTCTTTTAACGCGCCAGAAAGAATTTCAGAAGCAGAAGCCGAACCTTTGTTGATCAAAACTATAATAGGAATATCTTTTTTAAAAGTCGTTTTGCGTGGGCTTGCCGTAAAAACAGAATTTTCAAAGGCAAGACGGCTTTTTGTCGAAACAATCGGCCCTTTATCAATAAATTTATCCGCAACATCAACAACAGACGTTATAAGTCCGCCAGGATTGTTGCGCAAATCAATTATCAAAGCAGAAATTTTTTCTTTTTTAAACGAATCCAAAGCCTGCTGAACGCGCTCTGCTGTCTGCGGTGTAAATTCAATAATTCTTACATAACCTACAGTTCCGGCTTTTTCAACTTCCTTTATTGTTCCAAATTTTACCGTCGGAACTTCAATCATCTCTCTTTTTAATGTCACCGGAAATTCAATATTTTGTCCACGGCGAATCACAAGGTCGACTTTTTCTCCGACAGGACCGCGTAAAATATCCAAAACTTCGTCCATTGTTATTTTTGAAGTGTCAGTTCCGTTTGCAGAAATAATCAAATCTCCAGCCTGAATTCCAGCCTTAAATCCAGGTGTGTCTTCTACAGGCGAGGCAACTTCTACATAAGCCGGTTTTTCTGGAGTAGAAATAAATGCCTTGGAAATAGAAAGTCCAACTCCTCCAAATTTTCCTTTTGTAGTGTCATTTAAACTTCTAAAAGTCGAATTGTCCAGGTAGACGGTGTACGGATCGTTCAAGGCAGAAAGCATTCCTTTTAGAGCGCCCGTATATAGCGTTTCAGGGTCAACCTCATCAACATAATTTCTCTGAACAAAGTCAAAAACTCCGTTCATCATTTCCATATATTGCTGTGAACGTTTATTTATTTTCGATGTCGAATTTGAAGAAGATTCGGCAAAACACTGAGAAGCAAAGATTATTGCATAAAAATACAAAAAAACAACTTTTATGCCATGTTTAATTTTTTTCATAGCCTGTATTTTAGACTTCAATCTATTTTAAGGCAAGAGAAAGAATTAGGTTCCTTTTTTTTCGGAAAATTCATATTTTTTCTATAGAAAGAACCTCTGTATTTTCTGTTTTCACTATGCTAGAATAAAGCCATGCAAATCATTCCAATCGCAAGCGGAAAAGGAGGCGTAGGAAAAAGTCTTCTTTCTGCAAATCTCGCAATCGCACTCGGACAGGCCGGCAAAAAAGTAATTCTGGCAGACCTCGACTTAGGTGCATCGAACCTTCATCTTGTAATCGGCCAGTTTTCTGCAAAAAAAGGAATCGGCACTTTCATTACAGGCGAAAACAAATTTGAAGACATAATCCAGCCGACAGAATACGAAAATGTTTCTTTTATCGCAGGAGACTCTGAAATTCCGGGCCTGAGCACCTTAAAAAGCGCCCAGAAAAATTCAATTATCCGGAATTTCCGCAATTTAAACTGCGACTACCTTATAATCGACCTTGGAGCCGGAACCCACCTTACAATCCTCGATTTATTTCTTCTTTCTCCACAGGGAATCGTAGTTACGGCGCCAACAGTCACGGCAACCCTCAACGGCTATCTTTTTTTAAAAAACGCAGTTTTCCGGCTCATGGCAAGTTCATTCAAAAAAAACAGCCCGGCCGCAAAATATCTTGAAAAACTCAAAAACGACTCATCTTCCCTCCAGAGGCTTTACATTCCAAAAATGATTGAAGCGCTGCGCGAGATTGATCCGGAAAATGCGGCAGTTTTTGAAAACCGCATGAGACAATTCCATCCGCGCCTTGTCATGAATATGATTGACGAACCAAAAGATGCCGACAAAGCCCTGAAAATTCGCCGTTCATGCCAGCAATATCTCGGAATCGACGTAGAATCTCTTGGAGTAATGTACCGCGACACCTTGCAGGACAAAGCGCTTTCATCAAGATTGCCGGTCATAAACTACAAACCAAATGCGGTAATCAGTCAGGCAATTTACAGAATTGCAGAAAAAATTCTTCAGAGCGAAACATTTCAATTTGATGATTTTTCAACGGACGTTCTCGACTCAACATACGAACTTGCAAACGAAGAGGCAAATGACGACTATTCTCAAAAAATGTCCTATGTCGAAGACTTGGTTGGCACAGGAGCGCTGAGCATGGGAGAACTTGCAGAAACTATAAAAACCCAGCAGTATGAATTAAATCAACTCAGAAACGAAAACCTGCTTTTAAAATCAAAACTTGTAAAGGCGGCTTCTCAGGGATTTAAGATTTAAAATAAAAATACGCCTGTTTTTAGAAAATACTTGGAGAATAAAATGAATTTTCTACCTCTTTATATCAACTATCCGTCGTGGATTCATCCGGAAATCTTTCCTGGAGTTCCTGTTTTGGGACTTATCCGCTGGTACGGTCTTATGTACATTTTTGCGTTCGGAACAGCCTTTTTGGTTCTAAAAAAACTTCTAAAAGAAGGCGCCCTCGACGAAATTTCTTCCGACGGAACGCTAAGAAAAGCCACAGAAGACGACATTTTTAGTTTTATTGCCACAGGAATCATCTTCCTTCTAATCGGCGCGCGCATTTTTTCAACCTTAGTCTACGATACTTCCGGAATTTACTGGAAAAAGCCATGGCTAATTTTTTGGCCGTTCAACTCTTCAGGACAGTTTACCGGACTTGCAGGAATGAGTTATCACGGAGGCTTTATCGGCGGCTTAATCGGAATGATTTTCTGGTGCAAAAAAAACAAACGCCAGACGCTAAAATGGATTGACGCAATGGTTACGGCAATTCCTCTCGGCTACACATTTGGCCGTCTTGGAAATTTCTTAAACGGCGAACTTTACGGCCGCATTACAAGCGCCCCTTGGGGAATTATTTTTCCGCAGGCAGAACGTTTTTCGGCTTCATTCCAATGGGTAAAAGATTTTGCATCTCAGTGCGGACTCCAAATTTCCGGTTTGCTCGTAAATCTTCCGCGCCATCCAAGCCAGCTTTACGAAGCGTTTTTCGAAGGTCTTGTACTTTTTTCAATTCTCTGGTTTTTGCGCAAAAAAAAGCCGTTTGACGGATTTTCTGGAGCAATTTACACGATTGGATACGGAATCTTCCGCTTTTTTATCGAATATTTCCGCGAACCAGACTCAGACATTGGTTACAGAATCGCCGCCGACACAAACGCGCCTATTTACCTCAACACTTCGCTTTTTAACATTTCGACAGGTCAAATTTTGTGTCTTTTAATGGTGCTCGGCGGAATTTCGCTGGCAATTTTTTCATATTTTCTTGCAAAAAAGAAAAATCAACAAAAATCCGCCTGACAAAACTTCTCTCAAAACGTTTGAACTCGTTTAAAATAAAAAAACTGACTTAAAATTCATTCATCCGAATTAAAAGTCAGTTTTTATTTTTTTGGGGCTTCCCCACTTGCGCGGGTCGGGTCTTGCAGGGTTTCATTCGCAGGCGAACGGCTCACGCCGCCCTTTCAGCCCCTAAGCCACTTTTTTAAGCTTCAATCAATTCAGCAAGTTTATCTGCGGTAAAACCGAGAGCCTGTGCTACATTTTTTCCTGGTCCTGATTCACCAAAACGGTCAATCGTAAACAAATCTTTGCGGCCAGTTGCAATTCCTTCCCAGCCACATCTGCAGCCGGCTTCTGCAACAATCACACGTTTTGCTCCGCCAAGAATTTCATTCATAAGTTTTTCATCGCTTTCAAACAAATTCTTGTCCAAAATCGAAACAACACGGACAGTTTTTCCGCTTACTTTTTTAGCGGCATCAAGAGCCATATTCACTTCGGAACCAGTTGCAACGACAGTAACGTCAGGATTTTCGCCACCATTTTTTACAACATAAGCGCCTTTTTTGATTGTCTCTTTCCAGTTTTTGTCTTCTTTTTCATAAACAGGAACATTCTGTCTTGTAAGAGCCAAAACAACCGGATGATCTTTGCTTTCCATTGCAATATGCCAGGCAGCAACGGTTTCTTCCGCATCGCCAGGACGCAAAACCTGTACACCAGGAATTGCACGCAAAGAAGAAAGCTGCTCAATCGGCTGGTGTGTCGGACCGTCTTCGCCTACGTAAATCGAGTCGTGCGTCAAATCATAGATTACAGGCTGTTTCATAATCGAAGCCAAGCGGATCGAAGGGCGCATGTAGTCGCTAAATACAAGATAAGTTGCTACAAACGGACGAATTCCGCCATGAGCGCACATTCCAAGAGCTTCACTTGCCATTCCAAACTCGCGGATTCCATATTCAATAGAGCGGCCTGCGCGGTTAGACGGAGTATAAGTTCCTCCATCGCACTTCATTCCAGATTTATTTGAACCTTTAAGGTCGGCACTTCCGCCAACAAGACAAGAATATCTAAGTCCCATTGCGTTTATCATGTCGCCACTTGCAGAACGTGTTGCAACATTTGCACCGATTTCATAAACAGGATCTTCAGCTTCTCCGTCGGCGGTTCCGTCAAACGAAGCCTTCCACTGTTTTGCAAGTTCAGGATTTTCTTTTGCCCAGGCTTCAAACTCTTTGTTCCAGTCTGCTTCTTTTTTAGCAAAACCAGCTTTTTTGTCTTCAAAATAACGAAGAGCCTGTGGATCTACATAGAAAAATTCTTGTGGATTTATGCCGAGCGCTTTTTTTGTTTCGGCAACATCTGCCTCTCCAAGAGGTTCTCCGTGAACAACAGGAGTTCCCTGCTTTGGAGCGAATTTTCCAATTACAGACTTGAGCATAATCAAAGAAGGCTTGTCCGAACATTTTTTTGCTTCTTCAATAAGCTTTAAAAGACCTTCAACATCATACATGTCGCCTTTTAAAACCTGCCAGCCATAAGCCTCGTAACGTTTTCCAATATCTTCTGTAAAAGTAATATCTGTAGAACCATCAATAGAAATTTTATTCTGATCATAAAAAACAATCAGTTTTCCAAGTTTATTATGTCCTGCAAAAGAAGAAGCTTCGGAAGAAACGCCTTCTTCAAGACAACCTTCGCCACAAAGAGCGTAAGTGTAATGGTCAACAATTTTGTGTTCTGCCGTATTGAATTTTGCAGCCTCGATTGATTCTGCAAGCGCCATTCCAACGGCAAGGGCAATTCCCTGACCAAGCGGACCAGATGTGTTTTCTACGCCGTCAGTCCAGCCAAATTCTGGATGTCCAGGACAAACAGAACCTACTTGACGGAAATTTTTAATGTCGTCAAGCGAAACTTTATAACCGCTCAAGTGCAAGATTGAATAAAGCAACATAGAACCGTGTCCGGCCGAAAGCACAAAGCGATCACGATCTGCCCATTTTGAATCAGCAGGATTATGCTTTAGAACTTCTCCGTACAAAATTGCAGCGAGTTCAGCACATCCAAGCGGGAGTCCAGGATGACCTGATTTTGCTTTTTGGATAGCATCGATTGACAGACTGCGGATTGATTTTGCAACGGCAGCAATTCCTTTTGTGTCCATAATAAAACCCCTAAAATTTTTATATCAACTCAAATTAAATTCTTCGGATCAACGGATAAATTTCGTTTAATCCAAGTTTTAATTCAAGCGCTTTTTTAAAATCACTTTTTGATAAAAGTTGCGCAAGAAGCGAAATAATCTGCAAATGCGATTGAACAGAACTGCTCAACGGAATAATCAAAGTCTGAACTTTTTTATTATCCATTGCATTCATATCAATCGGATTTTTTAAATAACAGATAAAAATTCTCTGATCTTTTGGATTTTTTAAGAGCGGCTGCTGAGAATGAGGAATTGCAATTCCGTTGCCAACAGCAGTGCTCAAAACAGCTTCGCGGGCGCAAAGACCTTCATAAAGATTTACAGGAAGGATTTCTGAAGGAAGATTTACTTTTTCTGACAGCGATTTAAAAACTTCAAACGGCGAATCCCCCTCAATATCTCTATAAACACCGCCAGCACGCAAATATTCACCGATGTTTGCATCAGGAACCATTCAATCCTCCGCAGAAAATCAGACAACCTTAAACTGTTCGGCATAACATCTGTCCAAAGCATTTCGCAGTTCAGGACAAATGTCTTCAAAATTCATTTCCATGCCTTCGAGCGACAGTTTTAACGCATCTCTGTCATCATCTTTACATTCGTTTTCATTGGAAAGCATATCCAAAATTCTGGCAGCATGTGCAAACAACTGAGAGAGAATAACAAGTTCTTGCTGCGGAAACCGTTCGATTTTTTCACCGGCTCCATCAATATCAAAAACCAAATTCTGAACTTTTGCGAACAAGCCTAAAGCCTTATGCCGCAACGACGCAACCGGAAAATCTGCCAACCAATTATAATGCTCACGTAATATATCACTTCTTTTTATAATTTGCAACGTAATGAATTCTTCTTCTTCCTTAGAAATTTCCATTTCTTCTGGCAGAAAATCCTTAAGAATTTCTTCCGGCTCAATTTCTTTTTTGTTAAAAAGCCTGTCTTTTATAATGCAGTCGAGCAAACAGGCTGGAGGCTGCAAGGCCGGCAAACAAGCCTCAAGCCCAGAACCAAGCATTTCCCGATTCCATTTTCCGACAGCAGGAACATCTTCGCCCTTTTTCCAGAGCCTTGTTTCTACACCAAAAAGCTCCATGCTGATTTTTTTTGTCGTATTTAAGAACTCGTGGATTGAACCGCAGGCCGGCGTACAAAGTTCCTTTCTGTGCTCTAAAAACGCAAACGAAAGCTGCTGTTCCATGCTTGAACAAGGTCCCATTTTGTCAAAACTTCCAAGCAGCTCATTTTCGAGGTTTTCGTTCCAAAGTTTTATTTTTCCGATTTCTTCATTCAATTCCAAAATCGTTTTTCTATGGTTCAAAATCGGAAAAATTTCAATAATTCCCTGATCCCAATCAACCATTCTGCACAAAATGCGGTCGCCCTTATGAAAATTAAAATCCGAAATAACTTTTTCAAGCGAAATTCCTGTCAGATTGATTTTCGACGGCAGCTCAAAATTGTTATTTGCAATTTCGGTTTTATTATTTATCGGGTCAGCGGCAATATATTGGCTTGCATATTCATCACCAAAAAAAGTAAAAAATTCTCTTGCCGTGTTGCAGTCGGTCGTCATTATTTTTTTTGGCAAAATTCTATCGTTATAAATGAATTTCAACTGCGACGAAAGTATTTCGCTATCCGCAAAAGGAATACAACGGTCACCAGGAATAAACAGTTTCTGCTCAAGTTCTTTAGCGGTCGGAACAAAACTAAAAAACATTCCGTTAAAAACTCCAGCGTGTGTCATATAATAATGCCCTTCAAGAGCGAACACTCTGTCATCTGCCCGCAAAAATTCGTCGATTTCTTCTACTGTCGCTTTTTCGCCGTAAGGTTTGAGTAATAAATTTATTTCTGTTGTCGTAAAAGGTCTGTCAAAAGTTCTCAAAAACTGCGACAAAGCTTTTTCAATTTTTCCATACATACTTATAATTTACAAAATTTAAGCCCCTTCCGTCTATCAAAAACTTTTCTTTAACAGTCCTTTATAAAATAAACAAACGCAGAATAATTTTTGACAGCAGGGAGGCTTTTTGCGTTGCAAAAACCAGGCTTTCCGGGGTTCCGCGCTAACCGCGCTCCATTGCTCAAGAGCAACGGCTTCGCCGCCCCTACAATCCTTGCCGCAAACATTTTTCTGCCGTTACACAAAATGCACGGTTAAAAAAATGCCGGCATTTCTACCGGCATTCCATTATTTTTTATTTAGCAATCTAAAAAGTGCAATTACTTTTTTTCCCGAATGTCGAGAATTTTTACATTTTCCTGTCGGATAATTTCTTCAACAGTCTCTTTGCTCAAATTTCCGATTTTTACCGTAATAATCCGCTTAGAAACGTCGCTTCCGTCAGTCGTTACTACAGAAACAATATTTCCGTTTTTTGCAGCCACGGCAGTTGCAATTCTTGCAAGTTCGCCAGGTTTTTCTGCAACTTCAATCACTGCCCGTACTCCAGGCAAGGTTGCTCCAAACATCGAAATAAACGCGTTAAAAAGGTCGGTTTCGGTAATAATTCCAGAAAGAATTCCGTCTTTCATTACAGGCAGACATCCGATTTTTTCGGTCGCCATTGTTCTTGCCGCTTCTTCAATAACTTCATCAAAATCAACAGTTCTTACGTTTTTTACCATTATCTTTTCAACTTTTAATTTTGAAAGAAGATAACCCAATTCATACATATCAAGGGTCGAAGCGCTGGAAGGAGCTGCTTTCTGCAAGTCATTCTTCGTTATAATTCCAACCAGTTTTTTTGATTTATCAACAACTGGAAGCTTATTGATTTTTTCTTTTATCATCAAAGCCTTTGCATCCGTCAAAGATGTATCTGGCGAAACATAAATTACATTTTTGCTCATAAAGTCACATACTTTCATAATTTCCTCCAAAAAGTTTACAGAATACCAACCGTAAATAATTCTAAGTCGCGTTTTATAAAAAAGCAAACAAAACAATTAACCGCCAAGATACGCAGCCTTTACAGCCGGATCTTTTATCATGTCGCTTGAATTTCCCGACGAAGAAATGCTTCCGGTTTCCAAAATATAAACCCGGTTTGCAATGCTCATTGCCTTGAACGCATTCTGTTCAACAAGCAAAATTGTCGTTCCGTCCTCGTTGATTTTTTTGATAATTTCAAAAATTTCATCAACAAGAATCGGCGCAAGTCCCATGCTCGGTTCATCAAGCAAAAGAAGTTTCGGATTCGCCATAAGTCCGCGGCCCATTGCGAGCATCTGCTGTTCTCCGCCCGAAAGAGTTCCTGCAAGCTGCTTTAAGCGTTCTTTCATTCTCGGAAAAAGTTCAAACACGTGTTCCATATCCTGCTTGATTTTTTCCTTGTCATTTCGGGTATAAGCTCCCATTTCAAGATTGTCTTTTACAGACAAATTTGCAAAAATCCGTCTGCCTTCAGGAACATGAATCAGCCCTCTGTGAACAATCTGAGCCGCCTGAAGATTTGTAATGTCTTCTCCGTCAAAAACAACAGAACCGCTCTGTTTTTTAATCAAATTAGAAATTGAATGTAAAGTTGTTGTTTTTCCAGCGCCATTCGAGCCGATAAGGGAAATAATTTCGCCTTCATTTACATCAAACGAAATGCCTTTTAGAGCGCGGATTGCACCGTAATTTACAACAAGATTTTTTACTTCAAGAATTGCCATAGTTTCTCCAAAAATTTCCGATTCAAAAACTCTTAAGCAAGATTTTCCGCTTCAGAACCCAAATAAGCTTTAATTACATCGGGATTTGATTTAATTTCCTCCGGAACTCCGCTCGCAAGAACCCGGCCGTAATTCAAAACATAAAGACGCTCGCAAATTCCCATTACAAGTTTCATATCGTGTTCAATAAGAAGAATCGTCAAATTAAATTCTTTGCGGATAAACGCAATAAGTTCCATAAGTTCTTTTGTTTCCTGCGGATTCATACCAGCGGCAGGTTCGTCCAGCAAAAGCAGTGTCGGATTTGCAGCAAGGGCACGGCAAATTTCAAGTTTTCGCTGTTCACCGTAAGGCAAATTTGAAGAAAGCTCGTTTTCTTTTTTTTCAAGACCAAAAAGTTTAAGCAGATTCCGAACCTTTAAACTCATCACTTCTTCATCTTCAAAAAACTTTTTAGTACGAAAAACCGCATCCCAAGGCTTAACATTTCTCTGACTGTGCATTGCAATCCGAATATTGTCGCTTACGGTCAAATTTCCAAAAAGCCTGATATTCTGAAAAGTTCTCGCAATTCCAATCAAATTAAGCTGGGCCGGTGTTTTTTTATTTACAACCTGAACTTTTCCGTTTTTATCCCAAAAAGTAATCTGTCCGCCAGTCGGAGTGTAAACGCCGGAAAGCATGTTAAAAACAGTTGTTTTTCCAGCGCCGTTCGGTCCGATCAAACCGACAAGTTCGCCTTTACGCAGTTCCATATTGAGTTCGCTGACAGCCTTAAGTCCACCAAAAACGATAGAAAGGTCATTTACCTGAAGAATCAATTTTTCATCACTCATTATTCTGCCTCCCCTTCATTCTTTTTTGTGTCCACAACTTCATTTTTTGCCTTTTTGGAAAATCTGCTTTTAAGGCTAAAAAATCCGTTCACAAAACTCAATTCCTTCATTCCCATAAGTCCCTGAGGTCTAAAGAGCATTACAATGATTAAAACAACCGGATAGAACAAAAGACGGTAATTTCCAAGGAATCTCAACGCCTCCTGAATTGCAGTCAAAACGAAGGCCGCAATTACCGTACCGCTAATACTTCCCATTCCTCCAAGAACAACATAAATCAGCATATTTACAGAATTGTTGAACGAAGCAATATCCGGCTTAATAAAACCAACAATCGGAGCATAAAGCGCGCCGCCAAGACCGCCAATAAACGAAGCAATCACAAAACCAATCATTTTGTATTTAAAAACGCTGATTCCGTTAGAATTTGCGGCAATTTCATCTTCCCGAATAGCCTTGATTGCCCGGCCGTAAGTTGAATGTAAAAAATTCTGCAAGAGAACAATCAGAATAACAAGCATTCCAATGCTTACAAGATAACTCATTGCAGGTCCCCAAAAAAGGTCGTCGCGCATAAAACTGTATTTAAAACTTTTTCCGTTCGGACCGCCAGTAACTGCCTTGAGGTTTACAAGAACTACACGCACAATTTCGCCAAAAGCAAGGGTTACAATCGCAAGATAGTCGCCTTCAAGCTTTAAAGTCGGAAAACCAATCACAAATCCAAAAATCGCCGCCAAAAAAGGAGCAACAAGCATGGCAACAGGCAACGGCAAACCAACATCCTGAGTAAAAATAATTACCGAATAAGCGCCAATCGCTTCAAAAGCACACTGTCCCAAAGTAAGCTGACCGACAATTCCCGTAACCATATTTACAGAAATCGCAATTACAGCATTGATTCCGCCCATCGTCAAAATCTGCGAAGTATAAGCGTCAATCAAACCAACGCGGATTAAAACAAAAGGAATTACAATCGCCGCCAGAGCCACAACTCCTGGAATTAAAAAATTACTTTTTTTCGTATTCATCATAAACCAGCCCCTAAACCTTAACCTTTACTTTTTTGCCAAGAAGACCGGCAGGTTTAACCAAAAGAATTACAATCAAAATACAATAGGCAATTGCGTCCGCATATTGAGAAGACAGATAAGCCTTTACCATAGTTTCCGCAACACCAAGAATAATTCCGCCGACCATAGCTCCAGGAATAGAACCAATTCCACCCAAAACAGCCGCAACAAACGCCTTTAATCCAGGAATATAACCCATTAGAGGATCAACCTGCGGATAAGCAACAGCATAGAGAACGCCACCTGCGCCAGCAAGAACAGAACCGATTACAAAAGTAACGGCAATAATCCTGTTCGAATTAATTCCCATCAAACTTGCAGCGCCAAGGTCATAACTAACAGCCTGCATTGCTTTTCCGGTTTTTGTGTAGTTTACGACATAGTTCAAAACAACCATAAGAACAGCCGAAAGCAAGATTACAATAATCTGAACATTGCTTATTGAACCGATTCCAAAACTAAAGTTTTTAATCGCCATTGTCGGAAAAGAACGTGGCTCCGGACCAACAAAAGGCAAAACGCGCATAACATTCTGCAAAATCAATTCCACAGCAATCGCCGTAATCAACGAATTCAACCTCGGCGCATTTCTCAAAGGTCTGTACGCAAGCCTTTCAATCGCAAGACTCAAAAGTCCGCAAAAAACCATTGCAGCCAAAAAAGCACAGACCATTCCAGCTGGAGTTGTGCCCATCGCACACAAAACAAAATATCCTGCATAAGCGCCAATCATCATAACGTCGCCATGCGCAAAGTTAATCAACTTAACAATGCCATAAACCATCGTATACCCAAGGGCAATTAAGGCATAAATACTTCCCAGCGAAAGTCCATTGATAAGCTGCTGAACAAAAATTGTTACGTTGTTCAAACTTATCCTCCAAATATATTAGTTCTGTTATATTGTAAAAAATTTTTTGTTTTTAGTAAATCAAGGCATCGTGCATTATTTACAGGAGCACAAATATTTTTCAAACCGGCTCTTCACGGTTGCGCTATCCGCTCCATCCGCCAAGGCGGACGCTACGCGCCGTTACGATCCGGGCTAAGCCTTCTGCAAAAAAAAAGCGCCATTCCTTCGAGAAAAACAATTTCCCAAATTCATGACGCCTTTGTCAAATCAAGCAAGCTTAAACTTACGGCTGTACTGTAGTTTTATAAACTGTAGAAAGTTTTCCGTCAGCACCTTTTACCAGTTCAAGCATTACAGCAGATTTTACAGGGTTACGTTTTTCATCAAAAGTAATATGACCTGTAACATAGTCGCCTTCAGAAGAAGCAAGCGCATCTCTTACAGCAACACTGTCAGTTGAACCAGCAGCCAGGATTGCGTCTTTAATCATATAAACCGCATCATAACCGAGGGCTGCAAAAGCAGTCGGAGTGTGATTGTATTTTGCCTTGTAGTTTTCAACAAAAGTTTTAACTGCGCCAGTAGTTGCGTCAGCAGCATAGTGGTTAGAATAAAAACCGTTCAAAACCTCATCGCCGGCATTGTCGGTAAGGCCGTCCCAGCCGTCAGCACCAACAATCGGAGTGTCAATTCCCTGAGCGCGCAACTGTTTAGCAATAAGAGCTACAGTTCCGTAGTAATCTGGAAGATAAACAACATCAGGTTTAGAATTCTTAATTTTTGTAAGCTGAGCATTAAAGTCTTTGTCGCCAGTGCTGTAAGATTCCTTAGCTACAACAGTTCCAGAAGCAGAGAAAGTTTTTACAAAATTTTCTGTAAGACCTACAGAGTAGTCGTTTCCAACATCATAAAGAACAGCGGCTTTTTTAGCCCCGAGAGTTTCAAGTGCAAATTTAGCACCGACAGTTCCCTGGAACGGGTCAATAAAACAAGCGCGGAAAACAAAATCGCCGGCTTCAGTAATTGCAGGAGCTGTAGCAGCAGGAGCAATCATCAAAACTTTCTGAGCCTGAGCCAGAGAAGTAATTGCCATTGTACATCCAGAAGTCAAAGATCCAACAATGAGCTTTGTTTTTTTCTGTGTAACGATTTTTTTGTAAGCATTTACTGATTTTTCAGGATTTCCTTCATCATCTTCGCTCACAATTTCAATTTTTTTACCGTTAATGCCACCAGCAGCGTTAATTTCTTCAGCTGCCAAATTGATTCCATTTAAACAGTCAACACCGTAAACAGCTACAGCACCAGAAAGAGGTCCAATAGCACCAATTTTTACCGTTTCTCCAGCTTTTTCACCACAACCGGTAAAAGCGAAAAGTCCTGCAACAGCAAGAGCAACCGCACCCAAAACTTTTTTCATTTGAGTCCTCCAAAAATTCAACTTGAATAAACTTTAATTATTTTCTTAATTTTAGTAAATAAAATAAATAACAATTTTTTCACTTTTTAAAGTTTTAAAGCACAAAATTTCAAACCAGTCAGGTAATATTCAAAAACTCTATTTTATAATTATCAATTAAATCAAAATTTTAAAGTTTCTTTTTTCATATTATATATTATAATTAAAGATAGGCGATTTTACTTTTCGAGGTTTAGTCATGAATAAAAAATCAATTGCTTTTTTAACCCGCTCATTAATCGATGCAACTGGTCGCAACATGCTCAAAGGCATTATAACAGGCTGCAAAAAAGATAAAATCCCTTTAGTCACATTTCGAGGGCCAATCTTAAACAAAGGTGAAGGTTCTATAATCTATCACCTGTTGACGGATGATTCATTTTCAGGAATCATTTCCTGGGCTTCTTCCGACGTAGACAAGAAAACCACTGATTTTTACAAAAGATTTCAAAAAACGCCCCTTGTCTGCATGACCTTTCAAGTCGAAGGCAAACCTAGCATTGTCACAGACTGCAAAACAGGACTTATCGAACTCATAGACCATCTTGTCGACGTCCATCACTTTACAAAAATCGCATTTATACGCGGTCCAGAAACCCACATCTACGCAAAAGAACGTTACGAAGGTTATCTCGAAGGCTTAAAAAAACATGGGCTTCAGGCAAATCCCGCATTGATTTCCGAATGTGGCGGCTGGGCAATTGCTGACGGCGAAAAAGCGCTCAGCAACTGGCTCAACAAAGGTCTAAAACCAGGAAAAGACTTTGATGCGGTTGTCGCTGTCGGAGACAACGTCGCTATCGGCGCCCAGGAAGAACTCATCCGTCAAGGCTATTCCGTTCCTCACGACGTTGCAGTCTGCGGTTTTAACGGAACAGACGACGCCGCCTGGTCAAATCCGCCAATCACTTCTGTCGAAATGCCGTTCTACAAACAGGGACTTCAGGGCTACGAAACACTCTCAGCCATGTTGCAAAATAAAGAGTATTCCAAACTCTTCAGATACAAAACCCGTCTTATTTTGGGCGAATCCTGCGGTTGTACCTCAACTTCCGTAAATCATGCCGCTTTTGAAATCTCCGCTGATTTGTCAAATTCTCAGGAGAAAAAACTTTTAAAAAAGGCTCAAAAAGCAAATTTCCTTTTTGGCGAAAACTTAATTTCAGAAACATTCTCCAGTTCAGAATGGAAAAATGAACTTTCTCAAAAAATTTTGCAGACAGTTCAAAACGATTTCTACACAAAAGAAGAAATTACAATTTTCTTTACAAATTTTGTGCCGAAATTTGTAGATTCATTTTCAAACGACATTCTCAGCAAAGAACCTGGCGCATTATTAAAAACCGTCACAATCGGCTTGAACAATTTTGAAAAAATCTCTAAAAATTTCAACGTCTGGCAGGACATAATCTCGACAATACGAGCATCCGCACTTTTAACAATGAACTGCCAATGCAAAATTTACAAAAAGTGCGAAAATCTTTTCCAGCAAGTACGCGTACTCATAAGCGAATTTGACTGCCGCACTCAAAAACAGGCAAATCTTCTTGCAAGCCGAAAAGAATCAGTTCTCCGCCAAATCAGCACAGACATTCTTTCATGCTCAAATTTGGACAAACTGTTCGAAATCATCACAAAGGCTCTTCCAAAAATTGACATTTCAAGCTGTTACATTGCGCTTTACAACGACTGTCATTACACCGAAGAAAATCAGGAAATTCCGCAGACGAGCCAATTAGTGCTTGCAATAAAAAAAGGCGAACGAATTTCTCTTCCAGAAGGAGGACTTACGTTCAAAACAACAGAAATCATTCCAAATTCAATCAACAATTCCGACGAATACGCAATATACGAAGTAGAATCTCTTAACATTCAGAACACTTATCTCGGTTATATTGTTTTTGAATCAGAAACTGCAAGCGGAATCACATACGCAACTCTCCGGGAACAAATTTCCTGCGCAATTTCAAGTTCCAACCTGCTCGAAGAACGCACAAAAAGCCAGGATCTGCTCCAAACAACACTGCATGTCATGTCAGACAAGGCCGACGTTGTTTCAAACCAGTCAGAATCCATCACTTCAAACATCACAAATATTTCAACCTCAATGGATTCAGTCGTTGGAAACATTAAAGACATTTCCGGAAACATTAGAAACGTTGCCGACACTGTAACTTCTGCCAACCAGATGATAACAGATGCCGACAAATCAATAAAAACGCTTGTTCACATTACCGAAGAAATTACGCACGCAATCGACCTTATCAACGACATTGCAGAAAAAACAAACGTCCTCGCGCTCAACGCCGCAATCGAAGCTGCCCACGCAGGAGACGCCGGACGAGGCTTTAGCGTAGTAGCAAAAGAAGTAAAGGCGCTTGCGGCACAGACAGTTTCTTCAACTTCAAAAATTCAGGAACTCGTAAAAAAGAACAACCTGAGCACAAAACAGGCAGAAGAAGTCATCAATTCAACCAACAAAGCAATCAAAACAATTGCCAGCCTTTCAGAAAACATAAAAGACTCTATAAACGAGCAGGTTCAGTCGTCTACAGAAATATCAAATCGCCTGCAAGACGCATCAACCGGAGTCGAACAAATTTCAAGCGCAATTGCAGAAATTGCAAAACTCGGTTTAAAACTAAAAAAATAAAACTTTTTTAGCGGACGCCACAACTTCTTTTCTTATCGGCTCTCCGTGGTTCGGTACCCCTCAGTCCTTCGGACTGGCTTTGCCACCACTGCGGGCCGGGCTCATTTTCCTTCCAACCATACAATCCAGCGTCATTTTAAATTTAAAAATTCTAATCTTACGATTGTATTTTAAAAAAAATGCAAATGTCTTTAAAAAAATAAAGCCGCCCTTACAAAAACCGAAGGACGGCGTAGACAGGAACAAACTTATAAATAAATTATGCCTGTGCTTCTGCAGGAGCATCAGATGAAGCTTCAGCAGGTTTTGCTTTTCTTGCTTCTACTCTTGCAATGTTTTTCAATGCAGCGTTACAGTATTTGCATACTTTAACTGTTGCACCATCAATTTCCTTTTCGTAAAGGATTTTGATATTTTCTTTTCCACAGCGTGCACATTTGCCACGTCCGTGGTTTACTTCGTTACGGATACCAGTTCCGCGATGTGCTTTAGACATAAGTTAACTCCTTATTTTGCTTCTTCAGCAGCAGGAGCTGCTTTTGCAGTCTTAGCTTTAGCTGATGCTTTTTTTGCAGCTGGCTTTTTAGCAGGTTTTTCAGAAGCATCTGCTTTTTTTGCAGCTTTTTCTTTAGATTCTTCAGTTGGAAGTTTATAATCAACCAATTCAAGAATTACCATGTCTGCAGCGTCGCCCTGACGGAAACCAATCTTAAGGATACGAGTGTAACCACCCTTGCGATCCTTCATTCTTGGACCAAGTTCAGTAAAGAGTTTGTTCAAGATTTTTTCATCCTGAATAAACTTTGCGGCAATACGACGGTTGTGAACTGTGTCAACCTTGCTGCGTGTAATCAATTTTTCAGCAGCCTTACGAACTTCTTTAGCTTTTGCACTAGTAGTTGTAATGCGTTCAAATCTGAAAAGTGAAGTTACCATGTTGCGCGACATAGCACGACGATGTGCAGTTGTGCGCGAAAGCGGATTAAAACCATTCTTATGATTCATTGGATTCTTCCTTTTGCTTTGGATTTGCCAAATTTACATTCTTAAGATGACTGTAATCTGTCATTCCAAGTGTAAGTCCCCATTCAAGGAGTTTTTCTTTAATTTCAGTAAGAGATTTCTTACCAAAGTTTCTTGTCTTGGCGATGTCATCTTCTGTCTTTCTTGTCAATTCTCCGATTGTGCGGATATTGGCATTTTTAAGACAGTTTGAAGAGCGAACAGAAAGTTCAAGTTCTTCAACTGGAGTATTAAGCAATGAACGAATTCTTTCATCACCTTCATCCATATCATCTGAGCCAGAAACGTCACTGTCATTAAAGTTTACAAAAATTGAGAAATGATCTTTAGCAATCTTTGCAGCTTCAGCAAGTGCATCTTCTGGAGAAATTGTTCCATCAGACCAAATTTCAAGAACCAGTTTATCGTAGTCGTTTCTTTCACCAACACGGCAAGGTTCAATTGAATATTTTACCTTGCGAACTGGAGAGAAAATAGCATCCATTGGAATGGTGCCAACTACTTCAACATAGTTGCTGTTTACTTCAGCAGGAATATAACCTCTGCCCAAGTCAACCTGAATTTCAATGCTAAGGTTTGCACCTTCCATCATTGTGAATACAGGAACATCTTTAGAAAGCACTTCAAGCTGACCTTCTTTTTCAAAGTCATTGCTTGTTACTTTTCCAGGTCCTTTGAACTCAAAAAGGAGAGTATCCTGTTCTGCATCGTTTGGAAGCTTAAAACGAATCATTTTCAAGCTGTTTAAAATCTCAAGTGTATCTTCCGAAACGTTTGCAATTGAATCAAATTCACTCTGAATTACACGAGGAACGCCCTCAGCATCAAATGAAGTAATCCGTACAGATGTTACTGCATATCCCTGAATAGAAGAAAGAAGTACACGTCTAAGAGTATTTCCAATCGTTGTACCAAAACCTGGTTCAAATGGATAAGCAATAAATTTTCCGTAATTTGGATTTGTTTCGAGATGTTCAAATGTAATACCCTTTGGTTTTTTGAAACCCTTCAAGAGGTTTTTACGTGCCATCTGAACTCCTTTTATTTACGCTCAACAATGAGCCTGCAATAATGACAAATCAAAAGACTGCCATTTTTTCATACTTTTTTACCGGAAATCCGGTCAAAACCTAACTATTACTGACCTTAAACATAAAAAAACAACAAAAATGGACATTGCTAGAACATCCATTCTCATCATTTATTTTACATACGGCGAGTCTTGCGTGGACGACATCCATTGTGTGGGATTGGAGTAACATCAGAAATTGATTTTACTTTAAGTCCCAAAGCACCAAGAGCACGAACTGCATTTTCGCGGCCCATACCTGGTCCTTTTACAAATACGTGAACTTCACGCAATCCGTAACTTACTGCTTTCTGAACAGCTGTTTCTGTAACTGTCTGTGCAGCAAATGGAGTAGATTTTTTTGCTCCACGGAATCCAAGTCCGCCTGAAGATGCCCATGAAAGAGCATTTCCATTCAAGTCTGTAATTGTTACGATAGTATTGTTGAACGTAGCCTGGATATATACGTTTCCTTCGTATACGCTCTTCTTTTCCTTTCGTTTTTTTACGGTAGCCATTAATTAAATCCTCCGTCCTATCAGACAGCCTTTTTCTTGTTAGCAACTGTCTTCTTCTTACCTTTGCGAGTACGTGAATTAGTACGTGTGCGCTGACCACGAACTGGCAAACCTTTGCGATGACGAAGACCACGATAGCAACCAATGTCCATAAGACGTTTAATGTTAAGACCGATTTCTGAGCGAAGATGTCCTTCAACCTTGTATCCTTCATCGATTACAGTGCGAAGTCTAGCCTGCTCATCCTGATCAAGATCATTCATCATCTTGGTAGGATCAATCTTTGTTTTTTCGCAAATCGCTTTTGCAGATGAACGACCGATACCGTAAATATAAGTCAATGCAACAACGACGTGTTTATTTGGGAGGTCAACTCCCGCAATTCGAGCCATCTGTTACTCCTCAACCCTGTCTCTGCTTATGTTTTGGGTTAGAACAAATAATGCGGATAATTCCGTTTCTTTTAATAACCTTGCACTTATCGCAGATGGGCTTTACGCTGGTTCGTACTTTCATAAAAGTCCCCCTAGGGAAAGCATGATATTAACCCGAATCATGGCAATTCGCAATGAATTACAATTCAGGTTATCTAATATACCACAAATTCCCTTTGTTGTTCTATAGAAATTCTATAAATTTTCTTAAAATTTTACAAATTTCTTGAACGTAATTTACCCTTCTTAACAAGACCCTCTGAGTGGTGCATTTTAAGAAGCGCTTCAACCTGACTCATTGTATCAAGGTCAACGCCTACCAAGATTAACAAAGAAGTGCCACCCATCAACATAGCAATTGACTGTGGGAACTTAAATGCAATCTGAATAATTGTCGGCAATACTGCGATTGCAGCAAGATAAATTGAACCAGGCAACACGAGACGGTTTAAAACCTTCTGCATGTATTCTTCTGTTTTGTCAGTACGGATTCCTGGAATAGAACCACCGTTTTCTCTGATATTTTTTGCGATTTCTGTGGGGTTCAGGGTTACCTGTGTGTAGAAGTATGCAAAGAAAATAATCAAAAGTACCAACAATACATTATATGTAATTCCAGTCGGCTGCAGTATATAAGAGAGTTTTGAAACCCAAGTTGCTGAAGCCTTGCTGGCACCAATACTTGAAACAATCTGAAGCGGGAAAGTTAAGAACGATGATGCAAAAATTACAGGAATAACTCCCGACGGATTGATCTTGAATGGAATATAAGTACTCTGTCCACCGTACATTTTCCGTCCAACTACGCGTTTAGCATAGTGTACAGGGATTTTACGTTCGCCGGACTGTTCATAAACTACAAGTGCAATAATTCCGAAGAACATCAAAATTACTACGATAACTGCAACAGCATTGATTTCATTGCTGCGAACTTTCTGTATAAGTTCCATTACAGCATGTGGAAGACGAGCTACGATACCTGCGAAAATGAGAATCGAAATTCCATTTCCAATACCATGAGCCGTAATCTGATCACCAAGCCAAACAGTAATCATAGCACCTGTAGTAACAGTGAGCATTGCAAGCAGCCTGAATGCAACATTACTTTCAAGAACAATTGCTCCTGGAATACTGTTTGCATAAACCGTTACAGCAGCAGACTGAATCAAACATACAAAAATTGTGCCGATTCTTGTCCACGCTGCAAATTTGCGCTGACCTCCATCTTCCTGAACAATGCGTTTAAGAGATGGGAAAATAATCAGCGCCAGCTGCAAAATAATCTGTGTTGAAATGTAAGGCATAACACCAAGCATGAACACAGAGAAATTAGAGAATGCACCACCGGCAAAAAAGTCCATGTAACTTGCAAATGCGTTTTCGCCACTCTTTGCAAGATTATTGAAGTATTCAACGAGTACTCCAGCATTAATTCCAGGAATTGTCAGCACGCATCCAAGACGGAATATTGCAAGAATAGCTAATGTAAAGAGCAGACGATTTCTCAACTCTTTAATTCTAAACATATTTACAATTGGATTGTTTGCCATGTGTGTCTCCGGTACTTATTTTAATTAGCTTTTGTTTCAGAAGCTTCTTTAACAGAACCGCCAGCTTTTTCGATTTTAGCTTTTGCCGAAGCAGAAACTTTATCTACATCTACTGTAAGTTTTTTTGTTAAATCACCAGTACCAAGAATTTTTACCAAAGAATCTACTTTAGAAATAAGACCTTTAGCAACAAGAGTTTCCTTGTTTACTGATTCGCCATCTGAATATTTTTCTTCAAGAAGAGAAACATTTACAACCGAATATTCTTTCTTGAATGGGTAGTTAGAGAAACCACGGTGTGCAATGCGACGGTAAAGAGGCATCTGTCCGCCTTCAAAACCTACGTATGTTTTTCCACCAGAGCGAGACTGCTGTCCCTTGTTTCCCTTTCCTGCAGTTGTTCCACGACCTGAAGAAGAACCGCGGCCGACAATGCGCTTTTTCTTATTAGCACCCTGTGGTGCACTCAATACGAAATCAGACATTATTTTACTTCCTCGACTGTAATCAGGTGTGATACAGCTTCAGCCATTCCAAGAACAGCTGGAGTTGCTTCCAATGTGTTTGAAGAGTTAATCTTTTTAAGACCAAGACTGCGAACTGTTGCAACCTTAGCTGGTTTCTGTCCAATTGTACTTTTTACAAGTGTTACCTTGATTTTCTTAGCCATGATTAACCCCACATTTCCTGCAGAGATTTACCTCTGTTAGATGCAACAACTTTTGCGTCCATAAGACTTTCAAGAGCTTCAAATGTTGCACGAACTACATTGACTGGGCTTGAAGAGCCCAATGACTTAGAAATTACGTCTGTTGCACCAATTGAATCCATGATTGCACGAACTGGACCACCTGCGATGATTCCAGTACCGGCACAAGCTGGTTTCAAAAGAATTGATGAACTCTTGTATTTTCCAAGAACATCGTGTGGAAGAGTACCATTTTTTACTGGAACAGTAATAAGGTTTCTCTTTGCACGATCAATACTCTTTCTAATAGCTTCAGATACATCATTAGCTTTGCCAAATCCATATCCTACGCGACCTTTTCCATCGCCTACAACTGTGAGAGCTGAGAATGACATACGGCGTCCACCTTTTACGGTTTTAGCAGTACGATTCAGTCTAACAAGTTTTTCAACGAATTCTTTCTGTTCTCTTTCTTTTTCGAACTTGTTCTGGCGTTCCATTAGACTCTCCTAGAAAATGATACCTGCTTTGCGGGTTCCATCTGCGAGTGCCTTTACAACACCATGATACAGATATCCGTTGCGGTCAAAAACTACAGTTGTAATTTTTTTGTCATGAAGACGTTTTCCAAATGCTTCACCAAGTTTTGCTGCACCTTCAACAGTTGCTTTCAAGTCAGCAAATTCTTTTTCCAAAGTAGAAATAGAAGCAAGTGTTACACCTTCGTCATCATCAATTACCTGAGCGTAAAGGTTACAGTTGCTACGTGTTACTGTTAAGCGTGGGCGAGCAGCTGTTCCGTAAACTGACTTACGGATATGAACCTTACGATGAAGGCGCTTTCTTGCTTTATCATTAAGTTTCTTAAACATACGCTACACCTTATTTTACGCCAGTCTTTCCGACTTTGCGTCTGATAACTTCGTCGCTGTAACGAATTCCCTTTCCCTTGTAAGGTTCTGGGAGACGAAGTTTGCGGATCTGTGAAGCAAATTCACCAACCAGCTGCTTGTCAATACCAGTAATAGTAACTTTACCATTAGCATCTGCTGTAACAGTAAGACCATCTGGGATTATTGCGATAAAGTCAGAAGAAAAACCAAGGTTCATTACAAGATTTTTTCCCTGAACTTCAGCACGATAACCAACACCAGTGATAATCAAAGATTTTGAGAATCCCTGAGTAACACCAGTAACCATATTATGAACCAATGCACGGTAAAGACCGTGTGCTGCGCCAGCAGCTTTTGATTCATCAACCGGCGAAACAGTAAGTTCTCCGTCTTTAACTTCGAAATTTACTTTATCGTTTACATGCTGTTTAAGTTCACCTTTTGGGCCCTTTACAACAATTTCTCCGGCATTAACTGTAACTGTAACTCCTGCAGGAATAGCAACAGGAAGTTTACCGATTTTTGACATCTCTTCCTCCTATTACCAAACTTTGCAAACGAGTTCGCCACCAACCATTTTTTCACTTGCTTTCTTTCCAGTTGTTACACCAGAAGAAGTTGAAACGATCAGTGTACCGTATCCATTAAGAACACGTGGCAACTCTTTATAGCCAGAATAAATACGACGTCCTGGAGTTGAAATCTTTTCAATTCCGTGGATAACCGGCGCATTTGCTTCATCATACTTCAAGAAAATACGGATGATAGAATGACCTTCTTCCTGAACTTTCTTAAAATTCTTAATATAACCTTCTGTTTTAAGGATCTTAACAATTTCAAGCTTAAGTTTAGATGTAGAAACATCTACTTTTTCGTGGCGAGCCTGAACAGCATTACGAACCTTAGTGAGCATGTCTGCTATTGGGTCTGATGTACTCATTTTCTTTCTCCTCCACTACCAACTTGATTTTGTTACGCCTGGCAAAAGGCCTTCACTTGCTAACTTGCGGAAACAAATACGGCAAATTTTGAATTTGCGCAAATAACCGCGTGGACGACCACAAATCTGACATCTGTTATAGCGACGAGTGCTATATTTAGGTGTGCGATCTGCTTTGATAACCATTGATTTCTTAGCCATTGTTCCTCACCTACTTTCTGAAAGGCATATTGAACTTGGTAAGCAATGCACGAGCTTCAGCATCTGTGCGAGCACTTGTTACAATCGAGATGTTCATACCAGCAATCTTTACGATTTTATCGAAGTCGATTTCTGGGAAGATAATCTGTTCTGTAATACCAAGAGAGAAGTTTCCGTGTCCGTCAAAACCTGTTGCTTTGATTCCGCGGAAATCCTTTACACGAGGTAATGCAACATTGATAAGGCGGTCCAAAAATTCATACATAATGTTACCGCGCAATGTTACCATTACACCAACTTCATTGCCCTCACGAAGTTTAAAGTTAGCAATACTCTTTCTAGCCTTCGTCTTAACAGCATGCTGTCCAGTAATCTGAGTTAAATCAGCTACTGCGGCATCAAGGAGTTTCTTGTTAGTGAGAGCTTCGCCAACACCCATGCTTACTACTACTTTTTTAATAGCAGGAATCTGCATTACGGATGTGTAACCGAGTTCTTTGAAGAGCTCAGGAGCGATAGTGTCCTTATAGACTTTCTTAAGCCGTGGTACGTACTTATCCATTACAGTGCTTCTCCACACTTACGGCAAACACGAGTTTTCTTGTCGCCGTCAATTTTGAATCCAATTTTAGTTGGACCGCATTTTTTACATACGATCGCAACGTTTGAAATGTTAAGTGGAGCTTCGATTTCTGCGATTCCACCCTGATCCTGCTGACTGCGTTTTCTCATTGCTTTTTTAACCATGTTAATTCCAGATACAATTACTGCATCTTTTTTAGCAATTACGCGAACAACAGCACCACGTTTGCCTTTGTCTTTTCCAGCGATTACCTGTACGGTATCGTCTTTACGGATCTTAAGTTTCTTTTCCATATTGATTCTCCTTACAGTACTTCTGGAGCGAGTGATACGATCTTCATGAAGTCCATATCACGGAGCTCACGTGCAACAGGTCCAAAAATACGTTTTCCTTTTGGATTTCCATCAGCATCAACGATAACGCAAGCATTGTCATCAAAGCGAATGTAAGTTCCATCTGGACGACGGTATTCTTTTGAAACACGAACGATTACAGCTTTTTCAACTGTACCTTCTTTAATAGTAGAAGTAGGAATTGCTTCCTTGATTGCTACTACTACAATATCACCGATACCGGCATAACGGCGGTGTGTACCACCGAGAACCTTGATAACCTGAGCAACTTTTGCTCCGGAGTTATCGGCAACAGTCAATTTTGATTGCATCTGCAGCATTTTATAACTCCTTTAGCTTATTTTGCTCTTTCGATGATTTCTGCAAGTCTCCAGCACTTATCTTTGCTGATTGGACTGCATTCAATGATGCGAACTGTGTCACCAATGTGAGCTTCGTTCTTTTCATCATGTGCCTTACACTTTTTAGTCTGTGTAACGTATTTCTTATAGAGAGGGTTCATTCTCTTTGTATCGATTGAAACAACGATGGTTTTTTCCATTTTGTCGCTTGTTACGATACCTACGAACGAACGTTTTGCTCCCTTTTTAGTCTGAACTTCCTGTTCTGCCACGGGTTAGCTCCTACTTAGTCTGTCCGGCAAGTTCTTTTGCACGGATGAGCGTATTAAGAGTCGCAATCTGGCGGCGCATAGTACGCTTCTGCATTGGGTTATCAACATGGCCGATTACCATCTGGAAACGGAGATCCATGTATTTCTGTTTCATGTCGTTACGTTCAGCTACCAATTCAGCGTAAGACATTTCTTTTACATTCTTTTTCTTTGAATTAGCCATATCTTACTCCTTAGTCGATAGTTGGTTTGTATGCAATCTTTGTTCTGATTGGAAGTTTGTCTGCAGCAAGCTTAAGAGCCTGTTCTGCAAGTTTAATATCAATTCCACCAACTTCAAACAAAATTACACCAGGTTTAATGTTTGCAGCCCAAAATTCTGGAGAACCTTTTCCCTTACCCATGCGAACTTCCGATGGTTTTTTGGTAATTGGTTTATCCGGGAATACACGAAGCCAAACATTTCCCTTACGTTCAAGCTTACGGTTGATAGCAACACGGGCAGCTTCAATATGACGAGCCTGAAGCCAAACTGGTTCGAGAGCTACAAGAGCAATCTGACCAAAGTCAATATTGTTAGCACGTGTGGCATTTCCTTTTACTTTACCGCGCTGTACTTTACGGTGAATAACTCTTTTAGGACTAAGCATTTTATGTTACTCCTTTGAAGAATCTGCTGCGCGAGCAGGGCGTTTTGCTCTTGAGTCATTAGACTGAGAGCGGTCACGATGAGGCTTGCGAACAATCTGTCCAGCATCTTCATTCTTTTCAATACCGTAGTTCATACCGTTATAAACCCATACTTTTACGCCAATTTTTCCATAAGTTGTATGAGCTTCGTATGTAGCGTAATCAATGTCTGCACGGAGAGTATGAAGAGGAACACGTCCTTCCTTATGTTCTTCCGAGCGTTTCATTTCTGCGCCACCAAGACGACCTGACAAACGGATCTTAATTCCCTGTGCTCCACCTTTCATTGCGTTAGAAGAAGCCTGCTTAAGAGCCTTGCGGAATGAACCACGACCTGCAAGCTGGCGTCCAACGTTCTGTGCAATAAGAGAAGCGTTGATATCAGCACGTTTTACTTCTTTGATCTTAATCTGAACTTTTTTAGAAGCAAACTGTGCCTGAATTTCAGCACTGATCTTTTCGATGTTAGCACCTTTTACACCAATAATTACACCTGGGCGTGCTGTGTGAATTACAATTGTAACACGCTGCGGGTGACGTACGATTTCGATTTCTGCAATATCTGCGTTCTGGCATTCAGGTAATTCTCTTACCAACTTGCGGATTTTAATATCCTCAAGAACCAGGTCTGCATAGTCGCGAGGACCAGCATACCAGCGAGACTGCCATGTCTTGTTAATTCCAAGACGCAAACCGATAGGATTTACTTTCTGACCCACTTTATTCCCCCGCCTTCTCGTCAACAATGACGGTGATATGGCACATACGTTTTAAGAGCTGATCAGCACGGCCGCGAGCACGGAACCAAACTCTCTTAAGTCTCGGACCTTCATCAATACGAATTTCCTTGATGTAGAGCATATCTTCATCGAGATTCTTGTTTGCATACAGAGCGTTAGCAACAGCTGATTTAAGTGTACCTTTAATCAACTCTGCACCTTTCTGTGGCATATTTTCAAGAACTGCCAAAGCTTCTGAGCATTTCTTCTGCTTAATTACATTAGCAACTGGACGAACCTTAGTTGGTGATGCAATCAGGAATTTTGTAGTGGCTACATAACCTTTTTTCTCTGCCATAGTATCCACCTTTAGTTAGCACTCTTATCAGTGCCGCCATGTCCTTTAAATGTACGAGTTGGAGCAAATTCGCCGAGCTTATGGCCAACGAGATTTTCAGTAACATATACAGGAATCCATGACTTACCGTTGTAAACACTGATTGTGTTTCCAACCATTTCTGGAATGATTGTAGAGCAACGAGAATATGTTTTAATCATTTTCTTGTCTGACTCTTTATTCATTTCAATAACTTTCTTGTAAAGGCTCTTTTCAATAAAAGGTCCTTTCTTAACTGATCTTGACATTGTTAACTACTCCTACTACTTCTTACGGCGTGAAACAATGAAACGGTTAGAAGGCTTTCTCTTGTTGCGAGTCTTATAACCTCTACATGGCTGTCCCCAAGGTGTAACAGGCTGATGTCCTTTACCAGCACCTTCACCACCACCAAGCGGATGATCAACCGGGTTCATAGCCATACCACGAACTGTTGGACGGATACCGAGCCAACGTCTGCGGCCAGCTTTACCAAGCTGAGTGTTCATACGTTCTTCATTACCAACAACGCCAATTGTTGCATAGCATTTTCCAAAGACACGGCGTGTTTCACCTGAAGGAAGGCGAATTACAACATATTCACCGTCTTTAGCAGCAACAAGAGCAGAAGCACCTGCTGAGCGGGCAAGCTGTCCACCACGGCCAAGTGTCAATTCAATGTTGTGAACTGTAAAACCAACAGGAATTACTTCAAGTGGCAGTGCATTTCCAACAGTTGGAACTGCGTTTTCACCAGACATAATTTTCTGTCCTACAGTAAGTCCTTTTGGAGCAATAATATAGCGTTTTTCGCCATCTGCATAATAAATCAAAGCAATGTTTGCGCTGCGGTTTGGATCGTATTCAATTGTTTTTACGGTTCCAGGAATTCCGTGCTTATTGCGTTTAAAATCAATTACGCGATACTTTCTTTTGTGTCCACCACCCTGGTGACGTACAGAAATACGACCACCCTGACCGCGTCCACCATTTGACTTAAGACCTGATACCAGACTTTTTTCGGGTTTATCGGTTGTCAGTTCTTCTCTTACCAAATCGATGCGGGTACGAGTACCAGCAGTGTATGGTTTAAAAACTTTAAGAGCCATCTGGTTCCCCTTAATTTAGCGAAGGCTTAAACGCCCTCGAATACCTTAATTGTTTCTCCTGGAGCAAGACGAACAATTGCCTTTTTCCAGTCGGCAGTTTTTCCAGGTTTTCCACGAACCCTTTTAACTTTACCGAGAACATTTACAGTAGTAATTTTTACAACTGTAACATTGAAGAGTTTTGATACTGCTTCTTTAATCTGTGTTTTGTTAGCGTCTGGGGCTACTTTAAAAGTATATTTGCCCTGTTCGCGCAAAGCTGTTGCTTTTTCAGACAGTACTGGCTCAATAAGAATATCAGTCATTATTTAGCCTCCCCTTCTTTATAGAATTCTGAAAGATTCTTAGCTGCCGATTCGAGCAAGATAACTTTTCTTCCGTAGAAGAGGTCATGTGCACGAAGACGGTTGAAAGACAAGAAGTAAACATTGTGGAGATTACGTCCAGCCTGTTTAATTTTTGCATCATCATCTTTAAGAATAACGACTGTGCGTTCATCCTTAGCAAAATTGTTAAGAACTTTCAACAAGTCTTTTGTTTTTCCGCTTTCAACAGTGAAATCTTCTACAACAGTAAGTCTGTCGCTCTGAGCCTGCAAGCTCAAAATTGATTTCATAGCAAGGCGCTTAACCTTTTTAGGGAGATCAAAACCGAAATCACGTGGTTTTGGTCCAAAGATTGTACCACCGCCAACATTGATTGGAGATTTTTTATCACCACGACGAGCGTGACCTGTTCCCTTCTGTTTGTATGGCTTAGCATTTGATCCGTGTACTTCAGAACGAGTTTTTGTACAAGCTGTTCCAACACGTTTGTTTGCTAATTCGTTATTGATGGCATAGTAAATAACATCTTCATTAACTGGAAGTCCGAAAATGCTATCATCAAGCGTAATTGTGCGCAGTTCTTTACCATCGGTTGAAAAAACTTTCTTATCCATTTCTCATTTCCTCCGGATTACTTCTTTACTGCAGACTTGATGATAAGAGTGCAATCCTTAACTCCAGGAACAGCACCACGTACCATAATAACTTTAAGCTCAGGGTCGATTTTTACAATCTTAAGATTCTGAACTGTTACACGATCAAAACCCATGCGTCCTGGCATTTTTACATTTTTAAGGCTGTGTCCAGGTGTTGTACAATTTCCTGTACCACCTGCTTCGCGATGGAATTTAGAACCGTGAGTTGCACGTCCACCATGGAAGCCCCAGCGTTTCATAACGCCCTGGAATCCCTTACCTTTTGAAGTTGCTGTAACATCGAGATAAGATGTTGATTCAAACAACTCAAGACCAATCTGATCGCCTACTTTAACTTCCTGTTCGAATTCTCTGAATTCTTTCAAATGACGTTTTGGCGATACATTTTCTGGAAACTGACCTTTGTATGCTTTGTTGATTTTTGAGTCTTTTACATCTTCAAGACCAAGAACAACAGCATCGTAGCCATTTGCTTCCTTTGTTTTTGTAGCAACAACTGTATTCGGTTCTACATGGATCACGGTTACTGGTGTCAGTTCGCCGTTGCTGTCGAATACCTGTGTCATTCCTACTTTTTTTGCAATCAGACCTTTCATTCTGATATTTCTCCTATAGAAGAAAGTTAACTTTCTTCTCTGTCGGCCGCCATCCCTGATCCAAGGGACCGTTACCGTTTTTCAATAAGACTTAACTGCGACGCAGCCTAGCTCTTACTGTTTAATTTCTACATCTACGCCTGCAGGCAATTCAAGTTTCATCAAAGAATCCATTACATCAGATGTTGGATTCAAAATGTCGATAAGGCGTTTGTGAGTTCTCATTTCAAACTGTTCACGTGACTTTTTGTTTACGTGTGGTGAACGAAGAACTGTTACCTTATTGATTCTTGTTGGAAGTGGGATAGGACCAGAAACTTTTGCTCCTGCCTTCTGCACTGTCTGCACGATTGATTTTGCGCTCTGATCGATAAGTTCAACATCAAAAGCACGAAGTCTAACACGAATTTTTCCGTTAGCCATTTATTCACTCCAATGATTAAGCACAGTGACTAAAAGTCACTGCACTTTTAATCACTAATTTTACTATTCGATGATTTTTGTAACCTGTCCAGAAGCGATTGTGCGACCGCCTTCACGGATAGCGAGTTTAAGACCTTCATCCATAGCGATTGGGTGAATAAGTTCACCGATGATTTTTACGTTATCACCTGGTTTTACCATGTCTGTTCCCGGTTCGAGTTCTACAGTACCTGTAATATCAGTTGTACGGAAGTAGAACTGTGGGCGGTATCCAGAGAAGAATGGTGAGTGACGTCCACCTTCTTCCTTAGAAAGAACGTAAATCTGTGCTTCGAACTTTGTGTGTGGGTGGATTGAGCCTGGAGCTGCAAGAACCTGTCCACGTACAACGTCTTTCTTTTCAACACCACGGAGGAGGATACCTACGTTGTCACCAGCCTGACCCTGATCAAGAGTTTTCTGGAACATTTCGATACCTGTTACAGTTGAAGACTGTGTTGGGCGAATACCTACGATTTCTACCGGGTCGTTCATGTTAACAACACCGCGTTCGATACGTCCAGTAACTACTGTACCACGGCCAGAAATTGTAAAGATGTCTTCAATTGGCATAAGGAATGGTTTCTGATCATCGCGAACTGGATCATCGAACCAGCTGTCCATTGCCGCAAGAAGTTCTTCGATACATTTTGTATTTTCTGGATTGTCAGATTCATTCAAAGCTTTGAAAGCAGAACCTTTGATGATTGGTGTATCAGCAGAGAATCCGTATTTCTGGATTGTATCTTTTACGTCTTCTTCTACGAGCATCAACATTTCTTCATCGCCGTCGAGCTGGTCAACTTTGTTGAGGAATACGATAATCTTTGGTACACCTACCTGACGAGCGAGGAGGAGGTGTTCTTTTGTCTGAGCCATAACACCGTCAGTAGCAGCAATTACGAGAATTGCACCGTCCATCTGAGCAGCACCAGTAATCATGTTTTTTACATAGTCAGCGTGTCCTGGACAGTCGATATGAGCGTAGTGACGTTTGTCTGACTGATACTCAAGGTGACGTGTGTTGATTGTAATACCACGTGCTTTTTCCTCTGGAGCATTGTCGATTTCATCGTACTTCAAAAGCTTATCACCGTATTTTTTTGCACAATAAGTAGTGATAGCCGCAGAAAGCGTTGTCTTACCATGGTCTACGTGACCAATAGTACCAACGTTCATGTGAGGTTTAGTTCTAACGAACTTCTCCTTTGCCATGTTTTTTCTCCTTTGCCGAATTATTTTTCTTTTATCCGGCTTAAAAAAGATGATTTATGTGATGCACTTTAAGCCAGAATGGAACCATTTTCGTACAGAAAACGGCACATTCGCATACACACTATTTTATTTTTATCTGATTTATGAAAAGTTGTTACAAAAACCAATTCTCCATAATTTCGAAGAATCTTTCCGACACCACCTGTCATCATCAGATTAAAATCTAAATAATTAAGTCTGGCGTTCAGAATTACCGACAAACAAAGGATTGTCTGTCTCAGAAACCGCTAGACTTTGTTTCTAGGGCTACCCAGCCTGAAAACTGCAGAGCAATTAACTTTACGGCTTAAGTCAGACTTAATAAAAAAAATTGAAGTCTGTCTGAAAAATTCAAAGAACCCTTAATCTGAATACATTTACTCAGACTGTTTTATATTTATATATTTTTTTGTAAATAATTTCAATACTTAAAAGCAAAATAATTTGATATTTTACATAAAATTAAGTAAAAAACAGAGTTTTATTTCGGGAAAATTCAGATTAAAAAAAACAAAGTGTCGTTTTTTTTCGTGGCAGAGATTGCAGGGGCGGCAAAGCCGTTCCGAAGGAATGACAACCCCGAAAAGCTCGGTTTTTGCGCAGCAAAAAGCCACCCAAATAAAAAAAGCCTGCCAGATTTAACCGACAGGCCTTTATCAAAGAAAAAACTACCAACGATAGTGAGCAAATGCTTTGTTTGCTTCTGCCATCTTGTGTACGTCTTCCTTCTTTTTATATGCAGAACCAGTATTGTTGAATGCATCAAAAAGTTCTGAAGCCAAAGTTTCTGCCATTCCATGACCGCTTCTGCTGCGAGCTGCACCAATAATCCAGCGCATAGCCAAAGCTTCACGACGAGAATCTCTGATTTCCATCGGAACCTGATAAGTTGCACCACCAACACGGCGAGACTTTACTTCTACCAATGGCTTAACGTTTTCAAGAGCCTTTGTGAATACTTCGAGAGGATCCTGATTTGTTTTTGCCTTAAGTTTGTCCATTGCTTCATAGACAATTTTTGTACAAGTCTGTTTTTTTCCGTCCAGCATCATGCGTGAAACAAATTTTGTTACAACAGGGCTGTTGTATTTTGCATCTGGCATAATAGGACGATTTACTGATTTCTTATGTCTTCCCATAGTAATTCTCCTTTAAATATTATGCCTTAGGTCTCTTAGCACCGTACTTAGAACGACCGCGTTTGCGTCCTTCTACACCAAGAGTATCTTTTGTACCACGAATAATGTGATAGCGTACACCTGGAAGGTCCTTTACACGACCACCACGGATAAGAACAACTGAGTGTTCCTGCAAGTTATGTCCAATACCTGGAATGTATGCAGTAACTTCAATTCCATTTGACAAACGAACACGAGCTACCTTGCGGAGAGCTGAGTTTGGTTTTTTCGGTGTAACAGTCATTACACGAGTGCAAACGCCACGTTTCTGTGGACAAGACTCAAGTGCGGGAGCTTTAGTCTGGTTTGCAAGTGTCTGTCTACCTTTACGAATCAACTGATTAATTGTAGGCATCGCCTAATCTCCTATTTGTATGCCGGTCAGCACCCCGGTCAAAATAAACAAACAAAACTACACTTTAAAAGTATAGGGTATTCAATCTTACCGAATTTTTTAATTGTCGGTCAACTGAATTTTATCAAAAACCAGCAAATTTATTAAAAAAAATCACTGGTTTTTGATTATGATTAGTCTTCTTCAGAAGCACTGTCGTTGATTGGAGGATATGCTACTTCTTTTTCGCGTTCCTGCTCAAGACGACGGCGTTCCAAAACTTCTTCCATCTGAACATCAAGGTCGTTGTCAGAACCGTCAAACAATTTTACGTTTCTGTAATCTTTAATACCGGTTCCAGCAGGAATTCTGTGGCCGATGATTACATTTTCCTTCAAGCCGCGGAGGTGATCTTCTTCACCCTTGATTGCAGCGTTTGTAAGAACACGTGTTGTTTCCTGGAACGAACATGCAGATACAAAGGAATCTGTTGCAAGAGCAGCCTTTGTAATACCCTGGAACATTGGACGTGCAACTGCCGGCTGACCGCCTTCTGCAATGATACGTCTGTTTTCTTCACGGAAGTGGTATTTATCAACCTGCTGTCCGTAAATGAATTTTGTATCTCCAACAGATACGATTTCTACCTTGCGGAGCATCTGGCGAACAATTACACCAATATGCTTGTCGGCAATTGTTACACCCTGTGCAGAGTATACGCCCTGAATTTCGTTCATAAGGTAATCCATCAGCGCATTTTCACCGAGGATTGCAAGAATATCATGTGCACTTGCCGCACCGTCACAAAGCTGTTCACCTGCAACTACCTGGTCGCCATCACGAACCAACAGGCGGCGTGTCATTGGAACAACATGTTCAAACTGTTTTCCGTATTCATCTTCTACGACGATAACACGTTTACCTTTTGTAATTCCCTTGAACTTAACACTTCCGGAAATCTGTGCGAGTACGCAAGGAATTTTCGGTTTTCTTGCTTCGAACAATTCTGATACACGTGGAAGACCACCTGTAATATCGTTTGTTTTTGCAGCGGCAACTGGCATGCTTGCAAGAGTTTTACCTGCTTCAACCTGCTGTTTGTCTTCTACACGAAGAACAGCACCTGCCGGCAAGTAATATGAACCAAGTTCGTTTCCAACTTCGTCTGTAATAAGAATACGAGGCTGTTTTACGTCCAGATGCAAATCACTGATACGGCGTTCTGTCTTTCCTGAATTTACATCGACGATTTCTTCGAGTGTCTGACCGAGAATTACATCGTCAAAGTGAATGTATCCGCTTACTTCAGCAATGATTGGTTCAGAGAATGGGTCGAATGTACCTATAACATCGCCGCTCTTAACGATGTCGCCGTCTTTTACCATAATTGTTGAACCGTTGCTGATTTCAACTTTCTGTTCGTTGCTGGCAAGATAAACTACACCGTCTTTAATGATGATGTGGCCGTTTTCTTTTGCAACAATATTTCCAGATTTCTTTTCAACAAGAACTGTTCCCTTAAGAACGCGTGCTCCATCTTCAACAATAACCTTATCTCCTGACTCAACATTGAGAGTGTCGATAAGACGGGTTGCCATCATGCTTCCCTTACGAGTAAACAGCCAGTGTCCGTCATCTGTAACAACGTGAGTTCCAGCAATTGTTCCGATAAGAACGTCGTAAGGAAGAACGATTTTGTTATCTTCTGTTTCCTTAGATGCTGTACCACCGACGTGGAATGTACGCATTGTAAGCTGTGTACCTGGCTGACCGATTGACTGGGCAGCGATAACACCGACAGCTTCACCGATTTCAACAAGCTTGTTACGGGCAAGGTTTTTGCCATAACATTTTACACATACACCATGTTCAGCTTCGCAAGTAAGAACTGTTCTGAGTTTTACTTTTTCAACACCGGCATCTTCGATTTTCTTTGCAAGTTCATCTGTAATAAATTCATTTGATTCGCAAAGAACTTCTCCAGTCACAGGGTGAATTACGCGCTCAATAGAGAAGTGGCCTGCAATTCTCTTTGAAAGCGGAGTAAGAATTTCGTCACCATTTTTGATTGCAGAATATTCAATACCGTTGATTGTTCCACAGTCTTCAAGATTAACAACAACATCCTGAGCAACATCAACAAGACGACGAGTCATGTAACCGGCATCGGCTGTCTTAAGCGCAGTATCTGTAAGACCTTTGCGGGCACCGTTTGAAGAAATAAAGTACTCGATAACCGAAAGACCTTCGCGGAAGTTTGATTTTACAGGCAATTCGATAATGTCGCCGTTAGGTTTAGCCATCAAACCACGCATTGCAGCCAGCTGAGAAATCTGTTTTTTAGAACCGCGGGCACCGGAATCAGCCATCATATAGATTGTGTTGAATCCGTTCTTGTCTTTCTGAAGCTTGTCGTACATGATTTCTGTCAATTTTTCGTTTGTACGAGCCCAAATATCAGTTACTTTGTTGTAGCGTTCATCTGCTGTAATTACACCGCGAGAATACTGGCCAACAATTTCTTCAACCTGTTTGTTTGCTTCGTCAACCATCGGTTTCTTTTCTTCTGGAATAAGAATATCTTCCATAGAAAGAGTTGCACCGAAGAATGTTGCGTTGTGATAACCACAAGCCTTTACAGCATCGAGCATCTGAATTGTAAGCCATGCGCCCTTTGTGTGATAAACTTTTTCAATCATCTTGCGAAGATCTTTGTCACCCATGCGCTGGTTTACAAATCCTACACCGTCAGGCATTTCTGCATTAAAGCGAATGCGTCCTGCTGTAGTTGTGATTAAATCACCCTGTTTAAAGTCGCCGTTAAATGAATCTATCGGTGCTGGAACCTTAATTTCGGCATTCCATTCGATATATCCGTCTTCAGCAGCCATTATAACTTCATCATCATTTGAGAAGCGTTTTCCTGTTCCCTTTGCATTTGGTTTTACTGAAGTCATATAGTAAATACCAAGAACCATGTCCTGCGATGGATAAACGATTGTGTTTCCGTTTGCAGGGTCAAGAAGGTTGCGTGCAGAAAGCATCAAAGTCCAGCATTCCATCTGTGCAGCCTGTGTAAGAGGAACGTGAATAGCCATCTGGTCACCATCGAAGTCGGCGTTGAAAGCCTTACATGCGAGAGGGTGAAGTTTAAGTGCTTTTCCTTCAACAAGAACAGGTTCAAATGCCTGAATACCAAGACGGTGCAATGTAGGAGCACGGTTAAGCATTACAGGATGTTCGCGTACTACTTCATCAAGAATCGCATATACTTCAGGAGCTTCCTGCTCAACAAGAGTTTTTGCTTTTTTGATGTTGAGAACAATGTCTTTATCAACAAGTTTCTTCATTATAAATGGCTTGAACAATTCAAGAGCCATTTTTGTAGGAAGACCGCACTGCCAGAGCTTAAGTTCCGGACCAACAACGATTACCGAACGACCAGAGTAGTCTACGCGCTTACCAAGAAGGTTCTGGCGGAAACGTCCCTGCTTACCTTTAAGCATATCGCTGATTGATTTGAGAGGTCTGTTTGAAGCGCCTTTTACAACGCGCTTGCGTTTTGAATTGTCAAACAATGCATCAACTGCTTCCTGAAGCATGCGTTTTTCGTTACGGATAATAATATCCGGAGCCGAAAGCTGCATAAGTCTTTTAAGACGGTTATTGCGGTTGATTACACGGCGATAAAGGTCATTCAAGTCTGATGTCGCAAAACGTCCACCATCAAGCTGAACCATAGGACGAAGATCAGGCGGAATTACAGGAATAACGTCCAAAATCATCCATGAAGCTTTGTTGCCTGAAGAACGGAAATCTTCAACAATCTGAATGCGTTTGAGAAGACGTTTGTCTGTTTTTGTTCCCTTTTCGCGCATTTTTTCGCGGAGCTCAGCAGCAAGTTCATCAAGGTTAAGGTTTTCGAGCATTGTTTTAATTGCTTCTGCGCCCATACCTGCTGTGAATTCCTGTCCATAGCGTTCAACATCTTCATTGTATTCATCTTCCGAAAGAAGCTGACCTTTTTTGAGTTCTGTGTCGCCCGGATCAATTACGATATATTTTTCGTAATAAAGAACTGAACGAAGCTGGGCAACCTGCATATTGAGCAAAAGACCCATGCGGCTTGGAACAGAGCGGTAATACCAAATGTGGCTTACAGGAGCCGCAAGTTCAATATGACCAGTGCGTTCACGGCGAACCTTAAAGTGAGTAACTTCAACTCCACAACGGTCGCAGATTACGCCCTTATAGCGAATTGACTTGAATTTTCCACAGTAACATTCCCATTCTTTTGTAGTTCCGAAAATGCGTTCACAGAAAAGACCGTCTTTCTCTGGTCTGAGAGTACGATAATTGATTGTTTCCGGTTTTTTTACTTCACCGTAAGACCAGCTGCGGATATCGTCCGGGCTGGCGAGTTTTATTTTAATTGAATCAAAATCCTGAATATCACGCATCTTCATTCTCCTTTTCGAAACCAGAACTTGCTTTGTCAATCAGCTCCTGGTCGCGTTCGGTAAGGGCAATTCTCTTTCCCTTTGCGTCATAAATTTTAAAGTCCAAAGCAAGACCACGAAGCTCCTGTACCATTACGTTAAATGATTCTGGAACACCAGCTGCTGCCGTCGGGTCACCTTTTACGATTGATTCGTAAACTTTTGAACGTCCATTCATATCGTCAGACTTAATCGTCATCATTTCCTGCAATGTGTTTGCAGCACCATAAGCTTCGAGTGCCCAAACTTCCATTTCTCCAAGACGCTGACCACCAAACTGAGCTTTACCGCCAAGTGGCTGCTGAGTAACAAGAGAATAAGGTCCTGTTGAACGAGCGTGCATTTTATCGTCAACAAGGTGATGCAGTTTAAGGAAGTAGATTACACCAACAAAAATCGGATTTACAAATGGTTCACCAGTACGTCCATCGCGAACAATCTGTTTACAATCCGGACTAAGTCCTGCTTCGACAAGTTTTTCAGCAATCTGTTCCTGAGAAGGAGTCTGGAAAGCCGGAGACTCAAAATACTGATTGAGGTAGCGGCCTACAATTCCGAGTTCAGATTCCATAATCTGACCAATGTTCATGCGGGAAGGTACACCAAGCGGGTTAAGACAAACATCAAGCGGAGTTCCGTCTGCCAGGTACGGCATATCTTCTTCTGGAAGAATACGTGCAACGACACCTTTGTTTCCGTGACGTCCAGCCATTTTGTCGCCTTCACGAAGTTTACGTTTATTTGCAATAAGAACTTTTACAACTTCATCAACGCCAGGGTTCAAATCATCGCCTTCAGTTCTCTTCATACGCTGGACATCGATAATTACGCCTTCAATTCCATGTGGAACGCGCAATGAAGAATCGCGAACTTCTTTTGCCTTTTCACCGAAGATTGAGTTCAAAAGCTTGAATTCTGGAGTTGTTTCTGTTTCTGATTTTGGAGTAACTTTTCCAACAAGAATATCTCCTGAACGAACTTTTGCACCAATGCGAATAATACCTTCTGCGTCCAAATTGTTGAGCATTTTTTCAGATGTATTTGGAACATCGCGGGTGATTTTTTCCGGGCCAAGTTTAGTTTCGCGGATTTCAGTCTGGAATTCCTTGATATGAATAGAAGTATACATATCTTCTTTTACTACGCGGCGACTGATAAGTACGGCGTCTTCGTAGTTGTAACCATTCCAAGGAACGAATCCAACGAGGAGGTTGCGGCCGAGAGAAAGTTCTCCGTTGAAAGTTGCCGGACCGTCAGCAAGAACATCGCCTTTTTTAACTTTTTCGCCAACTTCAACAGTAGGACGCTGATGGTTACAAGTATCGTTGTTAGTTCTCTGATATTTGAGAAGAGGATATTCATCAATTTTATCAGAACCGTCAACCTTAACTTTAATAAGGTCGCTTTCTACCCAGACAACTTCGCCATCGTGTTTTGCCTTAATAAGAACACCAGAATCGTAAGCTGCTTTTGCTTCCATACCAGTTCCAACAAATGGTGGTTCCGGGAACAAAAGTGGAACGCCCTGACGCTGCATGTTACAACCCATCAAAGCACGGTTAGCATCATCGTGTTCAAGGAATGGAACGAGAGATGCAGAAACCGAAATAACCTGACGTGGAGAAACGTCCATGTACTGAATGTCTTTTACGTTGCGTGTTGTATAATCGCCAACGTGACGACAAGAAACCATTTCTGTCGGGAAAGAACCGTCAGCCTTCATGCCTTCAGCAACCTGACCGATGTAGTATCTGTCTTCGTCCATTGCCGAAAGATATTCAACTGTGTCAGTTGCTTTTCCGTCAACAACTTTGCGGTATGGAGTCTCAAGGAATCCGTATTCGTTTACACGGGTAAAGATAGCAAGAGAAACAATCAAACCGATGTTTGGACCTTCAGGAGTTTCAATCGGGCACATGCGTCCATAGTGAGTGTAATGTACATCGCGAACTTCAAATCCAGCACGGTCACGAGAAAGACCGCCAGGACCAAGAGCGTTAAGACGACGTTTGTGAGTAAGCTCAGAAAGAGGGTTGATCTGATCCATGAACTGAGACAACTGAGAAGAACCGAAGAATTCTTTGATTGCAGCCACAATCGGTTTAATCGAAATCAAATCCTGAGGCTTCATTGTTTCGGTTTCTTTTAAGCTCATGCGTTCTTTTGCAATTCTCTCCATGCGGGCAAATGCTGTTTTGAGAGAATTTGTCATAAGTTCACCTACAGAACGAATACGACGGTTGCCAAGATGGTCAATATCATCGAGAACTTCATTTCCAATGTAAACTTTTACAAGATGCTTCATCGTATTGATGATGTCGCTCTTTACAAGAGTATGAGTTTCAACAGGTTCTGAATAAATGTCGAATTTTTTATTCAACTTATAGCGGCCAACGCGTCCAAGGTCATAATGACGAATATTGAAGAACATGCCTTCAAGTTCGTTTTTTGCAGCTTCGGCAGCCATTGGTTCGCCTGGTTTTAAAATAGAGAATACAGCAGTAAGAGCATCTTCAAGAGTTGGTTCTTCGTCAGAAGCGCCTTCTTTTGTGTACTTCATATCTTCGCGTTCAAAACAGTTGATGATCATTCTGCTGTCAAGCGAAGGATTGTGTTCTTCTTTGTTGCCTTTCTTTTTGCGTGCATCAAAAAGGATGATTGTGATTTCTTTTACATCCTGAGAAATGAGGTCGTCAACTTCGTGCATGTGGAGAGTTGAACCTGCGCGAAGAAGAACTTTTTCTTCTCCATCTTCATTTTTGATTTTTACGGCACGTGCGAGAACTTTGTCTACGAGCTCTTCTTTTTTTGCAGCGTCAACGGCTACAGTTTCTGTTTCGTAGAACTGGTCAATGATTTCTTCGCGAGTTGAAAAACCAAGCGCGCGGAGGAAAATTGTTCCAAGGATTTTCTTTTTGCGGTCAATTTTTGCATAAATCAAATCTTTTTTCTGGTCAATTTCAAATTCCAGCCAAGAACCACGGTAAGGAATAATGCGAGATGAATAAACGCCTTTTTCGTGATTAAAAATTACACCTGGCGAACGGTGAATCTGAGAAACTACAACGCGTTCAGCACCGTTTACGATAAAAGTACCGCGGTCTGTCATGAGCGGAATATCGCCCATATATATATCTTTCTGAAGAATTGCGCCTGTATCCTTAAAATTAAGGTTGATTCTTGCTTTTAAAGGAACAGAATAAGTCAATCCTTTCTGTTTACACTGAAGTTCTGTAAACTTAATATTTTCTTCTTCGAGTTTGTAAAATTCATATTCCAGCGACATATTGCCGTCTGGACTTTCGATTGGGAAAGTTGAATCAAATACTTCCTGAAGACCTTTGTTTTCAAGAGGTTCATTGTTGTCCAGCTTTTCTTTCTGCAGGAAACTTTCGTAAGATGAAAGCTGAATGTCGATGAGGTTCGGAATTTCCATAAAGTTCTGGATATTTTTTCCGAAGTACTGACGATTGATGGTTCTGCTTTTGGCGAACATCTAGTTCTCCTATGAGGGACTTTACTTATTAAAATTGCTACATATCAAAAAATCCGTATGACATACAGAAATTAAAGATACAGCACAAAATTAAAAAGCTATATGCCGGTTTTACGGCAAAAACATCATCTGGCGACGATGCTAATATCATTTTTTTGGACTTTCTAAAATCCACTTTAGACACTAAAAGCTTACATTTAGAAGCCAATATTTTATTAACCCTAAACGTAAGCATTTAATGTGAATGTCGTTTATGCGACTTTTTTTAAGTAATCCGGTCTAACCGAAATTGACTTATTTTTTAGAAGCTTTACCACCAGCTTCTTCCATTTTCTTGATGAGTTCATCAGCTTCAGCCTTAGAAACACCTTCTTTAAGTGTTTTTGGTGCGCCTTCAACCAAAGTTTTAGCTTCACCAAGACCGAGTCCGAGAGCTTCTTTAACTGCTTTGATAACTGCAATCTTTTTAGCTGCATCGAAGCCTTCGAGAGTTACAGTGAATTCTGTCTGTTCTTCTTCTGCTGCTGCTCCACCAGCTGCTGGACCTGCTGCTACTGCAACTGCTGCTGTAACACCAAATTTTTCTTCCATTGCTTTAACGAGTTCTGAAGCTTCGAGAACTGTCATGTTTGCGATTGCGTCGAGGATCTGATCCTGTGTAATTGCTGCCATATTATCTTCTCCTAAATAGGCATGTTAAATCATTTTGATTTAACTCAAGTTTAATTGCGGGCGGAACAAACTGAACCGTTATTCCGCAATTTTATATTTTTGCAGGGACAGTCGACAGCTATGAAGCCTGACCCTGCTTCACAAGAATTGCAAAGTGATTACTAAGCTTTTGCTTCTTCTGCTGGAGCTGCTGCTCCACCTTCCTGTGATTTTTTATCAACATAAGCCTGCAAAGTAGCAGCGAGTTTCTGAACTGGGCCATTGATTGCAGACATGAGCATTGCGATAAGCTGTTTCTTTCCAGGAACCTTAGAATAAGCTTCCATTTTAGCCTGATCGTAAATTTCATTGCCGATATATCCGCCCTTGATTACAAGAGCAGGAGCGTCTTTTGCAAAGTCATAAAGAACTTTTGCAGCTTCGTTACTGTCTTCTTTTGCCATTACAACGGCTGTTGGACCTGTAAGGTAGTCAGAAACGTTGTCGATTTTCATTTCTTCAAAAGCAACGCGAGCGAAGTTATTCTTTACAACCTTCATTGGAGCTTCGTGTTCACGAAGTTTATCACGAAGTGCCGAAATCTGTTCTACTGTAAGACCACGATATTCTGTAAAGATGAAGTCATTATACTCAGCAAAAACTTTTTTTGTTTCTTCGATAGCTGCTGTTTTAGCAGGCTGGAGTTTTTTAGCAAGAATAGCCATAGATTATGCCTCCTCCTTAACATCTACCCAAACACCAGGACCCATTGAAGAGCTTACTGATACTGAGCGTACAAAGTCAGCCTTTGCATCAGCCGGCTTTTTGCGGTCAAGTTCTGAAAGAAGAGTTGTTACGTTTTCTGCAACCTTATCTGCATCCATAGAAACTTTACCTACAGCGATGTGGATTACACCTTCTTTGTCTGCACGGAATTCTGTACGACCTTTTTTAAGTTCGCTGATTGCATGAACGAGGTCATTTGTAACAGTTCCTGTTTTCGGGTTAGGCATAAGACCTTTGCGTCCGAGAACCATACCAAGACGACCAACATCTTTCATCATATCTGGTGTAGCAACTGCAACATCAAAATCAAGCCAGCCGCCCTTTACTTTGTCGATGTATTCAGCAGCACCTGCATAAGTTGCACCTGCATCAAGAGCTTCTTTTGCGCGTTCTTCTGGACAGAATACAAGAACTTTCTTTTCTGCAGTGAACTGGTTTGGGAAAACCAATGTATCACGTACAGTCTGGCTTTTTCCAAGACGAAGAGCCACATGAAGTTCAACAGTTTCGTCGAATTTTACAAAGTGAATGTCTTTTACAACTTTGCAAGCTTCAGCAACTGCGTAGTGTTTCTGTGGATCATACTTTTTAAGAGCTTCAGAATATTTCTTTCCGTGTTTCATTATTCAGCCTCCACTTCAACACCCATACTGCGTGCAGTACCGGCAATAATTTTTTTTGCAGCTTCAATGTCGTTTGCATTGATGTCTGGCATTTTCTGTGTTGCAATTTCAGTAAGCTGAGCCTGTGTAAGTTTGCCTACTTTGTCGCGAAGCGGGTTTCCTGAACCTTTTGGAAGACCAAGTGCTTTCTTGATAAGAACAGCAGCCGGTGGAGTTTTCAAGATAAATGTGAATGATCTATCCTGATAAACTGTAATGATTACAGGGATGATAAGTCCCTTTTCCATTGACTTTGTTCTGTCATTGAACTGCTGAACGAACACAGGTGCAGAAACACCGTGAGGTCCGAGTGCAGGTCCAATTGGTGGGGCCGGAGTAGCCGATCCTGCTGGACACTGTAATTTAATGACAGCTGTAACCTTTTTTGTAGCCATTTTATAGCTCCCTTAATTGGTGTCGGACTTGGACTCAAAAAAAGAGCCCAGTCACTAGCGAAATACCTCTGTCCAACGGACTTGTATTTCTTCCAAATATAGGAAAAGCCCTATTAAAAAACAGGGCTGATTCTATGCGATTTTAGATAAGTTTTTCAACTTGAAGAAGGTCAACTTCAACCGGTGTCGCGCGTCCAAAAATCTGAACCATAACACGAAGTTTGCCTTTTGTAGGGTCGATTTCCTCAACCGAGCCACTGAATGTTGCAAATGGTCCTTCGGTAATTTTTACCTGATCGCCGATTGCATAATTCTGCTTAATCTTAACGTTTTTCTCGCCTTTAATTTCGCCGGCTTTAAGAAGGAGAGATTTTGCTTCTTCGGCAGAAATAGGACGCGGTCTTTCAGAAGGATTAGTTCCTACAAAACCTGTAACTCCCTGGATATGACGGATTTTTCCACAAAGGTCTTTCCAGCCAAAATCAGGCAAGTCCATTTCCAGCATAATATATCCTGGAAGAATCATGTTTTTTCTGCTGCGTCTTTTTCCGTCTTTAATTTCTACAACTTCTTCTTCTGGAACTTTTACATCTGTAATGATATTTGAATCAAGTTCTCCAGCTTCGAGCATCTGATTAACAGTCCGAAGAATTTTCTTTTCGTAACCAGTATAAGTATGAACTATGTACCAATTTTTAGACATAAATCAAAACCCTCTTTTATGCAGCAGGGAAAAGGAGGCCCATCCCAGCAGAGAACAGAAGATCAAATGCGCCAAGGATTACGGCAATGACAATTGAAGAAATAACAACAACTTTTACAGATGAAATTACATCATCTTTTGTTGGCCAAACAACCTTTTTAAGTTCAGCACCACATTCTTTGATAAAATCAACTGCTTTTGCCATAATTTTCCTCTATAAAAACTAATTTTAATAACAGGCCGGGCAAGACTCGAACTCGCGACACTCGGTTTTGGAGACCGATGCTCTACCAACTGAACTACCGACCTAAATATATCAAGCCGTCTTAAAAAAAAGACAGCCTTATATAAAATTTAAAAGCTTATTTTGCTTTTGTTTCTTTGTGCAATACTTCTTTGCGACAGAAAGGACAATACTTATTCTTTTCAAGTTTGCCAGTAATATTTTTGCGATTCTTAGTTGTTGTGTAGTTCTTGCGTTTGCAGTCTGTACACTGAAGGGCAATAATATCAATTGATGTCTTTTTCTTGCTACCCATTTTTATATTCTCCTAAAAAGATTTTCAAAAATGCTTATTAAGCGTTAGCTTCTAGCTCTCGAGCGGAATCGGACCGCTGACCTCATCGTTACCAACGATGTGCTCTGCCTACTGAGCTACAAGAGCAGGTCAACAATGACGTGTTATAGAAGTGTATAGAACATACAATTTTTCGTCAAGAGCAAAATAATTCATTTCTAAAAAATATAGTATTTTCTTGAATTTTATGCTAGTTTTCTAACGTAATATTTTTCTTTTTTAGGGGAAGCCCAATGGATATGCACAAACTGGTTGACAAAATTCTCGAATCGTACGAAGAAGTCGGCGGAATAAACGGCGAAGGAATAAACAGTTTTCCAAACAGAGAAAATGTCGTTTCTGTAATAAACGAATTACAATGCCTCGTCTTTCCGGGCTACAGGACAGCAGAAGATATTGACCGGCACAACTTGCGCTACGTAACCGGCGAACGCGTCAATAAAATCGTAAACATGCTTACAAAAGAAATTCAAAAAGCGCTGGTTTACGAAAGAACAGTCCGCAACGAAAGCATTTCCGAAGAAGATCTCGAAAAATCCGGATATTACGAAAAAGCGGAAAAAACAGCTCTCGGCTTAATCGAAGCTCTGCCAGAAATCCGCCGCCTTATCCATCTTGATGTAATTGCGCTTTTTGAAGGCGATCCGGCGGCAAAAAGCGATGAAGAGGTAATAGTTTCGTATCCAGGACTGGAAGCAATTGTTGTCTACAGACTCGCCCACTACATTCACAAATGCGGAGTTCCTGTAATTCCAAGAATTATGAGCGAATACATCCACGGAAAGACAGGAATTGACATTCACCCTGGAGCAGAAATCGGCGAAAGTTTTTTTATTGACCACGGAACGGGAATTGTAATCGGCGAAACAACCATTATTGGAAAAAATGTAAAAATCTACCAAGGCGTAACACTCGGCGCCCTCAGCGTAAAGAAAAATTATCAGGACAAAAAACGGCACCCGACAATTGAAGACAATGTGACAATTTACGCGAATGCAACAATTCTCGGCGGAGAAACAGTAATCGGAAAAGGCGCTGTAATCGGCGGAAATACATGGATTATAAAATCCGTGCCGGCTGGAACCATAGTAAATCAGTAAAATTTAATTTTTTGCGGTAATTCTAAAAAAAAGCTTAATTACCGCAGCAACAAAAACCATTTAAACAAAAAAAAACAGGGTTCGCTAAAGACAACGTTTTCAGCGAACCCTGCCGTCCAGCAAGCTGGACATCGGAGAGAGTTTATCAGCTTTTTTACAAGCTGAGATTAATATAATCCGTAGCAGAAAATATGTCTAGTACTTTTATAAAAAAAATTGTCAATTTTAATAAAATTTTGATATTTTTAAGCACAAATTCGGTAGAATAAAAACATGGCAAAGAAAAAATCAATCACAGTCTATAAATGCTCGGAATGCGGCTACACACAGCCGACATGGCTTGGCCGCTGCCCGGAATGCGGTTCATGGAATACTCTTGAAGAATGTATTTCCGACCCAAACTCAACAGCGGCAGCTTTTGGACAGAGCGCAACAGAAAAAATCAAGCCGGTTCCTCTGGCAAATGTAACGGCGCAGGAAAACGCGCGTGTCTCGACAGAAATTGGAGAATTTGACCGCGTCTTAGGCGGTGGAGCAATGAAACGCAGCGCAATTTTAATTGGAGGAGAACCGGGAATTGGAAAATCCACGCTTATGATTCAGACAGCGGCGGCAATTGCAAAAAAATACGGCAAAGTTCTTTATGTTTCTGGAGAAGAAAGCGCAGGCCAGCTAAAAGGCCGTGCAGACAGATTGAATCTGGACACAAAAGGAATTGAAATTTTATGCACAATGAGGCTCGAAGATATAAAAGATGCTCTTTCTGCCCTGAATCCGCTTTTTGTGGTAATAGATTCGATTCAGACGGTTTATTCGGTTGAAGCCGGAATTGTTCCTGGAACAATAAACCAGCTTAAATTCTGCGCGAATGAACTTACAGGCTGGGTAAAAAGCCGCGACAGCGTTTTGATAATGTCGGCCCATGTTACAAAAGAAGGAAATATCGCCGGTCCAAAAAGCCTTGAGCACATGGTCGATACAGTGATTTCGTTTGAAAGAAATGACGATGAGGTAAGATTTTTGAGGGCGCAGAAAAACCGCTTTGGTTCTGTTGACGAGCTTGGAATTTTTGCAATGACCGACAAAGGTCTTGAAGGCGTTGGAGATCCAAGCACAATGTTCATTACAAAGCGCTCCGGAAAAATGCCGGCAGGAATTGCAAACACTGCGGTTTTTGAAGGAAGCAGGGCTTTTATCGTAGAAATTCAGGCATTGACAGTTCCGGCAAAATCTTCGATAAGCAGGGTTTATTCTGACAAGATTGATTCTGCGCGCGTTGCCCGGGTTGCGGCAGTATTGGAAAAACGCACCGGAATACGATTCAGCGACCAGGATTTATACATAAATGTTGCAGGCGGAGTGCGACTTACAGAAAGCTCGATTGACGCGGCTTTGGCAGCAAGCCTTTATTCCGCAAGGACAGACCTTTCGATTCCGGAAAACACAGTGATTACAGGAGAACTCTCTCTTGCAGGAGAAATAAGGCCTGTCGCAAGGCTGAAGCAACGGATTAAAACAGCCGGAGACTTGGGCTTTACGAGCGTGCTTGCCCCGGAAAAAGACAACGGAAGCACAAAAATAGAAAGCATTAAAGAAATGATAAAGATTTTGTTTGCAAAGTAAGGCGAAAAACTAAAACTTAGCCCGGGGTGGAGTGGCGCGCAAAGCGCGTTGCGAAGCGAAGCGGCGCAATGCAACCACGCAACACCGGTTTTGTTTTTGAATGGAACGCTGACGAAAAATGTTTTTGCGTCGGAAAGATGCGCTCCTGTTTATTTTTTAAAAAGTCCTTTTACAAATTCTGCAATTACAACGGCAAAATTTGCGCCTGCGGCAAAAGTTCCGATTGAAGAACCGAGCGACGACAAAAAGAAAACGAGGAGGACACGGAGAATCCGGTTTTTGTAAAAACCTTTTAATGTCAAATCGTCCTGAAGAGTTTCCATGTCGCTTACTTTTGGCTTGCAAAATGTTGCCTGAACCAGCCCTGTAAAAAGGCCGACGCCAACGAGAGGACAAAGACTTGTAAACGGCGCTCCGACAATGGCTGTCAAAACAGCAAGCGGATGTCCAAATGCGATAATTGTTCCAAGTCCGGCAAGCGCTGAATTCCATAAAACCCACGCTCCAAGAAGCTGCGCGCCTTTTGTAATTCCGCCATAAACAAAGCCTGCGGCAATCAGGGCAACGATGAGAGCGGCAATTGTCCAGCCTGCAATTTTTGAACCGACTTTTTTTGGAGGAACTTCTGATATGTCGGAAACGTCGGATGAGGTTTTTCCGGCGGCAAGTTCTTTTAGATAAGCCTCAACGCCTGGAAGATGTCCTGCGCCCAAAACAGCGAGAGTTTTTTTGCCCTTGCAATCCCAAATTTTGCTTGCAAGATAGCGGTCCCGTTCGTCGATTAAAACTTTTTTTACAACCGGCATATAGTCTGCCAGTTCTTTCATCATGCTGTCCATTTCGGAAGAATTTTTTAAATTTTCAATCTGTTCTCCGCTTACTTCCTCTTTGTCAAAGGCACTTGCAAGAAGGGCGGAAATCAACTTGCATTTTCCCCAGAATGAGTTTACTGCCCAGGCGCGGCGCAATGTTACTTGAATCGGGCGGTCTACCATTGCAACAGGGATGTCGCGCTCTTTTGCGCAATTGTCCGCCGCACGCATCTCGTCTCCGGGTTTTACACCGACATTGCTGCCCATTCTTCTTTGAAAACCGGAAAGGACGAGGTTTGCAAGCAGCAAAAATCCTTGATTCGCCTTTAAAACCTTTACAATGTCAAGATTTTTCCAGTCTTCCGGGTTGTTTAGAGATTTGTAGCGGCCTTCGTCAAGTTCAATCGCAACACAGTCCGGCGATTTTTCTTCGACCGCTTTTTTTACTTCGTTGCAGCTTTCCTGACTGATATGCGCTGTTCCTATAAGAATGATTTCTCTGTCGTCAAATTTCAAAACTTTTTCTGTCTGACTCATTTTTAAATTCTCCACTCGGGGATTTTTTAGGATTTTTTATTTTATTCCGCTCGCCCACTGAGCCAGCCTGTATTCAAAAAACATCGGGCTCTGCATTGCGGTAACTTCATTATAATATTTTTGAGCCAGACTGTCTTTGCCCGTAAGTTCATAATAAAGCGCGAGATAAAATAAATATCTGCCTTTTTTTGTGCGGTTTGTTTCTTTAGAGATATTAAGGGCAACCTCCGAGTCTCCGCCACGGTCGTGATACATTCTCACGATTTTGTAGTCAAGGCTCTGTCTGTTCGTGAGTTTTTTCATCAGCGATTCGGTAAAAGTCCGAAGCTCTAGATTTTTCTTTTGCTTAAAAAGACAGGCTGTTATCATCAATTTGTAAGAAATGCTGTCCGGATTTTTTTTAAGGGCCTGTTCAAATGCTTTTTGAGATTCCTCCCAGCTTCCAGCTCCCCAGGCAAGAATTCCAAGACTTTCGTAAGCGTAATAGTACTGCGGATTTTTTTCGACAGTCAAACGGTAGTAAGAAAGAGCCTCTTCGCGGCGCCCCTGCTCATCGTAAAGACCGGCAAGGTACGCATAACCCAGAAAATATTCCGGCTCAAGCGCGACCGCCTGCTTCCATGCAGATTCTGCGCCGGAATAATCTCCTGTCATGCGGCTCCATGTTCCTAAATCAAACCAGTAATCAGTGTTTGAAGGGTCGATTTTTATTGCGGCTTTTATGTATTCAATCGCTTTTTTATACTGAGTGTTTTCTGCTTCGTATTTTCCGAGATATGAATTTACCTGCGGATTATTAGGATTCAGCTTGTAAAGTCTGTTGAAAGCGTCTTTTGCGTCATCGTCTTTTTCCATATAGTAGCACATTTTTCCGTAACCAAGCAGGGCTTCTTCGTTGGTTCTGTCGCCAAAAAGCGCTTTTTTATAATAATCCCGGGCGTTGCGCCAATTTTTTTTGAGCGACTGCTCGTCCGCAAGCTCAATATTTGCCTCGGCATTGTACGGTTCAATTGCGAGAATCTGTTTTATGAACTTTGCCTTGTTTACCTTGTCGCCTTTTTGTTTTGCCGCCATAAAATTCAAATTCAGAACTTCGATATTTTTTGGTTCTTTTTCAAAAAGCGATGAAGCGATTTTTTCCGCCTGCTCAGTTTTTCCGGAAGAAAGCAAAAGACTGCCTTTTAAGCACAAAAGTTCCGTGTCGTTCTTTAAATTTTCAGGAATCGACTCAAAAAGGCTCAAAGCCTGTTCAATTGTTCCATTCTGCAAGACTGAACTCAATTTTTGCACAAATTGAATTTCCTGCGACGAATTTGCCGGCTGAGAATTCTGGGCAAAGGCTACAGGAATACTCACCGCTGCCAGAAAAAACACCGCGCAAAAAATAATTACCGTTCTTTTTTGAAATAATTTTTTCATTTTTCCTCTCATTGAAAATTTTGCTCTCATCAGATAGACTGAAAGCAAATGTTTAGACATCCATTTAGAAAAGCTTTCGGTTTAACCTTCCTTTACGGTTTTATTATTATCGGAATTTTTATTCTCCAATTTAGAAGCGAATCAGTTATTTTAAAAAATGCAGGCCTTTTAAGAATATCGGTTTCTCAAACGCAGGATGCCGACGGCAACATGTCGCTCAAAAACACAGTCGGCGTTTCTTTTAAGGGAATTTCGTTTACGGCGGACGACGTTCATCCAGCTGTTCTCCTCAATTCAAAAACTCAAAATCAAACTCCGCTCACCCTGCTTTCCTGGGAACAGCCTTCTCCGCAAAGTTTTAAATTCAACTTTACAGAAAACACAGCTCTCACTTTTACGGTAAGCGACACGAGTCCGCGCGCAAGCCTTTCAATCGCCGCCCAGCTGCCAGACAGCGACTCATCGCTTTCTCTCTATTATAATCCGGTTTCTGGCTATTCGGTTACAGAACAGAGCCGCTCAAAACAACTTTTTAGTTCAAAAAACATTTCTTACACAATGTCTGCAAACCAGATTAAAGACACCCAGATTATCCTTACAAAAAATGCAAATGTTGCAATGTACACCCGGCTTGACCCGACTAAGGCATTCACTTTTGCTTCTATTCCTATGGATTCTCAGACAGCAACAGCCGCAGCCTACGAAACAACAGTCAGCGATTTTAGAAACACGCTTGTTTCCCAGGCAAATTCGGCTTTTTCAGATTCTTCTACGATTTCGGAAACAGTTGTCGCCGCTTTTGTAGCAGAAATGGCTTCTCAATCGCGCTATCAGGAAGCAATCAAAGCGGTTCCAGATTCGTTCAAAAACGGAGCAAGAAGAACGTATTTTACTTCTCCATACTTTAATACTCTCGTAGCAATGAATCCGAGCCTTGTAATGGCAAATGAAAATTTTGCGTCAATGATTCAAAACGCCATCGAACACAATTCCATCGACGTTTTCTCTGCCGACAACATTGCAGACTACATGCTCAGAAACGAAAAACTCGAAAACGTAAAGCTCCTTGCCGCCCTTCCGGCAACAATTCAGGATTTCCAGCCAACTCTCGTTCAGGCAACCTCAATTCTTCAAGTTTATCTCTCGCTCAAAAAAGCAGACAGTCCGCTTGCAGAAGCATTCCAGCTGGTTACAGAACAGTGCTTAAATTCAATCACTCAGGCATGCACGCTTTCAGTTTCTGACGACACACTCACCCTGCACGACAGAGATTTTGCAGCCGGATTTGTCCAGACTGTCGAAACCGGAACCGTCCTGATTAACTACGGAAAACTCTTTGCAGTTCCAGAATATTGCGCAGGCGGCTACATGCTCATAAACACGGCTTTTGCCCAGAACAAAGCGGCAGACCTCCGCACACTTGCAGAACTTTACCCGATTTTGATAAAAAACAACGCAAATTATCCACATTCGCTCGTAATGGACAAAAATTCAAACGAAACAGTCTGGGCCTGGACTTGCGCCTCAAACATCACTTACGAAGAAAACGAAAATTCTTCTGAAGCTTTAATCACAGTTTCATTCAAGCAAGGCGATTCTCATTACATAATCATAAACGGAATAAAACCTTTCGTCGGAATCGAAATTTACGGACTTTCATTCCACACAGACCCCCGCTTCGAAACTTACAATTCGTCGGGCTACATTTACAACGAAAAAACGCACACTCTGTTCTTAAAGTCGCGGCACAAAGTTTCAAACGAAAAAATCCGCCTGTACTTTAGCACCGTCCGTAACGAATAATAAAAATTTGGAGCGCATTTGGCCTTAAAACCAAAATTTTCCGGTTAAAATGCACATTTTTCGGAATTTCCGGCTCTTACTTCAAGTCCTCGCTTCGCTGCGGTCTTTCCGTGGCGATCCGGGCTATGTTTTGCTGTAAAAAAATTGTTTTTTTTACGTAAAATTTTGTTTTTTATGATATAATCACAGAATAATCATTCATTTGTAGTTTATTTTTTACGCATTTATATTTAAGGGGCAATTGTGAACAAACGCGACTTTCCTAAAATTCACTTCTACGATCAGGATTTTGTAGATATTTACGACAAAACATGGACTTGGCTTTCGGGATTCTGGTTAAATTCAAAACTCGCAGAAGATCCAACCGACGGTTATTTTGTCTATCCTCAGGACAACGACGGAAATCCTGTTTTAACTTCAACAACAGAACCAAAAAGTCCAAACACAATAGCTTCTGCCACAATTGACCAGTTTGAATCTATTTTTTCTTCATTTTTTCTCGTTTATTCAAACCGCAATTATCCGGCAAACCAAAACCTTGACTATTTTTACTCAAAACAGGAACAAAACGGCGCAATCCGCTGGAAATACGATTTAAAAACAGGCAGCCCGGTTTTTACAGAAGACAACCCTGAAGGAATCGGTCTTCCGCTTTTTGCCTGGGCAGAATTCAACCTTTACCACAAGTCTGCAAACAAACGCCGCGTAAAAGAGATTATGCCTGTTCTTCAAAAATACATGGAATGGGTGGATCAGACTTACAAACAGCCAAACGGTCTTTACAGCGCGCCGTTCTCTGCAAGCACAATGTTCAATTCGCCTCGCCAAAATACTTATTATGCAGTCGATTTTAACTCTGCAATGGCAATCAACTGCGCGCACATGAGCGCTTTGGGCGACATTCTCAACGACAAGGAAATAAGTTTCCAGTACAAACGCGCATATTTTTCCCTCAAAACGAGAATCAACTCAATGATGTGGGACAACAATTCAGGTTTTTACTACGACCTGGACAAAAACGAGGAAAAACTTTCTCAAAAAACAATTGCCGGTTTCTGGCCGCTTTTGGCAGAAATTCCAAATGCTGACCGCGCAGACGCTTTAATCGACCATCTTTCAAATCCTTGCACCTTTGGAACAGACCATCCGTTCCCAACATTGAGCGCAGACAGTCCAAACTTCAACGAAAACGGCGAAGGCTTCTGCGGCGCAGTTTATCCGGCATTCAACTTTATGGTTATAAAAGGCCTGGAAAAATACCAGCATTACGCGCTTGCCCGCGAATGTGCAATCAGACACCTTTATTTTATTCTCGAAGGATTACAGCCTGCAAACGGAAAAAAAGGCGACATGTACGAAGCGTACAAACCTTGCAAAGAAGGCCATGCTGTTATGGAATCGGATCCAAAATATCCAAAACAGCGCTATCTTCAGACCGTCGGACTTTCAACAATCGCGCTTATGATAGAAAACGTAATCGGTCTTTCAATCAGCTTGCCGCGCAAGACAGTAGACTGGATTATTCCAAACCTCGAAATTATGGGAATCGAAAAACTTTCCCTCAAACGCAACTTAATCACAATTTTGAGCAACAAGTCTGTCCGCGGCTGGGAAATCCAGATGGAAAGCGAAAAGCTCTATTACTTTACAATCAATATTCTCGATCAGAAGAAAAAAACTCTGCCAATTCCAAGCGGAAAATGCTCAATGCTGATTGATAAACTTTAAAACAAACTTTAAAAACCTTAAAAAAATCCTTTTTTTTCAAAGTCTGTTTATAAAAAAAGCCTGCTGTTTTTTTGAAGCTAAACTTCAACTTTTACAGCAGGCTTTTTTATTCATTTTATTTTTAATTTTGCCCAAAAACTTAATCGTGACTTTCGTGCATTTTCTTGTATTTTTCAGAAAGCGTATTCAAGTTATTCACCATAAGAATCGGCTGTCTTGTAGCATCCAAAGCATCGCGCCACAAAGCGCCTTCCGGATCAACAAAATTGCGCCTTCTAGTCACCATCTGAATCGGCAAATGAACATACTTGTTGTTTACAAGACCTACGACCATCTTTGTTTTTCCAGCCATAGCCGCATGCGCCGCATAACTTCCAAGACGTTCACAATAAATCGAGTCGTTTGCAGTGGTTACAGAAGAACGGATCTGGTAGCTTGGATCAACGTATTTTAAGTTGATGTGAATATTCTTCGACTTAAAGTATTCATTTATCTTGTCGCGCAGGAAAAGCCCGATATCTGCAAGTTTTTTGTTGCCGCTGGCATCGGTTTCGTCAGTAGTAGCAAGCAAATCCTGACCTGCGCCTTCAGCAACGACAATTACCGCATGATGGCGTTCCATAATTCTTTTTTCCAAATGTTCTAAAAATCCGTTCGGACCGTTCAATTCAAAAGGAACTTCTGGAATAAGACAGAAATTTGTCTCGTGACTTGCAATCGCCGTTTCAGTTGCAATAAAACCAGATTCGCGTCCCATAAGTTTTACAAGACCAATTCCGTTAATCTGGCTAAAAGCTTCCATATGGATTGAAGAAACCGCTTCTGTCGCGCGCTGAACAGCAGTTTCAAAACCAAAAGAACGGTCAATAAACAAAAGGTCATTGTCAACAGTCTTAGGAATTCCAACAACAGAAACTTTTAAACCGCGCCTTTCAATTTCGTTTGCAATATCAAGCGAGCCGCGCTGAGTTCCATCACCACCAATAATAAAAAGCATATTTATATTCAACGATTCGATGGCATCAACAATTTCGGCAGTGCGGTTTCCGCCGCCACGGCTGGTTCCCAAAAAAGAACCTCCAATTTTGTGAATATCATCAACCGAATCAGGATTCAAATCAATCGTATCAAAACCGCTTTCCGGGAAAAATCCCTTAAAACCAAATCTAAAACCGCGGATTTTTTTTACACCATAGCGATAATAAAGACAGCGGACAACGGCACGGATTACATCGTTCAAACCAGGACACAGACCGCCGCAAGTACAAATTCCTGCATTTACATGAGCCGGATTAAAATAAATATATTCACGCGGACCGGCTTTTTGCATAAGATTGGAAACATCAAGGTCGTCTTCTTTTGGCGAATCTTCAAAAACATTTACCGCATATCTTACAAACGAAGAATCTTTTACATAGTTTGCACGAAAATCACCATGCTTTGTAGAAAGCTCAATCGGCGAATGAACTTTGCAAGGCCCGAGCTGTTCAATACTAAAATCATATTTCTCTGCCATAAAAACCTCTTTTTGTGAGCAATAAATATCCAGAAAACCTCTAAAAACCGAAATTTCCAAAGACACTCAAATTTTACAACGTATAAAATCTTTTTTCAAATAAATCTATGGTTATTCTTCGTTAATTTTTATTTTTTTTGGAGCGCAATTTACTCACAAACCGGCTCTGCACGGTTCCGCTTTCGCTCCATTCAAAAGGCGAAAAGCTCTTTCCGCCTTTTGAACGCTGTGCGCCGTTCCGATCCGGGCTAAGTTTTTTCGGTTAAACGCATATTTTTGCAAAACACTTATAAAATATTGCTTTTTTTTATTGTTTTTTTTGCAGAAAATTCATTTAAATATCGTCATTCTGCAAATAATGCCCTTATTTTTTCCCGATTTTATTGTATACTAGAATACAGCAGTTTTTATCCGCTGTTTATTCAACATAAAAACTGCGTATCCAAAAAATAATTTATTTGTTCTACGATTAAAGAACGCCAAAACGAGGAGGCTTTTAATGAAAAAGTTAGTTGGTATTATTTCTGCATGTCTTATGCTTTGTACAGCAGCATTCGCAGAAGGTTATTTTAGCGCTGAAGACCAGGAAAAAGGAACTATTACAGAAGACAAAGCTGTAGAAGATGGTTTCGTTCTTCATGCAACAACAGAAAAATACATGAACATTACTAAAAAACCATTGCACAAAGCAGCAAACGGCGAAGAATTCAACATGGCTCTTCAGCTCCAGGGCAGCGGAAACGCTACTTCACGTTCGGTTTCTTTCCCGGCAAAAGCAGGCGAAACAATCACTGTTTGGGGAAACTCTACTTCTAAAACAGATATGCGCTCTATCGTTGTAATCGGACCAGACGGAAAATCTGTAGCAGAACTTTCAATGGACAAAGATGTTAACGGTGAAGGCGGACTTGCTTCTGAAGGTTCTGTAAAAGTTTCTGTTGACGGAACTTACACAGTTTTCTCTAAAAAATCAGGCATCAATATCTACAAAATCAACGTTGGAAAGTAATTAAATCCTAACTAAATTAAGCGCGCAGACTTTTCCTAAAACGAGAGTCTGCGTTTTTTGTTAATACAAGATACAAGTTTGCATTGCAAACTTACTAAGCAATTGCAATTTCGACTTTTTATGGGAGAACAAGATGAAAAAAATTGTTTCTTTGGGTCTTTTTGCAGCCCTTGCTTTTTCTGGATTTGCTCAGTCAGCACGTCCGGACTGGTCAAGCGTTGCAGCCCCAAAAATCACATCTGTAGGTCTTAGCGAAGGAAATCCAAACGAAATTACCGTAAATTTTAACGCTCCTACAGACGCAAAAACAGCCGACAAAGGCTATGTAGAAATGAAGGGTCCGTTCGGAAGCCCTGTAAAAAACACATTCGGAAAAGCGCGCAGAGCCGCAAAACATTCTGAATTCACACCTGAATTTTCCGGAAAATACACATTCACTGTTTATACACAGCGCAATAACGAATCAACAGCAAAAGCTTCTGAGCCTGTCGCATTCGACTTTAGCCTTCCACTCACAAAGCCTGTTTTAAGCGTTTTAAATATTGGCAAAAGCACACTTTCTGTAAAATGGGATCCTGTCGTAGAAGCAGAAAAATACATTGTTTCTTACACAGAAAACGGCAAAACAAAAGAACTTCCTGCAACAACAGGTATTTCCGCAGAAATCAAAGGTCTTAAAGACGGCGATTTCAGCGACATTATAGTTTATGCAGTTCGCGGCAAAGAAAGAGTAGCTTCTTCAACAATGCACAAACTCGTGCGTCAGGAAAAAGAACGCGTATGGACATTCACAGAATTTGGAACTTCTACAAACCCTGCCCGCAACCGTTTTGAACTTCTCGATCCAAACAACCTTAAAGTTGCACTTTATTCATGTACTTACGACGAAAATACCGGCAATATCCTTGAAAAAGGCGGAAAATTCGAAAGTTACTTTGATGGAATTTCTTTCTACTACACAGTAATAGATCCTAAAAAAGAAAACTTTGAACTTACAGCTACAGTTCACGTAGACTACCACAACCCAATGGCTGACGGACAGGAAGGTTTTGGTGTTCTTGCGATCGACCGTCTTGGCGTTGAAGGCCAGCCTTTGATGATTGCTTACAATAACTCGGCAGGAGTTATTACACGCAAATTTACAACACACATCAACGGCGTAAAAAAAGAAATTAAAGACGGAATTGGCGCCCGTTTTGTAAGCGGACTTACCGACGAAATTATTGCTCTTGGCGACGAAGGAATTAAATCTCACGCAACAAGCAAATCAGACGCATTCTCTTATGACCAGGGCTCAGATGCAATCAAGACAGGCGACACATATCGCGTTACACTCAAAAAAGACAACACTGGTTACCATGCAATCTACAAACGTGCAATTCCTTCAGAAGACACAAAAGAAGAATTCATAATGTACGATCCAGAGAACAACAAGCTCCTCCAGCTCGACAAAGACCACATTTACATTGGTTTTGCAGTAGCACGCGGATGCAACGCAACTTTCTCTGACGTTGTTCTCAATATCACAGATCCTAAAAAAGACCCTCCAGCTCAGGAAGAACCGCCGGAACTGGTTCCTCTTTCAACAACAATCGACTGTCCAACAACATGGTACAATAAGAAATATCCATTCGCATTTACAACAAATGCAAACGGAACTATCAGCGTAAAAACAACTGACGGAAAAGTTCTCATCAAAGGAGACAAAATTACAGTTCCAGAAGGAAAAGTTTTTGCTGACTATAAAAAGACAATCAAAATCAACACGGATTTGAACGACCTTCTCGTTACCTTCGATCCAGAAGACAATTGGCGTCCAGCTCCTAAAAAAGTTATTGCTCAGTTCAACGCAGAAGATAACGACTACGAAATGAACTACAAGCCGGTAACTTTCTCTCACACAATCATTTCTAAAACATACAAGGGCAAGGTTCTTTATGTTTCTCCAAATGCAAATGCATTCGGAAAAGGCACTAGCGATGATCCTCTCGACCTGGGCTCAGCAGTTGCATACTGCCAGCCTGGACAGAAAATCATTCTTAAAGCAGGAACTTACTATCCTGGAAAGAGCCTCGAAATTGAACGCGGAAACGACGGTACTGAAAAAGCAAGAAAATATCTTGTTGCAGACGCTGGAACACGTCCAATCATCGACTTCTCAAAATCTAAGGCAAAAGTTACTGCAGTAAACCTTTACGGAAGCTACTGGACACTCCAGGGATTCGATATTACAGGTACTCCTGGAGACGTAAAAGCCCTTCAGGTTGCAGGAAATTACAACGAAATCAGAATGGTAGACACTTACCTTAACGGCGATACAGGAATTCAGATTTCTGGACGTTCTTCTGAGACTTTTGACAAGTGGCCACACGACAACTTGATTTACGGCTGCGAATCTTTCGGAAACTCTGACCCTGCTCAGAACAATGCGGACGGTTTTGCTTCTAAACTTACATCTGGCGAAAACAACGTATTCCGCAACTGTGTTGCACACCACAACGTAGACGACGGATGGGACTTCTACTCTAAGGTAGAAACAGGTGCAATCGGCGCAGTTCTTATCGATAACTGTATTACTTACGCAAACGGAACAAAGCTCGACGGAACAGGAAACGGCGATGGAAACGGATTTAAACTTGGCGGCGACGGAATCGCAATCAAGCATATTCTCCGCAACTCAATTTCCTGGGGAAATGGAGTAAACGGTGTAACCTGTAACTCTAACCCGGCTCTTATTCTTGATCACGTAACAGTTTACGGAAGCGGAAACTACAACGTTTCTCTTTACGGAAAAGGCAAAGCTGCCGCTAACCCACGCGTATTTAAGGCAGATGGAGTTCTTTCTGCAAACGGCGGCGCAGGCGACAACTTTGACGCTTCTAACGATCCAGACCTTGCAAAACGCCTTGCTGCAAAAAACAACTACTTCTTTAACGGTGCAAAATCTGTAAACGTTGACGGAACTGCAGTTGATATTGCAAAAACATTTGTAAGCACAGACATTGCAAAATGGGCTAACGGATTTAACACTGACGGTTCATTTAACCGCATTCCACGTAACGAAAACGGAGTATTCGATATTGGCGACTTGTTCCGCCTTACAGACAATGCTCCAGAAAACACTGGTGCTGACTACAATTACGTGTCAAAAAATGCAAATGCTAAATAATTTTTAGAAACTTACAAAAAATCTAAAAATTGACCGGAAGTGCCGCCCAAATTTTGGGCGGCACTTTTTTTTGCGCTCGACCGGGCTTGCAGCCTGGATTGCTGCATGCTGTCGCATGCTGCGGCTTTTGCTTGCGCAAAACCCGTTTATTTTCGTGTGCGCTAAAGCGCACGACCGGGCTTGCAGCCCGGATGCTTGCATGCTGTCGCATGCTGCGGCTTTTGCTTGCGCAAAACCCGTTTATTTTCGTGTGCGCTAAAGCGCACGACCGGGCTTGCAGCCCGGATTGGAACCCCGGAGTTGCCGGAACGGCAATGAGCGCCTAGCGAAGGGTGGAAAGCCGGTTTGAACGTAAAATGTGCTCCCCAAAAAAATAAAAAGCGGTTTCTTTTCGTTTGATTTTTTTTTATAATTCCAAAATGCGCGATTTTTGTTACAAATGTTTTAGACCAAAAGATAGTTGTGTCTGCGAAGTTTTAAAGCCTTTTGACCCAGGAATTAAATTTGTTTTTTTAATGCACCCGAAAGAAGCTAAAAGGCAGCGCACTGGAACTGGACGAATTGCTCACGCCGGCTTGATTGATTCTGAAATTATTATGGGAATCGATTTTACAAAAAATGAACGGTTGTGCGGACTTTTGCAGGACCCGCAGTATTTTCCGGTTTTGCTGTACCCTGACCAGAATGCATGGAATTCTAAAAAAGAAGGTTTTAAAGAAGAACTTAACGGTCGAAAACTTTTGGCGATTATTATTGATTCAACATGGTTTTGCTCAAAAAAAATGATTAAACTTTCGACAAATATCATGGCGCTTCCAAAACTGAGTTTTTCCGGCGAATATCGTTCGATTTTTACTTTTAAGCGCGAACCGCATCCTGAATGTGTTTCGACAATCGAAACCTGCTATTATTTGATAAGGGAATTTCAGGAAAGCGGTCTTATTGAAAAGACCTCAAATCCCGAAAGTTTAATGGACGCTTTTAAGATGATGATAAAATTCCAGCTTCAAAAAGAAAATGACAGGATTGCAGGTCTTTTGCCGAATACTCACGCAAATGACTACAAATTCACGAAGAAAAAGGAAATTCCCGATTTTTAATTGAGCGGAAGCTCGCCGTCTGCCTCAAATTCGCCGTTTAGAGCGCCAAATAACGCTTTGAAGGTGTATGGCGAATAACTGTAGCCGAGCAAAATTGTGTCCGCCCACTTGCAGTTTAACACCGGAACTGGAGAAAGAACCGACATTATTACAACTTTTTTGCCAAGGTTTTTCAAATGTTCTGCAATCATTGCGCTGCGTTCATTTGCGACACAGATTATTATTGTGTCATAATTTTTTGCAGTTGTTTGAATATTGCGGCTCATCCAGTCTGCCTGATTTGGTCCCATTTCGTAGTCGAATTTGAATTCCGCACAGTTTGAATAGCGCTTTTTTGCCTCTTCAAAAAAATCAGGAAACTGGGTCTGGCCAGCAAGCAAAATGCGTTCGTTTTCGTCAGGAGCAAAAGGCAGGCATTTTCCTGTTTTGTAGGCTGTTATTGAACGGCAAGCCTGGCTTAAAAAGAATTTCTGCCCTTCTCTGTCAGGAATTTTCTGGTCAAGAGTTGCCGGATCTGGATAAAGAGGAGCGGCATTATTGCTCTTAAAATAATTCAATTTGTATAAAATTACGCGTCTTGCGGCTTTCTGGACAGTTTGCTTAAAAGCCGTGCTTGATTCCATTAGGGCAAGGTTTGAAGTCCACAAGCTTTCGTTCCAGCGCGCAGTTGTAGAAGAAATTACAATGTCGTTTCCAGCTTCGATTGCAAGACGAAAAGCCCGGCTTAAACTTCCAGCGTACATTGTCGCTCCGTTCATCATCATATCGTCAGTAATAATCAAACCTTCGTAGCCCAGACGGTTGCGCAAAATGTCGGTTAAAAAAACTTTTGAAAGACTCGCCGGTTCACCGTTTGAAATAATTTTTGGAAAACTCAGATGACCGCTCATAATTGCAGGAATTTTTTCGGCAATTAAAAATTTAAACGGAACAAGCTCGCGGTTTTCGAGAGTTTTATAGTCAATGTCAATTTGCGGAAGATTTCCGTGGCTGTCGAGGCTTGTGTCGCCATGTCCCGGAAAATGTTTGGCTGTCGGAATAACTCCGGCAGCAATTGAGCCGGCAGAAAAACTTGCGCCAAGCTGGCCTACAAAATCAGGATTTGATCCGAAAGAGCGTGGACCGATTACCGAAGACTGCAAATTTGTGTAATTGTCTACGGTCGGAGCAAAATTCATATTTATTCCAAGAGCCTTGATTTCGCGGCTTATGTAATAGCCAGAATAATAAGCGTCGATTGGATAACCGCTTGCGCCAATTGCCATGTTGCCAGGAGTTTCGGAAGTCTCACCTTTTACATGACGAATCCATCCGCCTTCCTGGTCAGTTGCCACAAAAAGAGGAATACGAAGTTTTCGAGACTGTGATTTTTTTTGAAGTGTTGCAACAGAACTTGCAACAAGTTGCGTATTGTCTGTGTTCCAGCCAAAAACTTTTACGCTTCCAAGCCCGCGTTCATAAACCCATTTTATTAAAAGCTCGCTCGGTTCTGCGCCTGCCCAGCCAAACATTAAAATCTGGCTTAAAAGTTCGTCATTGCTCATTTTTCCGACCAAAAAATCAGCAAGCTCTTCCGCAGGATAATCGCTCCAAAAATCCGCATCTTCAGGAATTTTTGTCTGCGAAAAACAAAAACTGGCAATTAAAGCAAAAATTGTGCAAACAAGGACAAGTTTTTTTTTCATCATATTTTTTATTCACTTTTAGAATTTGACTGTTTTGAATTTTTAAGCAGGGTTACGTATTCGTGAGCCTGATGAGCTGCGATTGCTCCGTCCGAAGCCGCCGTAATAAGCTGCCGGAAAGGCTTTGCCCGGACATCGCCTGCCGCATAAATTCCCGAAACAGCAGTTTCCATTTTGTAATTTGTAATAAGATAACCGCCCTCGTCTTTTTTTAGCATATTTACAAGTTCTGTGCGCGGATTCATTCCAACAAAAACAAAAACCGCATCGCACGAAAGCTCTGTTTTTTCGCCAGAAATATTGTTCTTGAGCAAAACAGAATCCACTTTTGCTTTGCCGTTGATTTTTTCAACCTGAGTGTCGTAAAGAATTGAAATATTTTTTACTTTTTGAATTTTCTGCTGAATTGCCTTTTGAGCACGAAGTTCTCCGCGTCTGTGAACAAGAATTACGCTGTCTGCAAGCGAAGAAAGATAAAATGCCTCTTCGCACGCACTGTCGCCACCACCAACAACGACAATTTTTCCGCCACGAAAAAAAGGCCCGTCGCAGGTTGCGCAATAGCTTACGCCACGACCGCTAAATTCTGCTTCGCCCGGAATTTCAAGTTTTTTATGAGCTGCGCCTGTTGCGACCAAAACAGAATAAGCCGAAATTTTGCCATTTTCTGTCTCGATCAAAAATTTTCCCTTGATTTTATCTATTGAAAGAACCTTTGTTTTTTGAATTTCTGCGCCAAAACTCTCTGTCTGAGAGAGCATATTCTGAATAAAAGTAGAGCCTTTTACTGATGGAAAAAAACCTGGAAAATTTTCCAGATTAAAAATATTCAACGCCTGACCGCCGGTTTCGCCGCAATCAATTAAAAGAGTAGAAAGTCCGCTTCTGGCTCCGTACTGCGCCGCAGTCAAACCAGCCGCGCCTGCGCCAACCACAACAAAGTCGTAAAAATCTTTTTGCATATTTTGATTATACAAAAAAAAATGCCCTTACTCTACATAAGGACACATATATATAAACGGGAACAGGCTTTGCCATTGGCTCCCGGAAATAAAAAAGCGGAAGTAATTTTGCAATCACTACCGCTTTTTAAGGCGTCTAACAGAATCGAACTGTTCAATCACGGTTTTGCAGACCGTTCCCTTAGCCACTTGGGTAAGACGCCGTATTTGCTCAGTATATAAAAAATAAAAATTCGTGTCTAGTCTTTTTAACCTTTTATCGCTAAAATATGTGGAAAATGTTTATTGAACTAATGCAGGATGCTGACAAAAACGAAATTCTCAGTTATATGCTTCCTTACGAAAAATTCTCGGTCACTCTTTATTCGGAAATTCTCCACGGAGGAAAATCAATTTACGTTTTAAGAGGAAATTTTGGCGAAATCCACGGAATTTTCAGCTGGTGGCAGGGAAGTTCAATTCACCACTGTCTGCCGGAACTTTACGGAAAAAACCGAAGCGAAATCGAAAGCGCCTTTGTAAAATTTTTTGAAGAAAATTCAATAAAATACATTTTTAGCATTTCGGGCGAAAAAAGCGGCACTTTAATGCTAAAAAAAATTCTCGAAAACAGTTTTGAAAAAACACCAAAAGTTCAAATCGAATATTTTTTAATGGAAAACGGACGTTTTGACTCTGCAAAAGACCTTGCAAGAATGAACCGACAGCTTTCCGTAGAAAAATGCGGCGAACAGGAAATTTCAAGAGTGTTTCCTCTTCAGGTTGAATTTGAAAAAGAAGAAGTTGTTTTTGAACCAGAACTTTTTAACGAAGACCATTGCCTTGCAAAATTTGAAAATTTTGTCGACGCTGGAGCAGTTTTTGTCGGAAAAATCAAAAATGCGCCGCTTTGCAAACTGACTGTAAGCGCTCAAGGAAAAAATTATGTTCTTTTGGGCGGAGTTTTTACGGTTCCAAAATACAGAAACTGCGGACTTGCAAAAGCGCTTTTAAACAGCGTAAGCCAGAAATTTGCCGCGCAGTCAAAAAAATGCACGCTCTTTGTAAAAACAGAAAATAAAGCGGCAATAAAAGTCTACGAAAAAACAGGATTCAAAAAATTCTGCAATTTTGAGATTTTATATTATTAAAACAAAACATAAAAATTTTATGGGAGATTTTATGAACGATTTTAATTTATGCCCAAACTGCGGAAGCAAAAACATAAAAAATGTCAAAAACCGAAAATGGCTGTGTCAGGACTGCGGTTTTGACCTTTACAACAATGTTGCAAGCGCCGTCGGTTTAATAATCTGCGGCAAAGAAAACAAAATTCTTCTGGAAGAACGTGCAAAAGAACCAAAAAAAGGCTTTCTCGCTTTTCCGGGAGGATTTGTAGATCCGGACGAAACAGCAGAACAAGCCTGTATCCGCGAATGTATGGAAGAAATCGGAGCAAAACCTGTGGAATTAAAATATCTTTGCAGTTTTCCAAACACTTACGAATACAAAAATATCACCTACAAAACCTGCGACCTTTTTTTTGAAGCAATTTTGCCAGAAAATACGGAATTTTCCGCACAAAAAAGCGAAGTTGCCAGCTTAAAAAGAGTTTTAATTCAAACAGAAGAAGATGTGGACAACGCAAACCTCGCCTTCGAAAGCGCAAAAAAAACTTTAAAACTCTGGCTAAAAAAGGTAAACTCAAAAGGGTAAGATAATTTTAATCAAAAGGAAAAAATATGGACGTAAAAAACTTAACAATTGCATTTACAATCGCCGGCTACTGCATTTTTGCCGCGCTTATTATTTCAATTCCATTCAAAATAAAAAAATTAAAAAGTGAATGCGGCGAATTAAAAATGGCACTAAGGTCAGACTTTCCTTTACGTTCGATTTTGACCTTTGCAGTCTGCGCGCTTTTGCTCGGAGTAATTCCATTCCGAAATTTCCAGCTTTATCTTTCGGTAGTCTTTATTTTGACGGCACTTTTGGGTTCAAGCATTGCGTCAAAACAAGTCGTAAACAGCGGAATAAACGGCATTTACGAAAATATGATAATCAGCGACACAACCGCCATAAAATACGAAAACATTCTCTCTTTGCCAACACTTAGTTACGAAAACCAAAAAGAAACGACAAATGTCGATTTTAGGCTTCTCGAAATTTTGACAAAAAGCGGAGCAAAAATCACTATGGTTTTTCCAAACGAACAGACAAGAAATCAGGCGCTCAACGTAATTCTTGAACAGTGTCCGCGCCTAAAAACAGAAGAATAAATCAGGAAAATAAAAATGGACGAAATCAAAACTACTCAAAACGAAGGGGAAAAACTAGCCTTTCAATCAGATTATATGGAAGGCGCGCATCCTGCCATCATAAAAAAACTGGCCGAAACAAACCTGCTGCACACAAGCGGCTATGGCTCAGACAAATTTTGCGAAGAAGCAAGAACTTTAATCCGCAAAGCCTGCGAAACTCCAGACGCGCAAATACAGTTTTTGACAGGCGGCACTCAGACAAATTCAACAGTAATCGACTGCCTTCTAAAAAAATGGCAGGGCGTAATTGCAGCCGAAAGCGGACACGTTGCGGTTCACGAAGCTGGAGCCGTTGAATACACAGGCCACAAAGTAATCGCACTGAAAGCTCAAAACGGAAAACTTTCTGCAAAAACTATCGAATCTTACATAAAAGATTTTTACGCCGACGCAAACTGGGAACACGTGGTTGAACCAGGAATGGTCTACATTTCCCAGCCAACAGAATTCGGAACAATTTACTCAAAACAAGAACTTTCCGACATTTCAAAAGTCTGCCGCCAGCACAAAATTCCACTTTTTGCCGACGGAGCACGACTTGCCTATGCGCTCGGAAGCAAAGAAAACGACGTAAGCCTAAAAGACCTTGCCCGCCTGACCGACGTTTTTTACATTGGCGGAACAAAATGCGGCACACTGTTTGGCGAAGCCGTCGTAGTCCCAAAGCCAGAACTAATTCCTCATTTTTTGACACAGATAAAACAGCACGGCGCATTGCTTGCAAAAGGGAGACTTCTCGGAATTCAATTTGCTGAACTTTTCAAAAACGACCTTTACCTCGAACTCGGAAAAACAGCAGATTCTTACGCGCAAAAAATTCAGGACGCGCTCACCGCCGCAGGCTACAAACTTTATTTTGTTTCTCCGACAAACCAAGTTTTTTTTGTAATCGAAAATTCAAAATTGCAGCCGCTTGAACAAAAAGTAATGTACGGATTTATGGAAAAATACGACGAAAACCACACCGTAATCCGTTTTTGCACAAGCTGGGCAACCACAGAAAACGACGTAGAAAAACTTTTACAAGTCATAAAAGAAATGTGATTTAAATTTTTGGACGGCAATTTGCCCAAAACCAGACAATTTGCGCAAATTGCGCTGTCCATAACTGGAAAAACCGGCTGCTTTGGGTTCGGTAGCCCTCATTGGCGGCTTCGCCGCCAACTGCCGCCCGTCGCATCCGGCGTAAGTCCACCGTATTTTTTCTTAAAAATCATTCTTCGTAATCGAAAATTTTAGTTTCGTCTTCCAGAAAAAGCCAATACTTAGAATAAGGCTTAATCCAGTCGCCATTTTCCGACCAAAAACCACTTCTTACGAGCACATAAATCCAAGTTCCGTTTTGAGCTTCCTTGACTTTTAAGACACGCACTTTTAGTCCGCCTTCGTGGTTTAAGGTTTTTGCAACAATTTTGCTAGACAAAACAGGCTCACTTCTCAATTCAACCTGACCATTTATTGTAAAAATTGAAGATTCTTTTATTTCATGGCAAAGCGAAAATGCCGGCAAAACAAAAAATAAAACTAAAAAAACACTGATTAAATTTCTGTAAAAATTAAAATCTTCCATAAAAACAAACTCTCCTCAAATTAAAAATAATTTTTTTATATTTTTTCAAAAGCCGAAATTATAAAAACTCCGTCTTTTAAAATTTCAAATCCATTTTTTTGATTTTCGTCAATTTTTCCTTCCAGATGAATTTTATTTCCCTGAAGCTTTGTAACATCTTCCAAAACAAAATCCGCGCCGTCGGCAACTTTTAACGAAAAAATTCTTCCGTCATCGCATACAATTCCCGGAAAACCAACCGGCGAATTTCCGTACCATTTTATAAAGCCTTCGATTTCTAAAGTTTCGTCATTTTTTGAAAACGAAAAAACCGCGCCGCAAAAAAACAAGGCAAAGGCCAAAAAGCAAAATATTTTTTTCATTCAGTTTTTCTCCCATAAAAAGTCAAGATTAAAACTTTCGTTTTAGGATTGACTTTTTAAGCTGTTTCGCAACAAAGTACGAAACATCCTTTTTTTATTTAATTATCAAATATATTTTTTCCGCACCCGTTCCAGACGAAAAACTGACAGAAACACTCGAACCGGAAAAAGTTCCTATTCCGTGAATTAAAATTCCATTTTCCGGTCTTAACTCAACACTTTTTGCATTAGCGTAAAAAATTGCAGGTCCATAATATTTTTTTTCATTCACAGAAAAAGAATATTCAGAATCGAAAATGTTGTAAGCGGTCATTGGATATTCATAAGGAGCTGAACTGTAATCGCCTGAATTGTATTCGAGTGTACAGTCTGCATCTTTATTGTGCGTATAGGTTGAATCTCCAAAAAGCGCCAGCATGAAAGGATACAATAAAAGTGCAGTCGAAAAATACCTAAAATTTTACGAAAATAAAGAGAGGTATTTCGAATGCAAAGGTACAGCAAAGAATTCAGGGAAGAAGCAATTTCGCTTTCAGATGAGATTGGACCAAAGAAGGCAGCACAGCAGCTGGGCATAAACTACGCAACCATAATTGACTGGAGAAAGAAAAGAAAAACAAAAGAAAAGAAAGAAAAATCAACAGAAGAACCAAAAACTGTCGAGGAACTGCAGAAAGAAATTGCAGAATTGAAAAAAGCCAATGACATACTGAAGGATGCCCTCGGTTTTTTC
>NZ_FUXC01000010.1 GCF_900167025.1 Treponema berlinense | reverse complement strand
GACGCCTTCGGGCACAGGCTTCCGGTCTACACGTTCCGATACAGGGCGGAGGAAGACAAAAATATACTCATGAACGACGGGACGGTCAACATCTTTTTTAACGCGACTATGTATGATAAAATGCAGTCAGAAAATCTGCGTTCATTTTTCAGATATTTATGCGGAAAAAACTCGGACGACAACTTTACAGACAGATTGTCCGCGTTGGTTGAGCGTGTAAAAATGAATGCCCAGTGGAGGCACAGATATATGACAATCGAACAGGAGATTAAGCTGCAGGCAAGATATTTGGCGCAAGATATGGCAAAGGACATGGCTCAAGGTATAGCAAAGGATATGGCTCAAGACATTGCAAAAGATATGGCTCAAGACATTGCAAAAGATATGGCTCAAGACATTGCTAATGAAAAAACTCTTGAAACTGCCAAAAATTTGCTTAAAATAAACATTTCGCCTGAACAAATTGCCATGGCTACAGGGCTTTCTTTGGAGCAGGTTACAAGTTTAAAAACCGACAAAAACTAAATCAATTCTTCAGAGCGTCTGTTTTTCGCATTTCAAAAAACAGGTGATAATATTTTTAATATCACCTGTTTTGCAGTCATTTTTCTACGCTTTTGATCATTTCTTTTCCCCACCATTCGCACAGTTCTTCGTAGGCCTGCGTTTGAAGTTCTGGGATTACAGTTTTTTTTAACTGCTCAAGATTGTTTTTTGCGTAATACCGGCAAGTCTTTCTCAATTCTTCAATTTCGCTTTCTGTAAGAGTTTTGTTTTCTATGTCTTTTTCCTGAACAAAATCCAGAAGAACAGTGCTCGCGCTTGCAGCAGAACAAACTTTTTTCCATTGTTCAAGGCTGTAAATTTTCTTTTCTGACGAAATTCCGGTATCAACACAGTAAGAATACACTTCGTTTTTTATACCAGCATATTTTTTTGCATAAAAGGCAAGAAAAAAATAAATCAAAAAATCTTCCGCAAAAACACAATATACTGGCGGAATTTTTTCAAACGCATTTAAACACAATTCCCGCTCAAAAAGTTTTGCCCATAAAAAACCGCAGTGATTGCGCTGAACCAAAAAGCCATTTAAAATTTCATCTTTGCATAAAAACCCTTCGGAGCCGCCATCTGCTCCAACAAAAACATTGGTTATTTTTTTTGTAATTTCCAGAATTCTATTCTCTGAAAATTTTTTATCCTTTTCAGAAAGATTTTTTAACTCTCGCCTAGTTTTGACTTTTGCCATTCCATGAACAATGTCCGCTCCTTTTTTTTCGGCAATGTCATACAGAGTGCTTAACGCGTCTGGCAAAAGAAAGTCGTCGCTATCAACAAACATTATGTATTTTCCAGCCGCCGCATAAACGGCAGAACGGCGGGCTTCCACAAGACCTTTATTTTTTTCGTGCTGAATAAACCTTATACAAAAATTTGAACTTTTGTGCTTTTTGCAAAATTCCTTTAATATCTGCCCTGTATTCAATTTTTTTTCTTTTAGACGCTCAATTCCTTCGTCGTCAACAACAATGACTTCAAAACCGCAAAAACTTTGAGCACAAATGCTTTCTAAACAGGCAGACAAAAATTTTTGCGTGCCACAGACAGGCACACAGACAGAAATTTTTATCGATTTTTTTTTGAACAAATTGAACATATAAACAATTATATCATAAAAAAAACGGCCTGCTCCTTGCAATATGCAAAAGAACAGACCGCTTGTTGTTAGAAAACTTTAGTTTTCAACTATTCCACTATAATAATCAGTTGCACCAATATTAAACGATGCCGAAATGCTGGCAGCTCCTCTCGTAAGCGTTGAGCCTGCAATATCAAACTCAACAATGGAGTCTTTATTTTTTATTTTTCCGTCGCCGGTATCTCCTGCCTTCCAATAAAATCCATCGTCAACAACCACAATCTTTTTTGGAACAACAGCGCAGAATTTTTCAGGTCCAAAAAAGGCAGTAGTGGCTAAATCGGTTGCGTCAGGAATGTAATAGTAATCCGTATAAGGATTACCATAATAATTGTAGCTAAGCGTTGTTTGCGCATATGTCCAGCCAAATATATTAGTAGAGTCATCTGTTGTATTGATTTGTACCAGCGCGCCACGGCTATAAAAATAATCTGATTGAGTAAAACCAAGTCCCCTAGAAGACTCTTTTACAAGCGCATAAACATGCTCAGTGCCATATCCAAGGCCGTCTCCAAACTGCAAATCCGTTATCGAAATCGAATCATAGGTACCATCATATTTAGAAGAATCATAGTCTTTCAAAATATCACTCGAAGCAAGATTATTTACAAGAGTTGGAGTTTCTATCTCAATAGTGTCAGAAGTTACGGTTCCAGTTGCTTTATAAACATTGCAAGAGCTGTCTGCAAAATAAAAATCATTTCCGTTGACTGCGATATTGGTAAAAGTTCCGGCATTTTCGAGAGTCGAAATACCAATCTGCGTGCTTGCAACTATAGCAGGCTCAGATCCTGTAGAAACAGCATAAACGCCTACCGAAGCGTCTCCACCCGAAGCGTCTCCACCCGAAGCGTCTCCGTCTCCACTCACAAGCAGATATATATAGCTGTTTACACAGTCATAGCACATATCTGAAAGGCTTGTAATTTCTGAAAGTTGGTTTGTTAAATCAGGAGTATCAGAATAAGAACCGGTAGAAACTTTCATCGAGTACTTATTCAAAGTTAAAACATCTCCAGGAACCGCAGTCCAAAGATTGTAATTTTTGTCAAAGCAATAATACTTAGAAGTTAAGTTTCCTTTTATGATGCTTTCTGTGGCCGTTGAATCAGTATAATCATAAATCTGCTTCATAGAATAATTATTGCCTTTTTCGCTACCCCAGACAGCCGCACTACGACTTGGTGTCTTAAAAGTAAAATTAAATTCGCAAAGATAGAGTTTTTCTCCAACAGACGCAAAGCAGCTTATAACATTTTTACCGTCAACGTTTAGGCTGCTAGCCTGCTTAGGATCAAATCCTGTAAGTTCGCTTACACTGTCATCAAAAGACTCTCCGTTCAAATACCATAAACAGTTTTTGATTTCTATGCCTTCAGGGTAGTTAAGTTTAATTTCAAGAGAAGAAGATTCATACGGAATAGCACTGCCAGAAGCATAAACATTATTATCACTGCCGCTTGAATAATACGCCTCAATAGAAAAATTATCGCTTGACTCTGCCGTTATGCCTTTCATGCTTGCAGGTTTTATACGAAATTCGACACCAGCCTCTTTAGGAACACTGATTATCGTATTGTGCTCCGAAACCTTCTTCGAAGCATATTCGCGAAGAGAAAAACTGTCTACACCAGTATTGTTGAACGACGAAAAGAAAGGTGTAGCTATATATGAAGCAAAGTTGTCTTGAACAGTTCCGTCTTCGCTATCTTTTATTGCATAGATATTCAAATTGCCAGAAAACGGCATCTCGCCGGTAACATCAAGACATGCTCCGTTTTTAAGGGTAATATCAATAGAATTAGCCTGCTCTTGACCTACGCTAAGATCGGTTATTTCAAAATTTTTATTTCCGTCGTCCGTTGCAACAAGCCAAGCAGAGCCCGAAAGAACGGTATTAACAGCATTTGTATCAGATGAATTAGCAGTTATAATTGGCGAGGTGCTTTCTCCTAAATAAATCGAAAGATTTTTTGAATTTCCAAGTGTTTTCTTTAATTCATTGAAAGTTTTTATGTCAATTTCAGGAACTTTGTCCATAAAAATATCAACTTCCGGCACGCCAGGCCAGTTTTTTGTCAAAGTTTCCAAAAGCGCCGTAAGATTTTTTCTTGAAGATACAGAAAGACCATTCATCTTCTGGTAGCTTTCAGAATTGTCATTTGTCGCATAGTATTTTTTTACGGACGTACCAGAAAGCTTTATATCAGAATCTGTCGTTTTTATTCCAGAAGCAATTTCCACCATCATTTTGTCGCTTGGAATCTCTATTTTTACACTGTCACTATGATAAAACTCAAGTTTGTACCAGCCTGGAGCAATATCTTTTCCAGTAAGAGTATATACGCTGTTACCGGAAGCTGAAAAAACAAGATTTTTTTTATCAGTTGAATACTCAATATTGCCTGTTTGAATATTTTTAAGTGTAACATGCAAGGCAGAAGCATAATCTGGTATACCGGTTGTATTAAAATAAAGCTCAAGACTACCGCTGAGAGAACTGTCTTTTTTAAGTCCGACAATCACTGTTATATTATTTTTTGCAGTTTCCGAAGAAACTGTAACATCTTCTTTTGTTCCGCTAACGGCTACTGTGCTGTTTCCTTCAGAATAGCTTCCTTCGAGAGTAATATCGTATATTCCAGTCGGAATCAGTTTTGCATTAAGAACACCTTCGCTATAATTAAGGGACGGACTGCTTGAATTTGAGCTAGAATCCGAAGTTTCAGAAGACCATGCAAGCTCAATGTCTTTTTCGCCAGAATCGCTTTTAAAAATTACTTTCCACGAAGTTATTCTATGTAGTTCAAAACTTCCAGCCGAAATATATCGTCCGTTTGCATTAAAATTAATTGAAACAGAAGTGTTTTCTTTAGATTTTTCAGCAGTTTTTGAATCCAGAATGTTCGTACATCCTGCAAAAAGCACAATTATTGCAAAAGCCGCAAGTCCTTGTAAAAAGCGTTTAATTTTCATAGATTTTTCTCCAAACATTTAGTTTTTTAAGATAATTTGACAGATTTTTAGCAGATTTAAGAGTTTTCGTTTAAAACAAAGATGTATTCAATTTCTATAAGCTCCTCGCCAGAACTTATAAAACACGTAAGGCTATTGTTTTCTTGTTCTCCACCTTTTTCTGTCAAAACAACATCATCATTCTGCATCAAGTTAAACTCAAAAGAAGGCTTATCTTTTGCAGAAACAACTTCTTTTCCGTTCATATACCAGCTGTAAGAATACGAATCAAAGTCGAATTCTTTTTCGCACAGAAGAGAAAATTCAATTATTTTATTCTCATAAGTCAATTCTGGAACATTGCCGTCAGAATAATTGTATTCGACTGAACCTTTTTTTGCACAGATACTGAATTCTTTTGTCTCGATTCCAGCAATATCTGCATTTGTTCTTATTTTTTCCAGTTCAACTTTAAGAAAATTATCTCCTGTCTCAAGTTCAACGGAATAAGGCTGAATATTTTTGTATTTTACAAGATTTCCGTTCAAAATTTTAACATTCACTTCGAATTTTGAGCCAGACTTCAAATCTTCTATCGTAAATACAGCAGGCTCAGCAGAACCATTTTTAGGCTCTGTTATCGAAAATGGCTTCAAAAGATTTAAATCTCCGCTCAGCTCTACATCCAAAGTCCAGTCTCCTGCACTGCTCTCTTTGATTGAACGCGCAAAGTCTGCCGGAACAGAAAAACTGACAGAAGAAGTCTCGCTTGCAGCACAAGAAAAAAGCAAAGCACAAAAAAGCGTTGCCGCAATACAAGAAAAAATTCTTTTTATCATAAAGTCCTCCACCTTAAAAATCAAAAACAACCAGTGTAAAGTATAACGTGCAAAGTGTGTATTTTCAATTTTTATAATGAAAAAAAACAGTTAAAAAAAGCAAAAACAAAAGTAATTTTAAACAACTTTAGTAGAATAACGACTTTTTATCAAGCACAAAAAAATTAAAAAAACTGAGCACCAGCCTTGCGCAAAAAAAACGGTGCGGACATAAAAAAAACCGGCAAAAATTCAATTTAAGCCGGTTTTATCATACAAAATATTTTTAAATTCTATTCAAGAATTGTCGCTTCGTGGGAGCCTTTTAGGTCTGTTCCCAAATCGTGCTCAGCGGCTTTTACATAGCCGATTTTATAAGCCTTCATATCTGGAATTCCAAGCTTTTTGTGAACATCTGTCGCAAAATCAGCTGCTTTTTTGTTAAAATGCTCAACAATTGCATCAGCATCTTCTTTTTTAACAGCAAGAACAAGTCCGATTCCCATGTTGTATGTTCCCCACATGCCTTCCGGATCCGCACCGCGGCGCTCAAGCTCCGCAAATATCGCAGGTTTTTCCCAGCTGTCTTTTTTGATTACGCTTACAAGGTTTGCGCCTTTTTTGTACATTCTAGGAACATTTTCGTAAAAGCCGCCGCCTGTAATATGAACCATTCCGTGGATTTTTTCGCCAAATGTTTCCAAAGCATCCATAACTGGACGAACATAAATACGTGTTGGAGTAAGCAAAGTCTCTCCAATCGGTTTTCCGTTAAAATCCTCGTTAAAATCCTTTACGAGCTTGCGGACAAGCGAATATCCGTTTGAGTGGCAGCCTGTCGAAGAAAGACCGATCAAAACATCACCGTCTTCGATTTTGTCGCCAGTAATAACCTTTTCTTTTTCGCCAAAACCTACGCCAAAACCGGCAAGATCGTATTTTCCGTCGTCGTAAAATCCAGGCATTTCGGCAGTTTCTCCGCCCAAAAGCGCACATCCAGCATCAACACAGCCGTCGGCAACACCTTTTACGAGTTGTCCGGCAACCTTTGCATCGAGTTTTCCGCAGGCAACATAGTCCAAAAAGAACGAAGTTTTTACGCCGGAACACAAGATGTCGTTTACGCTCATCGCAACGCAGTCAATTCCAACAGTGTCGTATTTTCCCATCTGAAAAGCAATGTCGAGTTTTGTGCCTACACCGTCAGTGCCAGAAACAGCAACCGGCTGCTTTAAGCCGGCAGGAATTTCAAACATTCCGTTAAAACTTCCCAAATCCGTCAAAAGTCCAGGAATGCGGGTACGTTTTGCATGAACCTTGTATTCGTTTACAGCGTTGTAACCTTCTTCAACATCAACGCCAGAATCTTTGTAGTCAATTGTCGCCATATTTTTCCTCAATAATTTTGGAGCACATTTTTCGTTCTCGACCGCACTTGCGCAGTTCGGTAACCCTCAGTCCTTCGGACCGGCTAACGCCGCTGCTCCACCGCGGGCTAAGACTTTTTTTATCATATCAATTTTTCGGTCTTGTGTCATTATGCGTTAAAATGCAACGTCAAGACCAGAAGCCGCGGCGTCATCCGCAAGCTTTTTGCGGAAAGCCACGAGTTTTTCCTTTAACTCAGGATATTTTATCGAAAGGATTTCTGCCGCAAGGTAAGCCGCATTTTTTGCAGAATTTATTCCGACTGTTGCAACAGGAATTTGCGGAGGCATCTGCACGATAGAAAGAAGCGCGTCCATTCCGCCAAGACCGTTAGAAACTCCGGGATTTACACATTCGAGCGGAACTCCAATAACAGGAAGAGTCGTTTCTCCTGCAATAACGCCTGGCAAAGCTGCCGCAAGTCCGGCTCCTGCAATAATCACTTCAAAACCTTCTTCTTCAACTTTTTTTACAGTTTCGTGCAAAAGCGCGCCTGCACGGTGAGCCGACAGAATAAAAGCCTTGTATTCAATTCCAAATTCTTTTAAAACGTCTGCCGCTTTCTTCATAGTATCTTTGTCAGATTTAGAGCCAAAAAAAATCGCAACTTTCATAAAAAATCACCTCGGATTCATCGTACCTTAAAATCAAAACAAATTCTATAAAAAGCCGTTTTTTGTCAAAACGCGTTTTTATTTTGTAACCGTAATCCAGCGGATTTTATTTTTTGACTCTGGCGCTATGTACTTTTTGTATGCAGAACAAACCTGTTTTGCGCTTACGTTCTGCACCTGAAAAGAGCGTCTTAAATACGTGTCCGGTTTTCCAGAATATTCAAGCGAAGTAATAATATTTGCAGCAACTCCAGTTCCGCTCTGACTCGAATCGAACAACGTCGTAATGTATTTGTTTTTGTATTGCCCGAGTTTTTCCTCAACTTGTTTTTCGTCCGGAAAACTTTCAATCGCCTTATAAATCAATGAATGAATATTTTCCGTATCGCTTATTTTGTAGGCGCTTATCGCTCCGAGCATCTGCTTTCCGCCAAGAACACCAGTTCCAATTGAGTAAACTGCCCCGGCTTTTTCGCGCACCTGATCAAAAAATATATCATCCAAATACATAAGAGAAATCGCAAAAGGCACATAATCCGAATCATATCGCTCTGGACAGTTAAAAAATCCGATTGAATAGCCAGAAGTTCCAGCCTGCTCATTTTTTAGGAAAATATCTTCGCCTTCGACAAAAATTTCTCCAACTTCCGGAGCTTTGTAGCTTCCTTTTTGAATCGCTCCAAAATAAGAATTGAGCTTTTCGACCAGTTTTTTCTGTCCGTCCAAGTCCATATTTGCAACAACGACAAATTTTATTCTTTTCGCATCCAAAAGTTTTTTATGGTGATTTTTTATTTCGTCCAAAGTAATAAGTCTTAACGACTCTTCGGTTACAGAAGTTGAACTTGCATAGGCGGTTTTTCCAAACGCCGTTTTTTCAAGTTCAATTCCAAGCTGGCCGCTCGGATCTGATTTTGAGCGCACAAAAGAATCCTCTTCGTTAAGCATCATCTGCTTAAAATCATTTTCTAAAAAAGCCGGCGAATTTATTGAATCGGCATAGATTTCAAGGACGGCATCAAGGTCTTTTTGAAGGCATTTTATTCCGGCGACACTGTAATCTCGTCCGCTCGAACTGTTCATCGAAAAAGAAATTCCGTACTGCATGTTTTGAATATCTTCGTACGAAAAATTTTTGCTTCCGTGGAACATAAGCTCAAGGGTAAGACCTTCAATTCCTGCCATTTTTGGACTTACAAGCGGAGTTCCGCCTTCAAAAACAGTGCGCAAAACAAAAACCTGTCCGCCGTTCGTCTTTTTAAAAATCACCGGAATTCCGTTTTTTAATTCGTATTTCGAAAAATCTTTTACATTTTCTTCATAATAAGCGTCTTTTTCGTTTTTTGGAGACGAGGCGCAGCCCGCAAGAAAAAATATTCCTGCCGTAAACAAAACAAAAAATGCTTTTTTTATAATCTTCATAATTTTCCTCCGAAAAATGCCTTTTTAGAGCGGATTTTATTTCCACCAGCGGGCATTTTCTGCATTAAGTTCCTGCCAGCCGTCTTTTTCAAATTCTTTTTTATTTTCCCTGTAATATTCCGGATTTACAAAAAGAACGGCAAGCCCTTTTTTATCTTTTATATATTTTTCAACAAAAGAGCGGACATCTTTATTTTCAACTTTTAAAATATTTTCGTCATAAGAAAGAGCATAATCCGCACCAGAAGAAGCCCATTCCGAAGAAAAGCCCCGTAAAAAAAGAGAGGCGGTTTCCATTGAATAGGTCCGGCTGTCTTCAAGCCTGCCTTTTACGCTTTTTATGTCTTTTTCGTCGTATCCAGTTCCGCTTTTGAGCATATCGTCCACTGCCTGCGTGTTCCAGTAGTCAAGAATAAGCTGTGCCCTTTTTTGCGGTGAAATTTTTTCATCATTCATAAAAGCCGCAGAAAAACTTATAATTCCGCTCGCCCGCATTGTCGAATACGAGCCGCCGATATAATCCGCATCGGGAATATTCAATTCTTTATTCTGTATTGCCTTGGAAATAAAATTTCCAGACGGATTTGAAAGAAGATATGACCAGACATCTGCCGCATAAGTGTCATTTTCGTCGCTCTGGGCGTCAGGTCCGCGAAGATAAAAAACAAGCCTGCTTATTCCCTTTGAATTTTGTGGATCGGCGAAGACAAGTTTTTTTGTAGCCGAAAATGGAGTTTTTGACGAAGTTTCGATTTTCTTTCCAGTCTGGGCATTTTTTCCGTTCTGCCAGTCACCGTAAATTTCTTTTACGAGGGAATAAACTGCCTCGTGCTTTACATCGCCTCCGACAAAAAGAGCGGTGTTTGCAGGAACATAATATTCTTCCTGAATTTTTTTAAGGCTTTCCGCAGTCGCATTCTTTATGATTTTTGGATCGCCGGAAGTGTCGGTTTTCCAGGGACATTCAAAAAAAAGATTTTTAAAAACCCCTGCGCCAAAAATTCTTCCCGGCTCGCTCATTCCGCCCTCGATTTCCGACAAAACAACAGATTTTTCGTTTTCGAGCTCTTTTTCGTCAAGGAGCGGAGTGCGGATTGCGTAAGACCAGTATTCAAGTCCGTCTTTTAAAAGTCCCGACGGCACCGTAAAAAAATAATTTACGCGGTCAATCGAAGTCGTTCCATTCCACTCAGAAACACCCATTTTGTTCAAAGCGGCATACGCTTCCTTTTGATTTGCATATTTTGCATTTCCCTTGAACATCATGTGCTCGTAAAGATGAAAAAGTCCCGCATTTTCCGGTGTCTGGGTAACGGCTCCGGCTTTTACGGCAATTTCGATGTAAACAAGCGGAGCAGAATCATTTTCCATTACAAAAAGTTCAAGTCCGTTTTCGAGCTTATACTTAAAAAGTGACGGAACAGAAGTTTTTTGGGCAGGCAAAACAAAAACCGCGCCGCACAAAAAAACAGTCGTTAAAAAAAACTTAAAAAATTTTCGAGTCATATATTCAATATAACAACATTGCGATTTCTTAGATACAGTTTTTTAGGACAAGCCTATTGACACATACCCCATAGAGGTATTATATATTTTCCAGAAAAATATAACAAAATAAGGAAACTATAATGGAATCAAAAGACGAATGCTGCTGTTCAACAAGAACAAAAAAAAGAAGCCCGGAAGAGTTTAAGATTCTTTCAAACAGGCTCAACCGCATCGAAGGCCAAATCCGCGGAATAAAAAAAATGCTCGAAAACAATGCCTACTGTCCGGACATTTTGATTCAGGTTTCGGCGGTGAATGCGGCATTAAACTCGTTCAACAGAGTTCTTTTGGCAGAACACATAAATTCCTGCGTAGTAAACGACATTAAAGACGGAAAAACAGAAACAGTCGGCGAGCTTGTAGAAATTCTTCAAAAACTTATGAAATAACAAAAGGAAAATTTATGGATAAATACATAGTAACAGGAATGTCCTGCGCGGCCTGCGTTGCAAGAGTTGAAAAAGCGGTTTTAAAAGTTCCGGGAGTCAATTCCTGCACAGTAAGCCTTCTGACAAATTCCATGGGAGTTGAAGGAGAAGCCTCTTCCGAAAAAATAATAAATGCTGTCGAAAAAGCCGGCTACAAAGCGCAGAAATTTTCATCAAAAAAAAGCAATTCAACTCAAGGCCAGGCTCCGACCGAAGACAGCGAGACTCAGCTCTTGAAAAAAAGGCTCGTCTGGTCGGTTTTGCTGCTGTCAGTCCTAATGTATTTTAGCATGGGACACATGATGTTAGACTGGCCGATTCCAGCCTGGTTCACCAAAAACGGCGGAAATCACGTTGCAATGGGAATTTTACAGATGATTCTCTCGGCTCTCATAATGCTCGTAAATAAAAAATTCTTCGTTTCCGGATTTAAAAGTCTTATACATCTTGCGCCAAACATGGACACTCTCGTCGCCCTTGGTTCCGGAGTTTCGTTTGTCTACAGCGTTTTTGTGCTTTTTGAGATGACGGATTCGGTTTTACTGACGGACAGCGCGCGCACTCTAAAACTTATGAACGGTTTTTATTTTGAAAGCGCGGCAATGATTGTAACTCTTATAACAGTCGGAAAACTTCTAGAATCAATTTCCAAAGGAAAGACGACAGACGCGCTCAAAAGCCTCATGAAGCTTTCTCCAAAAACCGCAGTTCTCCTAAAAAACGGCGCAGAAAAAACCGTAAAAATAGAAGAAGTTCAAAAAGGCGATATTTTTGTAGTCCGCCCTGGAGAAAACATTCCTGCCGACGGAATCATTATTGAAGGAAGTTGCTCCGTAAACGAATCAGCTCTCACAGGAGAATCAATTCCTGTCGACAAAAAAAACGGCGATAAAGTCTGCGCGGCAACGCTAAATCAGACAGGCTTTATAAAATGCAGGGCCGTAAAAGTCGGAGAAGACACAACTCTTTCGCAGATAATCCAAATGGTAAGCGACGCTGCGGCAACAAAAGCTCCGATTGCTAAAATTGCGGACAAAGTTTCCGGGATTTTCGTTCCGGCGGTAATTTTAATTTCGATTTTTACATTTTTAGCCTGGGTTTTTGCAGGTGAAGAGATTTCATTCGCCCTAAACCGCGCAATAACCGTTCTTGTCGTAAGCTGTCCTTGCGCGCTCGGGCTTGCAACTCCAGTCGCAATAATGGTCGGAAACGGAATCGGCGCAAAAAACGGAATTCTGTTCAAAACTTCCGCAGCGCTTGAACAAGCAGGAAAGTCAAAAATTGTAGTTTTGGACAAAACCGGAACAATCACAAAGGGAGAGCCTCTTGTAACCGACATTTTTGCATTTGAAGTTTCTGAACGCGAACTTTTGGAAAAAGCCTCTTCTCTCGAATCAAAAAGCGGGCATCCGCTTGCAAAGGCAGTGCTAAAAAAAGCCGGAGAAGAAAAAATTGAATTAAAACAAACTTCGGACTTTACAGCCATTCCCGGAAACGGACTTTCGGCAATTCTTGAAGGAAAAAAACTTTACGGCGGAAACTTGAGCTTTATTCAGTCAAAAATTTCCAATGTAAGCGAAAAATCAAAAATTCTTGCGGAAAAAGCCGCAAATCAAGGAAAAACTCCGCTATTTTTTGCAGAAGAAGACAGGCTTTTGGGAATTATAGCCGTGGCAGATGTGATAAAAAGCGACAGTTCAAAAGCCATTGAAGAATTAAAGAATCTGGGAATTTTTGTCGCGATGCTCACAGGCGATAACGAAAAAACAGCCCGTGCAATCGGCGCCCAGGCAGGTGTTGATGAAGTGATTGCAGGCGTTCTTCCAGACAAAAAAGCAGAAAAAGTTCTCGAATTCAAGAAAAAAGGAAAAGTCTGCATGGTCGGAGATGGAATAAACGATGCTCCGGCTCTTACAGCGGCAGACACGGGAATGGCAATCGGCTCTGGAACAGATGTTGCAATCGATGCGGCAAATGTTGTCCTTATAAAAAACAGTCTTCTGGACGTAAGCTACGCAATCCGGCTCAGCAAAAAAACTGTAAAAAATATTCACGAAAACCTTTTCTGGGCATTTTTTTACAATATTCTTTTAATTCCAATTGCCGCAGGCGCATACATAAAACTTTTTGGCTTGGAAATGAATCCGATGTTTGGAGCGGCGGCAATGAGCCTTTCAAGTTTTTGCGTTGTGACAAATGCGCTCAGATTGAATTTTTTCAATTTACGGAATTCAAAACATAAAAAAAGCAAAAAATCCGCTTTAACTGCACAAAATGAGGTTTCTGCGGAAAATAAAAATAAACAGGAGGCCACAAAAATGGCAGAATTAACAGAAAAAACATTAAAAGTCGAAGGAATGATGTGCTGCAACTGCGAAAACCACGTAAAAAAAGCACTCGAAAAAATCGAAGGCGTAGAAACAGCCTCTCCAGACCACAAAACTTCGCAGGTTACAGTAAAACTTTCAAAGGACGTTTCAGAAAGCGAATTTGAAAAGGCGATTACAGACGCCGGTTACACTTATGCCGGTTTAAACTTGTAAATAAGAAAAAAAATCTTTAAAATGTGGACAAAAAATTTAGAAAGCCGGTTTTTATCGCTTATGAAGACGGTAAACGCTGAAGAAAACTTTCATTTTTTTAGTAAAAACTCAACAGGATGTAAGATAAAAACAGCCGAAAATGGCGTCTGTTTTTATCTTTAGAAGTTTGCGTTGCAAACTTACTAATCAACTGCAATTTCTCACTTTGCTACGAAATTGCAATAAAAAGTCAATCCTAAAACTGAAGTTTTAATCTTGACTTTTTATTAGGAGAAAAATAAAAATGAACGAAAAAATCGAAAACAGCACCATAAACAGTGCTCTCTTCACCGACTTTTATGAATTGACAATGGCTCAGGGCTACTGGAAAAACGACATGAATCAGGACGTTGTTTTTGACATGTTTTTCAGAAGACAGCCATTTAACGGCGGTTTTTCAATTTTTGCCGGTCTTGATACGCTTTTAGACGCAATCACAGATTTTACTTTTAGTTCAAGCGATATTGAATTTTTAAGGCAGCAGAAAATTTTTGAACCGGATTTTCTTGAATACCTGAAAACTTTCCGTTTTAGCGGCGATGTTTACGCTTTTAGAGAAGGTTCGGTTATATTTCCTCAGGAACCGATTGTCAGAATCCACGCAAAACTTATTGAAGCGCAGATTGTCGAGGCGCTGGTTTTGAACCACATAAATTTCCAGAGCCTTATTGCAACAAAAACAGCAAGAATCTGGCTTGCAAGCAAAAAAGGCGCAATAATGGAATTCGGTTTAAGACGCGCGCAAGGACCAGACGGCGGAATGAGCGCAACACGCGCAAGTTTTATCGGCGGAGCAGCAGGAACTTCAAACACTCTGGCAGGAAAACTCTACGATATTCCGGTAATGGGAACAATGGCTCATTCCTGGATTATGGCTTTTCCGTCTGAACTCGAAGCGTTCGAAGCATACGCAAAACTTTATCCTCAAAAGGCGATTTTCTTAATCGACACCTACGACACTCTCCGCTCTGGCATAAAAAATGCAATCAAAGTCGGAGCAAAGCTCGTAGAAAAAGGCTACAACTTCGGTGTAAGGCTTGATTCTGGAGATATTTCCTATCTTACGGCAGAAGTCCGCAAAGAACTGGACAAGGCAGGATTTCCGCAGGCAACAATCACAGTCTCAAACGAACTTACAGAAGAAATTGTCGAGACTCTTGTTCAGCAAAACACACCAATCAACAGCTGGGGCGTTGGAACTCACATGGTGACTGGAGGAAACGAGGCCAGTTTTACAGGCGTTTACAAGCTGGCTGCAAGATTTGACAAGACTTCCGGCAAGAATATTCCTGCAATGAAATTTTCAGACAATCCTGAGAAAAACACAAATCCTGGAATAAAAAATGTATATCGTCTGTACGATGAAGAAGGCAATGCAAAAGCCGACATAATCGCAACAGAAGATGAAAAAATCGAAGCCGGAAAAGAATACCGCTACTACCATCCGATGATTGACTACCGTCAGTTTACATTTACGGCTGCAAAAATCGAGCCGCTTTTGCACAAAGTTGTAGAAAACGGCAGCAGGATTGAAGCAAAACAGCCTGCTGGAAAAGTAATCCGCCTTGCGCACGAAACAGCACAACAGCAGCTCGAAACGCTGGATGCTTCTTACAAGCGGATTTTAAATCCTCATATTTACAAAGTAAGCCTGTCAAAAGCAATGAAAAATCTAAAGTTGGACTTTATTGAAAAAAGAATAAAATAGTCCGAATCAATCCACGGTCAAAACAAACAAAAAGTTTTACAACCGTGGATTTTTTTTGTCTTTTTGGAAAAAAAATGAAAACAAAAAAATTTAAAAAAAATTAAAAAATTTTTAAAAATGCTATTGACGTAAATAATTCGTTTTGCTAATATAAATACATCACGCGGGCATAGCGAAGTTGGTTATCGCGCTGGCCTGTCACGCCGGAGATCGCGGGTTCGAGCCCCGCTGCTCGCGTCAAAAACCTTCCTCGATGAGGAAGGTTTTTTTATTAAAAAAAGAAAAATCGGGTATTAGCGCAGCTGGTAGCGCACTAGCTTCGGGAGTTAGGGGTCGGCGGTTCGAATCCGCCATACCCGATATAAAAAAAATCTGTCGTTCTGACAGATTTTTTTTTGCATTTTTTTATTTGGCGCCGGATGGTAGCGGACACGCGGAAGCGTGTGTGTGCAAACACCGAAAGCGCGTAAGACGCTGTAGCCGCGGACAGCCGTTTTTACAAAAATTTTTTGCATAACCGGCAAGTGTTTTTTGAAAGAAAAGTTGTGCGCCTCCTTATAAATAAAAAATTCTTTAGTTTTTTTGGAAAAAGTCGAAAATCTTAAAGACTGGTAAGACAAATTTGGAGAGATTGTCTATGGAAATCTGCTTTTTGACTCGTGAAAAGAATGTCTGCCGCCTTATTATGGAAAGGCTCGAAAATTCTGGCTGCCGTTGCTATCTGCAGGACGACTGGAGTTTGTTGTACAAGAGCATTCAGGATTTTAATTGTCAGATTGATATGATTGTCTGCGATTTTACCCTTATAAGCGGCTGCTGCTTTAATCTTTTTGAATCGATTTTTGAAATGGGAAAGAAAATTCCCATAATTTATTACAATGACCCTTCTTCACCCGACGATGAACGGATAAACCACTGGATAAGCCAAAATGAGCTTTATTACCAGTTTAATTTTCCGAAAAACTGTATTCCGACGCTCAAAAAATTAAATGAAATAATCTGCGATCCGAGCGTAAAACGGCATATTTCGCTTTTGCAGCCGGCAGTTCCGGTCGGATGGGAAAAACTCAGGGGCAGCGAAACTCAGCGCGAAATTGACCTTCTGGATTTTAGATTCAGGAACAATCTTTCGCCTGTGCTTTTTCAGCTTTTTGAATACATGTACAAAAACAGAACAAAAGACATGAGCTTGTCCGAACTCGAAAAAGTTTTGTTCAGAAACAAAAAGAATTTTTTTGACCATAAATCGTCTGTCTATTCGTATATTTCAAGATTAAAAAACCAGATTGAAACTGATTCCGCGACAAAAATAAAAATTTTCCGTTCAAGCCGGGGCTGCTACAGGATGGTCGTTTATTGAAAAATCAGAAACAAAAATAAAAAAAATCCGCACATATCGCGCATATCGGGCATATATAAGAAAGGAAAAACCGTCAATTGACAGCACCACGCTCTGAATGATAAAATTATGTTACTGTTTTTTAAAAAAGTTTATGTTTTTTTGAGCAAGGCTTTTTTAAATACTCGAAAAAATAGTAAAAAAGGACGTTTTTATCATGAAAAAAACAATGCTTTTCATTGGCTCTGTAATCATTTTGATTTTATCTGCCATCACCTTTATTTTTATTCCAGCAATGGCACAGGGAGCAGGTCAGGACTCTCTTGTTTTTGGAAAATACGGAAACAAAAAAATTGAATACAAACAGGGAAGCGAATTTGCAAATGCAGTTGCAAATTACACCGAAATGTACAGAAGACAGGGAATTGACTTAAAAGATTCTGACTACTACACAATCTATAATTACGCTTTTGTTTCGGCTGTTCAGGCCATTGCATATGCAGACAACGTAAAAAAATCAGGCTGGGAACCTTCAAAAGAAAGCGTGGCTCGCCAGATGTACCAGTATTTTACTGATGAAAAAGGCAACTATTCTCCAGAAATCTACAACAGCTACAGCGCAGATGACAAAAGCAAATTGCAGCAGGACCTTACACGCGGCTTAATCTGGAACAGATGCGGCGAAGACTTTTTGGGAACTCAATCTAAATATGCGGGCCATACTCTTTACGGCTTAAAATCTTCTGACGCAGAAAAAGAATTCTTTGAGAAAATGGCTTCAGAAAAGCGCTCTTTTGACCTTGCAGTTTTTGACAAAAAGGACTATCCAGAGTCTCAGGTAAAAGCTTTTGGCGCAGAAAATAAAGACAAGTTCACAAAATACAATTTTTCTGTAATCACAGTAAAAGACCAGTCAAAGGCAAAATCAATCCTGAACCAGCTCGCAAAAGAAGAAATCACTTTTTCAGATGCAGTTTCTGAATATTCTGACAAAGCATATTCTGGAGCAGACGGAAAACTTTCTTCAAATTATGGTTATCAGATTCAGAATATCGTTACAAAAGAAGACGATGAAAAGGCTCTTTTTGCTCTCGAATTGAACCAGACTAGCGGAGTTGTCGAAACTTCTGCCGGATATTCAATTTTCCACAACGATTTGATTAAAACTGAACCAGACTTTACAGATTCAGCTGTTATTGCCACAGTCCGCTCTTACATCAACGAAAACGAAACTTCTTTAATCGAAAACTATTTTATCGAAAAAGCAAAGGCTGTCGCTTCTGACGCTGAAAAGAAAGGTTTTGAAGCTGCCGGCAAATCTAACGGTGCAAAAGTTGTAAAAGTTCCAGCTTTTGCGCTCAACTACGCAAACGACTCAATGCTCGGCTCTCTTCCAGAAGAATTTGCTTCGATTTCTGGCGCTTCTACAAACGAAAATCTTTTGAAAAAAGCATTTGCCCTCAAAAACGGAGATGTTTCTGAACCTGTTGTTTCAGGAGATTCAATTCTTGTAGTAAAAGCAACTGGTACTCAGAAAGACAATTTGACAGATTCGAAAAAAGAAGAACTTGCCGGCGCAGTTAATTCTATCGATTCTTATTCGCTCCAGATGGCATTGCTTTCCAGCGACAAAGTAAAGAACGACGTTGCAAATGTTTTCTTTACAAAAATGATGAAAAACTAAAAAAAATTGAACAATTTACAATCCGGTATGATTGAAACTGAAGAGCCCTGTCTGGTAAAAGCCGGTCAGGGCTTTTCTGTTTTATACAAGAACAGATTTCTTTACTCAAAATACTCTCCGCAAAAGGCAATTGAGCAGACTATAGCTAATCTGGACATTCTGCCCCAAACTCTCATCCTTTGCTTTTCTCCATGCCTGTGGTACGGCTTAAAAGAGCTTTTGGGTAAGCTTCCAGAAAATTCTCTTATTCTCGGAATAGAAGCAGACAAAAAACTTTTTGAACTGGCAGAAAAAAATTTGAACGAAATAAAAAAGAGCTGTCCTCAAGATTCCAAAAAAATTCTGCTCACCTCGCCTTCAAAAATAGAAGAGCTTATAAAAACTCTGCCGCATTTTAGACGGACGGTTTTGATTGAAATGAGCGGAGGAACTTTTTTTTACAAAACCTTGTATTCTCAGACCGCGCTTTTTTCTCAGAATTTTATCGCTTCATTTTGGAAAAACCGGATTACTCTCGTAAAAATGGGCAGGCTCTTTTGTAAAAATTTTTTTAGAAATTTAAGGGAAATTCCCGCAGAGCAGAGCATTCCTCATTCCTCGCCATTTTTTTTAAGACCGTTTATAGTCTTTGGAGCCGGCGAAAGTACAGAAACTTTTCTGTCAAAAATTTCAAAAGAAACGCTTCAAAAATGCACGGTTCTTGCGGTTGATGCTGCGATTTCTGTTCTTTTAAAACACAAAATTCAGCCAGATTTTATAATTGCAGTTGAATCCCAGCTGGCGATTGAAAAAGCATACATCGGCGCAAACAGGACAAAGGCTACAATAATAAGCGATTTGGCTTCAAGGCCGGCAGTTCTCCGCCATACAAATGGAAGGCACCTGTATTTTTATTCGGAATTTTCGGAAAGTGAATTTTTAAAAAATGCTGAATCAAAAAATATTCTTCCTGCAAAAATTCCGCCGCTCGGTTCTGTTGGACTTACAGCAGTCTATCTTGCTCTTTTTATGCGTTTTGATTCAAATGTGCCGGTTTTTGTTACAGGACTTGATTTTTCGTACAGTCTTGGTTTTACGCACGCAAGAGGCGCTCCTGCCCACACGGCAAGGCTGATTTCTTCAAACCGCTTTAAGCCTGTCGAAAACTACGATGCCGCTTTTAAGGCAGACGCAAAAACTGTTCCAGGAAAAAATGGACCTGTAATAACGGACACCGCGCTCAAAAACTACGCTACGCTCTTTGTAAATTATTTTCATGATTCAAAAAAACTCTACGATGCAGGATTTTCCGGCTTAAACTTAGGTCTTCCATCCGTAACCGCAGAACAAATCGAAAAATTCTGCCAGCCGCTCATTCAAAAAAAAGAAGGCGAATTTGACGCCCTGTACGAGCAAAATAAAAAAAACAGTTCCAGTTCCGGCATCAAAATCAAAACAAAAGCATATCTTTTGGAAGAAAAAAATGCGCTTTTGAGAATAAAAGAGCTGCTTTCAAAAGGAGAAAAAGCCCTTCCAACTCCAAAACCAAACCTAAGCGCAGAAATAGAAAATCTTCTGTCAAAAAGAGAATATCTTTATCTGCACTTTCCGGACGGATACAGGTTTGAAGCCGGCAATCTGAGCTTTTTAAAAAGAATCAGCAACGAAATCGACTTTTTTCTAAAAAACTTTGAAAACCTATAAAAAACTAGTCTTCTTTTTCTTTTAGAACTGCAAGGAACGCGCTCTGTGGAAGCTCAACGTTGCCTACCATCTTCATGCGCTTTTTGCCTTCTTTCTGTTTTTCGAGAAGCTTGCGTTTTCGTGTAATATCGCCGCCGTAACACTTGGCAAGAACATCTTTTCGCACAGGATTTACGGTTTCGCGGGCAATTATTTGACTTCCGATTGCTCCTTGAATAGCAATTTTAAACTGCTGGCGAGAGATTTCGTCTTTTAAGCGTTCGCACACTTTTTTTGCGCGGGCAACGGCTCCAGGGCGATAAGCAAGGAAAGAAAGGGCATCCACAGGTTTTGAATTTATCAAAATATCAACTTTTACAAGGTCTGTCGGACGATATTCAATTACTTCGTAGTCAAAACTTGCGTAACCGCGGCTGTAACTTTTGAGCCTGTCATAAAAGTCAAAAAGCACTTCAGAAAGCGGCATTTCGTAAATCAATTCAACGCGTTTTTCGTCAAGATAAGTCATATTTTTTTGAATTCCGCGTTTTTCAGTACAAAGGTTCATAATCGAACCGATAAATTCTGACGGAGTGATGATTGAAGCGCTGATGTAAGGTTCTCTCGCTTCTTTTATTTTTGTTTCCGGGAATTCAGTCGGATTGTCAACAATCATTTCCGTGCCGTTCGTAAGAGTACAATTATATTCTACTGAAGGTGATGTAAAAATAACTGCCTGATCATAATCGCGTTCAAGACGTTCCTGAATAATTTCAAGATGCAAAAGTCCGAGGAATCCACATCTAAAACCGTTTCCAAGCGCAATGGAATTGTCTTTGTCGTAAGTAAGGCTCGCGTCGTTGAGCTTTAATTTTTCCATGCTGTCTTTAAGTTCTTCGTAATCGTTTGAATCCATCGGATAAATAGAAGAAAATACAACCGGCTTAACTTCCTTAAATCCTGGCAAAGGCTCATCTGCCGGATTATCTGCAAGAGTTACAGTATCGCCAACACGGACATCGCTTACAGTTTTGCAGCCTGCAATAATATAGCCAACATCGCCTGCTTCGAGATACGGTTTTTCTTCATAATTTATTTTAAAAATTCCAATCTGCTCAACCTTGTAGTCAGTACCATTGGACATAAAGCGGATTACATCGCCTTTTTTAATCCGGCCTTCCTTAACGCGAATATGAATTATAACTCCACGATATTCATCATAATGGCAGTCAAAGATAAGAGCCTGGGCTTTTCCTTCCGGATTACCAGACGGAGGAGGAAATTTAGAGACAATGGCTTCCATTAAGTCGTCGATTCCTTCGCCGGTTTTTGCACTTACCAGAACCGCATCTTCCGGATCAAGTCCAAGGTCGTGCTCAATCTGTTTTTTTACCGAAGGAATATCGGCAGACGGAAGGTCAATTTTGTTTATAACAGGAACAATAGTCAAATCATGCTCCATTGCCATAAAAAGGTTGGACATTGTTTGACTTTCAACACCCTGACTAGCATCAACCAAAATCAGAGCACCTTCGCAGGATGCAATCGCACGGGAAACTTCATAAGAAAAATCGACATGTCCCGGAGTATCGACAAAGTTAAGCTCATAGTCGTGTCCGTCTTTTGAATGATATGGAATTGTAACCGCCTGACTTTTTATCGTAATTCCGCGTTCACGCTCAATATCCATGTTGTCGAGAATCTGGTTTGTCATTTGACGGTCGTCAATGATTTTTGATTTTTGAATAAGACGGTCAGAAAGAGTCGATTTGCCGTGGTCAATGTGTGCAACAATACAAAAATTGCGTTTATATTTCATTTCTGTCATAGAGTGCCAATTTTATTAGAAATAGTTAGGACTGTCTAGCGGAGCCGCAATTCCTACATTTATATCTAAATATCCTTTTTTTCTATTTTTTGCATATACTTCCGTATACAAGGTTGTATTTTCTTTATCAAAGTTTATGTTTTTTACTTCGACAGGATCGTTTTCCGAAAAACCAGATTCGTCCGCAATTGAACCTTTTACGACCGATTCAATCTGATATTTTCTGCGTCCCTCAGAAAGAGGAGTGAGCTTCATGCCGAAAATTGCCGTAAAAGAGCTTGAAATTACATCGTTTTTATAAAAAGTATACCCAGGATTCAACGGTCTTGAGGAAACATAAACTTTAACCTCATTTTCTGCCGAATCTTCGCCCCGGAGATATTTTACTTTGATTATAAATCCAGAAGAAATTCCAAGCATTTTTTTCTTTAAATCTTCAAGATTTTTTATCTTTGAACCTTCAATCGAAGTAATCAAGTCGCCGGCCTTTAGCCCTGCCCTGTGTGCGTTTCCGCCCGGCATTACATAATTCAATTCAACGCCCAAATCTCTGCCGCCAGCTCTTTTTGTGCGTCCGTTTGCTTCCAGCCAGCTGTGGTCATATTTTCCGCCATTCAACAAGACAGGAAGTTCCGAAATTAAGTATTCGACAGGAATTGCAAAGTTTAGTCCAGAATATTGAAGCATTCCTGCAAAAACAATCGCCTGAACATTTCCATTTTCGTCAACACAAGGACCGCCGCTGTTTCCTGAATTAACGGCAGCATCAATCTGCATAACTGGTCCTGCGCTAAAAAGAGAACGGTCGCTCGCACTTACAATGCCGCTTGTCAAAGTGCGGTCAAGCCCAACCGGAGAGCCAATACAATAAACCTTATCGCCAACCTCAAGGCTTCCGCTCGAACCAAGATTAAACACATAAGGAGCGTCAACTTCGGCTTTTAGCACAGCAAGGTCAACGCCGCTGTCCCAGCCCACAACTTTTGCCGGAATACGGGTTTCTGAATCCTCAGCAAGTTTTACATATAGCCGCGCATAACCTTCATATTTTGGGTTTACGAGGTCTGCAATTACGTGATGGTTTGTTACAATATATCCGTCTTTAGAAATAAAAAATCCCGAACCTATTACACGGTCAGCGTACCCCATTCCGTTTTCAACTTTTATTCCCTTGTCAACCCAGACAGTTACAGTTCCCTTTATCAGTTCTGAAACTTTTTTTCCAGAATTTTTGTCCGAACCAAAAGATTTTAATGCTTCCAGACAAAGGGCATCCAATTCATCGGTATTTTTTTCGAGTTTTTTGCTTTGTGCTCCGCCAAGATATTCCAAAGCATAGCACAATCTTCTAGCTTCCAGCCATTTTTTTTCTTCAATAGCCTTTTTATATTCAGAAACAACATTTTCTTCACATTTTTCGAAAGTTTTCTGGTCTTTTAGCAAAAAAGCGCGCCAATAGGCCTGAACACAGTCAGTTTCGCCAATTTCTTCAATTCTTTTTATTTCTTCTTTTTTTACGTCTTCAATCGTGTAATCTGGCAATTCAAAACTTTCGGAAATTTCGGTCGATTTACAGCCGTTTATGCAGATAAAAAGCAAAGAACAGCCAATGGTTGCAATAATTTTTTTTCTTAATTCAATTTTCTTCATTTTATTCATCTTTTCTTATTTTATTTTTCGGACAAACTGCGTTCCTTAGTAGAATTCGGATTATCCGGTATAATCTGCGCAAAAATACACAGTCCGCTTTTTACGGCGAACATTCTTTTTGAGTCATTTTCTACAATAATATAAACACTTTTGCCTTCGTTTTGGTTAAACGTTTTTAAAATTTTTTCCGCATCGTCTTTAGAACCGGCATTTTCAATCCAGTAAACTTCGGAAACAGAATCTTTTATCACATTCAATTTTTTTTCGTTTTCAAGAATACCGGCAGGTTTTCCATTTTTTATGATTACAGTAACTGGAACATTAGACCATGGCCTGTAAAAAGTGGATTTTTCGACCAAAGAACCGTCTTTTTCCGCCGGACATTTTTCGTAACGAACGTCCCACTTTCCGTCTCCATCCAAATCCCACAAAGAAATTTTTCCTTCTCCGCCGGTGTATTCTTCTGTGTAGTCAGCAATTGTGTCACCGTTCATATCAATCTGAATCATCTTTACAGGCGCATTCAAGGCTTTTGCCAAAAAAATCGGCTCGTATTCCAGTCCATTTTTTTTGATATTTTGAATTTCAGTCCCGTAAGTTTCCGTAAGTTCAAAAAAACCGTCATTATCCATATCGACCGTGCGGCTTTCCGGAAGTCCGTCCTTAAACTGCATCTGCGCATACATTTTTTGATTTTCGTAATAACGTGCAAACACAGGTTTTCCGTCGAGAAAGTTAAAGACAACCACAGCATTTTCGCGCTCAGAACAAGGAATCGAACAATTAGAAGAAGAATCAATCAGTTTTTGAACTGAAATATTTTCAACTTTTTCCAAAACGGAAGGAATAAAAAAATCTGTTCCAGTCAACTTTTTTATATTTTCATCCGCAACAATCGAAAAAGGCGTCCAAAAAAGAGTTTGAGGCACAAGGAAGAAGGAATATTCGCTTTTGTCTTCGCATTTGTAAATGGCGCTGACAACAGCAGGCCAGTTTCCGTATTCAATTTCAATAGATTTTTCTGGAATCTGAAGTTTTACAGGTTCTCCAAAATCACAACTAGCGCTCCAATCAGGCATTTCGTCCTGATTTTCGTCATATATGATTTTTTGAGGACGGCCGCGGGAATATTCAACCTTAAGGTTAAAATCCAGATCGCCGTCGGTATCCTTGTAAATCGTTCCGGAATACTGATTTAAATATTCACCAAGTTCCTGTCTGGATTCTTCTTTTTTTAAGGCTGAAACAAATTTTTGCAAAAACGCAAAATCAATTTCTTTATCGGCAAAAGAATAAAAATAGTCCAAAGCCTTTTCTTCCGGCAAGAGTTCCACGCCTTCTTCAAGAGAAGCAATCAAATAAAAAGGCGAACGCTGATTTTTTGCGTTAAATGATTTAAGCCGCCGGATTTTGTTTTCGCCAGTCGAAAAAACAGCAAGATAAATTTCAAGTTCCGCAGAAAGCGAAGGATTTTTGTAAAGAAGATTTATAAAACTGTCGGCAAGTCTTGCATTTTTGTCGTTCCGGCCGCCAAGCGCATATTCGTGCTCAAAAAAAAGTTTTGGAAAACGGAGATCATCAGGATAAATTCTTCTTGCAGAATCTATTTTATCTCTTGCTTTTTCAAGAAACGTTTCAGTTCCAAGGTTGTAAAAAATTTTAGAACGGATAAATTCGGCATCTGCTGAATATAAAAAATTCTCACCGTCCAGGACCTCAAGCGCCTGCTCAAATTTTCTGGTTGAGCACAAAATGTCTGCATAGAGAATTCTTGCAGTTTCCTTGTTGTAATCGACCCACAGTTCACAATCAAGTGCCTTTTCAATCAAAGGAAAAATTTGATATTTAGGCGCATTTTGGGCGCTTTTTGCAACAGAACGCATATACCAAAGGTCAGAAATAGAATCATCAAAGGCAAGACCAAGTTCTGCGCTCGAATCGGCGGCATTCCAGTTTTTAGAAGCGGCATACTGCTCAGCAACCTTCAAATAACGAAGAGCCGTTTTTCTGTTTGCTTCACCGGCAGAAAGCCCCTGAGCATAAAGACAATTTGAACAAAAAAAAGAGAGGCAAAAAAATACAGCGCAAAAACTTTTTTTTAAAGACGAATTCATAACTATATTTTATCGTCTTTTAAAGCAAAAAAAAAGTCCTTCCATTGTATTGCAAACGGAAAGACTTTTATCAAGTTTTCAAAAAAAACTAGCGTGCTGGAGCTACTGTAATTACCTCAGCATCTGCTGGAGTAAGAACTGTAACTTTGTCGCCAAGGTCAATGTCTTTTACGCGGAAAACATCGCCAATGTTGATTTTTGAAACGTCAATTACAACGCGAGCAGGAAGATCTTTTGGAAGAGCCTTAACCTTGATTTCAGGAATGTGCTTAACCATAAATCCGCCCTTAAGAACGCCGGCAGCAGTTCCTTTGTACTGCAATTTGAACTGGCGTGTTACAGGCTTTTTGTTGCTTACAACAAAGAAATCTGCGTGAAGAACTGAATCTGTGATAATATCATATTCTGTGTCGCGGATAAAAGCATCGTAATCTTTGCCATCGAATTTAATAGTAATAAGAGTTGTGGCAGTAATATTGCGCCAAACTTTGTTAAACTGAACTGAATCTACAGTAACAGATGTTGCTTTTCCTTCTTCGTCATAAATAACAGCCGGTATTTTTCCTGCTGCACGAAGAGCTTTTGCTGCTTTTTTACCTGTCTCGTTGCGTACAGATGCTTCAACTACAAACTGTTCCATTTTATAGAACTCCTCAATTTTGAGCGGTCTTCAAAACAATCATACAAAAGTTTTGCCAGCCCCTCTTAATTTTTATCGGAAAACATATCCGACAGTCCAAAAAGTATCTCAAAAACAGGTCAAAAAGTCAATATATTTTGCCGGGCGGCTTTTTGCAGGCAAAAACCAGGCTGTCCACACTTCCGGCTTTCGCCTCCATTCCTGCGCTGCGCTCCGGAACGCCTCCGGCGGTATTTCCATCCTTGCCGCAAGACACCGGGGACGACAGGATTCGGCATCCAGTCGAAAACCTCCTGTTTTCTCCTTCCTGCCGGCTGCGCTCACTAAGTTGCCTTCCCTGGCAACTTTCGTAAAAACCGCTCCAAGTCTTTGCGTTTTTTACGCCGCTCGCTTCGCTTCGAATCCTTAATCATTTTGGGCAAAAAAAATCTGGATTCCAAAAAAAACATTGAAACCCAGATTACATCATCTGCTGGGACGACAGGATTCGGCATCCAGTCGAAAACTTCCTGTTTTCTCCTTCCTGCCGGCTGCGCTCGCTAAGTTGCCTTCCTGGCAACTTTCGTAAAAATCGCTCCAAGTCTTCGCGTTTTTTACGCCGCTCGCTCCGCTTCGAATCCTTAATCATTTTGGGCAAAAAAAATCTGGATTCCAAAAAAACATTGAAATCCAGATTATATTATCTGCTGGGACGACAGGATTCGAACCTGTGGAATACCGGCACCAAAAGCCGGGGGCTTACCGCTTGCCGACGTCCCAAAAAAATTGACTATAAAAAACTAATCTTCGCCTTCGGCGGCTTCTTCTACGTGTCCGGCATTGTATTCAGCCAAGATTTTATCCTGCAAAGCCGCGCGGAACTCTGGACTGATTGGATGCGCTACATCCTTGTATTCTCCGTTTGCCGTTCTTCGGCTTGGCATTGCAATAAAAAGACCTGTTTTGCCTTCGATAATTTTTACATTATGAACGACAAATACACCGTCAAAGGTTACTGTTACATAAGCTTTAAGCTTGCCTTCGGCCGTTACTTTTCTAATACGCAGTTCTGATACTTCCATATAAGTACTCCTCCGTTGCAAATAATTAAAAAGAAGGTTTTATGCAATTACACAGTTTGACCAACTTTTTTTTAACAATGAATAAGCATTTTCGGCACTTTGTTTTGTTTCAAAAACACCGAAAACTGTTGCTCCAGAACCAGACATATCCGCCCAAAGAGCACCACTGTTTTTTACATCCCGCAAGGCAAGGCCTATTTTTGGGTATTTTTGCAATAACGCAGAAGTAAAACTGTTTACAAAAGTCCAGTCTTTGACAGGACTCCGGTATATGGTTTCTAAATCTGCCAAATTCGGACAATCTAAAATACTGCCCGCCTCATATGTTTTATCAACAAGCGAATAAGCCTCTTTTGTAGAGCTATGAACGCCCGGAAAAACCAGTAAAAAGAACAAATCGTTCCGCGGTAAAATCTGCCTCACAAATTCTCCACGGCCAGTAACGACAGCACAACCACTTTTGTCTTGATCTTCTCCACTGTGAAGAAAGAAAAAAACATCACTTCCAACCTGCGAAGCAACCTTGTCTGCAAGTTCACTGCTTAAATCAATTTTGTTGATTTTTGCCAAAACCTTTAAGAAGTAAGCCGCATCCGAAGAACCACCACCAAGTCCGCCTCCACTGGGAATGTGTTTTTCTAAAAAAATCTTTACGCCAGTAGAACAGCCAGTTAAGGAACAAAAAGAACTGTATGTTTTTGTCAGCGTATTTTCTGCAGGAAGGTCGTTAAAACCAGGCGCAAAAACCGCACAAGTATTTTTTTCCGGCAATACAGAAACAGTAAGTTTATCGTACAGCCTGACAGTTTGAAAAATACTTTCGATATTATGAAATCCGTCTGCCCGCTTTGGAAGAACCTTTAATCCAAGATTTACCTTTGCCGGAGCCAGAATTTGAATATCTGACATAATTTAATTTTATACGTTTTTTTTAGGCTCGTCAATTAAGTTTTAAAAAAATGATTTTTGCGGTAACGATTGCAGCAGCGGCGAGGCCGTTCCGGAGCAAAGCGCAGGAATGAAGCGGCAGCGGAACTGCGGAAAGCGTGACCTGCCGGAAGGCAGGGACCGCCCGTAAAAATAAAGAAATTTTCTAAAGATTTCAATTGACTGACTGGGCTGTAAAAATTTATGATATGGTACGCGTTGAGCGGGGGAAGGCAAAATGTTCACAAGTGACTCTTTCATTGACTCATTTTCGGGCTCTGGCTTTTCGTACTCAGACGAATACGACGACGATTCGACAGATTATGATGATTCTGCGATTTACGACGACGATTCTCTGAACGATTTTGAGGACGACGATATTTACGATGAGTCTTTTGATGATGATCTGGAGGAAGATGACGCTTCGAGCGAAGATTCCTCAATGGACAATAGCTTTAATGACGATTTTGAAGAAATGTAGGAATCGCTTTTAAGGTTATTTTAAGTTAAAACGGGAAGCAGGAAAATATGTCACACACACATATTCTCCGGCCTCCTTTTTTTTTGCCAAATTCTGTTTGCAAAAAAGCAAAATCTGGCAAGCCAAAACTGAACGCTCAAAAAACTTATGCGTTTTCTGACTGAGAGCCTTTTATAAAGTTTCCTGCGTGCCAGAGTTTTTCCAGTTCGTAAAAATTGCGGGCATCTGCCGACATAAGATGCACAAGAACTGAGCCGATGTCGATTACGTTCCAGTCGTCGCCGCCTGCTGTTTTTGTGTGCGTAAGGTGAATCTGCATGTCATTTGCCTTTACGTAATCTTTTATCTGCTTTGCAAGTCCCTGCCAATGTGCTGAACTGTGAATTGTTGCAATTACAAAGAAATCTGCGCAACTCGTGAGTTTTGTAACTTCAATAACCGTAACATCGTCGGCCTTGCCGTCTTCGAGAAGCTGCGCAAGTTCGAGCGCCTGTTCTTTTGATGTTTTTTCTGCCATTCTATTTTCCTCCAGTATTTTTTACGTAGCGTCCGTCAAAGTCTTTTCCAAGAATAATCGTAAAATCGACGTTTGAACTGGATTCGTATCCGTTATCATAGCTGTCTTCCGAGTCTGGTTTTATTTCTTCGTCAACTATGTTTGTGCAGTGAATAAAGTCGCCAAGGTTTTTTGCAATATCCGCGTTACCTATGTGATTTATAATCTGCGTTTTTTCTATATCCTGCCGCTCCGCATTCAAAGTACTCAAAACGTCATATCCGGCACTTTTTAGCAAGGCTGCTGTATTTCGCGCCAATCCCTGAACCAGAGTTCCGTTTTGAATTTCCAGCACGTAAATGCGGTTTACAGACATATCTTCCAAATCCACAAGAGCATTTGAAGCCTGTTTTACAACATCTTTTATGAGCTGACCGTCGTAAAAAGGAAACAAAAGTTCTTTTCCGTCGACCATTCGCCTTGAACCGGTTATTGATTGAGGAATAAGACGCTCATAATCGACATTTGAAATTTCTGAAAAAAGCTTATGCAAGTCTTTTTCTTTTAAATTTGAACTTATCCGCTTTTGATAAAACCGAAAATTGTTTTTGTTGAGGAGTGTTCTTGAATCGCGGTTTATTGCGCTCAAAAACGCAAGAATTACGTTTTGTCTTCTGTCCACAACCTCAGATTCTGTCTCCTCTGGCTTTGTATAAGTCAGATAAGTATTGATTTTGCTTCCGTCAAGAGTTACAGAACCGCTCGGTAAAAGCCATCGCTCTCCGTCGTCTGTTTTTACATCGACCGGCGCAGGAACAAATACTTTCAAGCCGCCGAGCATATCAGTAAGTTCGCTGAAATTTGAAAGGCTCATTTCGAGATAAAATGGAACCGGCTGGCCGATCAGATTTTCAATTTCGGATTTAAAAACATCAATTCCCTTTTCGGTGTAAATCGCATCGATTCGGTCTACACGTCCAAGGCTTTTGAAAATCGCGCCGGTGTTCCCCAAAATGTTTATCAATGCTCCACGCTTTGAAACCGGATAATAAATAAAAACGTCCGAAAAAAGAACCTGCTTTTTGTCTTCGAGAACGATGAGAGTTTTTATTACGCTGTCGTTTTTCAGGCTTTCGTCAACAGTATCAACTTTTAAGGAAAACGCAATAAATGTCGTCACCGCAACAAGAATGACAAAAATCAAAACAAGAAAAAGCCCGCCTTTATTTCCTCCGCCGCTGCGTCCCATTGATTTCATCTCTTTTCTCCCATAAAAACTCAATTTTGCCTTTTGAACAAATTTTACGTTTTACGGCTTTAATTTTGCCTCAAGCTCAGCCATAAGTTCGTAAGAAGGCTTTGCAACTTTTTTTCCGCGTTTTTCGAGATAATCGATATTTTCCTTTAAAACGCAAAGTGTCAATTCGTCCAAAGATTTTGAAAAAAGATTTTTGCGGTATTCGTCGGTTGACTGCGGTCTTCCCGGTTCGATTTTGTCCGCTGCAAAAAGTATTTTTCCCAAATCAGAACTTCCGGCAGCCGCAAAGGTGTGGTTTGCAATTGCAGAAACGACATTTCTGTCTATTACTCCGAATTTCGTCTGAATTAAAACCGCCGCTGCCCTTCCATGCAAAAGTCCAGGTCTGTTCTGTTCAAGCAACGAAACAGGTTTTTGGTCTTCCGAAACGAGCTTTAAAACTTCGTCGGTGGAAAATTCTTTGCACATATCATGCGCAATTCCTGCCAAATAGCCGATTTTTGGCTCCAATCCATAAAGAGCGCACATTTTTTCGGCAGTCCGGGCTGTCCGCACTGAATGTTCGTACCTTGATTCAGAAACCACTGTTTTTACATAGTCTTCAATTTTTAAAATAACCTGACTGAGTTCTTCGGGATTATTCAGATCCACCGTTTTTACAGCCATATAAACCTCGTTTTTTAATATATTCAAAAACGGCATCGCTTACAAGATAACGCCAGGCTTTGCCATTTTGAATGCAACTGCGGATTTCTGAAGAAGAAATTTCAAGCTGAGGATTGTGCACTTTTACATGCGGAAACTTAAAATCTCTGATAGAAAATCCGTTTTTCTCAATTTTATATTCGCCTATCGCCTTGTTCCGGCTCTTTCCGGCATCCTGTTCCAATTCGTTTTCGCGCACGGCAAGAATCAGCCGGCATTTTTCCGCCAGAAGCTCTGCATTTTTCCAGTTTTCAAAATGAGATGCCAAGTCAAAACCAAAAATCAGACCGATTTTGTCCGTAAGCTGGCCTGCATATTTTTTTTCAAGCGCACAAACCGTATCCCAGGTATAAGAAATTCCTTTTTTTTGAATTTCGTAATCTTCCGCTTCAAAACGGGAATCGCTTTTTACAGCAAGTTCTACCATTTTTAAGCGTTCCTCTGCTGGAGCGGCATCTGCCATTTCTTTGTGCGGCGGCAAAAAACACGGAACAAACAGGACTTTATCGTATCCAAGCTCCTGGCAAACGCAGTCGGCAAGAACAAGGTGTCCTATGTGAACCGGATTAAAACTTCCGCCAAGGACAGCTATTTTCAATTTTCGCTTCCTGGAAACTGAATTTCGGCATCTTCGTCAACCGAACGTGTGCTCATAAAATCAGGATTTATGCTGGTTCCTTCTTTTTTATTTGTAAGAAAAGAACCTGAACTTATACGAGTTCCGTCCGAATTGAACTGTTCCGGCGCTCCGTCAAGTTTTGTAACCAAATCAAGGATTGCAAGGCGAATTTCGTTCATTCCGATGTGGGCTGCAACCGAAACCGCAAGAACTTTTGTGTCCTTTTCTGTTTTTTTAATCGTTTCTGCAATCTTTAAAGCGCGTTCCTTTGCACCTTCAAGGTCGATTTTATTGCAGAGAACTATATGCGGTTTTTTGAGCAAATCGGAAGAAAAGCCTTCAAGTTCGCGGCAAAGTGTTTCGTAAGCCCCGAAACAAGAATCATCCGAACAGTCGATCATAAAAAGAAGTCCGGCTGTACGGCTTATATGCTTTAAGAACTGGATTCCAAGCCCTTTTCCATCAGAAGCTCCTTCGATAATTCCAGGAATATCCGCAATAATCACATCGCGCTCGTCGCTCGCCTGCAAAACTCCGAGATTCGGAATTTTTGTCGTAAACGGATAAGGCGCAATTTTCGGTCTGGCATTTGTAAAAGCATCCAAAAGAGTTGATTTTCCAGCATTTGGAAAACCGACAAGTCCAATGTCCGCCATAATGCTCAGTTCTAGGCGAAGTTTTTTATATTCGCCTTCCTGCCCCTTGTTCGCAATGCGAGGAGCCTGGTTTGTAGGAGTTTTAAAGTGAACGTTTCCCCAGCCGCCATTTCCACCGTGGCAGGCTACAAAATTTTCTTCACTTGATTCAACGGTAAATTCTTTTAAAAGTTCGTTTGTTTCAAAATCCCTGATGGCAGTTCCTGGCGGAACAGCGATTTCTATATCTTCACCGTCACGGCCGTACTTGTTCCAGCCTTGACCGTCGCCACCAGACTTTGCCCTAAAAAAATGCTTGTAGCGAATATTCGCAAGAGTGCGCACATTTCTTTTGCAGATAAAAACTACATTGCCGCCATCTCCGCCATCTCCGCCATTAGGACCGCCTCTTGGAATATATTTTTCGCGTCTGAAAGAAATACAACCGTTTCCGCCTTTTCCAGCCTGACATTCAATCACGGCTTCGTCAGCAAATAAATTCATGTGCACCTCCAAAAAGAATTTTTTTTATAAAAATCAATAAATACTAAAAAACCCGGACACAGAAAACTGAAATCCGGGCTTGATCAAGTTTATTTTTTATTAAACGTAATCTTTACAGCATTTTGTGCTGAAGTTTATTTTGCTTCTGCAACAACAACATTTGCATATTTTCTGTTGTTGTGTTCGTCAAACATAACTACACCGTCAGCTGTTGCAAACAAAGAATCGTCACCAGCTTTTTTTACATTGTTTCCTGGGAAGATTTTTGTTCCACGCTGTTTAATAATAATAGAACCAGCTGTTACAGCCTGTCCACCATATACTTTAACGCCCAAGTGTTTTGGATTTGAATCGCGACCGTTTTTTGCGCCGCTACCACCTTTACTGCGTCCCATAGTAAGCCTCCGCTCAAATTTTCAATTTAGTTTCCCGCTTCGGCAATTTCTTCAAAACTAATATTTTTTGAATAATCTTTTGAAAGCGAATTAAAACCAACTCTCAAAAAATCTGCCGTAAATTTCAAGCAACATTCCGTTTCCAGACTGCTTTTTTTTACTTCCACACAAAAAGCGAGATTTCCGCGGGAAGATGTGTCAGCTTCTAAGGTAACATCTTTATTCCGTGAAAGAAACTGCATAGCCGTCTTGAGCAATATTGTAATCGCAGAACAAACTATGTCGCTTCCCTTCCTGGAAAAATCAGCATGTCCGTTAGCTTTGCATTTTTTTAACACGCCGTTTTTGCCGGTAAAAAGGGTTACTGCTGTCATAGGCTAAAATTAGCCCTGGATATTTTTTACACGAATATTTGTGTATTCCTGTCTGTGTCCGATAAGGCGATGATAGTCTTTCTTAGCCTTGTATTTATAAACAAGAACTTTCTTGTCGCGGAAGCTGTTTTCTACTTCTACTTCTACTTTTGCACCATTAACGTATGGAGTACCAACTTTTACTGCATCTCCATCGCTAACCAAAAGAACTGAATCAATTGTGATTTTAGCACCGTCTTCAGCATCGATTTTGTCTACCTGAATGAGTGCGTCTTTTTCAGCCTTGTACTGTTTACCTTTGTATTCAAAAAGTGCGTACATTAAATACCTCTTCTACGCCGCAAAGTGTAACGGAAACTCTAACGACTAATATAAAAATTATGAGTACTAGATTTTATCAAATTTTTTGGAAATTGGTCAATAACACCAAAAAATCAAATTACAGTTTATAATGGCTTGTGCTCAATGTATGTCCGTCGTCGTAAACATCAAACCAAATTTCTTTTTTAGAATTCAAATTAAGGGCATCATAGAATTCCTGAATATTCGAAACTTTTTTATCGTTTACGGCAGTAATAACATCTCCGTTCTGGATTCTCATAGCAGCCGCCGGAGATTTTTCCAAAACATTCATTACAACAACACCCTTAACTTTTTTGTCTTCAAGGTTGAGTTCCTTTTTAAACTCGTCAGACAAAGGAGCGGCAATAAAGCCTGGCCAAAGTTTTGTATTGTCCTGAGTTATTTTGTCCGTGCGCTCTTCAATTTTTACAGAAAGCTCAACGATTTTGCCGTTTCTGATTACTTTGAAAGCAGCTGTTTTTCCGGCAGGAAGATAGCCAACTTCGCGCATAAGTTCATTTTGATTTTTTATAGCCTTTCCATTTACTTCGATAATAAAGTCGCCGGCCTGCATTCCGCCTTTTTGTCCAGGAGAATCGAGGAATACCTGGGAAGCAAGAGCTCCGTTTTTGCCGGCTACGCCAAGTTCTTTTTTATAATCATCTTTTACATCGAGAAGACTTACACCAAGCCAGCCGTATGTAATTTTTCCGCTCGAAATAAAATCTTCGATTGATTTTTTAAGAGAGTTAATTGGAAGAGAAAAACCAAGTCCCTGACTTCCGCCGCTCGAAGAAGCAATCCATGTGTTAATTCCAATAACTTCTCCGTAAATATTTACGAGCGGACCGCCTGAATTTCCCTGGTTGATTGCAGCATCAGTCTGAATAAAATCGTTCATATTTCCAATCTGATCGCCAGAACGTCCTGTTGCGCTTACAATTCCCTGAGTAACCGACTGACTGTATCCAAGAGGCGCGCCCATTGCAAGAACAATGTCGCCAACCTTTACATTGTCGCTGTCGCCAAGAGCCGCAACTACAATATTTGAATCTTTTTTTGCCTCAAAAGAAACAAGGGCAATGTCAGAACGCTCATCTGCGCCAACAAGTTTTGCATCAAATTTCTGTCCATCGTTTAAATTAACGGTGATTTTTGTCGCCTTGCCCGCAACGTGATTATTTGTAAGAACATAAACAGTATCTCCGGTACGGCGAACAATTACGCCAGAACCAAGACCTTTCTGTTCGTATTCACGGGTGCGGTCTTTTTTGTCAGAACCGTTTGGATTTCCAAAGAACCAGAACGGAAAATCATCAAAAGGATTTGTCTGAGTGACAGTTGTTTTTTCTGTAACGTCAATCTCAACGACAGAAGGAAGAACTCCGGCAGAAATTGAATTAAAAGAATTCTGCAAAGCTTCAATCACATTCAAACTGTCTGCTGGAATTGCAACTGCCGGTTTTGACTCAGCAAATACCGTATCGGCAGTTCCCTCAACCTTTATTTTGCTGCACGAAAAACTAACGGCCGCAAAAGCAAGAACTGCGGCAGAAACACCGCAAACTATTTTAGATGTAATATTTTTCATATTTTCAAGAACCTCCAAAAAAAAGCAATTTTTTTTCGATATTGTCTATATACAAATATAATCAAAAAAAATCTGGATAGTTACAAAAAAAAACTAGCAAACAAGGTCGTCGCAAAGTGTAAGAATTTCCGTATGGTCTTCAAAAACAGCAACCGTATGCTCTTCGTGGCAGCTCCACTTTCCGTCATTTGTAAGGACAGTCCAGCCGTCATCTGCCGTATGGACATCTGCCGTTCCCAAATTTATCATCGGCTCAATGGCAAGAACCATTCCCGGCTGGATTCTCGGATTCGGACCGCTCATCGGGCAATTTGGAATGCTCGGATCTTCATGAACGCCAAGACCTACTCCGTGCCCGCAATAATCGTAGACAACTCCATAACCGTATTTTCCGTTTGCAACATCGTTTACAGCATTTGAAATATCGCGAATTCTGTTTCCAGCAACACAGGCTTCGATTCCAGCGCGCAAACTCTCCCTTGTCGCCTTTACAAGTTTTTTATATTCGCTTTTTACATTTCCAACCTGAACAGTATGACAAGAATCAGAAATATAACCGTCAAGGTCAATTCCAATATCAAGAGAAACCAAATCTCCGTCGTGAATAATCTTCTTTTTTGAAGGAACTCCGTGAATAACCTGCTCGTTTACGCTGATGCAGGCTGCTCCTGCAAAATCTTCGGAATACCAGGCAGGAACTCCTCCGATTTTTTTTATAAATTTTACGACTAAATCATCAACGTCTTTAGTGCTCATCCCCGGCTCAACCTGAGGAACAACTTCTCTAAAAAGGTCTGCAAGGGCATGACAACTTTTGCGAATTCCATCGATTTCTTTTTCATTCTTTAAGCGAATCATTATATTTTCCTTCTTGTTGTTATTTTATTCTGACAGCTTCTTCTTCACAAATTCTGGCAGTCCGTTCATCTCCAATACGGCGGTAAGCAGCGGCCATCTTATGCAAAAAAAACGAGTCATCACTATTTCCAAAATTTAATTCAAGAGCGCGTTCCCAGGCGTCCAGGCACAGTTCATCAGCAACATTTCCTTCAAGGCGATATTTTAAGACAGTCCGCGCCAAATCCATCACTTCTGGAAAAAAAAGTCTGAAATACGAAAAACTGTATTCCATGCGGATAATCTGCTCCAAAAGAACAAAGGCATCGTAATATTCCTCGTGCAAGACAAGTTCTTCGCAAAGAATAAAACCGTAATCCATAAAATCTTCGCGGGTAAACCAGTCTGAAAGCTTAAAACGTGAATGACTTTTACAGGTTTCGACAAATTCGCGCACCGCATCTTCTTCGCGGGAATGCAAAAGGTCAAAAAATATCAGTTTTGCCCGGCTTTCTTCATCATTTCTCTGCAAAAGCCAGGTTCTATAATCAAAAGAATTAGAAGACCGGGTTGAATGAGAACGGTAACGATAAAAATAAGACTCGTCAAAAAGCGAACGCTGCCTTACATCAGATAAAATTTCGTACGCTTTAACAAGTTCACGAAAAGCCGCTCCGTCCGAAAGATTTCCGGCAGTGTCAGGATGTAAAAGTTTTGCTTTTTTTCTATAGGCACGGCGGATTTCTGCGACAGTTGCGCCAGGCCGAACACCCAAAATTTTATAACAGTCTTCCAAAGTTCTTCAATTATATTCACAATCAAATTTTTTTACAATTAAAGAATTTATTATAGAAAGAGTTAAAAAACGCAAGGCTTAAAAATTTCTTGTTCGCCCTGTAAAAAACACATTTAAAATAAAAAAGACTGCCAAAAAAGGCAGCCCTTATTTTACTTTGCCAAAGTTTTAAGAAGTTCGTGGTTTGTACGAACTCTCTTTGAATTTTTCTTGCTGTTAGCTCTGATAGTTTTATTCCAGCGGAGCGGTCTGATTCTTCTCGCAAGTCTCATAAAATACCTCGTTGAATGGATTTTTTGCCATTATATCAAAAAAAATAACAACTCGACAAGTATAAAATTCTTTAAAGACTGAATTTTTTCATCTGCTTGACAAAAAGAAACCTTGCATAGAAAATTAAAAGATGTTATTTAATAATAAAAAAGTTAAAAAATCTGTTATTTTTCTTACAGCAGCATTATGTTTTTTTTCGTGCTCGCTCAATTACGAAACTGAAAAAAACTCTGAAGAATCAGTTCCGGAATTTTCTTTTACAGGAGCGGTTTTTAACAGATACAAAGACAATAAAATTTCAATTCAACTTGAAGCAGACAAACTAGAACAATACAAGGCGGACGGCTCTTCTTACGCCCAGTCTGCGCAGTTTAAAACTTACAAGGACGACGGCACCCTTGATACAGACGGATATTGCAGCCTGCTTGCTTCCAACACGAATGACGAAAAATATTCGCTTTTTGACGGAATTTCGATAAACGTTTACAGCCAGGATTTAAAAATCACAGCACAGTCGCTGCATTTTAACGGCAAAACAGAACAGCTCACTTCCGGCCGGAACGAACAGGTTACGATTGCAAGAAAAGGCACAACTGTAAGCGGAACGGGATTTTCCGCAAGCGGAGTAAGCCGAAAATTCAGCTTTGAAAGACAGGTTTCCGGTTCTGTAGTTGACAAGGAAGACGACGGAGACAAAGAATGAAAAACCTCATTTCGATAATTTTTGCCTTGGTTCCGGCAATGATTTTTTGCGAAGAAATCACTTTTACGGCAGATTTTATGTCCGGAACGGCAGGCAGCAAAACTGACACGACAACCCTCGAAGGAAACGCAACAGTCCAGACTTCCAGCATGAACATAAGCGCCGACGCGATCGAACTTTCGGGCGAAGATTTCAGATTCATTACGGCAACAGGAACGGTAAGCGGAAGCATAACAGAAAGCCAGATGGATTTTACCTGCGGAAAACTAAAATACGACAGGCAGACAAAAGTCGCCCAGCTCGAAGATGCGGTTCACCTTGTGGACGTTGCAAATGAAGTGACTGCGGATGCTCAAATTATCGAATACAACCAAAACAGCGAAACCGCCGTCATGCAAATTGAAATAACCTTGACGCAAAAAGACAACGTCTGCACCTCGGCATTTGCGATTTACAAAAAAAGCGAACAGAAGCTCGAAATGAGCGGAAATCCAAAAATTCAGCAGGGAACAGATTCTTTCAGAGCGCAGGAAATCACCTTAAACCTCGAAACCCAGGAAATTACACTCGACGGACGCGTAAAAGGAACCGTTTCGGACAGCAAACCGGCAAAAACAGAAACTGACACGGAATCAGCCGAATCAGAAACCGCTTCTCAGACCGAAAATCCGCCGTCAGAAAGCGAAATTTCTTCTCAAACAGAAAACTCTCCGTCAGACGGCGAAAGTTCCCCGCAAAACGAAAACTCTCTGTCAGAAAGCAAAAATTCCGCGCAAAACGAAAACCCTTCTCAAATAAAAAACATCCAGGAAGACAGCCAGCAAACTTCCGAAAAAAACACAAAATCAGATTCGGAAAACGATCCTTCCGCAAAAAGCTAAAATAAGGAAAATTAAAAACTAATGTCAGAAAACAGCAGCGAAAACAATATCGAAGAAAACACAATTTCCTCTCAGACCGAAAATCAGCTGTCAGACAGCGAAATTTCCGCACAGACCGAGAATCAGCCGTCAAACAGCGAAATTTCCGCACAGACCGAGAATCCGCCGTCAGAAAGCGAACTTCCCTCTCAGACTGAAAATCAGCTGTCAGACAGCGAAATTTCCTCTCAGACCGAAAACTCTCAAAAGATCCACACGCTCAAAGTCAATTCACTTTACAAATCATTCGGCAGAAAAAAAGTTGTCCAGGGCGTCGATTTTCAGATGCACACAGGAGAAGTCTTGGGACTTTTAGGACCAAACGGAGCCGGAAAAACAACATCTTTCTATATGATTGTAGGTTTTTACCAGCCGACAAGCGGAGAAATTTTTCTGGACGACGAGCGAATCACCGACCTTCCAATGTACAAACGCGCCAGACTCGGGATTTCTTATCTTCCTCAGGAACCTTCCGTTTTTAGAAAACTCACGGTCGAAGAAAACATCTGGTCAATTCTCGAAACCCGACAGGATTTAACAAGGGCCGAAAAAAGACAGCGCCTCGAGGAACTGATCGAAGAATTTTCAATCGGAAGAATCCGGAAACAGCCGGCATTTACGCTTTCCGGAGGAGAACGCCGCCGCACAGAAATTGCCCGTTCCCTCGCAATTGAACCAAAATTTCTTCTTTTGGACGAACCTTTTGCCGGAATCGACCCGATTGCAGTCGCCGACATCAAGGCCATGATAAAACTTCTTGCGAAAAGAGGAATCGGAATCCTCATAACCGACCACAACGTCCGCGACACCCTCGAAATTACCGACCGCGCGATAATCATTTCGACAGGTCAAATTCTAATCCAAGGAAGCCAGCAGGACATTATCGACAGCCCGGTTGCAAGAGAAATCTATCTCGGCGAAAATTTCCATATGTAGGATAAAATTCCGGAGCGCAACTTCCTCTCTAACCGTCCCTGCACAATTCCGCTTCCGCTACATCTTTTTGCCTTGCAAAAAGACGCGTTCGCGTTGTTCCGGCACGGGCTAAGTTTTTTCTAAAAAACACAAAACAGAGTTTTTATTCTGAATTGTCTTTATTTTTTCAAAAAAGCAAAAAAAATCCTGCCCCGTAAGACATTTTCATTCTTCGGTGCAGGATTTATTTTTATCTTGCGTATTCAACAATTCGTGTTTCGCGAATCATCGTCAACTTTATGCGTCCAGGATAACGCAAATCGGTCTCAATCTGTTTTGCAATCTTCTGCGCAAGCTCTTTAACTTCGCCGTCAGGAATCTTCTCGTTATTTACAAGAATACGAAGCTCACGTCCAGCCTGAATTGCATAAGCCTTTTCAACACCCTGGAATTTTTCTGCAATTTCTTCAAGGTTTTCAAGACGTTTTACATAATTGTCCGCAGTTTCTTTTCTTGCGCCCGGACGAGCCGCAGAAATAGCATCTGCAATCTGAACAATAACAGCTTCGAGTGTCGCAGGCTCACAATCCTGATGGTGGGCGGCAATAGCATTGATAACTTTCTGGTCTTCGCCAAACTTTCTTGCCATTTCTGCGCCGACTTCTGCGTGGTTTTTATCGCTGTCGTTTTCCGCGCCCTTGCCAATATCGTGTAAAAGAGCCGCACGTTTTGCAAGCTCGCGGTTTGCTCCGACTTCTCCTGCAATAAGGGTCGCGATTTCTGCAACTTCTTTTGAGTGCGTAAGAACGTTTTGACCGTAGCTTGTGCGGAAATACAAACGGCCCAAAGCACGGACTCCATCCTGGTTCATATTGTGAATTCCAAGATCAAAGAGCGCCTTTTCGCCTTCTTCGTAAATTTTCTGCTGAACTTCTCTTGTTACTTTCTGTACAATTTCTTCGATTCTTGCAGGATGAATACGACCGTCTGTCACAAGTCTTTCGAGGGCCTGCTTTGCAATTTCCTTGCGGACAGGATCAAAACAACTGATTACAACGGCTTCCGGAGTATCATCAATAATAATATCCACACCTGTCAAAGTTTCCAATGCGCGGATATTGCGTCCTTCACGGCCGATAATACGGCCTTTCATCTCATCGCTTGGAAGAGAAACTGTCGCAACTGTAACATCGCTCGTAACCTCGGTTGCAAGCCGCTGAATTGTTTCTACAAGAATTTTCTGGGCTTTTTTATCTGCCGTCAACTGAGCTTCCTGCTCAATTTTGTTCAAAAGAGCCTGAGCGTCATGGCGCGCGTCATTCTCAAGATTTTTGATGATTAAATCTTTTGCTTCCTGCGCAGACAAGCCAGAAATTCGTTCCAGCTCACGGCGATAAGTTTCTTCCTGAGTTGCAATCTGCTGCTCACGTTTTACCATAGAGTTTTCGCGTTCAGCAAATTCCTGCTCTTTTTTGTCCATTTCGCTATTGCGTTTGTCAACGAGTTCTTCTTTTTTGGCAACTCTTGCTTCGTAAACCTGAATTTCCTTCCGGCGTTCACGATTTTCCCGTTCCTGCTGCTGACGTTCCCGAAGGAGTTGATCTTTTGTTTCTAGCAAATATTCTTTTTTCTGGGCTTCTGCTTCTTTTAATGCGTCCTGTTTTACACGTTCAGCTTTCTGCTCTGCCGAAGATAATTGAAATTTGGCATATAACCAACGAATAATCCATCCAAGAACTATACCAGCAACAGGAAGACTTACGAATAATACAACATTCATAAAATTCTCCTATGCTTCTATTAAGGAGTTGGATTTTTACTGCGGATAAACGTCATCATCGTTCAAAATTCCACAAAAAAGCCGTCCCCAAAATATCCTTTATATTTTAATCTAAGAATATTTATATGTCAAACAAATAAATCCGAGTGTGCAAAAATCCGGGAAAAAGTTAATTAAAATCAATTGAATTCATGTATCTTTCCTGAAATTCAGGAACTGCGGCAAGGTTTATCTGAATCGAATGTTTTTTAATTTCCATTGCCTTTTTTCTCAAAGCTTTAGAAAAAAGCATTGCGGACGCTCCTGCAAGGGCCGCATTTCCGAGTGGAACACAGCAATTTTTAAGTTCGTCGGGAATAAGGCCTATTGCGCAGGAATCTTCTATATCAAGATGCGAACCAAAACCGCCTGCAATACAAAAAAGCGGAAGAAAAGGAGAACGCTCAAGCATATAGCGCAAGCCTGTATAAACCGCGGATTTTGCAAGCTGAAGATTTCTAATATCCTGCTGGGAAAGATAAACGGCAGGTGTCAATTGAATGCAAACAGAACCGTCGCCAAGCTTGGAAACATTTTTCCGTATTACGCCAGATTTATCGATAAAATTGTTTTTTAAGAACGTGCTTCCGGCACTAACAAGTCCGGAACCGCAAATTCCTTTCGCATTGCCACCGCCGATTACAGAGCAGCAGAGTTTTCCGTTTTTATATTCGATTTTTTCAATCGCACCGTCAACAGAACTCATTCCGCAGCTGATATTCGCCGCCTCAAACGCAGGACCTGCGGCCGCCGAAGTGCACAGAATTTTTGCAGGCTGTTCTTCAGTCTTTGGAATAAAAAGAGCAATTTCTGTATTTGTGCCAATATCCGCGAGCAAGAGCGGAGTTTGAACAGGAGTGTCCCAGCAAGAATTTTCATTGCTTTCCGGAGAAGGAAAACCTGCCGAAAGCATTGCACAGACAGTATCCGCGCCAATAAAAGCCCCGACACAAGGAGGAAAATAAACCGGCGTATCGGAATCAACGGAACTTGCGGCAAAAAGCTGTAAAATTTCCGGAGTCGGGAGATCCAGATTTGAACATTTTTCGTTGATTTTTCCACTGCGAACCTTATCCCAGCTTGCCGTAAAGCCAAAATGAGAAACTGGAGTAAAAGGAGCGGCGGCAAGACCTTCGACTGGAAACGCGCAGACAAAACTGAGCATTGTCGTGTTTCCGGTAATTACGATTTTAGAAACATTTAATTGAATTCCGCGCATTGTTTTTTGAGCGGCAAGCGCCAGCGCGTGGGCAAACATTCTTTCTAACTGGGAGATAATCGCATAATGAAGGGCTGATTCTCCGGTTTCTACGACAGCAGAAGAACCTGTCAAAGGAGGCCGAGTTGCAAAAGAAATACGGCGGATAATATCGCAGCCATAGCGGGACTGAAGATTTTTTTCCGCAATGACAGAAAGGCATTTTTTTGAGGAAAGCGACCAGATTTTTACAGCAACAGTTGTCGTTCCGACATCTACTGCAATTCCAACATCTGTGATATTAACCTGTTCCGGCTGTTCTTCTGGAATTTGCGGTAAAAACCCCTGTGTTTCAATCTGCATCGATCTGTCCCATAACCATAAATAAATAATAAAATCTGTATTTTACAGGATAAACCAAAAATCTCTTAAATGCAATTTTTTTCTTAGTTTTGAATCCTAATTTTTTGAAAGGCGGAACTTTACTTCCAAAATATTGTCGCTCGAACCGCCTCTCGGCATGTGCCGCCAGTTTGCGCAGACTTCCGGTGCGTAGCCTTTTTTTCCATAACCAAAATCGTAGGAAATACCAAAGGCAAATCCATTTCCAAAATTTGTGCTTTCGATATAATCTTCAATGTCCTGCAAACTAACAAAATCTGTGCGTCTGCCAAGACAATACTGAATAGTTGTGCAAAGGCCTGCAAGTCCAGGATAGATTTTAAAACCTGCAAAACCGCAGTAATCCCAAAGAATAAAGTGCTCGCTGCCTTTCCAGCGTGCGTCCATTATAGAATCCATTCCAAAAACAAGTTTTACAGGTTCGGCAACTGGGAAATCAACGGAAAAATCTCCGCACAAAATAACCTGGCTTTTCTGGTCAAAATCAGAAAGCAAATTTTTTAAATCTTTGTCACCGTAAAAAACGTAGCCAGAACCGACACCAAATTCAAACTGTGGCTCGGCAAAAACTGCAAATACTGAAAAAAAACATGCAAAAAGGAAAAAATATTTTTTCATAAAGATATTATCGGAAAAAAGACGTAAAAGGTCAATTTTTTAGTTTTCAAGAAAATCCTAGCCCGTGCCGGAGCAACGCCGAAGGCGTCTTTTTGCAAGGCAAAAAGATGAGCGGAAGCGGAATTGCGCAGTGGACGGATTGACGGTTAGTTGCGCTCCAAAATAAAAAAGCTGGAACTCACTTTACACAATTTATGTATATTTTTACAATGTGCTTTGTACCGGGGTGGGAAAAACTTTCCCTGAGATTACACCCGCAGGACTTCGTATGAGGTTCCAACCTGATCCGGATAATGCCGGCGGAGGAAGATATGCTTAGACACATCTTTAAAATTTTTCTTTTTTCTATTTTAGTTTCTATTGGTTTTTCTGGCTGCTCTAAAAAAGCAGGTGATTCTGCACGTCAAAATGAAGTTGTTGTTTACACTTATGACAGTTTTTGCGGTGAATGGGGTCCTGGAGCGGCAATTGCTAAAAAATTTACGGAAAAAACCGGATTAAAAGTTACTTATGTTGATTGCGGCGACGGAGTTGAAGTTCTTTCGCGCGCGGCCCTCGAAAAAGGCAATGTCCAGGCAGACGTAATTTTGGGTCTGGACAACAACCTTGCAAAAAAAGCGGCTGAACAGGATATTCTCGAAGCATACAAACCGGCCGGTTCTGAAGCGATTTCTGAGGAGTTGAAAAAAGCTCTGGGCTCAAAAAATCTTTTGACTCCTTTTGACTATGCTCCTTTTGCAATCGTGTTCGATACAAAGGCAGATGTTCCTGCTCCAAAATCGCTCGACGACCTTACTAAACCTGTCTACGCAAAAAAAATCATTTTGATGAATCCACGGACTTCCACTCCTGGACTTGGTTTTGCCGCATGGACTTGCGCTGTAAAGGGCGAAAAAGTTCTTGACTACTGGAAGGCCTTAAAACCAAATATTCTTACGATGGCTCCTGGCTGGAGCGCAGGTTACGGTCTTTTTACAAACGGAGAAGCTCCTCTCGTTTGCAGTTACACAACAAGCGCGGCTTATCACTACGAATATGACAAAACCGACAGATACCAGGCTTTGATTTTTGATGACGGACACATTCTTCAGGTTGAAGGCGCCGGACTTGCAAAAAATGCTCCGAACAAAAAAGGCGCCCAGAGTTTTCTGGACTTTTTAATCAGCGAGGACGCACAGAACGAACTGCCGCTTACACAGTGGATGCTTCCTGCAAACAAAAATGTAAAACTTCCGCAGTCTTACATTGACGGAACTCCTTCTCCTAAAAAGCTCTTGTCTTACGATACAGAAAAAGCCAACGTCGCTATCGAACAGATTATGGCTGTTTTGGGCGAATAAAATTTTAGAAGGTTTTTGAAAAGATGAACGCAGTCCTGTCTGCAAATGTTTTTTTTCGCATTGCCGGTTTTTCGGTCTTTCAGGCACTGCTATCGACTTTTACGGCCCTTTTAATCGGACTTCCGGCTGCTTTTTTTTGCGGCCGGAGAAAATTCTTTTTAAAAAACTTTTTGCTTTCGCTTTCTTCTGTTCCGTTCTGTATTCCTTCGCTTTTAGTCGCTTTGGGCTACGTTAGTTTTTTTGGAATGAACGGAACTTTGAACAGTTTTTTGATGTTCATTTTTGGCAAGGATAAACCGCCTGTCACTTTTTTGTACAGTTTTCTTGGAATCATAATCTGCCACGGTTTTTATAATTTTCCGCTCGTAATGAGCACTGTAAGTTCTGCCTGGGAACGGCTTTCGAGAGCAGAATCGGACGCGGCAATGCTTTTAGGAGCCGGGAATTTTAAGATTTTCCGGTCAATTACGATTTTTCAGCTTTTGCCTTCAATAATATCAGCCTGTATTCCAGTTTTTTTGTACTGTTTTTTTAGCTTTATGATTGTGCTTCTCTTTGGCTCAGTCGGAACAACAACCCTCGAAGTTGAAATTTATCAGCAGGCAAAGGTCAATTTAAATTTTGGAGCAGCATTAAAGCTCGGCTTTCTGGAAACGACGATTGCCCTTTTTTTGGTCACGATTTACACGTTTATTGAACAAAAATCGAAAGGTCTAAAAGGCATTTTTTTTAACGGCGAATCCCTCGAAAAAACGAAAATCTGCGGATTTGAAAAAATTTTTACATCCATTCTTTTTTTCCTGATTTTTTTGTTTTTTATCTGCCCTCTTTTTTCGATTTTTTACAACGGATTGAGCTCAAAACGGCTTGATTCGAATTTTACTTTCTATAATTTTATTCATCTTTTTAACTCGCAAAGTTTTTGGAATGCTTTTTTATGGACGTTTATAACAGCCCTGCTCTCCGGATTTTTGTGCGCGGCAATTGCCTTTTTTTACGCAGCCGTTCTCAAGATTTTTGATCCGACAGGCCGTTTTTTTATTTTCAGGATAATTCCGATTGCGCCAATGGCAATTTCGAGCGTTGTAGTTGGAGTTTTGATTACGATTCTTGTCCGAAAAGGAAATTTTTTGATTCTTGTTTTTGCTCAATCACTTTTAAACTGGCCGGTTGCGTTCAGGCAGATTTATGCAGAACTTGAAAAACTTCCTCGGACAACAGTTGAAGCTTCTTCGATTTTAAGCCGCTCTCCGTTCGACACGGTTTTTAGAATTTTTATTCCAGTTTCAAGACGTTCTTTTTTTAGGGCGACAGCTTTTTGTTTTGCCCTGAGTGCCGGTGATGCAACACTTCCGCTCGTGCTTGCAATTCCCCGGTTCAATACGCTTGCGCTATACACTTATCGTCTTGCAGGAAGGTATAAATTTAACGAAGCCTGCGCTTCTGGAGTAATACTTGGAATTTTATGCGCGGTGATTTTTTCGCTCGGCAAACTAGCCTCTAGCAGAAAATTTAAAAAACAGGAAGGCTCAGAAAATGGCATTCTTTAGTGCAAAAAATTTAAAAAAAGAGTGGGAAAATTTTTCCCTAGATGTTTCCTTTGAATGTGAAAAATCCACAATGACGACGATTTTGGGACCTTCCGGCTCAGGAAAATCTTCCGTTTTGCGCCTGATTTGCGGTCTTGAAAAGTCGGAAAAGGCAGAAATATGCCTTGACGGAAAAGACATAACAAAGACCGCTGTGCAAAACCGAGGAATCGGCATGGTTTTTCAGAGCGCGAACCTTTTTGGGCATTTGAGCGTAGAAGACAACGTTTCGTACGGACTTGTCTGCCACGGAACTAAAAAAAAGGAAGCCAGAAAAATGGCTTGCGACTTCTTAAAAAAATTCAACCTTGAAAATTTTGGAAAACGCTCTCCAGAAACTCTGAGTGGCGGCGAAGCGCAGAGAGTGAGCCTTGCAAGAACCTTGATTGTAAAACCGCAGCTTGTACTTTTTGACGAACCGCTTTCGGCACTGGACGCGCCTTTAAGAAAAAAACTCGCCGCAGAAATCCGCAGACTGCAAAAAGAAATAGGCTTTACAGGAATAATGGTTACGCACGACCTGGCCGAAGCAAAAGCCGTAAGCGACAAAATTATTTTAATGAAAAAAGGCCGCATAATCTGGCAGGGAGATGCCAAAGACTTTAACGAAAATATGCTGGAATAAACCAGCGACAATAAGCCGTCTTGAGCGAACGCGACTAACGGCGAATTGGAGTGTTTTTGGAAAAAAGGTTCAATTTTTAGACAAAAAAAACGTTTATGAAACTTTACCGTCAATCAATTGAACCTGCGTAGGAAAAACCAGCGACAATGAGCCGTCTTGAGCGAACGCGACTAACGGCGAATTGGAGTGTTTTTCCGGGAGCAGGTTCAATTTTTAGACAACTAATTTTTTATGAACAATTTTTTATCAGTCTGAAAATTGAAAACCAATTGTAAATCAAAACCCCTCTCATTAAAATTACGGCTTATGGAAGTAAAAGGCAGACAACTTTTTCAACTGCTCGTTCCTCTTATGGTCGAACAGCTTTTAAACTCATTTATGGGAACAGCAGACACCGTAATGATTACAAAATGCGGTTCGGCTGCAATTTCGGCAGTTTCTCTTGTCGACTCGATAAATGTAATGGTTGTTTTGATTTTTTCAGCAATGGCTACTGGCGGAGCAATTCTTTGCAGCCAATATCTCGGTCGAAAAGACATAAAACAGGCCTGTCACGCTGGCAAGCAGCTAATTCTTTCTGTAACCTTTGTTTCTATTGTTGGAACTGCAATCCTGATTCTCTTTAAAAAATCAATTCTTTCGCTTATTTTTGGTTCTGTAGAAGCGGAAGTCATGTCAAAATCCGAAATTTATTTTTTTATAACGGCGCTTTCCTACCCTTTTATTGCAATTTATAATTCGGGAGCAGCAATTTTTAGGGCGGATGGCAATTCAAAACTTCCGATGGTTGTCTCTACAATTTCAAATATTCTGAATATTGTCGGAAACGCCATTTTTATTTTTGGATTTAACATGAGCGTTGCAGGAGCAGCCTTAAGCACTTTAATTTCGAGAATTTTCTGTGCTGTTGTAATTTTGATTCTGTTAAACCGGACAAAACAGCAGATCGCGATTGACTCTTATCTTGCAAAACCAGATTTCCGCGAAATTTCTCAGATTTTGAGAATCGGAATTCCTTCAGGAATCGAAAACGGAATGTTTCAATTTGGAAAACTTGCAATTCAATCTTCGGTTTCGACCCTCGGAACAGCCGCAATCGCCGCAAATGCGCTCACTTCGGTTCTGGAAAGTTTTTCAAGCCAGGCTCCAATCGGAATAGGAATTGCGCTTATGACGCTTGCAGGCCAGGCTTACGGCGCCGGCAACTACAAGCTTGCAGAAAAATACATTAAAAAACTCACTTTTTTCAGTTTTATCGCAGTGGCAATTTCTTCGGTAATTGTAATCGGAATTGTAAAACCGCTCACTGTTCTTTCTGGAATGGATGCGGACGTTGCGCTTTTGACAATCCAGCTTTCTGTTTTTGTGCACGTAATAAAGCCTTTTGCCTGGAGTTTTTCTTTTATTCCTCCGTACGGAATGCGTGCAACCGGAGATGTGCGTTTTCCAATGCTGGTTTCGACAGTCACAATGTGGACTTGCCGGGTTGCGCTCACGATTTTCCTTATCCGCGTACTAAAAACAGGTCCGCTTGGAGTTTGGATCGGCATGAGCAGCGACTGGGTTATCCGTTCCGTAATTTTCTTCTTCAGATTTAAATCTGGAAAATACATTCACAGAACGGCGGTATAAATTCAAAAATTTTTGATTTTTTTATCTATAAACTTTGCGGACAGTTTCTACTTTTATCATGTTTGTATGGCCGCTGTTGACTCCAACCTGTCCGCCGGTCAAAACCACTGTATCACCGATTTTAAGGTTGAGTATTTTTACGGCACGCTGAATTGCATGGAACAAAAGAACGTCGAGAGAATCATATTCCTCGCACAAAAGCGGAATTACACCCCAGGAAAGAGCCAGTTTGCGGTAAACCTTTTCTGATGTAGTTGAACCGATAATCTGCACAGGCGCGCGAAAACGGCTTACCATTCTTACTGTCAAACCGCTCACAGAATTTACAACAATACACTTTGCGCCAACATCAATTGCCATCTGACAGGTTGAATGAGAAATTGCGTCAAGAATATTGCGGTTTACAAATTCCGTATAATTGAAGCGTTTTTTGTAATTTATGTGCTGTTCAGTATATTCTGCAACGCTGGACATTGTCTTAACTGCTTCGACAGGATACTTTCCAGCGGCAGATTCTCCAGAAAGCATGATTGCAGATGTTCCGTCGTAAACCGCATTTGCAACGTCAGAAATTTCGGCACGGGTCGGACGAATATTGTTAATCATAGACTCGAGCATTTCCGTTGCAATAATAACACGTTTACCGAGAAGACGGCATTTTTGTTCGATTTCTTTCTGAACGACAGGCACTTCCATAAATGGAATTTCGACGCCCAAATCTCCGCGGGCAACCATAATTCCGTCAACAACAGAACAAATTTCTTCGATATTTTCAACGCCGGCACGATTCTCGATTTTTGCAATAATATCAATTTCTTTTCCGCCGTTAGCGTTTAAAAATTCACGGACATCCTGGGCATCCCTTTTTGTAGAGACAAACGACGCGGCTACAAAATCAACGTCCTGCTCAATTCCAAACAAAAGGTCGCTCTTGTCCTGTTCGCTCAAAAAAGCGCTGTTTAAAAGTTTTCCAGGAAAGTTCATGCTTTTTCTGTCAGAAAGCGCGCCGCCAACCTTAACTTCTGTAATAACATCGTGGCCTTTTACGTCTGTAACTTCGCAGATTACAAGTCCGTTATTCACAAGAATTCTGTCGCCAGGTTTTAAATCATCGGCAAATCCCTTGTAATTTACAGAAACCTTGCTTTCGTCGCCTTCGATTTCGTCAGTTGTAAAAGTAAAAGTCTGGCCTTCATTTACGACAATTTTATGTTCTTTGAAAGTTCCGATTCTGTATTCAGGTCCTTTTGTATCAAGCATAATCGCCAGAGGAATTTTTAATTCGTTGCGAACTTCTTTAATAAGATTGATTTTTTTTAAATGCTCTTCGTGTGTTCCGTGCGAAAAATTAAGCCGGGCAACATTCATTCCAGCCTTGCACATGTCAATAAGAACTTTTTTAGTCTCGCTCGCAGGTCCAATCGTACAAATAATTTTTGTTTTGCGCATTTTTTCCACCTTTCCAAATTTTGAGCAAGTATACAGAACTTTAAGGATTTTGAAAATAGAAAAATGAATTTGTAAAGTCGCGCAGTTACGGTTAAAAAGGCAATTTTCAGCCCGGACATTAGCCAAGCCGAAGGCTGTGCGAAGCACCGCGCGTGAGCAAGTGGCGGTTGGCCGGTTTGAACAAAAAATCTGCTCCATAAATAAAAAATCCCGGCGCTGTTTTTTTTTACGGCCAGGATTTTTTGTAAGTTTTTTTATTTTTTACAGACGGATTGTTTCGACCATGTAGCGGATACACGTGCCTGTCTTGTTTTCGACCTGTTTTTCGACTACGAACACAAAATTGCGGCCGCTTTTGTCGCTGAAAATCCGGTTGATTGTGTAGCCTGTTACGCCTTTGCGCTTTATGTCAGGATTTCCGACAATGTTGTGGCTGATCACGTTGCCGTTTTCGTCCTGCTTTTCCACTGCGATAAAGAACGAAGACTTGCAGTTTTCTCCTGTGCCTTCGACATTTTTTATGAGTTTAATATGGTAAAAAATGCTGCGTTCTGTGCTTGAACCTTCAAAATCCTTAAAAACGATTTCGCCGGTTGAAGACGGAATTTCGCGTGTAAAAAGGAGATTGTCGGCTTCTGATTTTTTTAAATTGTATTTTTTGAGAACCCAGCTTGCTTTTTTGAGAAGTTCCTCGTAAACTTCGCGGCCTGTTTTTTTTGCAGTTGCTTCAGATGGATTTATGCGGAAAACTTCGCCGTCAATCCAGTCGTTTTTTTCAATATCAACGCAATAAATTTCTGCGTAGCCCTGAAAAGTTTTATCTGTTTTTCCGTATTCTGCAAAAACGTAAGTTTTGCCGTCTTCGGAAAGTCCGAGATCAACAAAAGCCGCAGCATCTCCAGCAAAAGAAAGTGAAACCGTTGCAAAAATTGTGAATAAAATCAAAAGATGCTTTTTCATTTTTTTTCTCCCATTCAATGCGCATAAAAAGGCTGATTTTTGTATGCTGTCCGTTCCTGCTTTTTTTAAGCGCCTGTTATGTTCTATATTTATTTTCGGATTTTAAATGCTCTCTCTTTACTTAATTTTTGTTTGCTTTTAATATTTTTTTATGACTTTAAAGACTCGCAACCGAATGATGCAGATTTTCTTTTATTTTTCGCTTGTCTGCATTGCAAGCGCCCTCTTTTTTTTCATTATCGCGCTTGTAAACAAAGCTATTACTCCACCGCCTAATCTGCGGATTCCAGCGTTTATGGAAAAAATCGGATTTTTAAAATACAGTTTTATTGCGACGATGATTTCAATTTCGCTGGTTGTTTTTTTTGCGCCGGTTACTGTTTTTTATGCGCTTAAACTTTTTGAAAACACTCAGTCAAACGAAATTATTTTTTTTCTTGCTTTTTTGACCGGCTGTCTTTGCGAAGGAGTGCGCTTTTTAACTCCGCTTTTTGGTTTGTGGTCAACTTTTTCCGACCTTCTGTTTTTTTGTGGAAGAATTATTTTTATCGGGCGGCTTTTGTGTCCGCTGAGTTTTCTTTTTGCGGCCCTTGCAAGTTCTGCAGAACAGCGTCAGGACATTGAACGCAATATTACGATTCTTTTTGCAATAACTGTTGTTTTTGCGATTATTGCGCCTATCAACACGGCAAGAATCAGTTCCGCTGGAACTGTCACATGGGGATTTCCAAGACTGTTTTTTTGTTCACGGCTTGCATTTACTGCCTTGAGTTTTATTTCGTTTTGGATTATGGCAATCGATCAAAATACTGATGAATATAAAAAAATTGCCTTTTCAATGCTGTTTATTCTTTCGGGTTACGGATTTCTGGTAATTTCGGACAACTTCGTCTTTATGATTTTGGGACTTCCGCTTCTTCTTTTGGGAACGTACGGATATTTGAGGGCTTTGCATTCACTTTACATGTGGAGATAAAAAAACTGGGAAAGTCCGCCGATTACAACGGGAATCAGAACATTGTCGTAATCCTTTAGAGGCAATCCTTCAATCAAAGTTGCAACAAGGGCAAGAAAAAAACACAAAATTGAATTGTTCAAGACAAAAAAGCCCGAAATAAAAACTGCGGCAAAACAGGTAAGGCTTCCAGCCGCGGTCTTTCCTCCTGTCAAAGGAACTTCGACCCTGCCAAATGTTTTTCCTGCAAGGCTTGCAAGTCCGTCGCCAAAGGCAAGAGAAAATATTCCGACTGTAGAAAATGGTTCTTTCCAAAGAATCGAACACAAAACGATTCCCAAAACCAAGGTTACCGGACCAAGAACAAATTTATTGTCGTCACGTTTTCGGGCGGCAGCGACAGTTATTGAACTTATGAGCGGAACACAGACACCTTTTAGCCTTAAAATTTCAGAAATTGAATACAGAACGGCGGCACAAACAAGGCAAATTATCGCCGGAATTTTGTAAAAATGAATAAAAAGCGGCACAAATGCCGTACAAATATGAATTGTTTTTCGGAAAACTTCTTTTTTGAGCGAAATAAAGTGTTTTTTTAAGTCAATTCCAATTCTAGTGCAAAACATTTTTCAAAAATCCCGGATTTTAAACTCTTTAGTTTTAACGGTTTTATTCTATTTTAACACTTTTTCTCCGACCAAAGTGCGGGGAATGTCTGTATAAATTGCAGGTTCGAATTCCGCCATCGAAGCCGAAATATATTTTGAATTTTGCAGGGCAAGGTTACTTCCACCAAGCCGAACCATCGTTTCCTGATTTCTTGTAAGAGCATCCCAGGCACGAATTGATTCGACAAAACATTCAAAACTTTTTCCGTTCATCTGGCTGTTGCCGGTCTGACGAGCAATTTTATTCAAGACAACCCCGAGGTTGTTGTTTGTTTTTAAAATCATTTCTACAAGCTGAGAATCTTCTTCCTTAGCCTGAGGAAAAAGAAGCGCGTGATGCGCTTTTTCTTCGTTTAAAAGGCTTAAAAGACGGTTGTAATAACCTTGAGCCGCAAAATTATCTCCGCGGAGAGCAAGAGTGTTCCCGGCCGCGAGAAGAAGGTTTTGATCTGCATCTTTTTTTTCTAAAGCCTTTATAAAAAATGTGAGCGCATTTTCGTAATTCTGCTTGTTATAATTTATAACACCGATTCTGTAATTTACAGTCGGAGTTGAATTTTTATTTAAAACTGAATACTCATAATTTTTCAAGGCAGCATCCATGTCGCCAGAAATAAAGTATTCAATATCTCCCATATCAGCGTATAAAATTCCTGTATTTAAATCGCCTTCAAGTCCGTTTTTTTCGTTTTCGCTTTGAAAAAGGTCAATTCCGCGGGTATATGCTTCCTGGGCTTTTATGTACTGGCTTAAATCAGTGTAAAGTTCGCCCAAAAGACGGCAGGCATCGATTTCGCTGTAAACGCTTTTTTTTGTGCGGACAGCAAGCTTGTCAAAACAATCAAGGGAAGCCAGGAGTTTTCTTCTTGCAGATTCAAAATTTGAATTGCGGATAAAATAACGCGCAAGATTGTAATGGGCAAGAGGATTTTTTGAATCCTTTTTTTCTGCAATATCAAGCATTGCCTTTACATCTTCAATTTTTGCACGTAAATATTCATCGGAACGGCTCAAATTTCCATAAAGCTTGTCCAAAAGATAGCCCGAAAGTTCAGTCCAGTCTTTTGCCTCCAGAGATTTTTCGCGCGGATAAAAACGGTTTTTAAGCTCTATGACATTCTTTAATTTGTCAGTGCGAATAAAATAGCGGAGCATTCTCGACATATAGAGGTCTGTAGCTCCATAAAGCTGAATCAAATCTGAATAAGTCTGCCTTGCCTGCTCATATTTTGCAAAATCTGTTTCGCCCCATTCAAGAAAAACATCTCCCAAAAGCAAAATTCCGTCAGAATCGTTTATGTGCCAGTCTAAAATTTCGCGGCGGACAATTTCTTCAGAACGCTCATAGTTTGCACGGTCATAAAGTTCCATTTCCGCCCAGTCGAGTCCTGCATTTTTATCGTGCTTAAAAACTCCAAGAATATTTTTGTACATTTGAGCCGCACGCTCAAACTGCTTGTGTTCGCGGTAACCTTCGGCATATTTAAAAAACCATTTTTTTATAGGTTTATATTGAACCGCATCAATAAATTTTGATTCTGACTGAGGATATTCGTTGTTTTGAAGAAGGGCATAACCCTGCTTGTAAATAATTTTTGCCATTATCGGCTTGTAAACGAACAAAACTCCCGCCTGAAAAAGCAGAGAGACCACAAAAGCAATCACAATTCCTGCAATCGTGCCCGGAATAATTCTGTTTTTTAACTGATACTGAAAAGACTGCTTGTACGCTTCGTACTGGGCAAAAGAACGCCTCTCGTAATCCCTTGGAACGTCAATCGAAATGTCGAGCATTTTTTCCAATTGAGAAGCAATCTGCCTTGCAGGCGCCTTGTTGAGAATTTTTTGAATTATTTCAAAAACAGCGTCGTCGGTAAATTCGTTTTTTACGACCAAATCTTCAATCGCAAGACGGAGGTTGAGCGGATAGTCGGAAAGATTTTTTCTAAAAACCGCATATTCTTCTTCAGTAAGAGTGTTTTTTGGCCTTCCGTTCTTTGCCTGAGAAAAATCAACATTATCAACCTTTGGCCGTCCACGCTTGTCAAAGGCGGCGGTCTGAGTGTCCGAAAATCCAGGAATTTTAAAATCATCGTCAAGAAGAAAGTCATCGTCCGGCAAATTTTTACCGATTCCAGGCAATGAAGTTTCCGGAAATTCATCTCCACCAGGAAAAGAAGCGCTTCCTGCTCCAAAATCAATATTTTCGTCGCTTCCAAGTTCTTCGATTGAACTCGAAAAATCTTCCGCAGGAACATCGGCCGAAGCGTCAACAGAACCGGAAAGCCCTTTTAAAATTTCGGCAGCCGCAGTGTTGTTTTCTTCTTCCGTAGTCTGAGCGCCAGAATTTTCCAAAAAATCAGAATTTTCCGAACTTGCAGAATTTTCCGGACTTTCCATAGAAAATGAATCAAAATCCGGGAGGCTAAAGTCGTTCAAACTAGCGTTTGGACTGGCGTCTGGATGGGTGTCCGGACTAGCGTTTGGACTGGTGTCTGGACTAGCGTTTGGACTGGAATTTAAACCTCCGTTTAAATTTTCATCAAAATTTTCGTCCGCTTTTTGAGCTTCTGAAAACCCAAGAGGATTTTCAATATCCTTGATTTTATCATCAAGCTCAAAATCCGAAGAATCTGGCGTATCTTCAAGATTTTCAGCGTTTTTAAGCTCATTTTGTTCTTTTTGTGCGGAATTTTCGGCTGGCAAAGGAGAAAAACCGTCTTTTTCGACAATATCTTCCGGAAGGTCGGCATTTAAGTCGATAGCTTCGCCGTTAAAAGCAAAATCGTCATCGTTTTTTGAAGCAGCAGGTTCTGTTCCAAAGTCCATATCTTCCGGCAAGTCCGGCATTTGCATGTCTTCAAAATCGTCAGACTTTTTGTCCGGCTTAGAAAGATTTTCTCCAAAAGACTCGTCAAACGGAACATTTTCCTGTTCAGCCTCAGTTTGCGCGCTTTCTTCAGGAGCGGATTTTAAAAGCGCCTCCAAATCAAGATCTTCCAAAGGAATTTCTTCCGGCTCTTTTTTTTCAGGTTCATCAATAAATTCGCTCAAATCCGGCTCATCGTCCGACTGCGAGGCATTGGCATTTAAAATCGAATCCAAATCTGGAACCGCATCGTTTTCTTGTGCCGGAGAACCTAAATCCGTATCTTTATTTTCTTCGCCAGAGTCAACGGCAGATTCGGACTCTTCAGGAGCTGCATCCGTTTTTTCGGGAAGACCGAGAACAAAATCTTCAGAATCGTCTGCTTCAGAAATTCCTTCCGGGAGAGAAACAACGGCAGGTTTTTCACCGCGCTGGGCACGAATTTTAACTTCGTCACCGACATTCCGCATATCACTGGCAAATTTCTTTAGTTGATTTAATCCCGGCATTTCGTTTTTTTACTCCAGACAAAAATTGGCAGTTTTCTCTAAAAATTCTAGAGCCCTGATTACAATTCAAGATTCTATTCTACACTCATTTTCGGAAAATCAGAACCCTTGCTTTAATAATTTGGGTGGCTTTTTTGCGCCGGCAAAAAACCGGGCTATCCGGAGTTCCGCGCTAACCGCGCTGCATTGGCGTTTGCAGGCAACCGCCAACGGTTCCCGCCCCTTCTATCCCTGCCACAAAACTTAATTTTAAAAATCTAAACTACATTCAAAAAATACCGAAAATTCCAGTATGAAAAAGTTTGCTGTTTTTACATTTTTTGCATTTTTTGTTTTAATTAGCGCTTCTGCAAAAAAAGATGAACCAAAAAAAGACACTTACGATTACGACAATCTTGTAACTTCTGTAAGAGGAGTGCGTTCACCTTTGATAAGCGACGAATACATTCTCTTTACAGCAGAAAAAAACGCCCGTAACGTAGGAATTGCCTTCGATTTTGAAAATTTCAGCAAAATTCACGCATTTTCGATGCGCAAGCTTTTCGACTACGAAGGCGAACAGACAAATTCATGGTATTTTTACGTCCTGAAAATTCCTCCAAAAACACAAAAAATTTCCTATAAGCTCGTAATCGACGGACTGTGGACAATCGATCCGACAAATCCAAACACTCAATACGACTCAGAAAACGGAATAGAGTTTTCGTGCATAGAAATTCCGCAGACAAAAAAGAATATAACCGAAAAAACGCCCGACGGATTTACAAAATTTACCTGTAATTTTGAGCCAGGCAAAAAAATCAGGCTGGCAGGCACATTTACAAATTGGGACAGCTGGATTTACGAAATGACAGAAACAACACCAGGAAAATACGAAATTTACCTGCCGCTGCCGCCCGGAACCTACTATTACGCCTATTTTACCGGCCTAAAACAGTTTATCGACACAACAAACCCGGCAAAAGCCTACACCACCGACGGAAAAACAGTATCTTCGATTGTGGTTAAATAGAAAAAACGAATATTTTTATATAAACAGGTCAATACTTTAAAAAAGTGATAAAATTTATTCTGTTCAAAAAAGAGGAAGATAAAATTCCAAGTCTGAAAAAAAAACATGGATACAAACATTTCAAGAATAATAATAAGAAAAGCGACACAAAAAGACAGCGTAGCAGTCCAAAGAATTTACGATAATATTCACACAGAAGAGGAAAACGGACGAGCAACAATCGGCTGGATAAGAGGAATCTACCCTGACGCACGCACAATCAAAGATGCTCTTGAAAGACAAGATCTTTTTGTCGCAGAAACTGATGGGAAAATTATCGGAACAGTCATATTCAACCAACTACAAGTAGACTCATACAAAGATGCTCCGTGGCAGTATGATGCGCTGGACAGCGAAATTATGGTTATGCACACACTTGTCATAGACCCGTCAGAAAAAGGCAGAGGGCTTGGAAAAGAGGTTGCAAAATTCTACGAGCAATATGCTCTTGACAACGGTTGTCACTATCTAAGAATAGACACAAACGAAAAAAATTCCACCGCCCGCTCATTCTATAAAAAACTCGGTTATAAGGAAATCGGGATCAAAGGTTGCACGTTCAACGGAATAAAAGGCGTAAACCTTGTACTGCTTGAAAAGAAAATATAAATTCCACGGTGATGCTCATACACAAATTCCGTGCAAAACGAATTTTCTCTCCATATTTTCAACACTTTAAAAAAGTGATAGACTCGAAATGTTTTAGAAAGACAAAACGCAACCTTATAAAGGTTTCTTTTTTTCTTTCAAACTTTTTTTCTTCCAAATATAAATCCGCATTCAAATCTGTGGATAAAAAACGAGGTCTAAATTATGTACCCATTTCAGAACATTGAACCAAAATGGCAAAAATTTTGGGACGAACACAAAACTTTTAAGGCTGTCGAAGACGAATCTTTTCCTAAAGAAAAACGCCGCTATATTCTTGATATGTTCCCTTATCCAAGCGGTGCGGGACTTCACGTAGGCCATCCTGAAGGCTATACAGCTACTGACATTTACTCAAGATTTTTGCGAATGAACGGATTTAATGTGCTTCATCCGATGGGTTACGACGCGTTCGGCTTGCCTGCTGAAAATTATGCAATCAAAACAGGAACTCATCCTGCAGAAACGACTTTTAAAAACATTGCTCACTTTACCGAACAGATTAAAGCCCTCGGTTTTAGCTATGACTGGGACCGCGAAATCAAAACCTGTACTCCTGACTATTACAAGTGGACCCAGTGGATTTTCCTCCAGCTCTACAAAAAAGGCCTGGCTTACGAAGCCCAGACTCCAATCAACTGGTGTCCTTCGTGCATGACAGGTCTTGCAAATGAAGAAGTTAAAGAAGGCCACTGCGACCGCTGCGGCGCTCAAGTTACGCACAAGGTTATCCGTCAGTGGATTCTTAAAATTACAGCTTATGCAGACCGTCTTTTAAAAGACTTGGACGAGCTCGACTGGCCGGAAAGCGTAAAGGCAATGCAGCGCAACTGGATTGGACGCTCTGTCGGTGCTGAAGTTGACTTTGCCGTTGCTGACAAAGACGGAAAAGCTACCGACCAAAAACTCACAGTTTACACGACAAGATGCGACACTCTTTTTGGCGCGACTTACATGGTTGTTTCTCCTGAGCATCCTTTAATCGAAAAACTTACAACGGCGGAACAGAAAGAAGCTGTTGAAAAATACCGCGATGAAGCCGCAAAAAAATCTGACCTTGAACGCACTGACCTTGCAAAAACAAAAACCGGTGTTTTCTCAGGAAGCTACGCGATAAATCCTGTAAACGGAAAACTCATTCCAATCTGGGTTGCCGACTACGTTTTGATTTCCTACGGAACAGGCGCAATCATGGCAGTTCCTGCACACGACACACGCGACTGGGATTTTGCAAAAAAATTCGGACTTCCAATCATTGAAGTTTTAAAATCGGAAGTTGACGTTCAGAAAGAAGCATGGACTCAGGATGGAATTCACGTTAATTCTGAATTTTTGGACGGTCTTAACAAAAAAGACGCGATTGCAAAAATGCTCGATTTCCTCGAAGAAAAGAAAATCGGCCACAAAGCTGTAAATTACAAGCTCCGCGACTGGGTTTTTAGCCGACAGCGTTACTGGGGAGAGCCAATTCCGCTTGTTCACTGTCCAAAATGCGGAACTGTTCCGGTTCCAGAAACAGAACTTCCTCTTGAGCTTCCAAACGTAAAAACTTATCAGCCTACAGGAACCGGCGAAAGCCCTCTTGCGGGAATTGAATCTTGGGTTAACTGCAAATGTCCAAATTGCGGAGCAGATTCAAAACGCGAGACAAACACAATGCCTCAGTGGGCAGGAAGCTGCTGGTACTACCTGCGCTATCTCGACCCGAAAGACAGTTCAAGTTTCTGCACTTCGGATAAAGAAAAATACTGGATGCCTGTAGACCTTTATGTCGGCGGAGCGGAACATGCGGTTCTTCACCTTTTGTATGCGCGATTCTGGCACAAAGTTCTTTATGACTGCGGAGTTGTCTCGACAAAAGAGCCGTTCCACCGCCTTATCAACCAGGGAATGATTACTTCTTTTGCCTTCCAGAGAAAATCAAAATCTCTCGTTGCCGTTGATGCAGTTGAGGAAAAAGACGGCAAATATTACGCAAAAGACGATGGAGAAGAACTTGAGCGCGTTGTTGCAAAAATGTCAAAATCGCTCAAAAACGTCGTAAATCCTGACGAAATGATAAAAACTTACGGGGCCGACAGCGTGCGCATGTACGAAATGTTTATGGGACCTCTCACAGTTTCTAAACCATGGAACACTCAGGGCTTGGTTGGAATCAACCGCTTCCTCGACAAAATCTGGAATTTGTCAGAAAAGCCGATGAACGACATTGATATTACAGGAAAACTCGACAAAGACCTTGCTTCCCTGCGCAAAACTTACGCAAAAACCGTAAAAAAAGTAACTCAGGACACAGGCAACCTCGACTTCAACGTTGCAATCAGCCAGATGATGATTTTTGTAAACGAAGCTGCAAAATTCGACAGCCTGCCAAAAGCAATGTGGGAAGGATTTGTCCTCATGCTCTCGCCTTACGCTCCTCACCTTGGAGAAGAACTCTGGCAGAAACTCGGACACACAAGCACAAACGCCTACGAGAAATGGCCGACATTCGATGAAAGCTACTGCAAGGACGACACAAAAGAGTTCCCGGTTATGATAAACGGAAAGCTCCGCGCAAAGTTTGAAGCCGCAGCCGACTCAGACAATGCGACACTCGAAGCCCTCGCAAAAGAAACAGACGGCTTTAAAAAGTTTACAGACGGAAAAACAGTAGCAAAAATCATTGTAGTTCCAGGAAAACTCGTAAACGTCGTTATAAAATAAAAAAAGTCGCCTTAGCGCGGCTTCTTGCGATAAAAAAAATCTGTTTGCCTAAACGCAAGCAGATTTTGGACGAACCTATCAAAGTTTATCTTCCCATGCATCCAAGAATTCCATCATAAACTGCTGGACATCTCCAAACCATTTTTTTTGAAATTCGCAGGCTTCAACTCCTATGTAGCGGAAATGCCAGCTTTCCCAGCGATAACCTGTTATATCTTCATATCCGTGCGGAAAACTCAGGCTCCAGCCGTATTTTGCGGCATTTTTGTAAACCCACTGCCCCGGAACTGTATCTGCAAAAGCGTCATCAACCGGAGCAAAATCCAAGGCCATTCCAAGCTGATGCTGGCTTGTTCCTTCGCGCGCACTTTCGCGTTCCGCCTCTTCAAGTCCGTCAACTTTTACCCAATATGCAAAAAGATTTTTCTGATATTCGTAGGAACGGTAAGTTGAACTTACAGTCAGCGTAATTCCATCATTTTTTGCAGCCTGAGCAAGAACTTTTAAAGCCTCATAACTTTCTGGACGAAGGCTCAAATTGTTTTTATTGATTGCAAATAAATCGTTTTTTTCAAGGTGAACTAAATTCTTCGGTTCATAATCAGCACCAACCGTATGATTCTTGTCGATTAAATAAAAAGGACTTAAATCTTCCGAAGAAAAATTTTTTCTGCTTTCGAGAACGCGATGCAAATCTGCCAGAAATTCTTCAGGATTCCCATTTGGAATTACATTTTTTGCACGTTCGCTCATCGAAGAAAGAACCCTGTTCAATTTTGCAAGATCTGGATTTTGAACCTGCAAATTTTCGGTTGCTGCAGGTTTGTTTTTTTTCTGTCCGCAAGAAACAAAACTTCCACAAAAAAACATCAAAATTGCGCACAAAGAAGAGAAAACTGATTTTTTCATAAGAGCTAAATAACCTCGGTTACAGAATGTATAAAATAGAAAGTATCGCTAAAACCTGTGTCATCTAGAGCCTGGCGCACAACTGGCGAAGGATTCATGATGTAAAGACGGTGGTCAAATTCTTCAGCTTCGTTAAAGCCACCCATTATAAGACCGACTCCAGCAGAATCAATCGCTTCAACAGAAGAAAGATCAAGCACAAGGTTAGAATCGACAACAATTGTATAAACCTTGCCTTTTAATTCGTCAAGAGTATAAGAATTTACGACGCCGACAAGTTCATAAAGAACGTAATTTGCACCGAATTTTTCAACAACTTTTAAGGCATCCATTTAGATTCTTCCTCCGTTAATTTTTATTTGCAAGACGCTTGATTACAAGAATCGAAACGTCGTCATCAAGTTCTTTTGCAAGAAAATCAGCCGCAGAATTGTATATTGTGCGTGCCATTACATTTGCCATGTAGGAAGTATTTTCTGTAATCGAACGCTGGATTCGCTCTTTTCCGTAAGCTTCGCCACGGAGAGATTTTGAATCGATAAGACCGTCGGTACAGGTAACGATAACATCGCCCGGATTCAACTTTACTTTTTTTACTTTTATGAGTTTTCCAATATCCTTTGCAAAACCAAGGACACGGCCTTCACCTTGAATTTCAATTACGTTGTTATAAGATTTTGTATACAAAAACAGGGCTGGAACTCCGCAGTTGATGTAATACATTGTGTCATCATTAAAATCAAGCAGCGCAAAGACGCCTTCAAAGAACGTTCCTTTTGGCAAATTGTAGCGAATAAAACTGTTTACTTTTTCAACAAGAAGTTTAAAATCGCGGGTTTCCTGCAAGAACGTGCGGATAATCGACTTAATAATTACCATGCTCATCGAAGCAGAAATTCCTTTTCCGCTCAAGTCGCCCAAAACAAAAATATGACGCGAATCTGAAAGGCGGATTAAATCGACAAATTCGCCTCCAATATTGTGCGCATGCTCCATAATGTAGCCGGTATCGTATTTTGGATTTTTTATCGGATCCATATTTTCCTGAATGGAAGTAATAATCTGGCTCGACATACGGATTTCGCGGTTTACAGTTCCGACAATTGCCTGATTTGAAATATTGCGCATGTAATAACCGAATACAAAAAAGTAAGAATAAAATTTTGTAAACGTGTTAAAGTCGTAGTCAGCGTAGATGTTTCCGCCGGCTTTTTGACCAAGAGTAATAAGACCGACAATGCGGCGGCCTTCTGCAAGAAGAATTATGGCTTCCGAAGAAGTGTCGGCAAAAAGTTTTAACAGTTCATGTTTGTTGCGCTCAAAAAGATGTCCGTTATCAACCTGACTTTTTAAAACAACCATGCGGTTTTGGTTGAGCATTGCGTCAAAAACAGCATTTTTTATGTCGAGAGTGAGTTCCGGACTCCCGTTTTGCTCATAAATCGTCTTGAGAATATTTTCGCTTTCTACAAAAACGTGCATCTGCGAAAGACCGAGGTTGTGAATAAAAATATTCTGCATATCGTGAACAATTTTTTCCGGATCTTCAGCATAATCGAGTTTAGAAAGCTGTTCTTCAAAAACCTCAGCATACTGGAAAGAGCGGAAATACTGTTTTCGTGCAAGGAATTTTGAAATTTGATAAGAAATTATAATACAGACTACGATTACAACGCCGATTTCTAAAAAGAAGATTAAGTGCGACATGGCGAATTCCGGCCATAAACGCGGAAAGAAAATTCCAACGACAGCGGCAGGAATAAGATAGCAGGAAATAAAAGTAACAAAGACACCGACTACATATTTAAAGTCATAAAGAAAGTTCTGGTGCGAATTATAAGAAAGAAGTACCTGAATAACCGCAACTGCAACAAAAATAAGAGAAGAAAACATCGGAACGCGTCCGCAGGCCTGCTTGATTACCCAAAAAGAAATCCAGCCGGCAACAAGTGCAAGCACGTTCAAAAGAGACTTCTGCATGTTAAGACGGTCATCGCGGTTTTCTGCACGCAAAATCATAATTAAAACAGAAAGCGCAGGAAGCCCAATCAAAAGAATCGTCCTAAAAACTTCAAACCAGGTTACAGGAAAATAGTTTGTAAGCTGACCTTTAAAAAGCGGTTTAGAGTCAACGCTCAAACCAAGAAATTCTGTAACAGTAATTCCAGTAACCTGAGTAAATACAAACCACACAGAAACAAGGACCAAACCCCATTTTACCGTCTTTACAACAGTCGGGCGGTTATAAGAAGGAAACAAAATACAGTAAATGCAAAAATCAAGTGAATAAACAGTTGCCGCAATAAGCCCAAGACGGAAAAACATGAGAGGCATACGGTCAGATGCATAAAAAGTAGACCAGAGCATGAGAGCTATAGCAACACAAGAAACTGCAAGGTAGACGCACATTGTCGTAAGAGGATTATTTACGTTTTCCGCAGAACGATGATCGATATAAAATGCAAGACCAACGGCAAAAGCCGCCATTACAAGGTTTAGAACAACATAAATCATAACAATTTCTCCTTATTCTCCTTAACCCTAGCCCTGAATTTTTGCAACAAGCATTGTAAGGTCATCGTGAAGGCGAGTATCTGCGTTATAACTAAAAACAAGATCCGTAATATCTTTTATGAACTCGCGCGGCTCTTTAGAAGCACTTTTTTTAATCGTATCGGTAAATAACTGGGTATCGCCCAATTCAACCTTGTCCGCATTCATAACTTCCGAAACACCGTCACTTGCCATCATGATAAGGTCGCCAGAAAAAAGACGCTGTTCGCTCACTTCAACTTCATCAATAGGAATAATTCCGACAATCGGACAGTTTGAAGAAAGAGATTTTATCCTATAACCGTCCGGAGAACGGGTTACAATAATCGGATCGGACATAGAAGCGTTTACATAGCGAATTGTCATTTTTTGAGTGTCGATAATTCCAATGAACAAAACAGTATATTTATCCTGAAGGTGCATGTCCTTAATGGATTTGTCGATTGCCATAATCATGCCCGGCAAATCTTCCTTGTTTTCCTTGATTTTTACGGTATTCATTACAAGTCCCATGACAAGGGCTGCGGCAAGACCTTTTCCGGAAACGTCACCAAGCATTACAAGAGTTTTGTGCTCATCAATCGGAAGAACCGTATAATAGTCTCCCGAAACGTTTATCAGCGGACGGAAATATGCGGCAAGTTTAACCCTCTCGACTTCCGGCATTCTCTGCGGCAAAAAGGCGCGCTGAGTTTCTGCAAGCTGTTCCCATTCCTTTGAAAGTTCAGAAATTTCAGAAAGGCTGGAAATAGTTTCTGCACGCAACTGAAAACGTCCCAATTCTTCGTAAAGCCTTGGAAAAACTTCCATATCAAAATATTTTGTGTAACGGCAAAAAACAAAAAAATGAAATCCCTTAGACGAAATAAAAAAACCGCGCGACTTACGGCTTTTAGAAACAATACCGAAATTCTCGCCCAAAAAGAAAGTTCCTTCTCCCCAGTCAATCGAATAATTTCTTTCGAGCAGTTCCATTCTCGCAGGGTCTGAACTAAGCCGGTTTGGAGAATTGTAGAGAACGTAATTTGTCATACGGTTAATGTACAAAACAGAACAGTCGGCCTTTACTTCCAAAACATCTGCGATCAAGTTATAAAAATCTTCCATTGAATAACACAGACGCAGCTTATCGGTAAATTCCGTCAAAAAAGCAGTTTCTCCGCTTCTCATCGTGCTTTTTTCAAGATGCAGACGAACCATCGAATAAAGCGTACTTGCAATCATGATTAAAACACAGAACAAAACCGCAGTTACGGTCGTAGGAAAAGTATTTGAATAATCAACAAAGTCGTTAATTTTAGTCTGTGGCACAAGAAAAACAGCCAGAGAAAGAAATATCAACGAAAGAAGAATATAAACCAGAGTAAGACCAATTCGTCTACGCGCTTTAAACATACAACCCTCTTTTCGACCAGACAAAAAGCCCAGAGTTTCTATTTAATTACAGAGCAACCTCAAAATATAAATTTTCAGAAGTTTTCTATCGTCAGTATCGGCAGATTCTTACAGAATCATAACTTACACAAGCATCGATTTTGGAATTTTATAAGCTGAACCGCAGTTGTGGCAGACAATTTCCAATGGATCAGGATCGTTTGCAAGAATATCGGCAAGTTCTTTTTTTGGAAGAGCCTTAATCTGCCGTGCATAATACTCTGCGCTACAAGGACAGTCAAAAATAATTTCGCGGTTCAAAACCGCAGTCGGCTTAAATTCTCTGAAGAGTCCGTAAATCACGTCTTCCATGTCGCCACCGTCGCTAAACCATTTTCCAATTGACGGCATTGCGCTAAAGGCATTTTCAACCCTCATAAGAAGTTCTTCATCCTCATCGTCTTTTGAGTCAATGTCGTTTTCAACCTGCTCGGTTTTTACAGAAGATTTTCCGCCTGCCTTTGGAAGAGCCTGAAGAAACATTCCACCTGCCCCAATTACGCGTCCCTGTCTGTCAAACTGAATGCTAGTGTTAAAAGCGGTGTGAATCTGCTCGCTCTGGGCAAAATAATGGGTCAAATCCTTTGCAATGTTTTTGTAGAGAATTTCTGTCATTCCAACCTGAGGAGCCTTCATTCCCTCGCCCATTCTTCGGACAGTCAAAGTGCCTTCTCCAAAAAATGGAGCAAGATCCCAGTTTTCAAGAGGTTTTTCGACAGGAATTGGATTTTGAAGCAAATGTCCACGCACATATCCAGAAGAATCCGCTTCAACACCAAAACCAACGGCAGGACCGTTAGACTCGTAGTGAAGCGAAACGCGTTCCCTGCCTTTCATCGTAGGAATCATAAGCGCCGCACAAAGTTCAGCCTGACCAAGCACGAGAGTTTCAAGAATTCCAAGATGCTGGTTGGCTCGCATTTGGTTTACAAGCCGGGTTCCATTCAAAAAAGCGCCGCGCACACGGCCGTCAGCCATAACAAAAATAGTCATTTCGTCTTTGTGAATAGACTGCAAATGTTTTAACAATTCTTCATCTTTAATTTCTTCTCTAATCATAAGATGTATTATATCAAGAACAAATTTCTTCCGCATCACACAAAAGATAAATAACATTCGGTTTAAATAAAACCAAAGCATTTTTTTAACAGTTTTTTGCAAATAATTTTTTATAAAAACTTCAAAGTCTTCAAAAAAGTGATACACTATAAAATAACGAGGTAACTTTTATGCTTAACACAAACAACAACATGGCAATTCTTAAAAAAAATATCCTTGCCGAAATTGTAAAATTGCAGTTAGAAGGAAAACTTTCAGATTCAAAAACAGTCAGCCAGATTGAACTTATTCCAGAAAAAGTTGTTCCAGACGGAACGATTCCTGTGACAGGCTCGCTCGAAAACGACAGGAGCATTGTCCGCGCCCGCATCGTTGCAGACCTCGGGTTTTCACTCGAAGACTACAACCCTCAAAAACCGCTCGCAGATTACGTAAATCAGGCATTCGGCCGCCAAAAACCAACCTGGCCGGTTTTAACAATGTACAAAAACGCCTGCAACGCCTGTGCAAAACCTCATCACTTTGTGACAGACGCCTGCCAGGCCTGCCTTGCCCGTCCATGCAAGATGAACTGCCCGCGTCAGGCAATTGAAGTTACCAGCAGGGCAAAAATAGACCCTTCAAAATGCATAAACTGCGGTCTCTGCCTAAAAAATTGTCCATACCACGCAATCATAAAAACAGTTGTTCCTTGCGAAGAAGCCTGCCCGGTCGGAGCGATTACAAAAGATTCGGAAGGAAGGGAGCAAATCGACTACGAAAAATGTATTTTCTGCGGAAAATGCATGGCAAACTGTCCGTTCGGCGCAATGATGGCAAAATCCCAGCTTTTTGACGTTATAAAAAACATAATGGAAGGCAAAAAAGTAGTCGCCATGTACGCGCCTGCAATCGGAGCTCAGTTCAAAGGTCTAAAACCCGGACAACTCGACGGCGCTCTTTTAGAGGCAGGATTTAGCAAAGTCTGGGAAGTTGCCGCCGGAGCAGACATGACAGCCGACAACGAAGCCGAAGAATTTTCAGAAAGAATGGAGAGCGGAGACAAAATCATGACGACAAGCTGCTGCCCGGCCTATGTGCGCGCCGTTCAAATCCATATTCCTCAGCTGGCAAAATGTGTTTCCGAAACAAAATCTCCAATGATTTACACAGCAATGCTTGCAAAAAAAGCCGATCCGGACTGCGTTACAGTTTTTGTCGGTCCTTGTCTTGCAAAAAAACGCGAAGGCATGGATTCGGACACGGTGGACTACGTTCTTACAGTTGACGAAATAAGCTCTCTCTTTGCGGCAAAGCAAATTGAACCTTCAAAAGCCCCGGAAAAACCAGAAAAATACGTTCCTACAGTTTCCGGCAGAAATTTTGCAAAAACTGGCGGCGTTGCACAAAGCGTAAAACTTCGACTCAAAGACCAGTCAATTCTCCGCCCACTCGTAATCAACGGACTAACAAAAGACCAGATAAAAATTCTTTCAAATTACGGCAAAATCAGCGCAGGAGAACTTCCTCAGCCGGAAAACTGCCCTAATTTAATCGAAGTTATGGCTTGCGAAGGAGGTTGCATTGCAGGTCCAGGAGTAATCACAAATCCAAATCTTGGCAACGGACTTTTAACGCTTTATGCAAATTCCGGCTCAAAACCAGATGCCGACGGAATTCCGCAAAAGGCAGACATGGAAAAAATCGCAAAAGAGCAAATTTAAAATCTGGACGAAGACTTCCTAAAGTACCGCACATTTTTTTGCTCCGAAGTTCCAGTCCAGCCAAAAACCGGCTTTTCGCGGTTCCGCTTCCGCTGCATTTTAAGGCTGCGTTTTCGCAAAAGCGCAACCGCAGCCTTAAAACGCCTTGCGCCGCTACAATCCGGCGTACATTTACGGAGTTTTTTATGAAAATATTCAAAAACCTAAATTCTCAAAAAATAAAAAAAATTCTGACAGTTTCAATTATTTTAACATCAGTTTTTTCAACATTTGCAAAACAAAAACAAGTGCGCATAGGAATTCTAAACGGACCTTCTGCAATTCCCTGCGCTTATTTAATGGAAAACAAAAACAGTCCCGAAGTCAAAAACCTCGCCTTTGAAAACTTCGCTTCTGTTCAAACCGAACTTCCAAAACTCTTAAAAGGAGAGCTTGACATAGGTTTTCTTCCGCCAAACATTGCGGCAAAAGTTTTTAATTCTTCAAACAAAAAAATCGTCTGCCTTGGAGTTACAGGAAACGGAAACCTTTATCTTCTCTCAAAAACAGGCTTTCCGCAAAATTTTTCTCTGGAATCGCTCAAAGGAAAAACAGTTCAATGCGCAGGACAAGGCGCAACTCCCGAATTCATTTTTAAATATCTGCTTTCAAAAAACGGACTGCAAAATCAGGTAAATCTGGATTTTTCAATTCCAAACGCAAACATCGCCGCAGCCTTAATCTCGGACAAAATCGAATTTGCCCTCGTTCCTGAACCATTTGCAACTGTCGCCCAGACAAAGTCTCCGCAGGTCAAACGCATTTTAAATATTCAGGCAGAATACGAAAAACTTACAGAAAAAACTTTTCCAATGACGCTTTTAGTTGCAAATGCGGATTTTGCAAAAAACAACAAAAAGCTCATAAAAAAAATTGCCGCCCTCTACGCAAAATCAAACGAGTGGACTGTAAAAAATCCAAAAGAAGCTGGAATTCTTGCAGAAAAAGCAAATTTGGGTTTAAAAGCGGCTGTCGCAGAAAAGTCAATTCCGAACGCAAATTTTATCTGGCAGGATTCGCTGACGGCAAAAAAGCAAATCGAATCAATTCTTTCTGTTTTTTTGCAGGAATCTCCGCAGTCAATCGGAGGAAAACTTCCTGACGACGATTTTTATTTTTCTCTAAAATGAACAAAAAAACTGTAAATTTAATTTCAATCCTGACTTTCGCATTTTTGTGGCAAATTTTTGCCGTTCTTGCAAAAACCCCTCTCGTTTTTCCGACATTTACGGCAACAGTTTTTAAACTTTTTGAACTGTGCGCAACACAAGAGTTTTGGCAGAGCACGCTTTTTTCTTCGCTCCGCGTTTTTGCAGGATTTTTTATCTCTGTTTTTTTGGGAATTATTGCCGGAGTTCTTTCCGGAATTTTTCCGCTTTTTAAGGCATTTATAGCTTTTCCACTTTCCTTGATTCGTTCAGTTCCGGCAGTTTCGTTTATTTTGCTCGCAGTTTTTGTATTTAATTCGGATTTTGTGCCGGTTTTTAGCGCAGTTTTAATGGCTTTTCCGGTTATGACCGCTGCTGTAAGTTCGGGACTTGATTTTAGCGAAGACGACAAAAAACTTTTTTTTATGGCAAAAGTCTTTAAGCTCACAAAATCTCAAAAAATCCGTTTTATCGTCCTTCCAAAACTCCAGAATTTTGTCGAAAGCGGAATTTTTTCAACTTTTGGAATGAGCTGGAAAGTTGTCGCCGCCGCAGAAGTCTTGAGCATTCCCAAAAAAGCGCTCGGAGCAATTTTGCAGAACGCGCAGGTTCAACTCGAAAGCTCAACTCTTCTTGCAACGACAATTATGCTCGTTTTTCTTTCGTTCGCCTTTGAAAAAATTTTGCATAAAGCGTCTGGCAGACTTTTTTTAATCCTGACTTCTCCAGATTTTTCAAAAAAAGTACAAAAAAACAAAAAAACAAAATCTTTTCAAAAAAAATCTTGCGAAAAACTAAAATCCGAACAAAATTCAGATTCTGTCAAAATCCAAAACCTTACGATAAAAAAAGGCAATAAACTTTTATTTGAAAATTTCAATTATGAATTCAAAAAAAATAAAATTACGGCAATTCTCGCGCCAAGCGGAAGCGGAAAAACAACGCTTTTGACGCAAATTGCGCTTACAAATCAGGAAGTTTCGTTTTTGTTCCAGGAACCGCGGCTTTTGCCTTCTCTCACGGTTTTTCAAAACGTTTTTCTGCCGCTTTTTAATATTTACAAAGCAAAAAAAGCAGAAGAAATTGCAGAAAAATATTTAAAAGCCACAGGATTATTTGAGCGCAAGGACGAAAAAACTCAGAATTTGAGCGGCGGCGAAAAGCAGAGAATTGCAATGGCACGCTCGTTCGCTTTTCCGTCAAAAATTTTGCTTTTGGACGAAGCTTTTCAGTCGCTGGACGAAAAAATCAAAAAATCCCTCGGACAAACCCTAAAAAAACTCTTGAGCGAAAGTCCAAAAACCGTAATCTTTGTAACGCACGAAAAATCCGAAGCAAAGGAAATTGCAGACATAACCGTCGAAATGGAAGGTGAACCTTTAAAAATCAGTTCAAGTTTTTCTTAATAACATTTATACTTTAACGGAAAAATTTTATTTTAAGGTAAAAACGAATGGCAAATTTTATTGACGAAAACACAGTTTTTATTCTGGACAGTTACGGTTTAATTTTTAGAGAATATTATGCTTTTTTTAGCCGGCCGCTGACGGATTCAAAAGGACAGAACATAAGCGCAGTTTTTGGTTTTTTTAGAAATTTAAGCATCTTAATAAAGAATTTTAAACCAAAGTATTTTATTGCGGCAATGGACAGCCGGACGCCGACATTCCGCCATCTTGCCTACAAAGATTACAAGGCAACAAGACAAAAAACTCCAGAAGATTTAAAAGCGCAGTTTCCAATGATTGAAGAATGCTTAAAAGTGCTTGGAATTCCGGTTTTGAGAGTCGATGGTTACGAGGCAGACGATGTAGTTGCAACAATTGCAAGACAGTGCGACAAAAAAGGACAGCATTGTCTAATTTTGAGCGCGGACAAAGATTTACAGCAACTCACAAACCAAAATATCCACATGCTGAAGCCGGACAAGGTAAAAACCTGGGCAGAAGCAGATGCTCAGGACGTCGAAAACGAATGGGGCTTAAAACCAGAAAAAATACTTGATCTTTTAAGCCTTACTGGCGACAGTGCGGACAATGTTACTGGAGTAAAAGGCATCGGACCAAAAACTGCGGTAAAACTTTTAAACGAATACGGAAGCCTCGAAAAAATTTACGAAAACGCTGGCTCGATAAAAGGAAGCATTGGCGAAAAAATCCGTTCAGACAAAGAAAACGCCTTTCTTTCAAAAAAACTGATTACTCTCGAAGAAAATGTTCCAATTGAAGAGCTAAAGCCAGAATGCGAAGACTGTCTTGAAAGGTTCAACATAGAAAAACTTAATCTGGAAGAATTTTGCAACGAAATGATAAAACGCGAACTTCCGGCCCTGGCAAAAATTTATTCTGAACTCAGCGGAAAACCAGCAAAACCCGAGAAAACTTCCCCAAAAAGCGAAAAAGTTTCCGAACCAAAAGAGCAATTTTCGCAGGTTGCAACGGAAATCAAAAAAAATGAGGGCGATTATTCCGCCTGCACAGATTTGCAGACATTAAAAAATTTTGTGGACGAAGCGATTAAAACAGGAACAGTCGCATTTGACACAGAAACCGACAGCCTCAACACGCGAGAAGCAAATTTGGTGGGATTCTCTCTTGCATACAAAAAAGGAAGCGGAATTTACGTTCCTTTGATATTGAACGAAGATCCTCTCTTTGCTCCGCCAATAATCTCAAAAAAAGACGCGTTTGAACAGTTAAAACGAATATTTTTTTCGGAAACGACCGTCGTAATGCACAATGCAAAGTTTGACATTGAAGTGCTTTTTTGCAACGGACTTAATCTTTTAGGAAAAAATGCGTTAGGGATCGCCGCGAGCGCCCCCGTCGAGCAAGAGCCCGACCCGGCGCAAAGCGCCGGGAAACGCCCAAATTTTAAACTTTGCGACACTATGGTTGCGGCCTGGCTTTTGGAACCTGACAGAACCGGAAAATCTCCTTTTGCGCTGGAAACTCTGGCGGAACAAAAACTGGGGCTTAAGGGCACGGAATTTGAAGAGATTGTCGGAAAAGACCAGACTTTTGCAGATGTTAAAATCGACGTTGCGGCAAAATACGGAGCGGAAGATTCTGATTTTACACTGCAGCTTTGGCAACTTTTTGAAAATGAGTTAAAAAGCTCAAATCTCTGGGAACTTTTTGAAAAAATGGAAATGCAGGTTCTTCCGGTTCTTGCAAAAATGGAAATCGACGGAATTCATTTGGATTCTGACTGCCTTGCAAACTACGCAACTGAACTAAAAACCCAGATTTTAAAGGCAGAAAAAGAAATTTACGCCCAGGTCGGACACGAATTCAATATTGCTTCGCCAAAACAGTTGAGCGCGGTTCTTTTTGACGAAAGAAAACTCAAGCCGGGCAAAAAAACAAAGACCGGATACTCGACGGATACGGACGTCTTGGAATCTTTGCGCGAATTTGACTGCGTTCCGGGAATGATTCTGGATTATCGGGCAAAGGCAAAACTTCTTTCGACCTATGTTGAAACTTTGCCGCAAATGGCAGATTCGTCCGGAAGAGTTCACACAACTTTTATGCAGACTGGAACTGCAACAGGAAGACTTTCTTCAAAAGACCCGAATTTACAGAATATTCCGGTCCGCTCGGAAGAAGGACGAAAAATTCGTTCGGCATTTACAGCGCCTCAGGGAAAAGTCTTGATTTCGGCAGATTATGCTCAGATTGAACTTGTAATCCTCGCCCATTTAAGCGGAGATGCAAACTTGTGCAAGGCGTTCAACGAAGGAACCGATGTTCACAAGTCGACGGCCGCCCTGATTTACGGACTTCCGATGGAAAGCGTGACGGCAGAAATGCGTCGAAATGCAAAAACCTTAAACTTTGGTTTAATGTACGGAATGGGCGCTTTTTCGCTGGCAAAGGACTTGAAAATTTCAAGAACCCAGGCCGCGGAATTTATCGCAAACTATTTTATGGTCTATTCAGGCGTGCGGAATTTCTTTGACAAAAACGTTGAACAGGCAGAAAAAAACGGTTTTATCGAAACGATTATGGGACGCAGACGGTGGATCCGCGGAATAAATTCCGCCAACAAAATGGAAAAAGAAGGCGCAATCCGCATTGCAAAAAACAGTCCAATCCAAGGAAGCGCGGCCGATATTGTAAAAAAAGCGATGATTGACGTTTCCAAGGCGCTCGAAGAAAATCCGACAGGAGCAAGGCTTTTGCTTCAGGTTCACGACGAATTGATTTTTGAATGTCCAGAAGGCCAAAAGCCGGTAAGCGACACAATCGCCCTTATAACCGAAAAAATGGAACACGCAGTTCAGCTGAATGTTCCTTTGAGAGTAAGCGTGGAAAGCGGAAAAACCTGGGGCGAATTCCACTGATTTATTAAAATTTACGAATTTTTATGAAAAAAATTGTAAAACTTTCTGACAAAAATTTTTTTTCAAAATTGATTCCTGACTCGCCGGAAATAATCTGTCTTTGCGGACAGATGGCGGCAGGAAAAAACTTTGCCACTCAAAAGCTCTGCTCGCAAACTTCGGATAAAAAATGCGTTTCCATAGACCTCGACAAGACAGTGCATCTTGCAATCGAAAAACTCACGCCGCAAATTCTCCAGACCTTTGAGAAAGACGCAAAAAAAGCAAAAATCGAACTGCAAAACAAAGACGGCAGCCTCAACAGGCGTGAGCTCGGCGCCCTGATTTTTGCGCGCCCCGACTTGCTAAAAAAACAGGAAGACCTCGTTTATCCGGAGACTGTCCGCCTTGTAAAAGAATTTATCGCTCAGAATAAAGACAAAACCGTTTTTCTAAACGCGACAGTCCTTTACAAGACGCCACAACTTTTGGAGCTTTGCTCAAAAATCTATTTTGTCACTTCACCATTCATAAAACGCCTTGTACGCGCAAAACGCCGCGACAAAATGCCTCTCAAACAGATAATAAGACGTTTTAAAACCCAGAACAAGCTTCTTTCCGAATATAAAAAAACAAAACTTCCACTCATCTTCATAAAAAACTAAACATTTTTTTTGAAATTCCGATAAAAACTATAGTGAAAAAATTGCACTGTATCGGGAGCTAAAATATTATGGAACAGAAAAAAACTTTATGGATTGTCGCTGCATCAGGTGTATTTTTATTGGTAGTCGCAGGCGCCGCCCTTTTGCTTTCCTTTCAAAAAACAGGCACATCTCAAACTTATTCGAATCCTGCTGACGGCTGGGTTTCTTCTGCAAAAGTTCCGGATTCATCAATTTTTGCAGAAAACAATCAGGCATTAAACAGCAGCTCGCAGACCGCAGAGCAGAATGCAGTTCAGCCTTTGCCGCAGTCAGACGCAAATACAATTGCACAGACCGGATTTGAACCTCAGAACCAGTTTGCTCAAAACACAAACCAGCAGAACGAAAGCGCTACTCCAAACGAAAATCCAATCAATGCAAAAAATGTAACCGTAATTACAGACAGCGCCCTAGTTTACGGAACAGGAACAACCACAACAATCGACTTAAATGCGCTCAAAACAAATCCAAATGCCGTTTCTCAGGTTACGCCGAAAAACACTTACACGGCAGACCAGATAAACGAAAATAACAGAAGCGAAAAATCAGAAAAAACATCTGCTCCGCAGGCTAAAACAGAATCAAAGCCAAAAACAGCTGCAAAAACAACCGCCGTTTCAAAAACACTTCCAAAAAAAGAAACTCCGGCAAAAACAGTTACAGCAACTGCAAAAACATCTTCAAAAACCGCAAAATCAGCAAAAACCACGGCGCAAAAACCGGTTTCTTACTGGATTCAGGTGGGCTCATACGAAGCAAAAAAATCCGCGGACGAAGCGCGCACAAGCCTCGAAAACAACAAAATTCCGAACGAAGTGTTCACTTACAACGACGCAAAAGGAAAATTGTTCTACCGTGTACGCGTTGGACCTTACACAACAAAAAGCGAAGCCGAATATTGGCAAAAACGCATTGCTTCGACAAACGAATTTGCAAAAGTAAACAGCTATATAGTTCAAAATTAAGGGCGGCTGGGGCAATTCTTGCCCCACCATGCTTTCCGGGGCTACGACCAAACGCAGGCGTTTGTTTGCCTCCGGCACCCCTCCAATCATTGCCGCAGAATAAAATTCCCGCTTTTGTTCAAAAATATTTCCAAAAAATTGTCAAAAATTAACATTCATCTCAACTTATATTGTGATGAAAAAATTATTTCTATTATCTTTTATTCTTCAAATATTTTTTCCGTTTTTCGGAAAAGAGTCGCAATTCAACTTTGAATTAAAATCCAGCGGAAATTTTTATTTTTCTGCAAACGAACAAAATTCTTTTTCAGGCTCAGGCGGAATTCTGCTTAACTTCGGCTCAATTTTTTTGAGAGGTTTTGTTTCTGTTCCAAAAAGCGAATTTTCAGAAATTTCTTCTGCCTTTAAATCGAAAAATTTTAATTCAATTTTTTCAGACAGACGCTGGAGCGCAAATTCAACTCTTTTTAAAAACACAATTCCTTTAACGCTTGCCGCAGGTTCAATCAGTTTTTCAAAATCGATTGGACGCTTAAAAAATCCTGTGCCCGCAATTTCGTCAAATCCTGTTCAAAAAAGTTTTCCGGTTTCGGCAGGAATCGGTTATTCACTTCCGGGAATTTCTTCAACCGAAAAGCCGCCCGCCTTTTTCTGCAGTCTGGATTTTTTTAAGAAAAACATTCCGGTTTTAGTCCAGGCGGCATTCCGAAACGAAGACCGGGCGGCTTTTTTTAGCTCAAAAACAAAAATTCATTTTTCAAAAAAAGTATTTTTACAAAGCCACATAACTTTTTCTTCAACAATTCTGGAAAACAATTCTGCGTATCTTAAAAAAAACAACTGTGATTTTACAAGCCAAAGATGCAATTCATTTTTCTGGGAAAACTTTTTTATTTCGCCCTTTTTTAAATTCAATTTTTATTCATGTTTTCAGCAAAATCCTTACGGAATCAACGTTTTTTATTTTAATTCAAAAGTAAGGCTTTCTGCGCAAAATTTTATTCTGGACGCTTCGTTTTTTGCAATTCCTACGACAAAAATTTCTCCAAAAGCAGTTCCGCTCATTTCGTCAGATTCTTCAATTATCAAAACGGTTGAGCAGGCTTCCTTAAATCCGCAGCTTGTTTTTCTTACGAACGGCGGAAATTTGCTCAGGTTCGGCGTAACTGCCACAGAAACTTGGAAAATTGCCGGAACAAGCGAAGTTTCTTCGATAAATACTGCAAAAATTGCGGCAGGTTTTATCTTTGAAAAACCAAATTTCTCGTTCAAATCAAATTTTACCGGCGGAAACCTCCTTATTTCTGGAAATCCGCCTTCAAAAAGTTCAATTCCAAATAAATTTTACGAAATTCTGTTTGGAATATCAAAAACTTCTCCGGCTTTTTCAGAAAATTTTACCGTAAAAGGAAGGCAATATCCGTCTCAAACCGAAAATGACAGCGTAAAACAGGAATTTTCGCTGGATTCTTCAATATCTGTCGGAAAAAAGCGCAGCATAAAACTTTCAGGTTCGCTAACTTCAGTTTTATCAAACGGAACAAAAGACAGCAGCACTTATTCTCTGTCCGCTGTCTGGAAAATCAAAAAAAAGCACTTTTCATCATCAATTAAAATCACATTCAAACAAAAAAACTAACAAAAAGTGATTATTTTTTAAGGGCAGGCTTCTGTTTTTAAGGAATTAAAGTAATTTTTACTTTTTACCAATTGAATAACGTACAAATTTCAGTTATATTGTTTTAATCTACCGTTATCTTGAAATCATTATATATGATGAATTTTTAAACGGTTTTAAAATTGTAAACTTTTTTTTGAGAGGTAACAATATGGCTTTTGATATTACTAAAGTACGTAATATCGGTATCAGTGCCCACATTGACTCAGGCAAAACAACAACTTCTGAACGTATTTTGTTCTATTGTAACAAAATTCACGCTATTCACGAAGTTCGTGGTAAAGACGGTGTTGGTGCTGTGATGGATAACATGGAACTGGAACGCGAACGCGGTATTACAATCCAGTCAGCTGCAACACAGGTTCAGTGGAAAGACACAACAATCAACTTGATCGACACACCGGGACACGTTGACTTTACAGTAGAAGTTGAACGCTCTCTTCGCGTTCTTGACGGTGCAATCATGATTCTCTGTGCTGTAGCAGGTGTTCAGTCACAGTCTATTACAGTAGACCGCCAGCTCAAACGCTATCATGTACCTCGCGTTGCATTCGTAAACAAATGTGACCGCCAGGGTGCAAATCCAGTTCGTGTATGCGGTCAGCTCCGCGACAAGCTCGCCCTCAACGCACACATGGTTGAACTTCCAATCGGTCTTGAAGACAAACTTGAAGGTGTTGTAGACCTCGTTGGAATGAAAGCAATTTACTTCGACGGCGAAAACGGTGAAAACCTCCGCTATGCAGATATTCCAGCTCACATGAAAGACGATGCTGCACGCTACCATCAGGAATTGATTGAAGAAGCAGCAAACTTCGATGACGCTCTTATGGAAAAAGTTCTCGAAGGCGAAGAACCAACAGAAGAAGAACTCATCGCTGCAATCCGCAAAGGAACTCTTGCAGAACAGTTCGTTGGTGTATTCTGCGGTTCAGCTCACGTAAACAAAGGTATCCAGCCACTTCTCGACGGCGTTGTTCGCTACCTTCCTGATCCAACAGAAGTTCACAACTACGCTCTCGACCTCGACAAAAACGAAGAACAGGTTGAACTTTTCAACGTTCCAGACAAGCCGGCTGTTGCACTCGCATTCAAACTCGACGATGGTCAGTTCGGTCAGCTCACATACATCCGTATTTATCAGGGACGTATTCCAAAAGGATGCGAACTCACAAATACCCGTACAGGAAAAAGATTCAAGGTTGGTCGTCTTGTACGCATGAACTCTGCCGAAATGGAAGATATTAGCGTTGGCGAACCAGGCGACATCTGTGCATTGTTCGGTGTTGACTGTGCTTCAGGCGATACTTTCTGTGCAGAAGGAATCAACGTAGCAATGACTTCTATGTTCGTTCCAAAACCTGTAATTTCTCAGGCTATCAAACCAAAAGACAAGTCAATGGCTGCAAACTTTGCTAAAGCCCTCAACCGCTTTACAAAAGAAGACCCTACTTTCCAGACAGAACTTGATCCAGAATCAAACGAAACAATCATCAAAGGTATGGGTGAACTTCACCTTGCAGTATACGTTGAACGCATGAAGCGTGAATACAAATGCGAAGTAGAAGTAACTCCACCAAAGGTTGCTTACCGCGAATCAATCCAGGCTCGTGCAGACTTCAACTACACACACAAAAAGCAGACTGGTGGTTCTGGTCAGTACGGACGCGTTGCAGGATTCATGGAACCTCTCGCTGACAAAGACTACGAATTTGTAGACGCAATCAAGGGTGGCTCAATTCCTAACGAATACATTCCTTCTTGTGATAAAGGTTTCCGCCGTGCAATGGAAAAAGGCTCTCTTATCGGAGCTCCAGTTGTTGGCGTAAAAATAACAATCAACGACGGTCAGTATCACCCAGTTGACTCTTCTGATATTGCATTCCAGACAGCTGCTATCGGTGCATTCCGCGAAGCTTACGAAAAGGCAAAACCAGTTATCCTTGAACCAATCATGAAGGTTTCTATCGAAGGACCTACTGAATTCCAGGGAAATATGTTCGGTCTTATCAACCAGCGCCGTGGTGTAATTCTCGAATCAACAGATGAAAACAACATCTCAACTGTAAACGCAGAAGTTCCACTTTCAGAAATGTTCGGATTCTCAACAATCCTTCGTTCTTCTACACAGGGAAAAGCTGAATTTACAATGGAATTCCTTAAATATGGAAAAGTTCCAAACGCTGTAGCTGATGAACTTATCAAAAAACATCAGGAAGCAAAAAAGAACGGTTAATTCGATTTAAGTAACTCAAAAAAAGTCCGGTATTTTGCCGGACTTACATTTCCTATAGGAGAAACACATGGTAAAACAAGATCTTTACAATAAAAGCCCAGTTCGCCTTTTTGATGCTGCAACAGAAGGTGGTCTTAAAGAAGGTGGCCTCGGTCTCGTTACTTCTAAAAAAGGTTTGGGAAAAACATCAGTGCTTGTTCAGTTTGGAATGGACACTTTGTTAAAAGACGAACAGCTTGTTCACGTAACTTTTGACCTTCATTCTTCAAACGTAATTTCATGGTACGATGGAATTTTTGCAGAAATTGCAAAAAAATCAGCAGGAAACAGCGCAGAACTCAAAACAGATGTAGTTTCTAAACGCACAATCCTCAACTTCTCTCTCGATAATTTCTCTGTTACAAAAGTTGTAAACACACTCAAAGCTCTTTCTGCAGCAGGAATTGCTGTAAAAGGCGTTGTAATGGACGGAATCGACTTTACAAAAGTTTCAGAAGACGATGTAAAGGCAGTTGCAGACTATGCACAGTCAGAAAAAGTAACTGTATGGACTTCTGCAACATCAGAAGGCGCTAAACTTGCAGACGTAGTTCCTGCAAACTTGGAAAAATACTTCGATGTTGTTGTAAACCTCGCTCAGACAGGTTCAAACGTTGCTGTAGATGTTCTTAAACTCGGCGACAAAAAAGACGTAGAATCTGGTCTTAAGCTTGACTCAAAAACATTGCTTATTTCTAAATAAACATAATCTTTTGAAGCAACAAAAAGCCCGTGGCATCCGCCACGGGCTTTTTGTTGTATTTTCGCGAGCCAGTAAAATCTTATTTCCACGGACACAAAAACGAACTTAATTTTCTTTGACCGAGAGATTCTTTATCATCCGCAATCAATTCATCCCACGGAACAGAAGTGCGCTTTTCTTTATCTTCCAGATACTCAGGATGCTCTTCAAACCAATCATATTTGTAAAGACGCAGACGGCAGGCATTCGTACAGCTGAGCGTAATTCCATTCAACCCTGGAATCAGCCCGAATGTAAGAATTGTCAGAACACAAAGCACAAGATTATGCAAAAGCATTAAAAACGAAAAACCTGCATTGTCAAAATATACAATAAACGATTTTTTCAAATTTTTTCCAAAAGTATTGTCTTCCTGCAAAAAATACAACGGAACAAACCACTGCAAAGCCATAACAACAATAAAAAAGAACCAGGCAAGAACCGCAGCAAGCAAAATGCTCATCAAACTTCCGTTTTTAAGATACATTCCAAGATAAAAACTAAAGGCAATTCTTACAACCAAAACCAAAACCGCAAGCAACGCTCCAAAAATAAAGCCTGTCAAAAAGCATTTTTTTAAGGAAGCAAGGAACAAGCTCCATTTAGGCGAATTAAAATCGGCAATTTTACGCGCATTTGCTCCCCATGCAAACAAAACGCTCATCAAAACTCCGGCACACAGAACAAAAACTGCGTTTGGAAGATAAGGATTTATTGCAGCAGAAGCAGAAATTGCAAAATAAGAGCCGACTCCAATTGCGACAGGCAAAACATTTGTCAAAATAAGATAAAAAAGATTATCCCAAACATCGCAAAAATTTTTTTTCAAAAAAAATCCGAACATTTTTTCTCCAGCAAATTTTATTTTTAATCAGAACAGTTTTAATCCTAGAATAATCCAGAGATTTTTCCATCATCGTCTACATCGATATTCAAGGCAGCAGGCAACTTCGGAAGACCAGGCATTGTCATAATATCTCCGGCGAGCACAACGACAAAGCCTGCACCGCTGTAAAGCTGACAGTCGCGCACAGGGAAAACATAATCCTTTGGAGCGCCAATCAATTTTGGATCATGACTGATAGAATTTTGGGTTTTTGCAATACAAACAGGAAGTTCCTTAAAACCACGCTCCTCGTATTCACGCAACTTTTTAAGAACGCTAGGAGGAAATTCAACGGATTTTGCACGGTAAATTTCTGTGGCAATAACGCGAACCTTGTCTGCAAGCGAAAGATGAGATTCGTAAAGGTAATGAAACTTAGATTTTCCAGATTCGGCAATTTCGACAACTGCATGGGCAAGATCGGTCATGCCTTCTCCACCTTTGCCCCAGCCTTCGCACAAGACAGCCTTTGAGCCTTTTTCCGCGCAAAGTTTTTTCAAAAGCTCGATTTCCTCTTCAGTGTCCGTAACAAATTTATTTATTGCAACAACGGAAGGAACTCCGAATTTAGAAATATTTTCAATGTGAACGGCAAGATTTTCAAAACCTTTTCTCAACGAGTCGGTATCTGGCGTAGAAAGATCGGCTTTTGCAACTCCGCCGTGCATCTTGAGGGCGCGGACAGTAGCAACAATTACAACTACGTCAGGGCTCAATCCAGCAGTGCGGCACTTAATGTCCATAAATTTTTCTGCGCCAAGGTCAGCGGCAAAACCTGCTTCTGTAACGACATAGTCGCCGCAAGCAAGGGCACTGTATGTTGCATTGATAGAATTAGTTCCCTGCGCAATATTTGCAAATGGTCCTCCATGAACAAATACCGGATTTTTTTCCAAGGTCTGCACAAGATTAGGACGAATCGCATCTTTTAAAAGAGCGGCAATCGCTCCAGTACATTTTAATTCACCAAATCTTACTGCCCTTTTATCGTAAGTCTGACAGATTGTAATATTGTCAATTCTCTTTTTTAAGTCGGAAATCGAAACCGAAAGGCAGACAATCGCCATAAGTTCCGATGCAACCGAAATTACAAAATGATCTTCTCTCGGAACACCGTCTGTTCTTCCGCCCAAACCAATTGTAATATTTCGCAACGCCCGGTCATTAAGGTCAACACAGCGCTTCCAGATAATTGTGCGCGGATCAAGGTGGAGCGCATTTCCCTGCTGAATATGATTGTCGATTAAAGCCGCAATCAGGTTGTTCGCAATCGAAATCGCATGAATATCGCCTGTAAAATGCAGATTGATTTCTTCCATTGGGACAATCTGTGCATAACCGCCGCCGCACGCACCGCCTTTAATGCCAAAACAAGGTCCCAAAGAAGGCTCGCGCAAGGCAATGACAGCTTTTTTGCCAATTTTATTCAAACCGTCGCCCAAACCAATCGAAACAGTAGATTTTCCTTCGCCGGCAGGAGTCGGGGTTACGGCCGTAGTCAAAATCAACTTTCCGCGATTTTTAGGATCAAGAACTTTTTTCTGAAATTTGCGAAGTTCAGGCATGGTAATTTTTGCTTTGTATTTTCCGTAAAAATCAAGACAATTTTCGTCAATCCCAATTTTTTTTGCAACATCTGCAATCGGAGCCATTTCATTTTTCTGAGCAATTTCAATATCTGAAAACATTTCAAAACCTCGCAAAATAATATTCTCACATTCTAATAAAATTCTACCGTATTTACAACAAACAAAAAAAACAATAACAATCTGTTGTTTTTCAAATTTACTACTTGTTTTTTCTGTAAAAGGTTATAATTCATTCAATGATTTACGATCAAAATTCAATTTTAAGCCTAATTTCGCACATTCACTCTCAAAGCCAAAATTTTCTGCAAAAAAAACTTTCTGCTCTTGGCCTTACAAAACTTGCAACTAGCCACGGAAACATTCTTTTTTGCCTTAGCCGCACAAAAAGCCTTTCTCTCAGCGAACTTTCTCAAAAAATAAACCGCGACAAATCCACAACAACAGCCCTCGTAAAAAAACTCGAACAGTCAGGCTTGGTTGAACAAAAAAAAGATCCGCACGACAGCCGCAAAAAACAAATCCAACTGACTCAAAAGGGAAGCCAATATAACGAAAAAACAAACGATTTATCAAATGAGCTTATGCAAAACAGCTGGAAAAATTTTACCGTCCAAGAAAAAACACAGCTTGTCTCTCTCTTAAACAAGCTGTCGGCAAATCTGGAAGAATAATAATCAGTTAAAATAAAAAATTCAGCGCTCAAAATCAAAAAAAACGGCGGTTAATTTTCTTGTGCCTTATGACAACAAGTTTAACCGCCGTGTTTTAAACGTCCAAAAAACTTACTTCACCTTTCCGTCTTTGTATACTTCTACGGTCAGGAATTTTCCGTTTGCTCCGATTTTCTTTCCGTCGATTTCTACAAAACCTGACTTTGTGTGCAGTCCCATTTCTGCAAACTTGTCGGCCTTTACAAAGCAAAGCTCTTCTTCCGGCGCGCTAAATCCTTCTGGTTCAAGAATTGTTCCAACTTCAAACTGAGGTGCAAAAATAACTTCGCAGGTCTCTTTGTCAGTAACAGCCGGGTCAGAAGCGGCAAGAAGCATTCCATTGCTACGAACTCCGCGGAAATTTGCAGGCTTTAAGTTGTAAACCAAAACAATGTTCTTTCCTAAAAGCTCTTCCGCCTTATAGAACGGAACAATCGAACTTACAATCTGCCGAGGCTCTGAGTCTCCTGTGTTGAGAGTTAAAATATAGAGAAAAGCACCACCCGGATGCTGCTCAACTTTTTCAATCTTGCTTACTTTTAAGATTACACGTCTGCTGAATCTTTCTGCAGGAGGAAGTTTATCAATCTGCTCTGGAGTAAGTTTTTTTTCGGTAGTCTTTTTCTGCAATTTTGATTCGTCAACACCTTCAACGCTTGCTAAAAGACGCTCAAGCTTGCCAGCTTCGATTATGCGCATAAAACTTCCAAGACGCGGTCCCTGGTCTTTTCCGATAATAACTTCGTAAAGAGCGGTAAAGAGCTGTTTTGCGTCAATTCCAAGAGAAGTTGCAACTGCGTAAATTGCTTCCTGACAATCCCTGTCTGTCTGGAACGAAGAAATTTTCGGAAGAACTTCATCGTGAACTTTTTTAACAGCATCTGCCAATGCATGCGGAAGTTTTGCTGTTGTTCCGTCATTGCGGATTTTAAAGCAGAAGTCCGGTGCGCAGTCAGGGGCGCTTTCGTTAATCCAGTACCATGCGCAAACACAGCGGCGGCGCAAAACTTCTTCCTGTTCAGGTTTTACATCTCCAAGGCTCTTGATTACAGCATCAATGTCGCCCGAATAAGTCTGCAAAAGTGTTGTCAAAAGGCGGAAACCAATCTGATAAGGCTCAACTTTCGGGAATCCCGGTTCAACCTGGCTCAGTTCATAAATGCGCTTTTCGTGGTTGATTATTGATTCGCGCTTTTTCTCGTCTTTTTCCTTAGGAAGCTCTTTTCCCCAGGCAATGCGTTCAGTACGGTCATAAGCCTCGTAAACAGTAACAACGTCAAGGTCAAAACTAATAGAAAATTCGTGGTCTACCTTGTTCTGAGCAAAAATGTAGCGCAAAACTTCCGGCTGGTAAACTTCGAGAGCGTCAACCAAAGAAATTACCTTTCCCTTTGAAGAAGACATTTTTCCAGGAACGCCCTTAAGTTTTACAAAGTCGTATTTCATTGTGACAGGAGCGTCCCAGTTATAAAGGCGCTTAGAAACAAGTTTTGCAGTATCATAAGAACCGCCCGGAGAAATGTGGTCTTTTCCGCCCGGTTCAAACACAACTTTTTCTTCGTTCCATCTCATCGGCCAGTCAACACGCCAGCCGAGTTTAAATTCTTTTGAAGTGCGCAAGTCGCCTTTTTCCACATGGCCGCAACTTGTACATTTGTAAGTAATTCCGTATTCACCGTCATAATCCAGAATTTCGGTTGTGTCTTTGTTACAGTTACAGCAGAAAGCGGCAACAGGCCAGTAAACATCTTCCGGCTTCATTTTGTGTTCGTCGTCACGGTAAGTGTTAAGGCATTCTTTAATTACATCGCGATGCTGCATTGCAGTTTTCATGCCTTCAGCGTAGCGGTTTGCACGGTAACGGCTCGCCTGATACAAAAATTCAGGATGAATTCCAACGCGAGGAAGCTGGGTCTCAATGTCCTTTTCGTGATGGCGCGCATAGTTTTCGTCACGCTCAAAAGTATCAGGAACCATAGTGATTGGATAGCGCAGATATTTTTCCAGAACTTCCGGTTTAGGCATATTTCCCGGAACTTTTCTAAACACATCGTAGTCGTCCCAAGAATAAATAAAACGCACATTCTTGCCACGGTCGCGGAGAGCACGGACAATCAAATCAACAGTAATAATTTCGCGGAAGTTTCCAATATGAACAGTTCCGCTCGGAGTAATTCCCGAAGCGCAGGTATAAAGGTCAAGTTCGCCTTTCTGCTTGATAATTCTTTCTGCCTGCTGGTCAGCCCAATGGCAGAGTTCTGAAATGTTTCTTTCTGACATTTTTCGTTCCTAGAAAAAAATATATATCTTCCACCGTTTTTTATTCGGGTGGCTTTTTGCTTTGCAAAAACCGGGTCTTTCAGGGTTACGGCGTCCCGGCGCCTCCAGTATTTTTGCTGCGCAAAAACACACGCTTTGCGTCCCTTACAGCCCCTGCCACAAAAGCAGGAATTTGCCAATATTCACCTTAATTTTACAAGAAAAAAGCGGTTTATACAATAAACCGCTTTTTTCAGTTCAACTTACAAAATTACTTTTCAAGCCGTTCAGACTTTCTTTTTAACAGGAAGTTTACGACAGAAATAACAATCATTACCGAAGCATTTACCAAAAGAATGCAAATTGCTCCTACAAGTCCGATTTTGTCGGCTACGATTCCAACTATCTGAGGAGTTACAATTCCTCCAAGAGCAGCGATTGCCAAAAGCATAGAAGTTCCAAGGTCAGAACCTACAATTGCATCAGAAGCATTGGAAACTGTGGTCGGATAAATTCCTGCAAAGAACAGACCAAGTCCGATAATCGCAAAAGTAATAATTCCCAAATTCTTTGTCGAAATCAAAAGAATAAAGAAAATGGCAGTTATAATACAGTCAAATAGAATTATATTCTGTTTTTTTATTTTTCTCGAAATATATGCTGTCAAAAGACGTCCAAACAAAACTGCAAGCCAGGTAAACGAAACCAAAGAATTTGCAAATGCCGGCGACATAATTCCTGTGTTTTTAAAATATGTTACAAACCAACCATTTACGCAGTTTTCAAGTCCCAGATAGAAAAACAGAAGAAATCCCGAAAGATAAAAAAGAGGCTGCTTCCAGAACGGAGATTTTTTTGCAAGGCTTTCTCTTTCTGTTTTTTCAGCGGCAACAGTTTTTGGAGTCAAATCCAAGGTCAGCATATAAACCGCAGAACAGAACGAAGCAATGGCAAGTGTGTAAACAATTGCGCGCCAAGTAAAATCAAATTTAAAGAACAGCGACATTACCATTGGAGCCAAAAATGCACCGATTGCAAAAACCATATGCAAAATATTGAGCGCAACCGGAGTTCCATCAGAATTTTCATTGATGTAAGCATTGTTTATAACGCTGTAACAGCCGCGGCTTATTCCAAGAAGAATAAAAAGCAAAAGCATTACAGAAACATGCGGTAAAAAGGAAAGTCCCAAAAGCGACAAAGGCATAAAAAGCGAAGTTATGAATATCGAAATTTTTCTTCCTACAAGTCTAGTCAAAAACGGATTTACAAAACTTGCAAGAAAATTTCCGATTGCAAAAAACGAAAGCAGAGAACCTGCAACTGCAAAACTGATTTTTGCCTCATCGATTACATAAGGCAAGATTGCGCCGACAATCAAAACGACTGAACCATTTACAAAAAACGAAAAATAGTTTGGCAAAAATTTTCTAAAATTTACTTTTTTTTCCATTTTTCTATCCCAATGTCTCCATGTAAAAATGTGATATTATAATTCAATTTATTCTATCATTTTTCAGAGAATGATTCAAACTCAATAAAAAGATATAAAAAATAATTTTGATTTTATAAAATATACTCAATATAATTATTCCGAAAATATCTCAACAAGCAGGACAAACCCTTTCTTTACGCTTACCTGCGCGGTTTGCTCCGGCAAAACTTCATTGCTCGTCGTGTAAATGTATTCGGGACTTACTTTTCCATTTTTTAGCGGATACTTTGCGCCCAAAATATTCAGTCCTTTAACTTTTCCGCAAACAGGAATAATCGAAAAATATCTGCAATTTTTATTCACAAAAACGGGATTTTTTCCAACAATCTGCATTTTTGAAAAATCATCGAGGACAAAAGCGCTGCACTTCCGCTCAAAAAGCCAGATAAGCGCAGAAACATTGACCATAGAATGGTCAAACCGGCCGCCAGTCATTCCAGCGAGCATAAAATTTCTAAAGCCCCGTCCAAACGCTTCTTTTACGGCAAAAAACGAATCCGTGTCATCTTTTTCACAAGGAAGAACAATTGTTTCCGAATTTGTATCAGGTTTTTCAAAAGAATCAAAATCTCCGACAATCAAATCCGGCTCGATTTTCAGCTCTTTTGAATGAGCAAGCCCGCCGTCACAAAAAACAAAAAAATCATCAGGAAGCAAATTTTTTTTTATCTGCTCATAATTTTGAATTTTTGCAGCCCCGAAAATCACGCAACGACTTTTTTTTAAAATATTTTTTTTCAAACCATTCATCTTTCGCCGAAACTTTATTCAAAAATCGGATAACATTCAAAACCGGCATTGCGCAATTCGTTTCCGATTGAGCCTGCCTTATTTTCATCAACTACGACAAGATAATATTTTGTTCCGCTCGGGCGTATTTCTTCGGTAATATGAGGCGAAAAACCTTTTTCTTTCAATTTTAAAACCAAACCCTCTGCATTCGCCTTGTCCTTAAAAAGTCCAAGCTGCTGACGAAGAATTTTCTCATTTTTTGAATCGTTTTCGCTTTTTTCTGAATTCTCATTTTTTGACTGATTTTCCGTTTCAGAACTCTGAACACTTGCAATTTCTGGAACGGAATCTGTTTTTCTTGGAACAAAATACCAAAACGGAGCCGGCAAAGTCTGAATTTCACCTTTTACGATTGCCGATTCCAGACTTTTGGGAAAAGATTTTTTTAATTGAGCTGAATATGTTTCTTCTCCGGTTATGTGCCACAAAGTAAGCAAAACCTGAGGCTGAACTGATTTCATTGAAGGCAAGGATGAATAAGTTTTTAGAATTGCAACAGGTTCTGTAAGCTCAGCAGAAGTTTTTGCCTGGCACAAAATGCTCCACTGTTCATAAAGTTTTATAAAAGCGATTATTTCGGAATCAGAAGAATTTCTGACGGCAGAATTAAGATAATTTTGAGCAGTCGCCCAATCTCCTGCGCTCAAGGCGCAACGCACCGCGTCAAGAACCAGCTGTTCGCTCGATTTTTTCTGCATTCCTTCGGCATCGCCTGCGGCAATTGCCGCCGCCTGAACATAAAAATTCATCGCTTCCTGAAAATTTCCGCTCTGCTCCAAAACGCCGGCCAAAAAAGCATAGCCCGAACGTTTTTCTGCAAGATTTTGCAATGCCGGAACATTTTTTTTAAGATAGATAACAGACTGCTCGAGAGTTTCTTTGCGTGCCGCCTCTTCAGCAATTTTTCTTGCAGTATTTGAATTCTGGGCAAAAACAAAAAAAACGAGGTTAAAAATAAAAAATACTGTAAAAAAACGCTTCATAACTTTCCTCACAAACAGTTTTTCAGGTCGCCGGAAAATTATTTTTCTGTCTTGGCGTTATCAGTTTCCGCAGCAGGTTTTGGAACAGAATTCACGCTGCTGTCGTCTTTTACAGCTTCTTTTGGCCTTGCAGATTTTTTTTCGACTGGACGGCGGATTTTAAAATCAAAAATAGTCTTTTCTTCTTCATGCTGCGCTTTTTTTTCGGCTTTTTCGGCAAGCGATTTTTGTTTTTCCGCTTTTTTTGTTTCCTTTTCGTTTATTTTTTCTGCCGCCTGAGAAATTTCTTTTTTCGACATTTTCTTTTTGAACAGGGCAAAAGGCAACATTACGACAATTCCTGCCAAAAACGACGCAAGAACCGTCAAAAAAACAGGCACGTTGTGAAAATTATAAAAAACAAGGTTTACGTCGCATTTATTCACATCTTCAAGGTTAAAACCGCAAAAAATCGTCACGATTACAAGAAGAATTATTGTTCCAATCAATTTTAAAGGCATATTTTCCTCCATGTAAAAAAGTTTGCAACACAAACTTTTAATTCCCTAATTTATCATAACTCCCTTAAACGTATTCCCGTTCAAGGCTGTCAATTTTACAGTCACAAATGAGCCTATCAGTTTTTTGTCGGCTTTGAAGGCGACTCTCTCGTTTTGCTCAGTTTTGCCCAAAAGTTCATTTTCGTCGTCGCGGCTCACAATATCGGCAAGAACAGTTACGGTCTTTCCAACGCGGCCGCTCATAACTTCGGTCGTATGCTTTAACTGAAGGTCAATCACTTTTTTTAAGCGTTCTTTTTTTACGGCAACATCAATCTGATTTTCAAAACTTGCAGCTGGAGTTCCTTCTCTTGGATTATAATAGTACATAAACGCGCTTTCAAATTTTATTTCGTTCATAAACGAAAGAATGTCTTCAAACTGCTCTTCCGTTTCGCCCGGGAATCCAACCATTAAGTCCGTAATAAGTTCAACGTCCGGCATGGCGCTGCGCAGTTTTTTTACAAGAGCCAAGAATTCTTCGCGGGTGTTTTTTCGGTTCATTCTCCGCAAAATCTCGTTGTTTCCGTGCTGGGCGGCAATATGAAAACCGTGGCAGACATGACTGTCGTTCGCAATCATCTCAATCAATTCGTCGCTAAAATCGTTCGGGTTTGAGGATTCAAAGCGAATCCATCGAATAGAAGAAGCTGTCTCGTCAAGATGAGCGCTGATTTTTTTGAGAAGCTTAGGAAAATTCAACTCTCCGCCTTCTACAGACTCGTCTTTGCAACGGTAAGCGTTTACATTCTGTCCCAAAAGCGTAATCTCTTTTACGTTGCGTTTGGAAAGAAAATCAATTTCCGAAAGAATCTGCTCAACCGGCCGGCTCACTTCGCGTCCGCGCACATACGGAACAATGCAGTAAGTACAAAAATTGTTGCATCCGTGCATGATCGGGACAAAGGTGCTAAACGCCTGTTCTTCGTAACTGATTTTTGGGAAAGTATATTCAGAATCTTCTTCGATTTTAAAACCTTTTTTATGTTCTTCCGCGGCAGAAATTATGTCGCCAAATTTGCTTTTTCCAAAAGTTCCTACAACAAAATCAATAACCGGAAAATCTTTTTTAACGCTGTCCAAAAGACGTTCGGCCATGCAGCCCATCAGGACAACATAAAACGGAACAACACCGTTTTTTTCAACAAACTCAACGGCTTTCTGCATTTCTTCAAGGCGGGTTTTAGCACCAGGCTCTTTGTGACGAATTTTTTTTACGCCGGAATAATATCCGAGCCGGCCAAAAATACGATTTTCGGCAGAACCGCGCACAGAACAGGTATTTATAACAACCATGTCCGCAAGTTCCGGCTCCTCCGCCTTCGACCAGCCTCGGCTAATAAAAAGCTGCTCAATTGCGGCAGATTCCGCAATATTCATTTCACATCCATAAGTTTCAAAAAAATAAGTCATAATCCTAATTATTTTAGTAAATTTTCATCAACTTGAGAATACTAAAAAAAATACGTGGCAGAGCGCACAAAAAACACTCAAAACCACGTATTTCCTTCCAAAACACAATTTTTATTTTAATCAGCAGCTTCCAAATTCTGCGCAAGCATAAGCGTCATGAAAATGAATGCTTTCGTAATTCGTGCATTCAACCTTAAACCAGGCAAATCCCATTTTTTTAAGTCCAAGATAAACTTCCCGAACCATATCTTCTACAAAACGCGGATTTTCGTAAGCATGTTCGGTCACAAACTTTTCATCCTGACGCTTCAAAACAGAATAAAGCGGTGTCGAAGCGCAATTTTCAATCATTTCGATGATGTCTTCAATCCAAAAAAAATCCGAATACAAAACTTTTACTTTTACGCAGCCGCGCTGGTTATGAGCGCCAAATTCGCTTATCGCCTTGCTGCAAGGACACAAAGTTGCCACAGGAACTTCAATTCCAACAAAAAATTTAGAATCCACTCCTTTTTCCAGCCTCTCGCTTTCGCCTTCGTAAGTGCAATTGTACTGCATAAAACCGCTGGCACCGGTTACAGGGGCATTTTTTTCAATAAAATACGGAAAACTTATCCTTCCAAAAGCTCTCTGCGCATCAAGTTTTGCACGAATTTCTTCGAGCATTTCCAAAAAATTCTTCATCGAAATGTCAGAATGATATTTATGGAAAACTTCTATGAACCGGCTCATGTGGGTGCCCTTAAAATCGTGCGGCAAATTAACAAAAAGATTCACACAGGCAGTTGTATTCTGCACTTTGTTGTTTTTATCCAACACCTGGACAGGATATTTTACATTTTTTACACCAACTTTCTGTAACGGCACTTCCCTGGTGTCAGGCGAGTTTTGAACATCAATCATATTCTTTACCATAATTTTTTATTTGGGCACTACCGGCAGAGCCGGTCGCTACGTTCCGGGTTCCGCTTCCGCTCCATGGGGCTGTAAAAAACTTATCAAAAAGCAAGAACGGTTTTAAACCAGCTTTTTATTTTTAAGACAGCCCCACGCTGCGCGCCCTGCACATCGCTAGTGCAAGTGCGGGTTCCGAAAACGGAACCCGCCGACAATTGCTTCGCAATTCTCGTTTTATTTTACTGAAGCTGCTCACTTCGTTCCGCAGCTTCAAGAGTATTGGCGGGATTTCGCTTCGCTACACCACGCGGGATTTCGCTTCGCTACACCACGCCGACAATTGCTTCGCAATTCTCGTTTTATTTTACTGAAGCTGCTCACTTCGTTCCGCAGCTTCAAGAGTATTGGCGGGATTTCGCTTCGCTGCACCACGCCGACAATTGCAGAGCAATTGTCGTTTTATTTTACGTCGGCAGCGTTTTCCGCTGCCTCCAATGTATTGTACATGAGCATGGCGATTGTCATTGGGCCTACGCCGCCTGGAACCGGGGTTATAAAGCTTGCTTTTTCTTTTATTGCTTCAAAATCTGTATCGCCAATCAAGCGGAAACCGCTCTTTTTTGTCGCATCTGGAATTCTGTTTACACCTACATCGATTACAACAGCTCCTTCTTTTACCATGTCGGCTGTTACTGTATGCGGATGTCCAGAAGCGGCAACGATAATATCAGCCTGCTTTACGATTTCTGCCATATTTTTTGTTCCAGTATGGCACATTGTAACTGTACAGTTTATTTCGCGTCTTGCAAGCAAAAGAGTTACAGGTTTTCCGACTATATTTGAACGTCCGATTACAACGGCATGTTTTCCAGAAGTTTCGATTCCCATTCTCTTGAGCAAAACAATAATTCCGTGCGGTGTGCATGGCAAAAATGCCTTTTTTCCAATTACCATTTTTCCAACATTCACCGGATGAAAACCATCAACGTCTTTTTCAGGACTGATTGCCATAATCACCTTATCTTCATCAATATGCTTAGGCAAAGGCAACTGAACCAAAATTCCATGAACAGAACTGTCTTTGTTCAGTTTGTCAATCAAAGCCAAAAGTTCCTCTTCTGTCGTATTTTCTGGTAAAATTTCGGAGCGGTCGGTCATGCCGGCTTCTGCAAGTGCCTTGCGTTTTCCAGTTACATAACTTACTGATGCAGGATTTTCTCCAACGAGGATAACGGCAAGACAAGGCGTTATTCCTTTTGCCTTCAATGCGGCAACTTTTTCTGCAACACCAGCACGAACTTCAAGCGCAATCTGTTTTCCATCAATAATTTGAGCACTCATTTTTTACCTCCAAAAACTCCGTAAAATTTTTCGTAACCTAGCGGCACAAAGACGGTTTTTGTACTGTTAATTAAATATTGAAAAAAAAGCCTTATTAGGTTAATCTTTTCGATAAAACTATATATATTTTTTAGCAATTTTTCTATTAAATTTGGAGCATAAGATGAAAAAATTCATTGCAATTTGTTGCACTGTTTTTTTATTTTCAACTGCGGTTTTTAGTCAGGAACAAGACGAAGATGATGACAGATTTGCCGTTGAATATAGAATGAACGAACCTGGCGATCAATTCATAAATATTGGACTTATGGTAACATTTCCGCTCAATTTTGGCGGCGATTTTCCGCTCTACCGCGAAGGTCAGCTTTCGACTGGAGGAGCAGGAACAATCGGTTACCACAGATTTTTAACTTCATGGTTTGCAGTCGGTCTAGATGTAAGCTTTGGATACAATCCGACAATCGGCGAGAATATGTTTACTTACGTACCGTTCGTATTCTGCTTTACCGTACAGCCAACTATAAAAAAATTTGAATTTCCAATCACAATGGGAATCGGAGCAGCTGTCGAAAGTTATCTTAACCGCACGTATTTTCCAGGTCTTACACTTAAGCCGGAAGCAGGAATTTTTTACCGCGTAACTCCAAGCTGGTCATTCGGCATAAAAGGAAATTTTATGTATCTGCCTCAGTGGTATGAAGATTCAGAAAACAACGACCACGGCAATTTTTCTTCTGTCGTAATAGCAGCAAGATACCACTTCTAAAAAAACGGAAATAAAAAAATGAAAAAACTTTCAAAAAGCATAATTTCAGTATTTATTTTTTCTGCCATCTCACTTTTTACTTCGTGCAACGGTGTAGTTTTTGACACAATCCGCGAAGAAGTAAAACTTTCGGACGCACAGATTCAAGGCACGATTCATTCTCTTATCCGCGTAACCGACAGTTCTGATTCAAAAGAATATCTTTACTTGTCGGCAAACCCTGTCGTATGGAAAAAAGATATAGACAATGCCGTAAAAAATGGCGGAACATACGTGGCAGACGAAACAGATCCGACAGACTACACAACTTCCGAACACGGACACTGGAGCACAACTTCAAGACCGGGAAATAATTATGTAAGACTTGCCGCAAACCGCAATGGAGAAATCTATTCTCTCTCGTCAATTGTAAAAGAAGTTACAGACGACGGCGAAATGGAAGAAATTTCAAAGGAATTAAAATACCTCGACACTTCAGACAAAGACGCACTCTGGCAGACTGTTACTTTTGACGACGAATCCATCACAAGCGAAATAAGTTTGGCTTCATCGATTTTCTGTACAAACACTCCAAAAAACGAAAACCGCTACGCTTTTATAAGAATCGATGGAAAAATTTACAAGCTCGAGGGAGGAAAAGCAACCTTAATAGAAGAAAGCAGTGAATATAATTTTACGTCAGGAGACAATTCAACTTCAATCTACTCAAGTGCAAGCGGAGTTTCTACTTTTGACGGAATCCACTTCTTCTTTACAGAGTCTGCCGCAATCACTTCCAACGAATCTTATAATTCAGGCGCAACAATGATTTACTACGCAAGCAGCACAACAGTCTACTACAGGGCGGCCGGAGATTCAGGATGGACAGCGGTATCTTGCGACTCAAGCGCAATCCGTTCCATTGCCGTTACAAAAGACAAACTTTTGCTTGGAACTACAAGCGGTTTAGACAATACAGCTCTTAACGGAGGAAAGCCGACAGGTTCTGCGACAACAATCTCTGCCAACGCAACTTCGACCCTGTCTTCTTCGTACACTGTTCCGATACTTTTGACAATCGACCCGACAAAATCAGACACAGCCACAGATATTTACGCCGCATCGAATTTTGAAGGAAACCCTTCTAGCACTTCTGCCACACGCAAAAATGCAAGTTTGTGGTCTTATTATCCAGCAAGATCAAAGTGGAACCGCGAATAATTTTGTGCTAAACTCTCTTTATGAGTGATTTGTTTGACGCTTCAAAAACACAAAAAGAACCTTTGGCTGCAAGGCTCCGTCCCAGAAATTTGGACGAATATATCGGTCAGGATCATATTGTCGGAAAAGGCAGGCTCCTGCGCCGCGCAATTGCAGCCGACCAGTTAACCTCTGTAATTTTTTACGGACCGCCCGGCTGTGGAAAAACAACTCTTGCAAGAGTAATTGCAAATCACACAAAATCAAACTTTATTACGCTAAATGCCGTTTTGACCGGAGTCGCAGAAATTCGCTCAGCAATAAAACAGGCAGACGATTATTTTAAGCTTTACGGAAAACGTACAATTCTGTTCGTTGATGAAGTTCACCGCTGGAACAAGGCCCAGCAGGACGCTCTTTTGCCTTGGGTAGAAAACGGAACGATTATTTTAATCGGCGCAACAACAGAAAATCCGTTTTTTGAAGTAAACAAAGCCCTTGTTTCGAGAAGCCGTGTCTTTCAATTAAAGCCGCTCACAAAAGAAGACCTTTTTAAGGCCGCAAATTTTGCCTTAAACGAAGTTGAACGCGGATACGGACACTGGAACGTTGAATTTGAAAAAGGCGCTCTTGAGCATCTCGTGGACACTGCAAACGGAGACGCACGCTCTCTTTTAAATGCCCTGGAACTTGCCGTAGAAACAACGCCGGAAAAATGGGATCCTTACAACGCAAATCCTGTTCCAGCCTGGGGTTCGACGATTTTTATCTCAAAAGAAACCGCAGAGGAATCGATTCAAAAAAAAGTTGTCCTGTATGACCGCGATGGCGACTATCACTACGACATAATTTCCGCATTTATAAAATCATTGCGCGGAAGAGATCCGGATGCGGCAATGTACTGGCTTGCAAGAATGGTGCGCGCCGGAGAAGATCCGCATTTTATTTTCAGGAGGATGCTTATTTCCGCCTGCGAAGACACCGGACTTGCAGATCCAAACGCAGTCTGCATTGTCGAAAACTGCGCCCAGGCTTTTGACCGTGTCGGGCTTCCAGAAGGACGGTATTTTCTGGCTCACGCAGCGCTCTATCTTTCGACCTGCCCAAAATCGAATTCGAGCATGGCATTTTTTGACGCGCTTTCGAGCGTTGAAAAAGAAGATGCCGAAGTTCCAAACCACTTAAGGGATTCTTCGCGCGATGCAGAAGGTTTTGGACACGGAAACGGCTATCTTTATCCGCACGCTTACCGCGACCACTGGGTTGCCCAGCAGTATCTTCCGTCGGAACTTGTCGGAAGAGTATTTTACACGCCGACATCCCAAGGATACGAAGCAAAAATAAAAGAAGACGTCTTGAGCCGCCGGGAAATTCAAATTTCTGCGATTTTGGAAGGAATTGAACCCGAAAAACCGGAATCTGACGTTTCGTGCGGAATGCATCCTCTTCCTCATTTTGCAACAGACTTTGACAATCCAATCGGTGAATGGTGGATAAATAAAAACTTTGACAAAAATTCGACCACAAAACCAGAAAACCTGACCTTTACTCCAAAAAATGAACGCCGGGAAACAGCCCTCGACCGTGCGGACAAATCCTGGAAAAGCAGGCTCGACTCCAACCGGGCGGAAATTCTTACAACAATCCGCAACGCAATGATTCAACTTGCGGATTTGAGCCGGCACACAAGAAGCCTTGTCTGGAATGCGGACGACGGACTTTTAATCTGGGAAGTAAGCAGAAAAACTCCGGAAGGCGTAACGGCTGGACTTTGCTCAAACCTGCGCGGACTTGAAATTCTTGAACAGTATGGCCGCACTCTCGACGATTTGGACCGCCCTGTTTTAAAACTCCGGCCGGAAAGCCTCGAAAATTACCTGAGCATGCAGGTTTTTGCAAAAATTCTTGAAGAATACAACGAAAACGGAATGATTTTTGACAGAATTTTCTTCAGAGATCCATTTAACTGTCAGGACAGCGTGGACGTTCTTGCAAGCGCGCTCAAAAATCTTCCGAAAAACCTTGTGGCAGACGGCCAGCAGATTGTAATTTCGCAAAGAATTCCTTCAAAAGGACAGAAAATCTGGGAATTGATTTACAACCAGGTTTTGACAGAGAGCACAAGAAACGCTTACGAAGTAATCTTAAAAAAAATGGAAAACGCCGAAAAAGAATTTTTTGGCAACGAAGAAAATCCACTTTTTGACTGGAACGAAAATTCAGTAAAAACCGCCTTTGAAGAACAGGGATTTTGTGTAAAATCTGCAACAAAAGTGATTACAGAAAAAAGGCGGATTACAGAAACAGAAATAAACCGCTGGTTCGATGCAGAAAACTCTTCTTACGGTTCGGCAATGGCAAGAGAAATCGGAACGGAAGATTTGGCAAAAATCAAAAATCTTTTGACCGCTGCCTGCCAGAACACGCTTTTTAACTGGAATACGACAATTGAATTTTTGACGGTAAAAATTCAGGCAGATACAACGCAAAAAAAAGGTCTTTAAGTTAGGAAGATTTTTTGATATATTAGAAAAGCGTTAGTGCATGGAGTTGTGGCAAAGCCAGCCACCGCAGGGAGCGCAACTTTGTTGTGCGACCGAGGAGGCCGAGGGTTACCGAGCAACGTAACGCACGACCCGAGCGCAAGCGAGGGGACGCCCATTTTACAATAATTTTTTGGAGAAAACGATGAATTTTATTTTTTTAGGACCTCCAGGAGCTGGAAAAGGAACTCTTGCAAAGGAAGCAGCAAAGGCTTTTAACATTCCACACATTTCGACAGGCGACATTTTCCGCGAGAACATTAAAAACGGAACTGAACTTGGCAAAAAAGCAAAGGCGATTATTGACGCCGGCGGTTTGGTAAGCGACGAAATTACAATCGGTCTTGTAAAAGACAGACTTTCTCAGCCGGACACAGCAAACGGTTATATTTTGGACGGTTTTCCACGCACAATTCCTCAGGCAGAAGCGCTCGAATCTTTTGCAAAAATCGACGCTGCCGTAAATTTCGACATTGCAGACGAAGCTGTTGTTGAGCGTCTTGGTGGCCGCGTATGCTGCAAAGACTGCGGACAGATGTACCACGTCAAGTTCAATCCGCCAAAAGTTGAAGGAAAATGCGACAAATGCGGCGGAGAACTTTACACCCGCGACGACGACAAAACAGAATCAATTCAGAACAGACTCGTAGTTTACAGAAAATCTACAGCTCCGCTCATTGATTTTTACAAGGAAAAAGGAAACCTCGTAGACATCGACGCGCGCCCAGCTCCAGAAAAAGTTCTCGAAGAATTCAAAGCAAAATTTAAAAAATAAATTTAAGAGGGCTTAAGCCTCAAAAATTATAGCCGCTTAAGCTCAAACTACTTATTGCCGTACAGTTTGTTCTGTACGGTAATAAAAGTTTTAGACATTTTTTTTCAAACAAAAAACCAACCTTTTTATGTCACTCAACTGTAACGAAATCGATTTAATCTTAAAAGAACTGGATTTGACAGGCTCGTTTATTCAGGAAATTGTACAGCCTTCATTTGATTCTATTGCGCTTTATACTTACAAACCCGGCGTTCCAAAAACAGTTTTTATCTGCCTTGCCGCAGGCGAATGCAGGCTCAACGAAGTAAAAAGAAAAATTCCCAAAAACGAAAAACCTCTGCGTTTTAACGAAATTCTTCGCTCAAGAATAAAAGGCGCAAAAATTACAGAATGCAGACAGCTCGGCAAAGAACGGATTATAAAAATTTCAACATACCGCGAAGGTCCGGTTTACGTAATGCCTGCCGCCCAGGAAAAATTTGCAAAAAAGAAAAAAATCCAGGCCGAGGAAGACGGAATTGAAGAATTAAATCTTTACATAAGGCTTTGGTCAAACGCAGGAAATATTTTTTTATGCAATAAAGAAAATGTGATTTTTGACAGTTTTTACCGCCGTCCTGCAAAAGGCGAACTTTCGGGCGAAATCCTCGTTTTGCCGGAAATTAAAAATTTGACGGATTTGACGGAAAAAGAAAAACTCGAAGAAGAAAAACTCAGCCTTCAAAAATTTCCAGTCCGCGATTTTAATCAAATCCAAAATTCTTCGGAAAATTTAAAAGGCTTAAAAGACAAAAAAAACAGCGGACAAACCTCAAAAGAACTTTCATTTAACGAAAAAGTCGATTTATTCTATTCTCAAAACGCTTCACGGACTTCGACCGAAAAACTGCTCGAACAGGCAGAAAAATGGTACAATTCGCACAAAACAAGGCTCGAAAACGCGCTCGAAAAACTTGAGCAAAAACGAAGCGATTTTTTAAATGCAGAACAATGGAAACACTGGGGAGATTTAATTCTTTCCTACAGCTATATGTTTACAAACGGGCAGGCTTCTTCCGGCTACCTCGATTGCGAAGACTTTGAAAACGGCAAAAAAGTCCACATAAAAATCGACCCGAAAAAATCAGCGCACGAAAACGCCGCAAAATACTACGAAACTTACAAAAAACAAAGCCACGGTCTCGAAGATTTGGAGCACGACATACTCCTCTCAAAAAAACAAATTTCCGAACTCGACCAAAAATACAATTCAATGCTCGCAGAAAAAAATCCCGTCAAACTCGAACAGCTCCTGCGCAAACAGCAAAAACCGCGGCAGCAGGAACAGAGCGAACGGCCGGGACTTTCTTACGAATTAAAAGGCTGGACCATTCTTGTTGGACGCGATGCCACAGAAAACGACGAGCTTTTGCGCCATTATGTAAAAGGAGCAGATTTGTGGTTTCATACGCGCGATTATCCGGGAGGCTATGTCTTTATAAAGGCAAGGTCAGGAAAAACAGTTCCGCTCGAAATTATGCTCACCGCCGGAAACCTTGCGGTTTATTACTCAAAGGCGCGCAAAAACGCAGAAGCCGACCTCTATTACACACAGGTCAAACACCTTCGCCGCGCAAAAAACGGCCCAAAAGGACTTGTTCTGCCTTCCAACGAAAAAAATCTTCACATAAAAATGGATTCTGCAATTTTAAGGCAGCTGGAAGAAAATCAGAGCGAATTTTAACTTTCGGGCGTCCGGGCTGACCTTGCCAGGACAGCCCGCCGGGTCTTTGCGTTATAAAATTGCCGCGCAATTTTTCCGTTCAGCCGCGCAAGCGCGTCCGAACCGCTTTCGCGGCTAACAGCCCCTGACGCAGTTTTTTCCGCAAAGCACAGATTTTTTCAAAATATAGATTACAAAACATTTTTCTGTTAAACTCAAAAACCATGAAAATCAGCGAAATCTTAAACTCTAAAAAAGTTACCATATCTTTTGAAATTTTCCCTCCAAAAAAACAGGAGGCTTTTGATTCAGTAAAAAAAACCGCGCTTTCTTTAAGTTCTCTCAAGCCGGATTTTATCTCAATAACGTACGGAGCAGGCGGTTCAACACAGACAAACACTTCTGACCTTGCACAGGCTGTCGAAAATTCAGGAACAGCATCTCTTGCCCACTTAACTTGCGTCCGCTCGACAAAAGAACAGCTTTTGCAGACAATTCAAACCCTCAAACAAAAAAACATAAACAACGTGCTTGCCTTGCGAGGAGACTTGCCAAAAGACACTTTTGAAGGCGAAAACCTTTTTCCTTCAGGATTTTTCCACGCTTCCGACCTTGTCCCGCTCTTAAAGCAAAACGGATTTTGTGTAGGAGGAGCATGTTATCCGGAAGGACATCCGGAAAGCTCAAACCGCGACACAGACATCGAAAACTTAAAGCACAAAGTCGAAGCTGGAGTCGATTTTTTGACTACGCAGATGATTTTTGACAACGATATGCTTTATTCATTTTTGTACCGCCTCCAGTCAGCAGGAATCCACGTTCCTGTTCTAGCAGGAATTATGCCGATTACAAACGCAAACCAGGTAAGCAAAATGGTAGACCTTTCAAATGCATACATTCCGCGCAAACTCCTGTCTTTTTGCGACCGTTTCCGGCACGACAGCGAAGCTATGAAGCAGGCAGGAATCGCTTATGCCACCGACCAGATTATAGATTTAATTTCAAACGGAATCCGCGGAATTCACATTTACACGATGAATAAACCAGAAATTGCAGAATCAATCGTAAAAAACGTAGATTCAATCATAAAAGCTGTAAATAAATAAGTTTTTCTGCAACCTTTAAAAAAATTCAGTGTCTAATTAAAAGAACGCACATTTCAATATATTTTAGGACTAAAAAATGAACTTTTACAAAGATTTCGTTCAGGACGAGACAGTATACACTGATTACGAAGATTTAAAGAAAAATTTTAAACTTAAGATTCCAGCAAATTTCAATTTTGCCTACGACATTGTAGACCGCTATGCGCAAACTGTTCCTTCAAAGCTTGCAATGGTTTGGTGCGACGACACTCTCGAAAGCCATCATTTTACTTTCAGCCAAATTTCGGAACGTTCAAAACAGACCGCCGAATTTTTAAAGCTCCACGGAATCAAAAAAGGCGACACGGTTATGCTTATTTTGCGCCGCCGCTACGAATTCTGGTTCTTTCTGCTTGCACTGCACAGAATCGGAGCAATTGCTGTTCCTGCAACAAACCAGCTTTTAACAAAAGACATTGAATACCGGACAAATGCCGCCGAAATCAAAATGATAGTTTCGTACGAAGATGACGAGGTTCAGACAAGAATTGAATCTGCCCTCAAAAATTCACCGACAGTCAAAAATATTGTAACAGTCGGAAAAAATCGCGACGGCTGGCTCAGCTACTACGACGAAATTGAAAATTTTAAAGCCGAAGATTTTGATTCAGAAAGCGACCGCCCGACAAAAAACAGCGACACAATGCTCGTTTACTTTACTTCCGGCACAAGCGGAAACCCAAAAATGGTTCAGCACAACTTTACCTACCCTCTCGGACACATTGTTACTGCTAAATACTGGCAGAACGTTATGGACGGAGGACTTCATCTTTCGGTCGCAGAAACCGGCTGGGCAAAGGCTATGTGGGGAAAAATCTACGGACAGTGGATCTGCGGTTCTGCGGTAATGGTTTACGACATGACAACTTTTTCGCCGTCAAAAACAATCGAAATCATTTCAAAATACCGAGTTACAACTTTCTGTGCGCCGCCGACAACTTTCCGCTTCATGGTTAAAGCAGACATAAAAAAATACGACCTGTCAGCCTTAAAGCACATTGTGACGGCAGGAGAAGCCCTTCCTCCGGAGCTTTACGAGAAAGTCTACGACGCAACAGGCCTCGAAATGCACGAAGCATTTGGTCAGACAGAAACAACTGTTCTTGCAGGGAACTTTCCTGGAATGAAAATAAAACCAGGCTCAATGGGAAAACCTGCTCCTGGCTATGATTTGGAAATTGTCCGGCCAGACGGAACAAGATGTCCTCCAAACGAAGAAGGCTCGATTGTCCTCCACCTGCACGGTCAGCGCCCGACAGGACTTTTTTCCGGCTACTACAAAAATGAAGAACAGACAAAAAAAGTATTTAATGGAGACGACTATTACACCGGCGACGTTGCATATTACGACGAAGACGGATACATTTGGTTTATAGGACGCAAAGACGACGTGATAAAAACTTCCGGCTACAGAGTAAGCCCTTTTGAAGTAGAAAGCGTGCTTCTTTTGCATCCAGCGATTCTTGAATGCGCGGTAACTGGCGTTCCAGACGAAAAACGCGGCCAGGCAATAAAGGCAACCGTTGTTTTAAACAAAGGCTTTGAACCTACAAAAGAGCTAAAACTCGAACTTTTTGAGTTTATGAAGTCAAAGACGGCGGCATACAAACATCCTCGCATAATCGAATTTGTCGAAAGCCTTCCAAAAACAATTTCCGGCAAAATCCGTCGCGTAGAACTGCGGGAAAAAAACTGATTTTAATCGGCGTACAGGCAAAAACAGCACAGTCTTTTCCTGTTGCGCCCAGTTAATGTCTTGTTTAATTGAATAAGAACTTTTTTTATGATAAAATTAGTGCCGTTTGTGAGAACCCCTTGCAGAGGCGACACAAATTTAGTTTTTTGTTTTGCAGGAGCTTTTTATGAAGGTCGTTGTAATTGGTGCCCAGTGGGGTGATGAAGGAAAAGGCAAAATCGTTGATTACCTTGCCGAAGATGCTGAATACGTTGTTCGCTACGCAGGCGGTCCAAATGCAGGTCATACAATCGTAGTTGACGGAAAACAGTTTGCTCTTCATCAGGTTCCGAGTGGAATTCTTTATCCAAACAAATCTGTATTTTTAGGTGCTGGAATGGTTATCGATCCAGAAGCGCTTTTTAACGAACTCCAGATGCTCAAAGACAACGGAATCAACTGGGAAGGACGCGTTTTTATTTCTGACCGTGCACACATCATTCTTCCACGCTACCGCAAAATGGACAAAGAGCGCGATTCTCAGCGCAAACGCCCGATTGGAACAACAGGCCGCGGAATCGGAATCGCCTATTCAGAAAAATCACAGCGCGATGGCATTCGTCTTGCAGACCTCGACTGGAAACAGAAAATGGATGAGTTTGAAGGCGAAGATTTAGAATTCATCAACAAATACAAAGACCAGCTTATCAAAATGCGCGTTGACCTTACTCAAAAAATGTACGAATACCGCAAAAGCAACATTCTTTTTGAAGGTGCGCAGGGAGCAATGCTCGACATTGACTCAGGAACATATCCTTATGTTTCTTCGGGAGCTTCATGCTCTGCCGGAGCCGCAACAGGTTGCGGAATCGGTCCTCATGATTTAGACAAAATATTAGGCGTTTTTAAGGCTTACGAAACACGCGTAGGAAACGGTCCAATGCCGACAGAATTCAACGATTCGGACGAAGCAGAAAGCGAGCTTTGCCGCAAAGTACGCGACACAGGACGCGAATACGGAGTAACAACAGGAAGAGCGCGCCGTTGCGGTTATCTCGACCTTGTCGCATTGCGCTATGCCTGCCGTGTAAACTCAATCGACAGCCTCGTTTTGACACACCTCGACATTTACGATCCAATGGAACAGATTGAAGCCTGCATTGCCTACGACATCAACGGAAAAATCGTGACAGACTTCCCGGCAAATGTTGAAGACATGGAAAACGCAAAACCAGTTCTCCAGAAATTTACAGGTTGGAAAAAATCCCTCAAAGAAATCCGCAAATATTCAAAACTTCCAAAAGAAGCACGCGAATATGTTGAGTTTATCGAGGACTACTGCAAAACTCCAGTCGGAATAATCTCCGTAGGATACGAACGCGACGAGACATTCATCCGCAAAAATCCATGGAAAAAATAATTAAAAACTGATAAACAAAAAAATGGGCGTCAAAGATAAAAATTGTCTTTGGACGCCCATTTTTTATCGACATTCGCGGTAAATAACAAAAAATCTTAACCAGCAAAATTTTACAGAATATATTTTTCTATAAAGTCTGCAACACCGTCATCGTTGTTTGTTTTTTCCGTCACAAAATCCGCAATATTTTTTATGTGCTCGTTTCCGTTCACCATTGCAACTCCGTAACCGCATTTTTCAATCATGCTTTCGTCATTCATGCTGTCGCCAAAAGCAAGAGTCGTGCTGTGGTCAATGCCGATAAAAGAAGAAAGCCATTCAATCGCCTCGCCTTTTCCACAATCCGGTGGCAAAATTTCCAAAAAATAAGGTTTGCTCGTAAAAATTACAGCTTTTTCACCAAGGCTGGCCTTCAATTTTTTTTGCAGTTCCTGAATTTTCTCAGGTTCTCCGGGAATCAGCATTTTAAAAAATGAATTCTGGTTTTCAAGCAAAAATTTTTCAAAATCTGGAGCTTCCTCTCCATTTAATCCGCACATTCTGACATCGCGCAAGGTCCAGTCCGTCTCCTTGCTGTAAAAAACCTTGCCGTCAGAATAAACTTCTGTTTCAAAACCTTCTTCAACAGCAATTTTATGCGCTTCCAAAAGGACTTCTCCGCTCACAGTTTTTTTGTAAATCTGAATGCGCTTGTGCATGTCAAAAATAGAGCAGCCGTTTATTGCAATTACATATTTTCCGCTTTCCAAGGCAGCAATATTCAGTCTGCTTACAAAAGGCTTGATTCCGTCTTCTGCCCTGCCGGAACACAAAACAACGTAAATTCCGCGCTGGGCGCATCGCTTTAAGACTTCGACATTTCTGTCGCTTATCTTGCGCTCGTCGTTCAAAAGAGTGTCGTCCAAATCAAGGGCGATAAGATTTACATGCAGTTTTCCGGCGTTTTTCATAGCTGTTATTTTCTCCAGGACTTGTCTTGCGTTTATATAAAAATCTCGCGGACTTTTTCCTTAAACTGATTTCCGCGGTCAAATTCGTTCGTAAACATTCCAAAACTCGTAGAGCCAGGACTAAAAACCACCACCTTTTCGCCAGAACAATTTTTTGACAAAATATCGTTTTTTAGAGACCTAAGCATTTCATCAAGATTTTTAAAAGGTCCGTTAAACGAAATATTCGCCCTGTTAAAATCGCAGATCATCTTGTCGCTGGCACTTCCTTCAAGCATATAAATCGAAGAAGGTTTAAAAGCCGTATTTTTAGAAATCGCATCGGCAACAGGACTTAAATCAAGTCCCTTGTCCGTTCCGCCAGTCAAAAAAACAACAGGTTTTCCAAAAGCCTGGGTTGCTTCTGCCGCCGCTTCCGGCACAGTCGCCGCACTGTCGTTGTAAAATTTAAAAACACAGGAATTTCCCGACTTATATTTGACCGTGTACGAATGAAAAAATTCAAGACGATGTTCAATTCCGTGCCATTTTCCCAAAATCTCGACAGTCTGCTCCGGAGCAACACCCATAAGCTCAAGAACAAGGGCGGCATTTAAAACATTAAGACGCATATGTTTTCCGGGAACAACAAGTTCCTTCAAAATTGTGTCAGTTGTCTTTCCGTGCCCTTGCGCATAACGGCTCAAAAGTTTTTCCGGCAGACGGCAGATTCCATTTCCGTTCTTATCCTGCCATACGCCAAAAACGCCTTCCGGCAATTTTGACTTAGAATATCTCAAAACCTGGGCCTTTGTTTCTTTTGCAAAAATATTTCCCCAGTTGTCAATCAAAGTTCCGCCGTCACAAGCCGCATCGTCATCAAAATCAAGAATCGTAAAATCGTTCTTAGTCTGGTCAGCGTAAATCAGTTTTTTGTCAGCGACATAGGCAAGCATCGAATGATAAAAATTCTGGTGGTCAGGAATAATTTTCGTAATGATCGCAATGTGCGGTTTTAGAGCCTTTCTTCCGTGCAAGTCGGCAAGCTGCCAGCTCGAAAGTTCAAGGACAACAGGAGTAGTTCCGCTCGTTTTTTCAAGAAAAGTCAGCGGACTTACAGTAATATTTCCGCCAAGGAAGGCTTCAAAACCAGCTTCCCTCAAACCGTAGTAAATTGCGCTAACAGTCGAGCTTTTTCCCTTAGAACCGGTAACCGCAATAATCGGCGCCTTTGTAAAATGCAAAAACAGGCTGATGTCCGTTTCAATCGCCTTTGCAGCAGCCAAAAATTTATTTCCGTCGTATTTTACACCTGGATTTTTAATTACACAGTCCGCATTTTCAAAATCTTCGATTTTATGCTCGCCAAGACGGTATGTAAGCCGGCTTTTATCAAGATCCCGGTCTTCCGAAATCGATTTTATTGTCGGAGCAAGCTGTTCAGCCGTCTTCATGTCCGTAACAAGAACGTAAGCTCCATGTTTAAGCAAAAAACGCACGCTCGCTTCGCCGCCACCGTTGAGGCCAAGCCCCATAACAACAACGTGCTTTCCGGCAATATCCTCGATTTTGTCAAAAAAACAACCTTCCGGATAAATTTTCGGAACCGGAGGAAGAGGTTCATTCAAATCAGCCATTTTTTGCCTCCAATAAAATTTTTAAGACGGGCGTTTCCTGCCATTTTGGCAGGTCGCGTGTTGCGTGGTTTCATTCCGGTGCAAAGCCCCGGAACGGCACAGCCGCCACTCCACCCGCTAACGCAGAAATTTTTCTAAAAAAATCAGCGCGATGTCTTTAATTTAGAAGCCGCTTCAAATTTTGACAGGGCTTCGTCCATCAAAAGTTCGGTCAGCGCAGTAAAATCAAGACCAAATTTTGCGCACATCTTCGGGAACATCGAAATTTGCGTAAAACCAGGCATTGTATTTATTTCGTTCAAATAAATTTCAGAAGAATCCCTGTCCATAAAAAAATCAACACGGCTCAATCCGCACAAATCAAGAACAGCAAACGCTTTTTTTGCCAAATTCCGAATTTCTTCCAATTTATCATCTTCGAGCCGCGCAGGAATCAAAAGCTCAGCGCCGTCAGGATCATTGTATTTTGCATCGTAATCATAAAAATCATGCTTAGGAGCAATTTCTCCAGGACCATAAGCCGTCAAAACCTCAAAACTTTTCTGTCCATCACAGATTGTAGGATTTCCAGTTACAGAACATTCAATTTCGCGGGCGTTTACAGCCTTTTCAATAAGAATTTTATCGTCCCAATTAAAAGCATCAATAATTGCGCTGTTCAAATGACGCAGGTCAACGGCAAGATTAGCTCCGTCAGACGAACCTGCAGAACAAGGTTTTACAAACATCGGAAAACCAAGCTGTTTTTGGGCATTTTCCAAAATTTCATCGTATTTTTTCCAGTCAGCAAGGTCGCTTCTTCTTACGCAAATTCCAGGAACAACAGGAATTCCGGCATTTTCAAGCACAGCCTTTGTTTTTTCTTTGTCCATCGTAATTGCAGAACCCAAAGGACTACATCCGACGTAAGGAACGCCAATCATTTCAAAAAGCCCCTGAATCGTTCCGTCTTCGCCAAAAGTTCCGTGCAAAACCGGAAAAACCACATCGCACGGAATTTCGCATCCGTTTACGACAAAGGCTCTTTCCTTTCCGCCGCCGGGAATTGCAAAAACCTCATTTTTTGTGTCTTCGGTTATTTCAAAATGAGATTTTTCATCGTTTCTGATTCTTTCTAGCTCAGTTTCCGGCTGCAAAAACCATTTTCCGGTCTTTGTAATTGCAATCAGGGTGATTTTATGTTTTTTGTCGATATTTCTAGCAACAGAAGCCGCAGAAACCAGAGAAACCTCGTGTTCGCCAGACTTTCCGCCGTAAATAACAGTCACATTCATTTTTATTTTTTAACTCCTCTAATTCGCCTTGTAGCCCATTTCTGCAAGGGCCTTTTTTGCTTCAGAAATTTCATCGTAAGGATGAGGCCCGTCTTTATAAATGATTGAATTTTCATGGCTTTTTCCAAGCAAAAGAACAATATCGCTTTTTTGGGCCATTTTAAAAGCCTGACGAATTGCCGACGGACGGTCAGCAGTTATAAACAAATCCTTATTCAAAATTTTTCCTTCTTTTTTTGCACCAACAGCAATCTGTTCAAGAAGAGCAACGCTGTCTTCACCACGCGGATCTTCATCGGTCAAAATCACAACGTCGCAAAAACGAGCGGCAATAGCGCCCTGCAAAGGACGTTTTTTTAAATCGCGTTCACCGCCAGAACCAAAAAGACTTATAATTTTTCCAGAAGCGCGTCTTTTTAACGGCGGAAAAATAGTCTCAAAACTAGAAGGAGTATGGGCGTAATCCACGATAACTTCAAAAGGCTGGCCTTCATCAATTTCCGTCATGCGGCCTTTTACAGGCACAAGTTCAGAAACCTTTTCTGCAACTTTTTCGAGCGGAGTCGAAGTCAGACGGCTCACGGCAATCAAAGAAGCCATAATATTGTATGCGTTAAAAGCACCAGGAAGAGAAGCCTTGATATGTATTACGCCTGCGGCAACAGGTTTTGAATTTTTATCGACAAGATTCGGCTCAACAATGCTAAAAGAAAGCCCATAAGCCGCGCTCGCAATGTTACGGCCAACAAGATAAGGAATGGAAGGAGGAACAGGAGGAAGAGGCTTTTGTTCTTCAAGACCAGCAACAGCCTGTTTTCCGGCCTTGCCTTCCGTTGTAAAACCAATAACCGGCTGTTTTGTAGCTTTTATAAAGAAAGAGGCAGATTCGTCCTCGAGATTTACAATTCCAAAAGAAGGAACAGTAACTTTTTTTCCGAGAATAGTTTTTTGGTGAGAATTTTCATCAAGTTTTCTAAAAAGATTAGCCTTGTCGTCGCGATACTGCTCAAAAGTTTTATGAAATTCAAGATGCTCGAGAGTAACGTTCATAAAAACGCCACAGTCAAAATCAATATTTCCAGTGCGGTTGAGCTTAGGAGAAAGACCATGGCTTGAAGTTTCAATTACAGCATATTCACAGCCGTTCTGAACCATTTGAGCAAGATAATTTTGAATTACAGGAGCTTCAGGAGTTGTAGTATGCTGAGGATTAGCAAGGGCTTCATCGCCAACAGAATATTGAACGGTAGAAATAAAGCCAGCCTTATGACCGTTAAGACGCAAAAGCTGCCAGATAAAACTTACAGTTGAAGATTTGCCTTCAGTGCCAGTAACACCGATAACGCCGAGTTTTTTAGAAGGATAATCAAAAAAACAGGCTGCAACAGGCGCCATAACCTTACGGCTGTCCTTTACGCGCAAAAAAACAGGTTTATTCTTGGAATTTTGAAGGGCGTCATGAATTTCCAAAGCCGTTTTTTCATCAAAATCGTCCTGAAAAATAACAGCAGCCGCGCCTTTTTTAATGCAGTCACTGATAAAAATATTACCAGTAGTATGAGTTCCCGGAAGCGCAAAAAAAAGCGACCCCACAGAAACATCGCGACTGTCAAAAGCAAGGTTAGAAATTACACAGTCCGAAGAAAGGATACATCCAGTTTTTCCGTCACCTTCCACGGAAATATAGTCAAAAGAGCCCAAAAGCTCCGAAAGATTCTTAGCCATAATATTTTTATTTTACCGCTAAGAAATGGTTTCTTCAATGGGAAAAATAAAGTTGAAAAGAAAGACGTGTGTAAAAAAAAAGCTTCGGCAACAAAATGTTACCAAAGCCGTTGAGTTTTGATTTAGGCCGGTTCATATACAACCAGTTCCAGAGCGGTAATTGGTAAAAAATTATCTTGAATTATTCATACTTGATTCCGAAATAATCCAAAATCGCTTTCATTGCATCCTGGCCGGTGAGGCAGGTATCCCGTAAATAGACTCGTTCAGTTTTCCAGTTCTTAATGCCACGGTAATAATACATTTTAAGTTCCTCTGTAATTATAAAAGGAACAATGTTATGCTTAAGGCATTCTTTAAACATAATCAGACGACCAACACGACCGTTTCCATCCTGGAATGGGTGAATAGATTCAAAACGCACATGAAAATCCAGAATATCATCAAAAGTGATTTTTGTTTTTGAATTATATTCTTTAAGCAGGGATTTGATAGCACCGGCTACTTCTACAGGTTTTGTAGTTTCACTCCCACCTACTTCGTTTTCCAACATTTTATAATCCCCTACCCTGAACCATGATTTCTGGCTGTCTGTTGTACCGGATTTCAAAATAAAATGAAGCTGCTTAATGAAACTTTCCGTAAGTTTTGTATGAGCACCTTCAATTATAAGGTCAATACAACGAAAGTGATTTACGGTTTCAACAATATCATCAACCTTTACAGCTTTATCTGTAACACCAAGAGTTTTTGTTTCAAAGATATAACGGGTCTGGTCATGAGTAAGATTTGAGCCCTCAATGTGGTTTGAGTTGTAAGTAAGGTCAATCTGGATTTTATGGTAAATACCGCCCTTAAGGCCGGCCTCTTTTTCTCGTTTTAGAAAGGTCAGAAGAGTTTCTTCTGCAGAAGAATGCCGAGGCTTTCGCTCCGGTTTTTGTGCGGTAGATGGAATCTTCCAGATTTTTCCTTCCAAAAGAGCACCTTCAACACGCCCATGCGCACAATAATTGCGCACACTGCGCTCGCTGATTTGCCAGTTTTGAGCCGCTTCTTCTACAGAAATGTAATAAATCTTACTCATAGGAAAAATTATAGCATGGTATCGGCAAGATACAAAGGCAATACACGCTTAATTTTTACAAAGTTATTTTGCCGATAAAAACCAACTTGCCGTTTCTTTTTCATTGGTTCAAACGCATCGTAATTCAGTTTTTTCTGATATTCATCTTTTCTAACTGCATCTGCAACAATAATGCGACAGGTAAGTTGAACACCGCGTCCTGACATTATGACTTTAAGATTCGGGATCAACTTTTTCAGCTCCGGAATATTATTTATGAAAAACTCGTGGTCTTTCCGGGGAATGAACTCCGCAATGTAAAGGATTATGAAATCACTAGAATCGTACTTTTATTTTGAGCGGAGCGGAAGTTTTTTTTGTTCAACTATTTTATTTACCAAACAAATCGGAGTGGGAACCAGTTGCTGTGGCAGAAAGAATAAGTTCGTTTTCAAAAATCTGATACATCAAAAGCCAGTCGGGTTCTATATGGCACTCCCGAAAGTCATTAAGATTTCCTGTCAGCCGGTGGTCTTTGTATTTTTGCGGCAGCAGATTTCCGGAAGCAAGAAGGTTCAAAACTTCAACAAGTTTTTCTAAATTCCTGCCTCTTTTCTTCATCAGTTTGGCGTCACGTTTCATTCGATTTGTATAGACAATCTCGTACAAATCAATCCTCCAGCATAGAAGAAACCGCCTCTTGTGCAGTTTTAAAAGGTCCGTGCAGATTTGTACGATTTCGGCTGTCAGAAACCGCCGTTTCCAATGAAAGCGGATCAGTCTTATGCCTTACATCAAAAGGAAGTCCATTGTTTTCTATTGAAGAAGCAAGAAAAATACGGACAGCCGTTGAAGTGTCCATCCCCAGCGATGAAAAAAGGGCATCCGCTTTTGCCTTTAAGGAATCGTCCACACGCAATTGAAGTGTTGCCATAACATACCTCTTAATTACAAATTAAGACATTTTTATTGAGTTGTCAACACAAACATCTCTCACAACTGAATGTATGCCCCTGAACTTTCTTCACAAACTCGTAGTCGATTGTGCGACGCAAACCTTCCTCAAGTGAAACTGGAGCGGCAAAGCCCGTCTCTGGAACTCTTGACGACTTGAAGTAAGTATTCGTGCAAACAACTTTGCTTACAGAACTTTTTTACACGGATTGAGTTGATTGCGTATCCGTCAATTCTAGCCTAAATTATTCTAAAATAGCGCATTTTATAGAGCACTAAAATTTATTAGATAAAATATCAAATAAATAATCACAAACCAACCGTCAAACGGGTGGTTTGAACACAGCCTATAAGGCTCGGTTCCCAAGCTGAGACTTAAGTCCCGGCTTTCACTGACGTTCAAGTCTATTGCAGATTGACTCGTCGCAGCCCCTGAAGGGGCGTTCGTACTACTTACTACCCTTGAAAGGGTCTTCGTATTCTTTTGTCGTAAGTTTATCCATCGCTATATCGTGGGCTTCCTGCTCTGCGATATATTTCCGAATTGTAGCCTCGTTGAGCCCTACCGTGCTCACGTAATATCCCTCACTCCAGAAATGCCTATTACCGAATTTGTATTTCATATTCGCATGCTTGTCGAAAATCATCAGACTACTCTTGCCTTTCAGATACCCCATGAATTGCGACACGCTGTACTTCGGTGGTATACTTACGAGCATGTGTATGTGGTCTGGCATGAGATGACCTTCGATTATCTCGACTCCCTTGTAACTGCAGAGCTGCCTCAGTATCTTGCCGATACTTTCCTTGTACTGACCGTATATTGCCTTGCGGCGATATTTCGGCGTGAATACTATATGATATTTACAGAGCCATTTTGTATGGCTCAGCGTGTCTCTGATATTTGCCATTTACTTTCCTCCTTGGCGTTACGCAATAGACTTGAACAACCTATTGTACACCTTCGAGGAAAGTTTTTTTTGCTATAAGCATTTCCCCACCACCCGCATAGCAGGTGGTTTATTGTGAAAACATTCCGCTTCGCTACATGTTTTCACCGGCTCACGAGCCGTAAAGAAACGACCACAGCATAAAATATGCAAATGGTCGTTTTTTTTAATAGAATCTTATAAATTAATAAACAATTTGATACAAAGTGATTGTAGCACAGTCAGAGCCATAAGCACCACTACTATCTTTTGAATAAGTTGCTTTTAGTGTATGTGTTCCTGCTGACAAAGTTGTTTCTATAGTTCCACTCTTGTCTCCAGAAACGGCATTTAATATCGTATTACTGTCAAGGGTTACAGTAAGTTTATCATAACCAGATTCACTGCTTACAGACCATGGAATAGAAACATTTACACTTTCTGGTAAAGTAATTGTCCATGTGGTAGTTGCAGATGTATTATTCCGCCCTTGATTATTTGAAAGGATACAATAAAAGTGCAGTCGAAAAATACCTAAAATTTTACGAAAATAAAGAGAGGTATTTCGAATGCAAAGGTACAGCAAAGAATTCAGGGAAGAAGCAATTTCGCTTTCAGATGAGATTGGACCAAAGAAGGCAGCACAGCAGCTGGGCATAAACTACGCAACCATAATTGACTGGAGAAAGAAAAGAAAAACAAAAGAAAAGAAAGAAAAATCAACAGAAGAACCAAAAACTGTCGAGGAACTGCAGAAAGAAATTGCAGAATTGAAAAAAGCCAATGACATACTGAAGGATGCCCTCGGTTTTTTCGCACTAGACCGG
>NZ_FUXC01000007.1 GCF_900167025.1 Treponema berlinense | reverse complement strand
GCCTGCTATCTTGTCTTTCCTTTTTCCTTCACTGATTTTCTTTTCAAAGAACTTACATCAACCGTCTTAACTGACGGTGAAAAAGATATTAACACGGACTTAACAAGTTTGTCAAGCGCTTCTGTTAATTTTTTTATTTTTTTTGAGGCTTTTTTATTCACCCTTTCGGGAGGCCGCTGCCTCGTTGCGGCGTGAGAAAGAATATATCACCCATACACGTTTTGTGTCAAGCGCCCTTTTCTCTTTTTTTGAAAATTTTTGATTTTTTTTGAATTTTATTTTTTTACAGCGCGTTACTGTGCGCTTTTGCGCACGCCCCTGCTTGTGGCAGGGATCCTGCGTGTCTGCGCCACGCTGCGAGTTTGCTCCGCAAACCCGGGAGATTTTACTGTGCGCTTTTGCGCACGTCCCTGCCTGTGGCAGGGGATTCCGCGTGTCTGCGCCACGCTGCGGCTTTGCTGCGCAAACCCGGGAGATTTTACTGTGCGCTTTTGCGCACGTCCCTGCCTGTGGCAGTGGATCGGAAGGGACGCGGAGCGTGTGTTTTTGCCTGCAAAAATACCGGAGGCTTATGCCGTAGCCCTGGAGAGCCCGGTTTTTGTGCAGCCTTGCGGAACAAAAAGCCACCCGGATTATTTTTAGTTTTGTTTTTCTTTTAGAAGGTCTTCGCGTTGCTGGATTTCGGCTTTTAAATTTTTTATTGTATTCAGGTGGCTGAGGAACGGCTCCTGGTCTGGGAGAATCGGGATATTTTTTTCAAATGCGTCCAATGCGCTCTGTCCGAGAGATGCGATTTCTTTGCGAAGTTTTGCCTCAAACTGTTTTTTTTCGATTTTGAGAACGCTTTTGTCTCCGAATTTTGTGACAGCGGTTTCTGCTTTTGAAAACGCCTCCTTTGAAGCCTGAACGCCTTTTTTTAAATAATTCTGAAGATTTTCCTTTAATGCCATAAGGTCCTCCTTTTAAAACTTTTGTTGTTTTACAATTTTTTGAGAGCAAGAAGCGTAAGGTCGTCTGCCTGCGGATCTTCGTTTAAATTCTGATAATAAATATAGTTCGGTTCCTGCAAATCGGCAACTGAAGAACAATAATATGAATAGCGGCTGAATGTTTTTTTTAGGAATGCGTCGATTTTTCGGTCTACGCGGACTACATCGCCCTGAACCGAGATTCCGCCCTTTTCGTTTTGTTCTGCGCTGCCCTTTGACTGCGGAGTTTTGTACATTCTGAATACTTTTTCGACTGCAACAAGCGCCATGATCGCCTCGTCAATATTGCCTTCGAGTTTTGTAAAGTCAAATATGAGCTCTTCGTCCGGAGTCGGGCTGTGATATTTTGTAAGACGGTAAACTTTGCGGTTTAGGACTGATTCGAGAATCTCTTTTACCCTTTCGTATTCAACCTGTTCGGAAGTCTGGCCGATTTTGTGATTTTTGTGAATTCCGTCGTTATTCAAGTCAGGTTCACGGCATTCTGTAACCTTAAAATCTTCCGTCCTGAAAAAACGTGTAGATTCCTCGATGCCGTCAGTATAAAGAAAAAGAACGTCGTCTGGATTTAGATGAATTTTTTCGACAACAAAACCGCCTTTCATTTCGACCATAAATGACGGAAGCGGGCCTGCGGCAGGAGACTCGTGCAAGGCGAGTGTTTTTATTGTTTTTTCCTTGCTGCTGAAAATATGGATTATATTGTCTCCTGCGTTGCACAAATGCACATCGCCGTTTTTTGAATCGAACAAGGCTATTAAAAGAGTTGCAAATTTGCCTTTTACTCCGAGAGATTCGATAAAATCGTTTATTTGAACTACGAGTTTTCCGAGCGCTGTTCCGTGGGTTTTAAATGTCCACTGTTCGAAATATTTCCGGAAAAGAGTTGCCACAACCGTCATAATAAGGGCTGCAGGAACCCCGTGGCCGGAAACGTCGCATTTTATGACAGCGTAAAATCTGTCGTCGAGCTTTTTGTAGTCAAAATAGTCCCCGGAAACGTCATCTGTTCCTTCGTAATAACCAAAAAGCTGGAAAGTTTTTTCTTTTTCTTCTGCGGTTGTCTTTTTTCCGCCTTTTTCTGCCAAAGAAAGCGGAAGGAATGTCTGCTGGACAGCTTTTGCGTCGAGCGAAAGTTTTTTCTGTTCGAGAGATTTTTCTTCTTCTTCCGCCGCCTGCACAAGACCGGAAGTCATTTCGTTTACGGCATCGCCTAAGGTTCCGATCTCGTCGTGGCTTTTTATGCTGATTGTAAAATTTTTCAGTTTTTTCTTGTCTTTTGTTTCTGTAATTACCTTTACGTGCGCCATGAGTTTTTTTAGAGGCTCAACAATGAGAGACGCCAAAAACCAGGAGCCGATTATACCCAAAAGCATTGCCACAAAAGCGACAACGCAGGCAACAATTATGATTGTGTTTCTGGAATGGGAAAGAGAACTTATAAGTTCTTCCGCCGAAACCTGCAGAACCAAAACCGCATGCAAAAGATTTTGAGAATTGTTGTTTTTATAAAAAACTGGATAGTAAAAAGTGTAGATTAGATTATTTTGCGCAAGCGAATTTTCGTTAAAAACAGGAACGGACTGTGTGGCTGAACGAGAAATGCTTCTTAAAATTGCCGTGTATTCATCTTTTTTTTCGCGAGAATATTTTTCTGAAATATCTTTTAAAATATCATCGACTTTTTGATGCGCAGTTTCTTCAAGAGGAGCACATTGAAGGGCAATCTTTGATTCGACAGTTTCGCTCTTAAAACGGCTTTTTCCGATCAAAGGCTCCGCTGTGTCGAGTTTTTGACTTATTGCCGCGGTATTTTCGGTCGAAGCCCAGAAAAAGTCGAGGCTTGAGCTTCCAGCGCTTTTTCCGCGGCCGATTACAGTTGAATAGATTGCCGGACCAAAATTGTTTGTCTGACGAACCAAATCTATAAGTCCGACAGAACTTCCGCCTTCAACCGCGTCGTTCATTGCGTTTTGAACAGAATTTGACATTCCTTCGAGAAGAACTGTAACCTGCTCCTGCATGCTTTCTACGAGTGTTTTTCTCTGAGTCTGAACCATTCTCCGTCCAAGAGAAGCGGAAACCATTATAACGATTGAAATAACAAGCAGAACTGTAAAACCTACAAGTTTGAGTTTTAAGCTTGTCTGTCGCTTTTTCAATTTTTCAACCTTAATTTTTTTACTCAACGGCATAACATCTCCTGTCAGAAGCGCAGCAACTTCTGAATGAATTAAAACTGATTCCCGCAAAGCGCTGGCAATTCCATAAATTGCAAAAACAACGGAAAGTACGCAGAATATTGCAAGAAGAATAAAAAGAAGATCCACAACCTGGACCGAATATTGTTTTTCCGAAGAATAAGATTTCCATTCTGCGGAAGGCACAAACGGCCGTTCAATTTTTACAGTTCCGGATTCATCTATTTTGAATTTATTCGATTCCGCATTTTCTCCGCCGCTTGTTCCGCGCCTTGAATGATGCACAAAAATTTTATAGTTTCCTTCTTCCAATTCTTCAAGATGAAGGTTCGTAATGAGGTTTGAAGAACTGATTTTATAATCATTTTTTGAAAGATAAAAAGTTTTTTTGAATTGCGGCTCTCCGCTCTTTTCGACAATAATCTGGTCAACTAAACCTTCGTAGTCAAAATCCTGGCCAAAAATATTTACCGATAGGTTTCCAAATTCATCTTTTTTTGTCTGAAGTCCGGAAATCACCGTATGAGGAGAATATTTGTTTACAACAAGAACAACCGACCCGCTTTCTCCGGCGTTTCCGGTCTCGTCAATTGCGCGCACAGAAAAAACATAAATTCCGTTGCGGCAATTTTTAAAAGTGAGGGAATTTTTTCTCAAACCGACAGTCTTTGAAGGCTTTTGGCTTTTTTGAATAAGTTTTTGCGACTGCCCTTCAATTTTCTGTAAATATTCAAAAATTTCTTCTTTTTTCTGCTGGTTCTGCCTTTGATTTCGTATGAGGGAATTCTTAAACTGCGGACTCAAATCCCTGACTTTTGAAAAAGTCCAGCTGTAGCCTGCAACGTCCGTATCGTCCTGATTTTTTTGCCAGAAAACAGAAAAAGAACCGTCGTTTACAAAACCAAAAACGTCCTTTTGTACAGGAAAAATCGAAACTTTTTGAGGAGGCGTAATGTCGCGGTAATAAGAAATTTGAGATGATTCAGACCAGTTTCCCGCCGCGTCAAGAACTTTCGCCTTAAAAAAATATTCTCCGTCTTCGTCCGCAGTCGCACTTACCGTGTATGAGCGTCCGGAAGAAATATTTTTTTCTACGACAAGCTCAGAACTGTCTGTCGAAGGCTCGGTTTCCGGCGATTTTGAAAAACTCCAGGAAAAACCTGAAATTCCGCTCGTGTCCTGAGGCATTGTAATGCGGATTTTTACTTTTTCCTGCGAAGAACGGACATTCTTTTTAAAATTAACCGCTTTTAAAACCGGAGGAAGAACAAAATGATCCTGCTCAACCGCAAAAATCTGAGGATTTTTATTATTTTTTTGCCAAATGTAAGAAATTTCATTTTTTAAGGAACTTGACGAAATTACAGGACAGACAAAACTCGAATTTTCGCTGTTTTTAATAAATTTTTGAGAGCCAAAACTGTTTTCCGAATTTTTGACAGCGGAATAAGCGCCGTTGTTTCCGTCAAACCAGACAAGGCTCGTCTGACCGTCGTATTCGAAAAAAGCCGGGCGATGAGAATTCTTTAAATCAGAATATTCACGGACCCGTCTGTTTTCAAAAAGTTTTCCGTCAGAAGTAATTCTGGCAAGAGAAATATATGTATTTTCTGAACGAACTTCGTTTCGCTCCCAGGCGCACCAAATCTGAGAATTTTTTGAATAAACGACAGGACTTTGGTTTGAAAACCCGATAAAAGAATTTGCTCTCCGGCTAAAAGTCGCATTATCGTCCGTCAAAAGCTGAGGCTGAGAGAAAGTTTTTAAGCCGTCGGCAGAAAGAGTCGAATAAAGCTGAAAAGTCTTTGGTTTGTCCGGAACAGAAAAATGCGACTGAAAAACAACCAGATCACCTTCAGAAACAGGACAAAGATACGGCGAAAAAGAATTGTCCAAAGTTTTTGCCGGCTCAAAAATCAAAAAATCCGACCAAAAAAGTCCGTCTTTGGAAACAGAATAAACTATTGAAAATTTATTTTCTTCTTCAAGGGAGGCAAAAAGCACAAAAGCGTCATTTTTTGTCCTGAAAATTCTTGGCGCAACAAGATGCCTTGAAAACATTGAAACTTTTGTCTTAGAAAAATTTTCCCCTCCGTCTTTAGAAGTGTAGATTCCAACTTCGTACTGAGATTCGCTTGCCGCGACACAGACAGTTCCGTCAGAAAGGCTTGCAGCCGAATAAATGTCCGGAACCTCGCCAGAAAAAACAAAAGGACCGGCAACTTTTTTTGGAGACGACCATTTTTCTGAAAAATCTTTTTTTTCGATGAATTTTATGAAAATTTGAGAATTTAAAGCCTCTTCAAAAAAAACAAAATTCGTTCCAGAACCAGAGACAACAACCGGAAACTGAGTATTTTTTTCGGTGACCGCAACTGGCGCTTCAAAATAAAGACTCTGGGCCGACAAAAACAGATTGAATGCGGTCAGCGCGATAAAAGAGAAAACCGTTTTTTTTATTTTTTGAAAATCTTTATTTTTCATCATTTTTTTTATAAATTCTCCGGCATTTTTTACATATTTTCAATTCGCCGTTTAAGTTTTATAACTTTAGCAACCTGAGGATTTTTTGTGAACAAATCGTTTATCAAAATTTCAGCCTGCTCTTTTAAGCCGTCATTGTAAAGTCTTTCCGCCCTTGAATAACGAACCTCGTCAGCATCATCAAGATAATTTTTTACAGTCGTCGCCTTTGAATTCAGAATGTAGGCCTCATCCTTAAGTTTTTGGGCAAGAGTATTGCGCCTGTTTAGCGAAAGAGCTTCGTTTAAAAGCGCAATTTTTTTATTCAGATTTTTTTCGTTTTTAGCAAGAGCAGTAAGTTCGTTTGAACGGGCAAGTTTTTTTCTTGTCTGCTCGGATTGCGCAAGACGGCTTAACTGAGATTCAAAATCCTTTACGGCAAGCGCAACAGCCTTGTTTTCCGGGATTATTTTTTGAAGAGCCTTTATCTCGTTGAGAGAATTCCGTAAGTCAACTTCGCGGCCAGAAGAAGCCATAGCTTTTGCCTGATTTATTTTTTGAGTTACGGTCGAATTAAACACAGACGGATCGAGAATTTTATTTATCAAAAGATTCAAGTTGCCGGCTTCCTGGTTTTTCGGAAAGACCCTCTGAACTTTACGAACTTCGTCTCTCGCCTGCACCAAAAGTTTTTTGCCTTCGTCCGTATTTCCGGAAGAATAGAGTCTTGAGCCTTCATCGTAATGAAGTTTTGCGTTATTTAGATAAGTTCCCATGTCTTTGTAGAGAGGATCTGCGTACGAAATTTCTTTTCCTCCGCTTGATTCGAGAGCTTCCTTTACAAGAGCTGCAAGTTCCGTGATTTCCGAGTTTTCCTGAGCCTGAGTTTTTTCCCAAATTTCTGACGCGCTGTCGAGGGAACGCTTCGCGTATTCAAAATTTCCGGCATAATAACCATTGTAAGCGTCCGTGATTAAAGAACGTACGGTCGAAATTACCCAGCCATTCTGCAAAGCCGTAATTTTTTCGTCGGTAAGCGCGATTTTTGAAGAAAATTCCCTTCTAAGCGAATCGTTTTCCTCAAACTGAAGAGATTTTTTATAAGTTGAATCTGCATCGGAAAGAAAATTCCGCGCCTGATCGTACTGTTTTTTTTCAAGATAAGAAAGAGCGGATTCATAAAGCCGTCTTGCTTCATTTGCAGATTTTAACGCTTCGTTTGATTTTGCCTTTGCGCTTGCCATGATTTTTTGACAGTCGAGCAAAAGTCCGTTCATTGCCACAATAACCGACTCAAGATTCAAAACGCTGTCTGTATAAATTTGCTGAGTTCCACGGAATTTCTGTCCGCCATCAAGTTCTTTTCTAAACCCGGCAAGAACGGCAATTTCTTTTTTAATTTTTTCGGTCAGCTCCTCACATTTTTGAAAAGCCTTTGTCGGATAAAATTTTACGATTTTTGTTTCGGACTCAATTTCTTCAATTCCGTTCAAAAGAGAATCTGCTTCAACCCTCTTAAGCGTAAAATCGGCCAGCTGACTGTCGCCTTCGTCAGAATATGCTTTTGCGAGAGTTGACCAGACATTTCCCGCCTGATTTTCACATTCGTTTTTTGCAAGCAGAAGAATTTTATCGTAAAAATCCAGAGGAACGCTCCAGTCAAGAATTTTATTTTCAGCAAGAAAAGCTTTTACGGACTGGGAATTTTGTTCTGTCTCAATTTCTGCAATTTTATTTTCATAATAAGCCTCAGAATTTAAAATTTCTTTTCCAAGGACAGAAAAATTCTTGTTTAAGCTGATTTTTTGCGCAATCTCAAGATTTTTGTCAGCAACGCCTTGAGCAAGAGCAATGGCATTTTTTAAATTTTTTGCCGAAAAATTTTGAATAAACAAAAGAGAATCCTTGTATTTTTCAAAACCAGAAAAATCGCCGCCGTCAATTTTTTTATAAAAAGAATAAATTTCCTGCCCCTGCGATGCAAATTTTGCCGCACCGTCTGCAAGTTCAAAAACCGGAAAAGTTTCAATCTTGGAATCAAAAATCCGCGGATTTAGGGCAAACTGGGCGTTTATGAGGGAAAATTCAGTTAAAACCGCTTCGTAAACCGTATTTTTTAAATCTTCGGCGCGGCTGTTCAAAAAAGCATCGACCGCGGTCAAAATTCCGGAAGAAGAAAGGTTTTCAAATCCAAAAACCGCCCGGGTGCTAAAAGTTATGTACGAAGTGTCGCCGAGTCCGGGATTTAGTTCGATTGCGCGCCTGTCGAGAGATAAAAGTTCGTTTCCGGAAGAATAAATTTCGTTTCTTGCGCGGATAATTTTTTCAAAGGAGCGGCTCATTTTTTTTAACGCAGATTCTGATTCGTCCGTGCGTAAATTTTGAACCGCCGATTTGTATTTTTTATAATCTTCCTGACAGTTTTTTAGAAGTTCCTTTAAGCTTGAATTGAGTTCAGAAAGTTTTTTAATCTGTTTTTCGACTTTTGCGTTCAGTTCGTCCGGATAAACGACCGCAATTTCTTTTTCGCCTTCAAAAACCACATCAGAATCTTTAGTTTTTAGAGAAAGCGCTTCCAAAGATTTTTGTGCTGCAAGAAAATAATTTTCTGACGAATCAAAGTCCGCATTTTCGACAAATTCCGCGCTTTGAGCCAAAATCGAATTTGAGCGGTTGATGTAATACGAAAGGCGAATTGTGCGCCGGGCATCGTTTGTAAAATCGACAGCTTCTTTCGGCGGATTCTGCTCCATTTTTTCGAGGGAAACGATGATGTCCATTTTTTTGCTGTCGAGAGCATCGGACTGCAAATCGTTAAAACCGGCCGATTCCCGCATTTTTTCCGCAAGAACAAAAGCCTGCGCGTTAAAATCCAGCCTTTTTTTCATAATTTGCGAAATTCTTTTTTGAGCGCGGTCAAACTGTTCAGGATTTTTTTTTATAAAAACCGAAAGCGCTTCAAGAGCGGAAGAATATTCATTTTTTTTTATGAGCAGGTCAATTTCCGAAAGCGAAAGAACTTTTTTCTCCAAAACAGATTCCTGCAAAGAAGTATTTTCCTGAGAAAAAAGCGGAAAAGCAAAAAGAGAAAAAATAAAAATGCCGGCGAAAAATTTAAAGCGTACCAATTTTTAATATTTTCGGTATTATTTCTTATGCAATAAAGGTAAAAAACCGAAATTTAAATTAGAATAAAGTGAACGGCAGTTTTTTGAATATTGAAACAGATTTTGCGATAAATTGATGAAGAAATTCAACATTCAAAAACAAGATTCAATTCATACTGACACAAAATTTATGCAAAAAAAACAGCATTTCGCCAAAAAACAAGCATTTATTTTTCTCGCCATTCTGGTTTTTAACGCCGTAGCCACGCCTTTTTGCGTTTTTGCGCTCGAGCTTAAAGACGTCAATTCAAAACTGAGCGATGTCTTTGCCTCTTTTTCTGACAGCAACGAAGGAACCACAGTTTTCCGTTCGCTCAATATTCCAACCGGAGGACGCTCAGAAAGCTTAGGAACGGCAATAACAGGACTTTGCGACGACATAACTTTTTTTGACTACAATCCGGCAGGCTCGGCGGTTTTAAGCAATTCAGAGATCGCATTTTTTCACAACTCTTGGATTGCAGACTCGGCAATGGAAACTTTAGAAGGAAGCATGAGATTCAACAATCTCGGAATGGGACTCCAGTTAAAGTGTTTTTATGTTCCGTTCACAGAATACAACCTTTTTGGCGACAAGCTTGCAGGAAACTATTACTCAGAAACTTCTCTCGCGTTCAACATGGCGTATAATTTTTTGGCAGGATACAATTTTAAGGGAATTGCCGCAGGTTACACGGTGCGCGCCTCGTGGCGAAATATGCCAGATTATGCAGACAATCAGACAGACAAAATAAAAAGCGGCTCAGGACTTGAACAGTCGGCTCTCGGCTTTATGGCGGATTTTGGACTTCTCGTAAGGTTCAATTTTCTCAAAAATTTCAGCAGCCTTGAACCAAATTTTAATTTTGGACTAGCCCTCAACAATCTCGGCCTTGCCTTTACAGGCTTTTCTAAAAATTTTGAACTTGATGATTCGCTTCCGACAAGAATAAGCGCAGGTTTTTCGTACAGGCTGTTCAAAAATCTTCTTTTTACGACAGAATTTCGCCAGCCTGTAAACCTAATGAACTTTTCATCTTCGCAAAAATTTTCGTTTGCCAGCGGCGCAGAAATCAACGTTACGGATTTTTTTGATTTTGAAGCAGGATTTATGCTCAGCGGAGGCAATCCGCGTTTTAGCATTGGAAGCCAGTTCGACATAAAAGGCATAAAAATGAACGTAAATTATACTCTCGACCTTACAACTTCGTTCAATCCGGTAAACCACATAAGCCTTGCGGCGCGGCTCTTGCTCGGAGACAGGGGACGCTCAAAAACAATGGCAATGGTTTACGAAAAATACACGGAAGGAATCGAACTATATTCAAAGGGCGACAGGCAAAATATTCAAAAAGCGATTGAAAAATGGACAGAAGCAAAAAACATGTCATCTTCAATCGGAATAAAATTTGATCCGGCAATAGAGGCGATAACTGCCGCCCAGGATTTACTGGACGTCCACGACCAGATAAAAAATTTCGGCTCACTAAACTAAATAAAAAAATCTGCAAATTCACTCAAACTTTGAACTTGCAGACTGTTTTATAAAAAATTACTGTTTTCGGCAGAAGATGCGGTAATTCAGCCACGGAAAAAGATTGTGCTCTTTTTCGAGTTTTGTAAGCCATTCTGTGCTCACAGTATTTGAACCCAGGGCATCAAAAACTTTAGTAAAATCAATAACGCTCTTTGTGAAAGTTTCTCTTGCAAAATCAGAAAAAACTCCCGAATGAATCATCTTTGCAAGTTCTCCAGACTGAGCAAGCATGAGCTCTTTTGCGCCAAGAACCAAAAGCCTCACCTTTAAGCCAGTGTCGTCAGGAAACCGGCCGGAAAGGTCGACCATGCGTTCGCACATTTTTCTTGTATAGCGCAACATCCAGCTGTTAGAACTGTCCAAAAGGTCTTCGCCATAACCAGTTCCGCTCGCAGCAGAAGGATAAGGCGTTATTTTTTCGAGCTTAAACTGATCTTTTATCAAATCGCCGGTAGCGACAAACTTAGAAGAAGCATTTTTTCTCAAAACCTCCTCAAAAAAGTCCATTCCTTCAGCCCAGCATTGTCCCAAAGCCGCAGCTTCAATCGTACAGACAAGAACAGGATTTTCAAGATATTTAGAAGCTTTTTCGAGTTTTTGATTCTCCTCGTCTAAAAAAGCGGCAGCATCAATTTTTGCCTGCTCCAAAGCCTTTTTAGAATCATAAGGCGAATCAGAATCATCTTTTTTTGACCAGTAGCGGAACAAGGTGTTGCTTCGAGGCGAATCCGGCGGCAAAAAGCCTTCAAGCTCGCTCTCTTCAAGCTCAAAACCAATGTCTTTTTCCTGATTTTTATAAACCGGATTTGAAGAAAAACCTTCGCAACCGTTTATTTTCTGAGAAGCTTCGCCGTCACGTCCAAAAACAACAAGCGAATTCCAGCAACGGTCAGGAACAAAAATTCCAGTCTTAGGCGCATTCTCGCTAAAAAGAATTCCGTGAGTATCCAAAACCGTGTAATTTATTCCGTAAGAACGGAGAGTTCTTTCAATTCCCTTTACGTATCCCATATATGGAAGCCAGAAACCGTCAGGAGCACGGCCAAAAAAGTGCCTGTGCGACATAATTCCAGTTTCAACCTGAGCGTTCAAAACTTCAGGCATATCGGCATAATGCGGCAAAAAAGCGTAAGTTCCGCACGAAGCAAGAATTTCAATTCTTCCGCGCTTTGCAAAACCAGCAAACTGTTTTAAAAGGTTACATTCGTATTTTTCAACAAAATCTTTTCTAGTCTGAACAATTTTTTCGAGCTGCTCTTCGGCATTTTTTAAAAGTTCAGGACAAGAGGCAAGTCTTTTCTTTTCTTTTTGACCAAGAACAATGCAACGGTCAAGCCATTCAACATACTGACTCTGCAAAACCTCGTCATCCAACATCGAGCACAAGACCGGAGACAAAACAATTGAAAATTTTGAATCGATATTTTCGGCCTCAAGTTTATTAAGAAGATTTACAAGCGGAACATAAGTCTGGCTCAACGCACCAAAAAAAATATCATTTTCCGCCCCAGGAAGTTCGCCTTCTTTATAGATATGACGAACATAAGGCTGATGCGCAACGACAACGATTGAAAGATTTTTTTCTGACATTTTTAACTCCAGCTCCGTTAATTACAAAAATGACTGACGATGATTTTCAAAATGAGCATTCAAAAGACCTTTCATATTAGAAAGCTCAACCAATTCTCCAACATCAAGTTCCCGTCCAGGAAGCGAATTCAAAACCGGAGAACCTTTCGGAAGCTCAATTTTTCTGGAAACAGCAAGATTTTCGTCATCCTTGCCACCGCTGTACTGAGCAACCAAATCAAGGCGCACAAAATTTTTCCCCGGCGACAAAAGCACATACTGCTGTCTGTCCGAAATTCCGAGCTGAACGTCAAAAGATTCAGCAGGCTTTTCGTCATCGGCATTTTCCCAGAAAGAAACACGAAGACAAAGCGATTTAAAAGAAAAATCAGAATTAAGACGGGCAATGTCCGCCGCAGAAATATCCCAGTAAACAAAAACCCAGGCAGGATTGCGCAAAACCGCACAAATTTCAGTTTCGTTGTAAGTTTCAGGCAGAGTTTCTTTTTTTTCAAGAACTTCGGCTTCACCATCAACCTCAGAAATATCTTCGTTTTCAGACTCGGACTGCAATTCTTCGGCAGTTTCCAAAAGTTCCCTGATAACAAAACTTCTGTTCAGATTTTCCGGTATATCAATACCAAATTCATCAGCAAGCGAGAGCAAATCCGCAGTTGACAGAGTAGCCAAGTGCGAAAGCGTAATATTTTTAGTTTCCATAATTTTAACTGCTTCCATAATCTTAAAAAAAATAGTTTAAGTCAATTAAAAGCGCAAAATTCCAGCCTTAAATCCAGCCATAATTTGGCAAAACCAGCCTTTTTTATGCAAAATTTTGAATTTTGGAGCACATTTTTTGTAAAAAAAATATTTTTTCAACAAAAATTGACAGCTGTCTCAAAAACCAGCTTTCCGCAGTTCCGCTGCCGCTCCATTCGGCAAAAGCCGAACGCTGCGCGCTGCTACAATCCGGGCTGCATTCCCCTTCGATTTGCGATTTCCCTTTTCCTAAAAGTTTTTTTTTACTAAAATTAAGGCATTATGATAAACGAAATTAAAAAAGCAATTCTTTCAGGCATCCTTATTTCAATCGGCGGATGCGTTTACATGGCAAGCGTGACGGCAGGACTAAAATGGTTCGGCGCTCTTCTTTTTTGCGGCGGACTTTTTGCAATCTGCATTTACGGATTCAACCTTTACACAGGAAAAGTCGGCTATCTGGCTTACGATTTCAAAGACAAAAAAGCCTGGGAACTCGTAATTGTAACCTGCTTTTTTAACCAGCTCATAACATTTTTAATCGGAATCGCAGTCGGAAAATATTTTCCTTCAATTCAGGAAGCAGCGGCAAAAGCATATTCAGCAAAACTAGCCGCTCCGCTCGCAAAACTGTTTATTTCCGGCATTTTCTGCGGAATTTTAATGTTTCTTTCGGTAGACACCTGGAAAAGCGGCCATAAACTCGGACTTTTTATCTACGTGCCAGTGTTCATAATCGCAGGATTTGATCACTCGGTAGCAAATTCGTTCTACAACGGAGCAGCCTTTGGACCAGAAACCTTTACCCTAAAAAACGCAGCCGTAGTCGCCACAGTAACAATAGCAAACGGACTAGGCGGCTGGATATTCCCGCTATTAACCAAAAGTGCACGTCCGTGAGCTGACAAGAACAAAGTTCTTGTCGTTAGTTTTCTTTATGCGCCATCCGTGGCGCCATTTTTTTACAAAAAAAGACAATTTCCGGGTTTTATAAACATCTGGCAAAATGCACGTCCGTGAGCTGACAACAGCTTCGCTCTTGTCGGTTAGTGTCTTTATGCGCCATCCGTGGCGCCATTTTTTTTCAAAAAGACAATTTCCGGGCATAAAAAAAGAGCGTCAAAATCGACGCTCTTTTTATTTTATTCTAAACTTTTTTTAGAATGAACCAGCTACAGCAACTGCGCAAGCAACGGTGCAGCCGACCATTGGGTTGTTGCCCATGCCCATAAAGCCCATCATCTCTACGTGCGCTGGAACTGAAGAAGAACCTGCGAACTGAGCGTCTGAGTGCATACGGCCCAAAGTATCTGTAAATCCGTAAGAAGCAGGACCTGCAGCCATGTTATCTGGGTGCAAAGTGCGTCCTGTACCGCCGCCACTAGCTACAGAGAAGTATTTTTTGCCTGCGAGCAAGCGTTCCTTCTTGTAAGTACCTGCAACCGGGTGCTGGAAACGAGTCGGGTTTGTAGAGTTTCCTGTGATAGAAACATCAACATCCTCGTGCCACATAATTGCAACACCTTCGCGAACATCATCAGCACCGTAGCACTTTACAATAAGACGCTCAGGATTGTTTCCATAAGGAATTTCTTTAACAACTGTCAAAGCCTTGTCTGTTCCTTCGCCGTTAAAGTAGTCAAACTTAGTCTGAACATAAGTAAAACCATTGATGCGGCTGATAATCTGGGCAGCGTCTTTTCCAAGACCGTTCAAGATAACGCGGAGCTTGTTCTTGCGAACTTTGTTTGCGTTTGCAGCGATTTTAATCGCACCTTCAGCAGCAGCAAAAGATTCGTGGCCTGCCAAAAAAGCAAAACACTGAGTTTCTTCAGAAAGAAGGCGGGCACCAAGATTTCCGTGTCCAAGACCAACCTTGCGGTCATCAGCTACAGAACCTGGCAGACAGAATGCCTGAAGTCCTTTTCCGATATTTGCAGCAGCTGTAGAACCAGTCGTGTCGCCAGTTTTTTCAGCCTCTTTAATTGCAATCGCAGAGCCCAATACGTAAGCCCATTTTGCATCTTCAAAACAAATCTGCTGTGTAGACTGACAGATTTCATAAGGGTCAAAACCGCGTGCCTTGCAAAGTTCACGAGCCTGGTTCAATCCTTCTTCGCCTTCTGCGAAACCATATTCTTTAAGAGCCTTGTTTACCTGTGGGATACGGCCTTCAAAATCTTCAAATAATGCCATTTTATTTCCTCCGTTCCTACAATTAGTTTTTGCGAGGGTCGATAAGTTTTACCATACCCTGATCTTCAGTTACACGACCATAGTGTGTGCGCGCACCTTCGATAGCCTCGTTGGCAGGTTTTCCAGCCTTAAGAGCATCCATCAATTTACCAAAGTTAATACAGTTGTAGCCGATAACCTGATTGTCCTTGTCAACAGCCATAGTCTCAACATAGCCTTCTGTCATTTCAAGGTAGCGAGGACCAGTCTTGCGGGTTGCAAACATAGTTCCAACCTGAGAACGAAGGTTCTTTCCGAGGTCTTCCAAAGAAGCGCCAACTTTCAATCCGCCCTTTGAATAAGCCGACTGAGTGCGTCCGTAAACAACCTGCATAAAAAGTTCGCGCATAGCAGTATTGATAGCATCACAAACAAGGTCTGTGTTCAATGCTTCGAGAAGAGTTTTTCCGATAAGGATTTCTGAAGCCATAGCAGCCGAGTGAGTCATGCCGGAACAGCCGATTGTTTCAACCAAAGCTTCTTCAATAATGCCGTCTTTAATGTTCAAAGAAAGCTTGCAGGCTCCCTGCTGAGGTGCACACCAACCGACACCGTGTGTAAAACCAGAAATGTCTTTAATTTCTTTTGCCTGAACCCATTTTCCTTCTTCTGGAATTGGAGCCGGCCCGTGATATGCGCCTTTAGCCAAAGGACACATATGTTCTACTTCTGCTGTGTAGACCATAGATTTTCTCCTAAAAAATAAAAATCTGTTTTGATTCCGTCTCATTCTTTTTAGAAGAGACTGTTTCTCTATTTTATGCAGGAATTACAGCATTTTTTCAACTGCAAACCACTACATCATTTCATTATTGATTATAGTTTTTTTAAAATTGAAATTCAACGACAAAAACAAAAGTTTTTTTTAATGATTTTATGGGCGTTCCGGTTGTATTCACAACCGTCAGGCCTTTCGCCCTTGCATTGTCCGTCGCAGGCAACGGACAACGGCTGCGCCGGGGCTACAGTCCTTAACGCGTCTTGTTATTTTTCCTTAGAAATTACAAAAATAAACGAAAAAAGCAGCATTAAAAACGTGATAATCCAGCTTATCGGATAACTTAAAAATATATTGCCAAAAGAATACAGGCCAGGAAGCTTAAAAACCGTAAAAAGATAAATAAGGCGGCTTCCACAGACAAAAATCAAAGTCATAACAGCAGGCATAAAGCTCCGCCCCATTCCGCGAATACTATTAGCCATAACATCCATTATTCCACATGTAAAATAAGTTGAACAAATCACAAGAAAGCGTTCCGAAGCCTTTTCTATTACAAGAGGGTTTGCCGTAAAAAACGAAAAAAGCTGTCTGCTAAAAAGAATGCAAATTCCGCCAATAACAGCGCCGACAATGCAGACAGAAAAAAGACTTGTCAAAACAACTCTCTTTACGCGGTCAATTTTCTTTGCACCGACATTTTGACTTACAAAAGTAAGGCTTCCCTGGGCAATGCTGTTCATCGAAATGTAAACAAAACCTTCAACGCTTTGGCTTGCGCTGCTTCCGGCAACAGCAACCGCTCCAAAACTGTTTACGGTAGATTGAATAACCATATTGCTAAAGCTAAAAAGACTGCTCTGAAAACCTGCTGGAAGTCCGATTTTTAAAATTTTCGCAAGAATATCGCTGTTAAGGCAAAGTCTTTTTAAGTCCAGCTTAAAATCATCGTTTTCTGTAAGAAGAATAAAAAGGACGCATACGGCAGAAAGAGTCTGGCTTATTACAGTCGCCCACGCTACCCCGGCAACATCGAGATTAAACTTTATTACAAAGACAAGGTTTAAAACAACATTTAAAATTCCGCTTACAAAAAGAATATAAAGCGGCCGTTTTGTGTCGCCTTTTGCACGTAAAAGAGCGGAACCAAAATTGTAAACAACGCTCGGAAAAATTCCGCAGAAATAAATTCGCAGGTAAAGCGCAGAAAGAGGAAGAACTTCTTCTGGAGCGTCCATAATAATCAAAATCTGCCGGCTAAACAAAACTCCGACAACGCTTATAAAAACTCCGCATAAAAGGCTCAGGACAAACGAAGTATGAACCGTCAAACTTACTTTTTTTGAATCTCCGCAACCGGTAAAATTTGCGGCAACAACATTGCAGCCGATAGAAATTCCTAAAACCGTATTTACAAGAAAATTTACAAGAGAACTTGTTGAACCGACAGCGGCAAGAGAATTATCTCCAGCAAACCTGCCTACAACAACAACATCCGCCGCATTAAAAAAAAGCTGCAAAATTGAACTCAGCATAAGCGGAATCGAAAATTTCATTAACTTGGGAAAAATTGCTCCCGTCGTCATGTCAATCTGATTGCTTTTCATTTTTTATTTCCGATAAACCTAAATATAAAAAAAAACGGTCATCAAACTGATGACCGTTTTTGTGAGCTACGATGGACTCGAACCATCGACAGCCGCCTTAAAAGGGCGGTGCTCTACCACCTGAGCTAGTAGCCCGTTCATTCAACAGTGAATGTCTAACCGTTCGGTTAAACTGAAAAAAAACGGCCACCGAACTGATGACCGTTTTTGTGAGCTACGATGGACTCGAACCATCGACAGCCGCCTTAAAAGGGCGGTGCTCTACCACCTGAGCTAGTAGCCCATTCACTCAATCGCTGAATGCCTAATTACTATATGATTTATGAAAAAAAGTGTCAATATCTAAAACCAGTTTTTTTTATTTTTTTTGAAAAAACTTAGTTTTTGCTTTCTTAGAAAACTCTTACCCTAAATTAAGCGGATTTTAAGGATTGCATTTGTTTTTGGTTATAAAGTTTGATACATAACAAAGCTGCATCGGCAACTTTTTGATTTTATTTTTTAGAGGTGGTTTTATGAAAAAATCCATTAAAATTATTTTGGCAGCAGTTTTACTTTCTGTCTTTGCAGGAACAAGCATTTTTGCAAAAAGTCCAAGGGCAGAAGAAAAAAACGACCAGTCAAGAGAACGGGCTTATCAGCACAGAAGAAACGACTTTCCGCCAAGACCGCACTTTAACATGTTTGATGACGACAGCGTTTCTGTTATCGGAACTATAAAAAAAATAAGTTCTGACGCAAGCCTGATTACAATTACAAACACTGACGGAAAAGACGAAACATTTGCATTGACTCCGTTTACAAAAATCTGCATTCCGCCAGAAAGAGCTTTAAATCAGCAGCCAGAAAATCCTGAGCAAAAACCTGAACTTCCTCCGCCATGCTCAACGGCTGCAGATTTGCAGAAAGACGACTGGGTTATCGTAAAAACAGCTGCTACCGACACAAAAACTCCTGTCGCAGGAATTATTTTTGTTTCTAAAAAAACAGTTGAAAAAAAATAGCATCTAACAAAAAGGCGCGTAAGGTTCTTAAAACTTATCCGGCGCACTTACGCCGGATGCGCCGGGCTTTAGTTGGTGTTTAAGAACGGATTGAGAAAAATCAATCCGTTCTTAAACGGCAATGAGGGCTACCGAACCCAGAGCAGCCGGTCGCGGTAAATAAAATGCCGTCCTAAAAAAAATCCGGAAATTTATAAATTGTGTAAATAAAATAAAACAGCCTTTAAATAATCGAAAATCTCTGCAATAATAAATACAAGGTTTTTGAAATGGCTGAAATTAAAAGTGAAAACAGTGAAATTTTCGGACGCAAGATTTTTTTTGTCTGCGCGACATTCACCCTTAACACAAATATTATTTTGCGGTTGATGGAACAAGAATATGAAATTTATAAAATCGATGAACCACGCCAGTTAAAAAATCTTTTAGAATTAAATCCGCAGTCAATTGTCTATTTTAATGTCGATACCCACTTTGCTCCTCAGGTTTGGTTCAATTTTATTTCGAGTTTTGAACATAATCCGAAATTTGAAAAATGCGATTTTGGTGTTTTTTCTACAAAAGGAACTGGAAAATTTCTCTACGGAAACGCATTAAGACTTTCGGCAGGAACTTTTACCCTTGATAAAAATTTTGGCGAAGTTATGGGTCAGCTTTTGCAAAAACTTGAGCTTTTAAAAGCAAAGGGAATGAGAAAATTTGTGCGCTTAAAATGCGCCGACAATAAATCCGCCGAAGCTTATTTTATAAGCGGAAATATGATGTACAAGATGAATTTTATCGACATTTCGTCTATCGGCGTCGGACTGATCGTTCCTATGAAATATGCGGGATTTATAAAAATAAATTCTGTAATTCAAGGACTTACCCTCGTTCTCGGAAACAAGCAGCTTAAGGTGAATGCAAAAATTCATACGATAAAAGTTGTTCCTTCAGGAATTTTGGCCGCACTTATTTTTACTCCAGACACGCCGGGAAGTTTCAGAAACTACGTGCGCACTTATATCTGCGAGGAACTCCAGAAAAAAATGACCGCGAACCTCATAAAATTGCAGCTGGACGATACGGATTACACGATAGAAGTTCCGCTTGCCGTTGACGGCGATGAAGAGCAAAAAAAAGCTGGAAAAGCTCCTGAAGAAAATAATGCGGAAAATTCTGCAAAAGAAGATTCCGGGGAAAATAAAAATCAAGAACCAAAAACTCCCGAAGAAGCTGAATAAAAACTTACAAAATCAAAAATTGAACAAAATTCAAATAGAAACAGACAATTTTAGGATTGCTTTTTAATTTTTAAACTAGGAATTTTCTTCCAAAACAGCAAGAGTGTCGCTTTCTCCGGAAATTTCGTTTTTTGAGAGAGGACGCAAAATCTTTACTTTTATAAGAGAACCTGGCTCAGGAAGTTTTTCGTTCGTTCCGAATACAAGTTTACAGTGAAGAAAATTGCCGGTTACTGCGTGGACTACGATTCTGTCTGCAAAGATTTTTGGCCTGTGGACAGTTTCGCAAACGGCTTCAAGCACCTGCCCTTCAAAAGAAGCTATATACTCTGATTTTGACTTATTGTTAAAAGCTTCCAGCGCCTCAATTCTTTTTCCCGCAACTGAATTTGGAACCATAGGGCGCATAGAAAACGCCTCTGTGTTTGGGCGGGCACTGAACGGAAAAGCGTGGACAAAAGCAAAGCCGCAATCAGAGAGCATTTTTAGAGTGAGTTCAAAATCTTCATCGGTTTCGCCAGGAAAACCTGCAATAATATCGCAGGCAAGGAACGGATTTTTCTTTGCTTTTTTTAAGAGGGCGCAGGCTTTGTAAACGGCTTCGATTTTGTAAGGACGCTTCATTCTTGCCAAAACAGAATCGCTTCCGCTCTGCACGGAAAGATGAAAATGCGGGCAAACCCTGCTGTCGCTGATTATTTGCGCAAGCTCTTCATCAACGATTTCCGGATAAAGACTTGAAATTCTAAAGCGGATTGATTTTGTATTCTGCAAAAAAAGCCTCAAAAGGCCTGCGAAATTTACAAAACCGTCTTTGTAACGTCCGTGATACTGAGAAATGTTTACTGTCGTAATTACAACTTCGTTCTGACCTTTTTCTTCAAGTTTTTGAACACGTCTGATTGCTTCTTCGGCGTCCAAACTCACAGATTTTCCGCGTGCAAGGCGAATTGCGCAATAAGTGCAGACACAGTTGCATCCGTCCTGAATTTTTAAGGATGAACGCGAATGATGGGCAAAGTCGTCAGGAACAAGGCGGAACGGTTCTTGAATTTGATTTTTTCCGGCTGTTTTATAAATCGTTTCAAAACTTTTTTGAATAAAAGCGGCAAGCTCTTCGCCATAAAGTTGTGGATTTTGCTTTAAAATTTCCGGAACGTCGGCAAGATGTCCTTTATACTGTCCGCCCAGGACGCAGATTTTTTTTCCGATTGCAAGAATTTCGTCGCGGCTGTTCTGTGCATAGCAGCCAGTAACGAGAACTGCACTTTTCGGGCATTTTGTAAGAAGAAGGCGGATTATTCTCCGCGCTTTTTGCTCGGCCTTTGCCGTAACTGTACAAGTATTTACGACGCAGAGTTTTACGGACAAATTTTCGGCAGTTGCGGCGGAAAAAGGCGACATTGAAATTTCAAAACCGGCATTTTTAAATGCGCTAGCCGCACCTTCGCTTTCGACCTGATTGAGTTTACAGCCGAGTGTTTCAAAGTGAATTATTTCGGACATTTTTAGCGGAGTTTTGCGACAACCCGTTCACGGCCGCGGATTGCATCGGAATTAGAACCATTGAGTTCGATTGCTTTGCTGTAGGCTTCGAGCGCACTGCTGTAATTTCCGGTCATTTCGCGCGCATAACCGCATCTAGTCCACCAATAATCAACCAAAGGCTCTGTATGAACCGCAGTCGAAAAAGAAATATCCGCATGCTGATATTTTGCCTGACGGATATAAATTTCGCCCATATAATAATAGGCATTGCCAATACGGCTTCCGTTCGCAGGAACATTCGCCAGATAATACTGAAAAAGCTCGAGCGCGGCAGTATTTTTCCCGAGATAGAATTTTGCCTCAGCCTGAATTTCAATCAAGCGTACGTCAGTTGAATTGATTTTCCGGGCTTCTGCTGAACGCTGTTCCGCTTCCGCATACTGTCTGTTGCGGACAAGGCTCCAGCAAAGAACACAATACGAATCAATATTCTGCGGATCTTCCACTATTTCCTGTTCGCAGATTTTTATTGCTTCCGCATATTTTCCGTTGCGGTAAAGAACAAGAGCATCTGCCTTCTGCTGCGCAAAAGACTGAATCGAGAAAAGAGAAATTATTATTAAAGTTAAAATTGATTTTTTCATTATTTTATCCTTGCATTGTGCATTTGCCGGAAAAATGAGAACCAGGTTCAAGAACAACCTGCTTTGCAGAAATATCTCCATTTACAGAGCCTGTCGAGGAAACAAAAATCAAATCCTGACCGTTTATATTGCCTTCAACCTTTCCACGAACAAGAACACGGCTTGCTGAAATTCCTGCATTTACTACCGCATTCGAATCAATTACGAGATCGCTTGTTGCCTCGATTGAACCGTTTACATTTCCACGAATCATAAAAGGCTTGGTGAATTTTATTTTTCCGCTAAAAGTAATATCGGAAGCAAGAATCGTATCAAAATCTTCTTCTTCAAGATCGAAAAAGTCAGTGTCTTTTACATCAAACATTCTTCTATTTTACAAATATAAAAGATTTTTTTCAAGGAAACAGAAAATGACTGTAAACCTTAAGCGCAAACCTGTGTCAAAGTTGTTTTATTGCAGTTTTTTAACTATAATTGAATTATGAATTTTCTACGCTCCTGCGTTTCAGTTTTTTTTCTCGTTTTTAGTTTTTCTTTTTTTTCATGCAATTCAACTTCAAGCATAAGCCAAAACGAACCGAATTTTCCCAAGACAGAAGAACCACAAATGTCTTCAATCACAATGCTCTTTGCAGGCGACATTATGGCGCACGAAATCAATTTTAAGGCGCAGAATTTTGAAAGAATTTGGCAGGATGTAAAGCCTCTCGTAAAAAGCTGCAATCTGGCCTTTGCAAACATCGAAGCCCCGGTAAACAGCAAGCACGAATGGAGCACTTATCCGCAGTTTAACATGCATCCGGAATACGTTCAGGCGGCAATTGATTCTGGATTCAATGTTTTTTCGCTTGCAAACAATCACACAAACGACTGGTATCTTGACGGAATAAATGCAACCCGAAACTATTTTGAAAAAATGACTGATGTTTTTGCCTGCGGAATAAAATCAAATCCTTCGCAAAAACTCACCTTCCAGATTATTGAAAAAAACAGTTGGAAAATTCTTTTTGCGGCCGTTACAGAAATTTTAAACCGGCCAGATTACGCTTCTTGGATTGACTATTTTCCTCCAAAAAAACATTCCGAGCTCATTGAAGAACTAAAGAAAATCCAGTCCCAAAACGAACACGACATTTTTGTTTTGAGCGTCCACACTGACGAAGAGGAATACAAAAAAAACGTAACAGAAAGCCATAAAAAATTTTTCCGCCAGCTGATTGAAGAATGCAAGGTTGATGTAATTTGGGCAAATCATCCTCACGTTTACAAAACTTTTGAAACAGTAACAATTTCTGACGGCAAAACAGAAAAAAGCGCGCAAAGCGATTCGCCTTCAACAAAAACAAGAAAAGCATTTATAATGTACGCAAACGGAAACACAATTTCTGGACAGAGGACTTCGCCTTCGCTTACAAAAACCGCAAATGCGCGCGATGACACAGGCGACGGACTTTTTATAAAAATGACTTTTGAAAAAACTTCTTCTCAAGTCAGCATAAGGCAGATTGAACCGCACTTTATAACGTCTTATATTCAGCCGGACGGACAGATTGTGCTACGCCTTGTTGATGACGATTTTATTCACTGTCTGAAGCGCTCAGGACTTTTTTACTGGGCAAAATATATTGAATCAAGAAAAAAAATTTACGAAAACACAAAAGGAAATTCATTATGGCAATAAATTATAAAAAACTACCTGTTTACGAACAAAAACAGCTTATTTTAGACCAGCTTGCAAAAAATCAGGTAATTGTAGTTCAGTCCACAACCGGTTCTGGAAAAACGACCCAAATTCCTGTAATTCTTCACGAAGCAGGTTATTCTCAAGACGGAGTAATTGCTGTAACACAGCCACGAAGAATCGCCGCCCTTTCGGTAAGCGAATTCATTGCAAAACAGTTAAAGACGACTTATCCGGGACTTGTCGGCTACAAAATGCGTTTTGAAGATAAAACTGACTCTTCAACAAAAATCAAAATAATGACAGATGGAATTTTGCTGCAGGAAATGAAACTTGATCCGTGGATGAGCAAATATTCTGTAATCATGATTGACGAAGCCCACGAACGCTCGCTGAACATTGACTTTTGTCTTGGACTTTTAAAGCGAATTCTTGCTGTCAGACCGGATTTTAAGGTTATTATTTCTTCGGCAACAATGAATGCACAGGCTTTTTCAAAATATTTTAACGACTGTCCGATTGTGACAATTGAAACCCAGGTTTTTCCGGTTACGATGGTTTACGATCCGCCGGCAATAAAACCGACAACAACAACAGAATCGGGCGCCCAGGCAATTTTAAGCAAAATTGAATCGACAATCGGGCGCGTTCTTGACAATCACGAACCTGGCGATATTTTGATTTTTCTTCCCGGCGAAAAAATCATAAAAGACTGCGTGCAAAAACTTTACAACTCAAGTTTCCGCTCAAAAATCCACATTGTTCCACTTTATGGAAGACTTCCTAAAGAAGAACAGGAAAAAGTCTTTGACTCCGCCCCATTCGGAAAAAAGAAAGTTGTAATTTCGACAAATATTGCCGAGACTTCTGTAACGATAAATGGAATAACAACGGTTATAGATTCGGGTTTGGCAAAATTGAATTTTTACAACCCAAAAACCTATACATCATCTCTAATCGAAACTCCGGTAAGCAAGGCAAGCTGCAATCAAAGACGCGGACGGGCAGGACGAACCTGTTCAGGAACATGCTACCGGCTTTACAAGCGCACGGATTTTGAAAGCCGGAGCGAATACACGACTGAAGAAATTTTCCGCACCGACTTAAGCGAAGTTCTTTTGAGAATGAGTGAGCTTGGAATTACGGATTTTGAAAATTTTGACTTTATTTCAAAGCCCGAAAAGGAAAATATCCTCGGCGCGCTTGAAACTCTCAACATGCTCAAAGCCCTCAATCCAGACAGGACTCTCTCTTCAATCGGAAAGCTCATGGTTGAATTTCCACTTGAACCGCGTGTAAGCAGAATTTTAGTCGAAAGTATAATGAATTATCCTGACGTGCTTGATGAAAGCGTAATTGCAGCGGCATTTTTAAGCACCCAGTCGCCTTTTGTTCTTCCTCCAGGAGAAGAAATGGACGCCCGGGCGGCGCATCACGCTTTCCGCGACATTCAGGGCGACTTTGTCTCTTACGTAAAACTTTTTAGACGCTATCAGTCAATGGAAAACAAAACCCGCTTTTGCCAGAACAACTATCTCGACGAAAAAGTGATGAAAGAAATTTCAAGCATTAGAACCCAGCTCGAAGAAGAAATCAGCGCGCTTGGAATTCCTGTGACTGGCGGAGGCTCGATGGAAAATTACCTTTGCTGTATTTCGGCAGGAATGATTCAGTTTGTTTGCGTGCGCGATGGAAAAGAAAATTACCGTTCATTGACGACCGACCACATTTCAATTCATCCTGGTTCCGGAATGTTCCGCACCTCTCCTCTTTTTATTGTCGCCGGAGAAATTGTAAGAACAAGCCGAATGTTTGCAATGAGCGTAAGTCCTCTTACAAAAGCGCTTCTTGCAAAAATCGATCCAACTCTCGAAAAAAAATTGATGTCAGTCCGTGGAGCAAAAGGAAAATCGCTCACTGGAAACCTTGAATACACAGGTTCAACATTCAGAGAGCAAAAAGGAAAACCTGGACGCGATGACAGTTATTTTGGCGGAAAACTGGACAAAAACGAAAAGAAAAAACGCGACGAAAATTCAATCGGAATCGGAGGAGAAATTTTTGCACTTGAAAAAGTTAAAGGCAAAAAACAGGCAGTCCTTCCTTACGAAAAATTCAAGGAAGCCCTTCTTTCAGAAAATGACAAAAATAAACTTGCGGCGCTTGCAAATCTCCGCGGAAAACTCGTTCTAAAAGGCGGTTTTGCGCTTACAGGCGAAAAATTTGAACTGATTGCAAAACTTGTCAAAAATTTGAATTTAACTCCGGTAGATGCAAAATCCTGGCCGAAAAATTTCAACATCACTTTAAATGACGAAAAAGACGGCGAGCTTTTGATTCAAAATTTAAAATACGTTCTGAACCTTACAATGGCAAAATCGCGGACAAAAGAATTCGGCTTTATAACCCTATTTAGCGACAGCCGCGGAACATACTGGTTTAAGGTAAGCCGCGGATTCGTCACCGCTCTGAACGAAAGCCTTGCCGCCTTGGAAAACCTTGTCGACGATGCAGGACAGATTTTAAATGCAGTTCAAAAAGACAAGGTGAACATGCTCTACAGAATGCTGAACAGTCTGTACGAGTAACGCTTTTTAGCAAAAAATTCTGCTCTTATTTTGCATTTGCGTTTGGATTGCTCTTTTTTTCAAGTTTTTCTTTTTGTTCTTCGGAAATTTTTTCGGCTTCTTTTACAGTGCTGTCCGAAGAACCTAAGATTTTTTTTGCTTTTTCGGCATTTGCGTTTTTCTTGAGCGGATTTTTTGCCGCGTCGAGAATAATTTGCCTTACAACAGGCAAAACGTCTGGATAACGGCCTTTTGAATAAATATCAAGTCCAGTTCCCTGAGTTGCAGTGTCCTTTGAATCAAGATAATCCTTGCATATAGAAGAAAATTCATTTCGCTTATATTTTGCGAATTCTTTTCCGAGGGCATATCGGAGAGGTTTTCTTCTGTCGTCTTTTAGAGTTTCGCGGGCAAGAGCAATAATCTCGTCTGTGCCGGCATTGTTGTATTCAAGAAGAGCAGTAGCAACGCGGCTTTTTGGAGTATCTGCAACTTTTTTGTCCGTAATGAGCTTTACAAGATACTCATTCCCTTCTTTTGTGTTCAGGCAGGCGATTGCAGGATAGCACTTTTTTTTGACAGAATCCTCCTTGTCTTTTTCAAGCCGGTAAACAAGATAAGGAACGGCTTCTTTGTAACCATTTTTTTTGCAGACTTCGATAGCTTCAAGCCGAACCGTAACGTGAGAGTCGCGGATTGCTTCGATTACAGTTTTTTTTGCCTCGTCCTTTTCCTTAAAATTGGAAAGTCCCTTTACAACTGAACATCGCAGTTTTGGGTCTGTATCTTCATAAAGCTTTACAAGAACTTTGACAGCCTCTTTTTTTTCCATTGAGCCTATTGCTTCTGCCGAATACATTCTTATAAAAGTATTTTCGTCTTCGTCCTGAGCCATTTCTACAAGCTTATCGTAAGTTTCTACGGCTTTGATTTTTCCAAGAACTTTTACAAGCTGCTGACGCTGGGCAAGCGATAAATCTTCGCGTTCCAAATATTCTGACAAAAAAACAGCCTCTTTTGAGCCGCCGATTTCGCCAAGAGTCGTAAGTGCGTTCGTAAAATAGTTTTCATCCTCGCTTTCTACGAGTTTAAGAACAACAGGAAGCGCTTCTTTTGTTTTTACCGCCTGAATATATTTAAAAACCGCATCTACGGTCGATTTTTTTTGCTCATAAGGGTCGTCAAGAATTTCGAGCGCGAAGTTTTCTAGGCAAGGATCTTTGAGTTTTGTAAAATATTCGAGAATTTTTTCGCGGACAGCAATGGTTTTTGTAACGTAAAATAAATCGTAAACTTCATCGACAAAGCGGACATCTTCGTTTTTAACAAAATCGTTTAGAAGTTCAATAATATCATCTTCCATTCCAAATTTTAAAGTGTCGGCGTTTTCTTTTCTTGTGTCCGGAAATTCCTCGTCAAGTTCCGCAATTTTTTCCGCATCCTGTTTTTGAGGCCGTTTTTTTGGAATTTTTACGGAAAGCTCTCCATCTTCCGCTTCATCATCAACGTCAGATTTTTCGGTTTGGGAAGAATTTTCACTTTCCGGCAAAGACTGCGCGCTTTCTTGATTTTCAGAATTTTTGTTTTCTGCTAAAACTTCGCCGTTTTCTTGATTTTCGGTTTGGGATGAATTTTCTTCTTCCGGCAAAGATTTTACGTTGTCTTGAGTCTCGTTTCCGGAAGAATTTTCATTCTCTGTCTGAGTTTCTGATTTTGCAGGCATTTCAGCTTCTGGCGGATTCTGCGGCTGAACTGTTTTTTCAGAACCAGAAACAACTTCCGCCGTTTGTCCAAAAACCTGCAATTTTAGAAAACAAAATGCCGCCAAAACCAAAATATTTTTTTTCATAAAAACTTCCGCAAAAATTATTTTATATTTCCAGCGTGATACCGTTTTAAAAAGTTTGTTCTGTATTCTTCAAAACGGTTTTCTTCGATTGCAAGGCGAATTTCTTTCATCATATTATGCAAAAAATACAAGTTGTGGTAACTTGCGAGCATGCTGCTTAAAATTTCTTGTTCCTTAAAAAGATGACGAAGATAACTTCTTGAGTAATTGCGGCAGACTTTACAATTGCATTCGCTGTCAACAGGGCCAAAATCGTGAATAAAACGCTCCTGCTTAATCGAAAGTTTTCCGTCATGAGTAAAATATGAACCGTTGCGCGCATTTCGCGTAGGCAAAACGCAGTCAAACATATCAATTCCGCTGTGAACGGCGTCCAAAATGTAGTCCGGAGTTCCGATTCCCATAACATATTTTGCCTTTTCCTTTGGAAGATGATTGACCGTAAAATCCAGCATCGAGGCAAAAACTTCCGCAGGCTCGCCTACACTCAAACCGCCGATTGCAATTGCCGGCATTTCCATCGAAGTTACAAATTCTGCGGAACGGATTCTTAAATCTTCAAAAAAGTTTCCCTGAACAATCGGCAGAAGAATTCCTTTATATCCTTCGTCCTGTTTTTTTAACCATTCAGATTTTGCGCGTTTTAACCAGTTCTCTGTAATTTCGAGCGAATGAAGGGCTTCTTTTTTATCAATTCCCCAGCCGGAACAAACGTCAAGCTGCATCTGAATATCCGAATTGAACTGAGCCTGAACGTCCACAATTTTTTCTGGAGTAAAAAGATGCCGGCTTCCATCGATATTTGAAGCAAACATTGCCCCTTCTTCCGTTATTTTGCGCAGTTTTGAAAGGCTCCACACCTGAAAACCACCAGAATCTGTAAGAAAATTTTTTTCCCAGCCGGAAAATCCATGCAAACCGCCAGCTTCCTCGATTACATCGCTTCCAGGCCTTAAATAAAGATGATAAGTATTTGCGAGAATGATTTCAAAACCGATTTCGTCCAAATCATCTTTTGTAAGAGCCTTTACAGTCGCATTTGTTCCAACAGGCATAAAGACCGGAGTCTGAACGTCGCCGTGCGGCAGGTGCAAGGTTCCGGTACGTGCTTTTCCGTCAGAAGACTCGTGTTTAATGTCAAAAATATTCATCATTATTTTATCCTTAAAAAATCAACTTTTTGTCTACGTTCTGGCATATTTTAGAAGAACCAGACTTACAACGACAAACAGAAAAACCGGCAGCCAGGCTCCAAGGAACGGAGAAAGAACTCCAAATTTTGCCATAAGCATTGTAACCATCTGAAAAACGTAGTAGATTACCGCCGCAGAAATACAGCTGGCAAGACTTATGAGCATTACATTTTTTCTTGTTTTTCCGCTCAAACCAATCGACAAAAATACTACAATAAAAAGAATGAATGGAAAAGCATATTTTTTATAATAGACGCTCAAAGGCTCGTTATAAGGAAGCCCTACTCTTTTTAAGTGGGCAATATATTCCCTTGACTCGCGGGTGTCTACGGTTTCGACGGAAGTCGTGTTGTTTCTAAAAGTTTCTGGAATTTCGGTGAGCAGTTCAAGAGTAGCCGAATCAACCTCCGAAGAAACCAAATTTCCGTCAGAAAGAGTGTATTTTGTGGAACCGTTGAGTTTCCAGTGATCATCCATCCAAAGCGCGGAATCTGCACGGACAACGCAGTTTAAAGATTTGTCTTCGTTTCTGATTACAATGTAAAGCGCATAAAGGCGCATTGCCGAGTTGTCATAAAAATCCGCCTTATAAATGACATTTCCCTGACCGGACATGACGACGATTTTGTCGTTATTGAGGCTTTTTTCGCGGTTTAAGACAATTTCCTGAAGCTCAACCTTTTTTGCAAAGGTTGGAACAACGACTTTATCTTCAAAATAAAAAAGTCCAAAACTTAAGATAAATGCAAAAACCAAAAGCGGAGCTGTAAATTTTATGAGCGGAACTCCGGAGGCAAAAACCGCGACAAGTTCATTATTCGCATAAAAATCCGACAAAGTGTAAGAAACTGCAAAAAGAATCGAAAGCGGCGCCGAATACCAAAGCGACTTAGGAAAATACAAAAGCATTATCTGAAAAACAGTCTTTGCAGGAACTCCGTTTGAAATAAAATTCCAAAGATTCATAAAAAGATCTACAAGAACCAAAACAAAGGCAAAAAAACAAAGAGAGCCGACAAAAAGAGGCACAAATTTTTTTAAAATATATTTTACAAGCGTCATTTTTAAATCCTGTTTAAATTCTATTTGCCAATCAACTTTATATAGAAGAATCCGCCCGCAATCGTTATTGCAAGATTCGGTGCCCACATTACTACAAAACCATTTAAACCGCCACGGTTGCCAAAAATCTGTCCTAAAATCATCATTGTCCAGTACAAAACGCAGATTACGATTCCGACTATAAGTCCGATTGTCTGGCCGTTGTGTTTTCCAAAAAGAAGCGCGAGCGGAAGCGCCAAAAAAGCAAAGAAAATCGAGCCAAATGGCAGCGAAAATTTTTTATTGTATTCAAGCTTGTAGGAATTCAACTTTTTTTTAGAAAAATCTTCCGATTCTTCCATCTGCTTTATTTTTTTATGCAAGTCGTAAGATGTCATTTCGCGAGGGCTCACCCTGTTTGAAGTCGCAGAAATTGATGATTCGAAAACATTTAAATTCATTTTTTGTGAGGAAAGCACGTCAAAATTTCCACGTTTTTCCTTGTCAAAAAGAAGAACCGTCGCATTGTTCATTTCCAGCGTCATAAGAACTCCGGAATCTTTTGCCTTTTTTACAAGAGAATCGTCCGCAACAATTATGCGTTGCTGTCCGTCTGCTCCCGTGTCAAAAAAAATCAAATCGCTTACCTGATCATTTACGACGTTCCCGATTACAAGAGTTTTGTCGACCGTTTTTTTTATTGAATTAGGCTCAAGCTCAACAGACGGATTTGAAGACAAAATCGAACGATACAGCCTGTTGTATTTGATTGTTCCAAGCGGTAAAAGATAGTCGTTTACAAAAAAGGAACCAAGCGAAATTACCGCTCCAAGAATAATTACCGGCATTAAAATCGTTCTGTAGCTTTGGCCGGAAGCACGGAAAATAAGAATTTCATTTTCGGAAACAAGCCTTCCAAGGCACATTAAAAAACCAACGAGGGTTGCAAAAGGCGCAGACTGGGCAATTATCGAAGGAAGAGCGTAAGTCATAAGGCGCATAACGTCCCAAAGCGGCACTTTTTTTTCAAGAATTTTTTGAATTACGAGCAAAATCTGGTTTACAAAAAATATAAAAAAGAAGAACAGAAAGGCGACAAAAAAATACAGAAAAAGCTCTTTTAAAAGATAGCGATAAAAAACATGACGGTTTATGCCGGATTTTTCCTGCATTGCCTCGTCAAGAAAATTTGCCGTTTTATAGCAATGCAAAAAACGCATAAAAATTGCGGCACGGTGAAAAATCGAATTCAGAAGATTAAAATTCGTCCAAAACGGCTTGAATTTATTTTTATAAAACCAGCGGATTTTTCTGCTGAGCCTGCTTTTTGAAACAATCCGCCAATAATAATAGCCAAGAGATTCAATATGCAGAACGCCTTTTTTTGCTTTTGAGCCGTTGAATTTTGAGGAAATTTTATTTTTAAACTGAATCCAGCCTTTCCGAAAAAAATCCACGGTTCGGGTTATAAAGGCTTCGATTTTATCGAGTTTCATTAAAGAATTTATTTTCCGGTATGACCAAAGCCACCGCTTCCGCGTTCTGTTTCGTCCAAAAACTCAGCGTTTTCAAAAACGCCCTGAGTAACCGGAGCAACAACCATCTGTGCAATTCTGTCGCCGTCAGAAATTACAAAATCCTCGCTTCCAAGGTTGATTAAAATTACTTTTACTTCGCCACGATAGTCGCTGTCGATAGTTCCTGGAGTATTAAGACAGGTAATTCCGTTTTTAGCGGCAAGTCCTGAACGAGGCCGAATTTGAACTTCAAAACCTTCCGGAATCGCCATTTTAATTCCAGTTGGAACCATAAAGCGCTGCATAGGTTTGATTACGATCTTTGAGCCGTCAGGAATAAAAGCGCAGATGTCTGCTCCAGCAGAGCCAGATGTCTGATAAGAAGGAAGTTTTACGCCTTTTTCGGCAAGAATTTTTATTTTGCAGATGTTCATATTTTCTCCAATTTTAACACTGTCTTAAATTATACAGAAAAAACGGAGAATTATAAACCACCAGACAAAAAATCTGTAGCCCCGGCCGGAACGGCGCGACAGCGTTCCAAAAAAGAGAGGCGGTCAAAACCGCATTTCTTTTTTGGAATGCAGCGCAAGCGGAACCGTGGAGCGACGGGTTAGAGCGTAAATTGCGCTCCAAATTTATAAAAAACTAAAAAGTTTCGAGGGTTTTCCTTAAAATCTCAAGACCTTCGTCGATTTCTGACTGCGAAATATTTAGCGGAGGAACGAGCCTTAAGGTGTTTTTTCCAGCGGTCGATGTCAAAAGTCCGTTTTCGAGAAGTTTTTTTTCAACCTCGACAGCGCTCAATCCTTCGACAATGTCCGCTCCAATCATAAGGCCTTTTCCGCGGACTTCGCCAACATTTTTGTTTTTCCAGCTTTTTATCTGGCTGCGGATATATTCGCCTTTTTCCTTTACGCCCTCCAAAAATCCCGGCTTTTGAAGCTCATTCAGCACGACAAGACCTGCCGCACAGGCGAGAGGATTTCCGGCAAATGTTGACTGATGATCGCCAGCCTTAAAAACGCCGTTTGCTTTTCCGCGGAACAAAATTCCGCCCATTGGAAGTCCGCCGGCAACGCCTTTTGCAAAACTTACAACTTCCGGCTCAAAACCGAGCTCATCGCTTGCAAGAAGACTGCCAGTTCTTCCAAAACCTGTTTGAACTTCGTCCGCCATTACGATTGCTCCGGCCTTTCGAGCGGCTTGTGCGGCGGCTTGTGCCCATTTCGGGTCAATCAGATTTACTCCGCCTTCTCCCTGAACACATTCAATCATAAGCGCGGCAGTTGTGTCGTCAAAGGAAGTTTTGATTGCTTCCCAGTCGTTCGGCTTTATAGTTTTAAAACCTTGAACATAAGGCGCAAAATACGGAGGATGGAATTTTTCCTGGCCAGTCGCGGTCAAAGTTGCAAGCGTGCGTCCGTGGAACGAAGACTCGAGAGTGTAAATTACACGTCTTTTTTCGCCTCCGTTCAAAAATCCATATTTTCTTGCAAGTTTAAAAGCCGCCTCGTTTGCTTCGCCACCAGAATTTCCAAAATAAACACCTTCAAAATCCGTAGCTTTTAAGAGTTTTTCTGCAAATTCTACGCCTGTATCGCTTGTAAAGTAATTGCAAACGTGAATCTGCTTTTCTGCCTGTTTTGAAACTGCGTCTACGAGCGGTTTAAAATCGTGTCCAAGACAGTTGACTGCAATTCCCGCCAAAAAATCAATGTATTTTTTTCCGTTTACATCGTAACAGGTTGAACCTTTTCCGTACGCCATTGTTACGTCGAACGAACCATAATTATTTACAACAATTTTGCTTCCCATAAAATTTTCCTTTTTAGTAAATCATTGTGCCGATACCGCGGTCACTGAACATTTCGATTAAAAGAGAATGAGGAACACGGCCGTCAATAATATGAGTTCTCGGAACTCCGCCACGACGGGCGAGCATACAACATTCAATTTTCGGAATCATTCCTCCGGCAATTGTTCCGTCGTCGATAAATCCCTGAACATCTTCAATATGAATGCGTGGAATAAGCGAATGAGGATCGTCTATGTCTTTTAAGACGCCTGGAACATTTGTCAGCTGGACAAATTTTTCCGCCTTAAGGGCAACTGCAATTTTTGCGGCGGCTGTGTCGGCATTTATGTTGTAGCGGTTCATGTCTCCGGTTTCGCCGAGCGCAACTGTGGAAACAACAGGAATAAAACCTTCGTCCAAAAGCGACTGTATTATTTGAGGGTGAACTTCTGTCACTTCGCCGACAAATCCAAGGTCAACGCCGTTTTTGTCAATTTTTTTTGCGCGCAAAAGTCCAGAGTCAACGCCGGAAAGTCCGACAGCTTTTCCGCCTTCCTGCAGCAGGATTCCACAGATGTCTTTATTCAATTTTCCGGTCAAAACCATCTGAACGATTTCCATGGTTTCTGAATCCGTATAGCGCAAGCCGTTAATAAACTTTGATTCTTTTCCGACGCGCTCAAGCATATGGTTAATTTCAGGACCGCCACCATGAACAAGAACGACCTTAATTCCGATTGTATTTAGAATTACAATGTCCTTCATTACGGCGGTTTTTAATTCTTCGTTGAGCATGGCATTTCCGCCATATTTTACAACGACAGTTTTTCCAACCCAATGTTTAAAATATGGCAAAGCCTGAACAAGAACATCGCTCCAGTGGGCGTTGTCAAGCCGCGGATTTTCTATAAAATTCTCTTCATCCATTTTTTTTATCTCCAGAAATTTCTCGTTTTTAGTTTTTTTATTTTTTTTCAAAAAAAGCGGAACTTAAGTGCGATAATCTCCGTTGATTTTTACATAATCGTAAGTCAAATCGCAGCCCCAGGCTGTTCCGCAGGCATTTCCGTCTTCAAGCTCAACAAGAATTTCCACGGCTTCTTCGGTCAAGATTTTTTTTGCCAGCTCCTCATCAAAATCAAGAGGAACTCCATGGTCAAAAACTTTTATTGAACTTTCTTCGCCGCCATTTTGCTTTCCGTCTTCAAAATATCTTTTTGAATCTTTTCTGCTCAAAAAAGAAACGCTTGTCTTTTCTGGAGTAAAATTGAATCCAGAATAGCCCATTGCATCAAGAATACGACCCCAGTTTGCGTCCGCACCAAAAAAAGCGGCCTTTACGAGGTTTGAGCAGATTACGGCTTTTGCAAGTCCGCGCGCATTTTCGACAGTGTCGGCTCCAGTCACATTGCAGGTTACAAGCCTTGAGGCTCCTTCGCCGTCGGCAGCAATTTTTTTTGCCATTTGAGTATTCAAAGTGTTCAAGGCGTCAAGGAAGATGTCAAAGTCTTCTCCTTCTTCCGTAATTTCCGCATTGCCGGCTTTTCCGTTTGCAAGAATTAAAAGGGTGTCGTTTGTAGAAGTGTCACCGTCAATCGAAACGCAGTTGTAAGTTCCTGCAACAGAAAGTTTGAGTGCTTTTTCGAGCATAGCCGCACTGATTGAACAGTCGGTCGTAACAACAGAAAGCATTGTTCCGAGGTTGATGTGAATCATTCCCGAACCTTTTGCCATTGTTCCCATAGTAACAGTTTTTCCGCCGATTTTAACTTTTAGCGCAACTTCCTTGTATTTTGTGTCTGTCGTCATAATAGCCTGACGGGCTTCGACATTTCCTGTTTTGCTCAAAAGCGAAACGCTTTTGTCGAGGCCGTCCAATATTTTTTGAACAGGCAACTGCTGACCGATTACGCCAGTTGAACAGACAAGAACATTTTCTTTTTGAACGCAAAGTTTTTCCGCAACAGCAAGAGCCTCTTTTTCTGCATTTTTATAGCCCTGCTCTCCAGTGCAGGCATTTGCGTTTACAGAATTCATAATTACTGCCTGAGCTTTTCCGTCGGCAATCTGTTTTTTTGTAAATTTAACACATTCAGCCTTTACGCGGTTTTGTGTAAAAACGCCGGCAGCATTGCACACACAGTCGCTAAAAATAAGGGCAGTGTCGTAAGTCGTGCGGCTTTCCTTGATTTTATTTAAAACTCCGCTGGCTTTAAAACCTTCGGCAGCGGCAACTCCGCCTTCAACAAAAGTAAATTTCTCCATAAAAAGCTCCAATATCACGAATAAATATGCAATTATCATACAGAGTTCTGCATATTTATTCAATATAAATATTTTCTTTATCTTGCGTTCCTTAAAAAACTCCGCGTTAGCGGTGAGCCACGGATGGCAAAAATCACAGTTTGCGAAAGCAACGCTTGAACAAACTGTAATGATAAAAATTACAGGGATGTAATTTTTATCATGCCTCCTTAAAATTTTACGTTTCTAAAAAACATTTTGTGCCTCGCATAACAAAACGAACCGATGTATTAAAAAACACCTTCTTTTCAGACCACGGTTTTAATTCTATAATCCTTTTATGAATGAAAACGATTTAATTGAATTACAAACCCAGACACAAAATATTACGCAGATTTTTACAAAAAACGGGCCTATTTTAAAAGACGGAACTTTTGACAGTCAAAAAGTTAAAGATACAATTCTCGAAATGGCGGCAGCCCTGCTTCCAAAAGAAAAAACAGACTGTCTTACAGAGTGGATGGAAAAACATGAATTTTTTACAAGTCCTGCAAGCGCAAAATACCATGCAAACGTTGCCGGAGGACTTGCTGCTCATTCCCTTACGGTGATTTACCAGAGCCTTGTTTTTGCGCCAATGATTTTTTCAAATTTTATCCAGACAAAGCGCGCAGAATCTTATGATTTTTCAGCGGCGGATATTTTTATTGCCGCTCTTTCCCACGATTTTTGCAAGGCTGGATTTTATTCAGTCGAACACAAAAAAACAAAAAACTATCAGGGCAACTGGGTTTACGAGCCATATTTTAAGGTAAAAAGCGAAAACCGGAACCTCGGCCACGGAAACGAGTCCGCTCTCATGCTTCTTGAATGCCTTCCAGAATACATTCACAAACGTCCGGTTCTCGAAGCAATAAGCCGCCACATGGGATTTTCCGATTTAAGCCCGAACGAAAGCTTTAACTATTCAAATTTTCTGCAAAATCCTCTCGTCATCTTGCTCCAGCTGGCAGATCAAACAGCCGCTCAATGGTGGGATTGCTAAATTAAGGCAAAATCTTGATTACATCATCGAGGACATAACAAAAAGCCGGTGATGAAGATTTTTCATTTTCGAAAAAAGGTGTCCTTAAGTCAATTTTATTGGAACTGTCAAACGGAGCAGTTCCTGTAAAATTTCCAGAAAAAATTGCAATATCATTTTTTTCAATTTTGCTGCTAACAGATTTTACGGTCGAATCAATATTTTCCGGCAAAATTGCATAGTTTATGTCCAGAATGCGGACCCACCCCTTTTCGATTCCTGCCATTGCGTCCTGACCGTAAACTTTTCCGTCAATGCAATCTTCAATTTTTTTACCATGCAAAAGAGCATTTATCGACTGCTCAAAATAATAAGAATAATCAACAGAACAGCTGACCAACGAACGTGTCGGAGCAATATCTGTCATACTCTGGCTGTATCCGACATGATAGACAGGAAGTGCTCTCTTTGAATTTTCACAGGCAACGGCAGGGCCTTTTGTGTCAGAATGTTGAGAAATTACAACACAGCCTTCATCAATCAATTCTACGGCAACCTGCTTTTCCAGAGAATAATTTGACCAGGTGTCCGTATATTTTACGAGCATTGTCGCTTCTGGAACAACCGACTGAACTCCAAGGTAAAAAGCCGTATAACCGGAAATAACCTCTGCAAATGGAAAAGCCGCAACATAACCGACTTTTGCCTCTTCTGCGCTTATAACTTTCGATTCAATCATTTTCTTCAGTTTTTCTCCGGCAATCACGCCGCAAATATAGCGTCCCTGATAAATCGTTCCATAACAGTTATGATAATTTGAAAGAACCGGTTCATCATTTGCATTGTCGCCAGTCGGCACGCAAAATTCAATTTCTGGATGAAGGGATGCCATATCTTTTACAACCGGACCGTAACCGTAACTCGCGGCAATTATATAATCACACTTTTCGTTTACGAGCTCTTCAAGAGGAAGTTCAATCTGGTCTTCCGTAACATTGTACTTAGTAACGCACTCAATTTTGTCGCCAAAAACCGAAACAACGTGATTTTGTGCCTTTATAAAATTTTCTGTATAAGGAGTTATTTCATCGCCTACAAAAATAAAACCAACTTTCAGGCTTCTATCTTCGGAACGTGTCAAAATATGAATTCCAAAAGAAAGCAGGCACATTGCAACAGAAGTAATTGCGCACAAAATATATTTTTTTTTCATTTTTACATTCATAGTTTTCCTCATTAAATGTTTTCTGCCGGATTGTTTTTTGTTTTTTCGTAAAGTTTTTCCACATCTATTGTTCCGTCAGCAATCAGAGAAAGCAAGATGTCCACAAGTTTCGGATCAAACTGAGTTCCGCTGTTCCTCTTAAGCTCTTTTATTACAAAATCAAGATCCAGCTGTTTGCGATAAATACGATTCGCCGTCATTGCGTCAAATGCGTCTGCAATGCCGATAATTCTTGCGTCAAGAGGAATTTCTTCACCTTTTAAGCCGTGGCAATAGCCGCTTCCGTCGTATTTTTCGTGATGATAAAGGGCGCCAACGCTTACATTGTCAACAGTCGTAAGATATTTTAAGATTTCCGCACCACGAGTAACATGAGATTTCATGATTTTGTATTCTTCGTCCGTAAGTTTTTCCGGCTTCTTTAAGATAGCATCTGGAATTGCGATTTTTCCAATGTCGTGCAAAAGCGCCATCTGCCGCAGAGTCCCACATTTTTCCTTTGAGTATCCAAGTTTTTTTGCAATATAAACCGAATACTCCGACACTCTGCGAGAATGTTGATTCGTGTTTGGATCCCTGGCATCTACGGTTTGAGCAATAGAAAGAATGGTTTCGTTCACCATTTTAATCTGCTTCTTTGCATATTCGAGTTCGTATTTTTGTTTAAGCAAAGTCTTCTGGGCACGAACTCTAGTAACAAACCATGTAAGCCAGACAAGAACAAGACAGCCTGTCAAGATAACATAGAGCTTAAACCAGTTTTTCTGATACATTTCTGTTTCTTTTTCAATCGTGTAATTTGCACTTTCGATTACGTTTCCGTTCAATCCGTCGAGAATCGAAATTTTAAACACGTAAGTTTTTGGCTTTAAGTTTGAATAAGAAATTTTTCCAAGTTCGCTGAGCAAACACTCTGTAGGTTTTAAATCATTTCCGTCAAGAGAATATCTTACATAAGGATCGTTCAGGGAATAATTCAATATTTCCGGCTCAAGTACAAGTTTTTGAGTTTGAGGCGAAAGCTTAAAAACGTCAGAACGGTTAATTCTATGCTTTATTCCGTCAACTTCCACAGAATTCAAAATCATGCGGTAAGATTTTGAGGCCATGTCGTATTTTGACATATTAACCTTTACAACTCCGCTGTCGCAGCAAAGATAAAGATTGTCGTTTTCGAGACAAGGCCATGAATTTGCAATCAGCTGCGAACGAAAACCATGCTTTGCATTTATGAGCAGATACTCGGTTTTTAAATTTTCAATCAAATCTTTTGACTGTGCCACAAATATTCCTGCGCTTCCCAAAATCCAGCATGTTCCGTCAGGATCGCAAATCATGTCGTAATTGTTTGAATACGGAAAATTATCGAGTTTTTTGACTTCTCCTTTTGCGGACGTATAGCAAATTCCGTTGCTTGTAACAATAAATACACCGTCAGAAAAAGAATCGTAAACCATTCGCAAAATTACGTTTGAAGAAAGTCCGTCTTTTTTTCCAATATTTTTAACAATCTTGTCATTTTCGATTTTTGAAATTCCACCGCCGTCTGAGCCTACATAGCAGCCATTTTTGTATTCAAGAAGGCAGAGAGATTTTTCGTTGGCAAAACCGTCCTGCGCAGTAAAAACTTTTTCAACAGAATCTCCTCTCAAAAAGGCAACTCCATAATCTCCGGCAACAGCAATTCTTCCGTCCTTAAGTTCACAGATATTTCTAAAACGGTTTCCAGGAAGTCCGTTTTTTTGTGAAAAACTCTTTATCTCATATTCGCCAGAAGAATCCACCCTCACCTTATAAATGCCGCTTCCAGTCGTTGCAATCCACAGATTATCCATAGAATCCACCTTCAAACAGCGAATTCTTATTTTATTAAGCAATGAACTTATTTTATTTTCGCGTATTTTTTCGTTTTCTTCGTCAAGAATTATAAGTCCCTCGTCAGTGCCGCAAAAAAGCAGTCCCTGCCATTTTTCTGTAGAATTTACAACAGCCGTTTCTTCAATTTCTGAAAAAAGTTCGATAAAAGTGGATTTGCACATTTCGAGAAGTCCAAGCCTTGAAGAACTGAACCAGAGATTTCCCTGATAATCGATAAGCATTGCGTCGATTGAATTCGAAAAATTGTTCGTGTAAAGTTTTTTGGCTCTAAAACTTTCATCAAAAAAGGCAATTCCCGTGTCAGAACAAACAAAAACGCCATTATTTTCTGCAAAATAGAATGAATTTATGCCTTCGATTCCTGGAATTTTAAATTTGCGGACTAATTTTGGGCCGGAAGGTGTCAGGCTGTAAATAAAAATCGAATTGTCCGGGCTTGCAAGAAAAAGCCTTCCGTCTTCCGAAAAATCCACAGTCTGAAAAGAAATCTTTTCCTCGCCTTTTAAAAATGAACGGCAAATTTCTCCGTTTTTAAAGCAAAAAAGCTCTCCGCGTTCGGTAACAGCAACGACATTTCCAAATTTGTCGGCGGACATTTTTGACACGTTTTTAATCTGTTCATAGTTTTTTGTAATTTTTACTCCGCCGCTCAAAGACACGAGAGAAATTCCTTCCGTTGTTCCAATGTAATAATTTCCTTCGGTATCGCAGACAATGTCCTTTACAGAATTTGAAAGAAGACCGGTTTCTTCGTCAATCACATTCATCACGTGTTCATTTATAAAAATTGTAATTCCGCCGTCATTTGTTCCAGTCCAAAGTCTTCCTTCTTCGTCTACAAAAAGACAATTTACGCTTTTTACAGAATGAATATCGCTCATAAGCTTAAATTTTGAACCGTCATACTTAAACAGGCCGGCATAAGTTCCAATCCAGAGTTTTCCGTCATTTGTCTGTTCTATGTCGTTTGCTTCGCCAGACAAAAGTCCCTCAGAATTTGAAAAAACAGTCTGAACATAAGAGTCGTATTCATCGATAAAATTTTGACTAAAAACCGGCTTAGGCTGAAAAACAAAGAAAAGCGCAAAAATAAAAGTCAAAAACGGAGCTGTATTTTTGAAGGATTTTTTTTCCTCTAAATTTTCATCACGTTTTTTTCTGTAAAATCTTACGAGTTTTATTAAAAGATAAATTATTTCCACACAAAACAATTTGTCCAAAAATTCAATATAAAACTGCCCGGTCGCAAAGGAAACATATTTGGGAAAACCTGCGTCCATAAAGAAACGCATTACTTGAGCTGCCCAAATATTGCCGATATCACCACCATACATTGTTATGCTGACGATTACGGAAATAACCGTCGAAATTACGGCAAGCCCCATTCCAATCGTCATAGTTAAAAACTGGCTTTCAAAAACCTTCTTTTTTGCAAAATGTCCGGCTAAAAAACCGATAAATGCGCCAGTAACGCAGTAAACCGACTGATGGTCAACAAAAATGCCGTAAATTATATTGTTCGTAAACCCGACTATGGCGCCACAGACAGGACCTGCAAAATACGCGATAAGAAAAGTTCCGACAGAGTCGCACCAAAGCGGAAGCATAAGTTTTTCGGCAAAAACTCTTCCAAGAAGGTCAACAAAAAATGCAATAACCGTAAACGGAACAATCAAATACTCTCTTCTTTTATCTTTTAAAAACATCACTTTTTTCCTATTTCTAACATTATAACGTTTTATTTATGAATTACAATTTTTCTGGACAATTTTTATAGAAAATAATGCGCGAAGTTAAATTTTTTAAGGCAAAACCTAGCCCGGATCGTCACGGAAAGACCGGACGAGCGGAGCGAGGAGGACTTGCAGTAAGAGCCGGTTAGTGCGAAGATGCGCTGCGAAAAATTAAAAATTCGTATTCTCTCATAGAAAAAAAAATGTTAAACTTGCATCAAAAATTTAAAGCAGGCGGATTTGGCGTTCTGCTGGAGGAAAAAAATGTACATTACCTGTCTGGACATGGAAGGCGTAATTGCTCCGGAAATCTGGATTGAGTTTTCAAAAGTTTCTGGAATTCCGGAACTTTCACGCACAACTCGCGATGAACCTGATTACGACAAACTGATGAACTGGAGAATCGCAATTTTAAAGGAACACAAACTTACATTAAAGGACATTCAGAATACGATTGCAAAGATTGATCCGCTTCCTGGCGCAAAGGAATTTTTGGATGAACTGCGCTCAATCTGCCAGACTGTGGTTTTAAGCGACACTTTTGAAGAATTTGCCGGTCCGATTCTAAAAAAACTCGGAATGCCGACTATTTTCTGCAACAGCCTCGAAACAGACAAAGACGGTTTTATCGTAAAGCACAAGATGCGCTGCGAAAAATCAAAACTCACGACGGTAAAGGCCCTGCAGTCAATCGGTTTTGAAACAATCGCTTTTGGCGACAGCTACAACGATCTCGGAATGATTGAAGCAAGCAAGGCAGGATTTTTGTTCCGCACAACAGACAAAATCAAAAATGATTATCCTCAAATCCCGGCTTTTACAGAATATTCAGAACTTTTGGCCGCAATAAAAGACGCGCTCAAAAAATAAAAAATTGCCAGATTTAAAAACCCTGGCGTTTTGAAAAAAAGTGCGCGTTTTGACGGCAAATAGAGCGTTTTTAACGGCAAAATTGCCCGTTTTGCCAGCAAAATGCAAAAAAGGCACTTTAAAAAACAGTTCCGTTTCTGGACAGTTTTTAAGGCGCCTTTTTTTGTGCTGTTTTTCTTAGCCGTTTTTTTTATTTTTCCGAAAGCATTTCAATTTCGCTTTCCGTAAGCTCGCGGTAAGAACCGAGTTCAATCGCCGGGTCAAGGCAAAGCCCGCCCATTTTTATTCTTTTTAGATAAACAACTTCGTTTCCAACCTGGCTAAACATTCTCTTTACCTGATGAAACTTTCCTTCAAAAATCGTAAGCAGGCAGTCGGCCTTTCCGCTGGAATTTTTTTCAGCAGCAAGAAAAAGTTTTTCAGCATCTCCGTCTTCGCCGAATTTTCCGTCTTCGCCACGCCATTTTAACTCGGAAGGAGCGCATTCAAACCCGTCTTCGTTTTGTTCACGGTCAATCCAAAAGCCTTTTTTAAAAATTTCGCAGTATTTCTGTTTTTCTTCCAAAGTCAAAGAATCGCGCAGACCGACCGCATAGGTTTTTGGAACGTGAGTTTTTGGCGAAAGCAGCGAATGCGTGAGTTTTCCGTCTGTCGTCAAAATCAAAAGTCCTTCCGTGTCAATGTCGAGCCGCCCCATGCAGTGCAAGTCGCCGCCCAGAAATTTATGTTTCAGGCTTTCGTCCAAAAGGTCAAAAACGGTCGAATGTTCGCCGTCTTTGTTTGCGCAGACAACATTTTTGCATTTGTTGAGCATAATATAAAGGTCGCGCTGTAAAACTATTTTTTCGCCGTCAATTTCGAGGCTGTCCGAGTCAATTTCAACTTTTGTGGCAGGATCGGTCACGATTTTTCCGTTCAGACTCACCAAACTTTTATGGCAGAGCCTTTTTACGTCCTTTCGAGTTCCAAAACCGTGGTGCGCCAATATTTTATCGAGTCTTTCCGCAGGCATTTTTTTCGTTAATTTAAAGATTTTAAGAGGGAGGACAACCTCCCTGCGCTCCAAACGCAGGCGTTTTCCGCTACCCTCCGTGCGGGGAACTTCCCCGCAACGCCCCTTCTATCTTTTTTCGATTGGAATATAATTTCTTTCGGCAAGAATATTTTTGTAAGCAGGACGGTAAATTCGTCCTCCGGCAACAATTTCCTCGATTCTGTGGGCAGACCAGCCGGCAATTCGGCTTACCGCAAACAGAGGAGTAAAAAGTTCGCGAGGAATATTCAGCATTGTATAAATAAAACCAGAATAAAAGTCTACGTTTACACAGATTTTCTTTTCGTCGCCGTGTTTTTCGTAAATAACTTCCGGTCCAAGCCTTTCAATCAGCTTGTAAAGGTTGTATTCGTCCTCAAGGCCTTTTTCTTTTGCAAGTTTTGCCGCATGATCGCGCAAAATTGTCGCACGAGGATCGTTAATCGTGTAAATTGCGTGTCCAAGACCGTAAATCAAACCTGTATGGTCAAATGCCTCTTTGTTTGCAATTTTTCTTAAATATTCCTTTACTTCTTTTTCGCTTGACCAGTCGCGGACATGAGACTTTATGTCGTCCATCATTTCAATTACGCGGATATTCGCTCCTCCGTGTCTGTAACCTTTTAGAGAACCGACAGCCGCACCGATTGCAGAATAAGTGTCCGTGTCCGCAGAAGAAACAACATGAACTGTCAAAGAAGAGTTGTTACCGCCACCATGCTCAGCATGCAAGATAAGCGCAAGATCCAAAAGTTTTGCTTCGTCGTCAGTAAAAGCCTTGTTGTTGCGGATTAGGCGCAAAAAGTTTTCCGCAGTTGAAAGTTCCGGCAAAGGGTTATGGATATACATCGATTTTCCGTCGTAATAGCGGCGTTTTGCCTGATAACCATAAGCTGTCAAAGTTCCAAAACGGCTTATAAGTTCAATACACTGGCGCAAAATATTTGAAAGTGAGCGTTCTTCCGGATTTTTGTCGTAAGAATAAGAAGCCAAAACGCCGCGCGCAAGTTTATTCATAATATCAGCAGACGGAGCTTTCATAATCATATCTTCAGTAAAATTTGGAGGCAAGGTGCGCAATTCACCGAGATATTTTTTAAAAAGCTCAAGCTCGCTCTGGGTCGGCAGTTCGCCAAAAAGCAAGAGATAAACCGCCTGCTCATAGCCAAACTGGCTATGAGCTTCCGCATCGCTTATCAAATCCGCAACATTATAACCGCGATACAAGAGTTTGCCGGGGATTGCAATTTTTTTACCGTCCTTTACTTCGTATCCTACAACATCGCCAATGCTTGTAAGACCGACGAGTACACCAGTTCCGTTGGCATTGCGCAGACCTCGTTTTACATCATATTTTTCGTAAAGACTAGTGTCGATTGGGTCGTTGCGTTCAGCAAGTACGGACAAGCGTCCGATAAAAAGGCTTTCTGTATCCATTCCGGCATCTCCTGTTATTTTGCATAAATATGCAATATTCTTAGTTTTTTGTTGATAATTATACAGATTTCAAAAAATCTATGCAACTTCTACTGTAAAATTGCGCCTTTGTCTGCGCTGCTTACAAGTTTTGCATAACGCGCCAGATAACCGTCCTTTACCTTTGGTTCCGGAGCCTTCCATTCTGCACGGCGCTTTGCAAGCTCTTCATCGCTTACATCAAGGTGAATTTTATAATTGTTAATATCGAGGGTAATTTTATCGCCTTCTTTAACAAGGGCGATCGGGCCTCCAACAGCGGCTTCTGGAGAACAATGTCCAAGAGAAGCTCCGCGTGTAGCACCGCTAAAACGTCCGTCAGTAATCAGGGCAACCTGCTTGTCCAGTCCCTGACCGGCAAGAGCGGCAGTTACAGCAAGCATTTCGCGCATTCCAGGACCGCCTTTTGGACCTTCGTAGCGGATTACAACAACATCACCTGCTTTAATCTGAGCTTTCTGAACAGCTTCCATAGCCTCGCTTTCGTCATTAAAAACACGGGCAGGACCGGTATGGAGCATAAGCTCTTTTGCGCAGGCAGAACGCTTAACTACAGTTCCATCCGGAGCAAGGTTTCCAAACAAAATCGCAATTCCGCCGTTGTCGCTGAACGGATTTTCAATCGGACGCAAAATTTCAGGATTACGGTTTTTTACACCTTTGATATTTTCCGCAATTGTTTTTCCAGTTACGGTAATCAAACCTGTATTTATAAGATTTTTCTTTGCAAGTTCTGCAAGAACAGCCTGAACGCCACCGGCATCATCAAGTTCGCACATAAAAGTATGCCCTGCCGGAGCAAGATGGCAGAGATTTGGAGTTCTTTCAGAAATTTTATTCACTTCGTGCAAGTCGATTGTAATTCCAGCTTCGTGCGCAATCGCAGGAACGTGCAGCATCGTATTTGAAGAACAACCCAAAGCCATGTCGGCAGCAAGAGCGTTACGGAAATTTTCAGCTGTCATCATCTGGCGGGCAGTAATTCCGCGGTTATACATTTCCATAACCTGCATGCCTGCGTGTTTTGCAAGAGCAATACGGCGACCAGTTACAGCAGGAATTGTTCCGTTTCCAGGAAGGCCAAGTCCCAAAACTTCCGTCAGACAGTTCATCGAGTTTGCAGTAAACATACCAGAACAAGCGCCGCAGCCAGGACAAGCATAGTGCTCCATTTCGCAAAGCTGGGCTTCGTTGATTTTACCAACAGCAAGACCGCCAACCGCCTCAAACATATCGGTCAAAGAAAGATTTTTTCCAGAATAAGGATTAGAAGGATCGTGTCCAGGCAAATGTCCAGGCATCATAGGACCGCCAGAAACAAAAACAGTCGGCAAATCAAGACGCGCGGCAGCCATAAGCATACCAGGAACAATTTTGTCGCAGTTAGGAATCATAACCAAAGCATCCAGCTGATGAGCTTTTGCAACACATTCAACGCTGTCGGCAATCAATTCGCGGGTAACAAGCGAATATTTCATTCCTTCGTGTCCCATTGCAATGCCGTCGCACACACCAATGGCAGGAAATTCAATAGGAGTTCCGCCAGCCATGCGCACACCGGCTTTTACAGCCTCGGCAATACGGTCAAGCTCAATATGTCCAGGAATAATTTCATTTTTTGCACAGATAACGCCAACCAAAGGCTGAGCAAGTTCTTCGTCAGTGTAACCAGAAGCGTAAAAAAGCGAGCGATGTGGCGCACGAGCCGTACCTTTGCAGGCATTGTCAGATTTTTTTGATTCAACAGCCATTTTGTACCTCTAAAATAAAAAAAATAAATTTCTGGAGCAGCTTTTACTGTCTCCTCCGGCTTTCCGCGGTTCCGCTATTCGCTGCATCGGGCAAGCCCGACGCTTTCGCGCCGCTACAATCCGGGCTAAAATTTGCGTTTTTATTATATAGATTAACGCTCTTTCTGTTAATATTACCGGCGCTATTTTCTTTAATTTCAATTAAATTCTTCAGTATTATTAAATTTTTTACCGCTATAAAAAGATTATTTTTATAACAAGAAAAATCAAAAACAGCCGGATTAAAACTATCTTCCAGAAAGTGATTTTTTCCAGCGGGCAACAAGCTCAAGGGCCTGGAGAGGAGTCATATTTTCCGGATCAACAGAAAGAATTTCGTCCAAAACCATTTCCTCGTCAGAAAAAAGTCCCGGCAAATTCTGGCTAAAATGCGATTTTTCCTTTTCGCCGGAAATTTCGGTTTTTATTTCGGAAGGCAGGACTGGTTTTTCTCCGGCGGATTTTTGCAAATGCGCAAGAATTTCTTCAGCACGTAAAACTACGCTTTGTGGAACGCCGGCAAGTTTTGCAACGTGCAGACCGTAAGAGTTTTCGCTTGCTCCTTCCTTTATTTTTCTCAAAAAAACCACATCGCCAGAATTTTCAGCAACAGCCATGCACAAAAGTTTTAGCGCAGAGTGATTCATTCTGGTAAGCTCGTGATAATGAGTCGCAAAAAGAGTTTTGCATTTTATCGTATTCAGCAAATATTCGCTAATTGCCCAGGCAATCGAAAGTCCATCTTCCGTCGAAGTTCCACGCCCTACTTCATCCATAATTACGAGAGATTTTTCCGTTGCAGAACGGAGAATATTTGCAGTTTCCGTCATTTCGACCAAGAAAGTCGATTCTCCGCGGGCAAGGTTGTCGCTTGCTCCCACACGGCAGAAAATTCTATCGACAATCCCAATGTGCGCAGAAGAAGCAGGAACAAAAGAGCCGGTCTGAGCCAAAAGCGCAATCAACGCATTCTGACGCAAAAATGTTGATTTTCCGGCCATGTTCGGACCTGTAATCAAAGAAAAAGAAGTGGAGCATTTTTCAGAAAAATCCTGAGGCGAACAAATCGAAAGGTCATTCGGAACAAATTCTCCGGCAGGAAGATGCATTTCAACGACAGGATGGCGTCCGTTTTCAACTTCAAAAACCGTAGAATCATCGACAACCGGACGAATCCAGCCGTGAAGAACGGCAGAATATGCAAGCGCGGAACTTACGTCTGTGTATGCGATTTCTCTGGAAGTCTGCAAAAGATACGGAACAAGTTTTGCAATCTGAGAGCGGATTTCCACAAACAAATCACGCTCAAGCTGAACAATTTTTGTACCAGCTTCGTTCAATTCGTGTTCAAGTTCCTGAAGCCGCGCGGTCGTATAGCGTTCCGCATTCAAAAGAGAACGGCGCATTATAAAATGCTCAGGAATCTGCTGAAGTTTTCCTTTTGTCACTTCAATGTAATAACCCGCATTGTTGTTGTTTTTTATCCGCAGGTTAGAAATTCCGGTCTTTGATTTTTCTTCTTCGGCGTATTCTTCAAGAATTTTGTTAAAATTGCACTGAATGTCGCGCCAGTGGTCAAGTTCTTTTGACCAGCCAGATTTTATAATCCGGCCCTCCGTAATAGAAGTCGCAGGATCTTCCAAAATTGCCGAATCAATAAGTTCAATTATCTGCTTGGCTTCGTCCGCCGGCAAAACAGAAAAATCGTAATTTGCAATCAGAACGCGGATTTTTAGCCACACGGAAAGGCTCGATTTTAGGGCCTGCAAGTCTTTTGCGTGGGCACGCTCCATTGCCACCCTTGCAGCAAGCCTTTCAATATCAAGCACAGAAGAAAAATTCTGCCTGATTGCGTCTAAAAGCCTGCGGTTGTTTACAAAAAGAGCAATATGTTCCTGTCTGGAAGCAATTTTTTGAGCGTCTGTCAAAGGATAATTGAGCCAGTTTACCAAGAGCCTTTTTCCCATTGCAGTCTGTGTGTGGGAAACACATTCCAAAAGTGAATACTGGAAACTTCCGTCCCTTAAATTTGCCGTAATTTCAAGGTTTCGGCGGGAAGAATCGTCCATTACGACGTATTCACAATCACGGTAAACTTTTATTCCGCTTACATGCGGAGCATTTGTCGAAGTTGTCCGCATAAGATAGTCAAGCAAAAATCCGGCAGGTCCAACTTCCGCACTTTCTTCTGTTAAATTAAAAGAACGCAGATTCTGTGTTCCAAACTGTTTGTTAAGCCTTTTGTAAGAAAGAGAAGAATCAAAATTCCATTCAGGATAATAAGAAACCGCAATATTTGAATTCTGGGCGATTATTTCCTCAATTGTTTTGTCGCCGCGCAGAGTTTCCGGCAAAAGAAGTTCACGCGGATTTGAACGGCCAAGTTCCTTTGCAAAATTATCCGCCATTTCTTTTTTGCTCCAGCTTGTTGCGTAAAAATCGGCAGTAGTAACATCGATATATGCAAAGCCGACTTCATTTTTTTTTACAGAACAGCAGGCAAGATAATTGTTTACGCCGCCTTCAAGATATTCGCTTTCAATCGCAGTTCCCGGAGTTATGATTTCGATTACCTTCCGCTCGGCAATCGTCTTGCCTTTTCCGATTTCGCCAACCTGCTCGCAGATTGCAATTTTTTTTCCGAGCCTTAAAAGACGCGCAATGTAGATTTTTGCGGCATGATACGGAATTCCGCACATAGGGTGCTGTGCACGATGAGTAAGTGTAAGATTTAAAAGACGGCTAATTTCCAAGGCGTCTTCATTGAACATTTCGTAAAAATCGCCTAGACGAAAAAACAGGACTTCGTTGCGATATTCATCTTTTATGCTCTGGTACTGAACCATGAGCGGAGTCAATTCTGTACTTTCGGAACGTTTCTGAACTTTTCCTGCGACAACCTTGTCTTTTGACATTTTGCGCTATATTCCTAATTCGGCAATAACTTTTTCAGTAATATCAACCGAAGGGCTATACCACAAAACTGCATTCGCCTGCTGCAAACTCAAAATCATCGAATAGCCTTCATTTTCCGCAACTCTTTCCAAAACACCATAAAGTTTTTTGTAAAAAGAATCTGAATTCTGAAGATTTTTTTTGAGCGATTCAAGCTCAACGTTTTTTGCGTTTGTATATTCCGTAAGAGTGTCTGTTTTTCTGGTGATTTCCGCATCGAGACGGCTTACCGCCGCAGAATTATTGTTTTTCTGAAAATCAACTTTTTGATTTTTGAGATTTTGGATTTCTTCTGTCCGCTTGTTAATTTCGGTCTGGAATTCGGCTTTTTTAGACTCGTAATTGCGAACTGGCGCCGAATTTCTAAAATATGCCTGATAAACTCTGGCAGTATCTACAACACCAAAACGTGTAATCTGCTGGGCTGAAAGTCCAAAAGCAGCAAAAAAAGCAAAAACAAAACCAAAAACAATTTTTTTCATTTTAAAACAACCTCAAAACGCAATTATTTATTCGTAATATTGAATGAAAGTACAAATTTCCAGTTATTTTCCCAAGTTACGTTATAATTCTCATCCATTTTGAATGTATTTGCAAAAAGCAGACGCAATGGGAACTGAGGGATTGAAAAACGCAGTCCAGGACCTGTACTAAAGTAGAAGTCCGAAATTCCTGTATTTGTAAAGAGTTCATAAGGCGAATCCTTTATTACAGCAGCGTCACCAAACCAGTCTACTGCCAAAACTCCAGGAACAATCGGCATGCGCAATTCAAGGATATTGCTCCAAAGCGCACGGCCTCTGTGCTTATTGTAGATATTTGTCCAGCCACGAGCGTTAAACATACCGTCAATATAAACCTTGCTTGAATTTCCAATTCCAGAATCAGACGTCGGGAAAAGAAGGCTCAAGCCGGAATATGCGGCAAAAACCATTTTCCAGTTCCAAGTTTCTGTAACCGGCAGATTGAACAGAGTAAAATATTTTTCAGCCTTTGTGTCCGAACGCAAAAAGAATTCTGTTTCAAAAGGCATAAGTCCGTACCATGTAAGGCGCTGACTTGCAAACCAGCCTTTTGAAGGATCGTAATTTATATCGCGGTCATCAATAGAAAAAGCAGTCCAGACAGAGTTCTGCCAACCCCATTTGTTAGAATATTCAGCAATGGTAGAATCAACAGGAATATAAACTTCGTCGTAAACATTGTTTATAAGACTTCCGTTGATTCCGGCAGAAAGCGAAAGAATTGCCCAGACCGGAGTCCATCTTCTTCCAAGAGAAAAACCAAGGCTCCAAACCCAGCGCTCATAATCCATGTAATAATCGTCAGAATTTAAGCTGTCTTCGTTGTCGGCCAGTTCGAGCATGAGAGCGGTATTCTGAGAATGAGAGAAACTCGTGCTTATTGATGAAGAAATTGGCATTCCAAAAAGCCAGTTTTCTCCAAAACTCAAAGAAACCGACTGCTCGTCAGTTGCAATCGTAGAACTTGCGCTGATTGATTTTCCTGTTCCGCGGAAGTTAGAATCCTGCCATTTAACAAAGAGAGCAAACGGAAGGTCGTCAGGGTCAGAAACACCGGAAAAAGTAACACCAAATTCAATAGAAGTCGTAGACTGCTCGTCTACAGAAAAAACAAGGTTTACAAGATTTTCTTCAGAGCCAGGCACAACGTCAGGCACAACTGCGCTAAAATACTGCAAGTTATACAGATTTCTAAGACCTGTCGTAAGTTTTGCCTTAGAAAAAATATCGCCGCTTTCAATAGGAATTTCACGGCGAATGATTTCCTCTTTTGTGCGGGTATTTCCTTTTATGGAAATGCTTTCTACGTGGCTTCGCACGCTTTCTGTAATATGAAATTCATACGAAATGACTTTATTGTTCGTGTCCTTCATAGGAATTGGCTGAAAACGATTTGAAGTATAGCCATTTTCGTAGTACAAATCGGCAATCGCCATTACAGATTCCTGATATTTCTGCTGATTATAAACCGCGCCAGTCTTAAGCTTTACGAAAGAATTGAGTTTTTCGCTCGGAAAAATTATATTTCCCTTAAAAGTCATTCCGCCGAAAGTATACTGAGAGCCTTCGACAATAACAAAAGTAATTGTAAGTTCGTCGCGGTTTTTCTTTTCGTTTACAGCAGTTTCTTTTGTAACATCGATAACTTCCGCATCTATATAACCCAGATTCTGGTAATAAGCCGTAATCGCCTGCTTGTCCGCTTCGAGCTCAGATTCCTGAAATGCGCCTTTGTTGATTAAACCTGCTTCTTTGAGTGTAAGCTTGCTTTTTAAAGTCCTGCCCGAAACAACCTTGTTGCCACGAAAATCCAGTTTTGCAATTACAGTCGAACGGCCTTCATCAACCTTAAAGTTAACTTCAACGCCTTTTGGAGTCTGTTTTGAACTTGCAGTTACGCGGGCATTGGTAAAACCTTTTCCAAGATAAACATCGCGCACAGAACGCTCATCGACAAGCATCTTGCCTTCAACAAAAATATCTTTTTCTTTAAGCGAAACCGCCTCTTTTAATTCTGTCGTACGAATCTGACGGTTTCCAGAAAATGTAATTCTAGTTACAACAGGACGCTCTGTTACAGAAAATACAATCGAAACTGTATTTTTTTTAGCATCGCCCGGAAGAGCCTCAGGATTTATCTCATCAAAAAAGTCGAGCGCATAAATTCTGTCCAAAAGATTTCCAAAAACTTCATCAGAAAATTTTCTTCCGATAAAACCGCTGGTTACGCCTTCAAGCTCTTTTGAATCTACAGATTTTAAATTCTTAAAAGAAATTGATTTTATAAGTTTTCCATAAAACCAGTTTTCATCAGATTCTGTTACTTTGTCATTCTCCTGAGCAGAAACAACACAAGGTGCAAAAGCGCAGATTGCCGCACAAAAAATTAAAGCGAAATTAAAACGCTTGAAAGACATATTAACTCCAATTATCAAGAAATTTAGTCATATTCAGTTATTATGAACATTTTAAAATGAGTGCTTCCAGGACAATGTAACTGACGTCGAAGGAATCCACAGACTGTTCTTGATTGCTTCCAGATCCGGAGAAACTCCAAATCTTATGTTAACGAACGGTGAAGACATTTCAAAACCAAATTCAGGCTGAAGCACAAGTCCACGAACGGAATCTTCGTTCTTCGCCTTTGTTTCGTCATAACTCCAGTGCATTAAAGCATCAACATACATTGCACTACCAAAGTACTTACCTACATAAACAGCCGAATTGTCAAAAAAGTTACTGAAAGAAAGCTGCTTGCCGGCAGAATTCTTCTCAAGACTTTGCTTTACGGCGTTTTGAAGGATATTTGTTCTAACGGAAAATATATCAAAATTCAATAATTCACGCAATGTATTCTCTACAGTACGCATTACCGTTGCCTGCATAAGATAATCTCCGCCTGCCATTGCAAGAGAAGCAACGTTTTCCGAATTGCCGGAAATAACCTGACCCAAAAGCTCCATAATTTCGTTTTCAGACTTTGCTGGAGTTGCAGTAAAGCGAGGATTAAACTGGCTTAAGGCCTGCTGAGTTGCCGACAAGGTTATTGTCACCTGATTATTGTTTTCGTCGCGTTCCCGGGTTTCTGCGCGGACAGTAATTCGAGGATCAAAAACTTCATTATACTCGTTGAATACGACTTTTCCTTCCTTCATGTAAAAGCTTCTGTTGAGCCAGACAATTTCGCCGCCACGAAGGTTTACCTCTCCTTTTGCAGAAAGATCGCCCGTCGAAGTATCAATATAAAGGTCAAGATAATTGTCAGGCACGATAAGACCGCGCAACAGAGGATTAAAGAGAATCTGAACTTTATTTTTTACCTGAAGTTTTAGGTCTACAAGAAAATCAAAAGACGGCTTTTTTGAATGTTCCATGTTCAAACCGTCACGGATAATTTCAATTTCTGCACGTTCACCAAAGATTTTTCCAGAAAAACCGACAGTATCCGTCGTCATGTGAATCAAAAATTTTTCAAACGCAGCAAACCCCTTGTAATGAAGCAAAGGAAGTTTTAAATCAACAGGAATAAACTGACCACGAGGACTTTCAATCGGACAGTCAAGAGAGCCGATTTTCCAGCGGTCAAATTCAATATTCAAGCCAACGTTCACAGGATTTTTTTCTACGGTGAATAAAGTCGGCTTTACGACAAAATGATTCTGAGAAGCAAGCGCAACTACCTTTTCAGAGCGGAAAAGTTTTTTTGAAATTATTGGAACATAAAACTCAGGATTTAAAATAACAACAGAACCTGTATATTCCGGGTCGGTTGTAAGACCGCCGATTTTTACTGCTCCAGAAAGTTTTCCACCTGTAAATCTTACAAAAGGAATGCTGAAAGCCTGACAGAAAGTTTTCATGTCGGCATTTATATTTTTTATGTTCAAATCAAGCTGGTTGTGAACTATAGAACCGTTCAAAATAAAGCCGAGCGGAGAATCAGGTCCGGATTTTGCTGTTAAGACCTGCCCTGCAATAAAACTTCCTGAAATTCCCCTTCCGTTTGCAGAAACAAAATCTATAATGTCGTCGCTTTTTGTAATTTTTAAGTCGAGCTTTTGTTCAGTCGGAAAGAAAGAGCCTGTCATCTTTTCGCTTTTGACAGTCGCAACAAAATTTTTGACAGGAGAATTTCCCTGGGCAAAACAGTTTATCGAACTTTTTATAGGAATGTTAAAATCAAGTTCAAGGAATTTTCCCTTTAAGACCGCAGTACAATCTCCAGAAAAATTCTTTAAGTTCAAGTTGGCAAAAAAATCCGAAAGCGCGAATTTTCCCCAGTCAGCGTTAAGCTCAGAAACAGAAAGTCCAGTATCGTCGTAAACGGCATTTCCTGAAAACACGCATGGATAACCGGCAAAATTTATAGAAGAACTCTGCAAATTTAACGAAACCAAAGGATTTACAGGAGTTCCAGAAAGTGAAAAATCCGCATTTATTTTGTTTGTTGAATTCTGGTCAGAAAAAAATCTTGCGGCAGGAAAATCAGAAAGATTTCCCTGGGCGCTGACATAAAAATCGTTTTTAAAATTGTCCAAAGTCAAAAGTTTTTTTTCAAGGTTGCGGACTTCGGCATTAAGGCTTATTTTTTCCGAATTTAAGATGCTTTTAGCATTCAAATCAACGATAATCGAGTCAAAAATTCCGTCATTAAGGCTCCAGATTACATTCATTCTTCCGTCAAGAGCAGAAGCCGCATCAGAATACGCGAGTTTGTTCATTACAAAACCGTATTTATTTGCAGAGCCGGTAAAAGCAAGGTGCGGATGCAAACGGAGAGACCCATAAGGCTCATCAATATCAAAATTGTTTATTTCAACTTCAATTCCAGAAACTTCATTCCACGAAAAAGAAGTATTTAAGGAAGTAGAAAAAATAGTTTTTCCAAACGAAACAGGCAGAGCAGTAAATTCTACAGAGCCAAAAATATTTTTTTCAAACGAAAAAGCCGCATTAAAATTGTAGTCGCCCGAAACATTCAAAAAATTCTGAGAGCACGCGCCTCTAAAGCTAAAAGGCAGAGAATTGACAACAAGGTCGGTATAAAAATTAAAATCCGAAAGTCCGTTCGAAAAATCAATCCCGGCGGTAGCATGAGCCGTTTGATTTCCGTATTGCAAGTCGAGAGAACTCAAGGTTATGGTTTCTGAAGAACCGTCAACTGCAAAGGTGAGAAGCTGCTTTTCTTTTGCCGTGTTTGCCAAAAGAAAATAAGGCGAATTGAACGAAAAACTCTTAAAATCCGTCGTAAAATAAATTTCATCGGAAAAAATGTAAGTTCCAGCCGACTTTGAAATGTTTGCAAGCAAAGCCTTTTTTTCTTCGGGAACAAAAAATGCGGCCGCATCGATTACGCTGTCTAAAAACATATCGCTGACAGAAACCGAAGCCTGCAAAAATTTTTCTGTCTCATTCAAAAAACTGCCCTCGACAACGATTTTTGCACTTTTTTCGTATTCGGCATGAGAATAATCGTCGCACTCAAAACTAAAATCCACTGACTTTGCAGACGGCAAAAGCGTAAACTGAATAGCAGTCAAGCTTTTTTCGTCCATAAAAAGCTGCGGAGCAAAGCACATAAAACCTTTTTTGTAAGGCTCGATGTAAAGTTCAGTCTGCAAAATTCCGCCATTTGCAAGCTGAAAACGGGGAAGGCTCAAAACAAACGAAGGCTCAAGGGTCTTTAAGTTGAGTTCGCCGTTCAAATCAAGATTCAAGGGTTTTCCGTCAGCCACAAATTTATTGACTTTTAAAACCTGATTTTTGCATTCAACACCGTAAGAAAGAACAACCGGGCTTCCGGCAATTTTTTCAGAAAAATTACAGTCGCCGTCAATCTTAAAATATGCCGAATTAAAAAAGTCTTCTTTTGTTAAAAACGAAGTCTTGGCTTTTGCAGTTCCGGAAAATTTTGTTTCGACAAATTTTTTATAAAGCGGAAACGGATTTTTTACTTTTATAAGTTTTAAGGGTTCAAAATTTCTGGACTGGGCGTCAAAAGAAAGTTCCTGATTTTTAAAATTCGCCTCAAACTGCATAGAAAACGGAAAAGCCGAACGCATTGTCCTGAGCGCAAGTTTTGAATCTGCATAGTTGAGAAGAAAATCAATTTTAGAAATAGTAAAGTCGGCGCGGTTTATTTCTGAAAGCTTTAAAAGAAAAGAACTTCCATCGAGATTTTTAAAAAAGTTTCCTGAAAGCTCAAAACCACAGGCGACGAGTTTTCGCTGGCCGGCGCTTTTTAAAAGTTCAGATTTTAACTCAAGCCGTCCGGAAGTTTTTATTTTGAGGCTGTTTTTAGCAAGCGGCGACTGTTCGAAAGTTACAGTTTTTACAATTGCAAGAAAATCATTTTTTGAATCGACAAAATGAAGGCTGATATTTTTTAATTGAACATTGAAAGGAATATTGATTTCTTTTCCGTCAATCGTAAATTTTCTGGAAGAAGATTTGTGTTTTTTTGAGTGATTTTTTTCATCATCGTTTTTTTCAAAAATTTGCGAAAAATTTTTGAGCAAGTCTCCGTCTTTTACGGCATCGTATTCAATTTTTAAACCGTCCAAAAGCAAAAGTTTTACCGCATTCAAAGGCTTTTTAGAAAAAAAATCGCGTAAATTATATGAAAGAACAGCGCTGTTAATCTGAACAAGCTGTTTTTGCGTTGAAGAATCCTTTAAATTGATATTTTTAAAACTGATGCCGGAAAGAATCGAAGGTGAAAGAGCCTCGTACGAAATCTCAATTCCAGTTTTTTCTTCAATTTTTTGGGTAATTTTTAAAACGCCGACAGAAACAGCGGCATTGATTTTTTTATATGTTGGAAAAATCAACGCGATAACTGCAATTACGAGCAGGAGAAAAATAATGCTTCCAATGCTGGTTTTTAGAATTCTCGACTTCATCTGACTTGAACAGTCTCTGTTTTAACGGCAAAATGGCTTTCAGAAAGTTTTTTTTTTTTTAATATTCAGAACTTTCCTTAGACTAACACTTTACTTTATTTTTGATTTTTTTAGTAGTGGGACAGATCTAAAAACTCATTCAAACTGATTTTCCTAGAAATGTCTCTAAGTTTTAACTTATTGCAACACAACGAATTAAAACAACTGCTATAAAAAAAACTGGAGTTTTTCAGGAATTATGATTTTAAAAAATTTTGTTGTATTTGAAGGAATCGACGGAGCAGGAACTTCAACGCAAATCAATATCTTAAAAGAAAAAAAAGAAGCCGAGAGATTTTTCTTTACGGCAGAACCGACAGATTCACCAACCGGAAAATTCTTGAGAACTGTTTTAAAAGGCAATGTTGAACTTGATCCACGGACAAGCGCATACCTTTTTGCGGCAGACCGCGCAGAACATCTTTGGGGAAAAAGCGGCTCAAACTGCGGAATCGAAAAAAAATGCTCCGACGGAAAAATCGTCATAAGCGACCGATATTTTTTTTCGAGCCTGACATACCAGAGCGTAACCTGCGGAGAAGAACTTCCGCGCCTTCTAAATTCGGCATTTCCACTTCCGCAGATTCTTTTCTTTTTTAAAATTTCTCCAGAAATAAGCCTTAAAAGAGTTGATGTTCGCGGAGAACGTGAAATTTACGAAAAAATAGACTTTTTGCAGGCGACAGAAGAGCGCTACGAAAAACTCATGGACGAATACGAATCAAAAAACACAGGAATGAAAATCGTCCGTCTGGATGCGTCAAAATCAAAAGAAGAAGTAAGCGCGCAAATCTGGCAGGAACTTTCAAAACTGCTGTAAAAATTCACGAAAAAAATGCCGACAATAAAAACGTGAAAAGATTTTTTGCGCTGTTTTTCTTTACAGTCAGTTTTTTTATATTCTCACCTCAAAAAACTTCTGCCTACATGGTCAAATACAAAGAAGATTATTACAAGCTTTTTCATGTTCATTACCAGCAGTATCCAGACGACGTCATGGAAAACATTTACTGGCTTGAACAGGCCGTAAAGGCCGATTTTTGTAATCCGCTCTATGCAAATGTAAAAATCGACGACGAAAAGGATTGGGAAAAATACCGCTATCTTTTTATGATGCACATAAACCTAAAACTTATCGAACAGCATATGAGGCTCGGAAGAATTTACGACAAAAAAACCGTAAAATTTTACGACGCGCCATGGAAAGACATTTACATTGAAAATTTACAAAAAACGCTCAGTTGTTATCAGGCAGGACTTTACTACTGGCAGGAAGCAAAACTCTGGGCAGAAAAAGCAAACGTAAAAAGATTTCAGTTTTTAACTTTAACAGACATTCAAAACTGGGAAGACGAACGCGAAAGAATTGGAAACGGAAAATTGAACTACGAAAAGATTTTAAACCGGGAAATTGCGCGTGTTCAGAAAAATATTTCCGATTTTGAAAGCATGACAGACAAAACGTATTAGAATTTTACTTTAAAACAAAAGCGATTTTCGATAAAATAAAAAATCATGCAGTTTGAAGAAAAAGACATCGCTTATCCGCCAGTGCATCCAGGCACTGACAGAACTTTTATACGTTTTTACGGCGGAGAGCCGGATTTAAATTCGATTTTTTATTCATCAGAAGAAGAAAACTCACCTCAACGGATTTTTGTGACAGACACAAATGTTGCTTCGCTAAAACAAATGCAGCCGTTTGTAAATTTTTTCCGCGGAGAAAACTACAGCCAGCCAAAAATCGAAAACGGTTTTATCGGCACACGCGGAAAAGACGTGCTCTTGATTTTGGGCAGCGGAGAACCATTTAAAACAATCGAAAGCGTTCTCGCGATATGCAAGGCCGCAATCGACTCAAACGCAAAACGTTCCGCTGTTTTTACAGGAATCGGCGGCGGCGTAATTACCGACATGACAGCATTTGCCGCTTCAATTTTTAAGCGCGGCGCAACTTGCGAACTTGTTCCAACGACCCTTCTTTCAATGGTCGACGCTGCAATCGGAGGAAAAACAGGCTGCGATTTTGATTCGTACAAAAATATGATAGGTTCATTTTTTCCAGCACAAAAAATTCATATAATTCCTTCCTTCATTCAGTCGCTTCCAGAAAACGAATACCGCAGCGGAATGGCAGAAGTCGTAAAGACCGCCCTGCTCTATTCAAAAGAACTTTTTGAAAAACTTGCTTCAAAGCCAGAAATCCTGCAAAACCGCAAAGATCCGCTCGTCGAAGAAATGATTAAAATTTGCGTAAATGCAAAGGCTGCTGTAGTTGAACAGGATTTAACCGAAAAAAACATCCGCATGCAGCTAAACCTCGGACACACTTTTGGACATGCGCTCGAAACAAGAGCGGGACTCGGAAAAGTAAGCCACGGAGATGCGGTTGCCTGGGGAATTGCGCGTGCAGCGGAACTTTCAAAAAAAATAGGACTGTGCACGGAAAATTACGTTCAGACAGTAAAATCAGCCCTCAGTTCTTTCGGCTGGGAAACTCAGCCTATGCATTCTGCCCTCAACGGAAAATTCGCCTCGGAAAAAGAAGCCGCACTCTCGCTTTTTGAGGCAATGAAAAAAGACAAAAAAAATGCTTCAAACAAAGTGCGCTTCGTTTTGCAGGAAGATGTCGGAGAAACTGTCATAACAGAAGTCGATGAAAAAGACGTTCTTTCAGTTCTGTAAAAAGTGAGAATAAATAAAAATGGATATTTCAAAATATTTTGACTGGGCGGCAACATCTCCTGCCGACCCGGAAATTTTAACACAGGCATTGCAAGAATCCCTCGAAGCCGGCGCAAACCCTTCTGCCGTACACTCCGAAGGACAAAAGGCGCGGCTTTCATTTGAAAACGCACGCGCACTCGCGGCAAAAGTAATCGGCGTAAAACCAGAAGAAGTTTTTTTTACAAGCGGTGGAACAGAAAGCGACCACATTCCTCTGCTTTCGCTTTTAAACCGCGAAGCCGACTCTCAAGGTAGGCGCGGAAGCATAATCATAAGCGGAATCGAGCACCCGGCACTTAGAGAACAAACCGCCGTCTTAAAAAAACACGGATTTGAAATAATCACCGTAAATCCGGACAAAAACGGTTTTATAAGCGCAGATTCAATCACAGAAAAAATCACTTCCGACACGCTTTACGTAACAGTAATGGCGGTAAATAACGAAACTGGCTGCATACAGCCGATTTACGAAATTGCAGACAAAATTACAGAAAAAACAAAAGGAAAAAGACGTCCGCATTTTCACGTAGATTGCGTTCAGGCGGCAGGAAAAATTCCGCTCAACCTAAACTATCCGGGAATAGACAGCGCGGCCTTAAGCGCACATAAAATCTGCGGTCCACGAGGAATCGGAATCCTGGTTTTAAAAAAAGACATAAAACCGTTCTTAACAGGCGGTGGCCAGGAAAAAAACATCCGCTCGGGAACAGAAAATCTCTTTGGCGCAATCGCCTTTGCAAAATGCCTCGAAAAATATTACGTACCTCTCAACTTTGAAGAACAAAAGACAGCCGTAAAAAACTTCATCGAATCGCTAAAATCGCTTCCAAACTGCGAACTTGTACCGGCCATTCGCGCCGACACATCTGACAGCACACAAAAGCTTTTCAGCCCATATGTTCTTCAAGCCGCGTTCAAAGGAATTCCGGGAAACGTTATGGTACGCGCACTCGATGCAAAAGGTTTTTGCATTTCGACAGGAAGCGCCTGCTCGGCAAAAAAGCAAAACCGCCCGATTCTAGCCGCAATGAACATAAGCCGCGACATTCAGGACACGGCAGTAAGGTTCAGTTTTGGTCCGCTCACAACTTCCGACGCAATCGCAAAACTTTTTGTTGCGGTCGAAGAAGTCTGCAAGGATTTTCTGTAAATCTCCGGCGGAAACATTCACCGGCCAGATTGAAAAATCACCGTTAAAAAGCAGTTAAAACTCAAAAAAAATGCCATTAAAAATGACAAAATCATTCTTAATGGCATTTTTTTAGCCTTTACATTATTTTTATTCTGAATCAGAAGCGCTATCAGCAGCAGGTTCTGTCTTTGATTTTATGTGAATTACTTTTCCAGTGCGTTTAATGCCGTCAGGAAGGCGTTTGTCTTCTTCGTCCTTTTTGCGGTAAATGCGTTTTTCAGACTTAGGTCCGTATTTTTCGGCTTTAAGAGCTTTTTTTTCTGCACGGGCCTTTTTACGTGCTTTCTGTTCTTTGTCGATAAATCTCAGGGCAGAATCAAGTCCACCAAGAACTTTTTGCATGTCTTCCTGAAAAATAGAAATCTGAAGGCGGTCAAAATCTGCACCGTCGCCTTTTTTGCTTTCAACAATCTGAAGGAAGATGTCGCCGTTGCGGTTCTCCTTTACGTTGAAAAAATATGAACGATTGTCTAAAACAACTTCTGTAGTATAAAGTTCCCCGCGGATACCCATAGCTTCCTTCCTTAAAAATGTAATATCAAATAACTATAAAGTTTTTAAACTATAAAATCAACAGACTTTTATTTCAATAACTTAGAATTTAAAACTCAATCTCTGAATCGGACTTGGCCCGATTTTTCTGCAAACCTCGCGATGCGCTTTTGTCGGATATCCTTTGTGCTTGGCATAACCATATTCAGGATATTTTTTATCATATTCAAGCATAAGCCTGTCGCGTGCAACCTTTGCAAGAATCGAAGCCGCCATAACTTCGCTGTATTTTCCGTCAGCCTTAGGCTCACACCTTACACTGCACAAAACTTCAGGACACTTAGTTCCGTCGGCAATCGCAGTAATTTCGATTTTTTCTGACAAATTAAAGTTGTTTTTTTTCAGCCATAGAGGAAGTTTTTTTAGCATTTCGTCATAGGCATTTTTCATTGCAAGCATACTTGCCTGTAAAATGTTTATTTCATCAATTTTTTTTTCATCAACAAAAGAAACAGCCCAGCACGCTTTTTCCTTTATAAGTTTTTCCGCTGCTTCGCGCTTTTTTTCCGTCATTTTTTTTGAATCATTTAAAATTTCAAACGGGAAATCCTCTGGCAAAATTACAGCGCCAGCAGAAACAGGGCCTGCAAGAGGTCCGCGGCCGGCTTCGTCTAAACCACAAGTTAAAATCATTTTTATTCCAAACTAAAAAAATTAAAGCGTTTTTAAAAACCACTCGAAGAATTTTCAATGTCCTGTAAAATTTTAGAATCCCTATCGCTCCAAACAGGAACAATTCCACGCACTTTTTTTTCAAAACTGCCTATGTAGGAATTTTTTGAAAGACTTGCATTTACCGCGCAAAGTTCGGCAATCCGTCCAAGATGGGCAGTTACGCGGCAAGAACAATCAGTCAAGTCAAACTGTCCGCCGTTGAGAGAAAAATTGACCGCTGTCTGCGAAACTGTCGAGACACGGCTATTTTTTACAGCAATTTTTGAATCTAGTCCGCTCAATGCACAAACATAAGAATCCGATTGCATAGTCAGACCGCAACCGTTAAATTCAACTACAGAATTTTTACAGTCAAAGCCAATTCCGTTTTCTTCAAAAATACCGGCGAACTCAGAAGTTTTAAAAAGCGCTGTCGAGTTTTCCAGAACAAAGAATTTTGAATTTGACACACAGTTGCTTTCGCGATTTTTTCTAAAAAGCAGGTTGTCCGCTTCAAAACTTGCATTGCGCACGACAATATTTGCGTCAGACGGAACAATTATCTGAGAATTTTTCTGTGCCAAAAACATACAGTTGGAAGAAATTACGGTTTCGCCAGAAGGCAGCTTAAAAGTTCCGTTCACATAAAACCTCGTAAATCTTCTGGAATTTAACACTTTTAAGGCCTGCTCAAAACTTCTAAAAGGATTTTCGGCAGTTCCGTCACAATCCTCATCAACCTCATTTTCTAAACTGCCGGCAATTTCGGAAGAATCAAGGTAATAATTATCTTCGTCAATTACTACGCTAAATTCAGAGCAGTTGCTCACGTTCCCTTTTTTATCTTTTGCAAATGCACGAACTTTGTAAAAAACAACGGCACCGTCAGTGCTTCCAATCGTAAACGAATCCGAATATTTTTCGAATTTGTCAGCCTTTACTTCGAGAAATTCAGGAGAATCCGCAGAAAGCGCGCTTGAAGCGAGAGTCTCAGAAATTTTAAGAGGTTTACTTACCGCATAAAAAATTTCTGCGCCTTCTTCTGTTTTTATAGAAAGCTCAACAGGGTTCCGGGAATAAAATTTTTTTGTATTTGCATTAAATTCAGGAGAGAGAGGAGGCTTTTTATCTATAGCAAACTCTTTTTCCTTTGTTCCCAAAAAAACGCCGTCGGCATAAAAAGCAAAAACCGCAGTTCCAGAAATGCTGTCGCCTTCAAAAGTGTCAAAAGTTGCAGAAGTAAAAAGGCCGTTTATTTTTTCCGGCTGATTTTTTACGCCGGTCGAAACAATTTCCATTCTGTAGCGCAAATCTCCGTCAATCGAAAAATTTACGGCGCTGTCAATTTTTTCGTTTACAATAATCTCGGGCTCTGCAGGAATTACAAAAGACTGAACAGGGTTTCCGACTTCAAAGGCGACGCTCTGCCATCTTAAAGTATGCTTTGCGCTGCGGTCAATGTTTACAGGAAGCTTAGAAGCAGACCAGTCTCCGTCATCGAGCTGCCAAATGAGTTTTTCGCCGGTAAAGCAAAAACTGTTCCAGTCTTTAAATTCAAAAGGAATCGAATACTTTGAAAGTGTTCCAATCTGGTTTCCAGAAATAAAAATTACAAAACGCCATTCATTTTTTCCGTCAGAAACAAGACACGGCAAATATCTCGAAAGACAGTTTTCCGTATCAAGAACAAGTTTCTGGCCTTTAAGAAAAATCCTGTCATCATCAAAACAATAAGTAAACGAAGAAGGAATCTCTAGAGGTTTTTCGTTTTCGTACGAATAAACGCCGGAATTTACACAATTTTTAATAAAAGAAAAGTTTTCTGAAGGTTCTTCAAACGGATTTTGTTCCTGAACATTGTAATTTATTTCAATTTCTTCTTTTAAATCACCACGGATTGCAGTTATTTTTAAATTTATGCGTCCAGAAGCATCAATCAAAACAGGTCCGTCATAAGCAAAACCAGAAGCAAGAGGATCTGTTCCAGAAAGAGAATAAAAGCACTCCGCACCGTCACTGACATCAAGCACAAGCGGCTGTTTGTTGCAAAAATTTCCAGCGACAGGCGAAATAACCCTTTGAGCAAAACAAAAAACTGAAAAACTGAAAATAAAAAATGTAAAAACCAACTTTTTCTTCATAAAAAATCTCTCATTCAGCTAACACAGATTTTTTGGCACGGCTATAAAGAAAGCCTTATCTACTAAAAAAACGGACTCAAAATTTCTTTTAATTCCGGATCCTGACTGTAGTAATGCTTTTCAAGTTCTTCCGGCTTTAAACCTACAAGTTCGTGGCTCATATAATGAATCCAGCGGTCATCGTTTTCGCTGTTGATGTCGAATTTACGGCACCAATAATCCGGCTTAATCGGAAGAGTTTCTTTATATGTAAAATTTTTATAATCGTGAACAACAACCTTTATGTCGCTGCGCGGAACACCTTTTTCGAGCAATGCCTCAACCAAAAAGTTGAGTGTGCGGCCAGAATCGTAAATGTCGTCAACAAGAAGGATTTTATCTCCAGGACGAAGATACTCAGGAGAATAAGTCCAACCATCAATACGAACACAATCGTGCTCTTTAATGTCGGTATAAGAGCGTGCAACAACCGCCGCATACAAAACAGGTTTTTTGCCTTTGAGTGCAAGTTTAAAATATTCACTTATAACGTTCGACATATAAGCTCCGCCACGAAGCGAAGTATAAATAATGTCTGGAACAAAACCGTCCTGCAAAATTTTATGACCAAGTTTTATGGCATCATTTCTAACTTTATCGTAAGGCAAAAATTCCTTAATCATACAAACCTCTGTAAAACAGTGCCGAAAAACGGCATTAAAATTTATTTATACTATTTTATCGGTAAAAAATGAATTTTACAATAAACGATTATTTTTGATATATTAAATTATGCACACTTTCAAAAAAACAAGCTTTGTTCTTCTATATATTACGTTTTTTTTAACGCCAATCTGCGCACAAAAAAAAGAAAGCTTTATAAAAATTGAACCGTATGCAGGCTTTACAAACGGCACTCTCGAAGAAATTCTCTACTACAGTTTTCCTTCCGACAAAAAAATAAGCCTTCTCGAATGGGAACGAAAACTTTTTATTTACGGAGCAGAATTAAAAACCGCATTTAAGAACTTTAACTTAAACGCAGATTTTGAGACCGCACCACAAAATGCAAAATCCGGACAAATGAGGGATTCGGACTGGCTCAACACAAACGACTATTCGATGAAGACAACTTATTCGCAAGGAACAAATTTTTCAAAGGAATATTACTCGACAGAAGTCAGTTTTTTTTACGACATAAAAGCAGCAAAAAATTTTACAGTTTCGCCAGTTTTAAGCGCAGAATACAACTACGACTCTTTTTACAGAAAAAAAGGAGCAGAAGGCTGGTACAGCGAAGACTGCAGGCAATGGTGGCACGACAGCTCTTCAAAGCACTATCCGTATACAATCCGGAAACTGGAAAAACCTTAAAACTTGCGCAAATAGATTATCTAAGGCACACATTTTTTTCGTGGACAGGAATTAAATTCAGGCTTAAGCCCGGGCAAAAAATTGAATTTGCGCTTTCTTTGTTTGCTTCGCCGGTAAGTTATTTTTATTCAATTGATACGCACTACGCCCAGGACAAATTGACAAAACTCATGTACAAAAAGCACTACAGGCAAAGGCAGATTTCGTATTTTAACAGCATAAAAATAAATCTGGACACGGCACTAAGCCTTTCAAAACGATTTGATTTAAATCTTGGACTGGAAACGCTTTTTAACATAAAAAACGGACGCGGCGATCTTTATTCAGACTACCATTCAGACGAATACCAAGGTGAATATGTAAATTCCGGGCAAAAGACAAGCTCAACGCTAAAAAGCATAAAAGCAAAAATCGGCTGCACAGTAAAACTTATGGACTGATTAAGAAAAACTTAGCCCGTGCCGGAACAGCGCGAAAGCGTCCGCCTTCTGGCGGATGAAGCGAAAGCGGAACTGTGCAGGGACGGTTAGAAAATAAAATGCGCTCCAATAAAATTTTTCTACACTGCGGCAAATTTCCGTGATATTATTTTTATATGGCACTAATTTCTAAAAAATTGACATCTTACCTTAAAGACCATTTTATTTTTTGCGGAAACAACATAATCCTGCAAAACGACAAACTTCCAGACGAAAAAGTTTTAAACAGATGCTTTGAGCTAAACGTAGCTTCGGACTGGTTTAACGACGAAGAATACAATTTTTCGGCGGTCGAACTCGAAAAAGACTGTCCTGTTCCTGCCGGCTGCCAGGAAATTGCGCTCCGCTCTTATTTTTGGGAATCAAGACAAAATTCTTCAATAGTAACAAAGGCTTCGCGCGCAAAAGGACTTTTAAATTTCAGAAAAAACAAGAGATTCTGCTCGTACTGCGGATTTCCGCTCAAAGACGACGAGCATTTTGTTGCAAAGTTCTGTCCAAATTGCGACCGGCAATACTTTCCACAGCTTGAACCAGCCGTAATAATCGTAGTCCAAAAAGAAAAGCAAATTCTTCTTGCAGAACACAAAAACAGAAACGACGGTGTGTTTTCGTGCATTGCAGGTTTTGTCGAAACAGGCGAAACAATCGAACAGACAGTTGTCCGCGAAGTAAAAGAAGAAACCGGCCTAAATGTAAAAAATATCCGCTATGCAGGAAGCCAGGCATGGCCGTATCCAGACCAGCTTATGCTCGCTTTTTACTGCGACTGGGAAAGCGGCGAAATAAAAATACAGGAAGAAGAACTCAAGCAGGCAAAATGGTTTGACTTAGACAAGCTCCCAAAAATTCCGCCTCCAGGCTCAGTTGCCTATAATCTTATAAACGGACTGTTTGAACAAAATTCGTTTTGATTATAGAATAAAACCAGTTTTGAAATTCGGGTGGCTTTTTGCTTCGCAAAAACCGGGCTTTTCGGGGTTTCATTCGCAAGCGAACGGCTTTGCCGCCCCTACAATCCCTGCCACGTAGTGGCAGGCCGTGCGCAGGGGCGCACAATAAAAAAAAAGAGTTTTGCGTAAGCAAAAGTCGCAGCGTGCTTGCACGCAAAAATCCCTGCCACGTAGTGGCAGGCCGTGCGCAGGGGCGCACAATAAAAAAAAGAGTTTTGCGTAAGCAAAAGTCGCAGCGTGCTTGCACGCAAAAATCCCTGCCACAAAAAGCGCATTAAAAACCGACATTCAAACTAAAAAACAAATTTAAAAAGGAACGCAAAAAAATGACACAATTCAATACCGGCGACGAAATCGAGACAACAGTTGTACAGGTTTCTGGCGACACAGTTTTTATTGACCTCGGACTAAAAAGCGAGGGTTTTGTAGACAAGGCAGATTTTGCCGACGAAAACGGAAACTGCACAGTAAAAGAAGGCGACAAGGTAAAAGTTTATTTTGTAGGCTCAAACCGCGATGAACTCCACTTTACGACAAAAATCAAAGGCGAAAACGCAGGTCTTCAGATTCTCGAAAACGCCTTCAACAACGCTCTTCCAGTCGAAGGACACGTAGAAAAAGAAATTAAGGGCGGTTTTGAAGTAAAACTCGGACAGACACGCGCATTCTGTCCTTACAGCCAAATGGGCTACAAAAACCGTCTGGAACCTGCAGAATACATCGGAAAAACAATGACATTTTTAATCAGCGAATTCAAAAACGAAGGAAAAAACATCATTGTTTCCAACAGAAGGCTCGAAGAAGAAACAGAAAATGCAAAGGTAAACGCACTTTCAGGAAAACTAAGCGAAGGAAACATCATAAGCGGAACAGTAAAATCAATCCAGTCTTACGGAGCATTCGTAGATATTGACGGTTTTCAGGCTCTTCTTCCAATCAGCGAAATCAGCCACCAGCGAGTAAATGACGTTTCTGAGGTTTTAAGTGTCGGACAGAAAATCGAAGCAAAAATCATAAAGGCAGACTGGAACACACAGCATCCAGACCGCTCAAAAGTAAGCTTGAGCCTTAAAGCCCTCGAAAAAGATCCATGGGAAAACGTAACAGAAGCTCTAAAGCCAGGACAGAAAATAAGCGGAAAAATTGCACGCATTGCAGGCTTTGGACTTTTTGTAAACCTTTTGCCAGGAATTGACGGACTTGTCCACATAAGCGAAATCGAAGACGTAAGCACAACAACCAACTTGAGCAAAAAGTTTAAGGTTGGAGAAGAATTTGACGTAGTTGTTCAAAAAATCGACGTTGCAAACAAGAGAATATCTCTTTCTCCGGCAACTTCTGCAGAACAGGACAACGAAGCAGAAACATATCTTGAATCTCAGGATTCTGACGACGGAGATACCTACAATCCGTTTGCAGCCCTCTTAAAAAAATAAAGTTGTTTCCTCCATTTGAACAAGAAAGAGCCGCTGGCGTAGTTTTAGACATCTTGCAAAAGCTCGGCAGCGGTTCAATAACTTTGATCCGCGACTCAAAACCTTCCGACGAACGAAACAATTCTCTCGTAATGCTCGGTGTGCTCGTCTGCAAAAAAACAGACGCAAAAGAAGGTGAATTTGTAAATCTGATTACAGTTTCGGGCATAAGTTGCAGCTTAAAAGGAGAAATTCCAGGAATCTTTGTTGAACCGGTAGTTTCCAACGGGCAGATTCTAAAAGCCCTGGAAGAAAACGACCTTGAAATTCACGAGCTTACGGACAAGATAAAAAAAGAGGTTTTGCCTCAAAAACAAGCAGAATTAAAAAAACAGCGCGAAAAACTCTGCGACGCTTCTCTTTTAAAAGTTTTTGACAAATATTCATTCTGCTGCGCAGACAAAAAAGAACGCAAGCTTCTAGATATTATAGATTATCAAAAGACAAAAAAACTTCCGCCGACAGGAACAGGCGACTGCTGCGCTCCAAAACTTTTAAACTACGCCTTTAAAAACTCACTTGTTCCGCTCAGCATGGCAGAAACAAAAATACATTTTGTCCTAAACGGCAAAACCGCCCAGATTGAACATACCGGCAAAAAAACAGAATTTTACCCGCCCTGCGACAGCCGATGCTCACTTATTCTTCCTGCAATTTTAGGCCTTGAAATTTTATACCGCGACAGCGACATAATAGTAGTAAACAAACAAAGCGGAGTTTTGAGCGTTCCCGGCCGTGGACCGGAAAAACAGGACTGCATAGTAAACAGAGTAAAAAAACTTTTCCCAGACTGCATAGAACAGCCGTCAGTGCACAGACTGGACATGGAAACAAGCGGACTTCTAGTACTCGCATTTACAAAAGAAGCTCACAGGGAATTAAACCGCCAGTTTGAAGCAAGGGAAGTTCAAAAAAAATATATTGCCCTCATAGACGGAATTCTTGCAAAAAAAGGAATAGAAAAAAGCGGGACTATGGAACTGTTTTTCCGTCTGGATATAGAAAACAGGCCTCATCAAATATGGGACAGAGAAAACGGAAAAAGCGCAGTCACACAATGGCAGATAGAAAACGTTGAATACTACACCGCTCCAGACAAAAGCCGGCGCCCCGCAACAAGGGTAACCTTTATTCCGCACACAGGACGCACACACCAGCTTAGACTTGCAGCGGCAGACAGCCACGGATTCGGTCTTCCGATCATAGGAGATACACTCTACGGCCACTGCGAAAAAGGCGAAAGGCTATTGCTGCACGCCTCGGAACTTTCATTTACCCATCCGCGCACAAAACAAAAGATGGACTTTTTATGTCCGCCTGAGTTTTAATCCTGGATTTTGGCAGGAAGATATTTTTCGAGCATTTGAACCAAGGTCTTGGAATCTATCGGTTTTGCAAGATGGTCTGTCATGCCGGCTTCAAAAGCTTTTATTCTGTCGTCGCTAAAAGCGTTTGCAGTCATTGCAATAATCGGAACTTTTTTTGCATCGCTTCGCGGCAACGCCCTGATTTTTTTGTTGCTTCAAGACCGTCCATTTCAGGCATCATAATATCCATTATAACTGCCGAAAACTCATCTTCTTTCGAGTTCTTAAAAATCTCAAATGCTTCTTTTCCGTTTCTGGCCTTTTCGAGCAAAAAGCCTTCCCTTTTTAAAGAGAATTCGGCAATTTCCATATTCAGGACATTGTCTTCCGCAACAAGAATTTTTATTCCAAAATGAGAAACGTTTTTTTGTTTTCTTCAATAGGGCTATCCTTGTGGCAGAGTTTAAAAGGCAGACTGACAGAAAAAACAGTACCTATGTTCTTTTCGCTTTTAAAATTAACACTGCCGTTCATCTTATCAACAAGTTTTTTTACAATAGCCATTCCAAGTCCGCTTCCGCCAAATTGGGTTCTTGCGCCTGTATTTTCCTGAGAAAAAGGCTCAAAAATATGGGCACTGTATTCCTCGCTCATGCCAATTCCAGTATCAGCACAGTCGAATTCAACATAAGTATTGCAACAGTCAATCTCTTTTTCAGTAACACAAATTTTAATTCTGCCGTTTTCCTTGTTGTACTTTACGGCATTGCTTGCAATATTCATCAAAACACGCTTTAAGTGAAGAGGACTTCCAATCAGTTAAAAATGATGAACATTGCTGTAGTCAATATTTATTTTAATACCTCTCGAAGCGCCAAGCCGTTCTATTACGGAAATAATCTCATCAAGCATTGCCTTTAAATCAAACTCACGCTCTTCAAGAACAATCTCGCCGCTTTCAAGTTTTCCCATATCAAGAACTTCATTTACAAGCTCAAGAAGATAGCCGGAAGTCTCCCAGATTTTTTGACGGCATTCATTTTGTTTTTGCTGGTTATCTTTGTAATAATCGGCAATTTCTATCATTCCGCGGATTCCGTTAATCGGAGTGCGGATATCATGGCTCATTCTGTGTAAAAATTCAGTCTTTGCAATGTTTACCTGCTCAGCTTTTTTTTGCAGATTCAAGAAGGACAGTTTTTAGAACATTTTTTAACATTTCTCTTACAGGAGCAAAAATAAAAATGCTAAAATCCCGGCAATTTTCAGCAATTCCAAAACAGTCAAATTCCTTTGTTTTTACGTGGACGACATCTCCATTTTTCTTGTTCAAAAGCACTTGCTTAAATAATGGATTGTCTTTTGTGGAAGAGTCTAAAAGCCGTCTTTCGTTGGAAGCAATAATTTTTGTATTACTAGAAACAACAATCATAAGCCTGGAATTAGGAATATAGCCTTCAAGGAAGTTCTGAAAATTCAAGTTGTAATTTCTAGCATATTCTTCGGAAGTATAATAAAAACCTACAACGACACCACGGCAATCTTTTCTTCCGTGCGCTACAACGTCGACATACGAAAAATCGCTGTTGCAGAGGCGGATTGCAGTTCAAACTGAGTTTTACGGTCTTTTTCTGTCTGTTTTTTTAGCCTGATTTGACGCCTTATAAAGAAAAGGACAATAAGCAAGATAACAAAAAACGAACAAAAAAGAACTAAACCAATATTATCGCCAAGAAAGTCGAATATAGAATATTTATAAAGACCGTCAGTATAGTTATACGAAACGTTAATGCCAAAATCATAGCCTAGCTCATAAATACCGCGGTTTAAAATGCGCAAAAGCTCAGGATTGCCGACACGAACGCCAAAACACCGTTCGTCCAAAGTTGACAAAGGCTGAAAAAGAATATCGTTGTAAATTCTGTTTTTAAGAATGGTGCCGGAACGGAAAGAATTTATAATCGTACTTCCAGCTTCGCCGTCTATTACAGCTTTTAAGCAGTCGTCGATAGAAGCGCACAAAACAATCTCTGCATCCGGAAAATAAGCTCTCGTATATTGATATTGAAGGATATTGTTCTTGTTGACTGAGATTTTTTCAAAAATAGAAGAATTATAGTTTTTTAAATAAGCGATATTCATGCCGGAGTCAACAACAACCCGCGACAAATACATACCGTTTTGTTCAGCAAACCAGGATTCGTTGCTACACGGAAAAATCAAATCAACTTTTTTAGAATCAAGGTCCTTTATTAAATCCGAATAATCGTCATAAGGTTTATATTCAAGTTCAATTTTGTCAGAAAGATTAACCTTGGAAAGAATTCCGTTCATAATATCGACCATAGAACCAGTCGCTTTTCCAGAAGGCAGAGTGTCGCAATAAGGAAGATAATTGTCAAAATACCCGATTTTGAGCACATTGTGTTTTTGAACAAAATTTTCTATAAGCTCAGGAAATTCATCTGTCAGCTTAATAGGATGCCGGTATTTTCTGGTAAGCTCCTGTAAAAAAAACGGCTCGGTAGAATCGATTAAGCTCAATGTTGAATTAAGTTTTTTAAGAAGATCAGTCCGCCTTTTTGCCGTACAAATATAATAATTTTCTCCGTCTTCCTGCGACATAATGAAATCAGAAAAATTAACAAGCCCGCGGCGTTCCTTAGTGTCGCGGACTCCAGCAAGAATGTCAATTTCGCCAGATTTAAGCTTTTCAAAAAGAGTTTCAAAGGTTCCGTAAACGTATTCATAACGCCAGCCGGAAAGATACGAAATCTTTTGCAAATATTCATAGCCAAAACCGTTTTTCTGCTCATCATCCTGCATCCCCTCCTGAAAACTCGGCCTGTAAAAATAACCGAGGCGTACAGTCTGCTCTTCAAACAGATTATCCTCAACAGCAGAAGCGTCGTTTCCAACCAAAAAAGCAAGAAACACAAAGAGTATAAAAAAAAAGGCTTACCTTTGAAAAAAAAAACAGTTTTCTTAAACGGCATCTTAATCCAACTGAAGATTTTTGAGAGAATCGACCGTAAGCGCGTACTGATTGCGCAGTTTCTCAAAAAGTTCAGTTTCTCCGTCAGTCCGTCCAGCACGGAACAATTCTGTAAGTTCGGAAGAATAATTAAACAGCCGCGAAAAACCAAGATTAGCGCAGACGCCCTTAAAAGTATGGGCCGCCCTGAATTTTTCCTGCACGTCGCGAGAATTTATCTTTTTCTCAAGAGCGTTAAAACTGTCATCACTAAGAAATTTTAGGGCAAAACGTTTTACCAGAGATTCGTCCCCAAACCTTTCGAGAACATCATCATAATCACCGTCAATCTGATCATAAAAATCTTTTACGTTCATTGTACTTTCCCCAATAATCAGAACTATCTGCCTTTTGTATAGACCTCAACCTCGGCTTCTTTAAATTTCCGTGCAAGATCTTCAAACTGTCCCTTAACCTCGCAAAAGCAGTTCAGTAATTTAGGAGAAAATTCTCCGCATTCGCCGTCCAAAACCATATTAAAAGCCTTGTCCATTTCAAAGGCGTCTTTATAAACACGCTTTGTTGTAAGAGCATCGTAAACATCGGCAATAGAAACAAGAAGCGCCTCAATAGGAATCTGATCTCCTTTTAAGCCGTCAGGATAGCCACGGCCGTCGTCCCGTTCGTGGTGCCAGCGACAGATTTTTTTAGCGGCATCGGCATATTCTTCACCCCAAACATCGGTAAAACGGCAAAGCATTTCGTAGCCTTTTGTAGTATGCATTTTTATCTGGTCAAATTCGTCAAAAGTAAGCTTACCGGGCTTAAAAAGAATAGAATCCTTTACGGAAATTTTCCCGATATCGTGAAGAACGCTTGCGTCAGAAATTACTTCTATTCTTTCAGGAGTCAGATTGTATTCAGGATATTTTTGAGAAATTTTCTTTGCAAGAATCCGGGTAAAACCTTTAACGCGCTTAATATGATTTCCGCTTTCAAAATGGCGATATTCAACGATAGTACCCAAAACCTCAGTAACTTTTTCGTTTACCGCTTTAATGCGGTTAGACTGCTGTTCAAGAAGTTTATTTTGGCGGTCAAGGCCTTCCGTCTGCACTTTAACAAAATCTTCAAGCTTATTTTTATAGACAAAAAGCTCCGCAAGATTTTTTACGCGGTTTTTAACAGTCATATTATCAAAAGGTTTGCGGATAAAGTCAGAGGCGCCAAGCTTAAGACATTCGCGTTCAGTATTAGCGTCGCTGTCGGCACTTATAACAATAACAGGAACTCTGGCAAAAATGCCGGCATCTTTCATAAACTGAAGAACAGCAAAACCGTCAACCTTCGGCATGATAAGGTCAAGAAGAACAAGGGCAATACCGTCATTCTCGGATTTAAGAATATCAATAGCCTGTCCACCGTCAGAGGCTTCGATAATCTGATATAATCCCTCAAGCATGGACGCCAAAATCTCTCTATTTACGGCAATATCGTCAACAATAAGAATCTTCTCTTTCATAGAGAGCCATCCTCCAGCACGCTATATTCCATCAAGTCGCAGGATAAAAAAACATCACCCAAAATTAAAAAAAATCTTTTAATAGAAGCATAATAAAACTGAATGTTATATTTTACAAATAAAAAATTGTTCTATAATCTTCTTGTTTGGCTTGCGATTAAAGAAATTGTTGAGTTCACTTCTTTTAGCATATCACTAGTCATCCGTTTGAAGACAAGGACACCCCAGAAGAGCTGTCCTTATTTTTTACCACGTTACAACCGTATCAACAATGTTTTGCTGCTCGCTGGCAGTTTTTCTAAGGTAAATGCGGGTAGTTTCAATGCTTTCGTGTCCCATCAGGTCCGCCAAAAGAGCAATGTCATTGTATTTTTCAAGGAAGCTCTTTGCATAGCGATGGCGGAATGAATGGGGATAAACGACCTTTTCATCAAGCCCGTATTTTCTGGCATAATTTTTAAGCTGCTGCGCGATTCCTCTTGTTGTGATTCTTTCTCCGAAACGGTTAAGGAATAAATAGCCGAATGTCCTGTTTATTGACTCTAGCCACCCCGACGCCTCGTTTTTTAATGTGGCCGGAATGTATAGGCGGCGGAGCTTTCCGCCTTTGCAGTACAAATCAAAGTATCCGGCCTTAACGTGCTCAACTTTTATCTGGACAAGCTCGCTTACGCGCGCGCCGGTTGCGGCAAGAAACCAGACAACAAAATACCATTCTAAATTTCCGTCGGCTTTCAGCTTTGCTTTTAAGAACTGATAGTCAGCATTGCTGATTACATTTTCCAGGAAGTTCTTTTGCTGAACTTTTACAAACTTTAATTGAAGCGTCTTTTTTCCAATAAAGCACAAATACTTGTTTAATCCCTGAATCCTAAGATTTACAGTTTTTGGCTTGTAATATTCCATCAAATAGCCTTTGTAGGCAAGAAGATTTTCTTTGCTCGCGCAGTCATAATGCTCTGTAAAATATTTTGCCGTCCAAAGATAAGAAGCAAGAGTATTCTTTGAAAGGTTTTCTTTTTTCAAATACTCCTCAAAAGTTATGCCGTTTTTCATAACGACCTCCAATAAGTTGAATTTGCGTTTCCGCTTATTGGAATTATCCAAGAATATGTGCCTAATTTTACCATTATGAGAAGTTCGCGGATGGCACGGAAGAAGAAATAGAAGTTCCGTTTGAATTACCTGATAATTGGTCATAGTGTCATTTTGGATATATTGCTGATGTAATAAATGGTAGAAATCAGTCAAAAGTTGTAGATGACAACGGCTTGTATCCAATTTACGGAAGCGGTGGAATTATGGGGCGGGCTAACGATTTTCTTTGTCCTGAAAATTGTACAATAATTGGACGAAAAGGCTCTATAAATAACCCTATTTTTGTTAAAGAAAAATTCTGGAACGTCGATACCGCTTTTGGACTTGCTCCAACATCAAGTATTTTACCAAAATACTTATTCTATTTTTGTAAGTCTTTTGATTTTACAACTTTAGATAGCAGTACAACACTTCCAAGCTTAACAAAAACAAATATTCAGCAAATTTTATTTCCGCTGCCGTCATTATCTGAGCAACAACGGATTATAAATAAGATAGAAAATTTATTTGAATACTTAGACCAAATTGCTTTGAATATGGTCTAACGCCTCAAACAGTTCTTCAATCTTTGAAACAATTCTCTTTTGTTCACCTAATGGTGGGAGAGGAAGTAAAGTTGATATGATTTTTTCTTTTGATATATTAGATTGTGCTCCTCCGAATCCCTGTTGAATAAAAATGTTTTTATGCTGCTTTAAATAATAAAATAAATAAAGATTACCAATTCCTTTAAAATCTGAGCAAACGCAACAGGCTTGATTTGTTGTTGCTGGAAAATCTAAGATTCCTAATTTTCCAATAGTTGCTCCATACATTGCAATACAAACAGACCCTTTTGGATTTAATTTTAAAGATGTTTCAGTATATGCCAATTTTGTTATTTTATTTGGAATATTTTTTATTATTCTATCATTTAAGTCTCCTGTTAATAACCATGGAATAGTTCCATTTTTATAAAAATCAATATTTTTGCGGTTTGGAGTGCTTCCAGATTTCCAATCTCCTATCATACCCAACCTGCACCACGTCCGGCCCTCCGGCACTTCAAACGGAATCTCGTCTTCAATATCCTTAACGCTTCCATCCGCGAACTTCTCATAATGGCAACTATAAGCAGTTCACTTGCGCAGCTGTAAAAAGCACACCCTGTGCTACTGTAAATAGTTCAACTGCGCAACTATAAGCAGTTCACTTGCGCGACTGTAAGTAGCATACCTTGTGTTACTGTAAAAAGCACACCCTGTGCTACTGTAAATAGTTCAACTGCGCAACTATAAGCAGTTCACTTGCACGGCTGTAAGCATCATAGCCTGTGTTACTGTAAAAAGCACACTCACGCAACTGCAAGAAGCTCAACTGCGCGACTGCAAGAAAGTTCATCAGCATGGCTGAAAGCATCATGCCAAGGCGTCTGTAAACCGCACGCTCAAACGTCTTCTTATAATAAAAATGCCCGTCCGGGTTATTTTTTTTACATAGCGCAATGTTTTTTCTAAAAAAATGACGGGCTGCAAGTTTTCGGCTGCAAATTCATAAAATTTTAATAAATCTATAACAAAAACTTAAAAATTCCGCATTTTTTACTTGATGATTTCATAAATTTATTATTAACTTTATTTTGGGGATAAATAAGAAAAAATCTTATATTTCCATACTAAAACTATCGGAGGAACCTAAATTGAAAGAAGAAAAAAAGACCATCTAACTGACTGCCATCAGCTAAATGGTCTATAAACAGCACTGCGGAATATCCACAGTTGTAAGTCTATTGTTACATCATAAGAATATTCTGCAGTTTTTTCAAGTCAATAGAAAAGTAGCTGGCGTTGCCAAAACGACTATTGCCGACTTAAAATTCTAATCTCTTAAAAAAAGGAAAAATGCTTATGATAAACATTGATTCAAAACGCAACACAAATTTTGCAGTCACATTGACTCCATGCAACTTTAAAGAAAACACATACATTGCCCGTGTTCCAAGAAAAACAATCACTACAGACCAGATTTTAGACCTTATCGCTGCCCATAACCAGGGAATCGACCGCTATCAAATCGGGCATGCAATGGAGCTTCTAAAAAAAGAAATTCTTGAGCAGGCCAAGCTCGGATTTGCGGTAGACATTATGCAAATCTGCAAACTCTACATTGCTCCAATAAGTTCAGTGCAGTCTCTTACTCCAGAAGCCGAATCCATAACAGGATTTGAGGCAAGATTTTCAACAAACGAAGAGCTGCGCGAAACCTTAAAGGAAATTACGGCCGCTGTTTCTGCAGTAGTCGATTCTGCTCCTCAGATTACCCAGATAGAAAACCCTGTTTCCGGCTATGCGGAAGGCGTTCTCAAGGCAACATTCAGCGCAAGGATTAAAGGGAAAAAACTCAAAGTTGGAGGCGAAAACAGCGGCATATTCTTTATACCTCTGCTCGAGGACAACACCGCAAATCAGGATGAGCAGGAATGGATAAAGGTTCCTGAAGAATTTATTACGACAAACAGTCCAAAAATGCTTGAATTCCATCTTCCGCGCAACCTTGCTACAGGCAAAAAGTATTTTATTGGAATCAGGACTTCTATCCGCGGTACACAGGAATTAAAAAACGCGGTTACAGGTTTTAGCAAAATTGCCGTGACAATAGAAGAATAAAAACTTGCAAAGCCAGCGGACTAAAAAACAGTCTTCTGACTTTGCATTTTTGTCTGTTTTTATTTAAAGTTTTCAACGCCTTCAAGGTCAAGTGTTGCAAAAAGGTCGTTGATTGTCTCGCGACGGCGGATTTCTTTTACAGTGCCATCTGTGCGCAAAAGAAGCTCGCCGCATCTTAATTTTCCATTGTAATTAAAGCCCATTGCGCGGCCGTGTGCTCCTGCATCGTGGATTATTACAAGGTCGCCTATATCGATTTCTGGAAGTTCTCGCTGAACCGCAAACTTGTCGCAGTTTTCGCAGAGAGAGCCTACTACGTCGTATACGTGGTCTTTTGGCGCGTTTTCTTTTCCGCTTACAGTAACTTCGTGGTAAGAACCGTACATGCCGGGTCTCATCAAGTCTGCCATGCAAGAATCAAGACCTATGTATTCCCTGTAGATGTGCTTTTCGTGAATTGCCTTTGCAACAAGCCAGCCGTAAGGGCCTGTGATAGGACGTCCGCATTCCCAGTAAATTCCGAGAGGATCAAGTCCTGCAGGCACAATAATTTTGTCGTATTCCGCGCGGATTCCTTTTGCTACTTCATCGTAATCTACGGCCTTTTGTTCCGGTTTGTAAGGAATTCCAAGTCCTCCGCCCAAATCCACAAATTCAATGTTTACACCGCATTTTTCCTTTACTTCTACCGCAAGTTCAAAGACGAGTTTTGCTGTATCAACAAAAAAGTCCGGATTCAATTCGTTCGAAGCCACCATAGTATGAAGTCCAAAATGCTTTACGCCCTTTTCTTTTGCAACCTTGTATGCTTCGAGCATCTGTTCGCGTGTAAGTCCGTATTTTGCTTCTTCTGGCTTTCCGATTATTGAGTTGCATCCATGTTTTGCGGAGCCTGGATTGTACCGGAAGCAGAGTGTTTCCGGAAGTTTTCCGAGAGTTTTTTCCAAAAAGCTGATGTGGGTAAAGTCGTCAAGATTGATTATGTTTCCATTTGCAAACGCATACTTAAACTCAGAAGCAGGAGTCTCGTTCGAGGTAAAGATAACCTTGTCTTTTTTGATTCCTGCAATCTCACAGAGCATAAGTTCCGGCAGGCTCGAACAGTCGCCTCCGCACCCCTCTTCCGCAAGAATCTTTAAAATATAAGGATTAGGACAGGCCTTTACGGCAAAGTGCTCGCGGAATTTCGGAAAAATCGAAAATGCCTTTGTAAATTTGCGCATATTTTCGCGGATCGCTTTTTCATCATAAAGATAGAATGGAGTCGGATATGTTTGTGTAAGTTTTTTTAATTCTTCGCTATTGAGCGGAAATGTTTTTTCCATAGTATTTTCTCCAAAAAAAGAGGCTTATCCGCAAAACGCAGAAAGCCCCTGTTTTGTTATATTTGATTAGTCAAAAAAGCCCTTTGCTTTTAAGAGTTCTGCATTCAAGATACCGCCAAGGGCAGCTCCGCGCTTTGTGTTGTGGCTGAGGGCTACAAACTTAACGTCAAAAACGCTGCATTTGCGAAGTCTTCCGATTACGCAGGCCATGCCCTTTTCTGTGTCGCGGTCGCGGCGCGGCTGAGGACGGTTTTCTTCTTCGCGGTATACAATAGGGTGTTCCGGCGCAGAAGGAAGCTTTAATTCCTGTGGAAGAGAAGTAAATTCTTCCCAAACTTTTAAGATTTGTTCAATAGAAGGTTTTTTGTCTTCTGGAAGGTCAAATTCGAGGTTTACACTTGCAGTATGTCCGTCGATTACAGGAACGCGTGTACAGGTTGCAGATACAACCGGTTCAGAAGCATTTTCGATCTTTCCGTTCTGCACTGTTCCCAAAATTTTAAGACATTCTTTTTCTGTTTTTTCTTCCTCGCCTCCGATAAACGGCACGATATTATCAATCATATCGAACGAAGAAACTCCTGGATAACCTGCTCCAGAAACAGCCTGCAATGTTGTAACTGTCATTCTCTTTACAGGGTAGCCTGCCTTTATAAGGGCGAAAATTGGAATCATATATGTCTGCAAAGAACAGTTCGGCTTTACCGCAACAAAACCCTTGTCCCAGCCGTGGTGCTTTTTCTGCTCGGCAATTACATCGAGGTGAGAATAGTTGATTTCAGGAATAAGCATAGGAACATCTTCTGTCCAGCGGTTTGCGCTTGCGTTAGAAACTACAGGAATTCCTTCTGCCGCATAAGCCGCTTCCAATGCCTTGATCTCGTCCTTGCCCATTTCGAGCGCTGAAAAAACAAAGCGGCACTTTCCGAGCGCAAGTTTAGGCTCATTTGCATCCTGAACAGTAAGATTTTTTACGTCATCAGGAATATCCGCTCCAATAAGCCAGCGGTTTTTTACAGCTTCCGGATAAAGTTTTCCAGCTGAACGAGGACTTGCCGCAACATAGGTTACCTTAAACCAAGGGTGATTTTCCAGCAATTTGATATATCTTTGTCCAACCATTCCAGTTGCACCCAAAACACCAACATTTATTCTTTCCATTTTGTTATCTCCAATAAAAACTCAGCATTAGTTGTATTTTTGTGATTTTGATTACAGGCCGCACTCTTTTAATGCGTCTTCTATCACTTTTTTTGCGCCATCGTTTACTTCTGCAAGAGGAAGCCGGCATGGACCAGACGGCATGCCTTTTACGCTCATTGCGTATTTGATTGATGTAGGGTTTCCGTCAACAAAGGCAGCCTTAAAGAAAGGAAGCAATTTATAATGTGCCTTGCGTGCGGCGTCAAAATCACCTTCGAGCGCCTTATGCGCCATTTCTACGACTGCGGCAGGCGCAAGGTTAGAAACTACTGATATTATACCGTCGCCACCGACAGAAATTAAAGGAAGTGTAAGAGCATCATCTCCGCTCAAAACTGCAAAATCCGGCTTTTTAGATTTGATTGTGGCAATTACTTCCATCATCTGATTGATATTGCCGCTTGCCTCTTTTACGCCGACAATATTCGGAAGTTCCGCAATGCGTGCAAGTGTATCTGTTGTAATATTTACGCCAGTTCTTCCGGCAATGTTATATACTACGATTGGAATTCCAACTTTGCTTACAGCTGCAAAGTGCTGGTAAATGCCTTCTTTTGAAGGTTTGTTGTAATACGGGGTAACAACAAGCGCAGCGTCTGCACCTGCTTTTTTTGCGCGTTCACAGTAAGCAACTGCATCTTTTGTATTGTTGCTGCCTGCTCCTAAAATTACAGGAATATGTTTTCCAGTTGCGTTTTCAAACGCTCTAACTTCTTCCATTACAATAGAAATAAGCTGGTCTTCTTCCTGTCCCGGACGTTCGTCGAGAGTTGGAGTTTCTGCTGTAGTTCCAAGTGGAACAAGACCGTCAATGCCCTGCTCAAGCTGGAATTTTACAGTTTTTCTAAAGCCTTCATAATCAACAGAACAGTCAGACTTCATCGGTGTAATCATGGCTGTAAATGCACCCTGTAATTTTAACATATATTACCTCTTACTAAACAAAACTTTTTATATAGAAGAATCTTTGACATTTTAATGAATTTGCGCTCTTGTGAAAAGTACAATCAATCTAATGGCCGTGCAATCAACTTGGTGCAAACAGTGGTTTTCTTGCTAATAGTTGTCCCATTTAAAGTCGTCAAAATCTTGAATTTGAATTTCGCGGGAGTTTCTAAAGTATTTTTCCATCTTGCGAATCGTAAGAGGCGTCTTGTTTTTATAGTTCGGGTTCATATAAAAATAGGCGTTATATAGCGATTTTTGCATTTTTTCAGTTGCGCTGTTATCGTCGATAAAAATAATTCCTGCGAGGTTTTGTGCAACTTCTTTTACCGTAAGCTGTGTTGAGCAATATGCCCCGGAATGTTCACAGGCTTTTTCGTCAATTCGGTTCAGTTCGATAAATGTACGGCGTGCGAGTGAACGGTAAAAAAGATTGTTAAAGTCGCCAAAATCAACTGTCTCGCTGTTAAACCACGGATTTTTTACGATTGTAATGACCGAATATTCGTTGTCCAAAAGTTTTGAACCGTAGTCCAAAAACTTAAACTTATAAGCTTCCGCCATAGCAAACGGCGAATATTCTGCGACTGTTGTCAAAATGTCGGTGTACTGAATTCTGAATGTAAAATCTATTCCAGAACGGGAAGTATATTTTAAAACACGCCTGTTTTCCGAAACAGCCTGTACCAAAGCCCGAAAAATCCGCACTTTTTCAACACCAAGGTTTTTCTTTACCTCTGAATAATCGATTTCAGAGCGGTTATCCGCTCCAATCATTACAGATTTTTTTAGCGAAAGCATTGCATATTCTTCAACACGTTCAAAAATTTCCTCAAGGATATTTTGATGAATGCAGTTGAATGACTTTACGTCCGTAAAAATGTCGTAGTGCCTAAAATGCAGGCACAAATCTATGTCTATTGTCTGAGTGTGCCCGATTTTTGAAGGAATTGCGCTTTTGTGCTTTTCGACAGGAAGAATATTTATGTAGCTGAGATTAAAGAATTCCGAAAACTGCGAATAAAAATCCAAGGCAACAAGTTCAGAATAAGGTCCTGCCCATCTTGAGTTTCTTGCTTCCGCTATGTTCTTTACTTTCTCTGTAATCTGAATAATTGTCTGTCTGTCCGCCGAATACTTTTTTTGAAGGCGTTTGAGCCGCTTTATAAAGTTTTCGGCAAAAAGATTCTTTGGCTCACTGTTTAGCGGCGAAATGCATTTGTTTGTGTTCTTCTTGTTTTTTACGACTTTTTCAACATTAAAAATGTCTTTTATAAGTTTTTCAAGATTTTCAACATCGGTCATAGAACTTTTCCGTATCTGCCCGTGCATTTACCGCTTAAGACACAAGCCTAGCATTTTTTTACAGGATCGCTTGTTAAATCGACGCCGAGTTTTTTAAAAATCTTGCGGTCTACTTCACTAAGCATTACGCTCGTATGAACCTGACAGCCTTTTAAAGCAGGCAGCTGTTCAAGAGCCTTTTTGCAGTTTTCGTCGTTTGGACTGAGCATGGAAAGTGCTACCAGAACTTCATCTGTATGAAGACGCGGATTGTTTCCCTGCAAATAGTTCACCTTCATATTTTGAATCGGCGCAATCATTGCAGCAGGAATAAGTTTTACGCTGTGGTCTATTCCAGCAAGATGTTTGATTGCGTTTAATACGAGGGCCGCACAGGTTCCAAGCAAATCAGAGGTTTCTGAAGTGATTATTGTGCCGTCGTTCAGTTCGATTGCGGCTGCTGGAAGTCCGGATTTTTCTGCACGTTTGTTTGCGGCAACAGTAACAAGACGGTCGGCCGGAGTTATTTTTGCCTGCTGCATTAAAAGAGAAAGCTTGTTAACTTCGGATTCTTCGCACTTTCCGTCAGCAAGATTGCACAATGCGGTATAGTAGCGTCTGATAATTTCCTGACGGCTTGCATAGCAGCATGCTTCGTCGTCAAAGATACAGTTGCCAGCCATATTTACGCCCATGTCTGTCGGCGATTTATATGGATTTTCTCCAAAAATTCCCTTAAAGATCGCATCCAATACCGGATAAATTTCTATATCGCGGTTGTAGTTTACAGTCGTAACTCCATAAGCCTCGAGATGCCATGGGTCAATCATATTTACATCGTTTAAATCGGCAGTTGCCGCTTCGTAAGCAAGGTTTACAGGATGTTTTAGAGGAAGATTCCAAATAGGGAACGTTTCAAACTTGGCATAGCCTGCTTTTACACCGCGAACATTTTCGTTATAAAGCTGGCTTAAACAGACAGCCATTTTTCCAGAACCAGGTCCTGGGGCTGTAACAACAACAAGCGGACGTGAGGTTTCTACATAATCATTTTTTCCATATCCTTTATCGCTGTCGATAAGAGCGACGTTGTTCGGATAACCTTCTATCAAATAATGGAAATAAGACTTTATTCCAAGTTTTTTAAGACGTTTAGCAAAGGCCTTTGCTCCTTCCTGTCCGCAATAATGCGTAATAACAACAGAACCTACAAATAACCCTCTGTCCATAAATTCCTGACGCAGACGAAGGACATCTTTGTCGTAAGTAATTCCCAAGTCGCCGCGAACTTTGTTTTTTTCAATGTCCAATGCGCTGATTACGATTATAATTTCTGCCATATCAGCCAGCTGCAAAAGCATTTTAAGTTTACTGTCTGGCTCAAAACCCGGCAAAACCCGGCTTGCATGAAAGTCGTCAAAAAGTTTACCGCCAAATTCCAAATAAAGCTTGTTTCCAAAATGCGAAATACGCTCTTTAATGTGTTCAGACTGAATTTTCAAATATTTATCGTTATCAAAACCTTTTTTCATATCTCTAAAAGTATAAACGATTTGAACTTTTTTTTCTATAACAGGAAGATTTTGACAAAAAAAATGGCTGTCTGAAAATCAAACTTCAAACAGCCATTTTTTGTTTAATAATTTAACATCTTAAACGTCAATTATTTTTTTTGCTCTTCAAGCGCGTCAACATAAGAAAGATTCAATCTTCCCATTTTGTCTACTTCAAGAAGTTTTACAGGAATCTGCTGGCCTTCTTTAAGAACGTCCGACACTTTTTCAACTCTCTGTCTTGAAAGTTTAGAAATGTGGCACAAGCCTTCTTTTCCTGGCAAGATTTCAACAAAAGCACCAAAATCCATTATGCGTTTTACAGTGCCGTTGTAAATTGTTCCAATCTCAGGATCTTCACAAATGCCTTTTACAGCAAGTCTTGCTTCTTCAGCAGATTTTCCGGTTTTTCCGTAAATCTGAACAGTTCCGTCATCTTCTGTGTTGATTGTAACACCGTACTGTGCGCAAAGAGCCTTAATGTTCTTTCCGCCAGGTCCAATCAAAGCGCCGATTTTATCTGGACTAATTTTCATAGTCAAGATTTTTGGTGCAAACGGACTGATTGGCTGAGGTTTGTCGATGCATTTCTCCATGATTGAAAGAATATGCAGGCGTCCGGCTTTTGCCTGAGCGAGAGCTTCTTTCATAATCTGTGTTGTTACACCGGCAATCTTAATATCCATCTGGAAACCAGTAATTCCGTCTTTTGTTCCGGCTACCTTAAAGTCCATATCACCGAGATGGTCTTCTTCACCAAGAATATCAGAAAGAATCTTGTAATTTCCGTAAGGATTGTCGCCTTCTGGTTCTGTAATAAGACCCATTGCAATTCCTGCAACCATTTTTTTCATAGGAACACCAGCAGCGAGCATTGCAAGACAACCGCCACAAGTAGAAGCCTGAGAAGAAGAACCGTTAGATTCCATGATTTCAGAAACTACGCGAACTGTATAAGGAAATTCTGTAACCGGTGGAACCATGGCTGCCAAAGAACGGCGGGCAAGGTTTCCGTGTCCAATTTCGCGACGACCTGTTGTAAGACGTCCAACTTCTCCAACCGAATATGGAGGGAAATTGTAATGAAGAATAAAGTTTTCGCTTCTTTCTCCATCAATATCGTCATAAACCTGAGCATCGAGCGTTGTACCGAGAGTACAAACTGCCAAAGACTGAGTTTCGCCACGTGTAAAAAGCGCAGAACCGTGTGGACGAGGAAGAACGTTTACTTCGCAAGTAATCGGACGAATTTCGTCACATTTACGGCCATCAATTCTCAAGCCTTTGTCCAAAATGCTCTTTCTGAGCAAATTGTACTGAATATCATCAAAACAAGAATCAAAAAGCTTTTTCTGAATTTCATCTGACAACTGTTCAGCATATTTCTGTGCAACCTGCTCTTTTGCTGCGGCAATTGCCTTACCGCGAGCCATTTTTCCGTCCTGGAAACATGCTTTTTCAAGGAGAGGTGTTGCATCTGCAATGATCTGCTCTTTGTTTGCAAGCTCAACATTAAGCGGAGCAAGCGGAAGTTTTTCTTTTCCACATTTTGCAACAAGCTGTTCCTGAAGTTCGCACATAGCAGTAATAAAGCCCTGAGCCTGTTCAAGAGCGCCGAGCATTACTTCTTCGCTGACTTCGTTTGCACCGCCTTCAACCATTGTAAATCCGTCTTTTGTTCCGGCAACAACGATTTCGAGCTGAGCTTTTTCCTGCTGATAGAAAGTCGGGTTGATTACATACTGTCCGTCAATGTAAGCAACTCTTGCTGCCGCAACAGGTCCATGGAATGGAATATCAGAAATTGATACTGCTGCAGAAGAGGCAATTACTGCAAGAATGTCCGGTGGATTGATTCCGTCGGCAGAAACACAAGTCGGAACAATCTGGATTTCACGACCGAATGCAGGTTCAAAAAGAGGACGCATAGGACGGTCAATAAGACGAGAAACCAAAATTTCCTTGTCCTTTGGACGACCTTCACGTTTTACAAAGCCTCCTGGAATTTTTCCTGCGGCATAATATTTTTCGTTGTATTCAACAGTAACCGGGACAAAGTCCAATCCTTCTTTTACTTCGGAAGAGGCGCATACAGTTGCAATTACAGATGTTCCAGCATACTGCGCATAAACACATCCGTTTGCCTGTTTACCGATTTTTCCAGTTTCGAGAATTAAATCTTCATCACCAATTTTGTAAGTTACTCTATTTACTGCCATTACTTACACCTCCACGGTTTATTATTTGCGGAGACCAAGTTCTTTAATAAGCTGGCGGTAAACTTCCAAATCCTTTCTCTGAAGATATTTAAGCAACTTGCGGCGCTGTCCGATTACTTTGAGCAATCCACGTGATGCACCAGCATCTTTTGGGAAGTGCTGGCAGTGAACTGTAAGCTGTTTGATACGTTCAGTAAGGAGAGCGATCTGAACTTTTGTGTTTCCTGTGTCGGCTTCGTTTTTGCCAAATTTGCTGATTACTGCAGCTGATTCTTCTTTTGTAAGCATTTTACTTACTCCTTAAAATATTTATTTCTCTGGGTAACCAAATTGAATTGCCCGCACAAAGCCTCTGAGCGATCCATCAGAATCCAGCACGCGAAGTAAACCGGAATCTAATTTACAGGCTACAGTTTTTGTTGCGGAAATCTCTTCGCTTCCAGAAATTACCATTTTTATTTTGACAGTGTATTCACCGTCAGGCGGAAAAATCTGAATTCCGTGTTTTTTTGCGGTCAGATAATTTTTTCCTTCTATCGTTTCCCTGTACCATTCAAAACCCGCACAGTCAATCGTATACGGATTTTTAAGCATTATGCTTATTTCATTAAACTTTTTATCAAGAACGTCTTCCCGAATTCTCGAAGAACTTACCTTTTTGCCAGAATAATCAACAAAACTGACAACATTAAGCTCGATTTGATTTTTAGCACAAAACTCTTTTAGAGCAGGAATATCGGTCAACCCCTTGTAACCGCATCTAAAATCCTCACCTTCGGCAAGATATTTTACATTGCAGTTATTTTTTAAGATTGACAGAAAATCATTCCCTTGTATTTTAGTAAAATCGTCAGAAAAGTCAATTACAACGACAAAGTTAAATCCTTTTCGCATAAAGAATTCCAGCTTTTGAGAGAGCGATGAAACCTCTCCGCTAAAATCTTTTCCAGATTTCTCAAGCCGTGTAGTATGCCTGAAAGTGACAATTCCCGGCACAAGCTGTTTTTTTTCAAGAATCGAATCAAAAATCGAATCATGCCCGATATGCATTCCATCAAAACTTCCAATGCTAAGGGCTGTTTCCTTATTTCCAAAATCCTTCAAGGGGTTTCCGTTTACAACCTGCTCCCAGGAATATATTTTCAGTTTTTGCTCTTCCGGCGGAATTACAAAACCGTAACTGAATTTTCTGCCGTTTCTTTTTACTGTTCCTGCAAACTTTAAATCAGGGTAAAAAACCGCAAGCTCACAGTTTTCCGGAGTTTTTTCTTCAAAATAGAACGAATGTCTTCTCAAAAGCCGTCCGTTGGCAAAATCCTGAACATAGCCTGTGCAAAGCATGGCCGGAGAAAATCCGCATAAACGCGCAATTTCTGCCGTCATAGGATAAGTTGAATTTTTTACCTGTTCTGCAAAACCAGGATCTTCTTTTCTGTTTTTTGGAGATTTTTTTTCGCCATATACAAGGTTTGAAATCGTAAATTCTTCCAAATCTTCATGACCTGCCGCATTTTTCAAATAAAAAGGTCCTACCCCAGTCCGGCGCAAAGCCCTTAAATGAGCGACAGTTCCGCATTCTTTTGCAATATCGCGGGCAAGAGAGCGGATATAGGTTCCTTTTGAACAGCTGACTTCGACAAGAGCATATTTTTCAAAAAAATCGAGCAATATAATAGAATGAATTGTGATTTTTCTTGGCGCAAGTTCAACTTCTTCACCGCTTCGCATAAGGTCGCTGGCCCTTTTTCCATTTACGTGAAGCGCGCTGAATTTTGGCGGAACCTGATCAATTTCTCCCTTGAATTTTTTCAAAGCCGTACGAACTTCTTCTTCGTCCGGAATTCTTCCTGTTTTTATTACATTTCCGGTCGGATCGAGGGTGTCGGTTTCTGAGCCGAATTCAATCAATGCAAGGTAAGTTTTTCCAAAATTCGTAATATGAGAAACCAGACGCGTCAAATGTCCGGTAAGAACGACAAGAAGTCCGTCTGCAAAGGAATCCAATGTTCCCGTATGGCCGACTTTTTTTGTGCCAAGAGATTTTTTTACTGCCGATAAAGAAGCAAAACTCGTTTCTCCGGACTGCTTGCTTAAAAGCAAAATTCCGGAGTTTGCGCTATTGCCCGTCTGTCTGCTGTCTGCGGATTTCATTTTCCTCAGCTTCAAGACGGTTCAATTTATTTACCATCTCAAAGCCTTCCTTTACTGAACTGTCAGCAATAAAGCTGAGTTTTGGAAATTTTCGAATTGTAAGTTTTTTTGCGATTGACGATTGAATGAATCCTGCCGCACTGTTGAGCCCGGCAACTCCTTTCAAAATCTGTCCTTCTGGCAAAAAACTCGAAACATAAACTTTTGCATAAGCCAAATCCGCGGCAACTTCCACACGGTTTATCGTCAAAAAAGTTGAAACACGCGGATCTTTTATTTTCTGGGTGCTGATAAGCAGCGCAATTTCACCGCGAATCTGCTCCCCCAGTTTGGCAAGTCTAAATTCACCCATTATTCAGCATCTCCCTTCGGAACAAATGAAGAATTTAACTTTTCTTTAGCTGCTTTTTTTGCTTTTCCCTTAGCCTTTGCTTCTGCTTCTTCTGCGGCAACCTGTGCTGCGGCGGCTTCTGCTTCGGCTTTTGCAGCGGCAATTCTCTCTTTAGCCTTTGCTTCTGCTTCGGCTTTTTCGTCTACGAGAGATTCACCAAGTTTTCTTGCAACTTCAACGTATTCAATAATTTCAAGCTGGTCGCCAACCTGAATGTCCTGCCAGTTTTCAAGACCGATACCACATTCAAAACCGGCCTTAACTTCTTTTGCATCGTCCTTGTAACGTTTGAGCGAAGAAATTTTTCCTGTCCATTTAACGATTCCGTCACGGATAAGGTTGACAGTTGCTGATTTTTTAACAAGACCTTCTGTAACTGAACATCCTGCAATAACTCCAACTTTTGGAACACGGAATGTGTTGCGAACTTCAACCATACCGATATTCTGTTCGATTGTATCTGGACGGAGCATTCCTTCCATTGCCTGCTGAATTTCTTCAACACACTTATAGATAACGTTGTATTTTCTGATTTCTACTTTTTCTTCATCAGCGAGCATCTTAGCTTTTGCCGTTGGACGAACATTAAATCCAATAATGATTGCATTTTCGTCTGCGGCTGCAAGAGTAACATCGCTTTCGTTGATGGCTCCGGCAGAAGAATGAATTACGTTCAAGCGGATTTCCTGAGTTGAAAGCTTTTCGAGAGACTGTTTTAAAGCCTCTGCAGAACCCTGGAGGTCAGCCTTAATGATAACCTTCAATTCTTTTACTTCGCTTGCTTCGATTGTAGAAACGAGGTTGTCCAATGTAACTTTCTTAACAGCCTTTGCTGCTTCAAAACGCTTGAGTTCCTGACGTTTGTTTGAAATATCGCGGGCATCGCGTTCAGTTTCTGTAACCTGGAACGGATCTCCGGCATTCGGCATTTCGTCCAAACCGAGAACTTCAACTGGCATTGAAGGAGTAGCTTCTTTTACTTTTTCTCCGCGGTCGTTGAACATTGCACGTACTTTTCCAGAATAAATTCCGGCAACAAACGGATCACCAACTTTCAATGTACCGCTCTGAACCATAACATCGGCAATAACACCGCGTCCCTGGTCAACATGAGATTCGATAACTTTTCCTTCTGCGCGTGTATCCCAATGAGTCTTTAATTCAAGCATTTCTGCCTGAAGGAGGATCGCGTCGAGAAGTTCGCTGATTCCTTCGCCCTTAAGAGCAGAAATTTTTACGTACTGAGTGTCGCCGCCCCATTCTTCAGGAGTAAGTCCCTGTTCAGAAAGCTGCGTCATTACACGGTCAGGATTTGCATCCGGTTTATCAATTTTGTTAACTGCAACGATAATCGGAACCTTTGCGTCTTTTGCATGGCTTAAGGCTTCGAGAGTCTGCGGCATTACACCGTCATCTGCGGCAACAACGAGGACACAGACATCTGTAATCTGAGCACCGCGGGCACGCATCATTGTAAAGGCTTCGTGTCCAGGAGTATCGAGGAATGTAATCACGCCCTTTTCAGTCTTAACCTGATAAGCACCGATTTTCTGTGTAATTCCGCCGGCTTCGCCTGCCGCAACATTTGTCTTTCTGATTGCATCAAGTGTTTTTGTCTTACCGTGGTCAACGTGTCCCATTACAGTAACAATTGGCGGACGAGGAAGTTCATTTCCTTCCTCACCCTTGTCGCTTTCAATTACGGTTTCGTCATAAAGAGAAACAAGATGGACATCACAGCCGTATTCGGCGGCAAGAAGGGTTGCAGTGTCAGAGTCAATGCTCTGGTTGATTGTAACCATCATTCCCATCGACATAAGTTTTCCGATGATTTCGCTGGCTTTAAGGTTCATTTTCTTTGCCAAATCAGAAATCGAAACAGATTCCATAATATCGATTGACTTTGGAACTACGCTTGCAGGAGTAACTGTCTTCTTCTTGTAAAGTTCCTCTTCGTCAAAAAGCTCTTCTTTGTCCTTGCGGTTGTTGTAAACCTGTTTTTTGCCTTTAAATGCCTTCTTTCCAGGTCCTTTCTGTTCAGGAATTGCAGATGCAACTGGTGCTCCTCCAAATCCCGGTCTTCCACCGCCAAATCCCGGACGGCTGCCAAATCCCGGTCTTCCACCCTGATTTGGTCCACGGTTAAATCCACCGTCCTGCCCGTTTGGACCGCGGTTAAATCCGCCCTGACGGTTAAATCCACCGCCCTGACCGTTTGGACCGCGGTTGAATCCGCCCTGACGGTTAAATCCACCGCTCTGACCGTTTCTGTCGCGGTTCTGATAATTTTCGCGGGCCTGTGCTCCAGAAAAACCTCCGGAACGCTGACCGTTATTGTTATAATTTCTGTTTCCATAACCGCCGTTATAGCCACCTTCGCGATTGCCATAGCCACCGTTCTGACCACGGTTGTATCCGCCGTTGCGCTGACGGTTTGGAGTTGAAAGATTACCGGCTTTTACATTTGGTCTTGCAGAGCCGATTTCAAAAGTAGTACGAGTCTGTCCAGCAGGACGCTGTTGCTGAGAACGAGGAGCAGAAGGAGCTGCTGCCGGTGCAGGAGATTTTTTTACAACTGGAACCGGACGTTTTTTATTTTCTCCGTTTTCAACCGCACTTTCCTGAGCCTGTGCAGGCGCTTTTCTCTTTACGACTACAATTTTTTTCTTTTCCGGTGTACTTGAATTTGCAGAAACCGCAGCAGTCGCTTTGTTTTCTGCTGGTTCTGTTTTTTTCTTATTCAATACAAATCCGGGCTTTTTCTCTGTTTCTTCAGCCATATTTTCTCGTTTTTCCCCTTATAATTTTTCTCGCACTACTCTTTTAGCCTTCGATATTAAAATTTCAAAGACTTTTTATTCTACCGTTTTTTATTACTCAAATTCAAATTCTACGCCACATTTTGGACATTTTGTCATATCCAAAGTGATTTTTGCGCCGCATTCAGGACAGAAATATTCTTCCTCTTCTTCCTGCCCAGGCTTTTCTTCTTCCGTTTTTTCAGAATCATCTTCAACAAATTCAACTACATCGCGAACGATTGAATTTACTTTTTCAAGATCTTCCTGAGTTACGCCTTCAACCTTGATTGAATCAGAATCGAACGAATCAACAAAAGTCTGAATATCATCAAATCCGGCAGCCTTGAGTTTTGAAGCAACATCAACATCAACTCCAGGCAATTCAGAAATTGTCGAAATTGGCTCATTCTCTTCAGAACCAGCGTTTTCTTTCTCAGAAGAATTGTTGAAAAGATTTTCTGCGGCCTTGCGTGTAGAGAACTGGCTCAAATCCATTTCCGCAGCCTGTTCTTCGGTTTTTACGTCGATTGACCAGTCGCAGAGGCGGTTTGCAAGACGAACGTTCATACCCGATTTTCCGATCGCAAGAGAGAACTGACTTTCGTTTACAATTGCAAGAGCCTGTTTTTTCTCTTCGTCCGTAATCAAAACTTTCTCAACTTCGGCAGGAGAGAGCGCGTTTTTAATGAATTCAACAGGATTCTGGTCATAGCGCAGAACGTCGATTTTTTCACCCTCAAGTTCGCGGATTACATTCTGAATACGAACACCCTTAAGACCAACACATGCGCCTACAGGATCCACATCTTCCTTGTTAGAGAAAACGGCAATCTTAGTGCGGTAGCCGGCTTCACGAACAATCTTGTAAATTCCGATTGTCTTATCTTCAAGCTCAGGAACCTCAAGCTCAATGATTGACTGCACGAATTTTGGATCAGTGCGGCTCAAAACCAGCTGAACTCCCGAAGAAGTAGGTTTTACGTCAACGACGATAGCCTTAATTCTGTCATTTTTCTGATAAATTTCGCGTGAACTCTGATATTTTTTAGGAAGAACTCCCTCAACCTTACCAAGATCAACGTAAATATTTCCATTGTGTTCGCGCTGATAATATCCAATGATAACTTCGCCGATTTTGCCTTTATTTTCTGCCAGAAGATTGTTTTTAAAACTTTCGCTCAACCCCTGATGAGCAGCCTGTTTTCCTGTAGAAACAGCAGAACGCTCAAAAGTTTTTGGATCTACGAGAATAAGGATTTCGTCTCCAACTTCACATTCCTCGCTCATTTTGAGCGCATCTTCAAGTTCAATTTCTGTCACAGGATCATAAACACCGTCTACAATTACTTTTTTCGAGTAAACCGAAACATCCGACAAATCATCTGCAAAGTGAACCTCGCAGTTGTCCGCTGTTCCGAAAGTTTTTTTGTAAGCCGCCTTGATTGCAGACTCCACAGTCTGTTTAACAGATTCTACAGAAACTCCCTTTTCTTCGATGAGTTCACGAATCGCTTCTGACATTTCTGACATATTATTTCTCCCTTTTGAAGTAGAAAAAAAAATTAACGGTCGCCCCATTTTTTAGAGGCTTCCCCAAAAAATTCAATTCTGCAATTACAAATGAATAAATTTTGCTTTTGCTATATCTGTATAAGAAACAGTTTTCTGTTCAACAGAACCATCCGGATTTTCAACTTCGAGCGTTATCGAAGCATTGTCAGAAGAAACAACTTTTCCACCGACCCAATCCGTAACTGTTTTATCCCAAACCCGAACCTGACGTCCCTTAAAAAGCGCAAATTCAGCCGCATTTTTAATATTCCGCTCCATTCCAGGAGAAGTAAGTTCCATGTAAGTATCATCAGTTCCAAGAATTTCTTCAATTTTTGGAAGAAGCGCATGATGCACCTTCGAGCAGTCATTTACGCCGATATTCACAGTCGGATCATCTCCTGTAATTACGGCAAGAATATGAGTTGTGCTTCCCTGCTTAGAAAATTTCAATTCAACAAGGTGGTAACCAAGCGAAGAAGCAACGTTTTCACACTCCTGATAATGCGAATAAGAATTTAAAGGTATGTAATCCATAATCTCTGTAATTTTGCTCCGGCAATAAAAAAGGACCCGTTTGCGCGGATCCATTTAAATATTACTATTAAAATGTTAATATAATTTACGCTTTTAACAGAAAAGTGTCAAGTGCAATTCCTTATATAACAAAAAACTACAAAAGTTCAACCGCCTTTTTTATATGTTCCGGCAACTCCACGTTAAAAACAGTTTTTTTTCCATCGATAGGAAGAGTTATCGTCGTCGCGGCAAGACAAAGCCTTTTAAGACCGAGTTTTCGAGCCTTTTTATTCAACTTAAAGTTTCCGTGCTTATCGTCCTGAACAATCGGACAGCCGGCCTTTGCAAGATGAATTCTTATCTGGTGCATTCTTCCGGTTCCAAGCGTAAGATGTAAAACAGAAAGCTCGATTTCTTCACTTTCAAAAGCGCTTTTCGTATTTTTAACGGCAATTTCGCTTTCCGGAACAATTTTTACTTTTCCAGATTTTAAAACCTTAAAATCCGTAACAGCATTCAATTCCCGTCCAGCCTTTACAACATTGTCTTTTAAAGTTCCAGCCAAAGCCGTTTTTCCATTTACGCAAGGCAGAGCAAAACATACAGCCGTATATTCTTTTTTTACCTGTTTTCCTGCAATCAGGCCAATCCATTTGTTTGCCGCGGCCGCCGACTTTGCAACAACCATAAGCCCGGACGTTTCCTTATCGAGCCTGTGAACCAAAAAAACCTTGTACCCAAGCTGCTTAGAAAGTTCCTCGTCCAAAGAATGCGCAATTCCAGCACCGCCCTGAACACTCATTCCAGCTTCTTTATTTATTAGAAGAATTTCTTCATTTTCATATACAATTTGAATATTTTTCATCCGATTATCAATCTGTAAATATTTTTTTTTGAATTTTTGGGGCCATTTTTGCCTGCGCAAAAACCGGGCTTTTCAGGGTTGTCATTCCAAAAAAAGTAATTCCGCAAGGCGCAATCACATTTTTTGGAACGCGCCTCGCGCGCCCTTACAATCCCTTGTCCAGTTGCCTATATTACAAAAAAAGTATTTTTTAGACTAGTATTTTATGGAAGTGCCAAAGCTATGAAAAAATTCCGCAAAACTTTTATCCGCCCGATTTTTGCAGCATTCTTTTTAATTTTTCCAAGTTTTTATTCATTTTCGGAACTGGTCTCAAGTTCTGTTTACGGTTACAGCATAGATTTTCCAGAAATGTCAGAAATTTCAGACATGACGGAAGACGAAAGCTCAATTCTTTTTACGCACAAGCTTCTTCCAGTTCAAACCGCGATAAAAGTCTGGCCCCAGGAAAATTTTCAAAACAGCACACAAGCTCTTTACAAGACCTTGGAAAAACTTTCCGCAACAGGAGAAATTTCTACGGCAAAATGGCGCAACAGAGAATGCGCCGTTTCTCAGATTACAATAAGCGAAAAAACCCTTGGCACAAAAATGTGCGGCTGGGGAACTTCAATTCCCCTTCCAGACAAAAAAAGCTTTCTGACAGTTATATCGTTTGCCCCGGAAGACAAGGCATACAACTGCGAGCAGTTTATTCTTTCTATATTAGACAGCATAATGGTCGACCGCGGAAGCTTTAAGGAAAGCGGGCTTATAACCGCATTCGCCTTTCCAAAAGCCGGACAAAAAAACATAACGCTCACAATTGCCGGAAAAAAAATAAACACGGTTCTGGACAAAGATGATTCCGAAGCAAACCAGTTTGTCGTTGACCGGGAATTTTCAGTTTTTAAACTGTTCGTAAACCAAAATTGCTGGAAAGAAGCCTGGCAGCGTTTTTACAGAATAATTGCAAAAGACGGAATGGGGCGCACAAAAAGAGCGGCATTTGACATTTCCAACGCGCTTGCAGAAGATTGCAAAAAAGAATCTCCGGATTTTCCGGAAGCAGCGCTCGCGCAAAAACTTTTAACCTGGACACAAAATTTTAACTACGAAAGAAAATCATCTTCTTCTGACCGCGCCGATTTTACAAATATTCCGGCAACGCTCGAAGGAGCAGGCTCTGACTGCGACAGCCGCTCAATGCTTTTAATGCTTCTTTATAAAAACCTTGGGCTGGATTCAATTATGTTCATAAGCACTCAATACAGCCATGCTATGGTAGGAATAAATTTGCCGGGAAAACAGGGACAAACCTACAGTCTCGACGGAAAAGAATATCTTTTTGGAGAAACTACGGCAAAAAATCTAACTTTTGGAATGATTGCAAAAGACATGCAGGACAGAAAAAACTGGATTCCTGTAGAACTTTACGAATAGTCTAAAAGAAAAACAATTTTTTCTGTTCTGGCAAAAACTACTCCTGTGTTAAAAGAGCGTACGCTTCTTCTGGAGTTGAAGCGTCAAGAAGCTTGTCGCGCAGAGCCTTTTCTTTTAATTTTGAACTGAAAAAACTCAGCGTCTGAAGGTAATATGTGTGCTGATTGTAAGCCGCCGCAATCATAATCAAAATTCTTACAGGGATTTCATCAATTGACTGATAGTCGATTATGTCCTTTTTGCAGATTCCAACGCTCATTACAAGGTCTGTTACGGAAGACAGGCGCACATGAGGAATTGCAATTCCACGGCCTATTGCTGTAGACATAAGTTCCTCGCGCTTTAAAATCTCTGTAACAAGCTCGTCGCTGTATTTTACCTGCGGAGCTGTGCTCAAATTGTTTGCAAGTTCAACAAGGGCATCGCGTTTTGTAGTATGATTTATAAAAACAATGCGGTCTGGTGAAAGAATGTTCTTTACGATTACCTCAGGATTGTTTTCTTCTTTTTTGATATTTGAAGAAAGACGTTCGTTTACCCATTTTTCAATTTCTGATTTTTTAAAACGCCATACCGTTCCAATTTTTCCAGCGGGAATTTCGCCCTTTTGAGCCCAGTCATAAACAGTGCGTTCAGAAACACGCAGATATTTTGCAACTTCTTCAATTGTAAGGATATCGTCTTCCACTTTTTGTCTCCATTTTTTTATAAAATCTTAACAATCTTTTGCATATTTTGCATTTAGAACGGTATTTTGTCAAGTAAATACATTCTCTTCGACTTTATTGCAAAATAAAAGACCGCACTGATAAAAAAAACATTTTTTTATCAAACTTGACCATAATTTTTAATCATTATACCATAAAAATAATCATGCTAAAAAAACTAAATCCAATTTCTACGATATGCACAACGGTTGTGCTCGCATATACATTTTTTGCAATAAAACCGCTTTCCAAAGAAATTCATTTTGCGACAAAATGGACGGTTGACTGCAACAAGCCTTCTCCAGATTCAGACAAAACTGAACCTTCGCAATATATTCCGTTCAAACTTGGACAAAACGCGGGATTTTTTACAGAAGACGGTCAAATTGCACAGGCTTTTACATTTCCGTACAAAATCGCAATCAGTCCAGACGATTACTGCATTTACGGAACAAGCGACAAAAGTCTAAAACTTGTATCAAAAGAAGGAAAACAAAAAAAAGAACTAAAAATGCAGGGTTTTCCGTTTTTTCAAAAGGACAGAAAATTTCTTATGTTGCCGGGCGGAACAAGTTTTGTATTTTTGAATGAAAATTTTGAGCCAAAATGGAAATTTGAAAATTACGTTCCTATTACGGCCCTGGATTCTACAAACGACAAAGTTGCCGCAGGCTACGCGGACGGCTCGATTCTTATTTTTGACGCGGACGGAAAAATCGAACGCCAGTATGAACCGGGCGGAAGCAAATATCCTGTAATTCTGGGCCTTGCAGTTTCGGAAGACGGCTTAACGACAGCGAGCATAAGCGGTCAAAAACAGCAGAGATTCACTCTTGCAAAGAGAGAAAATGGAATTACAAAAATCTTCTTTCATGAATATCTGGAAGCAGACACAACAAAGCAGGTTCTTGTAAAATTTTCAAGCGACGGTGATTACTGCTATTTTGCGCACAAAGACTGTCTTGGCGTTTTAAACTGCAAAACCTTAAAATCAAAGCATATTCCGGTAAAAGGCAATATTCTTTCAATAGAAGAAACCAGCAACAAAAAAAATATCTTTGTCCTTAGCAAAAATGACGGAATTTATTCAGTTTCTGTAATCCAAAAACACTCGGTTTATTCCGGAAGCTTTAGCTTTAAAGCGGAAAATGCTTACATAACAGTCAAAGACAATTCGCTTTTTGTCGGACGCGACAGTTCGCTTTCGAGAGTGGACATTGAGTTTAAGTAAAAACGGAGGCAGATTTTTATGAAAAAAATATCGTTTTTATCGGCATTGGTTTTGGCTCCATTTTTCGCCTTTGGTTTTGACTGGCCGCAGGAAGAAATCATGTCCGACACTTTTTTTACATACTTTGCGCACACCCGTGGCGGAGTTATAAATCCTTCGCTGATTTTTAGCGACAGCGGAGAAATTAAAACTTCCAGCAAAGGAACTGTCACCGCGGTTTTGAGCGAACATGACGAGGATTCTTCTCTTTTTGAAAGCACACTCGGAAATGCAGTGATTCTCGTTCACGACGACAGTTTGATGACGGTTTATGCAAACTTAAATTCGGACGATCAGGAAAAACGCTATGAACTTTCGGAAGTTGAAAACGCAACTCCGCTAGGAACCTGCGGAAGCTCCGGCTGGCAGGAAGGAAACGCTCTTTTGGAATTTCAGGTTGTCGATTTAAAGGCCAAAACGCTCGTAAATCCGCGGATTTTAATGCCGCGCTTTGGAAACGAGCTTCCGCTTGAAATTCTCAATCTTACGGCTATAAATAAAAGAGGAACTGAATATAATTTTGACACAAACAGAAGAATCGCTTCCGGAACGTATTTTATTTACTGCTCGCAGCAGCCGGTTTCCATGCCGTACAAAACGACAATTCTTGTAAACGGAGCAATTGCCGACACAATTACATACGATGCATTGGTAAGCATAGACGGAAAACTCTGCACAAACAACAAGAGCAACTACCCTTCTTCTGTAATTTATCCGGACAAAAAACGGCAGCTTTTGGGCGAAATTGCAATTCCTAAGGGACACAACAGAATTACGATTTCGGTTGCAGATATTTTGGGTAAAGAAAAAATCCTCACATATTCTGTGGAAGCATATTGAGTCTGCACAAAAAAATGCACCCCTGATTGAAACGGCGCGAAGCGTCCGCCTGTGGCGGATGGAGCACAAGCGGAACCGTGGAAAGCAGGTTTGAAAATGGATTGCGGTGCCAAATTTAAAAAACAAGAATTTTCCAGTTTGTTGCGATTAGTCATTTTTGGTGATAAAATATTTTTGTTATGGAACATAAGATGATTACATCAGCGTCTGGCTGGCGCAAAGTTTTTGCTGAATCCGGAGAAAAAGACGACGACAATGTCGAAATCGGAGATTTAAACCGCACAATCGCGGCGCTTGCAGCAGAAACTTTTGCAGATTATATGCTTGCTCAAAAAAAATCCCCTTTAATTATAGTTGGAATGGACACCCGTCCTACAGGTCCTGCAATTGCAGAAACAATGCTCAGAGTTTTTCTGGCAAAAAAAATTGCAGTTTCGTATACGGGAATAATTGCCTCTCCAGAAATTATGGTTTATGCACATTCGGCGGACGGTTTTGTCTATATTTCGGCAAGCCACAACCCGATTGGCTACAACGGAATTAAATTCGGGCTGAATGACGGAGGCGTTTTAAACGGACAGGAAAACGCAAAACTCGTTGCGGAATTTGAAAAAAAATGTGCCCGTCCTGACGCTGCTGAATACGCGCAAAAACTGGCATCTTCATGTTCTGACATTGACTTGGACTGGGTTTTTGCAGAATCTATCGCGACAAAACATTCGGCTGCAAACACTTACAGAAGTTTTGAAAAAGAAGTAATTTCCGGCTCAAAAGAGCCTGCCGTGCAAAATGCGGTATTTGCAAGAATTAGACAAAACCTGATTCAAAAACCGCTGTGCGTCGTAGCAGATATGAACGGTTCTGCGCGCACAATGTCAATTGACAAAACATTTTTAAACGAATGTGGAATTTCTTTAACGGCAATCAACAGCGCTCCCGGACAAATCGCCCACGAAATTATTCCTGAACCGGAAAATCTGGTTTGGTGTGCGCACGAAATCGAAAAAAGACAGGCCGCAGGCGACAAAAACTGCATTCTCGGTTACATGCCGGACTGCGACGGAGACCGCGGAAACATTGTCTACTGGGACGAAATTGAGCAAAAAGCAAAGGTTTTAAGAGCCCAGGAAGGATTTGCGCTTTCGGTTCTTTCAGAACTTGCATATTCTGCGTATCAGGCTCAATTTTCGCAAGGTTGCGGACTTGCAAAAAAAGCAGAACTCTTTTTATCAGGAAAAAACGGACAGACCGGCTCTTTTTTTGGCGGACAAAAAGTCGGGGTTGCAGTAAACGGCCCTACATCAATGAGAATCGAAGAAATCGCACATGCTTTTAAGGCGGAAGTTTTTAGAAGCGAAGTCGGCGAAGCAAATGTCGTAAATTTGGCGCGTGAAAAACGAAGCGAAGGCTGGACTGTGCGCATTTTGGGCGAAGGTTCGAACGGCGGAAACATTACTCATCCGGCGGCAGTGCGCGACCCTCTTTGCACGATTTTTGCGCTTGTAAAGCTTCTGATTTTAAAAGACGACCAAGCCAACGGAGCTTTGAGAAAAGGTCTTTTTCATCTTTGGTGCGAAGCAAGCGGCCAGATGGAAAAATATAAAGAAAACTACACCTTGCGCGACATAATCGAAACACTGCCTGTTTACACGACAACTGGCGTAAGCGAAGAAAGGGCTGTTCTTCAGATAAAAACAGCGGATCACGGAATTTTAAAGGCAAAGTTCCAAAAAATATTTGAAAATCAGTGGAATTTGCATAAAAATGAATTAAAGGAACTGTACGGTTTTGAAAGCTATGTTGCTGTCAGAACAAACGGAACCGTTGAAACTAAAAACATTGACGATTATTCGCAGAGCGGCAAAGGCGGACTCAAGATCATTTTTTACGATGAAAACGAAAAACCTGTCGCATTTATGTGGATGCGCGGAAGCGGAACAGAACCTGTTTTCCGCGTAATGTGCGATGTAAAAGGAAACAAACCTAAAGAAGAACAAAAACTTCTTGAATGGGAAACAAAAATGATTCTGCGTGCAGATTCACTAGCATAAAACTTTTTATGGGAGAAATTTATGGAAAAAACAGAAATTCTTGAACGTGCAAAAAAGTACATCGAAGAAGAAAAAGATGAACGATTCCGCAAAGAAGTAGAAGAACTCGTTGCAAAAGAAGATATGAAAGAACTGGAAGACAGATTCTATCAGACTCTTGAATTTGGTACCGGAGGTCTTCGCGGAGTTATGGGCGGCGGAACAAACCGCATGAACACTCTCGAAATAAACCTTGCAACCCAGGGACTTGCAAACTACGTTCTTAAAGCATTTCCTCAGAAAGCAAAAGACGGCACTTTGAGCGCAGTAATCGCCTATGACAGCCGCAAAAATTCGGACGTTTTTGCAGAAGCAACGGCCCTTATTCTTGCCGCAAACGGAATCAAGGCCTATCTTTTTACAGGTCTCCGCCCTACTCCAGAACTTTCTTTTGCAATCCGCGAGCTTGGAGCTCAGACAGGAGTTGTCGTTACAGCTTCCCACAATCCGCCTCAGTACAACGGCTACAAGGCTTACTGGGACAACGGTGCTCAGGTAATCGAGCCGCATGACGTTGGAATCATCGATGAAGTGAATGCTGTAAAGGAAGTAAAATCAATTTCTAAAGAAGAAGCGCTCAAATCAGGAAAACTCGTTCTTATAGACAAAGAAATTGATGAAAAATTCTGGACAATGTGCAAGGCTCAGCTTTTCCGCCCTGAACTTATCAAAGAAAAGGCTTCGAGCGTAAAAATCGTCTACACTCCGCTCCACGGAACAGGCGCAATGCACGTAGAAAAAGTTCTTGGCGACCTTGGACTAAAAGTAATTACAGTTCCACAGCAGAGAGAGCCGGACGGCGCATTCCCGACTGTAGAAAAACCAAATCCGGAAGAAGCTCCCGCCCTCAAACTCGCTGTTGAACTCGGCGAAAAAGAAAAGGCTGACTGTGTAATGGCAACAGACCCTGACGCAGACCGCTTCGGAACGGCATTTCCTGGCAAAGACGGAAAATTCGTCCTCGTTTCTGGAAACCAGATGGGCGCTCTTTTGTGCGAATACGTTCTTCTTTCAAGAAAAGAACTCGGAAAAATGCCTGCAAGCCCGGCAGCAATCCGCTCAATCGTAACATCTCCGTTCTGCGACTACATCTGCAAAAAATACGGCGTAAAAATGCACGAATGCCTTACAGGTTTTAAGTGGATTGCCGCTGTTGAAGATGAATTTGAAAAAGACGGTTCGGAAAATTACGTTTTTGGCCTTGAAGAATCTTACGGCTACAAAGTAGAAAAAGAAGTAATGGACAAAGACGGCGTTTCTGCGGCCGCAATGTGTGCCGAAATGACACTTTACTGGGCTTCAAAAGGCAAGTCAATTCTCGAACACTTGGACGACATGTGGAATGAATATGGTTTCTTTGAAGACCGCGCAATTTCGCAGTATTTCCCAGGTTCTGCCGGAAAAGAAGTTATGGCAGGAATTATGACAAAACTCCGCTCAGAAGGCTTAAAAACTCTCGGTGGCAAAAAAGTTCTTGAAATCCGCGACATCCAGGAAAGCGTTTCTTACAATCCAGAAAATCCATCTGCAAAAACAGAAATTGCGCTTCCTAAGTCAAACGTGCTTCAGTTTGTTCTCGAAGGCGGAACAATTGTTTCTGCACGCCCTTCAGGAACTGAACCAAAAATCAAGTTCTACATCAACTCAAGAACAGAAGTTACTTCTAATCTTGAAGAAGCAAAAAAAGAATCAGCAGAAAGCTGCGATTCAATTTCAAAAGAAATCAAAAATCTTCTTGAAAATGCAAAATAATTAAAAAAAATGGACTGCCGGCAAAAAAATTGCAAAAACGGCAGTCCAAGTTTTATCTATGAACAACAACCTGCACTTGATTGCGTCAAACAAAAAAATTCTTTCTCTCTATGAAGAAGGTGCTGTTTTTTGTGCCTTTGACACAGAAACTTCCGGACAAAATCCAGAAAATTCAAACATAATCGAAATCGGCGCGGTAAAATTTACAAAGGACGGAATTCTTGAAAAATTTTCGTCTTTAATAAAAGTTCAATCTCCGTTAAATCCATTTATTGTTGGCTTGACAGGAATCAACGACCAGATGCTGGAAAATGCTCCTTTGGCAGAAAAAATCATTCCAGAATTCAGAAATTTCTGCAAAGAAACAATTTTAGTAGCGCACAATGCGCAGTTCGACCTTCGTTTTATGAACGCAGAATCTCAACGCCTCGGTTTTTTGCCGTTGCAAAACAGCGCAGTCGATACACTCAGACTAAGCAGGATTATGCTGCCAGAAAACAGAAGCTGGAAACAGACATTTCTTGCAGACCAGTTCAGCATTGACAAAGGACATGCACATCGCGCCTTTGACGATGCAAAAGTCTGTGCCGAAATATTTAAGATTTTAATAAAAATGCCGGTTCCACAAAAAAAGAAGAGACAGAGGCTTAGAATTTGCTCAGAACAAACATCTTCGCTTGCAGTCCAGGCATTGTTATAAGGCAGGCAAAATGGAAACAAAACTGAAAAGCAATCCTTCGAATTTTGAAGTAATCGATTACATTCAGCGGGACATGGAATTCAACAAACGGATAAATTTTTCCGACATGATTGAATATATAAAAAGCGAACTCCACATCTATCTAAAAACAGATGACATTGATCAGACAGACTCAACTTATTCAAACCGTTTCGGTCAAACCTTAAAACTTACAACCCTTGTCTGCAAAAACTTAAAGGTAATCATCCGCGAAAAAATCACATCGGAAGCAGATGTTAAATTTGTCTCTCTGGACAGCGAAGGTCTGGAAGAAAGTAAAAATCCAGATCCAGTAGAAGAATTATAACTGTCCACTTATTCAACTTAAAAGCGGCAAAAAATTCTCAAAACCGCAGATTTTGCCTAAAAAACTTAGCCACGGGGAGCTTTTGCAGGATCAATCGGAAGTCCGTTCTGAAAAACCATAAGGCTTATCTGGCTTTTTGAAGAATAGCTGTTGATTCCTGCCGTACCAATCTGAGTTTTAAAATCGATATAATCGCCTTTGGAAACCAAAACTTTTCCAAGTCCGGTGTATGCGTAAATATGACCGGTTTTGCTTTGAATAAAGACAACGTTTCCAAAACCGCGGTAGGTTCCGCTAAACATTACAGTTCCAGACTTTATCGCATCTACAGGCTCGTCCTTTTTTGCACTGAGTGTTACGCCGCTAACCTTTCCGTTTACGTAAGTAACTTCAGGTTTTTGAACAGGCCAGACAAGGTTCGGGTCGCCTTTTTTTTCAGAATAATTATGAGTGTCGCTAATCACAGACGGCAACTGATTTTTTAGTTCGAAATTTTTTGATTCTAAAGCCATATTTTTAGAAGTCCCAGTATTTTTTACACTCTGGTTAGAAGCAAGCGCAGAAACTGCCGGAATTTTTATTTTCTGGCCGACCTTAAGTCCAGATTTTTCGTCAGTTCCATTCAATTCGTAAAGCTGCTTTACGCTTACCGAAAAATTTCTGGCAATTGCGTACCAGGTGTCGCCTTTTTTGACAGTGTAGGTCTGAATGTTTTTTTCGGTTTTAGAGTCGATTTTTGAATCATTTTTTAAAGCAGAATCATTCGTTTTTGCTTGAACCGCTCCGTTTTTTTCCGGAATTACAAGTTTTTGTCCGATTTTTATATCTGTACCGTCAATTTTGTTTGCATCCGCAATCGACTGAACCGTTGTACTATATTTTTTTGAGATTGAATAAAGAGTTTCGCCTTTTTGAACGGTGTGACTCAATTCGGCAAACAGGAAACCTGAACAAAAAACACTTACTCCGGTAAAAAAAATTGCGGTTTTTACATTTTTAAAAAATACAGACTTCATAACTCTTATATCTTCGGCAAAAAAATATATGTTTTAAAGGCAAAAAAATATAATTACAGTTTTTTATAAAAAAATGAAGAATATTGAAATTAAAAAAGCGAATTGCGGCTTTTAGTCAGAAACAACATCATCAAAAATTTTTCGAATTTCTATGCCGTTTATGACAAGTCCTTTTGCGTAGCCGTTTAAGGTGTGTTTTCTTCCGCCACGGAGATGCGCACTCGTAATTCCATATTTTATTGAGCGGTCAGCCTCAATCAGCGCGCTCAAGTGGTCGGCAAGGCGGACAGTTTTTCCGTCAACAGGATTAAATTCGTCGGAATTGTATTTTCCGTTCAAATCTTCCCATTCAACTTTCTGAACCTTTGTATTTCCGTTTTTTTGCTTCTGCTGAATTCGGTTTGAAAATTCATCATTTGTAAAATAAATAATTTCGTCAGCATAAAAATCATCCATAAGAGGAACAAGTTCGCGGTTGACTATTTCGTCCTCGATTTTTTTTACAATGTCAGGAAGAGCGTCGGTTGCCTGCTTTACAGGAGAAATAATATCCCGGGTTACGGCTTCCGGCAAATCATGAAAAAGAGCCGAAAAAAAGTCGTTAAAAAGACGCTTTGGGCACATTTTAACTTTTGTGTCCCTCATCAAAAGAACAGTAAGAGCCGCAACAAAATAGCAGTGTCCAAGCACGCTTGTCTTTGGAATTCTCGGAGTTTGATTCCATCTTGTCTGAAAACGCAGCTGTTCAATCATCATAATAAAATCGAACGGCCTCTGTCTCGTAACAAGAAGCTGCATTCCGCGCAAATCCAGGTATTTTTGAATTTCCTGATTTAAATCCTTTTTGATTTTTACAATCCGCTCCTCTTCGTTTACACATTCAATCATCTGAAGTTCGCGCATTGAGGCAAATTTATGGGCAGCACGCAAAACCCGCGCAGAAAGCTCAAGTTCCTTTGGCATAGGAAAATTTCCGGCAGTACGTGCAATATAAAGTGTAAAATCTGAATAAAGCGCTTCGTCTTCAATTATGTCTTTGTACTGTTTTAGAACCCATTCGTTCAGTTTTAGATATTCCTGCGGAAACTGACGGCGAATCATCTGCTGAACAGGACTTTTTATGTCGCACAGCGCAATTTTTTTTAGAAGCTCAAAAAGAGATGCGTTTATAATCCATTCCCAGTCAATTTTATTTCCGGCTTTTTCTTCGTACTTTCCAATTATGTACGCAACAATCATTCGTTCCGCCGCCTTGTCCATTTCTACAAGTTCAAAAGGCCGGACCAAATCGTTCCATCGTTGAATAGAAAAACCTTCAAATAATTTTAGAATGAATTTTTTATTAAGCATATTTTAGCTGGCAATTCCTGACTTATGGTCTGCTTCAAGTTTTTCTCTCCAAACCAAAGCCTTCTTTTTAGTTTCTTCCGCCTCATCTTTCATGCTCAACAAAATCTGAAGCCGGCGCAATGCAAGAAGATAGTTTATCGCCGCGTTCATATCGTCAATGCGATGTGTTGAAAGTTCATACCGGTCGCGGTATTGAGTTGCGGACTGATCCAAAAGCTTAAGGACAAGCCGAATATAATAAACCGTATTGTCGTAATCAGCAGAACGAGGATCAAAATAATCCTTGCAGGCCTGTTTCATTGGAATAAGGTTTTTTGCAACTGTACAAAAACGGCCTCTAAGTTCAACAAAAGACCACTTCCACTTTGTATTTTCTCCAAAAGCGTCAACCAAAAGTTGAATTGCAAGTCCAAGTTTTTTTACAATATAAAATCTTTTTTCCAGAGGAGTATTTTCGATTTCAGAAACCTTGTCTTCGATTTCGCTGTAAGGACAATTTATAACAGCGGTAACAACTTCTTCAAGGTGAATTATCGCCTTGTAAAGACATTTTCTTGCATCGTTGAGGGCATCATTATTTTTAGTATCAAGAATTTCGACAGAAAGATTGTTTATTGCAATCCACAATGTTGCAATATAAATCTGGTCTTCGCAAAGAAAAAGTTTTTTATAACCGACATTGTTTTTTTCTTTCTCGATTAGAGCAAGAACTTCTTTTTCTTTTTCAAGATGAGCGTTTATTTCATCTTTGTAGGGAACAATTTTTGCATTAAAAAGTTCTCTGTTTTCTGTTGAAATCTTTGCCATTAGCTTTCTCCAGTACCTGAAAATTTTGCAAGCATTGCTTTTGCGTGTTCCAAAGATTCCTGACTCGCCGCATCGCCTGAAAGCATACGCGCAATTTCGGCAACCCTCTGCTCTCCTTCAATTGGAGCAACTTCGGTATTTGTCATTCCTTCAGAAACACTCTTTGCAATCTTAAGTTGATTATCGGCATAAACTGCTATGCTGGCAAGATGTGTTATACATAAAATTTGACATTTTTTTGCAAGGCTTTTTAAATGCTGTCCTACAGAAACCGCAACTTCTCCGCCGATTCCTGTATCGATTTCGTCAAAAACAAGTGTTTCGACACTGTCTGTTTCCGCGAGAACGGTTTTTAGCGCAAGCATAACGCGGCTCAATTCACCGCCGGAAGCAATTTTTGCAAGGCTTTGAAGCGGATTTCCAGGATTGGCCGCAATCAAAAATTCAATATCGTCCATTCCATAAGGTCCGCATTTTTGTTCGATTTGAGAACCATTTTTTTCCGCAACCTGAACTGCAAACCGGGTGTCTTTCATTCCCAAGGTTTTTAAAATCGCCATAACCTGCTCAGACATTTTTTGAGCGGCAATTTTCCGGCTGTCAGAAATCTCTTTTGCCTGTTTATAGACATTTTTTTCAAGCCCGGCAATTTCCGCTTTTAAGGAATCCTTATTTTTTTCACCGCCACTAAGCTCTGCAAGCCTTTTTTGTGCATCAAGCCCGAATTGAATTACTTCTTCAACCGGCGCATTAACCGACGAAGCATATTTTTTCTTTAAATTATAAATCAAGGTAAGCCTGTCCTGAACAAAAGCAAGTCTCTCAGGATCAAAAACAAGACTATTTTTATAAGAAGAATATTCACCTGCAATATCCGAAAGTTCATAAAATGCGCTTTCAAGACGGCTATCCAGAGATTCAAGATTTTTATCAAGCTGACAGGCATGCTGGGCTACAGAACGGATTTTCTTTAAGAGCAAAACCGCTCCGCTGGAACTTTCCGCGCCTTCCAAAGTCTGGCAGATTGAATCTATGTCTTCGTAAAGTTTTTCAAATGAAGAAAGCCTCTTTTCTTCGTCCTCAAGCTCCCTGTCCTCGCCTTTTTTTAGTTTTGCATCTTCTATTTCTTTTACAGAAAACGTAAGAACATCGATTTTTTGGGCGCGCGTTTTATCGTCAGACAAAAGTTCATCCAAATTTCTGCGTTTTGCGACCAAATTTGAATAAAGAGCCGTAAATTCTTCAACTTTTTCGTCCAAACCGGCAAACGAATCAAGAAATTTTCGGTGCTCACTGACACGCATCAAAGACTGATGCTCGTGCTGACCGTGAATGTCGATTAAAAAATTACAAAACGAAGCCAAATCCGCCCGAGTGACCGGAGTGTCGCCAATCCATGCGGCAGATTTTCCAGTATCGCGAACTGCACGGCGAATCAGAATTCTGTCATCTTCGCTCTCAATTCCATGCACGTAAAGCCATTGCGCAGGTGTTTTTATGTCGTCTTCATTTATTTTTGACGGATCAACCGGAGAAGAAAGACCTTTAATGTAAAAAGTTCCAGAAACCTGAGCTGTCTGACAACCAGTCCTTATGTGTTCAACTCCGCCTTTTCCGCCGAGCAAAAAAGTCAACGCTCCGATTAAAAGCGATTTTCCGGCACCAGTTTCTCCAGAAAGAACTGTAAATCCGTTTTTAAACTCAACGCTGGCACTGTCGATAAGGGCAAAATTTTTGATTCTTAAATCCTCAAGCATTTGGACCTCCAGACCAGTTTAATTTCTGGCGCAATGATTTATAAAATTTTTCCTGAGTGCAGCCAACCAAAAGCGCTTTGTGCGGTGACTGATGAATTTTTATTATGTCGTCGACATGCAAATCGTTCGGAATCTGACCATCAACCGTAATTATTACATCGCTTACACGGCTCGGAAGAATTTTTGTGGAAAGACCATTTTCCGGGCTCAAAACCAAAGGTCTGCTCGATAAACTGAATGGATTTATTAAAGTAAGGCACATTGCATCAATACAAGGATCGATAATCGGACCGCCTGCGCTTGCAGAATATGCCGTCGAACCTGTTGCGGTCGAAAGAATCATTCCGTCGGCAACAAACCGGCCGAGAGGAGTTTTTCCGTATTCAACCTCAAAATTGATTGTGTGCGCAGAATTTTTAGCACTGATAACGACATCATTCAAACTTACAGCCGAAAAACGCTTCATTCCACCACGAATAATTTCCGTTTCGAGCATACTGCGGCTTACAATCAAAGATTTTCCGTCCAAAAATTGATGCAGCTGTTCTTTCCATTCATTTTTTTGAACAGAGGCAATAAAACCAAAGGTTCCAAAATTTACAGGAATAATCGGAATTTTTTCAGGCGCACAGCCACGGGCTGCAAAAAGTACTGTTCCGTCGCCACCCAAAGTTATTACAAAATCGTATCCGCTAAAAGGATATTGCTCGCAAAAACCGTTGAACAGAAAAACATCGCCCCGAATTCCACATTTTTCAAGGTAAGACTTTATTTCTGCCCCCATTTTTTGAGATTCTTCTTTGTATGTATTAACTATGATTAAGCAACGAACCATATTCTCTCCCATAAAAAGTCACGATTAAAACTTCAGTTTTAGGACCGACTTTTTATTGCAATTTTTATTACGGCAGAGTTCCCAAAACTTTTGCAATTTTTGTGGCAGATTCTGAACCAAGCCGCGGATACAAAGGAAACAAAACCGTCCTTAAATTCAAAGCCTTTGCTGTCTTTAAATCCTTCAACTGAGACTCATCAAGATGGGCGATTACGCTGTCAGAATATGCAGGCTGAATTTCAATTTCTTTTTTAGAAGCATACTGCTTTACGTCTTTTACGCTTCCGTTCAAAACAACAGGAAAAGACCAGATTGTAGAAGCCTCGTCGCTGTCCCTCACAAAAGTTCTGTTTTTTCCACTCATCAAAGAACGCTGAAAAACTGCAAACAAAGTCTTTCTTGCCTGCTCGTTTCTGTTGAATTCCTTTAGCTGAATAAACGCAAGAGCACTGTTTATATCTGGCAAAATATCTGTTCGTGGAGCAGAATCTGTATATTTTTTTAAAACAATCCATTCCCGGCGCTGAGGAGCCATCAAAACAGCACCGCCGCCGCCAGTCACAGTATCAAATTCTTCAAGCCCAAGAATCGAAAAAATTCCAAACGAGCCTGCTTTTCTCTCAAGTTTTTTGCCGGCTTTTTTTTCTGAATTTTCCTCAGTTTCGGCATTTTCTGTTTTTTCCGGCAAAACCGCCCCGAAAGAATGGGAAATATCCTCGATTACAGGAATTCCAAGCGAAATAATTTCCTCGATTTGAGGAAGAATTCCCATTGTCTCGTGCAAAATCAAGAGCCTTCCGCCGTCGCTTATTCCTTTTTGAACGATTTCTGCATTTACAAGACCAGTCTGCTCTTCAACGTCCAGAACAAGCGGTTTATATCCAAGTTTTTGAATTGCATCATACTGCCAAAAAGGAGCCAGGGCGCTGATCATAACAGAAGTATTTTCAGGCAAATCAAGTGCTTTTAGCGCATAAGAAAGGGCAATTGAAGGACTTCTAAAGGCAACGGCACCGTCACAACCAGAAAATTCCTTTAACGCCTGGATAAATTTTGAATTAAGTTCTCCCGGACCAGTTTTTTCGTCAACCATACAGGTTAAAACCGCATCCATCTCTTTTCTGCGTATCGTAGAACTGAATGTTTGAATCATTTTTTTACTGAAACCTATTTTTTAATCTATTGCCTTTTTTAAGGCGCGGATTTAATCCAAAACAATCTATTCTGAATCAAAAATTTTCTGAAGTTCTTTTGGATTAAACAGTTTGCGGATATTGAGCATGATAAGATAATTGTTCTCCTGACGGATTACACCCTGAATGTACTCAGTTCCAATTCCGCTAATCATCTGAGGAGGATCTTTTACCTCCGACATGTCGACGGTTACAACTCTGGCGATTTTATCGATGATAATTCCAATCTTGTTGTTGTCAATATTCAAAATAATAAAACCGCCGTCGAGTTCTTCTTCGTTTGAGGAAGTTTCAAGTTTTTTAATCTGAAAACGCTTGTGCAAGTTCATTACAGGAATAATCTCGCTTCGGAGGTTAAAGATACCTTCAACATAATAAGGAGCATTCGGAATTTGGCGTACATCGCAGACCTTTACAATTTCTTTTACGTCCATAATATCAACGCCATAAAGCTCCTCGCCAAGCTGAAATGTTACAAGTTGAATCTGAGTTCCTTCTGCCATTTTTTAACCTCTTTATTTTGAGAATTTATTTTCCAAGCTAATTTAAAACTTAAACTCCAAGAAGTTTTCTTGCTTCGATATAATCCGCAATTCCCTGTGCAACTTTTTTTGCCTCGCGCATTGCAAGAACAACAGTCGCAGGCTTGTGAACAATGTCGCCACCAGCAAAAACACCATTTTTTGTAGTCATGCCGTAAGGAGTCTGTTTTGTAATTACATATCCGGATTCATCCACATCGATTCCAGTTGTCGAAGAAATTACAATGCCGGCAGGCTTTGAGCCAACGGCAATCAAAATCTTGTCTGCCGGGAGAATTTTTTCTCCTTCCGGAGTTGAAACCTTAAGACCGGTAACTTTTCCGTTTTCGCCGACAACTTCGAGCGGTGTGTATTCCCATTTAAAATCAACACCGTCTTTTACAGCTCCATCGTATTCTGCATGCGCAGCCTTCATAAATTCAATTGTACGACGGTAGCAGTCGACAACAGAAGAAGCCTTCATCATAACAGCAGTGCGGCAAGCGTCCATTGCAACATTTCCTGCCCCGATTACGATAACTCTGTCGCCTTCTTCAACAGGAACTTCGGTACGGTCAACTTTTTCATCAAGGAAAAGACGTGTCATTCTGAGGAAATATGAAGACTGAATTACGCCCTTCAAATTTTCGCCAGGAATTCCAAGACCTTTTGCAACAGATGTTCCAGCACCGATAAATACGGCTTCAAAACCTTCTTCAAACATTTTATCGATTGTAATATCTGTTCCGACCCTTGTATTGCACACAAAAGTTACACCAAGAGCCTCGATATTTTTAATTTCGCGGCGGACAACCTCTTTTGGAAGACGGAAATCTGGGATTCCATAGAGCAAAACACCGCCCGGTTCTGCTTCGCCTTCATAAACTACAACATTGTAGCCTTTGCGTGCCAAATCACCGGCAACAGTAAGACCTGCAGGACCAGAACCGATTACAGCAACCTTACCTTTAGTCTTTGGAACTAATTTTTCTGAAGAAAGCTGATTTTCTGAATAAAAATCTGCGATAAATTTTTCAATACGACCGATTTTTATTCCTTTTCCTGATTTATAAAGAACACAATGCCCTTCGCACTGATTTTCGTGAGGACAAACACGTCCGCAAATTGCAGGAAGATTGCTCTTTTGAGAGATGATTCTGTAGGCTTCGCCAATATTTCCCTGAGCAAGCGCATGGTTAAACTGAGGAATTTCGTTTTCGATTGGACAACCTGTACGGCAAAGCGGTTTTGGACAATTAAGACAACGGCGCGCTTCTTTTACCGCTTCTGCTACTGTATAACCTGGAATTTCTTCCTTCATAATATTAAGCACCTCTATTTTTATATTGTAATAGTCAACATTAAAGTCGAATTATTAAGAATTATACCGTCAAACCAATAGAAAATCAAACCTAATCAACAATAAACAAAGTCAACGCAATAACATTTTTAATTCCAGCCTTTTTTAATTCAAAAGCGCAGGCTTCGAGAGTGCTTCCTGTGGTCATAACATCGTCAAGAAGAATCACAGTTTCCGGAAGAGATTTTAATAATTTTTGAATTTCTTTTTGCGGACGCAGAACAAAGGCATTTTTTATCTGCTCAAGACGATGCAGGCGATTCAATTTTTTCTGCTGAAAACGGGTAAGCCGCCTCAAAAAAGGCAAAATCTCAATTCCATACAAATTCCGCAAATAAAAGCAAAGCTCGTCAATTTGATCCCAGCCTTTCTGGCGAATTTTTCCAGGACGAGGAGGAACTGGCACAACAGGCAAAATCAAACCTTTAGAATTCCAGGATTGTGAAATTTCTGCAATTTTTTTAAAAGCAAACGAGGCAAACACCGGAGAAAGGACTCTTTTTTCTTCAGTTTTCCAGGCAAAAAGAAGATTTTTCTTCCAAAGCCGATACGAAAAAAGAGAAAAAGAAGAATCCACGCTAAAAAGAATTTTTTGGCTCCGGCAAGACGAACAAAGTTCAATTTCGCTTACGAGAGTTTTTCCGCAGACCGAACAGCGTCTATCTCCGTCCGCAACAAAAAGTTTTTGAAGACAAATTTTACAAACAGGAATTATTCCGCTGTTTTTTCCGCAGCACAGGCATTCTTCACCACCAAGAAAAAAAACTTCAACATGACGGAAAAAATTCATCAGAAAAAGAAAAAAGAACGAAATTCTTGTCCTGGGCGTTTTTGAAAATTTCACTTTTTCCATATAAATATAATTGTAAACAAATAATAAAAAACACACATTTTTTATGAACTTTTGAAAAAAATCCGCCGTTTGCTACTCCGTTTGCGGCAATAATTGCACGTCATCAAAAATTTTATTAAACTTTTCTGATTATGAAGAAAGATTTCCGAGGTTTTTTAAGCGAACAGTTTTCCAACGGTCTGCCAGTCTTTATGGACGGTGCAATGGGCACAATGATTCAGGCATCCGGCATTTGCGATTATGATATTCCAGAAGATGTTTCTGTTGAGCATCCAGAAATAATCAAAAATATTCACAAAATGTATTTAAAAGCCGGCTCAAATGTTCTGACAGCAAATACTTTTGGCGCGCTGCCGCTAAAATTAAAAAACGTACGCTATTCAACGGAAAAATATTTGTCTTCTTCTATAAAAATAATGGAAGAGGCAATTTCGGAAATCGAAGCAGAAGGAATTGCCCGTCCACATTTCAAAGCCTGGAACACTTCTCAAATCGGAAGACTTTTGGAGCCAATGGGCGATTTGACTTTTGACGAGGCATACGAAACCTACAAAGAAACTGCAATTCTTGCGGAAAAGCTCGGTTACGACGTTGCGCTGATTGAAACAATGGCCGATTTGCACGAAGTCAAGGCCGCAGTTCTTGCAGTTCAAGAAAACACAAAGCTCCCAATTATCGCGTCAATGACTTTTCAAAAAAATCTGCGCACCTTGACCGGAGCCGACGTTCAAACAGTTGTAACTTATCTTGAATCCCTGCACGTTGATATACTTGGTTTTAACTGCGGAGGCTCGCTCGAAGACGGAGAAAAACTTGCTTCTGACTTCCTGAGATATTCGCACACTCCGGTAATTGTTCAAGTGAATGCAGGAATTCCTGTCGTAAAAAATGGAAAAACAGTTTTTCTTGTTGAGCCAAAAGAATTCTCCGAAAGCCAAAAGAAAAACCGTCTGAACGGAGCCTGCGTTCTTGGAGGCTGCTGCGGAACAACGCCAGAACACATAAAAGCGCTTGTTGAAAAAATCGAAAAAACAGGTTCTGTAAAACCAAAAATGCCGGACGACAAAGACAGCACCCTGATATGCTCTTACAATAGAACAGTTCAAATTGGCGGAAGCGCAGGTCCAATGATTGTCGGAGAAAGAATCAATCCGACCGGAAAGAAAAAAGTAAAAGAAGCCTTAAAAGCGCATGATATGAATTTTGTGCTCGAAGAAGCAGAAAGCCAGATAAACGCAGGTTCACAAATTCTTGATGTAAATGTAGGACTTCCAGGAATTGACGAAGCCCAGACGATGGTTGATGCGGTCAAGACGATTCAAGGCGCCTTTTCAACTCCCCTGCAAATCGACTCTTCGGAAGCCCCGGTTATTGAAAAAGCCCTGCGCTACTACAACGGAAAAGCCCTTATAAATTCCGTAAACGGCCGCAAAGACGTCATGGACAAAATATTTCCTCTTGTAAAGCATTACGGCGGTTCAGTCGTTGCGCTGTGCATTGATGAAAACGGAATCGCGCCGACAGCAGAAGGACGGGCAAATGTCGCAAGAAAAATTATTGCAGAAGCACACAAATACGGAATTCCAACCCGCGACATCGTAATCGACACATTGACTTTGACAGTCAGTTCGCAGCAAAAAGAGGCGCTGGAAACCTGCCGTGCGATTTCGCTTTTAAAAGATGAATTTGGAAAAGACGGATTAAAATTCATTCTCGGAGTTTCAAACATAAGTTTTGGACTTCCACGCCGCGACATAATCAATTCAAGATTTTTTGCAATGGCTCTTTTTTCCGGCCTTGACGCCTGCATAATAAATCCTCTGAGCCAGCCGATGATGGAAACTTATTGCGGCTACAGGGCGCTTGCAAATTTTGACGAAAACTGCCTTGATTACATTCAAAAATACAACGGAACCACAGCTCCACTTTACAACGTAACCCAGGAACAGCTTTCTGCAATAAACGCCGGAACACCTGCAAAAACCGCACAGGAAGCAAAAAGCCCGAAAAACGAATATTCGCAGCTTCCTGAAGATTTGAATACGGACGAAAAAAATCTCATCGACATAATCTACAAAGGTTTTAAGGACCAGTCCGCTCCGCTTACAAAAAAAATGCTCGAAGAAGGAGCAAAGGCTGTCTCGATAATTGACCGCTGCATTGTTCCTGCTCTCGACATGGTCGGAAAAGATTTTGAAAAAGGTCAGAAATTCTTGCCTCAACTTCTTTTGAGCGCAGACACGGTAAGCTATGCCTTTGAAGTTATAAAAACATTTCTCAAAGAAACAGGAATGGCAGAAGAATCAAAAGGAACAATTGTAATTGCGACAGTCTTTGGCGACATTCACGATATTGGAAAAAACATTGTCAGGGCAATGCTCGAAAACTACGGATTTGAAGTAATCGACCTCGGAAAAAATGTTCCGCCCGAAACAATAATACAGACCGTCATAGAACACGACATAAAACTCGTAGGCCTAAGCGCCCTTATGACGACAACAGTTACAAATATGGAAAAAACAATTCTTTTACTGCGTTCAGCCTTAAAAGAAATAGGAAAATCTGTTAAAATAATGGTAGGCGGTGCTGTTTTAACAGCCGATTATGCCACACAAATAGGCGCGGACTATTACTCAAAAGATGCAATGCAGTCCGTAGCAATAGCAAAGGAAGTTTTTAATGGCTGACAAAAAGCTCACAAGAAAAGAAAAGCGCGACCAGAAATTTGCAAACCGTGAATTAAAATCATTCAGTGGAATATATCCATATTTCCGGCTCTTGTGGTCGCCAAGAACTGCAAAAGTCTCGTGGAAATTTCTGCACACAGTTACAAAAAGCTATTTGGGAACACAATTTCTGGAAAAATGGGGATTCTACCATATTCCAATCGTAAAGGTCGACTCTCCATTAGACAAAAAAATTCCTTTTACACCGTCAAAAGTCTACATCTATATGGATTTTATCAACCTTTTTCTGCGCCCTCTTACAATGCTCATAAGACGCTTTGGCTTAAAAAAAGCCGCGCCAATTTGCAACGCGTGGTTCAGTTCAGCAACAAAAGTTTACAGCGAAGCAAGCCGGATGTACCACCACTCGCTTTCCACAACAGAGCGCCCCCTCTACAAAGAAAATTTTCATTTTAGAGTAATCCACGCTTTCGACCCTCATCTTCTGTGCGTTCCAAGCCTGCACATTGCGCTTATAGCCCTGACAGAAGTCTTTTTTAAGCGCGAATTTAAAAATATCGGTTTGAGCGACGCAGAATGTTTCCAAAAAAACACGGAACTCTACAACGAAGCAATCGAAATTGCAGAATCTGTCCTGTATATGAAGCAGCATTCTGTAAACTGCATTCCGGCGGCACTTTACATGATTACAAAACTTTTCCCTTCGCTCTTTTCGCCAAACGACGCAACAAATTTTATAAACGATATGTTTTTGAGCACAGAACTCATAAAACCGGAAGACGTTTCTTCAATAAAGGAATACATTTCGTTTATGTACGAACGCTACCTGCTCGAAGGAGTCGCCGCAGACGACTGGAGAGATCCGGTAATCCGCTGGATTGACAGTTACGACTGGAAGGCCGAAGAAGAAAAATTCAACCAAAAAGAAAACGCAGGCGGAGAAAAAAATGTTTGAAGTACGAATAACTGACGATTTTGCCGCGGCCCATTTTTTGCGCGACTACAACGGAAAATGCGAAAACCTTCACGGACACAACTACAAGGTTTACGTCCACGTAGAAGGAAACGAACTTGACGAAGGCGGAATGCTTTTGGACTTTACACTTCTAAAAACCGCGCTCAAGGAAGTTCTGTCAAAAATCGACCACACAAACCTAAACGACATTGCAATCTTTGACCAGAACCCGAGCGCAGAAAGAATCGCCGTTTACATTTACAAAAATATGCTCAAAGTCCTCTCAGAAAAAGGCCTGGATCTTTCAAAAAACTCGAACCGAAGAATAAGCAAGGTTGACGTTTTTGAAACAGACAAAAACCGGGCACGATACATTCCAGAATAAATTTCATATCTGGGCGGCTTTTTGCTATGCAAAAACCGAGCCATTACGGGTTCCGGCTTTCGCCTGCATTTACGGTTGCAAGCAACCGCAAACGGCTTTGCCGCCCTCCAGGTCTCTGCCGCGTTCTTAAACAATGCGTCAGCGGCTGTAACGGTGAGCGCAGCGAAAACAAACGCAAGGCGTTTGGTCGTAGCCGTGAAAGACGCGGTGGCTGCCGCAGGCAGACAGACGCCCAAAAAAGTCTTATAAATACAAATTTTCGTTTTTTTTCTCAGATAGAAATTCTAAAAAAAAAGATTTAGAATTATAGAAAATTTTATCTTTTGGAGTATAAAATGAAAAAATTATTTGCTGCGTCTCTGGCCATTTTTGCCGGAATGTCTTTAAGCGCATTTGCCCTCGAAAAAAGCATTGCCGATAACGAAAAAGTTGAAAAAGTTGAAGCAATCACTTCGGTTGCAAGCACAAAAGGCAAAAAAATTTATGTTGTCGGAGATTCGACTTTCAGTTCTTTTTCCGACCCTTACTACTACCCTCGCTACGGAATCGGAACAAAACTTCAGAATTATTTAAATCCAAAAAAAGTTGAAGTTATCAACCTTGCAATGTCAGGCCGCTCTTCAAAAAGTTTCTTGACAGAAGCAAATTACAAGACCCTCGTTCAGAATATTAAAAAAGGCGACTATCTTGTTATCGGTTTTGGTCATAACGACGAAAAAACAGAAGAAGCACGCTATACAAATCCAAATGGCTCAAAAGAAGAAAAAGGTTCTTTTAAAAACAGCCTTTACGAAAATTACATCAAAGTTGCACTGGACAAAAAGGCAACTCCAGTTTTGTGCACGCCAATCGTTCGCCGCGCTCCAGGCAAAGCATACGAAGGCTCTTATGTTCATATTACAAAGGACACGCCTGAGTTTAAGGGCGGAGATTATCCAAAAGCAATCCGTGAGCTCGGAAAAGAAACCGGCGTTTTAGTTGTTGACAATACAGCCTACACAAAAGAGCTTTACGAAAAACTCGGCGATGACGGCACTGTAAAATTCCATGCCTGGCTCGGACACAAGCCTGCTTCTGTAGACAACACTCACCTTAACACTTACGGAGCTTCGGTTCTGGCTTACCACGTTATAGAGCAGATTGCCGCAGCAGACAAAAACTTTGCAAAGCTTCTCAATAAAGAAAACAAGGAGCCGACAGAAGAACTTTTAGTTCCAAATCCACAGTACGTAATTCCTGTTTATTCTGAATTTGCTCCGTCTGACAAGTCCACAACATTCGAAACAACAGCTCCATGGTATGGAACCGTTTTTGGCGACATGGGCGGAATTGAAAAAATTGCAAATCCGGATATTTACGAAATCACAGAAGAAAACGGAAAAGTTGTAATGCATTCCGGAACAAAAGACGGAAAAACAGCTGCTGGAAAAATCGCTTCAGGTTCTGACGGTCTGGCTTTTTACTTTCAGCAGATTCCTGCAAATAAAGACTTTACGATTTCTGCAACTGCAACAGTTTTGAACGCAACAAAAAACAATCAGGTTTCTTTCGGACTTATGGTTCGCGATGATGTTCATATCGACAAATACGACAATCAGGTAAAAAGCGATTACGTTGCCGCAGGCTGCTTAAAACTTGCAAAAGGCGAAGGAGCCTGGAGCTCAACATTTGCCCGCCTCGACGGAACTTTGAACGAAAACACAGTGCAGAAACAGGAATTCCCGGCTGCAGGAACAAAAATAGACCTCTCAATAACAAAGTCCGGCGACACTTATACCGTAAAATTCGGAAAAGATACAGCAACTTTCAACGCCAAGCTCACAGAAGTTGATTCAAAATGGGTTTACGCAGGATTGTACACAGTTCGCTCTGCATACATCGAATACTCAAACATCAAACTGGAAGTAAAATAGTCTGAACTGCAAATATTGAAAGACAATTCAGTAAAATAAACTTCCAGACAAAAAAAGAGGCTGTCCTTAGTTGATTACTTCTAATCTTCACAAAGGACAGCCTTTTTTATGCTTAAAATAATTTTTGAATGATTTTATTACTTATTCTTTTGTTTTTTTTATTTTAAGAAAATCTTGCACAAAACCATCAAAACAGCTTCGACAAGACCGAGAACAATCAAAATCATAAGGTGCTTAAATCCAGGTTTGCGGATTTTTTTCTCAGAAATAAAAAGAAAACCTACAAGTGCCATAAAGAACATAAAGACAAATGTCAAATCAAGTTTGTTTGCAAGCTGCAAAAGATAGATTAACGGAAAAACAATAGCCGCAGTCGTAACAGGAACTCCTGTAAAATATTCACGGTTTCCGTCCTCTTCCTTTTGACGGGCTTCTTCCTGAACATTGTAATAAGCAAGGCGAATTACGGCGGCAAGAGCATAAAGAATACAGATTATTATGAGAACGTCCTTTAAAAAACCATAATAATGAGTTCTGCCAGTCAATCTTGCGATAAAACGAGAATTGTTTACAAGATTGATTCCGATACAGGCTGGCAAAACACCAAAAGCGACCAGATCCGAAAGAGAATCTATTTGAATTCCGAATTTTTTTTCAAAATCCGTGCGGTTCGGCTTTGAGCGTGCAACTTTTCCGTCAAAAGCATCGAGGCAACCGCAGAGCATAAGGCAAATTATAGATGCCAAAACAAGCTGCGCATTAAAAGAGCAGCAAATTCCAATAACTGCCGAAATAATTGAAAGGTAGGTCAAAATAACCGTGTAATCGTAAACACCTAACATAAATCTTCCTGTTTTTCAGAAAAAGCGTTGAATTTTGCCATAAACGGCAAAATTCATCCCTCGTCTGATTTTTAATATCTTTTTAATTTTATCATCTGGATAAATCCCTTGCAACTGACAGAAATTTAAAGCACAATGAATAATCATGCTGAATTCTTTGGTGAACTTTTTTACAGCACATATTCCTTACTGGCCATTAGTATGTTTTTCTCTTCTTATTCTTGCTGGATTTAACCTTCCGGTTTCAGAAGACGCTGTAATCGTTTTGTCTGCTGGAGTTACGCTTTCTGACAGTTCACTTGTAATTCCAACATGGATTTCACTTTATCTTGGAATTTTCATAAGCGACATAATGGTTTACTGGTGGGGATATTTTCTTTCAAAAGGAATGTTTCAATTCAAAAAAATCCGAAAAAAGCTTACCGAAAACAAAATCAGGCTTGTTGCAAAAACTTTAGACGACTATGGATTCAGAACATTTATCGTCTGCCGCTTTATTCCTTTCGGAGTCAGAAACACACTGTGGATGAGTTCGGGATTTGTCGGTCTTCCATTCAAAAAATTCCTTTTATACGATTCAATCGCCGCTCTCGTAAGCTGTTCAACTCTTTACCATTTAATTAGATTTATTGGCGAAGGTGCGTCTGTTGTTTATAAAATCATAGGAATCGTGCTCTTTGTCGCTTTAATCATATTTTTTGTCTTTATGATAAGGCATGTTATAAAAAAGGAAACAAAATTTTTTGAGGACGAAAACAAACAAGATTTAAATTTCCAATAAATTCACAGGAGATATGGGAGATTTTTATAAATATGGTACAACTTTTGTTTATAGGAATTGCAATCGGAATGGCAAATGTAATTCCTGGAGTTTCTGGCAGCACAATGGCAGTTGTCTTTAACATTTATGACCGTTTTGTAAATGCGATCACACTGAATATAAAAAAACTTATCGAAAACAGGCGCTTTGTAATTCCTGTTGTCGGAGGAATGGCTCTCGGAGTTCTTCTTTTTAGCAAACTGATTACGGTTTTGTACGAAAATTTTCCGGTTCAGACAGATTATTTTTTTACAGGACTTATAATCGGAAGCATTCCAATGCTTTTTTCTTTTATGACAAAAAAACAGGACGGACAGAAATTTACTGCAAAAAAAACAATTTCTGTCGTAATCTGCGCGCTTGCAGGTTTTGCAGTTTTGATTGGATTCGGACTTTTAGGAAGCGACGTTGATACCGCAAAAGAAATATCAAAATCGCTTCCGCAATGGACATTTCCGCTTGCGCTGCACATTTTTGCCGCAGGCTTTGTCGGAGCAATCGCCATGATAATCCCAGGAATTTCGGGTTCGCTTTTAATGCTGATTATGGGAGTTTATCCGATTGTAATGAAAAGCATTCCGGCACTTTTTGTTCCGTCACAAACCTTGCGGGCTTTTTTTCTCCTGCTTCCAAATGGAATCGGAGTTTTGGCAGGACTTTTGTGCGGAGCCTGGATTGTAAAAACTTTTCTTAGAATTGCTCCAAACCAGACCTATGCCGTAATTTTCGGGCTTATTGCAGGCTCTGCAATCCAGCTTTTTCCTGGAATAAAAGGAATTTCCGGCGTTCTTTCTGGAATTGCATGTCTGCTCTGCGCATTGACAGGAATTTTCCTTGCATATTTCAGTTCAAAAGTTACAGCAAAAGAAGAAACAGAAAAATCATTTTAAAACCACGGCAATTTGGCGTGCAAAATTTTTACTGCGCGCTAAATTGCAAAAAATCAGCTAAAAAAAACGCGCCTTCAAAAATCTAATTTTTATTAAATTCCCTTTCAAATTTGTTTTTCTGATAAATATATTCGTAAAGAATATCATCAAAATTCTCATAGCCAAAAATTTTATGGACTTTAGTAACGCTCCATTGCTTTATGTTTGCAGTATGCGGATAAGGAGTCCAAAAAAGCCGCTTAGAAAAATGACGGATTACAGTATTTTTATATAAAAATTTCTGGTCGTTAAAACGCTGGCTGAGCATTTTCTTTTTTGTAGTGCAGCGGATTATCGCACTTTCGTCCGCAAAAACAAGTTTTTTTGTCTTTATCAGCTCGCGGCATTTTTCAAAAAGTTTGGTTTCGCGGCATTTTTTCAAATTAAATAAAATTACGCCAGCATTGATAAAATTCGGATTTATTAAAAATTTTCCGTAATGGTCGCGGGCCGCCGCATATTCAAAGCCTTCAATATCTGTATTCCACAAAAGGTCAATATCGCGGTTAAAAAGAATATCAACATCAAGATAAAGGATTTTTTCCGGAAGTTCTTCGTAAAGGTCGGCAAAAAGTCTGATTAAAGTGTAAGGCGAACAATAACACTGCTCGTTCGGACAGCTGTCAAATTCTTTTTTATAAATATCCGTAACATCAATCTTTTTAACGCAGTTTTCCGGATTATAAGTTTTTGCAAGGCTGTCCAAAAACAAAGCCTGAGAATCTGTAAGCGGAGTATAATCAGCCTTTAGATAAGAAACGTCCATTGTAAAAATAAAAAAAGAAAACGGTTCTTTTGATTCGGTTCTCTTAAAAATAGAAAGCATTGCAGAAAGCATTCCGTCAAAAACTTTATAGTTTCCGCAAAAAAGAATGTTTTTCATTGTTCAGTGTTCTCCAATTTTTCATATTTTATCAATTCAACTTCGTTGAGTTTACTGCGTTCGCACATTGTCTCAAAAACCTGATTTCTAAGCGACCTGCGTTTTTCTTTTGGACTTAAATTCTCGTCAGCAAAAAACGGACCGTCAACATAAGTCACCATTTTTGGATTTTTTGAAAAACGCCGTTTTTTATAGACATTGGTAAAGCAAAAAACCGGCGTATTGTATTCAACAGGATATTTAAATGAACTGTCCAAAAAACCGCGGATTTTCGTATAAAACGGCCAGATATGCGCCTCTGGATAAATCATTATTGCACGTTTTTTAGAAACATGAAATTTTATCGTTTCCATAAAATTCCGGCCGGCCTTCAAATTATCGGGCAAAGGCAGAGCCCCGACATAAGGCAAAAATCTTCCCAAAACAGGAATTGAAACATTGTTCGGGTGGACAATAACCATTGCGTCTTTTGGCCAGCAGACAAAGGTCGGAACAAGAGGATCTGCAAAGACGTTGGTGTGGTTTGCATAAACAAAAAAAGCCTGCTTTTTATAAGGCCTTAAAACCTGCCTGTTTACAATTTTGTGGGAAAATTTCAGCTTCAGGTAAGACCACGCGACAGGAACGGCAATAACTCTGTAAATAAAAAAATGAATGAGGTTCCAGCAAAAACCGCGGCCACCGTAATTCCAGGTCTCGTCGATTTTTCGAGGAACAATAACGGCAGTAGAAAACTCGTCGTTCAATTCATCCTTGTAATAAATTATTTTTCGCCTGTCCGCCATAACTATTTTTCTTCTTCAGAATAAACGAGAGGAATTCCATAGAATTCTTCGTAAACTTTTTTCCAGACAGAATAATTTTCGTTTTTCATAAATTCGGCATTCTGGCGCACAGAAAGCTCTTCTTTTGGAAAAATCGGTTTTAGAATATTCACTGTATATTCCTGAACAAAAAAACCGTCCGAATCAACAATGTCAGAATCCTGCATCGTAATAAAAAACGGAATGACAGGAACATTATTTTCGGCAGCCATCTTAAACGCTCCAGAAGCAAGAGGCCGCGGCTTTCTGTAATTCCACCACATCGCCTGCTCAGGATAAATCAAAATCTGTCTGCCCTGCGCAAGATAAGTCTTTACAGCATGCATAAAATTTTTCATTGTGGAAGCAACGCTGCTCAAAGGCAAAGTGTTGCAATGCTTAAAAAGAAATCCGTAAAAACCCGGAAAATTCGTATAATTTCCTTCGCGGCATACTTTTACAAGTTCGCGATGATAGACATGTTTTTCGATTGCTTTGTAAACGGCAAAATTATCCATTGCGTTAAAATGATTGCAGGTAATAATCGCACCTTTTCTCTTCATTTCAACGTAATTCTCAAGACCTTTCACTTCCTTCAAAATCATGATTTTTTTGCGCAAAAGTGAATTTATAAAGTTTCGTGCAAGGATATTTGCAAATTTCATCCAAAAACGGCTCAAAATCTTTTCGTTCAGATAATCAACCATTTCCGGCCTAAGTGGAATTGTCGGCGGATCGTCCTCAACGTCCTGAGCCCAGCGTTCTTCCCTCTCAAACTGCTTTATTTTTTCGATAATCGCAAGTCTGCCGGGATCTTTTTGAATTTCCACTTGATTTTCCATACAAAACTCCGTTTCCGGTTATTTTAAGCCTTCATTTTTTGCGAATTACAATAATTGTTCGGATCGTTTGAATCTTCAATAGCCATTTTTACAAGATTTTCAAATGCAAGCCTGTCCCGCTCGTGCAAATCTTCCGTATAGTCAGCCTTGATTTTTAAAATTGCATCGTACAAAAAAGTCTTTTGCGCATAATTCCAAAAATGCTCTTCATAGTAAACGTTGTCATAATGCCAAGGCTTCCAGTTGATTTTGTAGTGAATAAGCTTGAGATTTTTGTCGTCGAATTTGTCAGACTTAAACGAAGATTTATTCCATCCCAAATCAACCATTTTTACCTTTCCATAACACAAAACGTTAAGATAATCTTCGTCCTGGGTAACACGGAATGTATAAGTATTCATCAAGTCAATGAATTTCGTTTCAATGTCATCTTCGCGGTATTTTTTTGCATTGATTAAAAGAACACCGGCGCTAAAATATTTTTCACGCGGAATTCCAAGCGCTTTTTCAACATAGTCGCCAAAAACGTCATATTCCATCATAACTTCTTCGCTGGCAGCACCGAGAATATTGTCGCCAATGTCGATATTGTAAAATTCAGAAATGTCGCCCTTTACAACAATGTCGCAGTCCAGATAAATAACTTTGTCGTACTGAGGAAAAACCCTCGGAATAAAAACGCGGCAGTAAGTTTCTTTTGAATAATAATCGCGCAAATGAAAATTTCCAGAAGACTTATCCATTTCTTCGGTCAAAGAAACAAAATCAATAGAAACACCGTCAGGACGGGCATCGCGGCAAATCAACTTTAACTGTTCAATATATTCTTTTTTAAGACTTGTCGTCAAAATATAAATTTTATAAAAATAATCATTAGAAGCATTGTCCAAAAGCGAAGTCAGTGCAACCGCCAAAAAAGGAACATAATTATTATCAGTTGCAAAAAAAATTGGAATTACTTTTTTAGTATTGTTCTCCATAATAAAAGAAACTATAACACTTTTTATATGCTATATTCAAGTAAAAATTTTTTGGAGCAAATTCAGTTTTCAAACCGGCTTTCCGCAGTTCCGCTTCCGCTCATCCGCCAGAGGCGGACACTGCGTGCTGCTGCAATCCGGGCTAAAAACAATTGTCAGAGCGGCATTTTTTCACATATCTTTAAAAATTTCCGTTAATTTTATATTCTAAAGCCACAATGAAAAACTTAAAAAAAGCAATTTTCGCCATAAGCGCAATACTCACATTCAGCTTTGCACAAAAAACTTTTGCAGCCGAATTTTCAGAAGCCGAAAACACTCTTATTTCAGAAATTTTCGATTTTCGCCTTACGCTGCGTTCATACGCAACAGCCGACGAATGCATAGAAAAAATTATTTCTTACAGAGAATCTATCAACGAAAAAATCAATTCATTCAGCGAAGAAGCGCAGATTGTCTGCACAAATATGCTCGCAACCGCACAGTACAACTGCGAATACGAAAAAGACATGCATTCTCCAAAAATGGAACCAATTTTAAGACCGCAGTACGAACGGCTTACAAAATATTCCGAAGGAAAAACCGCCGAAACTCTCAATCCGTGGTTTGTCCTTACTTCCGCCGATATTACAAATTCAATGATGCAGTTTTTGCCACGCTCCGCTTCAATAACAGTCGGACTTCAGGAAAAAAAAGATTATGCGGTTGTCGTAAAAAATAATCCGCAAATGCCGTTTGCCCTTACCTTAAGCGGCTGGTGGTATTATTACGCTCCGGCAGTTGGAGGAGGAAGCAATTCAAAAGCCGGAGAATTTTTCAAAAAAGCGCAAAAATATGCAGTTTCCAGCTACGACAAATATTATTGCAACATAAACCTTGCGCAGTTTTATTTTGAACAGAAAGACACTCAAAAATGCGGCATTTATATGGAAGAAGCCGAAAAAGTTCTTCCAGGAACACGCTATGTAGAACTCTTAAAAAAAATGAACAAAATCGGCTATTCGCTTTTTGACTACAACATGAACAGCCGCCGCGAAAAAATAGACAAAAAACTTTTAAAGCAATAAGGCTCAATCAAAAAAAGCACACGCAACTGCTCGTTGAAACACCTGTTAAAATTCGCTATACTAATGGATTATGAAAACAGAACTTATTAAGGATATTTTAACATCCGCACCAGACGGTCGCCCGGTTACAGTTTGTGGCTGGGCACGTACAGTCCGCGATTCAAAGAACCTTGTTTTTATCCAGGTAAATGACGGTTCCTGCTTCGCTTCTATTCAGCTTACTTTCGACCGCACAAATCCGGCAAATCCACAGAATTCTGAAAATATCGAAAAAGCATTAAAAGACCTTTCGACAGGCGCTTCGCTCAAGGCTACAGGAAAACTCATCGAATCTCCTGCTTCAGGCCAGTCTGTCGAAGTAAATCTCGAAACACTCGTAGTTTTGGGAAAATGCCCTTCAGATTATCCGATTCAGAAAAAAGCCGCTTCGATGGAATTTTTGCGTGACAATGCGCACTTGCGCGCCCGCACAAATACTTTCGGCGCAGTTTTTAGAATGAGAAGCCAGATGGCGTTTGCCCTGCACACATTCTTTCAGGAACGCGGTTTTTACTACATAAATACTCCAGAAATCACCTGTTCTGACTGCGAAGGCGCTGGAGAAATGTTCCAGATTACAACACTTTCAATAGAAAAACTCGCAGAAATCGCAGTTGAAAAAGGCGCTGCCGGAATGAAAAAAGACGACGCTTCAAAACTTGTAAACTACAACAAGGACTTTTTCGGAAAAAAAGCAAGCCTTACTGTTTCCGGACAGCTCGAAGCAGAAACTATGGCAACTTCCCTCGGCCGTGTTTACACCTTTGGTCCTACTTTCCGTGCAGAAAATTCAAATACAACCCGCCACCTGGCAGAATTCTGGATGTGCGAACCAGAAATGGCGTTCTTCGACCTCGAAGATAACATGGACATTCAGGAAGATTTTATCAAATATCTTTTAAACTGGGCTTTGACAAAATGTTCAGCAGATATGGAATTCTTCAACAAGAGAATTCAGCCTGGCGTAATCGACACTCTGCGCCACGTTGTAGAAACTCCTTTCAAGCGCGTTTCTTACACAGAGGCAATCGCAGAACTCGAAAAACATGCCGAAGATTTTGAATACAAGCCATACTGGGGCTGCGATTTGGCAACAGAGCACGAACGCTATCTGACAGAAAAAATCTACAAATGCCCGGTAATGGTTTACAACTATCCGAAAGAAATCAAGGCTTTCTATATGAAGGCAAATGACGATGGAAAAACTGTAAAAGCAGTCGATGTTCTTGTACCAGGACTTGGCGAAATTATCGGCGGTTCAGAACGCGAAGAAGACTACGACAAGCTCTTAAACAGAATCAAGGAACTCGGTTTAAAACCGGAAGATTACAGCTGGTATCTTGATTTGCGCAAATTCGGCACAGTTCCTCATTCAGGATTCGGACTTGGATTTGAGCGTCTTTTGCTCTACGTTACAGGAATGCAGAATATCCGCGACGTTATTCCGTTCCCACGCGCTCCAAAACTCGCAGATTTCTAATTTTGTAATCTCTGATGAAAAAACGGGCAGTCACCATTGTAACTTTTGCACAGAGCGTTTTTCTCAACCTTAAGTTGTTCTTTCAAAACGGTCTCTTAAGTTATTCAAGTGCCTGCTCGTTTGACCTTATTTTTTCTGTAGTTCCGGTGCTTTTAATGACGATTTTGATCGCAGTGCGTTTTTTGCACGCTTCTCCAGAACTGCTCACATCTATCTACAGCGCTATTCCCGAACTTCAAAAATATTTTGATCCACGAAGCGTAATTTCCGCCTTCCAAACACCAAAAAAATTCAGCACACTGGAATTTCTTCTTTTATTTTTTATTGTCTGGATGGCGCGCAGGCTCTTTGCTTCGGTCTTTGCCGCCATGAGAAATATTTTTCACGACCAGCAGCAACGGCGCGCGCTTTTTAACCAAATTCTAGCATTTGTCTTTGAATTTATTTTTGTTTCAATAATCGTAAGTTTTTTGTTCGCCTATATGTCGATAAAAACGATCCTAAAGCTTCCATTTTTTGAGCGTTTTCCGCAATTAGATTTTATTTACGACAGCATTTTAAACGGAAAATTTCTTACATCGCTTTTTAACCTCTTTATTTTTATTGTCGTCGTTTTAATGTACAAAATCGGCTCAGGCACAAAACCAAAATTCCGGCTCTGTCTTCTGTCAGGCTTTGTCTGCACAGTCAGTTTCTGGATTTTTAGAACGATTTTGCATTCATTCATCAATATAAGCCGATATAACCTGATTTACGGCGTGCTCGGAAACGTAATCGTCTTGCTATTGGACATCTTTTTTTTCTTCGTATTTTTTATGTTTTTTGCCCAGTACATTTTTGTCTGTCAGTTTTTTGATGAGCTTCTGCTTGGAGAACTTTATCTTCTTCCCAAAAAAGAAGACTCGACTTTTTCAGAAAAATTAAAGCGCACTCTTTTTATACGTCCGGATTTTCTTCTCGCAAACCAGATTGCGCTCACCTACCTTGCGCCAGGCGAAAAGCTCTACAAGGAAGGAGACCAGAACACTTTTGCCTACTATATTTTAAAAGGCTGCATAAAACTCGACAGAAGCGAGTACGAAGACACTTTATTTTATTACCGTGGCGATTTTTTTGGCGAATTAAACTGCATTCTCGTAAAACCACGGAGTTCCACAGCAACAGCAATAACCGACACTACACTCGTAAAAATCCGCGGTAAAAATTTCAGGTTTCTCGTAAAATCAAACCAGCAGGTTACCCAAAAAGTTTTAAAAGAACTGAGCGAATATTTGACAAAACTAAAAAAACACAGCCTTTAATTTTTGAACGCCATATTTTTTTGATAGCAAAACACAATCCTTTCAAAACCCGTTTATTATTTATTCAAAATAATTTATAATCGAAAGCAAATTATTCTTGTTTTTATCTTTAAAAGTTTGCGTTGCAAACTTCATTATTATTGGAGAAAAAATGTCACGTTCTAAAATCGTTGTTCTAGATTTCGGTTCACAATATGCGCATCTTATCGCAAAGCGTTTTCGTGCAATGGGATATTATTCAGAAATTGCACTTCCAAGCGCAGAACTTTCCGTTTTTGAAAATGCAAAAGGAATCATTCTAAGTGGCGGACCATCTTCCGTTTATGAAGAAAACGTTCCTGACTTCAATAAAGAAATTCTAACCCTTGACCTGCCAATTCTTGGATTATGCTACGGACATCAGCTTATGGCACAGTCATACAACGGCAAAGTCGGCAAAGCGCACACTGGAGAATTTGGACATGCGACTTTAATTCAAACCCAGGAAGGTAAAAATTCACCGCTTTTAAAAGGCATATCTTCAGAAACTCAGGTTTGGATGAGCCATCAGGACGAAGTTCTAGAACCAGGAGAAGGCTTTGAGGTTATCGGCTCAACAAAAGACTGCAAATTTGCAGCACTTCAAAACCTTGCAAAAAAAAGATTTTCGCTCCAGTGCCATTGCGAAGTAAAAGACACTCCAGAAGGCAACCAAATCTTTAAAAATTTCGCAGATTTCTGCGGAATGGAAATAAACTGGGACGAGGACACAGTTCTTTCGCACATTACAGAAACAATAAAAAAAGATGCCGGAACAAAGAACGTCCTTCTCTTTTTGAGCGGCGGCGTTGATTCGACAGTTGCATTTGCGCTTTTAAACAAAGCTCTCGGACAGGACAGAGTTCTGGGACTTCATATCGACAACGGTTTTATGCGCAAAAACGAATCAAAAAATGTCGAAAAGGCATATCACGACCACGGATTCAAAAATTTTGTAGTAAAAGACGCTTCAGAGAGTTTTTTAAATGCAATCAAAGGCCTTACTGACCCACAGAAAAAAAGAATGGCAGTCGGCGAAAATTTTATAACTGTGCGCGACGCTTTCGTAAAAGAACAGAATCTTGACGAAGACAAATGGATGCTTGCACAAGGAACACTTTATCCGGATATAATCGAATCTGGCGGAACAAAAAACAGCAAGACAATAAAAACTCATCACAACCGCGTAGAAGGGATTCAAAAACTCATTGAACAGGGCATGATTATCGAGCCTCTTAAGGATTTGTACAAAGACGAAGTCCGCTCAATCGGAAAAAAACTCGGACTTGCAGACGAGCTCGTAATGCGCCATCCTTTCCCAGGTCCAGGCCTTTCAATCAATGTGCTCTGCTCTGACGGTACATTTACAGACAACGACAAGGAAGAACTTGCAAAAGCTCAAAAAGAACTCGACAGCGTAGTAATCGACCAGTTTTGCCCAAATTGCACATCAGAATTAAAGCGCTCAGTTTTGCCAGTACGCTCAGTCGGAGTGCAGGGAGATTTCAGGACATACCGTTTTCCGGCCTGCCTCGCTTTCAAAAACGAAGGCAACGGATTTTACCACATTCCAGCAAAACGCGAAAAAGTCGAAAGCTGCTCTTCAAGAATTACAAACAGTTCACAATTTTTGAACCGTACAATTCTTAAGCTGTACCAGAATCCTCAATTAAAAGACGAAGACCTAAAAATACAGGAAGGCTACTGTACAAAAGAACGGCTCGACCAGTTGCGCGAAGTAGACAACATCGTTTTAACACAATTGCACAAAAACGGTCTTTACAGCTCAATTTTCCAGCATCTTACAATCGATTTGCCTTATGCCTCGTCAAAAGAAAAAGCAAGCTTTGTATTGCGCCCAGTTTGCTCGGAAGACGTTATGACAGCCCGTTTTGCATGGCTTCCAATGGACGTATTAAAAGAAATTATCCGTCAGATTGCAGCCCTGCCGTTTGTAGACGCATTGTATTTCGATGCAACAAACAAACCACCGGCAACATTCGGCTGGGAATAAAAACAAAAAAAACGGCGGAAGAAAATTCCGCTGTTTTTTTGGACGGCATCAACTTCCCGCGACCGGCCATTCCAGCTTCGCTAACCGCTCATTGCCGGCATCCGCCGGCAACTAAAGGCTTTTATGTCCGGCGTAAGACAGCCCAAAAAAACTGCATAACCTTTCCGCGCGCTCCGCAATTTTTTTAAGCCAGAATAAAATAATCAGCCTTTCAGGAGTTTATTTACATCAGAAAGTTTCAGCCCTTTACACTCCGCAACAACATCTTCTGGAATATTTTTAGAAAGCATTTTTCTAGCAGTTTCACGAGTTTTTTCTTCAACTTCTTCTTTGACCAAATTTTTTGCAAGTTCTTGTGCCATCACAGGTGCAAGTTCCTGAGCACGTTCTTCCGCCTGTATTCGCATTTCCTGTTCCCATGTCATATATCTGTGCCTCCATTGGGCATTCATTTTTACACGTTCGACCAATGCAGAAAGCCTGTCTGTAAAATTATCTTTTGATGCTTTTCCACACAGGTACTTAAAAAATGAATGGTTAAAATAAAACGCAAAAATAGTGCATTTTATTTTAACTGACAGTTTTCTTTGAAAACTGTCCTGATTAAACTGTCCACAACGTGGACGGAATTGCATTCCTTGAAAACTGAAGTTTTCTGCGTTATGCAATTTTTAAGAACATATTCTCCGACTCCATTTTATCATACATACCTGCGTTAAAAAAGACGTTAACAGTCCCATCTCCCATCTCTATTGCTTTGTCTTCTAACGCAATATAGCGGAATGTATAAACAGGAAGATTATAACCAAAAGCATCACCCATGCATAAAAAAATTACATAACTTTCTTTTAAACTTTCATAATTTCCACCAGATTGAATATTGTCAACATCCATCAACCCCTGATAATATCTTGCCCTCTTTGCAAGTTTCGTCACTTTAGAAGTCTGAATTTCAATATCAAAACAACGTCCAGTTCCATCCTTTACGTAGACATCAAACCGAACACCATGAGAATCAAAATCTGTTTTAAGAGAATATTCCGAGCAAGTTTTTTCAATTCTATCGATTTTTATGTTTAAAAGCATTTCCAGTATTTTTTTAGAGACATCAGGATTTTCTTCCAGAACTTTACAAAAAATAAAATTAAATAAGCATAAAAAAAAGTGTACTTTCAAAAATTGTCTCCAACTTTTAAAGGCACACTTCATACTTAAAGCTAAATTTTTCTAAAATTCCGCTTCGTCAGGATTTCTGGCAGGCTTGATTTCAAGATTCTTCAAATTCGCAATTCTATTCATGTCTTCAACGGACAGTTCAAAATCAAAAATTTTAGAATTCTCTTCGATTCGCTCTGGATTTACGCTTTTTGGAAGAGGGACAATATTCTGCTGCAAACTCCAGCGAATGCAAACCTGGGCAATTGTATGGCCATATTTTTCCGCAATTTGCCGAATTTCTTCATTTTTAAAAATTCCGCCAGTTCCGAGAGGGCTGTAGCCTTCAACAACCATTCCCAGATTTCTGCTGTACGAAGCAAGTTCGGTCTGCGGCTGACCAGGACAAACCTTAATCTGGTTGACCATAGGCTTTATTTTTGCAGTTTTTAAAAGTTCATCAATATGACGCTCACAAAAATTAGAAAGACCAATAGCCTTAAGCTTGCCGGCTTCATAGGCTTCTTCCATTGCTTTCCAGCTTTCGGCATTTGCTTTTTGCCACCATGAACGAAATTTCAGCGGATTTGGCCAGTGAATCAAATACAAGTCGACATAATCCAGCCCCAGTTTCTCCAAAGAACGCACAATGGCTTTTTGAGTATTTTCGTAACCGTGCTCTTCGTTCCAAAGTTTTGTCGTAATAAAAAGCTCAGAACGCTTAACAGAACCTTCTTTCAAAAAATCAGCAACCGCCCTGCCGACGCTTTTCTCGTTACCATAAGCCGTCGCCGTATCAATATGACGATAACCAAGCCTTAAAGCCGACAAAACAGCATTGTACGCCTCATCTCCGTCCAAACTCTGCCAGGTTCCAAAACCAAGACAAGGCATTTTAGTTCCATTGGATAAAGAAACAGCAGATTTTAAAGATTCAAAATGAAAGGATACAATAAAAGTGCAGTCGAAAAATACCTAAAATTTTACGAAAATAAAGAGAGGTATTTCGAATGCAAAGGTACAGCAAAGAATTCAGGGAAGAAGCAATTTCGCTTTCAGATGAGATTGGACCAAAGAAGGCAGCACAGCAGCTGGGCATAAACTACGCAACCATAATTGACTGGAGAAAGAAAAGAAAAACAAAAGAAAAGAAAGAAAAATCACCAGAAGAACCAAAAACTGTCGAGGAACTGCAGAAAGAAATTGCAGAATTGAAAAAAGCCAATGACATACT
>NZ_FUXC01000023.1 GCF_900167025.1 Treponema berlinense | reverse complement strand
CCGGTCTAGTGCGAAAAAACCGAGGGCATCCTTCAGTATGTCATTGGCTTTTTTCAATTCTGCAATTTCTTTCTGCAGTTCCTCGACAGTTTTTGGTTCTTCTGTTGATTTTTCTTTCTTTTCTTTTGTTTTTCTTTTCTTTCTCCAGTCAATTAAGGTTGCGTAGTTTATGCCCAGCTGCTGTGCTGCCTTCTTTGGTCCAATCTCATCTGAAAGCGAAATTGCTTCTTCCCTGAATTCTTTGCTGTACCTTTGCATTCGAAATACCTCTCTTTATTTTCGTAAAATTTTAGGTATTTTTCGACTGCACTTTTATTGTATCCTTTCAAATACCCCAAATAAAATGTATGCAGAAAAAAAAATACACCGAATTTTACCAAAAAATAGAATTCGAAGGACACTTGACGTTGAAAACATGTTTTATTATCTTATTGGTATCGACTGTATGTCGATAAACAGTTCTTTGACATGAATAATTGGTTTTAAAACACATTATTTGAAATACAATTTTAAATACATCAAATAAGACTAAGAATAAGTCTTTTTGATAGTAACTATGTATATATAAAATGACATATTGTAGCTAACGTATTATGCAATGTATTGAAAACACAAAAATATCAAAGCTTGATAATAACTGATGTAATAATTTCTAAAACTTACTAAACAAGGAGGTATCAGAAATTGCATTAATCATAAAGTATTCCATAATTCTATCTATCACCAACCTAAAAAATTAAACCACTTCTAATTATTTATCTATTCTTTATAGTTTATTCAAACCGCAACCTGTGCTACAGGTATCTGCGAAAAAAAAATCAAAGAAAATAAAAGAACCAATAGCATATAAGTCAAAGAACAATAAATTTTCTCAACTCCATAACAATCCCTCAAGGGGTATTGTCTATGATATTGTTTCTAGGAGACTTATCTATGAAAACATCTATAAAAAATACAGATAAACTTCTCTGTCAAAAGACAGAAGAAATATTAAAAAAAGAACTTCATGCAGACTGTCATTCTGTCAGCACTGTATATCAGAATTTAAATCCAATTTTTTAGGAATCTGATGCATCTGGTGGGAAAGTAATAAATTTTGATTCCTTCAGATACCAATACAGAAACTTAGGTACAAACAGAAAGGCGTCTTCAGACAAACTGTTCCTTGGTTTTACAAAAGATACTCTTTTTATGATGAATATTTTTCAATGTCTTAACTTATCATTTGATGATTTTATGAAAGCAGCGTTGAGTAATGCCAACTTTCAGATTCCTGAGGATGAAACGACTCTCTCAGATCTCGAAGTACTCACAGAAGAACTTAAAAGACTTGCAAATGAAATGGGTAGTAAATTAAAAAGTAATGATAGTGATAAAGTTAGACTCACTGATAAAGTTTCGTTTCTCAGACTTTTAAGTCAAAAAATAAATGAAATGCTTACCAATATAACAGATTATAGAAAATACTCTATTGAATACTATCAATTCTATCAGGCAGTTTTTCCTTATTTTATGCGTATTCTTCCAAAAGATTTTGCAGTTAGAAAGGCGATAAGAAATCTTAAAGCATAGTCATTTGATGATATACTTATTATTAACTGTTTTTTCCAGGCAGGACTTATCACACTCTTACTGGATATTTTAAAGAATGTCAGGACCATCATGGAAAAAGCTGAAACTGACAGAGAACAGCTTGAAATCTATAATGAAACCTATAAATCAGATTTGGATTCAATCACGAAAATAAACGCCTGTATCTCTCTTCGTCAGAATACTGATTTTGAATTCAAAAATGTAGTAATAATACCTATGGATGACCTTAATAAGCTTATCAGTTCTACCGAAAAGCTGCATAAAAAATTCAACAGCTTTTTAAACATCTTAAGCAAAGAAAGGACGATGTATGATTCATTCTTTTTTGATGATGATAATGAAGAAGCTGAACAAAATGAGAAAGCAGAATATATAAAAGGCAATAAATGGATTTCAATTATACCTGCAACAGATGCAAAACAACAGAAATCAGAGAATATTCGCTATTATCTTAATGAAGATGAAAAACCATACTTATTATCTGCACGTCTTGGAACAAAGAAGAATTTTTATTGGCTTAAGGACAATAAGATTTATTCATCTTACAAATATTTTATAAGTATCCTTTCCCAGATGTTTGAAACTGTTCAGAAAAATCCTAACATGAACAGAAACAAGAAATTACCTGAAAAAATGAATGTGATTGATATTCTTACAAGTGAATCATTCTTGGATCTTAATATTATTATTTCAGATACAGTAATTAGCGAGTATGAATTTTTTGTTGAACAGGCATGCAAAGAATATATTCAAATGGCTTCAAAACTTGAAAATGCCAGAAAAGTATATTCTGATCCAAGGGCTTTATCTAATGAACAGTTAGCAGGAAAAAACTTTATTCTTAATCACTGGCTGAGTAGTGGTAATACGCCTACGCTTTGTCTTGATATGGGTAGAGGTAAAACACGGACAGCAGCATGTGCAGTTGCAGAACTTTGCAAGAAAGTACCTCTTGAAAGCTATATTCTTATTATTGCTCCTGGTAATATCGCAAAAGCATCTGGAGAATGGCGTGAAAGATTGAGTGAATATGGAATACAAAAATTCGAAGTAATCAGAGGAACGAAGAGAACTGAAACCATAAAGAGCTCTGAACTGAATTTTATTCCAAACAGTGCGTACATAACGACCATCGAAAGTTTTGCACTTGATCTTGCAAACGGATTATATGACAAAAACATTCCATCAGTAATTATTTACGATGAAGTACATAGATTAACAAATTCGACAGAAATCCAAGATAGAGCACTTCTTATGGCTGCATTCAATCAAAAAGTAAAGTACAAACTGGGAATTACTGGAACTCCTGCCCAAAACTCATATCAAGATTTCCATACTACTTACTGTTTCTTCCATAATGATGAACTCTTTGAAAGAATCAAAAATAAGGAGGCTTCTGAACTTGAATTCCAAAGAATTGAAGAAAAACTTGCAACTCCAAATAAGTTTTTCTATTTTGGAGAAAGAAATCAAATTGATTCCACCAAAGTTCAGATGACATTTGTACCAATTACAATCAATCCTACACATTTACAAATGGCTGAAAAAATTAACAACAATGACTTTCAAAGAGTTCATCAAACACTTCTTTATCCTGAAAAATATGAGGCCGTTGATCCAAATGAAACAATATCCAATAAACTCAAGTTTGTTAAGGAACTTGCTAAATCTGTTCCAGCAGACGATAAGATTGTTGTATTTTGTACATACAAAGAGCCTTTAAATTTCCTTGAACATTATCTTAAGGACTTTAATCCTGTAAAAGTCGTTGGTTCGGACTCAGGAATCGAAGGAAGCGATAACAAAACAAATCTTCAGGATTTTAAAACTTCTGACAAACATAAAATCTTACTCACTACAATACAGAAACTTGGTACTGGAGAATCACTTGAATGTGCAAATCATCTCGTTGTTCTCAATCTCTGGTGGAATCCGGCTATTGTAAATCAGGTTACTCACCGTATCTTGAGAAAATCTCAAAAGAAATTCTGCTTTGTTTATCTGCCTGTTTATGTAAATAGCAAGAATGACGGATTTGAATGGATTGATAATGAAAAACATCTTTACGGTGTTCTTCAGAATAAAGTAAAAGGTATAAATGGTCTTCTTGAAAGAATTAACAAAACTGAAGGATGTATGTCCATTCCAAATGCGATTTCTTCAAGTCCTCTTTATTTTAACAATAATGATTTGATGAATGACTGGTATCTTCATAAAATGATAAATCCAAATAATCATAAAATTCCATATAATTTTACATTAGATACATTTTATTTATCAAAGAATTTCAAAATTGAAAGAGGTACCGTAAGGAAAAAAACAATAAATGTATTACCTTCTAAGACTTCTTCGTTAAATAAATAGAGAAAGTAATACAGGTTCTATTATAGGACCTGTATTACTGAATACATGATATTTATAAAACTTCCAAAACAACCTTCGCATCATCAAGCGAGACATGGGTATAATGCTCGGTCATGGCATCGTCGTTAACATGTCCAATAACACTTTGAACAATTGATCTCGGGACTCCGCTGTTTATAAGGTTACTATTTGCAAAATGACGCCAGCTGTGAAAAGTAATAAACCGGGCTTTCTGTTCTTCTTTGCTGATACCAATATTTTCCAGAGCTCTTTTTAAATACCTGTTTATCTCTGCACGGATTATTGGAAGTTTTCCTTTTGTTGATGAGAAAATATATTCTCCTTCAGTCTGTACAAGAGAAAGTGAAATCAACTTCTCATAAAGCTCTTTTTGAATAGGTATAACACGGGGCTTATGATTCTTAGTATCTTGTAAACCAAACTTTTCAACATATCCATGATTTATCAGCAGATGATCTTCAAAGATATTTTCTTTACGAAATGCCTGAACTTCTCCTAATCTTAAACCTGTTTTTGAAGCCAAGAGATTCAGCGTATAATGTAGCATATTACCATTCCATACTGATTCAAGATTTGTTTCATCGAACATTTTTTCAACATCTGCCTTTGAAAGAATTCCATGAGTCTTCGAGTCATTTTTCAGTTTAACAACCTTTTCAGAATAATTAACTTCTGTAACGCCAGTTTTGTAAGCATAACTAAGAATGACTTTTAATCCGCTAATTACATTATTGATTGTTTTGTTGCTTAAATGAAAGTTATCTCTAAGCCAGGAAATCCATTCATCAATTCTTTTGTCTGTGAAATTATTTAAATGATGCTCTCCCCAAAAAGGAAGGATGTATCTTTCAAGTTCACAACGTTTTTGATGGGCATAGTTTTTTGTAAGATTAAAACCATGCTCTCTTTTCTTTTTGAAATATTCACATTTATCGTATATGAAGAAATTTCCTGTGTACTCACGGAACAGAGGAGTGGAGCCGTGTTGTTCAAGAGGTCTGGAAGATAACAAAGCGAGCGGATTTTTAACAGTCGGAATCATTGCTCCAGAACGATACAACTCCATGCATACTGCTTCGGCTTGAGCCTTAATTGTGCAGCCTGTACTAAACTGATGCCTTTTGTTATATTCATCATAGAAATAGTAATACCAAACTTTTTTTCCACTGCGTAGTGTTTTCTTAAAAAGAACGAAAGGACATTTGAAACGCATTACACGCCTCCAAAAAGTGTTTGTACAACTGTTTGGCCTTACAAATGCAATCCTTCTTAATTTCTTGTATTATATATATTTAGAGCGAAATATAATTAAAGTTGTAGTTTAATATAAAAAAAGCCTGCAATTGCAAGGCTTTGTAATAAGACGCTAGGTGTTGTTAGATATCATTCCTTATAACAATCTAATATTTGTTCGTTTAATAAATTCTTTCTGTCTTTCCAGTCAGGCATATATTTGTCCATATTTGCAATAAAGTCTTTGCCATGATTGGGAACTTTCAAATGAGTCAGTTCATGTAAAATAATATATTCAAGACATTCCAGAGGTTTTTCGACCATCTGTAAATTTATCCAGATACGTTTTGCCTTTGAATTACAAGTTCCCCAGCGGGTAAGCATATATTTTGTTTTGAAAGAATCGCAATAAAGACCTGTTCTTTCTTCCCATTTAGGAATAAGTCTGTTTAATTGTTCAATTAAAATCTTTCTAAACTCCTCACGAATAAAGCGCTCTCTTTGCTCTGCTGTAGATTCTGCTTTCATTTCCAGAATGATTTTGTTGCCGTCAATCTTAAAAGCACGCTTTTGTGAAGGCTTAAATTCCAAAAAAAATTGCTTTCCCAAAATGTAATAAGTTTCACCGCTTACATATTGACGGGCTGTCATTCTTGGCTGATTTGCAAATTTTTCCTGCTGTTTTTTTATCCAGCCAAAATTCAGTCGTACAAAATTTTCTATGGACTTCTGGCTCATTAGGAGAGGTGCAGACACAACAACATTACCAAGAGGAGGCTTTACTGATAAATGCATATTCTTGATATTCTTTTTATTTATTTGAACATCAATTCCACTTATATTAATATTCATCAGTATTCTGCCTGTTCTTTTACAATTTCGTATATTTTTTCAACAGTAGCCATCTGCTCATCACGCTCTGCTTTATTCATATACTTCTGCACAACACGATAAATTCCGCCTTTAATCTGTCTTTCTTTAATTAAGTCACCTCTAAAGTGATCCTGCTTTGTATCAAGGACAGCTTTATGCAAGGCTAAAGCATATTCTTCATCTTCGCCAAAGTTGTCATACAAAGCGCAAAGTGCCTGACTTGTACGGATTGCTTCTGGATGAGAATTATTTTCTTCTGGATTTTCTACCTGAATTACAAGTCCTGCATATTTTTCCAGCATTTCTTTATATGATGCAACTTCTTCTTTTCTTTCATCAATCAAAGTCTGGAACAGTTCCGACATTTTCTGATAATACTTTGGATTAACAGGAGTCTTTTCTATAATTTTTCTGCGGATATTATTTTCAATTGTTTCTGCTACGTTTGGCTGTGCAGATTTATGTTTCTTATCAGATTCAGAATTGCCGTTTTTCAAATCTTCTTCCTGCTTTTTCTGAATATAAGCAAGAAGAGTAAAGTTTTCCATGTCTCCAAGTTTTTCAGAATCAGAAGCAGAAATATAATTGTCAATAAGATGACGCATTGCACTGTCATATTGCTTAAGATCAATAAAATCACCGCTGGAAAGTCCGATTTCATCTTTTAAATCGACATATTCTTTTACAAGCCTGTTGTATTTTTCCTGCTCTTCTTTTGAATAACCAACATCATCGAAAGCAGGCTTTAAATCTGCATAAGCTCTGGCAAGACTTGAAACAAGTTTGTACATTTTGCTTCTGAGTTTAGCAAAATCATGGTCATTATCAGGATCTACAGTTCCACTTTCACCACAGAAGAAATGTTTAAATGCAAGCTGGTCACGAGGATATTCAACATCATCAGTCAATGTTTCAAGTTCCTGCAACAAGAATTCAAAACGTTTCTTGCCTTCTTCGAGTTTATTTTTCAAAAGACCAGAAATATCTTCTTCATCAAATCCGCTTAAAGCGTTTCCTGTATATGAATTAACTGCGTCTTTTAAATCTCCAAAGAGCTCCTTGTAATCAACTACATAACCAAACTCTTTATCATCTCCATCCAGACGGTTAACCCGGCAGATTGCCTGAAACAAACCATGGTCGTGCATTGGCTTGTCGATATAAAGGTAAGTACAAGGAGGAGCATCGAATCCAGTAAGCAATTTATCTACAACGATTAAAAGCTGCATGTTTGCAGGTTCATCTACAAACATATCTTTTACACGTTTTTCAAAGGCTTCAATCTTTTTATAAAAATCATCATCTTCAACAGAAACATCCGGGTCGTAGCCTAACATTTTTAGATATGCTTTCTGTTTTTTCCAGTTTTCTGAATCTTCTGTTATGCTTGAAAAATCTGTTCTAAGTTCTCCGCGATTAGGCTTATATGAAGAAACAATTGCGCAGTTCTTAAAATTCTTTTCCTGAAAAATTTCATAATAACGACAGGCTTCTGCAATACTTCCTGCAACCAGGAGCGCATTTCCCCTGCCATCACACAGACGTTGTTTTGTTTCAAAATCAAAAATTATATCCAAAGCAATTTTTTCAAGACGGTCTTTTGAACTGTAAAGCTGCTGCAAGGTTGCCCATTTTTCTTTTAAGGCCGCTGTTGCTTTTGGCATAAGACCTTTTGTTTTTGCTTCAAACCAGGCATCAATTTTATCTTTGCTGCTAACTTCCTTCGGAACATTTCTTGCTTCATAACGCAAATCAAGAACAACTCCATCTCGAACTGCCTGATCAAATTTGTATGTATGGATGAAACCACCGAATAAAGTAGCAGTTGTCTTTTGTTCTTTATCTACTTTTAAAAGAGGAGTTCCTGTAAATCCTATGAACACAGAATCCGGCATGATAGATTTCATGGCAAGATGAAGTTTTCCCGAATTAGTTCGATGACATTCATCAACAAAAACAAATACCTTATCTTTTACACTAAAACCAACAGGAATAGTTTTCTTAAGTTCTTCTACATATTTTTCATAATCCAGATCGCTTACTTCACCAGTTCTTCTGCCAAATTTATGAATAAGAGAACACATAAGACGTGAATCATAATTATTGAGCAGATTCAAAAGGTCATCGCTGCTTTTTGATCGGGCGATCTGTAAATCAACTCCGGTAAAAATCTTTTCTATCTGGTCATCAAGTTCTTCGCGGTCGGTGATGATAAGTACTCTTGCTCCGGTTATGTTTTCCAAAATCCATTTTGTAAGCCAGACCATTGTAAGAGATTTTCCAGATCCCTGAGTATGCCAGACAATACCGCCTTGATTTCTGGCAAGCCTTTTCTGGCAGCGCTTGATAGCATAGAACTGTAAAATGAGTGCGTAAAACGATACAGAAAAAGGAGCAGATTTAAGGTGCAAACAGCCGATAAATTAAACAGGGCGGTTAGCACATGGCAAAGAAACGACAGTCATTCAGCAAGGATTTCAAGGCAAAAGTTACACTTGAAGCATTACGAGAAGAATCTACAATTCAGGAAATTGCAGTAAAGTATGGCATTCATCCGAATCAGATTTCCCAATGGAAAGCACAGGCAATTGCAGGACTAGCTGACATTTTTGAACGACCGAATAAGAAATCAGAAGAAACGAGAAAACAGGAAGAGGAAAAAGACAGTCTTTTGAAAACAATCGG
>NZ_FUXC01000025.1 GCF_900167025.1 Treponema berlinense | reverse complement strand
TTTGTTCTCCTGTAAAAAGTTTTTGATTTGAGGAAAATGAAGGCTTTGTGATGATAAAGGTTTTAAATTTTTTCAGATTCGCTCACTATATATATTGTAAGCGGTTGTCAACTTTTGACATTTTTGAGGAAAAAAAACAAAAAATTGGAATATCAAATTGCAAGCGGTTGTCGTTTTTTTTGATTATAACAGTGTTTCTTCCTCTTTTAGCAGGAAGTCCTTTCCATCTCTAGCCGGAATTACATTCCTGCTCCAGCAGGAAGCCCTTTCCGCTTAGAACAAAAATCATTTTCCTGTTCTAAGCGGAACTGCTTGGTGGTGGCCAAGTGCCATTGCTGTGCTTGACACCGCAATGTTTGAATAGAAAATTTGTCTAGCAATCTGTTGTAAATTTTTTATAGATTGTCCGGTCAAGACGGGTAATGACAAAACAGTTAGATTATAGGCCTCGAAAAATTATATCAAAACTGAAATTAAACCTAAAAAAAATCAAAAAAATGCCGCATTTACGGAAAAACTTAGCCCGGATCGGAACGGCGCGGAGCGTTCAAAGGGCGGAAAAGTTTTTCGCCTTTTGAATGGAGCTTAAGCGGAACCGTGAAGAAGCCGGTTTGTGGTTGTGGTGCGCTCCTTTAAAATAAAAAAGACGAAAAAATGGGCGCTTTATGTGAGCAAAACGCAGGTTATAAAAAGTTATATTTTGTCCAAAAAAAATAAAAATGTAAAATTCTGCTATTAAAAATGTTAAAATATAATCATTTTTTTAGGGTTTTTGTGTAAATAAGCATATTTTATAGTTATGGCGGTGATATTTTATACAATTGGTATTACAAATTGTTTTTTTTTAGACAGAATTGGTCAAAAGTGCTGAAAATTTTTAATAAAATTACTCAGAACTTATATTTATGAAATTTTATTCACCGCTTAAAGTTTAATATAAGCGGAAATCTGCCGGCTGCTCGGTAGATTTTTTTGAAAAATATGGAGGATTTTCTATGAAAAAATTATGGAAAGCATTTGCGGTGTGCTGTGCAATTGCAATGCTTGGGTCTGCCTTTACGGCTTGTAAGTCAGACGATGATGATGATGACGATGATGAGAAGCGACAGGAAACACCTTCAACACCTGATGTTCCTTCGGCTCCGATAATCAGTGTCACTGCTCCTGAAGCTGCTGGTAGTGTAACTCTTTCGGATGATGCTAATCCTGCTGCTAACCTTTACGAAGGAAAATCTGTTCAGCAAGCACTGGAAAAACTGATGACTGACAATTTGACTGGCAGTTACACAATCAAAGTTGCTCCTGGTACCTACAAGGAACTGCTTTTTTACACTGGCTCTGCCTCTATTAGAATTGAAGGTACTGGTACTGCAGAATATGGTACTGATGTTTTAATTGTTGAGTCAAACTCTGGTAATTCTAATGCTATGGCATCTCTTGGGGAAGCTCATGGTGTTACTAACGGCTATTTCCGTGGTTCTACCCGTTTTGACGGAACTTGTAACCTTGTTTTAAAGAACGTTACAATCCAGAACTCTTACAGTCGTTCTGCAAATGACGGCAAGGATACTCAGGCTGAGGCTCTTGTTTTCAGTTCTACTGGTAATTTGGTTGCATATAATTCAACCTTCCTGAGTCATCAGGATACCCTTTACCTTGGACAGAAGGGCGGACGCATGTGGTTCTATAAAGATTACATTGCTGGTGATGTTGACTTTATCTGGGGTTATATGGATGTTGCCCTCTTTGAAGAATGTACAATCTACTGCCGTGGAGACGAAACTGATAAATCCTACATCTTTGCTTCCAGGGCTATGGCTGAAGATGATGCAAACAAGGGTATCGTTCTTTTGAACAACAGAATCGAACTCCCTGCTGGTGTTAATCTTTGGTATGGACGCAACTCTGGTTCCGATACTACTGCTGCAATTCTAAACAGCACTATTACTGGTTCTGGTACTCTTAAATCTGAACTTTATCAGTCTGCTCCTGGAAAATTTGTAAAAGATGCTGCCGGCGACCTTGCAATTGGCTACAAGGACTACAACAACACTTTGAACGGTGTTTTAGTTGACGGTTCTGGACGCCTGGCTAACTGTGGAGAACTGTCAGAACGTGTTGCAAAACGTGAATATAACGGACGCTATGTAATCTTAAACCGCGGATATTCTGAAGAAGACGAAAAATACAAAACTGTTGCTGCAGCAAAAATTTGGGATATCTCTGCCTACGAAGAGGAATTCGGAGCTACAGAAGACAAATCTAGCGAAAATATTTATGTCGATCCTGTTTATGTTAAAAATATGATTGGCGGGGCAACAGTACAACTGGAGCCTTCAAGCGATGTAGCAGACCTTACCTACACCTACGTTTCTTCTAATCCAGATATTGCAACTGTAAGTGAAACTGGTCTTGTTACTGCCATTGAAAACAAAACTGGAACTTCCGTAATTACAGTAACTGCTTCTAACGGAAAAACTGACACTATGACTGTTTCTGTTATTCCTGTGGCAATTCCTGTAACAGAAATGGCTCTTAAAATTGAAGGCGAAAGCATTCCAAGATACGGTATAGCAACTGCAAAAATCAGCTTTACTCCAGCCGAGGCAACTTACCAGAATTGTACACTTACAAGCGATAATCCAAAAGTTAAGTTCTATGATCCTACAGCTATGGCTCTTAACGAAAGCGTAGATGTAACGGGTGTAGGCGGTTCTGCTGAAATTTTTGTATGGTTCGGTGACGATGTTTCTGGTGCAACTATTACTGCCGCTTCAACTGCTGAAGACAGTAATACAGTAAAAGCCACTGCAACCGCTTCAACTGCCGCAGGAAAAGTTACCTGGTCTTCACAGGCTGGAAGTTACCGCGTAAAAACCGACATTCAGAGTGGAAAATACGGTATTTTTGACGGTCTTGTAATCGATTCACTGGCAGCCAATAGCCAATTGATTACTGCAAACGGAAAGATGAGTTTGAAAACTGCCGACAGGATGCAGACAAGAAACGTAATTCTTTACATTCCTGTAGAAGGTGCTTCCACTGTAGCTATCAATCTTAGTCAGGAATCAACAGGTTGTTCATATCATGTTGGCGAAAATCTGTTTACTTCTACCGATAATATAGTATTCACATACAATTACGACGGAAGCAAAACTGGTATTGTCCTTGGTTCAGAAATTGCAGGGCTGGGCGCAGCACAGGCAATTGTTGGCAAAGAAATTGAAAACAACGGAAAATATCTTAGAGTTGATGTAGTAAAAGATTCTGCTGATGTTTACCTTACTTCAATCGATGTAACAAAAACAGGAGAATTCACAGCAAACTGGGATATTGTAGAACAGACTGGTGCCGAAGGAGACTATAACTTCGGTTCAGCAGATTCTGTAGACGCAAGCAATAACTATGCTTCAACAGACGGTTTTGTAACAGGAACAGGTATCACCGCTGATGGAAAAGGGCATGGGTATGCTGTAGCAGCAGATTCTACAATAAAAATTAAGGTAGATGGCATGGCACAGATTGATATTCTTGGCTGTGCTTATGGTGATGGTGCTCCGTTTAAGGCTACTGCTGGAGAAACAGTACTTGCAGATGTTGCAAGTTGTAAACCTTCAACTGACGGAGGTATTGGTGCAACTTTCTACTACACAACAGCGAAAGAAGCAGACATCGTAATTACATTCTCAGGTGCAGGATGGGTTCACGGAGTAAAAGTTACAAAACTGGATTCTTGGAATAGCGTAACAGGTATTGTTGTAACAGCGGCTGACGGTGCTACAAGCGTTAATACAAATGACACATTACAACTTACTGCGACAATTACCCCAGAAAATGCAACAAGCAAAACTGTAAAATGGTCTTCTGGTGATGAAACTATTGCAACAATAAATGGGAAAGGCGTTGTAACGGGTGTTGCTGCTGGCTCTGTAACTATTACCGCTACCGCAACCGATGGAAGCGGAATTACAGGTACTATCAACATTGATGTTGTTGCAGGTGGTCTTCAGGCTGGAGACAGTTATATTTGGGACGATGCAGATTTTACGGCTGATGATACTCTTAATGGAAAAGCTGGAACCTGGAAGACACTTTACATCGATGCTACAAGCGGCAAGTTCGCTGATAATGGAAGTACTTGGATTCAGTGTAACACTGGAACAATTGTGTATGTGCCAGTTATTGCCGATGCCAAAATTATTGTTGAAGGCTATCAAGCTGGTTACACACTTACTGGCGGTGAATCAACAGCACTGACTGACAACGGCGACAAAACTTATACATACAATTTTGTTTTTGCTACAGACGCTGTTACTGTCGAAGGTCAGGAAGGAAAGTTTGCTAAAATTACAATGGGTTCCAATGGTTATTGGGGCGATATAAAACGTCTTTATAACAAAGTTTGGGACGATGCAGATTTTACGGCTGATGATACTCTTAATGGAAAAGCTGGAACCTGGAAGACACTTTACATCGATGCTACAAGCGGCAAGTTCGCTGATAATGGAAGTACTTGGATTCAGTGTAACACTGGAACAATTGTGTATGTGCCGGTTATTGCCGATGCCAAAATTATTGTTGAAGGCTATCAAGCTGGTTACACACTTACTGGCGGTGAATCAACAGCACTGACTGACAACGGCGACAAAACTTATACATACAATTTTGTTTTTGTTACAGACGCTGTTACTGTCGAAGGTCAGGAAGGAAAATTTGCCAAAATTACAATGGGTAGCAATGGTTACTGGGGTGATATAACTCTTAATTACTAATCATTAACTTTACCCCCCCCGGCAATCCCGCCGGGGGCTTTTTTTTGTCATTTTGCCTTAATTTCGAGTTTTATGTGGCAGGGATTGGAAGGGCTGGTGTTTGCCAGTTCCCGGGTGTAGCTGTCTTCTGTCCTGCCGGTTATAAGCATTTTTAAGAACGGTTTTAGTTCTTTGGAGCTTTCTATCATAGTTTTCTGCTACGAAAAAGTGTTTAAGACTTCTGTCGCCCAGCCTTATTTTGGGCAGACCAGACTGTTTTTTATCTCCTCTACCTCGGTTAGGGAAAGTCCGGTACATCGGGCAATCACCTCAGGAGAGACATTCTCTTTCAGAAAGTTTGCGGCAGGAACTTGTAACTATGGAACAGCAGATAGTCCTTACGTGATTTCTTGCGCTAACTCTGACTTTAAACAGGAATATATTGGCACTCATAGTTATACAGGTGAGGATTGCTACAATCCTGGTAGTAGCAGAACCGATCTTTACGGAGATTATTATTTTGTAAAATCTGCTGAGGCTATGGAGATTACTCTTAATAGTGCTACTGGAAAGAAAGAATACCTGCCGTTCATTGGTGCTATAAAATAATTTTTAATGTAACTTTTTAATAAATTATTTTCCCCCGCGGTTTTGAGAGGTGTTTTTCAATTCTGCGGGGGATTTTTTTTGTCTGCCGTGGTTGTTTATGGTTTGTCGGAATCTTGTCTTGTGATTTTTTAGACTTTCTCTTATTCTACAAGTAGAATGTTTGTTTTTTGGGAGGTTTGTAATTATGGAAAATTTCTCTTGTTTTGAAATAGTCAATAAAAGTGCAGTCCCAAATACCCCTTAAATTAAGCTGCTATTAACATAGCTGTTTTTGACAGCCTGTATTTAGTTGGAGGAAAACCTCCGTTTACAGTGCTGATTCTTACAGTGTTGTAGTAAGCAAAAATGTATCTCCAGACTTCTTTTTTTACTTCTTCGGCTGTCATTTTTGTCGTGTCCATCTGATAGATTTTTTCCTTTTTAAGGGTAGCGAAAAAACTTTCCATTCTGCAGTTGTCGTAGCACTTTCCGACATCGCTCATGCTCTGGACAATATGCAGCTGTCCAAGAACCTTCTTGTAAGCCTTGCTTGTGTACTGGC
>NZ_FUXC01000026.1 GCF_900167025.1 Treponema berlinense | reverse complement strand
GGGAATAGAAAAGATAATATGGTCAAGCGAAATATAGGTTCATGGCGGATGCCTATGGAGCTGTAAGGCGAGGAAGGTCGTGATAAGCTGCGAAAAGCCGCGGAGAGGAGCACATATCCTTTGACCCGCGGATGACCGAATGGAGTAATCCGGCGCGTGTGAGCGCGTCATCCGGATATCTGAATAAAATAGGATACGGAGGCGATACTGAGTGAAGTGAACCATCTAAGTAACTCGGGAACAGAAATCAATAGAGATTCCCCCAGTAGCGGCGAGCGAAGGGGGAGGAGCCCAAACCGCATCAAGCGGGGTTGTAGGGCTGCATGGGGATGACCCGGGAAGTTGAGAGAAAACCCTGACATAGCAGAAGCTTCTGGGAAGGAGCGTCAGAGAGCGTGAAAGCCGCGTATGCGAAATGGAGGGGACTTCCTGATGCAGTGCCTGAGTACGGCGGGGCACGAGAAACCCTGTCGGAATCCGGGTCGACCACGATCCAAGGCTAAATACTAGACAGCTACCGATAGTGAACGAGTACCGTGAGGGAAAGGTGAAAAGAACCCCGGCGAGGGGAGTGAAATAGAACCTGAAACCATGAACCGGCAAGATGTCACGGCCCGCAAGGGTGGTGGCGTGCCTTTTGTAGAATGAACCTGCGAGTTACGGTATGCAGCGAGGTTAAGGCTTGGAAGAGCCGGAGCCGGAGCGAAAGCGAGTCTGAAGAGGGCGGAACAAGTTGCATGCCGTAGACCCGAAGCCAAGGTGATCTTATCATGGGCAGGCTGAAGGCAGGGTGAAACCTGTTGGAGGGCCGAACAGTAATCTGTTAAAAAAGGTAGTGATGACCTGTGATAAGGAGTGAAAGGCTAAACAAACCTGGAAATAGCTGGCTCTCCCCGAAATGCCTTTAGGGACAGCCTCATGCAAAGCTACCGGAGGTAAAGCACTGGACGGGAATGGGGGAGTCAAATCCTACCTGACCCGATCAAACTCTGAATGCCGGTAACCAGCGTATGGGAGTGAGACTGCGGGCGCTAAGGTTCGTAGTCAAGAGGGAAACAGCCCGGACCATCGGCTAAGGTCCCGAAATTATGCTAAGTGTTAAATGAAGTGTGGATGCACAGACAGCCAGGAGGTTGGCTTAGAAGCAGCCATTCCTTAAAAGAGTGCGTAACAGCTCACTGGTCGAGCATTCATGCGCAGACAATGTAACGGGGCTAAGCATAATACCGAAGCCATGGACTCATATCTTAGGGATATGATTGGTAGGGGAGCATTCCATTAACTGAAGAAGGAATACCCGCGAGGGGTTCTGGAGGAGATGGAAGAGAGAATGCAGGTATAAGTAACGAAAAGACGGGTGGGATTCCCGTCCGCCGAAAACATAAGGGTTCCAGGGTAAAGGCAATCTGCCCTGGGTAAGTCGGCCCCTAAGGCCAGGTCGAAAGACGTAGCCGATGGGAAATCGGTTTATAATCCGATACCTTCCACAGTTTCGAGGACAGGACGCATGAGGTGAAATCCGGCCGGAGAACGGTTGTTCCGGTCAAAGCGCCGAGCCGATGAGGGCCGCAGGCAAATCCGCGGTCCGAGGTGAGGCGTTACAGCGAGCGGAGAGAAAGTCGAAGCGAAGCGGATGTAGTCAGGGTGCCGGGAAATACTGTCTAAGGCTAGGCTGTGGAGGACCGTACCGTAAACGGACACACGTATGTGGGATGAGAAATCTAAGGCGCACGAGCGACCTCGCGTTAAGGAACTCGGCAAAATGCACACGTAACTTCGGAAGAAGTGTGGCTCTGATTGTATAAGATTAAGAGCGGCAGAAAGCAGGCTCAGGCGACTGTTTATCAAAAACACAGCCATCTGCGAACCAGCAATGGGACGTATAGGTGGTGACTCCTGCCCGGTGCCGGAAGGTTAAGAGGAGCGGTTAGAGGCAACTCGAAGCTGTGAATCGAAGCCCCGGTAAACGGCGGCCGTAACTATAACGGTCCTAAGGTAGCGAAATTCCTTGGCGGGTAAGTTCCGCCCCGCACGAATGGAGTAACGATTCTGAGCACTGTCTCAACGCGAGACTCGGTGAAATTTATATGTCGGTAAAGAAGCCGACTACCCATAATTAGACGGAAAGACCCCGTGAACCTTCACCGTAACTTAACATTGGGATCTTATTTATCATGTGTAGGATAGCTGGGAGGCTGGGAAGCGTGGTCGTCAGGCTGCGCGGAGCCGATGGTGAAATACCAGTCCTGATGAATGAGATTTCTAACCCGCTCCATGAAGCTGGGGCGGGGACAATGTTAGGCGCGCGGTTTGACTGGGGCGGTCGCCTCCTAAACTGTAACGGAGGTGCGCGAAGGTCTCCTCACCCTGGTTGGGAATCAGGGCGCGAGTGTAAAGGCACAAGGAGGCTTGACTGCGAGAAAGACATTTCGGGCAGGTGCGAAAGCAGGTCTTAATGATCTGATGGTGCTGAGTGGAAAGGCCATCACTTAACGGACAAAAGGTACTCCGGGGATAACAGGCTGATTTTCCCCAAGAGTTCACATCGACGGGAAAGTTTGGCACCTCGATGTCGGCTCATCGCATCCTGGGGCTGGAGCAGGTCCCAAGGGTTTGGCTGTTCGCCAATTAAAGCGGTACGTGAGCTGGGTTCAGAACGTCGCGAGACAGTTCGGTCCCTATCTGTTATGGGCGATGGATGTTTGAGAGGGTCTGCTTTTAGTACGAGAGGACCGAAGTGGACCGACCTCTGGTTTATCTGTTGTTCTGCCAAGGGCAAGTGCAGAGTATCTAAGTCGGGAAGGGATAACCGCTGAAAGCATCTAAGCGGGAAGCCCGCCTCAAGATTAGACATCCCCGGGAGCTTGACTCCCCTGAAGACCCCTGAGACACTATCAGGTCGATAGGATGCAGGTGTAAGTGCCGCGAGACATTGAGCCGAGCATTACTAATAGGTCGTGAGGCTTGACCATATTATCGTTTCGATTCATAATATCTTGCAGGTTTCCCTGGCGACAGGGAAAT
>NZ_FUXC01000029.1 GCF_900167025.1 Treponema berlinense | reverse complement strand
TGATTATTTCACAGAAAATGAACCATCAATATTCATCTGAGCACCACCAATATCAATAAGAGCACCAATTAAATATTTCTAAAATATAACACCTTAAGTAAGATTTTTATGAACTTGATAAAAGTTCAAATCTTATTTTAAGGAGGCCTGCTTATGGCCAAAATCAATCCGAAGCTCATTCTTGAGCTAATTGAAAGTGGCATGTCACGAAGGCAAATCTGTTCCAGTCGACATGTCAGCCCCCACACTGTCAGCGAAGTAAAACAAATCGCTGAGAAAAACAATATCACGACAAAAGACATCAAGAACATGTCCGAAGATGATGTTTACCGAATGTTTTTCCCTGACAGAAATCAGCTTGAAGATATGTACGAACAGCCAGACTACGAGTACGTTCACGGAGAACTGAAGAAAACCGGTGTAACTCTTAAACTTCTCTGGCAGGAATATCAGGACAAATGTGCTTCACTGACAAAGATTCCAATGGGCTACACAAAATACTGCCGCGGTTACAACAAGTTTGTAATCAGTAACAGCCTTACAAATCATCTTGAGCACAAGCCTGGAATAGCAGTTCAGGTGGACTGGTCTGGGCCGACAATGGAATATCTGAATCCAGAAAACCTTGAGCCCGTAAAGGCATACCTGTTTGTAGCCACACTTCCATACAGCCAATATTCGTATGTTGAAGCCTGCAGGGACATGAAGCAGGACTCATGGCTCCGCTGCCACATTCACATGTATGAATATTTCAAGGGAGTTCCCATCAAAACAGTCTGCGACAACTTAAAGACAGGAGTTGTTAAGCATCCCAAAGAAGGTGAAATTGTCCTGAATGAAGCCTACGAAGCTCTCGGAAACCATTACATGACTGCAATCATGCCAACAGGAGTACGCAAACCTAAGCAGAAAGCTTCTGTTGAGGGAACTGTCGGAAAGGTTGCCACCGCAATAATTGCAGCATTACGGGACCATACTTTCTATTCTCTTGAGCAGTTGCAGATTGCAATTCTGTCAAAACTTGAAGAATTCAACAAACGGCCTTTTCAGAAACGTGACGCAAGCCGCTGGGAAGTGTTTCAGGAAGAAAAGAAGTTTCTGAATCCTTTGCCTGACGTGCCTTACGAGATTGCAACATGGGTTTACAGGCGGAAAGTGAACCTCAACTGTCATGTAGTCTACGAAAAGAACAACTATTCCTGTCCATACCAGTATGTCGGTTCAGAAGCAGATCTCAAGGTTACTGATAAAACTGTGGAAATTTTCGTGAAGGGAAACCGTGTTGCGACTCACCAGAAATTCGCAGAAGGAATCGAATACCGCTACTCAACCCATCCACAGGACATGCCCGATCAGTTCCAGCAGCCTGAATGGGATGATGCAAGAATCAGGAACTGGGCCTACAAGATTGGTCCTAACTGCGGCGAATGCATCGACAGGATTTTTGCAGGAGTGAAAATAAAGGAACAGGGATATAACCCGTCCCTGTCCCTGCTCAGGCTAAGTAAGAAATATTCTGAAAGCCGGCTGGAATCTGCCTGTAAGTTGGCGCTTATGCAGATTCGAAGCCCAAGATATCACCACCTGAATGCAATTCTTGCAGCAAACCAGGATATTCTTGCTGAACAACTTCAGAATAAACCTAAGCAAAACAACACTCAAGGATACATAAGAGGCTCAGCTTATTACGGAGGAAATGAAAATGATTAACGACGAAACAAAAAAGAAACTCAGAGAACTCAAGCTCGGTGAACTGATAAATGCATACGAAATTTATTCAAAGAATGCAGACTGGACGGAACTTCCGTTTGAACAGAAGTTTCAGATGATGGCTGATTACCTTTATCAGGAAAAGTACAACAACAGCGTAAAGATCCTCATGGCAAAGGCAAAGTTCAGGATTCCTAAGGCAGAAGTAACCAGTCTTGTCTATGAAGGACGTGGAATTGACCGAAACCTGATTACGGAACTTTCAACATGCCAGTTTATTTCCAGCAACACCAACATTGTCTTCCAGGGGTTCACAGGTTCCGGGAAAACTTATCTTGCTTGTGCACTGGGAAGACAGGCCTGTAAGCAGAGATACTCTACGAAGTACATTCGTCTGCCGGATCTTCTTGTCGAGCATGACGAAGAAAAAATCCAGAGGGGAAACGCAAAACGGCTTCTGAAAAAATATGGTTCGTATGGTCTTCTGATTATTGATGAATGGCTGATGGATGATATTTCTGATGAAGAACAGCATTTTATTTTTGAACTGATTGAACGCCGTCATGACGAAGCTTCCACAATTTTCTGTACCCAGTACAAGAAAGATGACTGGTTTGACCGTCTTGGTGGTGGAGTCCATGCAGATGCTATTCTTGACCGTATAGTTCACAATGCAATCTTTGTTGAAACCGGTTCAATGAATATGCGTGAATTCTGTGCAAAAATGCATAAATAATTTTTTGGTGCTCTACTAAATATTAGTGGTGCTCCACGCGTGAATTGCTGTTGCTCAAATTTGAATTTGATGGTGCTTTTCACGCGGAATAATCA
>NZ_FUXC01000030.1 GCF_900167025.1 Treponema berlinense | reverse complement strand
TCTTTGCCATGTGCTAACCGCCCTGTTTAATTTATCGGCTGTTTGCACCTTAAATCTGCTCCTTTTTCTGTATCGTTTTACGCACTCATTTTAGTCCCTGTCGCGCTGAAATAGCATACAACCGTCTTTTTTGCGTTTTGTGTCCCCTGTGAACTCTGCGCATTTGCTCCAAACATAAGAATTCCTCCTGCCAAAAGTGAAATTAAAAGTTTTTTCATGTTTCCTCCAAATTTTTCGGGCGTTTTCCCCCCCCCCTCAATGTGTTAGATTCCGCTCCTGTTGGCTGTATCTCTTTCCCAGCTGTTTGCCGGATGATTTTCCGCATTTATTTTTCCGATTCCACGCTAACAATGCCTGAAAGATTTTTTATATTCTCCGCACCGCTGACTGCTTTTCCAAGAATAAAAAGCCCTGGATATTCGCTGAATTTTCCGTAAAAAAGAACGATATTTCCCCACGGCGAAAAATATGCCAGCGTTCCAGAATCGCCTGAGCCTTCAATTCCGTTTTTCAGCGGAATTTTTTCTTTCGGATAAAAGATTTTTTCGTTTGTGCTGTAGTTTTCAATCTGAACTTTTATCGGAAGCTGACTGTAAAGCGATTTGCTCTGCCCGCTTGCGTTCAGTTCATAAACGATTTTATTTTTTCCGTCCGAAACACTGATTTTCATATTTTCTCCATTTACGGCATTTTCCGCAAAAGCACAGGAACTCGCCGCCAAAGCCGCAATGATAAAAAATGAAAGCAAAAGTTTTTTCATAAGCCGCGCCTCCAAATTTCTGTTTCCCAGTTTTTTATTTCCCAAGAATCTCTTTCACGTCCGCCAGAATCTGCTCGGTTGTCATTCCAAGCTCCTTTAAAAGCCCGGCAGGATTGTAGCGGTCATAGAATTTCTTTTCCAGGCCGTAATTCTTCACTTTCATATTTGAAATTCCGTAGAACGAGGCGATTTTTTCGCCGAATCCGCCGCTTGTGATTCCGTCCTCAAGCGTAATCACAAGCCCATGGTCTTTTTTAAGGTCTTCCAGAAGTTTTTTGTCAACGCCGCTTGCAAAACGCGGATTTATCAAAGTCGGCTCAAAGCCAAGAGCGCTTTTTATAGCCGCCGCAAGAGCCTCGCCTTTCTGGTAAAAGTCGCCGAGCGCGACAACCGCGACTTTCTCGCCTTTCTTTTCAACTTTGTAAGTGTCAAGCGCGTCAAAAGTTTTTTCTTCTGCGCAAGACGAGCGGTGGAAAACTTCATTCCCTGGAATCAGAATCAGAACCGGGTGGGATTTCTGTTCAATCGACCAGTTCAGCATATTCAGATATTCTTCCGCGCAGGTCGGAGCAAGAACCACAAGATTCGGAATATTTGTGAACGCCGCAAGCCCGAAAATTCCCAAATGCGTAACGTCGGTAAGTCCGTCAAACGAAGTGTAGTTCATCAGCATTGTAACCGGCAGATTGTTTATGCAGACATCCTGCGAAATCTGGTCGTAAGCGCGCTGCAGGAAAGTCATATTTGTAACCAGAAGCGGATTTCCGCCGTTTTTCGCGATTCCTGCGCAGACCGCAACTGCCGCCTCCTCCGCGATTCCAACGTCAAGATACTGCGGGCCGAGCTTTACACGAAGCTCAGGCACAAGTCCGACCGAGGCCGGCATTGCAGGAGTCACGACAACAAATTTCCTGTCCTTTGCGGCACGCTCCATAATCCAGTTCGGAGTAATCACGCCGTAGCTTTCGCCGTTTCCAAAATTCACAGCCGGCTTTCCGGTAGCGCGGTCAAACGGAAGAGTCCAGTGCCAGGCCTCCTTGTTTTTCTCAGCAGGGGCATAGCCTTTTCCCTTCAAAGTGTGAATGTGAAGCACAACCGGGTGGTCAATGTCCTTCACCTTTTCAAAAAGCGAAATCATCGAGCCGATGTCGTTTCCGTTTTCCTCATAAATATACTCAAGCCCGAACGCGCGGAACATATTGCTGGAAGATTTTCCGTTTGTCTCACGCAATTCTTTCAGATTCTTGTAGATTCCGCCGTGATTTTCCGCAATCGCAATCTCGTTGTCGTTCACAATAATGATGAAATTTGAATTCAGCTCAGAACCTGCAACGCTCAACGCCTCCAAAGCCTCTCCGCCAGAAAGCGAGCCGTCACCAATCACTGCGATAATATTTTCCTTTCCGCCAAGGACATCGCGCCCTTTCGCAAGACCTGCCGCCAGCGCAATAGAAGTTGAAGTGTGTCCCACATTGAAAAAATCGTGCCCGCTCTCGTCAGGATTCGTGTAGCCAGAATCCTCCGCAAAATGCGCGTCGTCCAAATATCCGGCTTTTCGCCCGGTCAAAAGCTTGTGCGCATAGCTCTGGTTGATTATTCCGCGTGAAAAGCACCATCAAATTCAAATTTGAGCAACAGCAATTCACGCGTGGAGCACCACTAATATTTAGTAGAGCACCAAAA
>NZ_FUXC01000031.1 GCF_900167025.1 Treponema berlinense | reverse complement strand
TTCCTCCAACTAAATACAGGCTGTCAAAAACAGCTATGTTAATAGCAGCTTAATTTAAGGGGTATTTGGGACTGCACTTTTCTTGACTATTTCAAGATGCAAGCCTAAACATGAAGCAAATCCCCTTCGACTGCAAAGCCAGCTCCGACAGGGGATTTTTTAATTTGTGGAAAATTGATCTGTTCAATTGATTTTCGGAGCAAGCTTGACTTGCTCCGAAAATATACCTTTTTTTCTTTTCTTTCTGTTCAAAAGAGATTTTTTCTTTTAGCCCATAAAGGGCGTACAAGGGATTTTATATTAACCAGAAATTTAAAATACTTAAAACCCAGCGGCTCAGTGAGCCGTCCGTATAACAATGAGTTGTACCGCAGGCAGCTTGACTGCCTGTCGGCTACGAACCTTTGTTATGCTTTATTTTATTTTCTTTTGAACATATTTTTCAAGTACAAAAGTTAACATAAATGCTATACCTGTTACTGCTGCAACATATAAGGGAGTTTTAATATTTCCATTTGTTGAATAATAAATGATTTGCATTAATGGAAAGTGGAACAGATATAGTCCCCATGAAAAATCAATATTATCTCCAATTATTTTTAGAGGTTTGAAAAATAATGCTGCCCAAACAATTATTATAGCTAAAGCTGCAGGAAATAAAATTTCTGTATTTGTAAAATATCGGAATATGAATGCGAAGAAAGCTGGTAAAATTAAAAATTTTTTAACTTTTAAAAACCAATTCCAATTCAAAAATATAAACATTCCTGATACGAAAAATGAAATGAAACCTGGTAATTGATGCGCAAGTTGCTGTGGTAAATGCCATTGTACAGCATATTTTTTAAGAATGATATTATATAATACAGATAAAGCATAAAGTATTAGGAAGAAAATATTTTTTCCTTTGTTTGATTTAAATTTTTCCCAAATATAAATAATAACAGTCAGGATTATGTAAAAACCAACTTCTACTTTTATTGTCCAAAGAGCTCCATTTATTGCAGCTCCATTAAAACATCCTGGTAAATCCGGATGCATGAAGTTTAAGAATATACTATTCCAAAATAAATATTTAAAATATTCTGAACCAAAATATTCCCCAATCTGTAAATTTGAAAAATAACAACAGATGATTGAAAATCCAATAACAGAGAAATAATACATAGGAAGGATCTTTTTTATTCTTTTAACAAAAAAAGATTTTATATTTTCAGAGTTAAAGTAACTTTTTGTTACCCAAAAACCACTGATTATAAAAAAGCCACAAACAGCCATGTGACCATCGAGAAAATATTTGTTACTTATTCCTACATTTCCTAACACATGCATTAATAGAACGATAAAACAAAATAAAAGCCTTATTGCATTAAATGCATTTTCTTTTGGAATTGTCGGTAATTCAATTTGAGTTTTCATTTTTCCTTCCTTTTTCGGATACGGATAAAAATGTTAAACTCAAATTTTATTTTTCTATAAAACTACCAGTCCAGTGGGCTGTGAGCATAACAATTGCTCCTATGATATTTGTCAATAGCAAGGAACTCCTGATTCCATAATTTTACGATGCTTTTGATAAAGCTTCAACTGCAAGTTGT